>NZ_KB889963.1:1931922-2316922 GCF_000372845.1 Methylocystis rosea SV97
GCCTGGGGGAGCCGCTTCACCCCACCCCGCGCCTTCGGCGCGACCCTCCCCCTCAAGGGGAGGGTGGTTGCGCAACACGAAACATTTCTGGTTCACGCGGATCGTCGCCCGAATGACTTCCGGCGGAATGGAGAGGAAACTCTCGTCGAACGCGCCCATGAGCGTCACTGGCCATTCGACGAGTCCCGCGACTTCTTCGAGCAGGCCAGCGTCCTCGACAAGCTCCAGCCCTTGCGCGAAGGCGAGATCCTTCGCGTCATGCAGAATGATGTCGCGCCGGCGCGCCGGATCGATGACGACTTTGGCGCGCTCGAGCGAGAGCGCATAATCCTCGAAGCGCTTCACGCGAATGGGCTGCGGCGCCAGGAAGCGATGGCCGTGGGTCAAATTGCCCGATGCGATTCCGTCGACCTCGAAACGGACGACCTCGGGAGATTCCGTCTCCGGTCCGAAGGTCGCCACGATGGAATGGAGCGGCCGCACCCAGCGCAGCGAATCCCCGCGCTCGGACGCCGCGCCCCAGCGCATCGACTTCGGCCAGGGAAAGCTCTTGATGATCGCCGGCAGAATTTCAGCGAGAACGTCGATCGTCTCCGCGCCGGCGCGCTCGATGACGGCGAGATAAAACTCGGCGCCCTTCTTGTCCTTCGCGATCTTCGCCTGATCGAGCGAGGCGAGTCCGGCGCTCTTCAGGAAGCCGGCGACCGCCGCCTCCGGCGCGCCGACGCGCGGGCCTTTGCGCTCTTCGCGGATATCGGGCTGGCGCGAAGGCAGGCCGACCACTTGCAGCGCGAGACGGCGCGGCGTCGCATAAGCGGCGGCGCCCTCATAGGTCAGGCCGCGCTCCACGAGCGCATTGGTGACGAGCCGCTTCAGGTCGTCAGCCGCCTGCCGCTGCATACGCGCCGGAATTTCTTCGGAGAAGAGTTCGAGAAGGAGATCGGACATCTGCGCTTTTATGCTCTGCGCCTCATTCCCTCCGCCCGGTGCGGAAGACATGCGCCTGGGTTTATTCACCCTCCCCTAGAGGGGGAGGGTCGGACTGCGACGCAGTCCGGGGTGGGGTGAAAGCAGAGCTTTCATTCGGACGCTCGTACAGCGCGCCGCATATTGTGTCGAGCGCGCGCGTTGGGGTCGTCACCCCACCCCGCGCCTTCGGCGCGACCCTCCCCCTCAAGGGGAGGGTGGAGGCGGGCGCTTGTCGGAATATCTCAGGCGATTTCCTTGACCGCCGAGGTCGGCGCATCGAGGAGAAATTTCTCGACTTCGAGCGCCGCCATGCAGCCGAGGCCCGCCGCTGTGACGGCCTGGCGATAGACTTCGTCGGCGACGTCGCCGGCGGCGTAGACGCCCGGCATGCTGGTGCGCGTCGTTCCAGGCTCGACGGCGATGTAGCCCGATGGTTTGATCGTCAATTGGCCACGGAACAGTTCGGACGCGGGCGAATGGCCGATGGCGACGAAGACGCCGTCCGCCGCAAGCGTGTGAATCGCGCCGGTCGCGACATTCTTGACGCGCGCGCCGGTGACGCTCAGCGGGTTTTCGTCGCCGACGATCTCATCGATCACATGATTGAAGAGAATCGAGACATTCTCCTGCGCCAGCAGACGCTTCACCAATACGCGCTCGCTGCGGAATTCGTCGCGGCGGTGGATGATCGTCACATGCGACGCGAGATTGGAAAGATACAGCGCTTCCTCGACGGCGCTGTTGCCGCCGCCGACGACAAGCACTTTCTTGCCGCGAAAGAAAAATCCGTCGCAGGTCGCGCAGGCGGAGACGCCAAAACCCTTGAACCTTTCCTCGCTCGGCAGGCCGAGCCATTTCGCCTTGGCGCCGGTGGCGATGATGAGCGAGTCGCAGGTGTATGACTTGCCCGAATCTCCAGTGAGCCTGAACGGCCGCTCGTCGAGATGCGCCCCGATGATATGATCGGAGACGAGCTTCGTCCCGACATGTTCGGCCTGCAGGCGCATCTGCTCCATGAGCCAGGGCCCTTGGATCGGCTCGGCGAATCCGGGGTAGTTCTCCACCTCCGTCGTGATCATGAGCTGACCGCCCTGCTCGAAGCCGGCGATGAGCACCGGCTCGAGCAACGCACGGGCGGCGTAGATCGCCGCCGTATAGCCGGCCGGGCCGGAGCCAATGATGATGACGCGCGCATGATGCGGCATGAGGTGGCCTCGCGAGTGACGAAGCCCGCAATCTAGCTATTATCAGCGTCGCCGCAACCGCTCGGGCTGCCGGGCAGGCGGCCAATGCAAAAGGCCTCCCGGAAAATCGGAAGGGCTTACCAGCCCCAACCGCCGTCGCCGCCCCAGCCCGGGCAGACGTTCATCCATTGGCGTCGCCAGCCCCAATGGGTCCACACCCGGCGGATCTGATAGCAGTCGCCGTAGCCGGCGTTGGCGTAGCTGGGCCAGCCCCCGCCCCCAACGCCCGCGTCGTATCCCGGCGAATAGGCGGGCAGGTCTGTGCGGTAATAGCTCCAGCCCCAAGGCTCGCCCCAGCCCACCGGCCGGCCCGGGCCGGCGCGGCCGCCCCAACGGCCGGCCCAGTGGACGCCGGGCAGCACCGCGCCGCGGAAGCCGCCGCCGCCCCAGCCGAAGCCATGCCATCCGTCCCATCGCTGCGCCTGCGAGGCGCCGGAATGAGCTATTAAGCCAATGAGCAGAGCGCCGGTCGCGGCCGCCGCTTTAACTACTTTAGACATCTCCAGCTCCTCTCCGATGCAAAAACGCCCTCCCAGACCGGGAGGGCGCGTGTGTCTCAAAAATGCCGACGCGAAGCGATCGGCTTACCAGCCCCAGCCGGTGTTCCAGCCACCCCAACCGCCGCCCCAGCCGCTGTAGCAGACGTTCACCCACTGGGGCCGCCAGCCCCAATTGGTCCACACGTTGCGAAGCTGATAGCAGCCGCTGTAGCCGATGTTGGAATAATAGGACGAACCCCAACCCAAGCCGTACCCCGCTCCGATCAGGCCCGCGCCATACCAGGGCCAATAAGAGCGCGCCCAGGGGCGTCGCCAGCCCCAGCCGCCGCCCCAACCGCCGACCACAGGCCTGCCCCAGCCGCCGCCGCGCCAGCCGCCTCTAAAGCCGCCGCCGGGCAGAACCGCGCCACGGAAACCGCCGCCGAAACCACCGCCCCTGAAGCCGCCAAGTCCGCCGCCCCTGAAGCCGCCGCCACCGAAGCCGCCGCCGCCGAAGCCGCCGCCCCTGAACCCGCCGAACCCGCCACCGCCGAAACCGCCGCCGCCGAACCCGCCGCCTCGGCCGCCAAAGCCGCCCCTCTGCGCCTCAGCGAGGTCCGTATGGGCCAGCAACCCGATAACCAACGCGGCCGTCGCGACCGCCGTTTTGACCGATTGAGACATTTCCAGCTCCTGATCGTGGTCTCAAAGCATTTGCGCTGGCGGGCGAAAATCCATGCGCGGTCCTGGCGCGCTGAATATTCGCCGCCAACCCCGCCAACGTCACTAAATCGCGCGGGGCGCACGCACTTCAAGAAGTGCTGCGCTCTACGCTCGAGCAGGGGAAGGAGCCTCCCGATAAAAATAGTCCTGGAGTGTTGCGCTTATGTCGCAAGCCAAGAAGACAAGTTTATGCAAAGCGGTCATGACGATCAAAGACAAGAATAAGCAGTAATGGAACAATGTAGGTTTAAGCGCGGTTCCATCATTCTATTAAGTGCTCAGCGGATGGCGGCGTGACGCTTCTAAGCTCGCCATTGTTTGGTCACGAGCGATTTCTATTGGCCAGAGATCCGCGGAGTCGCTTGCGGCCCTTGCAAAGGAGAATGTTGTGAAAAGAGTCATGTCCGGAGTTCTGTCCCTTTGCGCCGCGAGCCTGCTCGCTCCGACGGCGACGCAAGCGGGCGAGTGGGTTGGCCAAGCGTCCTATTACGCGCACAGGGGGCGCACGGCGAGCGGCGCGCATGTCGGCGCTCTTACGGCGGCCCATCGGACATTGCCCTTCGGATCGAAGGTGCGGGTGACCAATTTGCATAATAATCGTTCGATCGTCGTCACGGTGAATGATCGCGGGCCTTTCACGCGCGGGCGGGTGATCGACGTTTCCGTCGCGGCCGCCGACAGCCTCGGCTTCCGATCGGCGGGCGTCGCGCATGTCAGGGTAGAGCAGGTCGCCAACTAATATCGCCACCAGAATGCGCTGATCAGACCGCGCTCGGCGGGCGAGTTGACGCCGCCAAGCGCGGCGATCGCGCCGATCTGCAACGAAAGCGACGCCGTCATGTCGTAAACCGCGCTCAACTGAAATTTCTGCGCGGCGACGACGCCAGCCGGGCCGCCTCTCGGCGCAAAGCCGGAGAAGCTTTGGGCGAGAAGCAGGATCGGGGGCAGGGGTCGTAGCCCAGCGGTGAGGTCGGCGCGGATCTCGTCGCCATTCTGTCCGCGCGACCGATAACCCAGCTGGGCGTCGACAAAGGCGGGAAAGCCGAAAAACTCGAAGGGCCGGCCGACGAGCAGCCGCAGGTCGGCCTGCACGGGATCGCGCATATCGAGGAACCGCCGCGCCGCCGGCGAGGCGGCCCGGACGCCCGCCTGCAGCGAGACGATGTAATCGCCCCAGGTGAAGAGCAGCGTGCGCGCGCCGAGCGCGCCCAATCCGAGGCCGTCATAGCGCGCGCCCGGCGGGCCCTGGAGCGACAGCGGCAGGCCGGCCTTGGCTTCCTCGACGAGCAGGTTGAGGTGGTCGTACGGCCCGGCAGCGCCGGAGAAATTCATATAGCCGCCTTCGGCGACGATCGTCAGCCAGTCAAAAAGGCCGTGCTCGACGTAGAGGCGCGTCTCGAACTTGCGATAGGAGGGCGTCTGGATCAGCCGGCCGCTGGCGTCATAGGCTTTGCGCGCGTCGGCGAAGGTCGTGGTGACGATCGCCTGCCCCTCTCCGGGCGGCATGAGCCACGCGCCAGCCAAGGCCGACTGCGCCGCCGCAACGACCCCAAAGCAAAAAACGATAAAAACCGCCAGGACACGCACAGCGACACGCATGGCGACACGCACAGCAACCCGCCCGCCGCCGATCCGCCGCGGGCCTTACAAGGCGATGCTAGAAGCGATCCGGGCTGTTGACAACCGACGGTTGCGCTTATGCTCCCACATGCGCATGCACGTCGCGGCCGCCGTGGCGCTGCATGATTTCCATCGCCGCGCGTTCTCGCTCCTCGTTCCAGACGCGGGCCCAAAGCAGCAGTCCGCCATGCTTCAATTGCGACTGCGCCCATTTGGTCTGACGGTCGCCGACGAGCTTTGAAACCAGCAGGCCCAAAACCCCGGCTGCGCCGCCGGTCAACAGTCCAACCGCAATGGCGCTCGTCAAAGACAGCGCCCAGGCAAGGGCGACTCCGGCGCCAATGAAGACGCCGACGTAGAACAGCACGCCGACGATCGAGGCCTTGCCGATATTGAGCGACTCGCTGTCGATGTATGGCGTGCGCGGCGCTCTGGGACTGTCTTCAAGCGCGTCGGCGCTCACATCCGTGTCGCCGAGCTTTTGGCGCACTGTGTCCTCTTCGGCGAGTAGGCTGATCTCCGAGCGGTCGAAACCGCCAGTGAGAAGATCGTCGATAGCCGACTGCAGCGTGTCGACGGTGTCGAACAGGCCGACGACCTCGCGCAGCTCATGGCGTTCTTCGGGTGTGGTGGCTCTCTTCGCGTCCATGTTTTTGCTCCTGCGCGGCGATTTCGCGCGCGGCCGCGCTCTTGATTAAACAGAGCGGCGCGGCCGGTCTTCAAGAGGCCACGAGCAGGGAAAAATCTTGAGGGCGACTCCGGAGAGCGGGGGCGGCCAGAGCGGGGCGGCGCTGCCGGCGCCCAGCCAGTTCAGCGCCTTGGACTGTGCAGCGCGCCGAGTGGCGGCGCGCGCGTCGGAAATGACAGAGCGCTAAGCGGCGCGGCGGTGCGGCGCGCCGCCGAAAAATTCCAGATAGCGCGCGTCGATCTCGGCGACCGGCATCACCACGAAAACATCCGTCGTGTTGAATTTGCGATCGACGACCGCGCCGTCGCCAAAACGCGCGCCGAGCCGCAGATAGCCTTTGATCAGCGGCGAGAGCGCGTCGCGCGCCTTGCGCGGATCGAATGCGTCGCGCGCCAGCATTCGCATCGGCGTGTGCAGCTCGTCTCGCGCGCTGACGCGCCACGTGTCTTCCGCCGGGGCGTAATGCGCCAGATAGCTCAAGGCCTGCGCGTGGGCGAGCGGATTGGCGCCGTGCAGGCTTGCGCAGCCGAACATCACATCGATGTCATGCGCCCGCACATAGGCGAGAAGCCCGCGCCATAGGAGTTCAATGGTGCGCTTGCCGCGGTAGGGCGCGAGCACGCAGGAGCGCCCGAGTTCCAGCGCGCGCTTGCCGGCGTGACGGGCGAGGAGCGGCCCGACGTCATATTCGCTCTCGGAATAGAAGCCGCCGGCCTTCTTCGCCATGTCGTCGCGCATCAGCCGATAGGCCCCGACGATCTTCGGCCTGATTTTGCCGCGCCGCGTCTGCGCCGCGTGATCGATGACGATGAGATGATCGCAATATTTGTCGAAACGGTCGGCGTCGCGGCGGGTGAAGGCCGTGCGCGCATCGGGAATGGCGCCGCCTTCCTTGTAGAAGACGTCGTAACGCAGGCGCTGCGCCTTGCGCACTTCCCTCTTGCCGCGCGCGAGCCGCACTTCCAGCGCGCCGAGACGGCCGAGCGTTTCACTGAGCGTTTTCTTGGCCGCTTTCTGCTTTTTTGCATCCGCTTGCGGAAAATTGACGAGGGCGAAGATCGTCTGACCGAAATCCGCGTTGACCGTCCACATGTGCGACTCGCTCCGCTGCGATCTCCCCGCTTGAAGATCACGGGGAGGCGAAGCTTTTGTGACGCGAGAATTGCTGCTGTGACGCGCCAGCTGCGGTTTACACTTGAACGTCTCGCTCCAGGAGTCCGAATGTTCAAATCTCAACTGATCTGCAGCGCGGCGATCTGCGCTTTTGTTTTCGCAACGGTCGCGGCGCAGGCGGAGCCGCTCCCTTCGCTCGGATGTTACGCGCGCGCCTATGACACGGCGCATCTTTCCGCCCATAAAAAGCAGATCGTCGACAAAGCGTGGCTGTCGATCGAGACGCGAAAAGACACGCCGCCCTATCCGTTTTCGGCGACGCTGCAATTTTCGACGAAGGGGCGGGGCAAGGCGACCTTCTCCACCTTCGGCGCCTGCAAAGAGGACCGCGGCGCCCTCTTATGCAACGCGTCGCTCTCCGCCGAGGAAACCGACCTCTGCAAGAGCAAGAACGACGGCGTGCGGCATTGCCGGATCGGCTACAGTGAGTCCGGCTCCTTCCGGATCGCCGCGCAGCCCGAGGGCGTGCTCGTGACAGTCGTCGAGCGGCTGGAAATGCCGGGGCCCGATGCGGGCGGGCGCTCCAGCTATCTCTATTTGAGCCCCGACAATGCGGAGAACCACGCCTTTCTGCTGAAGGCGGCGGACGCGAAGGCCTGCAAGTAGCGGCGGCGAGGCTTTGTTGTTTTGAGAGTATGGCGCTCGAGTGCGCATCCTCATCCTGAGGAGCCGCGAAGCGGCGTCTCGAAGGATGCTGCGGGAGTGCGACCCCTCGCCCTCGTGCTTCGAGACGCGTCCTACGGACGCTCCTCAGCATGAGGGCTAGGGGGACGGCAGCGCCCGCAAAAGTCCCGCTTGCCGAATCTGCGCAGATGCCGGACGCTCATTCCTGCCCGACTGAAGTTTTCCCCCTTATCCACTAACTTATCCACATGTTGTCGCTTTTTTAATTTTCATCACTATATCTTGACGTCGTCGCAAGACTCACGCAGTCTGGAGGCAACACGGAATGGCGACGCGGCGAACGATCTCAAGGACGTTCGGCGAGTTTTGGCGACAGCCGGACGAGAGCGTTGCTTTGCGTGGGCGTGATCCTCGTTTTCGGCGTGCTTTCAATCGCGGCGTATCCATCCGCGAGCGCGGGGCGCGCGTCTTTCGAGTTCAGAATTGGCAAAAATTGCGTCGCGGGCCAGCGAATGGCTGCGTGCGGGCGGACGCCTGCGCTTTGAGGGGATGAGACGATGAAAATTGAGCGGCGCTACACCAAGGCGGGCGAATCCCCCTATGCGAACATTCCGTTCCGCACGACGAAGAGCGAGATCCGCAACCCCGACGGCTCCATCGTCTTTTCCCTCGACAATATCGACGTCCCCAACCAGTGGAGCCAGGTCGCGGCCGACGTTCTGGCGCAGAAATATTTCCGCAAGGCCGGCGTGCCGGCGCGCTTGAAGCGCGTCGAGGAGAACGCCGTGCCGTCCTTCCTGTGGCGCTCCGTCGCCGACACGGAAGCGCTCAGCGAACTTCCCAAGGACCAGCGCAACGGCTCCGAAATCTCGGCCAAGCAGGTCTTCGACCGTCTCGCCGGCGCCTGGACCTATTGGGGCTGGAAGGGCGGCTATTTCGACGCCGAGGAAGACGCCCAGGCGTTCAGCGACGAGCTTCGCTACATGCTCGCCATGCAGATGGCGGCGCCCAATTCGCCGCAATGGTTCAACACCGGCCTGCACTGGGCCTACGGCGTCGACGGCCCAAGCCAGGGGCATTTCTACGTCGACTACGCCAATGGCAAGATGGTGAAGTCGAAATCGGCCTATGAGCATCCGCAGCCGCACGCCTGCTTCATCCAGTCGATCGCCGACGATCTCGTCAATGACGGCGGCATCATGGATCTCTGGGTGCGCGAGGCGCGGCTGTTCAAATATGGTTCCGGCACCGGCACCAATTTCTCCAAGCTGCGGGGCGAGAAGGAGAAGCTTTCGGGCGGCGGCTCGTCCTCTGGCCTGATGTCCTTCCTCAAGATCGGCGACCGCGCGGCGGGCGCGATCAAATCCGGCGGCACGACGCGGCGCGCGGCGAAAATGGTCGTCGTCGACATCGACCATCCCGACGTCGAAGCCTTCATCGACTGGAAGGTGAAGGAGGAGGAGAAGGTCGCCGCGCTGGTCACCGGTTCGAAGATCGTCAAGAAGCATCTGAAGGCGATCATGCGCGCCTGCATGAACTGCGAAGGCCCCGGCGACGACTGCTTTAACCCCGAGATCAATCCGGCGCTGAAACGCGAGATCAAGCTCGCGCGCAAAAACGACGTGCCGGACAATTACATCAAGCGCGTCATTCAGTTCGCCAAGCAGGGCTATAAGGACATTCACTTCGACACCTATGACACGGACTGGGACAGCGAAGCCTATCTCACCGTCTCGGGTCAGAACTCCAACAACTCCGTGCGCGTCACGGACGCGTTCCTGCAGGCGGTCGAGAAGGACGACGACTGGAGCCTCATCAAGCGCCTCGACGGCAAGACGGCGAAGACGCTGAAAGCCCGCGATCTGTGGGAGAAGATCGGCTACGCCGCCTGGGCGTCCGCCGATCCGGGAATCCAGTTCCACACGACGATCAACGACTGGCACACCTGCCCGGCGGGCGGCGCTATTCGCGCATCCAATCCGTGCTCGGAATATATGTTCCTCGACGACACGGCCTGTAATCTCGCCTCGCTCAATCTGCTGCAGTTCCGCGATCTCGAGACCAAGCGCATCGACGTCGAGTCCTATGAGCACGCCGTGCGGCTGTGGACCGTGGTGCTCGAAATCTCGGTGCTGATGGCGCAGTTTCCCTCAAAGGAAATCGCGCAGCTGTCCTATGACTACCGCACGCTGGGCCTCGGCTTCGCCAATGTCGGCGGACTGTTGATGTCGTCTGGCGTCGCCTATGACAGCGACGCCGGTCGCGCCATCGCCGGCGCGCTTTCGGCGATCATGACGGGCGTCTGCTACGCGACCTCGGCGGAGATGGCCAAGGAGCGCGGCCCCTTCGCGCGCTTCATGGAGAATCGCGAGGCGATGCTGCGGGTCATCCGCAATCATCGCCGCGCCGCGCATGGCGAACGCGTCGGCTATGAGCAGCTCGCGATCGCGCCCGTGCCGCTCGACGTCGCCTCCTGCCCCGATCAGCTCTTGGTCGAACGCGCAGCCGCCGCCTGGGACAAAGCGCTCGCGCAAGGCGAGCTCTACGGCTATCGCAATGCGCAAGTCACCGTCGTCGCGCCGACCGGCACCATCGGCCTGGTGATGGACTGCGACACCACCGGCATCGAGCCCGATTTCGCGCTGGTCAAATTCAAGAAGCTCGCGGGCGGCGGCTATCTCAAGATCGTCAACCGCGCCGTGCCGGAAGGGCTGCGCTCGCTCGGCTATCGCGAGAGCGAGATCGCCGAGATCGAGGCCTATGCCGTCGGCCACGCCTCGCTCTCCAACGCGCCGGCGATCAACACCACGAGCCTGCGGGCGAAGGGTTTCACGGACGAGAAGATCGCGGCGGTGGAAGGAGCGCTGCGCAGCGCCTTCGACATCAAATTCGTCTTCAACAAATGGACGCTCGGGCAGGATTTTCTCACCGGCGTGTTGAAAGTGCCAGCGGCCGCGCTCGACGACAAGAACTTCGATCTGCTGACGCATCTGGGGTTCTCGCGCGCCGACATCGACGCCGCGAATGTGCATATCTGCGGCGCGATGACTCTGGAAGGCGCGCCGCATTTGAAGCGCGAGCATTATCCCGTGTTCGACTGCGCCAATCCCTGCGGGCGCACCGGCAAGCGCTATCTCCTGGTCGACTCGCATATCCGCATGATGGCGGCGGCGCAGCCCTTCATCTCGGGCGCGATCAGCAAGACCATCAATATGCCGAATGACGCCTCGATCGAGGATTGCGAACAGGCCTATCTGCTGTCGTGGCGCCTCGGGCTCAAGGCCAACGCGCTCTATCGCGACGGCTCCAAGCTCTCGCAGCCGCTCTCGGCGCAGCTCATCGCCGGCGACGACGACATCGACGCGATGGACGTCGTCGAGGAACTCGTCACCGCCAATATGCCGGCGCGCGCGGCGGCCATCGCCGAACGCATCGTCGAGCGCGTCGTGCATCAGGTGATCCGCGAGCGCGAGAAGCTGCCGAACCGGCGCAAGAGCTACATTCAGAAGGCGACGGTCGGCGGCCACAAGGTCTATCTGCACACGGGCGAATATGAAGACGGGCGGCTCGGTGAAATCTTCATCGACATGCACAAGGAAGGCGCGGCCTTCCGAAGCCTGATGAATAATTTCGCCATCGCGATATCGCTCGGCCTGCAATATGGCGTGCCGCTCGAGGAATATGTCGACGCCTTCACCTTCACCCGCTTCGAACCCGCGGGTCCGGTGCAGGGCAATGACGCGATCAAATATGCGACCTCGATCCTCGACTATGTGTTCCGCGAGCTGGCCGTCTCCTATCTCGGCCGCAACGATCTCGCTCATGTCTCGCCCGAAGACGTCGGCCATGACGTGCTCGGCAAGGGCCAGCATGAGGGCAAGGCGCCGGAGACGAACTCCGTCGTCTCGCGTGGTCTGCTGCGCTCCAAGACCGACCGGCTGATGGTGGTGCAGGGCGGCGGGGCGACAGCCTTAAAGGCCGAGCCGACGCCCGAAGTCGTCCATGACGCGGACGACCCGACCTCGACGCTCGGCTGGACCGAGCCGACGAAGACCGTCACCGGCGTCGCCGAAAAACGCGCCGAAGCGCGCATGAAGGGCTATGTCGGCGAAGCCTGTCCCGAGTGCGCGAATTTCACGCTGGTGAGGAACGGCACGTGTTTGAAATGCGAGACGTGTGGGGCGACGACGGGGTGTTCGTGAGAGAGCGTCGTTTGTGGTCGCTACTCAGTCTCGTCAGACATATTTGCGGGGTCTTTGCATATGAATTCAAAGCTGCACATCAACGCTAGCCTCGGATTGATTGAAGTTGAAGGCGACGCGAGCGTTGTCCTTAAAATCTACGACGATCTGAGGGACTTACTCCGCGAACGCTTTGGCAATGCGGCATGCATACCGCCGGACGCTAACGAGTCGCTTGCTGCCGCCTCTGAGACTGCGAATGCTGCCTCCGCTGCAAAGCGCCCCAGAACCGTATCCAAGCGAAACGGGCCGAGCTGCGGGGAACGAATCCTAAATTTGCAATCTGCATTTTTTAAGACCCCGCAGTCCAACGGGGAGATTGGCGAAGGTCTCAAAGAGAAAGGTCACACCTATCAATCCAACCAAATCGCAGCGGCACTTACGAGTTTAACCAAAGCTGGAAAGCTACGCAGAACGAAGACCGATGGCATATGGAAATACACAAACCCCTAGCGTTGTGAATGACGACCGATATTTCGATCGCACTCGGAAACATCCCTTCTCAAATCCGAGGCCCCTTGATATCCGAGTATGAAGAGGCTCTGAGAGCTTCATTGCACTCGGATTGGGAAAAACTTGGTCTAAAGGCAGGAAAGTTCTGCGAAATAGCCTACTGCGTTTGCCACGGTTTCTCATCAGGAACGTATGCAGCTTCCCCGTTCAAGCCAAAGGACATGCGATCCGCTTGCGCTGATCTTGAGAAACTGCCGCAGAATGCCTTTCCTCGAGCCGTAAGAATACAGATTCCACGGTTGCTGATAGCCCTGTACGAGATGCGAAATAACAGGGCCATCGGCCACGCCGGCGGGGACTTAGAGCCCAATCAAATGGACGGTCTATTATTTTTGCAAGGAATGAAGTGGATTTTGGCTGAGTTTGTCCGAATGTTTTACAGCTGCGACATCAACAGCGCACAACAAGTGGTTGATAGCCTAGCAACGCGCTGGAACCCTGTTTTTTGGGAAAAGGACGGCAAAAAGGTTCTATTGCATCAGAACGCGACGGCTGCCGAAAGGACAGTAATCACCTTGTATTTTTCTGACCTTAAGGCACCCCGTATAGACGTGCAGAGATGGGTTGAGTACGCAAATGCGACTGATTACAAAAGAAAAGTCTTGAAGCCACTTCATTCAAAACGGCCGATCTTTTTCGATAATAGGAGCGATGCTATTGACCTGCTTCCCCCAGGAATTTCTTGGGCAGAACAGCTCCTTCGCAAGCTCGCAAAATAGTCGGGTGACCCCGGGCGGGGACTGCTTGGATCCGGCTAGCATTTTACTGATGAGCGGGAAAAGCCCACGCTCTCGAAGAGCGATGAATTCGGGCTAAGCCGCCCCCGCCTCTCCGGCGATCTTGCCGAAGTCGGCGACGCCCATCATCACGCGGCGGAGCTCGGCCAGGAGGCGCAGGCGGTTCAAGCGCAGATCGGCGTTCTCGGCGTTGACCGTCACATCGTCGAAGAAGGCGTCGACCGGCTCGCGAAGGTTTGACAGCACGTGCATAGCGCCGACGAAATCTTCCTTGGCAAGATGTTCCGCAGTTTCTTCGCGCACGCGGGCGATGGCTGCAGCGAGCTTATGCTCCTGCGGCTCGATTGCGGCGCGCTTCCTGCGCTAGAGCGACGCCAGCAACTCGCGTACGCTCGCGCGCGTCTCCATTGCCAGCGTCTTTCGATCCTTGCCTGCAGTCTCGACGTCCTCGCCAAAGGCGATGTGACACTGCGTACGGCCGCGCTTCATCAAGCGCCACAGATGCGGCAGGAAGGTCATGTCGCCATACCAGCCGACATCTATCCTCTCCAACCCGTCTGAATAAGAGATCGCCACAGGCGCGAGCGTCGGCGCTTCACCGCGCGCCGTCATGGCTTCGAGCGGCGCGAAATGCGCCGAGCGAAAGGCAAGAACATCAGCGCCGTCGCTCGACGTGCCTTCCGGAAAGACGACGAGATCGCCGCCCGCGCGCAGCACATCGGCGAGCGCCTCATTGACGCGCGCAATATCCTGCTTGGCGCCGCGCTCGACGAAGATCGTGCCTTGCAGCCGCGCGAGCAGTCCGAGCACAGGCCAACTCGCGACTTCGCTCTTCGCGAGAAAGACAAAGGGGTAGAGGCTCGCGAGCGCGATGATGTCGGTCCATGACACATGGTTGGCGACGACAAAGCGCGGCGCCGTCAAAGGCAGGGCGCCGCGCGCCTCGACCTTTATGCCGATGACGGCGCAGACCACGCGGCAGAAGCGCGTCTGGATCGCGTGCTGAATCGGCCAGCCGCGCCGGCGCGCCAGCGCCTGTAGCGGAACAAGGAAGAGAAGGGCGCCCGTCAGCGTGAGGGCAAAGGCGAGCGCGCGCAGATAGGGCATGGCGCGCAGATGCAGCGCCTGTAAGACAGGCGCATGACAAGCACATTGCTAGTTCCCGTTGACAAGGGGCCTGGCGGTCGCTCAACCTGGAGTGGATAGCGCCAAAAACATTTGGAGCCGCTCGTGGAAGCATCTGGCAAACCCAAGCCCGACGGCGGCGGCGGTGAAATTCGATCACCTCGACCGCCGGGACCGCCTGATCCGGGGCCGCCAGCTCCGATCCCGCATCCGAATGCACCGAGTTAATGGCAGTGCATTAAGAGGGCTCGGATGTCGGAAATCCTGAAGACGCTGTGGGGAAGGCTTTATGCGTGGGCTTTCTCGAGCGCTTTAGTGCTCGGGTACTACTGGCTTGTCGTCTATCCGAAGGCCCACGCGCTACATGGCTGGCTTCCCACTAGCCTGGACTCCGAGGCGGCGGTGACCTTTGTGTCCATTACCGGAGCTATCGCAATCTTCCTGTCGTCCCTCTCTACTCAACTCTACCGCATCCTCGAAGGTTATCTTCTCTGGCCGCGGTGGCTCAAGGAGCGGAGGGTGAAGCGACACTTGGACATTAAACGAGCACGCGCAAGAGGCATTCAAGGGGCTCAATCCGGATGGCTTTTTGGTCTGCAGTTAGAAGATTATGCTCGCTATCCATTGCGGGATGATCAGGTCGTGCCGACCAAATTTGGGAATGCGATTAGGTCTTTCGAGACGTATGGGAAGACCAGGTTCAATCTCGATTCACAAACTTTGTGGCACGAATTGTGTTCCGTTTCTCCAAAATATATTCAAACAGAAATCAGTAGCGCCCAATCGTCCGTCGACTTCTTCGTTGCGCTGTTCTTTCTCAGCGGCGGATTCGGGTTTGCGACCATAATCACCGCATTTTATGAGAAATTTGATCTGTCCATACTGGCCCTCTCTACTCCGTTATTTCTGTTAATGGCGCTATCGCACTGGATCGCGGTAAGGACGATTGATGCTTGGGCCTTCGCGGTTCAAGCTCTTGTCAACATCGGGCGCATCAAACTTGCCGACAGCCTGGGTCTCATTCTTCCCGAAACTCTTGAAGAAGAGAAAGCGATGTGGGGACTAGTGACCGCCTATGTCTTTTTCGCTAGGCCGGAGGAAGGCGCGAAACTCGACCAGTTCAGAAAAAAGAAAGAAAGGATTGCGCCGCGTCGCCAGCAAACTCCTCACGACGAAGATGATATAACAGCGAGCGCATCCGAGGAGGAGCAAGAATCAGGCGACGGCGATTGCGCATGACAGCGCCGGCGCTACCGCGCCGCCGATGCATCCGCTAGGAAAAACCGCACCATTTCGCGTGAAGCCTCAGGGCCGTGACGATCGGCGAAGGACCCGTCGGGATTGCCGCCCGACCAGGCGTGGCCGAGCCCCTCGACAGCCCAATGCTCCAGCTGCGGCACGCCGCGCGCGTCGGCGATGACGGTGCGGCTGTAATTGCGGCCGCCCGCCGATCCGGTCTCGCGCGTTTCGCGCGCGAGCGAATCGGCAAGATCGAGCCGAGCCCCTGCAATGATCGTTTCCCCGTTGGTCGGATGCACCTTCTGGTCGGCTTCGCCGTGGAAAACGATTGTCCGCACGTAGTCGTCAGACAGCGACCTGCGCGCCGCGCCGAGTTCGAACTTACCGCCCATCGCCGCGAAGGCGGAGGCGACGTCGCTCGCCGAGCCGTGCGCGAGGCCGGAATGTATGCCCACTGCGGCGTAGAGTTCCGGATAGGTCGCGGCCATGGTCGCGGCCATGGCGCCGCCGGCCGACAAACCCGCCACATAGACGCGCGACTCATCGACGCGCCATTCCGCCATGATGGCGCGGGTCATGCCGGCGATGAGGCTGGGCTCGCCCTTCTCGCGGGTCTGATCCGCCGGGTTGAACCAGTTCCAGCAGCCCATCTGATTGGCCGTGGTCGACTGCGCGGGATAGGCGACGATGAAACCATGTTCTTCAGCCAGCTCATTCATTCGCGAGCCGACGGCGAAGTCGTCGGGATTCTGCGAGCAGCCGTGAAGCATCACGATCAAAGGCCGTTCGCCGTCTCCAAGGCCATCGGGCGCATAGACCTTATAGTCGCGGGCGCCGGCCGGGCCGACATAGCTGCGCGAGAGGTAGGCGGCGCCCGGCGGAACGTCGATTTTGGGGGCTTGTCGCAGGCCGACGAGCGGCGCGCCGCTTTGATTGAGGCCCGGAAGACCGGCATGGCGCAGCAACTCCACCGTCTCGCCGAGCGGACGGCGCAGACGAAACGTCGGGGGATGCGGCTCGGCATGCGCGGCCGGCTGCGGCGTCGGCGTCGCAGCGCCGCCGGCCGTCAGCGCGCCCATCAGCACGCGCGTCGCTTCCGCGAGATTTCGCTCGCGCGTCAATTGCGTCGCCCTGTTGAAGGCGCTCGTCAGGAGGTCTTTCATTTTGTCTACGCCTCGCGGGAGAGTGAGAAGGTCAACTGATGCGGTCCTGGAGCGCCGCCTTGACGGTCTTGCTCGCTTGCAGCGCGCCGAGCACCGTGATGGATTCGATGGTCTCGCGCGCGAGTTCCGGCGTGACGTCTTCGGCGATGGACGCCAGTCCCAGGACATGGATCCGCAGCCTGCGGCCGGCCGCCTTTACGGTCTCGAGGTCTTCGCGGCTGTAGTGGCGCAAGCCGAGTTCCATCGTGTTCCGCACGATGGACTGTTTGACTGCGTCCGAATGCGCGCTGAGCTGGTTGCGGATGGCCGTGCGGATGAAGTCGGTGCGGTTGGAGTAGAAGCCTTCGCGCACCAGGAGATCGATATGGCCGAGATCGACATATCCGACATTGATCGTGATTTTCTCTGCCTCCGGCGGTCTTTCTCGTAATTTGTGTAAGTCCGCCATCGCCATCCTCTCACCATCTGTCTGGATGGTATATGGATGGTGATTAGTTTGGGCGCAAGTGGCGCGCACGACCTTTATGCCATAGTCGACCTGACGACTGCGCCCGCGCGGTCGAGTTCTTCGCTACTCTTGACGCCGCCGCTTTAGGCGCCCTTATGTGCGCCTGCCCGCTCACACTGGCGGCCAAGATCAGGCTTTCTGGGAGATCCTAATGACGTTTGTGCTTGCGCGCCGCGCATGTGTCGTTGCGGCCCTGTCGCTGTTTTCCGCCGGGCTGCTCGCCGGTCCCGCCTTCGCGCACGGCCCGTCGCGCCAGAAGGTCGTCGAAAAGATCGAAATCGACGCCCCGGCCGCGAAGGTCTGGGAGATCGTCGGCAATTTCCAGGATTGGAACTGGCATCCCGCTATTGCAAAGACGGAAGGGACGGGCGGCAACGCCGTCGACGCGAAGCGCAAGCTGACCCTCAAGAACGGCGGCACAATCGACGAGACGCTGACGAAATATGACGCCGACGGCAAGTCGCTGAGCTACAAGATCGACGCCGTCGACGTGAAAGTGCTGCCGGTCAATAACTACGCTGCGACGATCAGCGTGAAGGAAGACGGCGGCAAGAGCGTCGTCGAATGGAAGGGCGCGTTTTATCGCGGCTTCATGAACAATGATCCGCCGCCGGAACTTTCCGACGAGGCCGGGCTGAAGGCGGTGAGCGACATTTACAAATCCGGTCTTGCCGCGTTGAAGGCCAAGGCGGAGAGCAAGTAAGCGCCGCGCCATGCGCCAAGCGTCGGTCATGATCGCGGTCACGCGCCGGCTCATCCTTGGCGCTGCGGCGGGGCTCGCGGTGTTTCTGCCGATCGCCGCAGTCGCGGCGCATGGCGCGTCGCCGCTGAAAGTCGTCGAGACGACGATCGTGGATGCGCGGCCGGACAACGTCTGGGCGGTCGTCTCTGACTTCGCTCACGCCGACTGGCTGCCGGGCGTCGCCCGTATAGAAGCATCGGGCGACGATGTTCCCGATCAGGCGCGGCGCAGGCTGATCATGGCCGACGGCGGCGTCATTGAGGAGCTGCTGACGAAGCGCGACGCCGAGCGGATGCTGCTTGGCGTGCATCGCGAAGGCGATGATGTGAAGCGGTTGCCGGCGACGAATTACACCGCGCTGATTACGTTGCGGCCGGCCGAAGGCGGCAAGACGCAAGTCGAATGGAAGGCGCGCTTCTACCGCGGCTATCCCAACAACGACCCGCCGCCGGAATTGAACGACGACGTCGCCATCGCCGCGGTCACCGCGATGCAGCGCGCCTATCTCGCCGCCTTGAAGGCGAAGGTGGAAGCGAGCGTTCCCTCTCCCCGCTAATAGCGGGGAGAGGGCTAGGGTGAGGGGCTTGGTGATTTTCCGAACCTATGGCGCATGATCGGATGTATAGGACAAATGCCCCGGCCCCTCACCCTAACCCTCTCCCCGTAAACGGGGAGAGGGGATGGGCGCGTGCCTTACTCGCCGGTCTCTTTGTTGTTCTGGCTTCACCCGCCATGGCCGACGAGGCCTTCGTCACGGCGCAAGGCGCCGACGCGCTCTCGATCGTCGATCTTTCCAAAATGCAGACCGTCGCGACGCTGCCCATCGGCGGCAAACCGGCCGGAGTCGCGGTGTCGCGCGACGGCGCGCGCGCCTTCATCACTAGCCCCGAAGGCAAGTTTCTCACCGTCATCGACGCGGCGACCCGCACCATCGAGAAGCGCATTCCGGTCGCAGGCGGGCCGCTCGGCGTCGCCGTGAGCCCCGACGGCAAGCGCGTCTATATCGCCGACCTCTATGGCCGGCGCCTCGTCGAGATTGATCTGGCGAATGGCGCGCAGCGCAGCGTCGGCGTCGGCGCAATGGCGTCGGGCGTCGCCGTCACGCCGGACGGCAACACGATTGTCGTCGCCGACCGCGACGACAATGCGCTTTCCATTATTGACGCGGCGACGCTTTCACGCGTCGCGACCATACCGGTCGGCAAGCATCCCTTCGGCGTGACGATCGACGCCGCCGGCGCGCGCGCCTATTCGGCGAACGTGGAGTCGGATGACCTCAGCGTCATCGACCTCGCGCCTCGCAAAGTCGTCGCGACGCTCAAATGCGGCAGCCGGCCTTACACGGTGGCGCTCGCCAAGGGCCGTGTCTTCGTTGCCAATCAGCATGCCGACAGCGTCAGCGTCTTCGACGCCGAGACCTTGGCGCCGCTTCAAACTCTGAAGGTCGGCGAATATCCGGAAGGGCTTGCGGTCAGCGGCGACGGCGCGCGAGTCTATGTCGCCAATTGGTTCTCGAACGAACTCTGGGCGCTCGACGCGCAGACGCTGAAAGTTCTCGGGAAAGCCCAGACCGGCGACGGCCCGCGCGCTTTCGGCGCCTTTATTCGCGACGCCGATTGACGGGCTTACGTTTGGATGTGCTCGGGCCGCACGCCGAGACCGATGAGCCGCGCCGGCAGTCTGCGCAGCAGCGGCACGGCGTTAAGGAGTCGCAGCGCCAGCAGTGCGTCCAAGGGTTTTTGCGCGGAGAGCACGCTGCGCACCACGCGATTCTGGATGGCGAGCTGAAGTGCCTGCGTCACGCGGGTCGGAAACTCCCGCCGGCGCTGCACGGCGCGCACGTCCTCATCGCTTAGCGCATCGTCGCGCAGCTTCGTGGAAAGGAGATTGGCGGCGGCGACGGCGTCCTGGATCGCCAGGTTCACGCCGACGCCGCCGACGGGCGACATGGCGTGCGCGGCGTCGCCGATGCACAGAAATCCGGGGCGGCTCCACGTCTTGAGCCGATTGACCTGAACGGTCAGTAGGCTCACGTCGGTCCAATCCTTAAGCGCGCTGACGCGATCGGCAAGGAAGGGCGTTAAGCCGGCGATGGAGTCGCGGAATGTCTCGATGCCTTTCTCGCGCAATTTTTCGGCGTCGCCTTTTGGAATGACGCAGCCACACTGCCAATAGGCGCCGCGATCGATCATCGCGAGCATGCGACCCGGCGCGATTCGGCCGAAGCTTTCGTCGGGATCGCTCTCCTTGCGCGGCAGTTTGAACCACAGCACGTCCATCGGCGCGCCGAAGTCCTCGACGGGGAGCTTCGCGTCCTCTCGCATCCGTGAGCTCCGCCCGTCGGCGGCGATGACCAGCTTGGCCTTGATCTTCAGTTCTCCTTCCGGCCCATTCGCCGAAACGCCGCAGATGCGGTCGCCATCGAACAGGAGGTCGTCGCCAGCGGTCTGCATGAGAAGGCGGAAATTCGGCAGCGTGCGCGCATGCTCAGCAATGAAATCGAGAAAATCCCACTGCGGCATGAAGGCGATGAAATTGCACGTGCCGGGGAGGCTCGAAAAGTCGGCGACTTTGTATTGACGCTCGCCGATCCAAGCCGAAAGCTCATAGGTCTTGTGGTGCGGAAGCCGCAGGAATTCATCGAGAAGGCCGAGTTCGTCCATGATGCGCAGCGTCGACGGGTGAATCGTGTCGCCGCGAAAGTCACGCAGAAAGTCGGCGTGTTTTTCGAGGACGATGACGTCAACGCCGGCGCGCGCGAGCAGAAATCCGGCCATGAGCCCGGCAGGGCCGCCGCCGACGACGCAGCATTGGGTCGAAAGTGTCGCGGACATGCTGTCCTCCGTCTGGGGGCGTCGCAAGCGGAAGCGCGAGCGGCTTGATTGCGGGGTTGCGGCAAGGCTGGACATTGGCGCCATCAGACGCAATAAGGGGCCACAAAATCGAGGACGCCAAATACATGTCCTATATCGTTCGCTTCTTCACCTGGTGGAACCGCGCCACGCTCAGCACCGGCCTGTGGACGCTGCTGTACGGCGAGCGCGTCGGCGAAGATGAATTCGGCAATGTTTATTACCGTCGGCGCGGCGGTAAGATCGATTCCGCGCTCGGCTTTGAACGGCGCTGGGTGATCTATAACGGCTATTGCGAGGGTTCGGCGACGCCGCCCGGATGGTATGGCTGGCTGCACCACACGGTGGATACGTCGCCGACGGACGAGACCTATCGGCCGCGCGCCTGGGAGCTTCCGCATCAGGCCAATTTGACCGGAACGCCGCAGGCCTATCGGCCGCCGGGCTCTCAGCTTGCGCTGGGCGAGCGGCCGCCCGCCGGCGGCGACTACGCCCCCTGGCGGCCCGAAGGCTGAGCGGCGCTCTCCTTGGAAAGGCCTTTCTTGCCTGCTTTCGTCCCCGGCTTGTTTTTGAGGCGGGCGGAGAATCATGCGGTGATCGGATGAAGTTGCCCTTATCCCTGACGCCAGCGGCTGTCGGCGCGTGGGCTTTTTTTGCGGTCGCAGCGTCAGCCGAGCCGATCCGGCATCCGACCGCGATCTTCGCCGGCCTCGACAAGACAACTGGCCGCATCATCAATTTTGACGTCGCGATCGACGAAACCGTGCAGTTCGGCGCCCTTCAGGTGACGCCGCGCGTGTGCAACACGCGACCGCAGACCGAAACGCCGCAGACGACCAGCTTCGTCGAGGTGGACGAACTCATCCTCAAGCCGGAACGCCGGGGCGACCCCAAGCCCGAATCGGTCAAGACCGACGCTAAACAAGAGGCGAAGCGCGTCTTCTCGGGCTGGATGTTCGCCGCAAGTCCCGGTCTCCACGGGGTCGAACATCCCGTCTATGACGTCTGGCTGGTCGACTGCAAAGGCGGCAAGGAGACGGTCGCGCCGCCCGCTGAGGCGGCCGCGCCGGCGGCTCAGCCTGCCGAGGCCGAGGCGACCACCGCTCTCGAAGGCGCCAGCGGCAAGAAGCGCCGCTCGAGGAGAGTTGAACCGACGGCGCCGCCGCCAATGGAAAATCAGCCGATCGGGCCCGTCGATCAGGCCGCTCCGGCGCCCGTCGAGCCTGAGGCGGCTCCTGCGCCAGCGGAAGATCCTGCCGCCTCGCCGACAGGCGGACGCAAGAAGAAGAAGCGGCGCGCCGAACAGCCCAGTCCCGCTGCGGCGCCGCCTCCAGCGAGCAGCCCGCTGTTTCCCTTCTAATCCGCGAGCGCGGCCAGCGCCTGAGCGCCGCTCACGGGCGCGTTCTTGGGCCAGACGTTGAAGTTGGCCTTCTCTGGAAGCGCCTGCTCGAGCGCGCGATGATATTCCTCGCGTGAAACCTCGATCGCGCCGAGCGAGGCGAGATGCGGCGTAATGAATTGCGTGTCGAGCAGCTGGAAGCCGCCCGCCCGTAATCGCCCCATCAGGTGGACAAGCGCGACCTTTGAGGCGTCGCGCTCCAGATGGAACATGCTCTCCCCGAAAAACGCGCTTCCGAGAGCGACGCCGTAGAGCCCCCCGACGAGACGCCCATCGAGGCGGCATTCGACCGTATGTGCGAAGCCGATATCGAACAACTCGCGATAAAGCCTGTGAATTTCGGCGTTGATCCAGGTCCGCTCACGTCGAAACGCGGGAGCGGCGCAAGCTTCGATCACCGCGTCGAAATCGCGATCGACGACAACCTCGAAGCGATCGGACCGTACGGTCTTGGCCAGGGAGCGCGACACGATGAAGTCATCGAGCGGAAAGATCGCGCGCCGCTCCGGATCGACCCAGTAGAGCTGATCGTCGTCAGCGCTCTCGGCCATCGGGAAAAGCCCGATGGAATAGGCGCGGAGCAGAAGATGCGGGGTGATCGCATAGGGGGCGTTGAGGCGGGACATATACTCAAGGATAGCGGCGCGAGAACGCCGCGCCACCCTCGGCGGCGAGTTTCTTTAAAGAAATCGAATTAATTATGCGTCGTGCAGTTGAGCTTCGCGCCCCGCCACTCCACCATCGCGTCGTCGCCCTTGTTCCAGAACTCGATATTCTTTGCGACGTAGCGCGCGCCGCTCGCGGCCATGGCCTGTTTGGCCATCACAGTCTCGCCTTTAAAGACAAGTTTGGCGCGATTGGCGTTCGCGCCAAGGAAAGTGACGCTCAGAGCCGCGTTGGGATCGCCCGAACAAGTGAAGACGAAGGGACCGCGCATGGTAGTTTTTGCGTGGGCGGATGAGAGCGGCGCAGCTGCCGCCAGAACCGTTGCGACGATGACCAAGGATCGGTTCATCTTCTTCCACCCTTCGCTCTAAAATCCGGGCTCGATGCCGCCCGTCGCCAGAAAATGCTCCAACCAATGAATGTCGTAAATTCCGTTTTGAACGTCGGCGTTGCGCACGAGCGTGCGGAACAGCGGAAGCGTCGTATCGATGCCGTCGACGATAAATTCATCGAGCGCGCGCCGCAGTCGCATCAGCGCTTCCGTTCGGTTGCGCCCGTGAACGATCAGTTTTCCGATGAGCGAGTCGTAGTTGGAGGGGATCGTATAGCCCTGATAGACCGCTGAATCGACGCGGACCCCGACGCCGCCGGGCGGATGGTAATAAGCGATGCGCCCCGGCGAGGGCCTGAAGCTCGTGGGGTGCTCGGCGTTTACGCGGCATTCGATGGCGTGGCCGTAGAACCACATGTCTTGCTGTCGCAGGGAGAGCGGCGAGCCTGCCGCGACCCGGATCTGTTCGCAGACGAGATCGACGCCGGTGATCGCCTCCGTCACGGGATGCTCGACCTGAATGCGCGTATTCATCTCGATAAAATAGAATTCGCCGTTTTCGTAGAGAAACTCGATTGTGCCGGCGCCGGCGTATTGCATGTCTCGCATGGCGCGCGAGCAGATCTCGCCGATCTCCGAACGCTGGGCGTCGTTGAGCGCGGGCGAGGGGCTCTCTTCCCAGATCTTCTGGTGTCGGCGCTGGAGCGAACAGTCGCGCTCGCCGAGGTGCACCGCCTGGCCCTTGCCGTCGCCGAAAATCTGAAACTCGATATGACGCGGCTTTTCGAGAAATTTCTCGATGTAGACCGTATCGTCGCCGAACGCGGCCTTTGCTTCGGTGCGCGCGGTGGCGATTGCGATGGGAAGGTCATGCGCGTCGCGCGCGACCTTCATGCCGCGGCCGCCGCCGCCGGACGCCGCCTTCACCAGAACGGGAAAGCCGATCCTTTCGGCGACCTTCAGCGCTTCCTTTTCGCTCAGGATCGGCCCTTCGGAGCCAGGCACGCAAGGAATGCCAAGTTTCTTGGCCGTCGCCTTGGCTTCGATCTTGTCGCCCATCAGGCGGATGTGCTCGGATTTCGGGCCGATGAAGGTGATGTTGTGTTCTTCGAGAATCTCCGCGAAGCGCGCGTTCTCCGAAAGGAAACCGTAGCCCGGATGCACGGCGTCCGCGCCGGTGATTTCGCAGGCGGAGAGCAGGGCAGGAATATTGAGATAGGAGTCGCGGGCGGGGGCAGGCCCTATGCAGACGGACTCGTCGGCGAGCTTGACGTGCATGGCGTCGGCGTCGGCGGTCGAATGCACGGCGACCGTTGCGACGCCTAATTCCTTGGCTGCGCGCAGGATGCGCAGCGCGATTTCGCCGCGGTTGGCGATAAGGATCTTGTCGAACATCTCTTACCGCCGCCTACTCGATCACGAGGAGAGGTTCGCCGTATTCCACTGGCTGGCCGTCCTCGACCAGTATGGCCGTCACAATGCCGGATTTGGTGGCGACGATGTCGTTGAAGGTCTTCATCGCCTCGATCAGCAAGAGCTTGTCGCCGAGCGAAACGCGCGCGCCGATCTCGACGAAGGGCTTTGCGTCGGGGTTCGGCCGAAGATAGGCGGTGCCGACCATGGGCGACTTCACAGCATCCAGGTATTCGGGGGGCTCCGTGACGGGAGCCGGGGATGTGACCGGCTTTGCCGTTGGCGGCGGCAGGGGTTGGACCGACGGCGCGACGACGCTCGCGATTGCTGCGGCAGGCGTGCGCGCCGCGCGGATACGCAAATCGCCCTTCTCCACCTCAAATTCGGTCAAATTGCAGTTTGCGACGAGCTCCGCAATCGTGCGCAGCAGATCCGCGTCGATGACGGGCGCGGGCGCGGAGACCGACGCCGGTTTGCGGGAGGAAGCGGTTCGAGGCGGTTGAGCTTTGCGCGCCATAAGTGTCTCAGCTCTTTCTCAGTTCGTTTTCAAAGACAGCGTCGAGGGCAAGAATGTATGAGAGCGGGCCGAAGCCCGCGATCACGCCGCGCGCCGCGGGCGAGATGTAGGAATGGCTCCGAAAGCTCTCGCGCGCGTGCACATTGGATAGATGCACTTCGATGACCACAGCTTCCGCGCCCTTGATCGCATCATAGAGCGCGATCGATGTGTGCGTCAGCGCGCCAGCGTTCAAAATGACAGGCGCCCCCGCGCTGCCGGCTTCATGGATCCAGTCGACGAGATCGCCTTCGTGGTTGGATTGCCGGAAAACCAGCGACACGCCGCGTTCGGCGCAACGCTTTTCCAGCGTCGCGCGGATATCGTCGAGCGACGCCGTTCCGTAGATCGCGGGCTCACGCCTGCCGAGAAGATTGAGATTGGGACCGTTAAGCACATGGACGGCTGACATAGCGCTTCCGAAAACGTTCCCAGAAAAATCTCAAGGCGGCAGGCTGTCTGTCTTAGCCTCGTTGTCGCCGCAAAGGAAGCCCGTCGCCGCGCTAGCAGACGGACTTGCCGCATTTGCGCATGTTTTCGATCTTGGCTTTCAGTTGCGCGTAGGGCACGCCGCCGACGATCGCCTCTTTGCCGATCACCCAGGCGGGCGTTCCATCGAACCGCAGCTCATCGGCCAGCGTCGCGACTTCCTTCAGTGCGGCCTTTGTCTCTGCGCTCGACATGTCTTTCTCGAGACGGGGCATATCGGCACCGACGTCCTTCGCCGCGGCCAGCGCCTGCTGCTTGCCGATGTGGCCGCGAGTCGTGAGCAGCTTGCGATGGAATTCCCAGAACTTCTGGCTGTCGAGCTGCATGCGCGCGGCGGTCGCGACCTGCGCCGCCTCGACGGAGTCGGGGCCGAGAATGGGGAAGTCTTTGAGCACCACCCGCAACTTGGGGTCCGCCTCGATCAACTTGGCGACCGAAGCCATCGACTGCTTGCAGTAGCCGCAGTTGTAGTCGAAGAACTCGACGAGCGTGACGTCGCCGCTCGGATTGCCCACGACGGCCTGGTTGGGCGAGTTCACGATTTTATCACCGTGCTGGCCGACGGCCTTTTCGCGCGTGGCGGCCTCGGCGACTTTCTCGCGCTTTCCCAGTTCGTCAATTGCTTCCCGGACCACTTCCGGGTTCGCAATGAGATAGTCGTGCACGACCTTCTCGATCTCAACCTTCTGCTTGCCTGAAAGCTCCTCGGCGAAGAGCGGCGTCGCCGCGCCTAGAGCGAGACATGCGCCGGCGGCGAGCGAGATAAAAAAGCTCATTGCATTCTCCTTTGCGCGACAGCGCATTCGTGTCGGGTCCCTTCGTCGCCGCGCTTTTAGCACAGGGGGCGGCGGGCGTCCTCCCGACCGAGGATAGAACAATTATCTAGAGCAGCTCAGCGGGGCAGGGCGGCGGCGGTCCCCACGCCATCGTTCACCAGCATCGAACCGACGCCGTAGTTGAACTTTGCTTCGCCCAGGGTGCGCAGCTGGAGCGTGACCATTATCGTCTGGTTGCGCGCCGGCAGGCCCGTGTAGGACTGCGGCTGATAGATCTGCGAATAATTGATCGACAGCGTCGTGCATTCGTCCTGATAACCGATGCCGCCGCCGAGCGTTGCGACCGAGAATAGGGGCGCCGTGCCGGTGAGATTTGAGCCCGTAAGCGTCGTTCCGTAGTAGGTGGTCGTTGGATTGGTGAGCGAGTTATAGAGGTAGCGGCTCATATCGAAGGTGACGGTGCCCATCAGGAAATAGTTTTTTGTGATGTCGTATTTTCCAGTCGCGGAGAGTCCCTGACGACGCACGTCAAAGCCAATCGCCGGCTGTGACGCGTAATTCGCGTATTGGAGCTGGAGCGAGATCGGATCCAGATTCATTGTCGCGAACACGTCGAGCCGGCGCGCGCGCAAGTTGCCCTTATCGAAGCGGCCCTTGGCCACGAGGCTGAGAACGGATGAGGGCGCAAAGGCGAACCGCCCGACGATGTCCGACGCGCGCGAGTCGAGGCCGGAATCGAGGCCGACATTCGCCGCGTCAGCCTGCGCATAGGAGTTGGCGCCGGCGATCTGCCGCGACTGGCCGATCATCGCGTTGATGAAGCCGCCATTGGACAACGACAGGGTGGCCTGGCCGCCATAGTTGAGGCGCGTGCCTGTCTCGAACCGGTCGTAGCCAGAGAACTTGCTCCACTCGAACAGCGTTGAATCGTCGAAAACGAGGCTTTGCGCGTCGATGTTCACCAGCGATGGAATTGAAGTCTCGTTGGGACGGGCGATGACCTGCGCGATCGGTTCGAAGACGATGTCGCCGATAAAGCTTCTGGCGAGGATCGGGTAGCGCCATTCGGCGCCGAAGCCCGGGAGCGCCTGGCCGCGGAAGCGGTTGTCGGCGCCGTTGAAGAACTGGCCCTGCGCGGCATTGGGGATCGCCGACAGACTTTGGTTATAGATCGGGAACAAGCCTTGCCGGTCGTAATCGAGATAACTTCCGACGAAACGCGCGAACGCGAACGGGGTCCACACGCCGCCGACCGGATCGATGATTTTACGCTTCCAGGCGCCGCTGATCGTTGCGTGCTGATAATCGCCGCCGACGCCGCGCAACAGACAGCCGCTCTGCGCCGGGTCGGGCGCCCGCCCGTAAATCTGGCAAACGTTGTAGAGGCTATAGATGCGGTCGAGCGTTCGCGGCTGTATGGACTCGAAGTTCGCGACGTTGGCGGAAGTGCTCGTCACATTGGCGTCGAGTTCAACCTGTCCGCCAACGCCTGCCGTCGCCGCAGGATCGATGTCGAAGACGCGGTTATAGTCGATCACCGGATGGACGACGGGCTGCTGCGCCTGCACGTCATTGGGCGACAGCAGCTGGAAATAGTAGCCGCGCATGTCGAAATAGCTGCGCGGTCCTTGGCCGGTCAGATAGATCGTCGATGACGCTTCGCGGAAGAAATAGTTCTGCAGGAGATAGTTGTACTGCTGATAGTCCTGCAGGAAGTAGCGATCGGACAGCGCCGTGATGTCCCAGCCAGCGCGCCAACGGTCGTTGAGCCAGAATTCGCCGAAAGACTGGAGGGCGCCGCGCCACTGCTTGTTGCCGGCGCCAAGCGGGGCTTGCGCGAAGGCGCCTGTGTCTCCCACATGCGTGCCCTGACCGCGGATCGTGTAGCCGCCATTATCAAAGCGCTGACGGAATTCGGCCGTCACGAACGGGCCCTGCCGGGAAAAATAAATCGGCGTTACGGTGAGGTCGTAATCCGGCGCAATCGCCCAGAAGTAAGGCACGCCGACGCCGGCGCCGAGCTGCTGGCGATAGATGAAGACCGGTGACAGAAAACCGGACTTGCGCTTCACCGACGGGTCCGGCGACGACCAGAACGGCACATAGGCGACGGGCACGCCAAGAAGTTCGAAAGACGCATCCTCGTAATAGACCATCTTCTCGACGTTGTCGTGAATGATCCGTTTGGCGCGAACCGACCACGTGCGCGGCTTTGCGGGATCGTTTCGACAGGCCTCGCAGGCGGTGTAGGTGCCCATTTCGAAGGTCGTCGTCTCGCCGGTCCGCTCGGCGCGCGGCGAGGTGAAATGCGTGTTGTTGACGGTGTCGACCTGCAGGCTCTCGATGAACCCGTTCTTGAAATCGTCCGTGAAGTCGAAACGCTCGGCCCTGGCGATGGAGCCGTCGGTCTCGGTCAGCGTGGCGTGGCCCTCGGCGAAGACGCGCGACGTGTTGCGGTCATAGGTGACGCGGTCGGCTTCGAGCAGCCGGCCCTTGTAATAGATCTGGACGGCCCCGCGCGCCGTGACGGTGTTCTTTTTCTCGTCATAGACGAGCTCCTTGGCCTCGACGACCATGCGCGCATCGGCGCCCGCGGCCGGCGGCGCGGCAGCGGCGGAGTGCGTGGCGAAGGCCGCCTCGACGAGAGCGAGCGCGCCCGCAAGAAGGGATAGGCGCCGGGAGGAGCTGGTGAGCGCCATCAGCCGTCCTCCGAATAGAGCAAAATGACCGTGCCCAACATGCTCCCGACAAGCGCAGGCGACCATGCGGCCACTACAGGGCTGACCATGCCTGCGCCGCCGAGATCCGAGAGGACTTTAGTAACGATGTAAAGCACGAAGCCTGCGGCCACGCCACCCGAAAGGGTTTTTGCGACCCCGCCAAATCGAAAGAATCTTAATGAAAAGGAAGCGGCGACGAGAACCATGGCGACGAGCAGCAGCGGTCGCGCAAGAAGCGTCTGAAACTGCAGCCGATAGCCGGTCGCGTCGAGACCCGCTTCGGCGGTGCGCGCCGTCATTTCCGGCAGCGACCAGAACGGCGTGCCTTGCGGCGGCGTCGTCGCCGCCGCAACCTGCTCGGGCGTCAGGTCGGTGGCGAGCATGTAAGAACCGACGCTGCGCGCCGGCTCTCCGGGCAGGCTGACCTGCGCGTTTTCGAGCACCCAGACCCCGGGCTCGAGTCGCGCGTGACGCGCTTCGACCCGCTCCAGGAAACCGCCGCGCGCCGCGTAAATGTTGACGCTGACCTCCGCGAGCTCCGAGCCGCCATTCGAGGAGTTCATGGCGTGCATGATCGCGAGGCCGTCGACGCCATGCTGGCGCAGCCAGACGCCGTGGTCGATGCGCAAACTGCCGGGCACGCCGAAAAGATCCCACTCCATTTGCTCGGAGCGCTGTTTCATCGACGCCGAGAGCGGGTTGTAAATCGCCACAGACACAACCCCGATGAGCAGGGCGGTGAGCGCCGGCGGCGCAATGAACTGCCAAACCGACATGCCGGCGGCGCGAGCGACGATCAATTCAAGCTTCCTGGTGAGGTCGACGAAGGTCGCCATCGATCCGAAGAGAACGGCGAAAGGCAGGATCATCTCGGCCGCCGCCGGCACCCGCATCGCCGTCATCAGCGCAACGGTCGCCGCGCCGGCCTGCGGATTGTCGCTGGCGCGCCGCAGCATCTCGACGAACACCACGACGAACATCAGGCAGAAAATCGTAAAAAAGATCGCCAGAATCGTACGCATAAACCGCAGCGCAAAATAGCGCGTGATCGTCGCCCCGATCATGGCTGCGGCTGTCCTCCATAGTGTTCTGGCGCGCCGCCCCAGGCGGGAGCAGTTAAAGCCCTGTTAACGATCGCTAGACGCTCGCATCTTTGCGCGCAAGCGTTGCGCGGCTCCTGTGAGCCGCCCCGACATATTCAATTCGCGAGCGTTGCTTTTGCGCCACGCCGGATTTCTGCGTAAAGATCGCGGCGATTCCGCGGCGGGATGCGAATCTGGAATAGTTCAAACATGACCAGAGCCGCGATTGACCGCGGTCGCCCGCGGGAAGATATTGCGGGCCGCTCCCGTTAAATTGCGCGCCTGGCGCGCCGCCGGCGCTAACTTTCTCAAAAACCGACGCATTCGCGCCGGAACGACTTCCGCTTCGGCGGAGGAGGCAAGAGGCCCTGATGCTCGTCAACGCCAAATATGAACTCCAGCCCTTCGACGCCGCTGAAGCGCTGCTGCGCCAGCCCGAGGACGCCGCGCATCCGCGCACCCTCGTCGTCTTCGTGGGCCGTGATCTCGCCATGGGCGAGCGCGCCGCCAGCGTGCTCAAGGATGCGGCCGCGCATCTTTCTCGCGCCGCCGCGGCGGCGAAATTCAAGGGCAAATCGGGAACGTCGCTTGAGGTTCTGGCGGCTCCCGGCGCGCCGGCGAGTCGGGTGATTCTGATCGGCCTCGGCGCCGCGGAGGAGACCGACGGCGGCGAAGCCGCCAAGCCCTTCGAGGACTTCGTGGCGCTTGGCGGACAAACCGCGGCGAAAATGGGCGCTGGGGCGCGGGCGGTCGTGCTGTTCGACCTGCCGGAAGGGATTTCCGCCGCTCACGATTCGGTCGGCCAATTCGCGCTCGGCGGCTGGCTGCGCGCCTATAAGTTCGACCATTACAAGACAAAGAAGAAGGACGAGGCGGATCGCGACGGGCCGATGGAGGTCGTCGTCGCCCTGGCCGATCCGGACGGCCATAGCGCCGCGATGTCGGATGGCGGCCATTTGGCGGAAGCCGTCATGCTCGCAAGGACTCTCGTCAATGAGCCGGCGAACGTCCTGACTCCGCCGGAATTCGCCCGCCGCGCGTCGGAGCTGATGAAGCTTGGCGTTGAGGTCGAGGTCCTCGACGAGAAGGCGATGTCCGAACTCGGGATGCGGGCGCTGCTCGGCGTCGCGCAGGGGTCCGAGGCGGGCGCCCGGCTCGTCGTGCTGCGCTGGAGCGGCGGCGCCCAGGGCGCGGCGCCGCTCGCCTTCGTCGGCAAGGGCGTCGTTTTCGACTCCGGCGGCATTTCGATCAAGCCCGCCGCCTCGATGGAGGACATGAAGGGCGACATGGCCGGCGCCGCCGCCGTGACCGGCGCCATGTACGCGATCGCCGCCCGCAAGGCGAAGGCCAATGTCGTCGGCGTGCTCGGCCTCGTCGAGAACATGCCGGACGGCAAGGCGCAGCGGCCGGGGGACATCGTCAAATCCATGTCGGGCCAGACGATCGAGATCGTGAACACCGACGCCGAAGGTCGGCTCGTCCTCGCCGATGCGCTGACATACGTTATAGAGAAGCATCAGCCCGCCGCCGTCATCGATCTGGCGACGCTCACCGGCGCCATTCTCGTCGCCCTGGGCCAGGAATATTGCGGGCTTTTCACCAATAGCGACGAACTCGCCGAACGCCTGACCAAATCCGGGAACCACATCGGCGAGAAGCTGTGGCGCATGCCGATGGGTCCCGCCTATGACAAGCTGATCGACTCGAAATTCGCCGATATGAAGAACACCGGCGGCCGGCATGCCGGCTCGATCACCGCCGCGCATTTCATCCAGCGTTTCGTCGGCAAGACGCCCTGGGCGCATCTCGACATCGCCGGCACGGGCATGGGTTCGCCGATGAGCGACACCAACCAGAGCTGGGGCGCAGGCTGGGGCGTGCGGCTGCTCGACCGGCTGGTGCGGGATTATTATGAGGGGTAGCGGCTCGGGGCCTGCGAACGCGTCTAGAGACGGCGCTTGTCGCCGCCTCAGGCGCCCCGCTCCAAATTATTATTATAGCGCTGTTCCGCCTTTTGCAGTTCAACGAATCGGTCGGAACTCAAAATGCTTCCAACGATCATCTCCGCATGTTCTTTGTCACAAAAAATCGTGTCGAGCATAAATAGTATAGGCACATAGCGTGCGCTCTTCACTTTCATCGAAATAAAACTGCTAACAATGTTCTTGTCGATGCTTATGTCTTGAATCGCCGAACGGGCCTTATTCATCCATACACCCCTTTTATCGAGCTCAAAGACAAAACTGTAATATGGATTCTTGTCGATTGCGAGAGGGCCGGCCGGAACAGGCTTAAAAAAGCTCGCCCCACCTCCTGAAGATGATGCAGCGAAAGACCGCCCAAGCGATATCGCGAAACCACTATTGAACTCAAATATTTTAACAGACGTAGCAATGTCATAGTCATAGCTCTCCAAAGAATATTTAACAAAAAAAACATTAGCCCTTTCCTGAACGCAATAACACGTTGATATGCCACGACGACTTCCAACGTAGATGAGGCCTTTGCCCACCCTATAGTAGTGTAGCAGCAACAAGATAGGGTACGACATGGCTATAATCGCTGCTGTAACTGCTAGGTCTGTCACGGCTCCCCCAGAAGCCGCCAGAAATAACCACGGTACAATCATTGTGAGCAGCACGATATTAGGCCATCGAAAGGCACAGAGCCTGGCGTTCGCGCGAACCGCCCAGAGCGGCTCGATGTCGGCGATGTCGTCGTCCCGCTCGGTCGGTCGCATCTGGTCCGCCAACATGACGTCCGGTCTCTCCGCATCCCACAATAGCAATCAAACTCGATGCTTAACCGCTTCGCTTGCGTCGTCAAGCCGAAGTGCGAAGAAACAACGGGATTATACCCAGATCGCTATAGCTTTGCGCTCTCACTATAGCTTTGCAGCTTAGTATATTGCGCATTTTTAATGGAAATTATTTCGCGCCGCCCAATCTGATGGTCAGTTCAGTTGGTCCTGGACTGAAAGGAACGCATCATGATCGAATCTCGATGGAACGCGGATTTTATCGCGACCATTCTCGGCGTCGTGTTCGTGGCGGTCGGCCTGCTGGGGTTCATCCCCAATCCGATTGTCTATGACGGCGGCTACTTCCACGTGAATACAGCCCATAACTTCGTGCATCTCATCACCGGAGCGCTCTTGCTGCTCAGCCCCTATTTCGGCGTCCCGGTCCTCATGATTCGCACAGTGGCCATCGTCTATACGGCGATCGCCATCCTCGGCTTCCTTGCGCCAAACGTCGCAGAGTTCGGTGGGCTGGTGGAGATGAACCACGCCGACCATTGGCTGCATGCATTCCTGGCTGTCGTCCTGCTCGCGATCGGCTTCACGAAGCCCATGGAACGATCGGTCACCACGGCCCATATGTAAGAGCTTGCAAAGCGCCGCGCCGCAGCCTTGGGGCTGCGGCGCTTTTGGCCGAGGCTGCGATGACCGATATGGACACAGTGGAGCTTCGCGACGCCGTCCGCGAGGCTCTCGACAAAAGCCCTCTGGCGGACGCCAAGTCGATCTCGGTGGAGATCGTCGAGGGACACGTCGTGCTCAAGGGCTCCGTCGCCTCGGCGGCTGAATGGATGGAGGCGGAATACGCCGCTTCAACAGCCGCTTCGCCCCTCAAAGTCAAAAACGCCCTGACCATCAGCGGGGTTTGGGAGGCGCCGAAAGACGACGTCTACCAGGCTGGCCTTGAATCTTTTCCCGCAAGCGATCCGCCCTCCTGGACGCCGGGCTGAGGGCGCCCCTAGGAAGAGCGGCCAGCCTTAAAACTTGCGCGAGAGGGAGAGTTCCGACATAGCCGGGGCCGAAAGGTGCCCGCCATGCCCGAGATCGCCTTCTATCATCTCACCCGCGCCACGGTGGAGCAGACGCTGCCAACGCTCCTCGAGCGTTCACGCGCGCGTGGCTGGCGCGCCATCGTGCAGGCGATGAGCGATGTGCGCCTTGCTAAACTTGACGCAGATCTCTGGTCGTATCGTCCGGAGAGCTTTCTCCCACACGGGACGAAAGCGGACGGCGCGCCGGAGGCGCAGCCGATCTATCTCACCTGCGAGACCGACAACCCCAACGACGCCGAGGTGCGGTTTTTCATCGAGGGCGCGCGCATCGCTCCCGCGCTCGCCGGCTCTAGTGCGCCCCGCGAACGCGCCGCGCTGGTTTTTGACGGACGCGACGACGCCGAACTTGCCGACGCGCGCGCGCAATGGAAAGAACTGCGCGATCTGGGCTATAGCCTCGTCTATCACCAGCAGAGCGAGAGCGGCGGATGGGAAGAGAAGGCGCGCGAACCGAAGTCCTAAACGAAGATTTCGCCGAGCGCCGCGCCCGAGCGCGCGAAAAGCTCGACGCCGTTGATCCGCATAAACGCTCGGGAGGAATCGCGGCTGATCCCAAGCGCCGGGAATGGTTTGAAACCGTCTATTCGCTAGCGGAAGGCGATCCGGCGGGCGTGCCCTGGGTGCATCTTGAGCCGCGCCCGCTGCTTGAAGATTGGCTGGCCGCCCGCTCGCTCATCGGCCTTCGCGCGCTCGACGTCGGCTGCGGACTGGGCGACAACGCCGAAGCGCTGGCGCGCGCCGGCGCGCATGTCGTCGCGTTCGATCTCGTCGAGCGCGCCGTGCAATGGGCGCGTGAGCGCTTTCCTCAGAGCAAGGTCGACTATCACGCCGCCGATCTCTTCGATGCGCCATCGGAATGGCGCGGCGCCTTCGATCTCGTGCACGAACTCTACACGCTGCAGGCGCTTCCCGAGACGCTTCTCCCCGACGCTGCGCGGGCGCTCGCCGCCTTTGTCGCGCCGGGCGGAACGCTGCTCGTCATCTCGCGGGCGCGCGATGACAATGAGGAGATTAGCGGCCCGCCATGGCCGCTCGCGCGGAAGGACATCGAGGCGTTCGCCGTCGCCGGCCTGCGGCTCGTTTCGCTCGAAGATATTCCACCGAGCGGGCATCTCGCTCGCCATTGGCGCGCGGAGTTTCGTCGCGACGAGGCGGGCGGGTGAGCGCGCCGCTGCTGTCGATTAAAAGCGTCAGCAAAAAATTCGGCGCGGTCGTTGCGCTCGAGGAGGTGTCGCTCGACGTGGGGGCCGGCGAATTCTTCGCGCTGCTCGGCCCGTCGGGCTGCGGCAAAACCACGCTGATGCGTTGCATTGCGGGTTTCGAGTCGCCGGACGCCGGAACGATCGCGCTGAGCGGCGTCGATCTTTCAGGCGTGCCGCCCAACCGGCGCCCTGTGAACATGATGTTTCAATCCTATGCGCTGTTTCCGCATCTCAACGTGTTCGAGAACATCGCCTTCGGACTGCGCCGGCAGGGCGAGACCAGAGACGCCATCGACGCGCGCGTCAACGAATTGCTCGCGATGACGCAGCTTTCGGTTTTTGGCCATCGGAGAATCGCCGAGCTGTCCGGCGGACAGAAGCAGCGCGTCGCGCTGGCGCGCGCGCTCGCGCCGCGTCCGAAAATGCTGCTGCTCGACGAGCCGCTCGGCGCGCTCGATCGCAAGCTGCGTGAAGAGACGCAGTTTCAGCTCAAGGAAATCCAACGGCGGACGCAAACGAGCTTCGTCATCGTCACACATGACCAGGATGAGGCGCTGGCGCTTGCCGATCGCATCGCAGTGATGCGGGCGGGCAGGGTGGAGCAGGTCGCCGGGCCGATGGAGATTTACGACCGGCCCGCGACGCGTTTCGTCGCCGGCTTCGTCGGCGAAACGAATTTCATCGAGGGACGCCTGGACCGCAACGGCGCTGCGGCGCTGATCACCGAGTTTGGACGAATCCCCTGCGAGCCCGGAAATCTTCCGGACGGCGCGCAGGCGACGCTCAGCGTGCGCCCCGAGCGGATCGGCGTTGCGCGCGACGGCGAGGGAATCGTGGGCTTTGTCGAGGATTTCGTGTTTCGCGGCGAAACGACGCTGCTGCGGGTGCGCGTCGCCAGCAACATCGTTCTGCGGGCGGCGGCAAGCCATGGCGAGCGCCACGCGATCGGCGACTCGGTGAGGCTCAGCTTCCCGCCTGGCGCCGGCGCGCTTCTCGCGGAGGAGAGATAGGGTGAGGTTAACAATGAATGCGCGGCGCAACGCGGATTTCCTCATCCTGAGGAGGCCTCGGAGAGGCCGTCTCGAAGGACGAGGAAATCCAGTCGCGCGGGAAGCCGCGCCTTCATCCTTCGAGACGCCTGCTGCGCAGGCTCCTCAGGTTGAGGGCGCTTACGGCGGCGCCGTGGCATGAGCGCACGCCGCAAACTCTCGCTCGGCGAGCGGCTCGTGATCGCGGCGCCTTATCTGTGGATCGGCGCCTTTTTTCTTGCGCCGATGCTGCTCATCGCCAAGATCTCCGTTTCGCAGTCGGTGCTGGCGCGCCCGCCCTATCGGCCGATTTTCGAGCCTTCCGACAGTTTGGCCGCCATTTGGGCCAAGGCGCAGACTTTTACGTTTGACGCCTATCGCGCCCTCGTCAGCGACACGCTTTATCTCGAATCCTATCTATACTCGCTTACGATCGCCGCGGTCTCGACGCTGATCACGCTGATCATCGCCTATCCTTTCGCGCTCGCCATGGCGCGCGCGCCCGAGCGGCTGCGTCCCCTTCTCATCGGCCTTGCCGCGGCCCCGTTCTGGACGAGCTTTCTCATCCGCGTCTACGCCTGGATCGCGCTGTTGAAGGATGAAGGGCTGATCAATAATGCGCTGATGGCGCTGGGGCTTATTACCGCGCCGCTGCAAATGTTCGCGACGACGGGCGCTGTTGTCGTCGGCATCGTCTACTCCTATCTGCCCTTCATGCTGTTGCCGCTTTATGCGGTGCTGGAGCGCCAGGACCCGAGCCTTCGCGAAGCGGCGGCGGATCTCGGCGCTTCGCCGGCGCAAGTGTTCTTGCGCGTGACGCTGCCGCTTTCGCGTGAAGGCGTCGTTGCCGGCGCGCTTCTCGTCTTCATTCCCGCGGTCGGCGAATTCGTCATTCCCGATCTTCTCGGCGGCTCCGAGACGCTGATGATCGGGCGAACCTTGTGGAACGACTTCTTCTCCAATCACGACTGGCCGGCGGCCTCGGCCGCGGCGATCGTGCTCGTCGCTGTGTTGATGATTCCGCTGCTGCTGTGGGAGCGGGCGCGGCTTGCCGATGAGGGAGGCGCCTGATGAGCGCGGTCGTTTCCTGGGCGCGGCGCGCGACTCTGCTGATAGGCTTCGTCTTCCTTTACGCGCCGATCGTCATTCTCGCGGTCATGAGCTTCAACGCGTCGCGACTCGTTTCGGTGTGGGGCGGATTTTCGACGAAATGGTATGCGGCGCTCCTGGAGAATGAGCAGCTTCTACATTCGGCGAAGATCAGCCTCGCCGCCGCGCTGACTTCGGCCACGATCTCGACCCTGCTGGGCCTCCTGGCGGCCATATCGCTCACGCGTTTCGGCCGCTTTCGCACGCGTTTCCTGTTTTTTGGCGCCGTGCACGCGCCGCTCGTTCTGCCGGAGGTCGTGCTCGGCCTCGCGCTGCTTACGTGTTTCGTCGCGTTCGGGGTCGGACGAGGTTTCATCACGCTGGTCATCGGTCATGTGACGCTGACAATGTGTTTCACGACGGTCGCGATTCTCGCGGCGTTGCGCGACAGCGATCCGGCGCTCGAAGAAGCGGCGATGGATCTCGGGGCGACGCCGTTCGGGGCCTTCGTCCGCGTGGCGTTGCCGCAGATCGCGCCAGCGATCGTCACCGCTTATCTCCTGGCGTTCACGCTTTCTCTCGACGATCTTGTCATCGCCAGTTTTGCGACGGGCCCTGGCGCGACGACGCTGCCGATGCGCATCTACTCACAAGTGCGTTTGGGCGTTTCGCCACAGATCAACGCCATTTCGACGCTGCTTCTGGCGCTCGTCGCCGTAGCGCTCGGACTCGCGGCGCTTGTTTCTTCCAGCCGCGCGCGGCGCGACGGCCAAGTGGTGACAAGCTTGGCGCGTGCGCCAGATAATGCATCATGACAAAAAATTGGTTCGCTTCTCTTCCGAATTTCATCACCATCGGCCGTCTCGTGCTGACGCCAGCGGCGATCATCTTGATCGTCGAGCGTCAATGGACCGCCGCCTTCCTGCTATTCGCCGTCGCCGGCCTGTCCGACGCCCTCGACGGTTGGCTGGCCCGGACCTACCATCTCCAATCTGAACTCGGCGCGATTCTTGATCCCATCGCAGACAAGGCGCTGATCGTTTCAATGTACGTCACGCTCGCCATTGTCGACGCGCTGCCGGCGTGGCTCACAATCATGGTGGTCTTTCGCGATGTCATGATCACTGGCGCGGTGTCGCTGTCCTGGCTCATGGGCCGGCCGATGAAGGTGCATCCACACTTTTCTTCCAAGGCGACCACCGCCGCGCAACTGGTGTTCGCGGGCGTGGTTTTGGCCGCTCAGGCATACGGCCTTCATATTCCGCTGCTAAATGTGACGCTCATCGCCCTCGTCGCCGCATTGACCGTTGCTTCCGCCTGCGTCTATCTGTGGCTTTGGGTCCAGCATATGAGGCTGTGACATGTCACAGAGAAAACCGTCGCTCAGCTCGGATACTGCGCAGCCGGCGGTCATTCCGCCGCCGCTCGACGCGGGCGACGGCGCCGAGATGCGGCAGCTGCAATGGGCGGGGCTGAGCCTTGAAAGGCAGCTCGCGCTCTGGGGCTTGACGCTGTTGGCGCTAGGCCTGTCGCTCTATTTCCTGAGCCCGGTGCTTGCGCCCTTTGTCGCCGGAACCGCGCTCGGCTATCTGCTCGATCCCGTGGCCGATCGGCTGCAGCGGCTGGGCCTTTCTCGGCTGGGCGCCGCGGGTCTCCTGCTCGTCGTCTTTCTTCTGGTCGTCGGGACCGCAGCCGTTATTCTGGTGCCGATTCTTTCGCATCAGCTTGCGGGTTTCATCACATCGCTGCCGGGCTATTTGCAGACGCTGCATGGGCTCCTGACGCAATGGAGCGAGCGCTTCACCAGCGATTCCATCAATGGCTGGCTGCAGGAATTCGGGCTGGGCGGCGCCGCGGCGTCTTTCGATGCGCAAAAATATATAAACGATCTCACGAGCCAGGGCGCGACGTTGCTCGGCGATTTCGTGAAATCGCTGTTGTGGCGGGGCTATGCGCTGATCAACGTGGTCTCGCTCATCGTGATCACGCCGGTCGTCGCCTTCTACATGCTGGTCGATTGGGATCACATGGTCGCCATCATCGACGATCTGATTCCGCCGCGCCATCGCGAGGACGTGCGCTCGCTCGCGCGCGACATCGATCGCGCGCTTGCCGGCTTCGTGCGCGGGCAGTCGCTTGTCTGCCTGTTCCTTGGCGTCTGGTATGCGGGCGGGCTTTCGGCGATCGGGCTGAATTTCGGCTTCCTCATCGGGGTTCTCGCGGGTTTTCTGAGCTTCATCCCCTACGTCGGCTCCGTCACCGCCTTCGTTTTATCGATCATCGTCGCGATCGTTCAGGGCTGGCCGCATATCAATCTGCCGATCGAGGCGGTGGCGATCGTGACGACCGGACTGATCATGGACGGCTATGTGCTTTCGCCGCGGCTCGTCGGCGCTTCCGTCGGGCTGCATCCGGTCTGGCTCATGTTCGCCTTGCTCGCCTTTGGCGCGCTGTTCGGCTTTACAGGCCTCATCGTCGCCGTGCCTGTCGCGGCGGCGCTCGGCGCCTTCATGCGCTTTCTTGCAAAACGCTACCGCGGGAGCGCGCTCTATCAGCACCCGATCCCCGACCGCGCATGACTAAGGCCGGCGCGCCGGAGACATGCGAGCCGGGACGTCAGTTACCGCTCGACCTGCCGACGACGCCGCGCTTCGGACGCGAAGAGTTTCTGCCCGCCGAGTCGAACCTCGCGGCGCTCGAAATGATCGAACGCTGGCCGGATTGGCCGGATCGGGTTCTCGCGCTGATCGGGCCCGCCGGCGCGGGCAAATCCCACCTGTGCGCCATTTGGGCGGCGCGCGCGGGCGCGCTTGTCGTTGCGCCCGACGCCCTGCCGACCCTGGAAGTTCTGGTCGCGCAGGCGCCGCGCGCCATCGTCGTCGACGACGTCGACCGGGCGGCTGACGAAACCACACTGTTCCATCTCCTGAATTTTGTGAACGAAAGCGGCGCCTTCCTGCTGATGAGCGCGGCCAGTGCGCCGCGGGCGGAGGACATTCGGCTTCCCGACCTGCTGTCGCGTTTGCGCCGCGCCCCGATCGTCCAAATCGGCGCGCCGGACGAGACGTTGATGCGCGCGGTTTTGGTGAAGCTCTTCGCGGATCGACAGCTCCTCGTCGAACCGCCGGCGCTGGCTTTCGCCGCGCTGAGGCTGGAGCGCTCGCTTGCCGCCGCACGCGCCTTTGTCGCCGCTCTCGACCGCGAGGCGTTGGCGCAGGGGCGGCCTGTCACACGGGCGCTCGCGGCCAAGGTTATTGAGAAGTTTACTTGATGGTTGGTCGAATGATTTCGTCGCCGCACAGGCCTGTGGCATGATGGCTGGGACCCGGAAGTGGAAATGAAGCCGCATATTCAAGATAAGCTCGCAGCCCAGCGTACGGGCGCCGATATCGCCGTTATGGATTGCGCCGACGGGATTCTCGTGGAGGATCCCGCCAAGCTTGCGGTCTCTCCACAGCGGTTCATCAACCGGGAGCTGTCCTGGCTGGAATTTAACCGCCGGGTGCTGGAGGAGGCCTCCAACCGCAGTCACCCGTTGCTTGAGCAACTGCGTTTCCTGTCGATCTCGGCCAATAATCTCGACGAATTCTTCATGGTGCGCGTCGCCGGCCTTCGCGGGCAGGTGCGCTCCGGCGTGACGGCGCGCTCGGAAGACGGGCTGACGCCCGCCGAGCAGCTGACGAAGATCACCGAACGCGTCACGCTCTTGACCAGCGAGCAATTGCGGCGCTGGCGCGAGCTGCGCGCCGAGATTGAAGACGTCGGCATTATTATCGTCGAGCCCGCGGACGTGTCCAAGGCCGACCGCGAGTGGCTTGAGGAATATTTCCTCAGCCGCGTGTTTCCGGTGCTGACGCCGCTGGCGGTCGATCCGGCGCATCCGTTTCCTTTCATCCCCAATCTCGGCTTCACATTGGCGCTCGAACTCGTGCGCCCCGGCGATCGCAAGACGCTGCAGGCGCTGGTCCGCCTGCCGCCCAAGATCGATCGCTTCGTGCGTTTGCCGGCGACGGCGGGCGTCGCCGGCCGCGAGCGCTTCATGCTGCTCGAAACGCTGATTGCGATGAACGCGCAGCGGCTGTTTCCGGGTTATTTGCTGCGGGCGCAGGGGCTGTTCCGGGTCATCCGCGACAGCGATCTCGAAGTCGAGGAAGAAGCCGAAGATCTCGTGCTGCTTTTTGAGACCGCGCTGAAGCGGCGCCGGCGCGGTTCGGTGATCCGGCTCGAAGTGGCGGCCGACATGCCGGCGAGCTTGCGCGCGCTCGTCGCCGAGGAGCTCGACGTCAACGAGCCGGAGACATTCGAGATCGACGGCATGTTGGCGCTCAACGATCTTTCCGAACTCGTCGCGCTCGACCGGCCGGAACTGAAATTCAAGCCCTACAATCCGCGCTTTCCGGAACGGGTGCGCGACAATGGCGGCGACTGTTTCCTCGCGATCAAGCAGAAGGATCTCGCGGTCCATCACCCTTACGAATCTTTCGACGTCGTCGTGCAGTTTCTGCAACAGGCGGCGCGCGATCCCAATGTCATCGCCATCAAGCAGACGCTCTATCGCACGTCGAACAACAGTCCGATCGTGCGCGCGCTTGTAGAAGCCGCCGAGGCGGGCAAATCGGTCACCGCTCTCGTCGAATTGAAGGCCCGCTTCGACGAGGAGGCGAATATTCGCTGGGCGCGCGATCTCGAACGCGCCGGCGCGCAAGTCGTCTTCGGCTTCATCGAGCTCAAGACGCACGCCAAATTGTCGCTCGTCGTGCGCCGGGAAGGCAGCGGCCTCGTCACCTACTGCCATGTCGGAACTGGCAACTATCATCCGGTGACGGCGCGCATCTACACGGACATTTCGGTGTTCACCGCCGATCCGGTGATCGGACGGGACATCTCGCGTATCTTCAATTACATCACCGGCTATGCGGAGCCCGCCGGGCTCGAGCGCATGTCGGTGTCGCCGATCTCGCTCAAGAAGAAGCTTCTCGAACATATCGAACAGGAAATCGCCTTTGTGAAAGCCGGCAAGCCTGGCGTCATCTGGGCCAAATGCAATGCGCTTGTCGATCCCGAAATCATCGACGCCCTTTATGCGGCGTCGCAGGCGGGGGTCTCGGTCGAACTCATCGTGCGCGGCATCTGCTGTCTGCGCCCCGGCGTCCCGGGACTTTCCGACAACATACGCGTGAAGTCGATCGTCGGCCGCTTTCTGGAACACGCGCGTGTTTACGCCTTCGGCGGGGGCCATGTGCTGCCGCATCCGCGCGCGCACGTCTACATCTCTTCCGCCGACCTGATGCAGCGCAATCTCGATCGCCGGGTTGAGGTGATGATGCCGATCGTCAATCCGACGGTGCATCAGCAGGTGCTCGATCAGATCATGCTCGCCAATCTGATCGATAATGAGCAGAGCTATCGCGTCCTGCCGGACGGCTCGTCGCTGCGCATCGTTCCGCCCGAGGGCGAGGAGCGATTCAACGCGCACAAATATTTCATGACCAATCCCTCGCTTTCGGGACGCGGCAAGTCGCTCAAGGACTGGCGGCCGCGCTCGCTCTTAAAGCGCGGCCAAAATGCTTGAGGCGGCGGCGCGCGGCGCGACGCAGCGCTCCGACTCCGCGCCAAAACCTGTCGCAATCGTCGACATCGGCTCGAATTCGGTGCGTCTCGTCGCCTATCAGGCGCTCGCGCGCGCGCTGACCCCGATCTTCAACGAAAAGGCGATGTGCGGTCTCGGCAAGGGCGTCGTCACGACAGGCCGACTGCCCGACGAAGGCGTCGACAAGGCGATGAAGGCGCTGCGCCGCTATCGCGCGCTTTGCGAGACGATGGGCGTCGACGACATCGAGGTGATCGCCACCGCGGCGGTGCGCGGCGCCAAGAACGGCGACGTTTTTCTCGACGCGGCGCGCGACGCCATTCAGCGCGACATTTCGCTGCTTTCCGGCCGTCGCGAAGCGGAGCTTTCCGCGCTTGGCGTCATTTCGGCGATCCATGAGCCGGACGGCGTCGTGGGCGATCTCGGCGGCGGGTCGCTCGAACTGATAGATGTCCACAAGGAAGCGCTCGGCAAGGGGATCACCCTGCCGCTCGGCGGACTCGCGCTGATGGACGCCTCTCGACGCTCCATGCGCGAGGCGACGCGCATCGCCCGCAAGGCGATCGCCGACGCGAAGCCGCTCGATCATCTTAAGGGCCGCACCTTTTATGCGGTCGGCGGCACCTGGCGATCGCTCGCCAAACTCCACATGCGTCAGCGCAACTATGCGCTCGGCGTCATGCATCATTACCGCATACAGACAAGCGAAGCCGCCGACTTCGCTGAACTTGTTGAACATATCGACAGTGAGGCGCTTGAGGATATCGACTTCGTTTCGGCGGCGCGCCGGCCTCTGCTCGCCTATGGCGCAATCGTGCTTGACGAGATCATCCGCCGCGCCAAGCCTCGCGAAATCGTCATTTCAGCCGCGGGCGTGCGCGAAGGCTTGTTGTATGAGCGGCTGTCGCCGGCCGAACGGCGCGTCGACCCCTTGATCGCGGCGACGCGCGAATTGGAAGCGACATTCGCCCGCGCGCCGGGCTATGGCGACGATCTCATCGATTGGACGGACGCCTATATGGAAAAGAGCGGCATAGACGAAACCGACGAGGAGCGCCGGCTACGCCACGCCGCCTGCCTGCTCTCCGACATCGCGTGGCGCGCTCATCCGGAATATCGCGCGCAGCGCGCCATGAACATCGTGACGCAGGGGCCCTTCGTCGCCATTGATCATCCGGGCCGCGCCTTCCTGTCGCTTGCAATCGTCTTCCGGCACGAAGGCCTCGACGGGGTGGAGGGCCTTTCGGATTTGCGCACGCTGTTGACGACGCGACTGTTCGCGCGCGCGCGCATTCTCGGGGCGCTCATGCGGGTCGCCTATTTATTGTCAGCGTCGATGCCCGGCGTGTTGCCGCGCACGCGCTTGCGGGTCTGCGATCGTGCGGCGACGCTCACTTTGCCTGCCGCTTACGCCGATCTTGCGAGCGAGCGCGTGCTCAATCGTCTGAAGGCGCTCGGCAAGCTCATGGGCGCCGACGCGCAGATCGAGATCGCGCCCTGAACGCAAAAGCGGCTCACTCCCCAAACGAACTTATTTGAAAGGAATTTGATATGGACAAGCAATTCGCCAAAGGGCTTCTGGCGGTCGCCGTTGCGGTCGTATTGATGAGCGCGAGCGCCAACGCCTGCACGCGCGTGCTCTATGCGACCAGCGACAAGGACTATCTTGTGGGTCGGACGATGGATTGGGACGTCGATCCGCGAACCAGCCTGTGGTCTTTCCCGCGCGGCATGGCGCGCGACGGCGGCGTTGGTCCGGGGCCGATCAAATGGACTGCGAAATATGGTTCGCTCATCGCCGACTTTTACAACGCGGCCACGGCTGAAGGCATGAATGACGCAGGGCTCGCGGTTAATCTTCTCTATCTGGCCGAGGCGGATTACGGAGACCCGAAAGCCTCCAAGAAGCCGCTGCTGTCCGTCGGCGGCTGGGCGCAATATGTTCTCGACAACTACGCGAACGTCGCTGATGCGGTGAAGGCGCTGCAAAAGGAGCCCTTCGCGATCGTCGCGCCTGATCTTCCCGGCGGCGTCAAAGCGGCGAGCCATATGGCGCTGGCCGATCAATCTGGCGACAGCGCCATACTTGAATATCTTGGCGGAAAGCTCGTCATTCACCACAACCCGAAATACACGGTGATGACCAATTCGCCGCCTTTCGATCAGCAGCTTGCGCTCAACACCTATTGGGTCGAGATCGGGGGGTCGAAATTCCTTCCCGGCACGCATCGCGCGTCCGATCGCTTCGCCCGCGCCAGTTGGAATTTAGACGCGACGCCGAAAGTCGACGACAAGCGCGTGGCGATCGCCAGCGTCTTTTCCATCATTCGGAACGTCTCGGTGCCGCTCGGCATCACTGATCCGCAGGAGCCGAACATCGCCTCGACGCGATGGCGTTCGGTCACTGACATCAAGGATCGGCTCTATTATTTCGAGCCGACGCTGAACCCTTCGATCTTCTGGGTCGAGCTGACGAAACTGAAGCTCGAACCGGGCGCCAAGCCCGCAAAGCTCGACCTCACGGGCAGTCCAATTCTTGCGGGCGAAGTTTCGGACAAATTCGTTCCCGCTGAGCCGTTCAAATTCCTGTCGCACTGACCCGCAGGCCATTTCTGGGCCTTCGGCGGCGCGTCACAGGACGCGCCGCTCTCTGACACTATTCACCCGGAGCGCGCGCGACTCGATTGATCTTGTCGACGCGCATGGTCTCTGCGCCAGTGGCGCAATTGAAGCGCAACGACGTGCCGACGGCAGAGTCGAAAAACGCCGCTTTTCCGTCCGCGACGGTGACGACGAGACGCGTCGCCGGGGTCACGGGCGTCGGATCCTCCTCCAACGCGGAATCGATGACCATCATGGTCAGACGGCAGCCGTTCTCGCCGCCCACGAAATAGCTCACGACATGCTTCGGGCCGGCGTCAAAGCTCGCCGCCATAAGCGGCTTCATCGTCAGGGAAGCATCAGCTGCGGACAGGCCCGAGCTTGCTGCAAGGCACAGCGCTCCGCCGAACGCCGCCGCGACAATTCGATTTCCTGTAGTCATATCTTATCCTTCCGTTTCGGAGCAGGGCCGGCTTAACGCGAAACCGTCGCAGCGAACTGCGCCCCGCTCGGAATGGAAGGTAGTTACTGCATTGCAGCACGGCAATATCGCAGTGCAATAACTTATCGTAATGTCGAATTATCTATTTGATATTAAAAGATTTTTGATGGCGCACAAATATTCGTCAGCCGCTTGCTTGGGCGCAAAAATGGCGCGGCAGTATTGCTGCGCTGCAGTAAAAGCATCAGGCTTATTCAACGTTTGCGGGCTCGTCCGCGGCCTGCCAGTCAAAGGTGACGACCCGGCCGTTTTCCACCGAGAGCGCGAGGCGACCCCGCTTCAACTCCAACGCCTTTTCGCCGAAGATCGCGCGCCGCCAGCCCTTCAGCGCCTGAACGTCGGCGTGATCGTCATGCGCGACGGCTTCGAGGTCTTCGACCGTCGCGATCATCTTGGCGGCGACGCCAGTCTCCTCCGACACTTGACGGAGCAAGACCTTGAGCAACTCGACCGTCGCGCCATTTGAGTTGCGTCGGTCGCGTTCGATGCGCGGCACTGTAGCGGGATCGCGCGCAAGGCCGCGCTCCACAGCGGCGATGATGTCGGTTCCCGCGCGGGAGCGCTCCATGCCCTTGGGAAAGGACCGCAAATTGCCGAGCGCTTCGACAGAGCGCGGGGCGGCTTGAGCAATCTCGAGGAGCACGTCATCCTTCAGGACGCGTGAACGCGGCACGTCGCGCGTTTGCGCTTCGAACTCGCGCCAGGCGGCCAGCTCCATCAGAACGGCGAGATCGCGCGGCTTGCGGGCGCGATGGCGCAGCCGTTCCCAGGCGTTTTCGGGATGCTGCTCATAGGTCGCGGGCGAGGTGAGCGTCTGCATCTCGTCCACGAGCCAGTCGAGGCGATTGGAACGTTCGAGCCGCGCCCGCAAGGCTGTGTATATGTCGCGAAGATGGGTGACGTCGGCGATGGCGTATTCGATCTGGGCGTTTGACAGCGGTCGGCGCGACCAGTCGGTGAATCGCGACGATTTGTCGAGACTGGCGCGCGTGATCGCCTTCACCAGTTCGAGATAGGACGCTTGTTCGCCGAATCCGCAGACCATGGCCGCGACCTGCGTATCAAAGATCGGCGCAGGGATGAGTCGGGCGAGGCGCCAGATGATCTCGAGATCCTGGCGCGCGGCGTGGAACACCTTGACGACGTCGGGATTGGCCATGAGCCCAAAAAACGGCGAAAGATCAAGGTCATCGGCAAGAGCGTCGATCGCCACAGCCTCTTCCGGCGACGCCAGCTGGATGACGCAGACCTGCGGCCAGAACGTGGTTTCGCGCAAAAATTCGGTGTCGACCGTGACGAAGGGATGCTGAGCGAAACGGTCGCAGACCGCCGTCAGTTCGGGATTGGTGGTAAGAAGACTCATTTGAATTGGTTCTAAACGTTTTTGGTCTCGGTCTGAAGTCCCAAGGAGCGACTTAGGACGTTTCAGCGGCGCTCGGCCGGCTCGGCCCGACCAAAATACACGGTTTTGCCGAAAATTCGCAGACCATCGGAGGCCACGTCCGCACTGGACCGCGCGAAAAGCTGCAACGTGGCGCCGATGCGGTCCAGCAGGGGGGCGCATAGACCGCTCAACTGTCGCAAAAAGACAGCCCCGGCCTCTGGAATTCCAAGATTTCCAAGTTGCGGCCGATGCCTGATGGGGTAGCATGCCGCCGCCACTCTATCCGGGGAGCCACCCAATTCATGCATGAGCGTCTCACTCTCGCAGCGCGCGCGGCCGCGCGGGCGCGGTGTCCGGCGGCTGTTATCGCCGCTTCACTTCTCGTCGTCAGCGCGCCCGCCATGGCTGCGCATAAGGGCGGCGTCAGCCCCGCGTGGGGCCAGTGCCGCGCGCCTGACCCTGACGCGCGCATCGCAGGCTGCACGCAAGTCATTCAGGAGATCGACAAGGAGACCCCGCACAACAAGGTGGCGGCTTATGTCAATCGCGCCGGCGCTTATCAGGCGAAAGGCGACTACGCGCACGCGCTCGAGGACTTCGGCAAAGCGCTGGAGTTTGAACCTAAATCATCGGTGATTCTGGCCGCGCGCGGCGCCGCGCATCATGCCAAGGGCGACCTCAACAGCGCGCTCGCCGACTATGATCAGGCGATCGCCGCCAATAAAAAGAACGCCGCCGCGCTTTTGGCGCGCGCCTATGTTTGGCGCACGAAAGGCGATGTCGAGAAGGCTCTGGCCGATCTCGGGGACGCCGCGAAAGCCGACCCAAAATCAACGGCGGCGGACGTCGCCGCAGGCGCTCTCTATCACGGGAAAGGCGATCATGACCGGGCCATCGCGGCATTTTCCGAGGCCGCAAAGCGCGATCCAAAACTCGCGGCGGCGCGCAATGGACGGGGCGCCTGCCACTACGCCAAGGGCGAATTCGATAAGGCGATCGCCGACTTCGACGCGGCGCTGAAAATCGACGCCAGCTACGTCGGCGCGCTTGTCAACCGCGCCAACGCCTGGCGGGCCAAGAAGGACTTCGCCCGCGCCAAGGCCGATTACGAAGCGGCGCTGGCGGCCAAGCCTGATCTCGCCGCGGCGAAGAAGGGATCGGAGGACATGGCCAGGCTCATCGCCAAAAAGGGTTCGGGCGCGGCGACTCCGGCCGATTCCGCCCCTCCCGAAGCCGAACACGACCACAACTGAAGCGTCCGGCGGCCGAAAGGCGCTTTACAGCGCCTTGGCCGCCGCCAGAACTTCCTCGGCGTGGCCGGGAACCTTCACTTTGCGCCAAATCCTGGCGATGCGCCCGTCCGGACCGATGAGCGCCGTCGTGCGCTCGACGCCCATGTATTTACGGCCATACATGCTTTTCTCGACCCAGACGCCATAGGCGCTGAGCGTGTCCTTTCCCTCGTCTGACGCGAGGGGCAGCGACAATTCATATTTCGCGCGGAATTTGTCATGGCTCTTGATCGGGTCAGGCGACATGCCGACGACCACGGTCTTGGCCTTCGCGAAACTCTCGCGTAAGGCGTTGAATTCTATCGCTTCCTTCGTGCAGCCCGACGTGTCGTCCTTAGGGTAGAAATAGAGCACGACTTTTTTGCCCTTCAGGGCGGCGAGAGAGATCTTTTCGCCGCCAGCCCCCTGGAGATCGAAGGCCGGCGCCAAATCTCCCTCCTTCAAGCCTCCCTTCTTCGCTCCCTCCTTAAGTGTAGTTTCGGCCTTGCCGACGGTCGTGCTCATGGCGCCTTCCTTTCGTCGCATCTGCAGCTAAAATCAGTGCGTAGAATGCAGACTGCGCGCCAGCCGGCAAGACCGGCGTAACCGCCCGCGTCCGCGCTGCGATCGAGCCGAGAGCGAGGCCAATTGACCGACAGGACGGGGCGCAAGCCTAGCGGCGGCGATATCGTCGTCGATAGGGCGCGGCGCGCGATTCAGCGGGCGTGTCGCGCGGCGTGGCGATCGCCATTTTTTTGGGCGCCGCCGCGCGGACTTCCCCGCCTGATCATGCTCAGCGGGCTTGCCGCAGTGCTGCTGTGCGCGCTGACGTTCGGCGGCTTCTTCCTGCTGCTTTCGCAGGGCTCCATCACCTTTGCTTGGCTCGCGCCGCGCATCGTCGAATCGCTCGACGAACTCGCAGGCGGCCGCTACGAATTTTCGCTGGGCGCCGCCGCGATCGGCAATGGCGATCATGGCCCGACGCTGTCCGTCGACAATTTCATCGTCAAGAAAGACGGTCGTCCCATCGTGGCGGCGCCGCGCGCGGAATTGTCGCTCGACCTTCGCTCCCTGTTGATCGGCCGCATAAAGCTGCGCCGGCTCGAGGTTCTTGATCTGGACTTGCGACTTTCCGTCGATCCGGATGGATCCGTGGCCATTTCCGCGGGCGCGCATCCGGTTCCGGCCAAGGCGCCTGCGACGGCGACCGACGGGGCCGCGCCGGCCGGTGGCGCAGGAATCGAGCGCGCAACTCTGCTGCGCGACGCTGCGGGGGCCCTGCGCGGGCTCATGGACTTCGCTACGAGCCCGAACAGTCCAATCGCCGCGCTTGATCGCCTCGGCGTGGCGCACGGCCGGCTCACCATCGACGACCGCACGATCGATCGCGCCATCCGCTATGAAGACGTGACGCTCAGCCTCGACAAGGGCGACAACGGTATGCGCTTCTCCGCGGCGGCCAGTGGTCCCTCGGGGCGTTGGACGGCCGTCGCGGTCGCAAAGGGCGCGCCGGGAGGACGGCGCGATTTCCACGCGCAGTTTCGCAATTTTTCGATCGATGAGATTTCGCTTGCCGGCGGTTTCCGCACAACCCGCTTCGACACCGACGCGCCGCTCTCCTTCGACCTGAGATTCGCGCTTGGTCCGGGCGACGAGGTTCTGGAAGCGTCGGGCCAAATGGAAATCGGCCGGGGCTATTTCCGCTTCGATGAGCCGGATCACGAGCCGGTGATGATCGAGAAGATCGCCGGCGTCGCGGTGTGGGACAGGGCCGCGCGCAAGGTCGCAATCGCACCGCTCGTGTTCAAGGCTGGCGGCTTCGACATGACCATCGTCGGCGAGGCGCGCCCACCTGACGGGGCGAGGACCATCGCCGATGCGGCGAGCCTGGATGGGCCATGGACGATCGCGTTGCGGCTCAAAGCGCCAACCGTGGTCGCGCCTGAGCGCGCGGGAGAGAAAAATGTCCGCATTGACAACGGACTGCTCAATGCGCGCCTGTTTCGCGACGAACGTCAGATGGTCTTCGACAAATTCGCCTTTGCCGGTCCCGATGCGCGCGTCGACCTCAACGGCGCATTGAGTTGGCGCGACGACATCCGCGTCATACTCAAGATGGGAATCGAGGACACGCAGATACGCGCGCTCGCGCGTCTATGGCCGACCCATGTCGCGCCGTCCGTGCGCACCTGGTTCGTCGATCATGTGCCGGTCGGCGTCCTGAAGCGCGCCCAATATGCCGCCGACTTCGACGGCGCGGCGCTGAACGCGATGCGCTACGAGCAGGCGCCGCCGGATCGCTCGCTGTTCGCCGAAGGCGACATCGTCGATGCGACAGTGTCCGACATCCTGCCGGGCATGGCGCCGCTCACCGGCATCAACGGCCGACTGCGGATCACCGGACAGACGGCGTCTTTCGACGCGAGCTCAGGCGCCATGGAGACCGGGCCGCGTCGACGCCTCGCACTGTCGTCTGGTCGCTTCCTCGTTGCCGACAGCGCGCTGCGGCCGACGCCCGCGATGGTCGAGGTCGCTGTGGGCGGCGACGTCGAAGCCGTCTCTGACCTGCTTTCGTTGCCGGCGATCGCCGACCACGCGTCTATCCCCGTCGAAGCAGGCGCGCTGAAAGGCACCCTCGAAGGTCGGCTGCGCGTCGATTTCGAGACAGGGGCGACCGCGCGCGACGCGGCCACGACGTTCGCCATCGACGCGACGACCTCGAACCTTGTGATCGAGAAGCTGATCGGCAGGGAGAAGCTCGAGAGCGGCGCGTTGCATATCGTCGCTGATCCAGCCGGACTGCGCGTGAACGGAACCGGCCGAATCTTTGGCGCGCCGGCCACCCTCGACGTGCGCCGCGGCTTTGGCGACAAGGGGCCCGCACAGGCGCAGGTCGCATTCACTTTTGACGATGCTGCGCGCCAGCGCGCTGGCTACGCCATCGCCGGCGTCAGCGGCCCGATTCTGGCGACGATACGCACGCCGATCCCGGTTGAGAACGTCGATACGCAGATCGACCTCGATCTCACCCGGACGAATTTCGACAACCCGCTGCCGGGTCTCGTAAAGCCGGCGGGGAAGCCGGCAAAGTCTTCGTTCATGCTGACGCGCCACGGCGAGGCGATGTCGCTCGAGCAATTCGTGTTCGACGCGGGACCGACGCAGGCGCAGGGCGTCATCGAATTCGGACGCGAAGGCGCATTCCGCGCCGCCCGTCTCTCGCAGGCGCGACTCTCGCCCGGAGATGACATGCGCGTCGACGTGCAGCGCAGCGGCGAGTTGGTCAAGATCGTCGCGCGCGGAGCAAATTTCGACGCACGTCCGATCATGCAGGGATTGCTGCGCGCCGAACGCGGCAAGGGCAGCGTCGACGACCTCGATCTCGACTTCAAGTCGCCGATCGTCACCGGCTACGGCAAGCAAATTCTCGCAAACGTCGAACTGAAATTGGAGCGTCGCGGCGGCAAGCCCCGCGCGGTGGCGCTTAAGGGCTTTTTTGGCCGCGAGCAGCTCACGGTCGGCATGGGGCGCGGTCAGGATAACCAGTCGCAACTCGAAATTGCGACAAACGACGGAGGCTCGCTGCTCTCCTTCTTCGACATCTATCGAAAGATGGACAGCGGCGCGCTGAGCGCGACCGTGCAACTTAGTCAGAACCGCGCCGATGGCGCTTTGCGCATTCGCGACTTCTTCGTGCGCGGCGAACCGACCGTTCGCCAGCTGATGGCGCAAAGCGGAACGGCGCGCGCGGACGATCGCGGCAATTACCGCTTCGACCCCGACCTCGTTCGCGTCGGCAGATTGGAGAGCGACTTCAGCTGGTCGGGCGGACAGCTTACCGTGCGCGAGGGCGTGCTGTCGGGTCCCGAGATCGGCCTCACCTTCGACGGCTACATCGACTTCCCGCGCGAGCGGCTGGACCTTGTGGGCTCATATGTGCCCGCCTATGCGTTGAACAATCTGTTGTCGAATATTCCGGTGGTCGGCGTCGTGCTCGCCGGCGGACAGCATGAAGGCGTCTTTGCGCTGAGCTATCGCCTCTATGGCGCGCTCCCATCGCCCTCGATCAGCGTCAATCCGCTTTCGGCGATCGCGCCCGGGTTGATGCGCAAGATCATGGGCGTCATCGACGGCACGACGCGCATGCCCCAGCAGCGGTAGTCTTCGAGCTTACGCGCGCTCAAGTAGCACATGCTTCTTCTTGCCGAGCGAGAGTTTGACGACGCCGTCGCTCGCGAACGCCGCTTCACCGATGACGGTGCGTTCGTCGGTCACCGGCGCATCATTGACGCGCAGCCCGCCGCCCTTGATCTGGCGTCGCGCTTCGCCGGTCGACGCGACGAGACCGGCTTTGACGAAGGCGGTCAGCACGCCAAGGCCGGCGGCGACTTCCTCAGCCGAAACGGCGACCTTGGGGAGCGACAGCGCGAGCGCGCCCTCTTCGAATGTTGTGCGCGCAGTGTCTGCGGCCGCATCAGCCGCCGCGCGGCCGTGAATGAGCGCCGTCGCCTCCGTCGCGAGAGTCTTCTTGGCTTCGTTGATGTCGGCGCCCTGCAGCGCGGCGAGGCGCGCGATCTCTTCCATCGGCAGGAAGGTGAAAAGCTTCAGGAAGCGGGCGACGTCGGCGTCTTCCGTATTGCGCCAATACTGCCAGTAGTCATAGGGCGACAGCATGTCGGCGTTGAGCCAGATGGCGCCGGCGGCGGTCTTGCCCATCTTCGCGCCTGAAGCCGTCGTCAGCAGCGGCGACGTGAGGGCGTAAAGCTGCGGGCAGCCCATGCGGCGGCCGAGATCGAGACCGGTGACAATATTGCCCCACTGGTCCGAGCCGCCCATCTGCAGCAGCGCGCCGTAGCGCTTGTTGATCTCGACGAAGTCATACGCCTGCAAGCACATGTAGTTGAACTCGATGAAGGAGAGTTCATGCTCGCGCTCCAGACGCAGCTTCACCGAATCCATCGTCAGCATGCGGTTGACGGAGAAGTGGCGGCCGACGTCGCGCAGGAAGTCGATGTAGTTCAAACCCGCCAGCCAATCGGCGTTGTCGAGCATCAGCGCGTCACTCGCGCCGTCGCCAAAGGTGAGGAAGCGTTCGAAGACGGTCCTGATCGACGCCTTGTTGGCGTCGATCTGTTCGACGGTCAAAAGCTTGCGGCTCTCGTCCTTGCCGGAAGGATCGCCGACCCGCGTCGTGCCGCCGCCCATCAGCGGCAAGGGCTTGCCGCCGGTGCGCTGCAGCCAGGCGAGCATCATGATCGGCAGCAGCGACCCGACATGCAGCGACGGCGCCGTGCAGTCGAAGCCGATATAGGCGGAAAGCGTGCCGGAGCGCGCCTTCTCGTCCAGGCCCTCGAAATCGGAGCATTGATGAACGAAGCCGCGCTCGATCAGCGCGCGCAGGAAATCGGACGTGGGAGAAAAATCAACGGTCATGGCGGGGTGATAGGCGCAACGCGGGGCCCGCGCAAGCGACCCTGGCTCGAGAGTTCCGGTTAAGATTTGAAGCTCCTTACGATACTAGGGAGATGGAGCCTGGTCCTCAATGTCGAAGGCGATCTAACCAGCAAGGGTTAGATCGCTCTGCCCGCGAAGGTGCGCGGAGCCTTCATACGATGCCTTAAAGGCGTTGTTCCGGCGCCCTCGGTCCCAGTCACGCTTGAGGCGATGGAAGCGGCGATCCGAAGCCGCGCCCGCCGAAAGCGATAGCGCTCCTCTCCCGCGAAGCGGGGGAGGGTTGGGAAGGGGGCCGGCGTTTCATTCTCGCGGCGAAACGCGCCTTGTCCACTTCCGGCGCTTCGTGGCGCCTTCCCCCGCTAACGCGGGAGAGGCCGCTTTCTTGCCCCACTGCTGGGCTTTTGGTAAAAGCCGCAGGCCTTCGCGCTCGCGCCAGCGCGCCGAGTAACGCAGGACAATCATGCTTTTCTACGAGCCGCTGTTCCTGTTCCTGTTCGGCCCGGCGGTTTACCTCCTGTATCTGTTCCTTGGAGAAGTCCGCGCGCGGCGGGCCGTCATCCTCTTTACGGCAAGCGTCGTCTTTTACGCTTGGAGTGAGCCGGTCTTCATCCTCCTTGTCTTCGCGTCGGTCGGGCTCGACCTTTACGTGGGGCAGAAGATTGCGACATCGGCCGCGAGCGACACATCCAAACGCTGGCTCGCGTTCGGCGTCGTCGCCAATCTCGCGATCCTCGTCTATTACAAATATACGGGTTTTCTCGCGCTCAATGTCGACGCGCTTTTGAAGGCGTTGACGTTGCCGGGGATCAACATCCCGCAGATCGCATTGCCGATCGGCGTCAGCTTCATCGTCTTTGAAAAGATCACCTATCTCGTCGACGTCTATCGCGGCGTCACGGCGCCGGCGCGTAGTTCGCTGCTTTATGGGCTTTACGTCTTTTTCTTTCCCAAGCTCCTCGCCGGCCCGATCATCAAATATCACGACATCGCGCGCCAATTCGAGGCGATGCCGCACGCCGACGTCGACGACTTTGTCGTGGGCTTTTCCCGCTTCATGCTCGGCGTCGTGAAGAAGCTGCTCTTCGCCGATACGCTTGCAAGCGGCGCGGACCTGATCTTCGCGCATGACGTCAGCTCCCTTGGCTTCGCGGAGGCCTGGGCGGGCGTGCTATTCTTCACCTTCCAAATCTATTTCGATTTTTCCGGCTATTCCGACATGGCGATTGGGCTGGCGCGCATGTTCGGGTTCCGGCTGCTTGAAAATTTCAACATGCCCTATGTCGCGACAAGCATCACCGATTTCTGGCGGCGCTGGCATATTTCTCTCACCAGCTGGATTCGCGAATATTTATATTTCCCGCTCGGCGGCAATCGGCGCGGCGAAGCGCGCACCTACCTCAATCTGTGGATCTGCTTCTTCGCTTCGGGACTCTGGCACGGCGCGGCTTGGACCTATATCGCCTGGGGCGCCTACAACGGCGTGTTCCTCGTGCTCGACCGGCTCTTTCTCGTCAATCGTCTGCAGCGGTTGCCGGATTGGTTCGCCAACATCATTGCGATGATCATCGTGGTCGTCGGCTGGACATTCTTTCGCGCAACCTCTTTGTCGCAAGCCGGCGCGCTGCTCGCGTTGATGGCGACTCCATGGGCGCACGCCAGCGCGCCTGTCGCCATTCCTCCCGAATATGTGGTCGTGGCGCTGACCGCCGCGGCGATCTGCGTCGCGCAGCGGCTGTCGCTTTATGTCAAGGACTTCGACTGGGGCGTCGCAGCGCAGCGCTTCGCCCTGGCGTCGAACGGCGCGCTTTCCATGCTCTTCCTTGCGGCTTTGGCGAAGGGACTTGCCGATCCCTTCAAGCCCTTCATCTACTTCCGGTTTTGAGTCGGATGAGCGATCTTGCCGAAAAGCCCGTCGGGCGACATGAAGGAGAAAGCGGCGCGGCGCTGCGTGCGCCCGCGCGCGCTGAAAGCGTCGCTACACGACGCGCCTTCATGAAGGCGCTCACGCTTGCGCGCCTGCCAATCTTCGGTTGCGCCGGCTTCATCGCCTTCCTCTTTCTCGCCAATTTGTGGAATTTCGCCGTCGAAGGCGATTGGCCGAAGCTGCGTATCCGCAGCGCCTGGCCGCTTTACGGAGTCGCGAAGCCAAAGCCCGCGTCCTGGACTCTCGAGGCTTTTCTTTCAGGAGAAATGCAAAAGGCGGTCTCCATCAATCTTGGCCGAATGTCGCCGGTGTTTCCGATCTCCGTTCGCGCGAAAAATCAGCTCGTCTATTCGCTTTTCGGCGGCTCGGCCGCGCCCGGAGTCGTGATCGGCCGCAATGGCCAGCTCTATGAGCAGTTCTACATCGACGAATTTTGCGCACGCGACGGCGCCTTCGATTCCGCGCGGCTCGGCGCGTGGTCTTCAACGCTGCGCGAAATTCAGGAGAGCGCGCAGGCGCGCGGCAAGAGCTTCGTCTATCTCATTTCGCCCTCGAAGGCGGCGCGCTACCCGGAAGATCTGCCAAAGTCCGCGCCTTGCGCCCTGCGCGCGACGGCGATGCCCGAAAAGCTTGCGCCTTACCGCGCGGCTCTCCATGAAGCTCAGCTGCGCTATGTGGACGGCGCGGCGCTCATTGCGACGGAAAAGCCCAAACAACCGATACCGCTGTTTCCGCGCGGCGGCACGCATTGGAACAGCGTCGGCGGCGCGCTCGCCATGCGTGAAGCGACACGCGCGCTTCCCGCTTCTCCCATCGGCGTGCTGGCCTTTGCGTCTGCGCCGGCGCCAGAGGCCCTGGGCACCGACCGCGACCTGCTGGATCTCCTCAATCTCTTATCGCCGGACGCGCATTACCCCACGGCGGCGATCGGCCGGGCAGGGGAGAAGGGCGACTGCGCGCACCCGCCGCGGCTGCTCGCGCTGGGCGGCAGCTTTCTGCATGAAGTTCTGGCGGCGGCGACCCTCGCGCCCTGTCCGCCCCAGATCGATTATTGGTTCTACATGCGGACCGAGGACAACGCTGTCGAACTCGGCCATTACCGGCGCGCGCCCGGCGACGCTTCGAACGGCGAACGGCTACCGGCCACGACAGAGGAACTCGACGAGAACCTCGCGGGCGCTGATTTTATCCTGCTCGAAGAAAATGAATCGAGCATCGCCACGACGAAGCAGGTCGGGCATCTCGCCGAGGCGCTGCGCCGCTCACATTAGTCGCGCCGCTCACGCCGCCTGCGACGGATCATCCCAATATCCCTCGGAACGGGCGATTTTGGCGTATTCGGCATGCACCACGGCCGGGGTGTAGAGCCGCTCGAGTCGGCGCACGACGAAATGGCCGCGCGCGAGGCTTTGGAAGTGCTCTGTGAAAGCCACGTTGATCGCCGCGCCGCTGATTGCGCCGATCACCGGGATGGCCTGGGCGGCGGTTTTTTGCGACACGACCATGCCGAAGCGCGCCCCGATCGCGCCGATCAGCCGCGCCAGGGCGGGCGCCGCTTCGCTGGAGATCTGATGGACAGTCATAAAACGTGCAGCGTCGGACACGGATTTCGCGAGAAGCGCGCGGAGCGCGAGATAGCCGCCCTCTAGAACGGCGCCTTCGGCGGAAGGGCCGCCCAGCGCAAAAACTTCGAGACAGGCGAGGGCGGCGCCCGGGTGGCGCAGGTCCTCTCCCTCGGCCTGCGCAATTTCCGCGATCGAGCGCAGCATGATCGTCGTCGACACCGGCAATTCGATCGGCAGGCTCGCCAGTCCAACGGCGCCGCCGACGCCTCCCGACAGGGCCGCGAGACGACGGTGAATGCGTATGGTGTCCTTCGCCGGCTGCGCGTCGAGACTGGCCAAGGCCAACTTCATCGCCGCGGAGAGCGCCTTTTGGGTCGCAGAGGCGACCGCCGCCTGCAGTCGCGGCGGCAGCGTCATCGCGCCAAAACTCAATTGCCGGCTCGCCAATCCGGCAAGCCGCGTTGCAAAACTCTGTCTTTCCAGCGCCGCGACGGCGGCGCGCAGCGCCTCGACGTCGGACTGGGACAGGCCCTGGTCCACGAGAACGGGAAGCGGATAGGAGTTCGCCACGGAATCCTCGGTTCTTTAGCTCACCTTTAGAAATCGGACTCTTCCACGTCGTTTGCAAGCGCGGCAAAGGTGTGGCGAAGCAGCAGGCGCGCACGCTCATGCGTCCGCGCACATGATCCGCCCTCCAGACGCTATATCACCGTGGCTGGAGCGGCGCTGTTGCATTTCGCCGGTCGTGATGTACTGCAGACGTGCTTCTGCGGCTTCGCTTCAGACGGAGCGCGCAGATCAGGAAGAGGAGATTTAAATGCGGAAGTTTGGATTGGGTCGCGCGCTGAGCGGCGTTTTCGCTCTGGCCCTGCTGGCGCCGGCGAGCGCTTTCGCGGGCGACCGCATCGGCTCCTTGCAGTGCCGGCTGCTTGGCAACGGCATCAGCGTCTTGGTCGAAAATCAGCAGATCGACTGCATGTATCGCGATGACGCTGAAGGCGCTGTTCCTGCTCATTACGTCGGCGCGCTCACCAAGGTCGGCGCCAATGTGACGATCAACGGTGCTGGCGAGCTTGCCTGGGGCGTCGTCTCCGCCACCAGCCATATCGGACCGGGCGCGCTCGCGGGCGCCTATTATGGCCCGGGCTTCTCAGCCAAGGTTGTGGTCGGCGGCGGCGGCGCGGCGCTCGTCGGCGGATCCAACGACACTTTCTCGCTGCAGCCATTTAGCATTGAAGCCGGCTCTGGCGTGGGATGGACAGCGGGCGTCCAGCGCCTGACTCTCGCCTATGTCCCGCCGCCGCCCCTGCCCATGCCGCGCCGCCATCACGTCCACCATCATCACCATTATCACCACCATCACGGCTAAGTCTTCGCGTAAACCTCGCCATTAGGCAGGCGCGGAGAAACTCAGCAGCCGGTCGGTGGGGAAATCGTAAAGCCTCGCGCTCTCGCGCCATTCCGGTGCCAGCAGCGCGAGGCTTTTTTGTGCGAATTCTTCAGGCGTTTTGAGCGTCATCGGATCTTCGCCGGGCATCGCCTGAGCGCGCATGCGCGTGCGCAGCGGACCCGGATTGGCGAGCATGACGGTCACGCCATCGCCGGCGGCCTCGGATGCATAAGTGCGGGCCATCGCTTCGAGCGCCGCCTTCGAGATCGCATAAGGGCCCCAGAACGGCTTCATGGTCTCGCGATGCGCCGCCCCTGAGGTGATGAAGAGGACGCGTCCGGCGCCGGATGCGCGCAGGAGCGGATCAAGTGAACGGATCAGACGCCAGTTCGCGGTGACGTTGACCGCCATGACGCGGTTCCAGTCCTTCGGGTCGACGTGCGCGAGCGGCGACAGAGGTCCGAGAACGCCGGCAATGCCGACGAAGACGTCGAGCTTGCCCCAGCGTTCGAACAGCGCCGCGCCGAGACGGTCAAGCGCGTCGAAGTCGGCCAGATCGCAGGGAACGAGCGTCGCTTGCCCGCCCTGCGCGCGGATTTCATCGTCGAGTTCTTCCAGCGCGCCCTGCGTTCTCGCCAGGGCGATGACATGCGCGCCGTCGCGCGCGAGTTCCAAAGAGAGCGCGCGTCCAATGCCGCGGGAGGCGCCGGTGACAAGTGCGATGCGCATGGGCCTCACGCAGGGATCTCGGGAATCATCTCGTCAACAGCGACATCCAGGCCTGGAGGATCGAGCGTCATGCGGCCTTCCTTGACGATGGCGACGACGATCTGATCGGCTTGCCGGCGATAGTGCAAGATCAGCCGTCGGCTAAGATCTACGACGAGATAATGCATGACGCTCGCGAGCCGAAAATAATCGCTGAGCTTTGAATTCTTGTCGAAGCTCCGAGAAGAGGGCGAGATGACTTCGACGATGACGATGGGCGTAGGCGCCAGGAGCGAATCCGCGGGCACAGGATCGCCGCAATTGACCAATGCGTCGGGTTCGTAAACGGTGTGATCGTCGATCTTTACGCCGAGCCCGTCGACAAATGCTTCGCACGGCGCCCCTACGCGCGCGATTGCATCGGCCAGCGCGCGCCAAATTCGGGCCTTAGCGGCGACATGCTCCGCGCGTTCCGGCGCCATAGCGAAGGTTTCGCCGCGAAACAGCTCATAGCGGCCACTCTCCTGAGATTGCGCCCAGGCGAGAAATTCGGTTGCGTTGATGCGTCTCTGGGCCGTTGCGCTCATGGCCTCTCATAGCACGCGGATCTCGCGTCGGCCGCCTATCAGCTCGCCTCCGCCAACAGCGACAGTTGCGCGCGGTTTTCGCCGACAAGGTCGGTCAGCGACGTTGGATAATCCCCGGTGAAGCAGTGGTCGGTGAACTGCGGCCGGATGGGATCGCGGCGTTCGTAGCCCATGGCGCGATAAATGCCGTCGACCGACAGGAAGCCCAGCGAGTCGCAGCCGATATACTCGCGCATCTCATCGAGCGTATGCGTCGCGGCGAGCAGATTCTCCTTCTGCGGCGTATCGATCCCGTAGTAGTCCGGATTGGTGATCGGCGGCGATGAAATCAGGAAATGCACTTCCGTCGCGCCGGCGTCGCGCATCATCTGCACGATTTTCACCGAGGTCGTGCCACGCACGACGGAATCGTCGATAAGGATCACGCGCTTCCCGGCGACGACGCAGCGATTGGCGCTGTGTTTCATGCGCACGCCGAAATCGCGGGCGATTTGCGTCGGCTCGATGAAGGTGCGCCCGACATAGTGATTGCGGATAATGCCGAGCTCGAACGGCACGCCCGACTGCTGCGAATAGCCGAGCGCCGCCGGCACCCCGGAGTCCGGCACGGGCACCACGACGTCAGCGTCGATCAGGCGCTCGCGCGCCAGCTCGGCGCCCATCGCCTTGCGCACCTCATAGACCGGACGGCCATGGACGATGGAATCGGGACGGGCGAAATAGATATATTCGAAGATGCAGGGGCGCATCGGCTGCGGCGGAAACGGCCGCAAGCTCTGAATTCCGTCCTCGGAAATAATGACGATCTCGCCATTCATCACGTCGCGCACGAAGCGCGCGCCGATAATGTCGAGCGCGCAAGTCTCCGACGCGAGAATATATTTTCCATTGAATTCGCCGATGACGAGCGGCCGGATGCCGAGCGGATCGCGCGCGCCGATCAGCTTCTTGTTGGTGAGCGCGACAAGCGAATAGGCGCCTTCGATCGAGCGAAGCGCTTCGATGAAACGGTCGATGAGCAGCGGCCGGCGGCTGCGCGCCACGAGATGAAGGATGACCTCGGTGTCCGAAGTCGACTGGAAAATCGCGCCTTCGCGGATCAGTTCGCGGCGCAGCGTCTGAGCATTGGTGAGGTTGCCGTTGTGGGCGACCGCGAAGCCGCCCGTGTTCAACTCCGCGAACAGCGGCTGCACGTTGCGCAGCATGGTTTCGCCGGTGGTGGCGTAGCGCACATGGCCGATCGCGGCGGCGCCGGGCAGGCGCTTGATCGTGTTTTCTTGAGAAAAGTGATCGCCGACCAGGCCCAGTCGGCGCTCGCCATGAAAGCGGCCGCCGTCGAAGCTGACGATGCCCGCCGCCTCTTGGCCGCGATGCTGCAGGGCGTGCAAGCCCAAGGCGGCGATCGCTGCGGCGTCCGGCAGATCGAAGACGCCGAAAACGCCGCAGTATTCGCGAAGCCTGTCGCCGTCGAGATCGTCTGTCGCGTTAATCTCGCGCGATGAGGATCGCTGAAGATCCTCGGCGGCCTCGGTCATGCTTCGTCCCCCGTGACGCGCCGCCGCTCAGCATTCCCAAACGTCCGGGCGTCGCATTCCCGTCATATGTGCCAGCGGCGGGGCCCATCCGCAAGACCATCATTCAGGCTTATTGCCCGACGCTGGCGCCGCCTCGGCCGGCGCCTCGGAGCTTGCGTCGGTCGGCGCAGGCTGAATCTTGTCCGGTTCGACGTCGGCCGGCGGCTCCTCATTCGTCGGAGCGCCTTTCTTGGCCTTGATCTTTGCGACGAGGCTGTCGATGTCGTCGGGCAGCATTTCGCGCAGCTTCTCGCCGCCAGCGGTCAGGAAGGGCTTGGCGCGCGCGTCCTTGACCCATTCCGGCTGATTCGTTTCGGGCACGAGCCAGCTGTAAAAGACGAAGGCGACCACGGCGAGCAGGGCGCCGCGAACGGCGCCGAACAGGAAGCCGAGCGTGCGATCAAGGGCGCCGACCTTCGAATCGAGGATGACGTCCGAGAGCTTCACCGTGACAAGAGAAACGGCGATCAAAGCGACGAAAAACACGGAGGCCACGGAAGCCGCGAGAGCGATCTCGTCCTTGCTGACGTATGGTTTGATGTAGGGCAGGGCGAGCGGATAAAAGAAATACGCCGCAGCCGCGGCCGCAACCCAGGACAGGATTGCAAGGACTTCACGGGTGAAGCCGCGCAAAAGAGCGAGCATCCCCGATATCAGAACGACGGTAATCACAGCCAAATCAAGATATGATGGCATCGCTAGCCCCTTGCTTGTTCGCCCCGAGCTCTGATCGCTTCTGAATGGGCTGTTGGCCGCCTTCCGAGCGGCATCCGCACGACCCTCTCCAGAACCTGTGTCAACTTTGCGCCGCCGCGGGTAGGCAAGCGTCGATCCTGCAGGCGTCTCGCTTTCGCACTGGCAGCCTTCTAACGCATCTTGAGGCCAGCCGGAAACACTAATGCACGACCTCGTTAGCCACGCGCGATCGTTCTTTCGCGCGTCGAAATGCGGGCGATGGCGGCGACGAGGCCGCCGACGTCCGCGCAGGGACGGATCGTCACGCCGGAGCCGCGCCCGTCATCGGAAATTTGTTGGGACTGCGGGACGACGGCGTGATGGAAACCGAGTTTGCCCGACTCGCGCAGTCGCATGCCGGCGTGAATGACCGGCCGCACGGCGCCGGAGAGCCCGATTTCGCCGAAAAAGCACATGTCGGGGGGCAGGACGGCGCCGGTAAGCGACGAGACGAGGGCGGCGGCCGCGGCGAGGTCGGCGGCCGGCTCATGGGCTCGAAATCCCCCCGCGACGTTGAGATAGACGTCATGCATGCCAAGCTTCAGCCCGCCATGCGCTTCGAGCACGGCCAGGATCATGGACAGCCGATTCTGGTCGAACCCGACCACGGCGCGTCGCGGCGTGCCCAGCGATGTCGGCGCGACGAGCGCCTGGATTTCGATCAGCAGTGGACGCTGCCCCTCCATGCCGGCGACGACCGCCGCGCCCGGCGCGCCAGAATCGCGGCCGGCGAGAAAAAGCGCCGACGGATTGGCGACTTCGGCGAGTCCGAGGCTGGTCATCTCGAAGACGCCGATTTCGCCTGTGGCGCCAAAGCGATTCTTGGAGGCGCGCAGCATGCGGAAATGATGCGCGCCGTCGCCCTCGAAGGACAGGACGGCGTCGACCATGTGTTCGACGACGCGCGGACCTGCAACCTGCCCGTCCTTGGTGACATGGCCGACGAGAACGATCGTCGAACCGGTCGTCTTGGCGTGACGCAGAAGCGCCTGGGCGCTGGCGCGCACCTGCGTCACCGTTCCAGGCGCCGACTCCGCCATGTTGGTGTGCATCGTCTGTATCGAGTCGATGACGATCAACGCCGGGCGGGCGCCTGTCGCGCAGGTGGCGAGAATGTCCTCGACCTGAGTTGCGGCGGCCAGCTCCACCGGCGCATCGGCGAGATTGAGCCTGGTTGCGCGCAGGCGCACCTGGGCGACGGCTTCCTCACCGGAAATATAGACGACGCGCGCGCCGCGGCGCGCCAGAGTCGCGCAGGCCTGGATGAGCAGGGTGGATTTGCCGATGCCCGGTTCGCCGCCGAGCAGCAGCACCGAGCCCGGCACGAAGCCGCCGCCGGTGACGCGGTCGAATTCGTCGATTCCTGTCGCGATTCTTGGCGCTGCCCGGCCTTCGCCAGCCAGCCCCTCGAGTTCGAAGACGCGGCCGCGCGCGGCGCGGCGGGACACGGCGGGCGCGCCCGCCTCCGACTCTTCAACGAGGCTGTTCCACTCGCCGCAGGAGTCGCAGCGACCTTGCCACCGCGACGCGACGGCGCCGCAGTTCTGACAGACGTAGACCGCACGGCTTTTGGCCATGCATGCTTGGCGCATGACGCGCCGACGCTTGTCAAGCGGGTACGCGCGCCCGTCGGCGCAAGCGTCACTCGTCGCCGTTAATTCTTGCGCGCATGATGTTGGACGGCTTGAAGGAGACGACCAGCCGCGCCGAAATCTTGGCGCCTGCGCCAGTCTTGGGATTGCGTCCCAGCCGCTCCTTCTTAGAGCGCACAACAAAGGCGCCAAAGGACGAGAGCTTGACGTCTTCGCGCGCGACGATGCGCTCGAATATCTCTTCCAGCACCATTTCGACGTATTTCGCGGACTCCGCCCGCGGGATTCCGACTTTCCGATGGATTGCGTCTGCAAGGTCCGAACGGGTTACGGTGCCCCTGCTCGCCATGCGCTCTTCTATCGCTTCGCCGATTGGCTTAGCGGTCGCGTCCCCCTTGGCCATTTTCTGCCCTACAATACATTAAAAACAACGGTAGTGGGCTGTCCGGAGCGCGCCGGGGGACGACGGGGCGCGATCAGGGGCGGCGCGTTAGCGCTCCGAAACCCGCCCACAGCGGGTATTCGCCACCGGCTATTGTCGGAATTTTTCAGAATTGAATGCAGAAATCAAGCGCAGGTTGTAACCGCGCGTGTAATTTTCTTTCGAATATTTGCTTACATTGAAATAGTTGTTGTATTACGCCAGCTTACCAGCGTATCAGCGCAGATCCCCAGGTAAAGCCGCCCCCGACAGCCTCCAGCATGACGAGATCGCCCTGTTTGATTCGTCCGTCCGCCGCCGCGACAGCCAAAGCCAGAGGCACCGACGCGGCCGAGGTGTTGCCGTGTAGATGCACGGTGGCGATGATCTTTTCCGGCGCAATTCCAAGCTTTTGCGCCGACATGTCGATGATTCGGCGATTGGCTTGATGCGGCACGAACCAGTCGAGATCCTCGGGGGTCATTCCCGTTGCGGCGAAAGCGTCCTTGACGACGTCGGTGACTTGGCCAACCGCGAAGCGGAACACCTCTTTCCCCTCCATACGCAGATGACCGACGGTTTGAGTCGCGGAAGGGCCGCCGTCGACATGGAGTTTCGCGCGATGGCGTCCGTCAGAGCGCAGGTGAGTGGTCAGGACGCCGCGCTCCTCTGACCCGCCCTGCGAGGGTCGCGCCTCGAGCACCATCGCGCCGGCGCCGTCGCCAAACAGCACGCAAGTCGTTCGGTCGGTCCAATCGATGATCCGGGAGAAGGTCTCGGCGCCGATGACAAGCGCGCGCTTGTGCGAGCCCGAGCGCAAAAATTTCTCCGCCGTGGCGACGGCGAAAACGAATCCCGAGCAGACGGCCTGCAAATCAAACGCCACGCCATGCGTAATGCCGAGAGCCGCTTGAATCTGCGTCGCTGTTGACGGGAAGGTCCAGTCGGGGGTCGACGTCGCCACGACGATCAGGTCGATGTCGGCGGCGGTAATTCCCGCGTTGGCGAGCGCATCGCGCGCGGCCATTTCCCCGAGCATCGACGTCGTCTCGCCTTCCGCGGCGATATGGCGCTCCTTGATTCCCGTTCGCTGCACAATCCACTCGTCGCTCGTGTCGACGAGCTTGGACAGCTCGGCATTGCTGAGCGTCTTCGCAGGCAAATAGGCGCCCACGCCAAGAACGACGGAACGCAGTTGAGGCATGCTTGTGGTCACTGAGCGGCTTCCCGGGGAGGACTGGTCGAATCGGCGCCGTCCTGCCCCTCGAGGCGGTGCGCCAGCGCGACAGTGTCGCGGATGCGATTGAGAAGGTCGCTGCCCGCCATCTCGTGGCCGATCTCGATCGCGCGCGCAAAGCCGATTGGATCGGCGCCGCCGTGGCTCTTCATGACAATTCCCTCAAGCCCAAGGAACACGCCGCCATTTGTCGCGCGCGTGTCCACCTTGGCGCGAAGCTCGCGGAAGGCGCCCTGCGCCAGCAGATAGCCGAGCTTGGCGAGCAGCGATCCGCCCATCGCCTCTTTGAGATAGGCGGAGACCTGCGCCGCGGTTCCCTCGGCGGTCTTAAGGGCGATGTTTCCGGTAAAGCCCTCGGTGACCACGACATCGACGACGCCTTTGCCGATGCCGTCGCCCTCCATGAAGCCCCGATAATCGAAGCCTGGCAGGTTGAGGTCGCGCAGCAGGGTCGATGCGGCCTTAACTTCCTCTATGCCTTTAATTTCTTCGGTGCCGACGTTGAGCAAGCCGACGGTCGGGCGCTCAAGTCCCAGGATGACCCGCGCCATCGCCGCGCCCATGATCGCAAGATCGACGAGGTGGCTGGCGTTGGCGCCCATCGAGGCCCCGACGTCGAGCACGACGGACTGTCCCCTTAGCGTCGGCCAAAGGCAGGCGAGCGCGGGACGATCGACGCGCGCCATCGTATGCAGGCAAATTTTCGCCATGGCCATGAGCGCGCCGGTGTTGCCGGCGGAGACGGCGACGTCGGCGTCGCCTTTCTTGACCGCTTCGATCGCGAGCCACATCGACGAGACCCGCCGCCCGTAGCGCAGCGCCTGGCTCGGTTTGTCGTCCATGCGGATCGACACCGAAGAGTGGCGCACGTCGGCGCATTCGGCGAGGCGCGGATGACGCTGAAGCTGCGCGCGAATCGCCGGCTCGTCGCCGATCAATAGAAAGCGGCTCTCGGGACGCCGTTCGAGGGCGTTGGCGGCGCCCGCGATGGTCACCTTCGGACCAAAATCGCCGCCCATCGCGTCGAGCGCGATCCGGATAGTTTGCGGCATTTAACCCGTTTCTCCCGACTGCGCGCCTGGATCCGCCGCCTTAATTCTTGGCCGGCTTTTGTGACGCGTCCGAGAAGCGCGTTCGCGCTCCCGCCCTTGCGGGCGACTTGCCATTTGCTGGCCACAGGCGCAAGTGCCTATTCTGTCTCGCCTCAAGCCTCACGGCGCGGTTTGAGCCGTCCCAAGGTGGCGAAAGGCGAGACTGCCTGAGCTCCGTCCCCAGGTTGCGGCTCGACGAAATTCGCCCCCGGCTTGCGTGGATAGGGATCAAGCGCCAGCGTGAAGAACTCGGAAACGACGGCGCCGAGATCGACGACGCCGCCGATCAACGGGTCAGGCGGATCCTCATCCAACGTGATTTCAGTCGTCTCTTCGTTTCGCCTTCGACCGCGCGGCGCCTCGCCCCGCGGCGGCGCAAAGCGCATCTGAATGGGTTCGACAAGCTCCGAGTCGAACTCCTCGAGGGTCGTGACGCAGGTTTGCCGAAGCCTGGCGCGCAACTCGCCTTCGATCTCCAATCCGTCGCCGCGCCGTTGCCGCGCGCGCAGCTCTGCTTGGAGCGAATGGACAGCGGGCAGCGCATTGTGCTGCGCCAGTGCGGCGCACTCGGCCGGCGTCGCCCGGATGTCGACGTCGAGACCTTCGGGCGGCACTTCAGAGACAGCGAGACGGCGCGAAAGCGGCGGATGCGGGTCGAAAGTGTTGTTCATGGCGTCGTCTCCAGGTCGCGCGCGTTCAATAATCAAATATGTGCGTTGGCGCACGGACGCCAGCGCGGCGCAGCGCGAGAACAGCCGTCTTGCTTTCGCTGCGTTCGAAGATTACGGATTTGGCGAAGGACGATCGACCGGGCGCAGGCGCGCTGCGGCGGGAGATTTCGGAGATATTCATGGCGCAAGCTTTGCGCGTCTTTTCTCGGTTGGCGGCTGTAGCCGGCCTCGCGGTTTCGCTTGCAGGGTGTCTGGGGTACGAGGGCGTCGTCAACCGTGGCGCCGTCCTCGATTCGCGCAGCACCGGGCAAATCAAGCCTGGCATGTCGGCGCAGCAGGTGATGACGGTCCTTGGCACCCCCTCGACGACGTCGACTGTCGGCGGCGACGCTTGGTATTACGTCAGTCAGCGTATCGAGCGTCAGTTCGCCTTCATGCCTCAGAATATTACTGATCAGCGCGTCTACGCGGTTTACTTCGACAAGTCGAAGAAGGTTCAGCGTGTGGCGGATTACGGCATGGAAGACGGAAAGCCGATCGACTTCATCACCCGCACGACGCCCAGCGCCGGCCCCGAGTATCATCTGCTCCAAGGCATGCTCTCCAAAGTGTCGAATCTCTTTTAGAGACACCCGCCTCTCGTTTCGAGACGCCGTGGCAGCGAGTACGCGTCTCGGCTAGTGGCGTCATTGTGGCGACAGTGAAGGGCCTGTCTGCGTAACGCCCTGTACTAACAAGCTATTCAGCTGCAGCGCGCCCGTGGCGCGAGCTTAATTATGGCGTGAGCATGGCTTCGGCCGCCGATCTTTCGCCCCGCATCGCAGGTAACCTTCTGTTTACGCAAACTTTGCGTAATTGTGGAGAAACCGCGAAGCATGACCGTCACGGTGACGAACGCCCCGCCGCCTTCCAAGGACGAGAAGGCCGCGTCGCCTCGCTCAGGCCGGCAGTCCAAGGCGTCGCCCCAGGCGACCCTGCCGGGCTTGCTGCTTGATCAATCCTGTTCTCCTTTGTTGCGCGCGCTTTGCGTCGCGACCCTGCTTTCGGTGCTGGCCGTCCTGGCGATGACCGCCGAGCGCGACGAGACTCGTCGTCCGGAGCGGACCGCGCGCGCTGCACGCGCCCGCGTCGCCGCATCTCCGCTGACGACGCTGGCGACGCTGACGCAATCCGCCGATGACGATACGGCGCTCGACTCGGATTTTTCTTTGGAGCAGGCGGCGCTCACCTGGTCGCATCGGCTGGGGAGTGACGACGCCTTCGATACGCCGGGCGTGATGCGGTTCGGTTCCGTCAAGGTGCAGCAGTCGATTGTCGAGCGCGTCGTCAAGGCTGCGCAAACGACCGAAATGGACCCGGCGCTGCTCATGGCCATCGCCGACAAGGAGTCGAATTTCTCCTCCACCGCAAAGGCGCGGACGTCTTCCGCCAGCGGGCTCTTCCAATTCGTCGAGAAGACCTGGCTTAAGGCGATGAAAACCTTCGGTTGGCGCCATGGGCACGGCGAGACGGCGGCGGTGATCGCAAGCGACGATTCGGCGCGCGTCAGCGGACAGAAGCGGGCGCAAATCCTGGGCTTGCGCAATGATCCCTATCTTTCCGCGGTTCTCGCCGCCGAAATGCTTAAGAAGGACAGCACCAGGATCGCCGAGAAGATCGGCCGTCCTCTGACCCGCGGCGAAACCTACCTCATCCACTTCCTGGGTCCGGACGACGCCGAGCGCTTCATGCGGACCATGGACGAGGCGCCGCACACGTCGGCGGCGTCGCTACTGCCGAGGCCGGCGCGCGCCAATAAGCCGATTTTCTACGAGCAGCAGGGCCGCCGGCTCAAAGTTCGCTCGGTCCAGGAGGTGCATGAAGCCTTCGAGACGATGATGGACATGCGCACCAGCCGCTATGAGGACGTCGCGGCGAAACTGCCGGGCGGCGCCACCGCCTATGCCGAATAGGCGAGCGCCCGAGCGTCCGCCGCCGGTCTAGGCTGAGACGGCGGTCTTCCCCATCATCAGGTCGAGATTTTGCACCGCCGCGCCAGCCGCGCCCTTGCCGAGATTATCGAGCCGGGCGATGAGAAGGGCGTGGCGGCGCGCTTCGTTTGCGACGACAAAGAGCTCCATATCGTCTGTTCCGTTCAGCGCGAGCGGGTCGAGCTTGCCGCCTGTTGGCGCGGCCGCGAGCCGAACATGTTTCGCCTCGGCGTAGTGACCCGCATAGGCGCCTTCGATATCCTCGGCTTTGGGCTTGCCGGGCAAGGCGTCGAGCGCGAGCGGTATCGAAACCAGCATGCCCTGCCTAAAATTGCCGACGGAGGGCACGAAAAGCGGCCGCTCGGAAAGCTGCGAATAGGCCATGATTTCCGGCACATGTTTGTGCTCGAGCCCGAGCGCGTAGAGCTCGAACGCGGGCGCTTCGCCGCGCTCATAGGCTTCGATCATCTGCCGCCCGCCGCCCGAATAGCCCGAGATGGCGTTGATCGTCAGCGGCTGGTCCGACCGGATAAGCCCGGCGTCGACGAGCGGACGAATGAGCGCGATCGCGCCCGTGGCGTAGCAGCCGACGTTGGCGACGCGGCGCGCGCGGGCGATCGCCGCCGCCTGTCCCTTGCAAAGCTCGGCGAAACCGTAGACCCAACCCTCCGCCACGCGATGGGCGGTGGAGGCGTCGAGCAACCGTGGTCCGCCCCCGCCGAGGGCGTCGCAGAGCGCGACGGTTTCTCTGGCCGCGTCGTCCGGCAGACACAAAACCGCGATGTCGACGGAAGCGAGAATGTCGCGTTTCGCGGCGGCGTCCTTGCGCATCTCGGTCGGGAGCGAGACGAGAGAAATGTCCTCGCGTCCGGCGAGCCGCTCGCGGATTTCGAGCCCAGTGGTGCCGGCGTCGCCGTCGATGAAGATCTTCGTTATCGTCGTCATGGCCCGCATCTAATCGATTTGGACAAGGATAAAAAGATTGTCGCGAAATCCATGGGCGTTTTGACGCGCGCGGCGCGCCATCCTATAGCGCGGCGGGACGCATCCGCCGCACTTCCGGCGCAGCGCAGTCAAAAAGTGGAGCCAATGGTCGACAGTCCGTGCATAAAGATCTGCGAACTCAATGGCGACGGCGTGTGCGTCGGCTGCGGCCGCACGCGCGCCGAGATCGCCGGCTGGATGTCGATGTCCGAGGCGCAAAAAGCCCAGGTCGTCGAGTTGGCGGAAAGGCGCAAACGCGCTTGGAGCGCCAGCCACAAAGGCGACTGTCTTATCGCGTCCAACGAGTAGGCCCTGACGGCGACGTTCTGGGCTCTATATTGATTTTCAGGAAATGAGTTTTGACCGCCTCCAGGAGGAGGGGAGATTATGGCGAAACAGGTAACGGAAACAGACGGCGCGCTGAGAGCATTCGCGCTGCGATTTTTGGATTCGGTCTACAACGTCTCGGTCTATTCGGTGATCGGATACAGCGCGCTGTTGGCTGTGCTCGCAGTCATCGGCCTGGCGATCTTCATGAAAATTATTTACGTGCCAGAATTTCATCCCTGGTAGCCCGCTCGATTGCCCAAGCGCCTGCTCATCGTCGCGCATGCGCCGTCGCGCAATACCGAGCGGCTGCGGGACGCGGTCGCGGCCGGCGCGCGCGCGCCCGAGATCGAGGGCGTCGAGGTCGAGACCCTCAGCCCTTTCGCGGCGACGCCCGAGCATGTTGTCGCCGCGCAGGCGGTCATTCTCGGAACCACCGAAAATCTCGGCTACATGAGCGGGGCGATAAAGGACTTCTTCGACCGTTGTTACTATCCCTTGTTGGAGCGCACGCAGGGCCTGCCTTACGCGCTCTACATTCGCGCCGGCCACGACGGAACAGGAACGCGGCGCGGCGTCGAGACGATCGTGACCGGCCTGCGCTGGCGCGCGGTTCGCGAGCCGCTCATTTGCCGGGGCGAATGGCGGGAAGACTTCGTCGATGAATGCCGCGAACTAGGGATGCTTGTCGCGGCAGGCCTCGACGTCGGGGCCATTTGAGCCGATCAAGCCATCGTCTATAGCAACCGCACGGGCCGCAGGCCGGCGCGACGATGGTCCGGCAGGGCGAATGCAGCGAAGCGACGATTTTCTCGGCCATCCGCGTGGGCTCGGTTTTCTCTTCGCTTCCGAAATGTGGGAGCGGTTTTCCTATTACGGGATGCGGGCGCTTCTCGTCCTCTACATGGTCGACTATCTGCTGACGCCGGCGCGCATGGACGCGGCGCTCGGCCTAGACGCCTTGAAGCGCGGGCTCGAGACGATTTCAGGTCCGCTCGGCCCGCAGCCTTTCGCCTCGCAAATCTACGGGCTCTACACCGGCCTCGTTTATCTCGCGCCGATTCTGGGCGGGGCGATCGCCGATCGTTGGTTAGGGCGCACGCGCACGATCGTCATCGGCGCAGCGTTGATGGCCATCGGCCATTTCATGATGGCGTATGATCGCCTGTTTCTGATCGCGCTGCTTTGCATCGCGCTGGGCTGCGGCGGCTTCAAGCCGAACATCTCCGTCCAGGTCGGGGAGCTTTATGCGCCGACGGACGTTCGTCGCGACCGCGCTTATTCGATTTTCTATGTCGGCATCAATATCGGCGCGTTCTTCGCGCCGCTGGTTTGCGGAACGGTCGGGGAGACGATCGGCTGGCATTATGGCTTCGCCTGCGCGGGCGTCGGCATGGCGATCGGCCTCGCGACGTATGTGATGGGTCTTCCGAGCCTGCCGCCCGAGCCGATGCGCGGCCAATGGCGCGCCCCGACGGCGCAGGCGCGCGCGCAGTTTCGCCGGTCATTCACCATCCTGATGCTGCTTTTTGCGCCTTCTGCGCTGTTCTGGGCCGCCTTCGAGCAGCAGGGCAACACGATCGCGCTTTGGGCGGCGCAGTCCACCGACCGCAGCGTCAATGTTTTCGGATGGCGCGCCGAAATTCCGGTGACTTGGTTTCAGGCTTTCAATCCGCTGATGATCTTTCTCTTCACGCCGCCGCTCGTCTCCTTTTGGAGCCGGCTTTCTCGGGCTGGGCGCGAGCCCTCGACGATCAGTAAAATGTCGCTTGGCTGTCTCGGCGTCGCTGTGAGCTACGGCGTCATGGCGCTTGCGGCCTGGACGAGCGACGGCGGCGCAGCGAGCTGGCTTTGGCTGCTCGCCTTTTTTGCCGTCATCACCGTCTCGGAACTGCATTTCTCGCCGATCGCCCTCTCGCTCGTGTCGCATGTCGCGCCTGAAGGATCGCGCTCGGCGCTGATGGGCGTGTGGTTCACGTCGATGTTTCTCGGCAATCTCCTGGCGGGATGGCTCGGCAGTTTGTGGTCGAGCGTCGCCAACGTGTATTTCTTCCTGCTCATGGGGGCGCTCGGCGTCGTCGGCGCGCTGATCGTCGAGGCTGCGCGGCGACCGCTTGGCGGCCTCCTGTCTTCCCGCTAGAGCAGGTTCGCGACTGCGAAGGCGAAGAATCCACGCGCGCGGACAATCGAGAATTTGCATGCATGTGCGCCAAAACTTCCCCCAAGTGAGAGCGCCAGCGCCCAAGCAGATCGCGGCCGCCGTGATTGGGAATGCGCTGGAATGGTATGATTTCGTCGTCTACGGCTTTTTTGCTTCAGTTCTGGCGCAGGCGTTTTTTCCAAGCCGAGATGAAACAGCCTCGCTCTTGCTGGCGCTCGCGACCTTTGGCGCGGGCTTCTGCACGCGCCCGCTCGGCGGCCTCTTCTTCGGATTTTACGCGGATCGGAAAGGGCGAAAGGCGGCGCTGCAACTCATCATGTTCATGATGACCGTCGCGATCGCCGTCATCGCCTTCGCCCCGACCTATGCGACGATCGGCCTCTTCGCGCCCATGCTCATCGTGATCGGCCGGTTGCTGCAGGGCTTTGCGACCGGCGGAGAATTCGCCAGTTCGACCGCGTTTCTGATCGAAGTCGCGCCCGCCGGTCGGCGCGGAGTCTATGGCTCTCTGCAGATGGTGGGGCAGGGCCTGTCGATCCTGCTTGGGACGCTTGCCGGCATGGTCGTCGCGGGCGTATTTTCGGTCGAAGCGCTGCACGACTGGGCCTGGCGACTGCCCTTTTTCGCCGGCCTGCTGATCGGCCCAGTCGGCCTCTATGTCAGACGTCATCTCGACGAAACGCCAGCCTTCAAGGCGTCGTCGCAGGAAGAAGGCGTCGCGCGCGCGTTTCTCGACCTCGTTCGGCGGCGGGGCGATCGACTTCTCGCCTGTTTCGCCGCCACGATCGGCGCGACGATCTCCTTTTACGTGATCCTCGTCTATATGCCGACCTACGGAAAGACGGAGATGGGACTGAGCCTCGCACAGTCCTTTATCGCCCAGGCGCCGGGTCTTCTGTTGCTCATCGTGCTGACCCCGCTCATCGGCGCGCTCTCCGACGCCATCGGCAGGCGTCCCTTGCTGCTGGCGTCGTATGGGATGCTTCTCCTTTGCGTCTATCCGCTGTTCGTCTGGCTGCAGGCCGAGCGCACGCTGTTGGCGCTGACAGTGGCGCAGACGGCCTTCTGCGTCATTCTCTCGGGCCTCTTTGGCGCGCTCTCGACGGCGCTCGCCGAGCAGTTTCCGACGCATGTCCGCACGGTGGGGCTCGCAATCGCCTATAATGTCGCGGTGATGATCTTCGGCGGCTTCGCGCCCTTCATCGTCGCCTGGCTGATCGACTATCTCGCCACGCCGATCGCGCCGGCCTTCTATCTGATCTTCGGGGCGGTCGTCGGACTGATGGGCGTCGCGGGTCTACACGAGCGGCGACATGAGCCGGGACTCGAATAGGCCCGGACCCGGGCGTCATGCGAGCGGAGGATTTGATGAAAAAAATTGCTGTTTGGATCGCGTCTTTCATCATGACGCAGCAGTTCTTGATTGCGGAGGCGCTCGCCAGACCCGCGAGATGCGTCGTCAATGGCGCCGGCGCGGCGCCATATAACGGGAAATGCGAGTTTTCGCCTGAAACCGGCGGCAGTTTTTCGATCACGCCAGTTGGAAAAAGCGCATTCGACGGCGCGACCGTGATCAGCGTCTCCGTCACATTGCCAGGAGTGGCGGAAGTGAGAGGACTGACCCGCGACGGGATCAACTCCCGCTGGGGAGAAGCGAAGCGCTCTAAGGAGGACCCCGCCTGCTGGATCGGAAGCGACTTCAAGATCTGCGTCTACTGACCAAAACAAAAGCGGCGCCGAAGCGCCGCTTTGCAAATGCTTGCCTTGAAGATCGCGAAGCTTAGCGCTTCGAGAACTGGAAGCTGCGGCGGGCTTTCCGCTTGCCGTATTTCTTGCGCTCGACGACGCGGGAATCTCGCGTCAGGAAGCCTTCCTTCTTGAGCGCGGGACGCAGGTCCGGCTCGTAAGCGGTCAGCGCCTTGGCGAGGCCGTGGCGCACCGCGCCGGCCTGACCCGAAAGTCCGCCGCCGGCGACCGTAACGACGATGTCATACTGACCCGCGCGCTTGGTGACGCCGAACGGCTGAGCCAGAATCATGCGCAGCACCGGACGGGCGAAATAGACTTCGACGTCGCGGCCGTTAACGGTGATCTTGCCGGGACCCGGCTTGATCCAGACGCGGGCGACGGCGTTTTTGCGCTTGCCGGTCGCATAGGCGCGGCCCTGCTTGTCGAGCTTTTGCACATAGCGCGGCGACTCGGGCGCCGTGGCGACGCTTCCCTGAAGGTCGGAAAGCGAGGAAAGAGTGGACTCGGCCATGATCAGGCGCTCCGGCTATTCTTGACGTTCAGGGCGGCGATGTCGAGCGTCTGTGGGCTCTGCGCCTCGTGCGGATGTTCCGCGCCCTTATAGACGCGCAGATTGCCGAACTGCTTGCGGCCCAAGGGGCCTCGCGGCAGCATGCGCTGCACGGCCTTCTCCAGGACTCGCTCCGGGAAGCGCCCGTCGAGAAGGAACTTCGCCGAGCGTTCCTTGATGCCGCCGGGGAAACCCGTGTGGTGGTGATAGACCTTCTGGTCGCGCTTGCGGCCGGTCAGGACCACCTTTTCGGCGTTGATGACGATGATGTTGTCGCCGTCATCCATATGCGGCGTGAACGTCGCCTTGTGCTTGCCGCGAAGACGCAGCGCGATGATGGAGGCGACGCGGCCGACGATGAGCCCGGAGGCGTCGATCAGCACCCACTTCTTTTCGATGTCGGCGGGAGTCGCCGAATAGGTCTTGCCAAACATGGGATGGGAATTCCGTGTGAACGGTGTGTTCGGAGGCCGTTGGATAGGGGATGGGCGAGGGGAGGTCAAGCGGTTTGTGCGCCGACGAGCTTCCGGGAATCTATAAAAACTCGTATGTAGCGCGTGGTGGTAAAATAATACCGTATACGTGCGTTCGCGGCGCAGGCTTCACGTTCGACTTACTAAAAGAGCTAGGAAGGGCTTTATCAAAAACAGATTGCCGAGCGCACGGGCGTAGAAATCTAGGCAAATTCAACTACCATCCGTCATGGCTAGGCTAGTCCCGCCTCCCTTTGGGAGACCTCTATGAGGGACCCGCATAAGCTCCACGGCGTGGATGGCCGGGACAAGCCCGGCCATGACGCGGTTTCAAGCCGCCGCCTTTCTTGAAGCCCTCTCGCTACTGATGCAGCGCTTCGCCGTGCAGCGCGATGTCGAGGCCCTCGCGTTCGTCGTCGTACGTCACGCGAAGCGGCGTGATCATCGAGACAATTTTCAGCGTCGCCATAGTGCCGATCACGCCCCAGACGATCGTGACGAGGACGCCGATCGCCTGCACGTAAAGCTGATGCGGATCGCCTTCCAACAGACCCGCGACGCCCGGATCGCCTTCCGAAGCCGTGATTGCGCGCGTGGCGAAGACTCCGGCGAGCAGCGTGCCCATAATGCCGCCGACGCCATGCACGCCGAAAACGTCGAGCGTGTCGTCGTAACGGAATTTATATTTGGCGACGGTGCAGAACCAGTAGCAGACGCCGCCGGCGATCATCCCGATGACGACGCCGTGCCAAGGCAGGACATAGCCCGAGGCCGGCGTGATCGTGCCCAGGCCGGCGACGGCGCCCGAGATGACGCCGAGCACCGACGGTTTGCCGCGCTGAAACCATTCCAGGCCGCTCCACACCAGCGCGCCGGCGCAGGCGGCAAGATGCGTCGCCACAATCGCGAAGACCGCGCGGGAATTGGCGGCGAGCGCCGAGCCGCCGTTGAAGCCGAACCAGCCGACCCAGAGCAGTCCGGTTCCGACGACAGCGAGTGAGAGATCGAAGGGCGAGAGATTTTCGCGCCCGAATCCGACGCGGCTTCCGAGCACGAGCGCGCAGACGAGGCCGGCGATTCCGGCATTGATATGCACGACGGTGCCGCCGGCGAAATCGAGGAGGCCCATCTTCTGCAAAAATCCGCCGCCCCAGACCCAATGCGCGGAAGGCACATAGACGATGAACAGCCACAGCGCGCAAAACAGCATGAAGGCGGAGAACTTCATGCGTTCGGCGACCGAGCCGGCGACCAGCGCGCAGGTGATCACCGCGAAGGTCATCTGATAGAGCATGAACAGGATTTCGGGGATCGTCTTGGCGAATGGGCTCACCGTGTCGATCCCGATCCCCGCGAGAAGCGACCGCGACGCGTCGCCGATAAAAGCGCCCTCGCCGCTGAAGGCGAGGCTGTAGGCGACGCCGATCCACAGCAATGAGACGAGGGCGGTGGCGATGAGGCTCTGCGCCATTGTGGCGAGAACATTCTTCTTGCGCACCATGCCGCTGTAAAAGAGCGCGAGCCCCGGCAGCGTCATCATCAGCACCAGCGCGGTGGCGGCGATCATGAAGGCGGTGTCGGCGCCGTCGATCTTGCCCCCGCCGTCCTGCGCGAGAGCCGGGCCGGCCACAAGGGTTGCGCCGAGCGCCGCGCCAAAACGATCCCACCGGACTCGCGGAATCCTCGCGCCGACGAATGTTATAGCCGCGCGCGCAAACGAGCTCTGCATCGTGAATCCTGATTGATGATTGGGAAGGCGCTTAGAGCGCGTCGGAATCGGTCTCTCCGGTGCGGATGCGCATGGCGCGCTCCAGCGGCGAGACGAAAATTTTGCCGTCGCCGATATGGCCGGTATAGGCGGCGAGTCTGATCGCCTCGACGGCGCGATCGACGAGCGCTTCAGGAAGCGCGATGTCGATCTTAACCTTGGGCAGGAACGCGACGATATATTCGGCGCCGCGATAGATTTCGGCATGGCCCTTCTGTCGGCCATAGCCTTTCACCTCGGTCGCGGTCATTCCGTGCACGCCGATTTCCGTCAGCGCCTCACGCACCTCGTCGAGCTTGAAGGGTTTAATAATCGCCGTGATGATCTTCATTTGCGCAGACATGCCCTCATGGATGGCGGATTGAACATTGTCTCAGCAATTGGCATGCCATTATGCGCATAAAATAATCGTTTTGCATCCTGGCGTCGAGTTCAAGTCTGGCCAGTCGTGAGGCGCCAGGCGGCTAAGTTTTATACACTATGCGTACATTGTCAGCTGGTGTGGGCGCGGCTCGCCGACTTCGCCCGCCACGCCGCTTGAGGTGAGCGATCTTTCGCTTTTGTGTGATGCGGGCGCCCGGTAGAGGTAGAAGCCGATCGTCGGGAGCGCAGAAAGCGGCGGAAGCGGATGAAGCTTGAAGACTGGTCGCCCGAGGCGACCGCCATCGATTTCGTTAATAAGGAAGACTGGCCCGAACGCCGCGCGAAGCTTCCTGAGCCTACAGCGCGTCTCGCGGAGCTTTCGGGCTTTGAGGCGAAGCCCGGCTCGCTTCTTTTCGCGCCGGACGCCGACGGCGCGCCGCGGGTCTATTTCGGCGCGGAGGGCAGGGCGCCAAAGGCGCGCGATCCGTTCTTTGCCGGAAAGCTCGCGACTGCGCTGCCCAAGGGGCTCTACCGGTTTGGCGATGGCGTCGACGCGCCGGCGCAGGCGGCGCTGGCGTTCCTTCTGTCGACCTATTCCTTCACGTGCTACAAGGCCCCAAAGAGGGAAGCCCCGCGTCTGTGCGCGCCGCAAGGCGTCGACCGCGCGCGCATCGAGCGCATCGCCGGCGCCGTCGGCCTCGGGCGCGATCTCGTCAACACCCCGACCAATGACATGGGGCCGGAGGCGCTCGCCGAAGCGGCGCTCGCTCTCGGCGCGAAGCATGGCGCCAAGACTCGCGTCATTGTCGGCGACGCGTTGCTTGCCGAAAACTTCCCCTTGATTCACGCCGTCGGGCGCGCAGCCGCTCAGGCGCCGAGGCTCGTCGAATTCGAGCACGGCCCGGACGACGGTCTGCGCGTTACGCTCGTCGGCAAAGGCGTTTGTTTCGATACCGGCGGTCTCGACATCAAGCCTTCGAGCGCGATGGCGCTGATGAAGAAGGACATGGGCGGCGCCGCGACAACCCTCTCGCTTGCGGCGATGCTGCTTGAGGGGAATGCGCCGGTCCGTTTGCGCGTGCTGCTTCCGATCGTCGAGAATTCGATTTCGGCGTCGGCGTTTCGAACCAGCGACATTTACCGCAGCCGCAAAGGGCTGAGCGTCGAAATCGGCAATACCGACGCCGAGGGCAGACTCATTCTCGCCGATGCGCTCGCCTATGCGAGCGAAACGCCGCCTGATCTGCTGTTCGATTTCGCGACGCTGACAGGCGCCGCGCGCGTCGCGCTCGGTCCGGAGATTCCGCCGTTCTATACCGGCGATGACGCGCTTGCCCAAGAGATCGCGCGGCAGGCCGGCGCCGTAAACGATCCGGTGTGGCGGATGCCTCTATGGGACAGTTACGACAGCGGTCTCGACGGCAAGATCTCGGATCTGGTCAATGTCACGAGCGGCCCCTTCGCCGGATCGATCACCGCCGCGCTGTTTCTGAGGCGCTTCGTGGCGGATCCCAAGCGCTGGGCGCATTTCGATGTTTATTGCTGGAATCCGTCGACGAAACCCGGCCGCCCGGAAGGCGGCGAGGTGCAGGCGGCGCGTTTGCTTTATGAATTGATCGAGGCCCGCGCCGAGCAGAGGAACGCGAAGCCGTGAGCGAAGATTTCGATCGGCGGCTGACGCCCGCGCGCCCAGAAGTCGCGGCCGCCTATCTCAAGGGACGCGTGAGCGCGGAGCGCTATGTCGAAGGCGTCGCGATGGAGGTCAGAGACTGCGTCGTCGACCTTCGGCGTGAACCACGTCCCGACGCCGCCGTCGACACTCAGGCGATCTATGGCGAGCGCGTCACCGTTTACGATGAGGAGGAAGGTTGGGCGTGGGCGCAGCTTGCGCGCGACGATTATGTCGGCTGGATCGCGGCGAATACGCTATGGCGCGAATTGAGCGCGCCGACGCATCGAATCTGCGTTCCACGGACCTTCATTTATCCGGGTCCGAACATCAAATTGCCGCCGCTCAACGCGCTGCCGCTCGGCGCCGAAGTCGCCATCGCTGAGGAGCGCGGCGGCTTTGGCGTGACGCCGGAACTCGGATTCATCTATCGCAAACATCTCGCGCCACGCGAGGCGCAGGCGCCAGATTTCGTAGCGGTCGCCGAGACGCTTCTAGGCGCGCCCTATCTCTGGGGCGGCAAGTCTTGGATGGGCGTTGATTGCTCCGGACTGGTGCAAATTTCCCTGCTGATGGCGGGGGTGAAAGCGCCGCGCGACACCGATATGCAGGAAGCTGCGCTCGGCGCGCGGCTCGATCCCGGCGCCCCGCTACTGCGCGGCGACATCGTCTTTTGGAAGGGGCATGTCGGCGTCATGCGCGACGCCGCGACGCTGCTTCACGCCAACGCCACGCATATGCAAGTCACCAGCGAGCCGCTCGACGTCGTGCGCGCGCGCAACGAAGCGGCGGGGGCTGGACCGGTCACGAGCGTGAAGCGCCTGGCGAAAGACGTTTCGGCATGACGAAAAGGCTTTATCTGGAAGATCTTCGCGTTGGGCAGCGGTTACGTTCAGCGAGCGTCACGATCACCGCGCAGGACATTATCCGCTTCGCGCGCGACAGCGATCCGCAGTATTTTCATCTCGACGAAGATGCGGCCAAAGACAGTATGTTCAGCGGGCTCGTCGCCAGCGGTTGGCAAACCGGCGCGCTGAGCGTGAAACTCCTGATCGACTCAGCCGACCCGCCTTTTGCTGGCGGGCTCGTCGGCGTTGAGGCGCATATCGCCTGGAAACTCCCGGTGCGGCCGGGCGATTCGCTGAGGGTGGAAGCCGAAGTCACGCGGATTGTTCATCCGCGCCGCTATGCCGATCGCGGCTTCGTTTCGATGGACATGGCGACCTATAATCAGCGCGGCGAAGTCGTGCTCACGCAGAGCGTCACAGTGATCGCCTTCCGCGACCCTGCGCGGGCAAGTGAAACTGCAAACGGCGCCACGGCGATTCCGGGATCATTTTCCGGCGACTGAGTTGCCCGGAATGGGCTCCGCCTCATTGCGAAACGCCGCTGCAAAGAGCGCGCGCGTATATTCGCTCTTGGGCTGGGAAAACACCTGGCTCGCCGGCCCTTCCTCGACCACCTTGCCATAGCGCATAACTATGAGATGGGCGGCGAGCGCCTTCACGACGCGCAGATCGTGACTGATGAAGAGATAGGCGAGCGAGCGGCGTCGCTGCAGGTCGCGCAAGAGATCGATGATCTGCGCTTGCACGGACATGTCGAGCGCTGAGGTCGGCTCGTCGAGCACGACGAATTTCGGTTCAAGCACGATGGCGCGGGCGATGGCGATCCGCTGCCGCTGGCCGCCCGAGAATTCGTGCGGGTAGCGATCCATCGTCGATGGATCGAGCCCGGTTTCCTGCAGCGCGCGCGCAACGATTTCGCGGCGCTGATTGAGCGTAAGTTCGGGCCGCTGAACGGTCAGTCCTTCGGCGACGATTTCCGCGACCGACATGCGCGGCGAGAGAGAGCCGTAAGGGTCCTGGAAGACGATTTGCATGTCGCGGCGAAGCGGACGCATGGCGTCGACGCTTTTGCCGTCGATGCGCTCTCCGAGGAAGACGATCGGACCTTCCGAGCGAATGAGCCGCAGCATCGCCAGCGCCAGCGTTGTCTTGCCGGAGCCCGACTCGCCGACGACGCCGACGGTCGCGCCCTCGCGCACTGAAAGGGTGACGCCGTCCACCGCCTTCACATGGCCGACGACGCGACGCATGAAGCCGCGCCGTATCGGAAACCAGACGCGCAGCTGCTCAGCCGATGCGACGACGGGCGCTTGCGTGTCTTCGATAATCGGCGCGCCCTTGGGCTCCGCCGTGAGCAGCGCCTTGGTGTAGGGATGCTGCGGCGATGTGAAGACCTCTCCGACCTCGCCCTGCTCGACGATGCGGCCCTGCTGCATCACGCAGACCGTGTCGGCGAAACGGCGCACGAGCCTAAGGTCGTGCGTGATGAACAGCATCGCCATGCCGTAGGTTTTTTGAAGCCGCTCGAGCAGCGCGAGAATCTGCGCCTGAACCGTGACGTCAAGCGCCGTCGTCGGCTCGTCGGCGATCAGCAGATCCGGCTTGTTGGCGAGCGCCATGGCGATCATGACGCGCTGACGCTGGCCGCCCGAAAGCTGATGCGGATAGGCGCTCAGTCGCGCCTGAGGATCAGGGATGCCGACTTCACCCAGAAGCTCAATGACTCGGTTCCGAACCGCGTCTTCGCCGCGCATGCCGTGCAGTTCGAGAATCTCCGCAATCTGCCGCTCGATCATGTGCAGCGGATTGAGCGAGGTCATCGGCTCCTGAAACACCATTGTGATGCCCGCGCCACGAATGGCGCGCAGACGATTGTCGTCGATCGTGAGCATATTCGCGCCGTCGAACAGCGCCTCGCCGGACGCGATCGCGCCAGGGGGAAGCAGGCGTACGATCGATAGAGCGCTGATCGACTTGCCGGAGCCGGATTCGCCGACGAGCGCCAGCGTCTTGCCCCGCTCAAGGGAGAAGGAGACCCGGTCGACGGCCTTGGTCTCGTGCCCGCCTTGCCGAAAGGTGACCGAGAGATCGCGAATGTTGAGGAGGGGAGACGCTGCGGCGCTGTGAGGTGTCACCGGAAATTCTTCCTCGGGTCGAAGGCGTCGCGGACCGCTTCGCCGACAAAGACCAGAAGCGACAGCATCAGCGCGATGATCGCAAAGCCGGTCAGTCCCAGCCATGGCGCCTGGAGATTGGATTTTGCTTGCAGCAACAGTTCGCCGAGCGAGGGCGAGCCCGGCGGCAGGCCAAACCCCAGAAAGTCCAGCGCCGTGAGCGTGGTGATTGACGAGTTGAGAATGAAGGGCAGGAAGGTCAGCGTCGCCACGGTGGCGTTCGGCAGCAGGTGCTTGACGATAATCTTGAAATTGCTCAGCCCAAGCGCGCGCGCCGCGTTGACATATTCGAAGTTGCGCGCGCGCAGGAACTCGGCCCGAACGACATGCACCAGCGACACCCAGGAAAAGAGCAGCAGGATGCCGAGCAGCACGAAAAAGCCCGGCGTCAAGAAGGATGAAATGATGATGAGCAGATACAGCTGCGGCAGCGACGACCAAACCTCGATGAAGCGTTGGAACACGAGATCGACGCGCCCGCCGAAGTAGCCCTGTATGGCGCCCGCGGCGACGCCGACGATCGAGGAGATCGTCGCCAGGATCAGTCCGAACAGCACCGAGATGCGGAATCCATAAAGGAGGCGCGCGACGACGTCGCGGCCCTGATCGTCGGTGCCGAGCCAATTATATTCCAGCGCGGCGCAGCCGCGATTGGGCTCGCCCGGTCGCAGCCCTTTCGCCGCGGCGATCTCGCATTGCTGCTGCGTCAGCATCCAGGTCGGCGGCGAGGGCGCGGGCGTCGGCAACTCCAGATTATGCGTGTCATAGGAAAAGCGAATCGGCGGCCAAAGCATCCAGCCATGCGCTTTGATTTCGTCGGCGATCACAGGGTCGCGATAATCGGTGCGGGCCAGGAAGCCGCCGAATTTATCTTCCGGATAGGACACGAACGCGGGGAACAGCAATTGGCCCTTGTACCAGGCCAGAATCGGCCGGTCGTTCGCCAGGAAATTCGAGCCGAGCGCCATGATGAACAGCGTCATGAAGACCCAGAACGACCAATAGCCGCGCTTGTTCGCCTTGAAACTGTCGAGGCGTCGCCGGTCGAGCGGCGTGAGCCGCAGCCAGCCCTCGCGATGAAGGGGCGGGGCGAGATGCGTTTCGGCGTCGGCTGCTGCGCTCACCGTCATACCTCGCGCGTTTCGAAATCGATGCGCGGATCGATCCAGGTATAGGTGAGATCGGAAATGAGATTCACCACAAGTCCGAGCAGCGCAAAGATGTAGAGGTTGGCGAAAACCACCGGATAGTCGCGATTGACGATGCTCTCGAAAGACAAATAGCCCAGTCCATCAAGCGAAAAGATCGTCTCGATCAGCACCGAGCCGGTGAGAAAGGCGTGTACGAAGGCGCCGGGAAAGCCGGCGATGACGATCAGCATCGCGTTGCGAAACACATGTCCATAGAGCACGCGCCGCTCCGTCAGGCCCTTCATGCGCGCGGTCTGAACATATTGCTTGCGGATCTCGTCGAGGAAAGAGTTCTTTGTCAGAAACGTCTGCGTTGCGAAGGCGCCAAGCGTCATCGCGGAGACGGGCAGAATGATGTGCCAGAGATAGTCTTTCACCTTGCCAAACAGCGACAGCTGCCAGAAATCGTCCGAGGTCAGGCCGCGCAGCGGGAAGATCTGCCAGAAGGAGCCGCCGGCGAAGAGCACGATCAGCAGCATCGCAAACAGAAAACTCGGAATGGCGTAGCCGACGATGATGGCGTTGGATGTCCACATGTCGAATTTCGTTCCATCGCGCACCGCTTTGGCGATGCCGAGCGGAATCGAAATCGAATAGGAGAGAAGCGTCATCCACAAGCCGAGCGAAATCGAGACGGGAAGCTTTTCTGCGATCAGCTTGAGGACGCTCTCGTCGCGAAAGTAGCTGCGCCCGAAATCGAACATCGCATAATTCTTCACCATCAGCAGGAATCGCTCCCACGCCGGCTTGTCGAAGCCGAACTGCTTTTCGAGCTCCGCGATGAATTTCGGGTCGAGCCCCTGCGCGCCGCGATATTTAGAGGCGGTTTCGGCGGCCATCGTTCCGGTCTGGCTCGCGCCGCCCTGTCCGACGTCGCCGCCCCCGCCGGAAAAGCGTCCGGTTGCGCCGACGTCGAAGCCTTGCAGTTGCGCGATGATGCGTTCCACTGGACCGCCCGGCGCGAACTGCACGATGACGAAAGAGATGAGCATGATGCCGAGGATCGTCGGGATCATCAGCAGCACGCGGCGGGCGATATAGGCTCCCATTAACGTCTCGCGTTCTTTTGCATCGGCCGCATTTCGGCTCCCGACGGACTGCGCCGGGAGATCCCCTTAGCGTCCCGTGAAGTTGATTTTTTTCGCCTTATCTTCGTCCCACCACCAGGTCCACAGCACGCCGGTGTCGAACTTCGGCGGGCGCTCGGGCTGGCCGAAGAGATCCCAATAGGCGAAGCGATGCACCGGATTATACCAGTGCGGGACCCAGTAGCGCTGCGCACGCAAAGCGCGGTCGAGCGCACGGCTGCAGGTGACGAGCTCTTCGCGCGTTTGCGCCTGGAGCGCTTTTTCAACGAGCGAGTCGATCGCCGGATTGGAGACCCCCGGCAGGTTTCGCGAGCCGGGCACATTGGCGGTCTTCGAACTGAAATAAGCGCGAAGCTCCTCTCCGGGGTTCCAGCTCATCATCAGCACGTCGTGGACGACGTCGAAGTCAAAGTTTTCAAGTCGCTGCTTGTATTGAGCGGCGTCGACGACGCGGATGTGGGCGCTCACTCCGAGAAGCTTCAAATTCTTGATGAAGGGCTGCGTGTGCCGCTCGAAGACGTTGGAATTGTCGAGAAACTCGAATTCCAGCGGCGTTCCGTCGGGCAAGCATAGAACGCCATCCTTGCGCGTGCAGCCGGCCGCGACGAACAGATCATTCGCCTTTTTGAGCAGGACGCGATCCTGACCCGTGCCGTCGGAAACCGGCGCGACGAAGGGCTCGCCAAAAACTTCCGCCGGCAGATCAGCGCGAAAGGGCTCCAGCAGCGCCTTTTCCTGTTCGCTCGGCAAGCCTTTCGCTTCAAGCTCGGAGTTCTCGAAATAAGACGAGATGCGCTTGTAGGCGTCATACATCAGGTTGCGGCTTGTCCATTCGTAATCGAAGGCGTAGCCGATCGCTTCGCGCACCCGCGGATCTTTGAAAATCTTGCGGCGCGTGTTGAAGAACCATCCCTGGATCTGCGGAATGTTGTAGTTGGGCGTCGTCGTTCGCTTGACGCGCCCTTCCTTGAACGCCGGAAAATCATAGCCCGTCGCCCAAACGCGCGCGATGTTTTCCTCTCGCTCGGTGAATGCGCCGGCCTTGAAGGCTTCGAAGGCGACCTGGCTGTCGCCGAAATATTCGAAGCGCACGACGTCGAAATTGGCCTGACCTGTCGTGATCGGCAGGTCCTTCGCCCAATAGTCAGGCATGCGATGATAGGCGATGTAACGACCCTGCTCGAAGGCGCCGACCTTGTATGGCCCGGAGCCGAGCGGCGGCTCCATCGTCGTCGCTGCGAAGTCGCGGTCCTTGTAATAGGCGCGCGAAAAGATCGGCTGACCCACGACGCTGAGCGGCAGATCGCGCGTGCGATCGGGCGCGAAGCGCAGCACCAGAACGTCGTCGGCCTCCGCTTCGGCGCTTTCGAGGTCACGCAGCATCTGGCTGATGACCGGATGGCCCTTGCTCTTGAGAATGTTGAGCGAAAAGGCGGCGTCATGCGCCGTGAGCGGCGAGCCGTCGTGGAAGCGCGCCTCTTTACGCAACAGAAAGGCGTAAGTGAGCTTGTCGGGCGAGATGCGCACCTTCTTGGCGACGAGGCCGTAGTAGGCGTCGCGTTCGTCGAGGCTCTGATTCATCAGACTGTCGAAGACGAGCGTCATGCCCGTCGCCGGATTGCCCCGCAGCACATAGGCGTTGAAACTGTCGTAGGTCGAGCTTGCCGGCGACAGCGCCAATGTCCCTCCCTTGGGGGCTTTTGGATTTACGTAGCCGAAATATTTGAAGTCGGCCGGCTCGCCAAGGTCGCCAAAGGTCGAAAGGCCGTGGCTCTCGACTTCGCCCTGCGCGAGCGGGCCGAAGCGATTGGAGGCGGCGGTCGGCGCTCCGGGCTTGGCCAGCACGCGCGGCGCGATCAAGGCGGCGGCGCCGGCGCCGATAACAGAGCGACGGGACAGGCGAATGCGCGTCAGATCGACGATTGTGGAATGAGCCAAATGTGACCTCAGGCGGCGGCGGGCGCTTGCCCATGAACCGCGATTATGTCGGTTTTTTTGCGGGTTCGCGAGCGGCCCGTTAAGGACCGTCACGCCGCTTTGGCCCTTTGTAGCAAAAATGCGCGACGCGCGCCCAGGGGAAGTCGAATGAACTCTGTCAGCCTAGGCCTTCGCGAGCAAGCATTCATCGGCGGGCTTTGGCTCGGCGCCGACAGCGGCGTGACCTTCGCCGTCAATAATCCGGCGTCAGGCGCGGTCCTCGGCCAAGTTCCCGACATGGGCGCAGCCGAAACGCGCAGGGCGATCGAGTCCTGCGCGGGGGCGCTGCCAAGCTGGCGCGATCGCGCCGCCAAGGAGCGCGCGCATATCATGCGCCGCTGGTTCGAATTGATCATGGCCGATCAGGAGCGGCTGGCGCGCATCATCACCGCTGAAATGGGCAAGCCGCTCGCCGAAGCCCGCGGGGAAATCGCCTATGCAGCGAGCTTTATCGAGTGGTTCGCGGAGGAGGGTCGGCGCATCTACGGCGACGTGATACCGGGTCCGACCGATCGTCGGCTGCTCGTGTTCAAACAGGCGATCGGCGTCACCGCGGCGATTACGCCGTGGAACTTCCCGTCCGCCATGTTTGCGCGCAAGGTCGGCGCGGCGCTCGGCGCCGGCTGCGCGATGGTGGTGAAGCCTGCTGAGCTGACGCCCTTCTCCGCGCTGGCGCTGGCGGAGCTTGCCGAGCGCGCCGGCGTGCCCGCCGGCGTGATCAATGTGGTGACGGCGAAGGATCCGGCGCCGGTCGGACTCGAATTCACGCAAAATCCCCTCGTGCGCAAGCTGACCTTCACCGGCTCGACCGAGGTCGGGAAAATCTTGCTGCGGCAGGCGGCCGAGAACATCCAGAAATGCTCGATGGAGCTTGGCGGCAACGCGCCGCTGATCATCTTTGAAGACGCCGATCTCGAGCGCGCCGTCGAGGGCGCGATCGCCACCAAATACCGCAACAGCGGTCAGACCTGCGTTTCGGCGAACCGCATCCTCGTGCATGCGTCGATTGTCGACGTCTTCGCCGAAAGGCTCGCGGCGGCGGCTGGCGAGTTAAAGGTCGGCGAAGGGACGGAGGAGGGCGTCGCCATCGGTCCGCTGATTGAAGAAGCTGCGGTCGAAAAGGTCGAGCGTCACGTCGCCGACGCCGTCGCCCGCGGCGCAAAGGTTCTCACCGGCGGCGCCCGCCACGCGCTCGGCGGCTCCTTCTTTCAACCCACGGTGCTCGCCAATGTGCCGGCCGACGCGCTCATCTTCAACGAGGAGACCTTCGGTCCCGTCGCGCCGCTGATTTCCTTTGAAAGCGAGGCTGAAGCGGTGCGTCTCGCCAACGCCACGCCTTACGGTCTCGCCGCTTACTTCTACAGTCGCGACGTCGCGCGCGTCATCCGCGTCGCCGAGCAGTTGGAGTTCGGCATGGTGGGCGTCAACGAGACTTTGATCTCGACCGAAGTGGCACCCTTCGGCGGCGTCAAACACTCCGGTCTCGGCCGCGAAGGATCGCGCTACGGCGTCGATGATTACATCGAGATCAAATATGTCTGCCTCGGCGGACTTTGATCATTCGATCCTGATGCGGCCATCGACCACGGGCGCAATCACGCGGGTCTTTTCGATGGCGTCGATGATAACGTTCGTCAGCAGCGGTCCCTCAAGGTCGCTGACCAGCGGTTTCCCCCGCGCAAGCGCGACATAGCCGTCCTTGCCGCGCGCCAGGAAGTCGATCGTCGCAACCTTGTAGAGCTTCGTGTCGTCGAGCGGCTTGCCGCCGACCTCGATTGAAACAAGCCGCGAGCCAGGAACCGCGTCGCGCCGCACGACAATGCGGGCGCCGGAAATCTGCGCGAATCGCCCCGCGTCCTTGCCGATCAGCCAAACGGCGTTTTCCAGCGCCGCGCGAAGATCGGCGCCTGTAAGCGCCAGAGTCACCAGCTGATTGTTGAACGGCAGCTCCTTGGCGATGTCCTTGCGCGTCAGCGTTGTCCCCGGAGCATAGCTGCGATTGCCGCGAATGCCGCCGCCGTTGATGATCGCGACGTCAGCGCCAGCGGCGGCGCGCATCGCGTCGGCGAAAAAGTCGCCGATCGCGGTCTCTTCACCGCGCACGCTCGCCTTTCGGCTGTCGAGCGGCGTCTTTGCGACGCCGATGTCGATGTCGAGCGCCTTGTCGACCTCGGCTTCATATTGCGCGACGCGCTCCGCAATCGCGGCGTCTGGCGCCACGTCCGCCGTGTCGATGATGCGGAACCTGGGCGTCCAGCGCTTTACGCCGTCGTCGGCGATCCGCATCTCGACATCAATCGCGACGAGATTGACGCCGTCGGCCTGTGTCTCGCCGATGGCGGCGCGGCCGTCATAGGCGACAAGAAGATTGTGATCATGCCCGGACAGAACGATGTCGATCGGTCCAAGCTTCGCCAGACGCAGATCGTCCTGCCATTCGGAATGCGTGACGACGACGACAAGATCCGCGCCGGCGTCGCGAAGCGCCTGGGCCTCGCGTTTCGCGGTCTCGATCGCGGGCAGAAGTTTCAGGCTTCCGGGGCTGGACCGTCTCGCCGACTCGTCGTCGGTCAGGCCGAAAATTCCGACCTTCACCCCGTCGATATCGATGATCTTGCTGTCCACGAAGCCGGGCAGGGCGCGACCGGAGGCGTCGCGTAGATTGGCGGCGAGCAGAGGGAATTTCGCTTCGCCCATGCGCTGGCGAAAAACCGCTTCGCCGAAATCGAACTCGTGATTGCCGGGCGTGAACACGTCGAGGCCAATTCGGTTGAGGAGATCGATGATATGCGCCCCCTTGTCGACGCTCGAGGTGAGCGAGGGCGACAGCGTGTCGCCGGCGTGCGCGACGATGATATTCTTCGCCTTCGCGCGCTCGGCTTTCAGCGCGCCGGCGATCCGGGCGAAGCCGCCGCGTCCGTCTCTCTCAGCCATCTCGTAGATGTCGCTGAAGACGACGAAGGTGAGATTGACGACGCGCTCGGCTGCGCGGGCGGGGAAGGCGAAAGCCGCGAGGAGGAAGAGAATTACGCCGGAGCGCTGAAGCTTTCGAAACATTTTGCTCACTTCGAATGACACAAGTGTGATCGCGATTTTGGTAAGCGGCGATGTCCGCTCATGGAGCGAGGCTCCTGCCGCTTCCTCTCCCCGCTTGCGGGGAGAGGTGAGGTGAGGGGCCTGGTGATTGCCGGAAAACTATCCGCTCTCATGCAGGGCCGCCAAGATGGCCTCAACGACAGCATCCGCATTTTCATAGAGCTGCGCATTGTTGAAACGGATGACACTATAGCCCTGAGACTGAAGAAAATCTGTCCGCATAGTGTCGTGCGCGATCTCCGCGGCGCTCGAATGGGTTTCGCCATCGATTTCCACGATCAGGCTGCGCTGACGACACAGGAAATCTGCAATGTAGGGACCGACTGGCGCCTGTCTTATGAATTTGAATCCGCCGAGCGCCCTGTTCTGCAGGCGCTTCCATAGGAGGCGCTCGGCGCTTGTGGCGTCGCGCCGGAGGGCGCGTGCGCGGCGCGTTTCCAGTATGCGCAGGCCTCTCATCCGTCGTTCGCTTCGCTAAATCCCCTGGCCCCTCACCTTACCTCTCCCCGCTCTCCGCGGGGAGAGGGGCGGCAAGCGTTGCGCCATAACAATTTGCGTCCGCTATAAAAAAGAAACGGCGCCCGTAGGCGCCGCTTCGCATCGTGTCAGGAGACTGAACTTAGTAGTTGTAAGCGCGCTCGCCGTGATCGGTGATGTCGAGACCTTCGCGCTCTTGATCGGGCGTCGGCCGCAGTCCGACGATGAGGTCGACGAGCTTGTAGAGGATCGCCGAACCGATGCCGGACCACAGGAGAGTCGCGATGACGGCGATTCCCTGCGCCTTCATCTGCGCCATCATGTCGTAGGTTCCGGCGAAGGTTTCCAGATTGGTGTAGTCGGTGATGCCGACGCCGCCGAGATCGGGACTGACCAGAATACCGGTCGCCAAGGCGCCGGTGATGCCGCCGATGCAGTGCACGCCGAAGACGTCGAGCGCGTCGTCGTAGCCCGCCATCTTCTTCACGAAATCAACGAAGAAGAGGCAGATCGGCGAAACGGCGAGGCCAAGGACGATGGCGCCGACCGGACCTGCATAACCCGACGCCGGCGTCACTGCGACGAGGCCCGCGACCGCGCCGGTGATAAGGCCGAGCATTGACGGTTTGCCCTTCACCAACCACTCGACGATCATCCAGGAGAGCGCCGCAGCCGCCGTCGCCACCATGGTGTTGACGAAGGCGAGCGCCGTCGTGCCGTTCGCCTCGAGATTCGAGCCGGCGTTAAAGCCGAACCAGCCGACCCACAGTAATGAGGCGCCGACCATCGACAGGGTGAGCGAATGCGGCGGCAAGGCTTCTTTGCCGTAGCCGATGCGCTTGCCAACCATGATTGCGCCCACGAGACCCGCGATGCCGGCGTTGATGTGCACCACCGTGCCGCCCGCGAAGTCCAGCGCGCCCTTGCCGGCGAGCCAGCCCACGGCGGCGTTGATCTCGTCGATCTTCGCCTGCGCGGCCGCTTTCGCCGCTTCGTCGCCCGCCGCGGCGAGTTGGGTCGCAGCATCAACGAGCGCGTTCGGATCGGCGACGCCCCACACCCAATGCGCGATGGGGAAGTAGATGACCGTCACCCAGAAGGCGACGAACAGCAGAACGGCCGAAAACTTCATGCGCTCGGCGAAGGCGCCGATGATCAGCGCCGGGGTGATCATCGCGAAGGTCATCTGGAAGACGAAATAAGCATATTCCGGAATGACGTGGCCGGGGGTGAAGGTCGCCGCATTGGAGGCGGCCGTCACGCCCTTGAGAAACAGCTTGTTGAAGCCGCCGATATAGTTGCTGAGCGAACCGCCGTCGCCGAAGGCGAGCGAGTAGCCATAAACCGTGTAGATCACGCCGACGAGCGCGACGATCGCGAAGGTCTGCGACAGGATCGACAGCATGTTCTTGGCGCGCACCAGGCCGCCATAGAACAGCGCGAGGCCCGGGATCGACATCATCAACACTAAGAGCGAAGACGTCAGCAACCAGGCGGTGTCGCCGGGATTGGGGGTCGGATCGTTCGCGGCGAAGGCCGGAAACGCCAATGATGCCGAAATCGCCGCTCCCGCGATGACCGAAGCGACAGAAGCGCTTCGAGGCGAAGGAAGTTTCATGTGTAAGAGCTCCTGATGTTGCGGGGAGGCGATCAAAGCGCGTCCGTGTCGGTTTCGCCGGTGCGGATGCGGATGGCGCGTTCGAGCGGCGTGACGAAAATCTTTCCGTCGCCGATCTGTCCGGTGCGCGCGGTGTTGGAAATTGCCTGGATCACCTGTTCGACGAGGGCGGCGTCGACGGCGACTTCGATTTTTAGCTTTGGCAAGAAACTGATCGCATACTCTGCGCCGCGATAAATTTCCGTATGTCCCTTCTGACGTCCGTAGCCCTTGACCTCAGTCACGGTAAGGCCGTGCACGCCGATGTTGGTCAGCGCGTCGCGGACCTCATCGAGCTTGAACGGCTTGATGATCGCTGTGACGATTTTCATCTGCCAATCCTGTTGGTTATCGACCTCGTTGGCGAGCGTCGCTCGCGTGACGGCGGCGTCTCCTGATTGCAATTCGCGGGGAGGACGCCGCCGCGTCGGCGACTACCGCCTTCAAATGCCATGCCAGCCGCGCTGACGCCTGAAATCTACTGGCCGGAAGCGTATCTGCTGTGACACCGACCGTGCCGCGGCTTGCAGCGGGTTGGCTATTGCCTTTGTCCGCCTCGACTATGCGCGAGAGTCAGTGGCGGCCGCGGTTTGCCCGGGCGCTTTCGCTTAAGGCGTCGCCGGCCGGTTATGCGCCTAGAAATTACGCAGACATTGGTCTGTTGCCTAAAATGTGCGCAGGCATCAGGATCGCGCCGAGTCGCGCTGGCGCACCAGGCCTTCCTGGCTCACCGAGGCGACAAGGCGTCCCTCGCGGGTGAAGATCTGCCCGCGTGTCAAGGCGCGCGCGCCGCCGGCCCAGGGGCTTTGCTGCGCGTAGAGAAGCCATTCGTCGACGCGCAGCGGCCCGTGAATCCACAGGGCATGATCAAGGCTCGCCACCTGGATCTTCGGATCGAAGATCGTCAGGCCGTGAACGAGCAGCGCCGTATTGAGCAGCGTCATATCGGAAAGATAGGCGAGCAGCGCTGTGTGAATGGCGGGGTCGTCCGGGACCGCGCCGCGCACGCGAAACCAGATCATCTGGCCGGCGGCGCGACGTTCGGGAAAAAATACGTCGTCGGGCGCGACAACGCGCATGTCGAGCGCGCTTCGCCGCTTCAGCCAGCTCTCGGCCTGTTCCGGAAGGAAGGCCCGAAAACGCTCGACGAGCGCGTGCACGTCGTCGAGACCCTCTGGGTCCGGCGCGTCGGGCATGGGGGCGGCGTGGGTAAGACCTTCTTCTCGCCGCTGAAACGACGCCTCCATTGAAAAGATCGTGTGTCCGCGCTGCGTGGCGTTACAGCGCCGCGTCGTGAAGCTCTTGCCGTCGCGCACGCGTTCGACGGCGAAGTCGATTGGAATCGTGGGATCGCCGGCGAGGACGAAATAGCCGTGCAGTGAATGAACGGGGCGGTCTTTGGGCGCCGTCCGCGTCGCGGCCACGAGCGCCTGAGCCACGGCCTGTCCGCCATAGACCTGACGGCCGGAAGAGGCCGGGCTATGGCCGCGGAAGAGGTCTGGTCCGAGCTCCTCGAGATCGAGAAGCGCCGGAAGCTTTGATGGCGCGTTTTCGTCCATTGCGGACGAGCCGGTCAGTCGACCTGGCGCGCCTCTTCGGGCAGCATGATCGGAATGCCGTCCCGAATCGGATAGGCGAGCCGCGCCGAGCGCGAAATGAGTTCCTGGCGCGCGCTGTCATATTCGAGAGTCGTCTTCGTCAGCGGACAGACGAGGATTTCGAGCAGGCGCGGATCAATCCGCGTCGGCTCCGCAGGGGACTCAAATCTCTCGGCGCCGGAATCGCGTTCGTCAGTCATGGTGTCAATTTCCTTCAATGCCATTGCGGGCGGTCGCCGTTTCGTTGCGCGAGATCGAGCTTCGCGAGCGCGATAAGCGTTTCCGCGCGGGTTTTCAGATCGATGGCTTCGATCAGCGCCTGCTTGTCGTTGGCGCCGAAGGGACACATCATCGCGAGCGCGTTGACGAGCGTTTCGGTCGGCGCCGCGTCTATGCTCGCCCAGTCGACTTCAAGTTTCGAACATTCGGCGAAGTTGCGCAACATTGACACCATGCTTTCGCGATCGACCGCGTCGGCGCCGGCGCCCGTCGTCAAATCCTCGAAGAATTCGTCATATGCGACCTGACACTGCCGGTATTGCGTTCGAACTTTAAGCTCCTCGAGAACGCGAAACCGCGCCACGCCGGTGAGGGTGACGAGATAGCGGCCGTCTCCGGTCTCGGCGAGGCGCGTGATCCGTCCGGCGCAGCCGACATCATAGAGCTGCATTGCTTCGCCGACGGTGTCGTCGCCCGGCAGCGGCTGGATCATGCCGATCAGGCGCGCGCCGGCGATCGCGTCGTCGACCATTGCGAGATAGCGCGGCTCAAAAACATTGAGCGGCAGTTCGCCGCGCGGCAACAATATGGCGCCCGAAAGCGGGAAGAGCGGCAGAACCCTCGGCAATTCGTCGATGTCGGCGTAGGGACGGTTCAGGCTCATATCGGCGAACGCCTCCCTAGGAGTAGAGCAGCGTGGACAGCCGCCGCCGTGCGTTCACGGCCGCCTTATCCATCGGTCCCCACGCCTCAAAAAACTGAATGAGCTGCTTTCTTGCGCCATCGTCATTCCAACTACGGTCGCGGCGGATGATGTCAAGCAGCGCATCCACCGCTTCATCGCGCAGTCCTTTGGCGTTAAGCGCGAGCGCCAGATCGAAACAGGCCTGCATGTCGTTAGGATTGCCGTTGACGCGATTTCTCAGTTCGTCGAGTTCGCCGAGATCCTGGGCCTGCTGGGCGTTCTGAAGCGCCGCCCCAGCCGCCGCGACGCCGCTGTCGCGGCGGATGGCGTCGGGGAGGGCTTCAAACAGCGCCCCGGCCTCATCTAAGCGTCCTGAATCGATATAAAGACGCAGCAAGGCGGCGGCGGCATTGGCGTTGGGCGGTTCGCCGCCGGCGAGTTCGCTCAGCAGCGATTCCGCGCCGGCGAGATCGCCCTCCGCGACCATCGCCTGGGCCGCTTCGAGCGCATCGCCCTCGTCCTCGATCGGGCCAATCAGCCGCTCCAGAAAGCCCTTGATCTGACTTTCGGGCAGCGCGCCGACGAAACCATCGATCGGTCGTGCGCGCTGAAACGCCACGACGGCTGGAATCGACTTGACGCCAAGCTGATCGGCGATCAGCGGATCGGCGTCGATATTCATTTTGACGAGCGCGATCTTGCCGCCCGAGGCGGCCACCAGACGCTCGATGATGGGCGCGAGCTGGCGACAGGGGCCGCACCATGGCGCCCAAAAATCGACGAGCACGATCTGCCGCATCGAAGCGTCGAGAACGTCGGCGCGGAAACGATCCGTGGTCGTTTCGACCGGCGTCGTCGGCGCCTTAGCCATTCCCGCCGTCTCAACCATGCGCTTCTCCCCTAGTCGCCATCATCGGCCGTGTGATTTTGTGAAGTCTTTGCAGCTTGGAGGCGGCTTAGCGCAACGCCCGGACGAAGGTCAGATAGACCGGATTGCGGCCTTCGGCCATGGCTTTGGCTTCATATTTGGTTCGGGTCCAGCCTGGCCATGGCGTTAGCCAGTCCTCCGCGCGCTGCCCGCGCCAGCGGAAGGCTGGGTGGGCGCGCAGCCGCGCCAAGGTCCAGGCGGCGTAATCGTCGATATCCGTCGCAAAGCGCAGCTCCGCGCCCGCATGCATCGCCCGCGCCAGACGGTCGAGATTTTCACGCGCAACGAAACGCCTCTTGCGCTGGCGCCTCTTTGGCCAAGGATCTGGGTAAAACAGATACACGCGCGACAGGCTGTCCTCTGGCAGCCAGTCGAGCACATCTGCGGCGTCGCCTTGATGCAGGCGGATATTCGTCAGTCCACGCTCGTCAATCCGGGCGAGGAGCTTCGCCACGCCGTTGAGGAAGGGCTCGCAGCCGATGAATTCAACCTCGGGGCTGTCGCTCGCCGCCGCGATCAGATGTTCGCCGCCGCCAAAGCCGATCTCGAGGCGCCTTTCGCGGGCGGTAGACTCCGGCGGCTGCGCAAGGTCGAGCGACAGACGCGGCAAGAGCTCGTCGATCAGAGCCGCCTGACGCTTTCGGAGCGCCTTGCCTTTCGAGCGGCCATAAAGACGGGCGTGAGCGCCGCGTTGCTGAGAGGTCTCGCTCATAAGCGCTAATTGGCCGCGATCATTTGGAACGTCGTCCAGTTTGTGGCGCTGGCTTGCGCCCGCGTCACAAACAGAGCCATCTCGCGACGGACAGAGCATTTCCCCGCTGCGGCGTTCGACTTCAGAGCCGCTCGCCGAACCGGCCGAACTTACGCGAAATGCGACTTCAGCTGGTCGACGAGATCGGTCTTTTCCCAGGAGAAGCCGCCGTCCGCGTCAGGCGTCCGGCCGAAATGGCCGTAGGAGGAGGTGCGCGCATAGATCGGCCGATTGAGCTGAAGATGCTCGCGAATCCCCCGCGGCGAAAGGCGAATGAGCTGAGGCAGCAGCTCTTCCACCTTCTCCTCGCACACATGGCCGGTGCCATGCAGATCGACATAGATCGAGAGCGGCTCGGCGACGCCGATCGCGTAGGACAGCTGCAGGGTGCAACGATCGGCGAGCCCGGCCGCGACGACGTTCTTGGCGAGATAGCGGGCGGCGTAAGCGGCCGAACGATCCACCTTGGTCGGATCCTTGCCGGAGAACGCGCCGCCGCCATGCGGCGCAGCGCCGCCATAAGTGTCGACGATGATCTTGCGGCCGGTCAGGCCGGCGTCGCCGTCGGGGCCGCCAATGTAGAATTTGCCGGTCGGGTTGACGTGCCAGACGGTGGTGTTGGTGATCCAGCCATCGGGCAGCGCGCTGCGAATATAGGGCTCGGCGATGCTGCGAATGTCGGCGGGCGACAGGGTCTCGTCGACGTGCTGATGCGACAGCACGATCTGGGTCGCCTCGACGGGCTTGCCGTCGGCGTAGCGAACCGTGACCTGGCTCTTGGCGTCGGGACCGAGGCCTTTTTCCTTGCCGCTATGCCGCGCTTGGGCGAGCAGCTCCAGAATCTTATGCGAATAATAGATCGGCGCCGGCATCAGTTCGGGCGTTTCGCGCACGGCGTAGCCGAACATGATGCCCTGGTCGCCCGCGCCTTCGTCCTTGTTGCCGGCGGCGTCCACGCCCTGCGCAATGTCGACGGACTGCTCGTGCAGCAGCACTTCCACATTGGCGGTGTTCCAGTGGAACCCACGCTGCTCGTAGCCGATGGCGCGAATCGCGCCGCGCGTGATCTCGATGATGCGATCGAAGGGAACATGCGGCCCGCGCACTTCTCCGGCGATGACCACGCGGTTTGTCGTCGCGAGAGTCTCCGCCGCGACGCGAATGGCGTAGGGGTCGATGCCCGCCTTGGGGCCTTCACGGAAAAACTCATCAACGATTTCATCTGAAATACGGTCGCAAACCTTGTCCGGATGGCCTTCGGAAACGGACTCGCTCGTGAAAAGATAATTTTTCCGGGTCACTTCCAAATCTCCGTTGGCTTTGAGGAAAAGTTGCATAACTGCGGAGCAGGGGGAGTCATCTGCCAGCGCCCGTTCGGTGCGTCAAGCCGAAAAGGCCAAATCGTTCGTTTTGGAGAACGACATTCTCTTATTCCCTTGGCGGCTCGGGCTGCTCTGCGAGCGTCGTCACCAGATCCAGCACGCGCTTTCGCACCTTGGGATCGCGGATGCGTGCGAAGGCGCGATTGAGATGCAGGCCTTCCGTCGTCGATAAAAAATCGACGACATATTGCGACGAGGACTCCTCCGCGAATCCGTCGGACGGCGCTGGCGCGCCGCTGGTTGGCGCGCCCTCGAAGAAAAAAGACGGCGGCACGTTCAGAGTCTTCGAAATCTGCTGCAGGCGGCTCGCGCCGATACGGTTGGCGCCCTTCTCGTATTTCTGAACTTGCTGAAAAGTGAGTCCGAGCGCGTCTCCAAGCTTCTCCTGACTCATTTTCATGAGAATTCGCTGCATGCGAACGCGGCTGCCGACGTGACGATCGATCGGGTCTGGCGCCTTCTTCAACGTTACCGCCTCCTGCACAGTTGTAGCCGAATTGTCGTCGGGCGCGCAAGCTACATCGCAGTTAGGTGCATGAATTTCAAGAAGATTTCAGTTAAGCGCGGTGGGGCGGCGATCTTCCCGGCAAGGACAGTCTACATTTCCCGGCTTGCCCGATAGCTGCGCGGCCCGTGGAACCGCAAAAAATGCAAGGTTCAGGGAGCGAGGAAAGCGCTCGGCCAGCATGTAAGCGGCGTCTTTTCGCCGCGGGCGGATCATCGAACGCCCGACGAAGCGGGAGCGAATTTATGGCCGGCGCCTGGCGACGCCGAACAAGGCCATGGCCGTCGCGAGGGCAAGGAGCGCCGGGAACGCCAGCGCGCCGTAAGCGGCGAAGACGGTGGGCGCCGCATCCCTCGGCAGACGCCCGTCGATGAGGCCTTCTTCGCCGAGCGGCAGCGACTGAAGGATGCGTCCGTAGGCGTCGATGATCGCCGAAACGCCGGTATTGGCGACGCGGATCATTGGCAGCCCTTCTTCGATCGCGCGCAGGCGCGCCTGGGCCAGATGCTGATAGGGGCCGGTCGTGCGGCCGAACCATCCGTCATTGGTGACGTTGAGAAACAGCCGGGGGCGATCGGCGGCGTCGCGCTGGATCGTCTCGCCCGAAAAAATCGCTTCGTAGCAGATGAGCGGCGCAACGGGCGGCAGACCGGGGGCCGCAAGAAGGCGCGGACCCGCGCCGCGGTCCCATATGCCGGGAACGAGGTGACTGATTCCAACAGGCCGCAGCAGATCCTCCAGCGGCAGATATTCTCCGAAGGGGACGAGATGAACCTTGTCGTAAAAGGCGACGATCGACTCTCCCTTTAGCGCCTCGATCGAATTGAAGATCTTGCCCGGCCGTCCGTCGCCATCGCTTTCAGCCCGCGCCGCGCCGGTCAAAAGAACGCCGCCCTTGAGCGCGCGGGCGATCGCCGCGAGCGCCTCCGGGTGACGTGAAATGACATAAGGAAACGCCGATTCCGGCCAGACGAGATGGGTGATTTCGGCGAGCCCGGACGGCCGCTCGTTTGTCGCGCGTTCCGAGAGGTCGAGATAGTGACGCAAGATTTTCGCGCCGTTTTCGGGGCGAAATTTCGCATCCTGAGGGAGATTGGGCTGCATCAGGCGCAACGCCACGCCGTCGACATATTCCGTCATATTGGCGCCCAGCCGAAACACGCCATAGGCGAACATCAGCATGGCGAGCGCCGCCGCGGCGAACATCGTCCCGCCGATGCGGCGGGCGCCGCGCTGCGCGCGATCGATCAGCGTCGCAGGCGCGGCGAAAATCACGATCGCGACGATGTCGAGCCCATGCAGGCCGACCAGAGAGGCCGTCTGCGCCATTGGCCCGGCGCTTGTGAGCGCCATGCCGAAATCGTTCCAGGGAAAGCCCGTGAACAGATGCCCGCGCAGCCACTCCGCGGCGCCCAGTCCCGCGGCCAGCGCGAAGACGCGGGCGCCGCCGGGCGACCACAAGAGGCGCGCGAGCGCGAAACCCGCGGCGGGAAAGAGCGCGAGAACCGCCGGCAAACCGAATACGGCGAGCGGCAGCGCCCAGGCGAATTGGTCGGCTTCGACGAGCATCGCGGCGCCCATCCACCAGAGGCCCGCGACGAAATAGCCGAAGCCCAGCCACCAGCCTGCGCCGGCCGCCGAGAGAATCGGCGCAAGGGCGAAGCGCGGCGCGTTCTCGCCGTCGGCCGCGCCGTCGATGAGCCAGACGGCGACGGTGAGCGGCGCAAACATGGCCGGGATGAAATCAAAAGGCGCGAGGGCGAGAGCGCCGGCCGCGCCGGCGCAGAACGCGATCGCGCGGCGCGTCCAGCCGCGGGCGAGGATAATGCGCTGCAAAAGAGTCGGCGCCGACGCGCGCGCGCTGGCGATTTCGGCTATCTGCGCCATCGATCCTCGAACCGCCGCGAATCGGCAGGCCGACTTTACAGCGGATTTAGCAGACAAATTTATGCGCGTGCGAAGGATGTCTCACGCCGGCCGGCGCGAGCGCACGCGCAGCTTGCCGACGCGGCGCGGATCGGCGTCGACGATCTCAAACTCGTGGGAGTCGACCGGCGTCGCGATGATCTCGCCACGCATGGGCACGCGGCCGGCCAGCCACGCGACCAGACCGCCGAGCGTCGTCACCTCGGCGGGCGTGTCTTCAAGTCTGAAGTCGACGCCGAGCCGCGCCGTCACTTCATCAAGATCGGCGCGCCCGTCGATGATGAAATCGCCGTTCTCCAATTCGACGAAGCCCGACTCGTCGATGACGTCATGTTCGTCCTCGATGTCGCCGACGATCATTTCCATGATGTCTTCGATGGTGACGAGGCCGTCGGTGCCGCCATATTCGTCGATGACGAGCGCCAGATGCGTGCGCGTCGCCTGCATACGGATCAAAAGATCCAGCGCCGGCATAGAGCGCGGCACGAAGAGCACCGGCTTGAGCAAATTCGCCTGCGATAGCGGCGTATCGAAGTCGATCTTTCTCGGTTCAACGGTCGTCGCGTCGGCGCCTTGGGGCCGATCGGCGCAGCACGCGATATGATTGACGAAATCGCGGATATGGATCATCCCGCGCGGATCGTCGAGCGTATCGGCGTAAACCGGCAGGCGCGAATGGGCGGCGGTGCGAAACAGCTCCAAGGCTTCGCGCAGCGGCGCGTCCAGCGAGATGGCGACGATGTCGGCGCGGGGGATCATCGCGTCGTCGACGCGCATGTCGTGCAGGCCGAGGACGTTCTTCAAGAGCGCCCGCTCATGCGGGGTCACGTCGCACGCCGACTCTTCAAGCCTGTCCTCGATGTCCTCGCGCACCGAGGCCGGCGCCAGACCGAGCAGCCCGCGCAGCCTGTCGACGAGGCTCAGGCGTGGTCCATCGCCAGTTCGTCTGAATGGAATTGGATCGTCGGCGTTATCGTATGGCGTCGACATGCGCTTTGTTCAATTCGCTCCGCCGGCCGGCCCGTCTGCGTCTTCCGCATAGGGGTCGGGAAATCCAAGAGCCATCGCGATTTTACGCTCCAGCGCTTCCATCCGCTCGGCCTCGGCGGCGGTCTCGTGATCATATCCGATTAGATGCAGAAATCCATGCGCGATCATATGCGCCGTGTGGGCGCGCAAAAGCGTGCCCTGCTCCTCCGCCTCTCTGGCGACGGTTTCGAAGGCGACGATAACGTCGCCAAGCAGAGGCTTGCGCTCGAGCAGGCCAGGCGTCGGAAAAGACAGCACATTCGTGGGCTGATCCTTGCCGCGCCACTCGGCGTTGAGTTCCTGAATCGCCGCGTCGTCGCAAAATGTGACGCTGATTTCACATTCCGGCGCGAGCGTGGCCGCGCTTAGGGCGAGACTCTGACGAACGCATTCTCTCGTCAAATCTTCCAGATCCTCGACGCGCCGCCATGCAGGCGCCGCGACATTCACGTCGATCTCCAAAGTCAGGGGTCCCCGCGCGTCTGCTTGTTGGCGCGCGCGGCGCGCTCATAGGCTCCAACGATTTGCCGAACAAGATCGTGGCGCACCACGTCGCCTTCCGAAAATCTCACGCGGCCGACGACGTCGAGATTGGCGAGCAGGCTTACGGCTTCCGAGAGGCCGGATTTCTGCCCGGGAGGCAGATCGGTCTGCGATGGATCGCCGGTGACGATCATCCGCGAGCCTTCGCCGAGCCGGGTGAGAAACATCTTCATCTGCATCGAGCTGGCGTTCTGCGCCTCATCGAGCAGGATGCAGCTTCGCGTCAGCGTACGGCCGCGCATGAACGCGAGCGGCGCGACTTCGATGAGTCCGGTCTGCATGCCGCGCTCGACCATCCGCGCATCCATGAAATCATGCAGCGCGTCGTAGATCGGGCGGAGATAGGGGTCGACCTTGTCGCGCATGTCGCCGGGCAAAAAGCCGAGACGCTCGCCGGCCTCTACGGCGGGGCGGGACAGAATCAACCGTTCGACCGCGCCTTGCTCCATTAGCTGCACGGCGTGGCCGACCGCGAGCCAGGTCTTGCCCGTGCCCGCAGGACCTTCCGCAAAAACCAGCTCGTAGCGCTTGAGCGCCCGCAAATACTGGTCCTGCGCGGCGTTGCGCGCGCGCACCGACCCGCGTTTGCGGGTCAGGATCTGCTCGAAAGCGCCGCGTGACGGCTCCGAATCCGGAAACAGGCTGCGTTGGCGCGCTGATTCTTCTATGGCGCCGTCGACGTCGCCCAGCGTGATCGTCTGACCCATCGCGACGCGCTCATAAAGCGCCTCCAGCACGCGTCGCGCATGTTCGCAGGCCTCGGACTTGCCTTTGAGCGTGACGTGATTGCCATTGGCGAAGGAGGCGACCCGCAAGCGTCGTTCGATCTTGGCGAGATTCTGGTCGTAGAGGCCGAAAACGAGCGAGGCGTGACGGTTGTTTTCAAAGGCGAGCGTGATTTCCGCTTCCGGGTCAACAGGCTCCGGTCCCCGTGCGGCGAGCAACGGGTCGTCGATGGTCGTCAAGCCTTCGCCTCCTCGCTCATGAGCCGTCCGCTCAAGGAATTCGAGCCCGCCGCGATGATCTTCACTCTGACTTCGCGGCCAACGCACGCCATCGGGCCTTCTACATGCACAGCCTGCATATAGGGAGTCTTGCCCCCAATTTGGCCCTCATGCCGACCGGCTTTTTCAAAGAGCACGTCGAATTCTCGGCCGACCGTCGCCGCGTTGAAGCCTTGCCGCTGCTCTTCAAGCAAAACCTGTAGCGCCGCGAGGCGTTCGCTCTTGACGGTCTCGTCAATTTGATCGTCACGGTCGGCGGCGGGCGTGCCGGGCCGCGGCGAATATTTGAAAGAAAAGCTTGAAGCGAAGCCCACAGCGCGGGCGAGCGCCATCGTCGCCTCGAAATCGGCGTCGCTTTCGCCCGGAAAGCCGACGATGAAATCCGATGACATCGCGACGTCTGGCCGGGCCTTTCGAAGCTGCTCGACGATGGCGAGGTATGCGTCTGCGCCGTGCTTGCGGTTCATGGATTTCAGAATGCGGTCCGAACCCGATTGAACCGGCAGATGCACATAGGGCATGAGCTTTGGATTTGCGCCATGCGCGTCAATAAGCTCCTGCGCCATGTCGACCGGATGACTTGTGGTGTAGCGCAGGCGCGCCAAGCCTTCGATCTGCGCCAGCCGATCGAGAAGCTGCGCAAGGCTTGCCTGCCGGCCGTCGCCATCAGGACCAAGATAAGCGTTGACGTTTTGGCCAATCAGCGTGATCTCGCGCACGCCGGCGTCGACGAGGCGCATCGTCTCGGCGATGATCTCGGCGACGGGACGCGATGCTTCGGCGCCGCGTGTATAGGGCACGACGCAAAACGAGCAGAACTTGTCGCACCCTTCCTGAACGGTGACGAAAGCCGAAACGCCGCGCGCACGAATCTGTGCGCCACTGGGAGCGGGCAGGACGCGAAATTTGTCCTCGACGGCGAAATCCGTGTCCGAGACCCTTGCGCCGTCTTTAGCCTGGCGCAGCAGCTCCGGCAGTCGGTGATAGCTCTGCGGACCGACGACGACATCGACGGCGCGCTGGCGCTTGAGCACCTCTTCGCCTTCAGCCTGGGCGACGCAGCCGGCGACGACGATCTTCATGTCGCGGCCTTGCGCGTTCAGCGCGCGTTTGGCGATCGCAAGCTTACCGAGTTCGGAATAGATTTTTTCGGCGGCCTTTTCGCGAATATGGCATGTGTTGAGAATGACGAGATCGGCGTCTTCTTCGCTCTGGGTCTCGGCGTAGCCCTCGCGGCTGAGCAGGTCGGCCATGCGCGTCGCGTCATAGACGTTCATCTGGCAGCCGTATGACTTGACCAGAACTTTGGAGAGTCGTGCCGCTTCGGACCGCTGAGATTTGGATCGCGCCTCAATCAGTTCTTTGACGTCTGTGACTATTTTTCTGCTCCATCGCTCGCCCCGGCGACTCGGCGCGCCATCCGAGTGGACGCACTATACGACTTTTTTTGCGCCTTAGAGCAGGTTCCGAAAAAGTTGACAGACTTTTTCGATGAGAACCTGCTCCAACATTTTGATTTTGAGCGATTCCTTATCGATCACTTGGGTCCATGCGATCGGGAAACGCTCTACCGCCGCGAGAGACGCCGTGCACTCATATTTTATGAACTGACCCGCCATAGCGCAGGAGCAGCGCACAGCGCGCCTGGGCGACTCATTATAGCCGTCCGCAAGCCGCGCTCGCTCAGATCTCCAGTCGCAGAGCGATCGCCGCGCGCCGTTCGCCGTTAGCACGCTGATAGTAGTTCTCGCGCCTGCCGATCTCTTTGAAGCCCTCGCGTGCGTAGAGCTTCAGCGCGGCCTCATTGTCGTCGGCCACCTCCAGAAAGACAAGCCGGGCGCCGCCACGCTCGAGATGTTCGAGATGTTTTTCAAGAATGCGTCGGCCCAGTCCCGCGCCGCGTCTGCTGGGATCGACGGCGAAAGTGAGGACTTCGGCGTCGGGCGGCGTCAGCCGCGAGAGGATGAACCCCCCAAGCTCGCCTTTCCGGCCCTCGGGGACCGCCCCATCGGCGATGATGTGGGCGTCCGTCAAATAATTTTCAAAGTCGATTTTCGACCAGCCAAAAGCGAAGGACGCCCCATGCAGACGTTCGCAGTCATCGGCGCGCTCCGCCCCGATGGGTTCGATGACGAATGTCGGCTTGGCGAAGAAGGACGAAAGCAGCGTCATGGCGCAAAGCTCACGCCTGCGCCGCAGCGGCGGCGGCGCGCGCGGCCGCATCGCCCAAGCCCACGGCGCCCTTTGGGGCGGTGGGCCGCGCAGCCGGCATCGTGACGTCGGGCTCTTTAAGATAAAGCGGCCGGGCCGGCGCAGTATCAGGCTGTGCGGCAAGGCCGAGACGCGCCACGAGGGCGATATCGGGGGCAGGCCGCTCGCTCGCGATCCTGACCGGTACGCCGCGGGCGCGCGCCTCCTTCGCAAGCAGCGGCGCGCCGGAACCGGTCAGAAGCAGCGGGCCGGTCCCGAGCGCGCGAAGCGCTTCATGCGCGTTGATGCGGCGCGGCGAGAGGAGCGGGCGCCCGTCCGGGCCGAAGGCGGCGATGTAGACCTTGTCATGGCGGGCGTCGATCGCCGCCGCGACCACGCCGTCGAAGGGATCAATGATCAGCGGCGCCGCAAGCGCGGCGAGCGTCGAAACGCCGACAATCTCGGTCTTACAGGCGAGCGCGATCGCCTGACCGGCGGCGAGGCCGATGCGAATGCCGGTAAAAGAGCCTGGTCCGACCGTCACCGCCACCCGGTCGAGCGAAGCGAAACCCCCTTCGACCTTGCTCATGACGCGCTTGATCAGCGGCAGCAGCGCCTCGGCGTGGCCGCGCTCCATCTCAATAGACTCGGCGGCGACCGGCTCCGCCCCGTCGTGGTCCAGCACGCAGGCCGAGACGGCTGGCAGAGCAGTGTCAATCGCAAGGATTCGCATGATTCGTTGATTATGACGGTTTTCGGAGCGCGATCAACGTCGCCTCCGACACGCCGCCCCTACGCCGGCTCGACCGCCTTCACCTGCGGAAGGAAATGCTTGAGCAGGTTCTCGATGCCGTTTCGCAAAGTAGCGGTGGATGACGGGCATCCGGAGCAAGCGCCCTTCATGGCGAGATAGACGACGCCGTCTTTGAAGCCTCGGAAGACGATGTCGCCGCCGTCGCCGGCGACCGCCGGCCGCACGCGCGTCTCGATCAACTCCTTGATCGTGGCGACCGTCTCGGCGTCGGCGGAGTCATAGAACTCCCCGTCGGGCTGCGCTGGCGCCGCGCCTTCCGTCAGGAGCGGCGCGCCGGAGGCGAAATGCTCCATGATCGTGCCAAGAATGGCGGGCTTCAGATGCGGCCATTCGGCGCCGTTCTTCGTCACCGAGACGAAATCCGCGCCATACATCACCGCCTCGACGCCGTCGATGGAGAGCAGCGCCTCGGCGAGCGGCGCGTGGATGGCGTCGTCGCGCGAGCGGAATTCCATGGCGCCTTGGCCCAGAACGTCCTGGCCGGGCAGAAACTTGAGCGTTGCGGGATTAGGGGTAGCTTCAGTCTGGATGAACATCGGAAGACTCCTGCGTCCGGTTCAAGGCCGGCCGGAAGTGCGCGAATATCACAAATCGGGCGCTCTGTGACATCTCGACATGATTACTTAAGCGCTTCGCCGCAGTCTTGCGAGGCTCTTCGCCGCGAGCGCCAGCGCTTGAGCGCGACCCCTGCCCACACCGCCTCGACCAGGCCGAAGGGCCATGCGCCTTGAATGAACCCGTAGACGGACGCCAAAGCGCAGGCGGCGGCGAATCCCAGCACGAACCAATGGCTGCGTTCTTCCATTGAATAAGTCAGCAGCATTGCGCTTACCGCGAAAAGTCCGAACCAGGTCAGCGCATCCATCGAACAATTTCTCTCGCGCCGTCCTGCTCTGGGCCCTGTCTTGCATTTGCCATGCCCAATCGAATCTCGCAGTGTCCCCCGATGGATGAAATCTCGCTGCTCGACGCCAACGCTGCTTATTACCGGGCCTTCGCCGCACGTGACCTTGGCGCTTTGAACGATCTTTGGGCGGAGGAGGGCTGTTCCTGCGTTCACCCAGGATGGCCGGCGCTCGTCGGGCGCATGCCGGTGCTCGCCTCCTACCGCGATATTTTTCGTAACCCGGCGCAGGAAGCGGTCGCGACGCGAGATCCAAAGACGCTCATCGAGGGCGCCGACGGGCGGGTCTTTTGCATCGAGGAGGTCGGCGGCGGGTTGCTGCTCGCGACCAATTGGTTTCGCTGGAACGGGGATCGCTGGCGGCTCGTGCACCATCAGGCGAGCCCGCTCGCGCCGCCGCCCACGCGGCGGGAAGGAAAGCGGTCGCTTCACTAGGACGGTTGTCTCGTCACAGCTGACGAAGCTCAGGAGTCCGCGCCTTCCGCCTGCTTCTTCCGGCTCGTCTTCTTCGGCTCTCGGCGCGGGCCTTCCACCAGCCGCACGACCATGCCCCACAGCGTGCGCACGTCCTGCTGGGTGAGGCCCATGCGGTGGAACATGTTGCGCAGGTTGCGCGACATGACGGGCTTCTTCGTCAGCGGGCGGAAGAAGCCGCGCTTGTCGAGTTCTCCTTCGAGAAAATCGAAGAAAGCGAGGGTCATCTCGCGCGTCGCCGGGGGCGAGCGCTCTTCGATCTCAAAGGGAATGGCGTCGCCATGCGCGGCGCGAAACCATTCATAGCCCGTGAGCAGCACCGCCTGCGCGAGATTGAGCGAAGCGTAGGCGGGATTGACCGGAAAGGTGAGGATGGCGTCGGCGAGCGCGACGTCGTCATTGTCGAGGCCGGTGCGCTCGGGCCCGAACAGCACGCCATGTTTCTCGCCCGCCGTCATGCGCGCCGCCGTGCTTGGCATGGCCTGGGCGGGCGTCAGCACCGGCTTCATCTGGCCGCGTCCGCGCGCCGTGGCGGCGTAGACGAAGGAGAGATCCTCGATCGCGTCGCGAACGCTCTCGTAAAGTTTCGCGCTTTCGAGGAGATGCACGGCGCCGGCGGCGGCCGCATAGGCGCCCTTGCGATAGGCGCCGGTGCGCGGCCAGCCTTCACGCGGCGAGACGAGGCGCAAATCGGAGAGGCCGAAGTTGGCCATGGCGCGGGCGCACATGCCGATGTTGACGGCGAGCTGCGGACGCACGAGCACAATCGCCGGCCCCCCGGAAAGGTCCGTCTTGCTGCGATCCGTCCCGGCCCCGACCAATTTGCCCCCTCGCCCCAAAGCGGCCGGCAAATTAGGGCGGAAAGTGTGCGGGGGGAAGGGCGCTTCGACGCTTACCCGAAGGCCCGTGGATTGCTACCCAAAACCTTTAGCGGAGGCTATAAGGCGCGCGGCACAGAGGAGCGGATGCATGCGGAAGATAAAGGTTGCGAATCCTGTCGTCGAACTCGACGGCGACGAAATGACCCGCATCATCTGGGCCGCCATTAAAGAAAAGCTCGTTCGTCCGTATCTCGACATCGATCTCCTTTATTACGATCTCTCGATCCAAAATCGCGACGCCACGAATGATCAGGTGACGGTCGACGCGGCCTACGCCATCAAGGAGCATGGCGTTGGGGTGAAATGCGCGACGATCACGCCCGATGAGGCGCGCGTGAAGGAATTCCAGCTCAAGGAGATGTGGAAATCGCCGAACGGCACGATCCGCAACATTTTGGGCGGCGTCATCTTCCGCGAGCCGATCATCTGCAGGAACGTGCCGCGATTGGTGCCGGGATGGACGCAGCCGATCATCGTGGGGCGCCATGCATTCGGCGATCAGTATAAGGCCACTGACTTCAAAGTGCCGGGCAAGGGTCGCCTGACGATCAAATTCGAAGGCGTCGACGGCGACGTTATCGAGAAGGAAGTCTTCAACTTTCCTGGCTCCGGCGTCGCGCTGGCGATGTACAATCTTGACGAGTCAATCAGCGAATTCGCGCGCGCGACGTTCAACTACGGGCTCACGCGCAGATATCCGGTCTATCTCTCGACCAAGAACACGATCCTGAAAGCCTATGACGGCCGTTTCAAAGATCTGTTCCAGGAGATTTACGACGCCGAGTTCAAATCGAAATTCCAGGGGCTCGGCCTCACCTACGAGCATCGTCTGATCGACGATATGGTCGCCTCGGCGCTCAAATGGTCGGGGGGCTACATCTGGGCGTGCAAGAATTACGACGGCGACGTGCAGTCAGACACCGTTGCGCAGGGCTTCGGTTCGCTCGGCCTGATGACGAGCGTGCTCATGACGCCCGACGGCAAGACCGTCGAGGCCGAAGCCGCTCACGGCACGGTCACGCGCCACTATCGTGAGCATCAGAAGGGGCACGAGACCTCGACGAATTCGATCGCTTCGATTTTTGCCTGGACGCGTGCGCTCGCGCATCGCGGCAAGCTCGATGGGAACGAGGATCTGGTCCGTTTTGCCCGCACGCTCGAAGAAGTGTGCGTCGCGACCGTCGAGTCGGGCTTCATGACCAAGGATCTGGCCTTGCTTGTCGGCTGCAATCAGAAATGGCTGTCGACGACAGGCTTCCTGGACAAGATCGACGAAAATCTGCGCAGAGCCATGGAGTGAGCGGCGGCGCGGGGAATGATTGTATGTGGCGCCCGTCGCGGCTATATAGGCGTCGCCTATAGGCCAATTAAGGATTCGCGAGATGGCGGTGGATCTGGAAGAAACGTATAAGCCTTCCGAAGACGAACCCTTCATGTGCGATCGGCAGCGCGAATATTTCCGGCGCAAACTGCTGGCTTGGAAGGAGGACATTCTGCAAGAGAGTCGCGAAACGCTGGCCACTCTGCAGAATGAAAACGAAAACCATCCTGATCTTGCAGATCGCGCGTCGTCCGAAACCGATCGCGCCATCGAACTGCGCGCGCGCGACCGGCAGCGCAAGCTCATCGCCAAAATCGACGCGGCGCTGACGCGCCTCGACGACGGCAGTTACGGCTATTGCGAGGAAACTGGGGAGCCGATCTCCCTCAAGCGCCTCGACGCCCGTCCGATCGCGACACTGTCGATTGAGGCGCAGGAGCGTCACGAACGGCGCGAAAAAGTATATCGAGACGATTAGTCCGAAACCTTCGGGGGAAAAGTGAAGGGCGTCGCCGCTGGCGACGCCCTTTTTCATTCCTTCTGATCCGAGCGGCCGAGCAGCCGCGCCATCTCCGCCTCAAGCGAGTCCAGCGGATCCACGTCGGCCGGAGCCGCCGGCGGCGGGGGAGGCGGCGGCGCTGCGGGCTTGGGCGGCGGCGGGGGCGCAGGCGGAGGCGCTGCAGGCCTCGCGGCGGCCGGCGGCGGAGCGGGAGGCGGCGGCGGCGCTGCAGGCCTTGGCGCCGGCGGGGGTTCTGCCGGCCTCGGAGGAGCCACAGGGGGCGGAGGCGGCGGCGCCGGGGCCGCTGCTTCAGGCGCCGGCGCGGGCTTAGGCGCCAGCCGCTGCTGAGCGCGCGCGAGGAAAGGCGGCGTCGGCGAGCGGGGCGGAGCCGGGCGCTGCGGCTGGGCGGCCGGACTTGAAACTCTTGGTCCGGCCGGCGGTGGCGGAGGAGGCGGCGGCGCTGCAGGCCGCGTGGGCGCCGGCGCGAAGAGGTCGGGCGGCAGATTGACGGCGCCCGCCGCGGCGGGTTTCGGCAGCGGCGCTTCTAGCTCTCGAGGCGGAGCCGAGGGCTCGGCAGGCCAGTTCGCGGCGGCCGGCGCTCCGGGGCGCTGCTCGGGTCCGCGGCTGACAGCGCCTTCGAGCCGGTTGATCGTCGCTTCGACGAGGATGTCGTTCGGGCCGCCGATCAGGAGCAGATGTTCGATATTGTCGCGCCGCACAATGACGAGCTGGCGCTCGCGGTCGAGGTCATAGACATCGACAACGTCCAGCCGGCGCGCGCGATTGCGGCCTCCGGGCGAACGGAGGCGGCGTCCGAACAACAGACGGAAAATATAAAGCAGCAGCACCGCAGCGACGAGGAACGCAACGAGCGCCGCGAGCGCCGGCAGCAGTTGAGTGAATTTATCGGGCATGAACGGCTAGTCTCTCGTTCGAACGCGCGTGAACCTTGCCAAATTAACAGCTTTCATGGCAAGCGCCGAAAAAAGGTTAATGAATGGTTAATGTTTGATGAATCAGCGCCCTTCCGACGTCCGGCGTTGCTATTATTGGCGTTCACAGCCATTGTTTTAGATGATTCTGTAAGCGTCGGCAGAGTAATAATCGGCGCGCCGGCGTCAGCATGGCCGTCGCGATCGGCGATTTATGACGCGGGTGGTTAAGAAATGAGCGACAGGACCGAAGCGGCCGCCCTGGGACGCAGCGAGCGGCCCGCGAATATTGGATTGACGCTCGCCCTCGTCATCGCGTTGGTCGCAGGCGTCGCCGCCTATTACCTGACGCCTTCGGACCTCGCGCCGCGCGTCACCATTTTGGCGCTCGCTGTTTTCGGCGTCGCCGGAATCTTTTTTCTCTTCGCCTATGCGGTCGGATTGATTCACTTCTCCGGCCGAGTCGCGGGCAACGACGTGACGAAATTCATCGCCGACACATCCGGCGAAGGGCTGCTCGTCACCAGAGGCGATGTGCGCATCGTATACGCCAACGAAGCCTATACGGCGATGTGCGACGCGAAGGACGCTTCCGGCGTTCAGCTGGTCGAGCGGCTGTTCTCAGGGCCGCCCGAGGTCTCGGAGGCGATCTATAGACTGGTCCAGGCGGCGCGCGGCGGCGTTTCGCATAGCGAAGATCTGCGGCTTTCGCCGCCGCTGTCGGGGCAGGGCGCAGTCGGCTGGTACCGAATCCGCGTTCGGCCGCTGCCGACGACGTCGGGCGGGCGCTTGTGTCTATGGGCGGTGGCCGACGTGACGGCCGATCGACAGCGGCAGGAGAACGTCTTCCAGGAGCTCCAGCACGCGATCGATTTTCTTGATCATGCGCCGGCGGGGTTTTTTTCCGCGAGTCCGGACGGCGCCGTCTCTTATATGAACAAAACGCTCGCCGGATGGCTGGGCTACGATCTCACGCAGGTCGGATCTGGCGGCGCGACGCTGTCCTCCATCGTCGCCCATAGCGGCGCGGCGCTTCTCGCCGCGATGTCGGGCGCGCCTGGCGACGTGCGCACTGAGCAGATCGACCTCGACCTGCGATGCCGCAACGGCAAGTCGCTGCCCGTCAGGCTGCTGCACCAGGTCGCGTTCGGTCAGGACGGCGAATCCGGCGCCTCGCGCACCCTGGTGCTCAACCGCGCCTCTGGCGAACAGCCGGAAGAGAATTTGCGCGCGGCCGAGGTGCGTTTCGCGCGCTTCTTCAACTCGACGCCGATGGCGATGGCGACGCTGGACGGCGAGGGCCGCGTGCTGACATCGAACGCGGCCTTCGCGAAATTGTTGCCGCAGGCGCTGAAGTCGGGCCAGGGACAAGCCGCGGCGCCATGGTCGGTTCTGACGGGGCTCGGCGAACGCGACGGCGCCGCCCTGCGCGCCGCGATCGAAGACGCAATCGAAGGCAAAGGCGAAGTGCGGCCGATCAATGTCGTTTTCGAGGAAGACGCCGCCGGCGCGGCGACGCGTTCGGCGCGTTTCTTCGTCTCTTCCGCCGAGGACGCCGGCAAGAAGGGCGCGATGGTCTATGCGCTTGACACGACCGAGCAGCGCAAGCTGCAGGAGGAGTTCGCGCAGTCACAGAAGATGAATGCGGTCGGCCAGCTCGCCGGCGGCATCGCGCATGACTTCAACAATATGCTGACGGCGATCATCGGCTATTCGGATCTGCTGCTCTCCAGCCACCGGCCGACCGACCCCGCCTTCCGCGACATTCGCCAGATCAAGGAAACCGCCAATCGCGCGGCAGGCCTGACGCGGCAGCTGCTCGCCTTCTCTCGGCGTCAGACGCTGCGTCCGCAAGTTCTGCAGCTCGGCGACGCGCTCTCCGAAGTGCAGAATCTGCTGCGCCGCGTCGTCGGCGAAAAGAACGAGCTGGAACTGCGTCTTGGCCGCGATCTCTGGTTCGTAAAGGCCGACATCACCCAGTTCGAACAGGTGATCATCAATCTCGTCGTCAACGCGCGCGACGCCATGCTGGAGTCAGGCGGACGGGTGCAGATCCGCACGCGCAATGTCGCCGCCTCGGAATGCGCCGCCTTTAATGAGGCGGCGCTCCCCGCGGCGGATTATGTGCTGGTCGAGGTTGAGGACTCGGGCAGCGGCATTCCCGCCGATGTGAAAGAAAAGATCTTCGAACCCTTCTTCACGACGAAGGAAGTCGGCAAAGGCACGGGCCTCGGCCTTTCGACGGTGTTCGGCATCGTCAAGCAGTCGGGCGGCTTCATCTCCGTCGACAGCGAGATCGGGCGCGGCGCGGTTTTCCGCATTTTCCTGCCGCGCTACGTGCCGGAGGAGAAGGAGACGTCGCAGAAGGCCGATACGCCCAAGGTCGCTGCGGACTACACAGGACAGGGCGTGGTTCTCCTCGTCGAAGACGAGGATTCGGTGCGCTCGATCGGCGCACGGGCCTTGAGTTCGCGCGGCTTCACGGTGCTCGAAGCCGCGACGGGCATGGAGGCGCTCGAGGTCGTCGAGCGCGTCGACGGCAAGATCGATCTCATCGTCTCCGACGTGGTGATGCCGGAGATGGACGGCCCCGCGATGTTCGCCGAACTGCGCAAGCGCGGCGTCGCGGCGAAGGTGATCTTCGTTTCCGGCTATGCCGAAGAGGCCTTCGCCAAAAACCTTCCCGAGGGCGACTTTGGTTTTCTGGCGAAGCCGTTCTCGATCAAACAGCTGATCGAGACGGTCAAGGCGCATATGCCCTGACGCGGCGGAGAACTAAAGCGAGGGGATGAGGCTCACAACGCCGGCGCGACGACCCGCATGCGGCGCTTGATCCCATCAGGTCCGATGACTTCGCGATAGGTTTCCGGCGCAGCGGCCGCGCCATCCGCGGCGCTGGGCTGCGCCTGCGCCGCGGGTTCTGGCGTCTTCGTCGGCTCTGGCGTCGCCGCGGCGCCTTTCGCTTTCCGACCGCGCGCAACGCCGGGCGGCAGCGCGCGCGACAATTGCTCGGCCTGCTCCGCGGTGACGACCTGATCCTTTGCGTGGCGCTCGGCGATGAGTCGCTCGGCTTCGACGAGCGCCTCGGCCCACGACTGCCCCGGCGGCTTGCAGCCGCAGGACGGATCATAGGTTGTCTCGAATTTATGGGCGTTGGGATGGTCCGAATAAGCTTCGCCGTCGATCGAAAGGGCGGAACTGAGCACCTTCGATTGCGACGCCGTATAGAGTTTCACCTCGGCGTTGGGACACAGCGCCCGGCACATCGTCGCGAGATCGTCGAGATTGGAGCTGCGCGCCGAATAGGTGATGGGGAAAAACCCGCCGTCGCAGGCGCGCACGCAGATCGCCATTGGACCCCCGCGCGGCTTCCCGTCTGAAGGTTCCTGATCCGGGTCTGGACCGACGGGCATGTCGCGCGCGCCCGGACTTTCATCGGGCGCGACGCCAAACAGCTCTTCAAAGAAATTGCGCGGTCGTGCAACGCGCGCTTGCGCCGCCTGAGGATTGCGGCATTCAGCCTCATAACGCGCGGCAAGCGCCTGACGCTGGCCGCCGTCGTCGGCGCTCGCCCGTTCATAGCTGGCGATAGCGCCAGAGAGTTGGTTGAGCTGCGCGTTGATTTGACTGCACTGAGGCGGCGGCGGATCGCCGAAGAACAGGAATTGGCCGCGATCGCAGCCGAGTGCGCGAGCTTTCGCCGAGACGCGGGCATAGTCGCCGCGCTGCTTGGCGGCCGCGGCCTGGAATCTCCCCGCGCTGCCGCCGGCGCTGGCGCGGGCGATCTGCGCGCGCAACTCCGTACAATAGGGACTTTCCCCTGCTGCCGGCGAAACGGCGAGGAGGCCGAACGCGACGCCGGCGGCGACCGCCAGTTTCGTCCGCCTGAAGGCGCATCTCGTCAAAAAGGGCTTTATGGTCGCGGCCTCATTGAAGTTTTTGGCTCTCTTCACACTCTGGGTAAGAAGCCGAGAAACGCTTGCGCGATCGCTTGGCGACTGATGTTCCGGCGCGCGTCGCTTGCGACGAATCGCGCCATTTTCACCAATCCGGGCCGCGGATCAAACGTCGCTCGATTAATCGCGCCCATCATGTCGGCAACAAGGCGCCGGACGACGCCGTCAGCCCCATTGCGCGCGCCGAATTTTTTGCCTCGCCCAGGGCCGAAGCCCTTCCCTTGCCGCGCGGCTTCGCCCATATCGGCAACGGCGTCGCTAGAGCGCCGCTCGCGGAAAAGCGGAATTGGGTTTTTCGCACAGAGCGCGCTCTAAGCTTTCGAGATTGATCATGATATCCGCCTCTGGGCGATTCCGTCCAAAGGCAGCGTGATCCAGGAGGTTGCCGATATGAAGCGTTCCAAATTGCTGGCTCTGATTTCGACGGCCTTTCTTTGTTTCGGCGCCGCGCCGGCCTTTGCGCAGAGTGGGCCGGATCTCATTTTCCGCAAATCGGTGGATTTCAAGCTCCTCACCCCGAACGACAAGCTCGCGACCTACGGAATCGACGACCCGGTGATCGACGGCGTCGTCTGCTACTATACGGCGCATGAAAAAGGCGGCGTCGCCGGCATGTTCGGCGTGGCGGAGCAGTCGTCGGAGGTTTCGCTCGCCTGTCGGCAATATGCCCCGATCAAATTCAAGGAGAAGTTCGGCCAGGGCGATACGGCGTTCAGCGAGCGGCGGTCGCTGCTGTTCAAGCGCATGCATATCGTTCGCGGCTGCGACGCCAAGCGTAATGTGCTGATCTATATGGTTTATTCCGACAAGCTCGTCGAAGGCTCGCCCGAAAGCTCGACCTCGACCCTCGCCATTCAGCCCTGGGCCGGCCAGAACGAAGTCCCGCAATGCGGGGACTTTCTGCGCTGACCTAATCGACGCAGGCGACGACCGCGGCGTCCGGCTCGATCGAGGCGCGCGCCGCGCTTACGTCGATCGAGGCGGTCACATCGTCGGCGCGGCCAAAAGCTCTGGCCGCGCCATGGCCATGCGCCGCACACCAGGAGTCGGCGACGATCTTGCCGCAATCGGCCTTACGCGTGAGGCATTCCGTCAGGCCGTAGCCCTCCTGATCGGCGATAACATAGGCGCCGACCGCGCTCGCTTCGGCCCGTGCGGCGCAGGCGTAGCCGACGCCGATCCACATTCCTGCAAGTAGCGACGCAAACGCGCGCCGCCCGAACGGCGCCTCATATTTCCACATGACGAACTAGCCCCACGCGACCCCGACAGCCTGCCGCAGACCTAGCGCATAGCGGTAAAACCCGAGTTAAATCGGCGGCCGCTCGGCAGAGGCTCGCGCTTGACGCGGCGGCGCGCTTTAGCGCATGGTCGCCGCCATGACGCTTCGGCTCACCATTTGTCGGAAGACCATCATCAGCTAGCGATCACGCTGGCCGGAGCCGTCACGTCTCTCCAAACGACATGAAGCGACGCCCCGGCCGGCGGCCTTGCGGGGAAATTCATGTCGACGCCTGCGCTGAAAATTTACAATACGCTGAGCCGGACGAAGGAGGAATTCCGTCCGATCGATCCCGCGCATGTGCGCATGTATGTCTGCGGACCGACGGTCTACGACTACGCGCATATCGGCAACGCCCGGCCGCTCATCGTTTTCGACGTGTTGTTTCGCTTGTTGCGCCACCTCTACGGCGCCGAGCATGTCACATACGTCCGCAACATCACCGACGTCGACGACAAGATCAACGCGCGCGCCGCGGAGCGCGGAATTTCCATTCGCGATCTGACGGAAGAGACCAACAAGGTTTTCCAGCAGGACGTGAAGGCGCTCGGCTGTCTCGAGCCGACGATGCAGCCGCGCGCGACCGAGCATATCGCGCAGATGATCGCGATCATTGAACGCCTGATCGCCGCCGGCCACGCCTATGCGGCCGATGGCCATGTGCTGTTCGACGTGCCGTCCATGCAAAATTACGGACGCCTGTCGCGGCGCTCGCTCGATGAAATGTTGGCCGGCGCGCGCGTCGACGTCGCGCCTTATAAGCGCGGCGACATGGATTTCGTGCTGTGGAAGCCCTCAAAGGAGAACGAGCCCGGTTGGGACAGCCCATGGGGCAGGGGGCGTCCCGGCTGGCATATCGAATGTTCGGCGATGTCCTGGGCGCATCTTGGCGAAACCTTCGACATTCACGGCGGCGGCATCGACCTCGTCTTCCCGCATCACGAAAACGAGATCGCGCAAAGCTGCTGCGCCTTCGGGCAAGATGTAATGGCGAATTACTGGATGCATAACGGCTTCCTGCAGGTCGAGGGCGAGAAAATGTCCAAGAGCCTGGGGAATTTCGTGACGATCCACGAGCTACTGCATACAGAGAAGTTTGGCGGCAGAGGCTGGCACGGTCCAGTGTTGAGATTCGCGATGCTGCGCACGCATTATCGCCAGCCGATCGATTGGACGGTGAAGGCGCTAGAGGAGGCGCACGCAGAGCTCCAAGAGTGGACGAATTTGCTCGCAAATCGTGCTGCTGAAGCAGAATATCGTGTACATGCGAGCCTGCTACAGCCTAACGAAAAAGTAATGGCTGCTCTTTGCGACGATCTGAACACTCCCCAAGCAATTAGCGAATTGAGAGCGCTTGCTCGATCAAAGGTCCATGAGGATCAAGTGTCACTCTTGGATACCTGTATATTCTTGGGGATCGTGAATCCAGAAAGAATGTTCATTCTAAACCCTTACCACGTGGGGGAGAGCGTTCTTGCGTCAAGTGATGTGATGCGACGGCTCGATGAGCTTCAAATTGCTTTCGCGAACAACAACGAAGAACGCCAGAGAGCGATAACTGAGGAATTAAAGGAACAAGGGGTTGAAGCCGACGTCAGGCATACCGGATCGGTCAGTTACAAAATATGTGGTACAGACAAGGTCGGGGAATTAATTCATCTACGCAACGCCGCCCGCGCTACAAAAAACTGGGCCGAGTCCGATCGCATCCGCGACGAACTCGCCGCTATGGGCATCGCCCTCAAGGACAATAAGGACGGCACGACGACCTGGGAGGTGAAGCGGTGAGCGCTCTTTCCCCCACCCGTCGCGCTTCGCGCGCCACCCTCCCCGCAGGGGGGAGGGATAGGAACGGCGCGACTCGGCGTAGCGATCACGCGCTCATGCGAGGCATTTTGCATGAAGTTTTGCGTTTCGTTGATGCAGGCCCATCCCTCCCCTTGACGGGGAGGGTGGTTCGCGAAGCGAACCGGGTGGGGTGACGGACATGGCCAACCCGCGCGCGCGCGAACTGCGCAAGAACATGACGCCGCAAGAGGTGAAGCTCTGGTCGCAATTGCGCCTGCTGCGTCCGCAGGGATTTCATTTTCGTCGCCAGGTTTCGCTTGAAGGGTATGTGCTCGATTTCGTGTGCTACAAATATCGCTTGATCATTGAAGCTGACGGTTCACAGCACGGCGAAGCTGACGGGCGCCGTCATGACGCTAGGCGCGACGCGATTTTTCGAGCGAACGGCTTTCATGTGCTGCGCTTCTGGAATCACGAGATCGACGCCAACCTGATCGGCGTCGTGGAGACCATCGTCGCCCGAGCGAAGGAACATTTGCGGGCGGCGTCGTGAGAAGCGCTGACGTCTCCCCCACCCGGCGCGCTTCGCGCGCCACCCTCCGCGCAAGGGGGAGGGATCAGAACGGCGCGGCTCGGCGTAACGATGGAACGCTTACGCAAGGCGAGATTTGTGATTTCTTGCGTTTCGAGCATGCAAGGGTGGTTCGCGAAGCGAACCGGGTGGTGAACAGAAGGGGATATCCTATGTCCAATGATGACTGGAAAAAGACGCTTCCCTTCAAGCGCCACTGGGCGCTCTATCTCGCCTTCAAGCTGATCGTGCTGGCGCTCGCGGCCTTCATCGCGTGGCATCTGCTGCGCGCGTTCGAGATCATGTGATGGCGCGCAGCGCGCAAACGCCCGGTCTGCGGCCGTTTCTTGCCACAGACGCCGCGACGCTCGCGGCGCTTTTTCGCGCCAGCGTCGAGGCGCTTGCCGCCGATGACTATGACGATGCGCAGCGCGAGGCTTGGGCGTCCGCGGCTGACGACGAAGCGGCCTTCGCGTCGCACCTCGCGGATGCGCTGACCATCGTTGCGCTTGTCGACGGAAACATCGCCGGCTTCGCTGCGCTGCGCGACAACAAGATATTCGACATGCTCTATGTGCGGCCCGACATGGCGCGCAAGGGCGTCGGGTCGGCGCTGGCGGAGGCGATTGAAAAACTCGCGGCCGCGCGCGGCACGACACTGCTGACGGTCGAGGCTTCCGACGCGGCGCAGGACTTTTTCGCGGCCCGCGGCTATGTAGCCACGACGCGCAATATGAAAACAATCGCCGGCCAATGGCTCGGCAATACCACGATGACCAAGGAGTTGGCGGTCCAGGCCGCCGGGAGAGCGCACTGATGGCCAAGGAATGGGCCAAGGATTCGGCCAAGGAACGGCTGACGCTATACGACACGACGCTGCGCGACGGCGCGCAGACGACGGGCGTCGATTTTTCGCTCGACGACAAGCGTCAGATCGCCGCCATGCTGGACGAGATCGGAATCGACTATATCGAAGGCGGCTATCCTGGCGCCAATCCGCTCGACACGGAGTTTTTTGCGCAGCGTCCGAAACTGCGCGCGCGCTTCGCCGCCTTCGGCATGACGCGGCGTCAGGGCCGCTCGGTCGAGAATGATCCGGGCGTCGTGGCGCTGCTCGACAGCAGCGCCGACGTCGTCACCTTCGTCGCCAAGAGCTGGGACTTTCAGGTCCGCGTCGCCTTACGCTCAACGGAAGAGGACAATCTCGCAAGCGTGACGCAGTCCGTAAACGCCGCCGTCGCGCGCGGCAAGGAAGTCGCCGTCGATTGCGAGCATTTCTTTGATGGCTTCAAGGCGAATCCGGACTATGCGCTGGCGTGCGCCAAGGCCGCCTATGACGCGGACGCGCGCTGGGTGGTCCTCTGCGACACCAATGGCGGCACGCTGCCGCACGAGGTCGAGCGCATCGTCGCGGAGGTCGTCAAGCAGATTCCAGGAGACCGCGTCGGCGTGCATTGCCACGACGACACGGGACAGGCGGTGGCGAATTCGCTTGCCGCCGTGCGCGCCGGCGCGCGGCAGATCCAGGGCACGCTCAACGGTCTTGGCGAACGCTGCGGCAACGCCAATCTTACGACGATCATCCCGACGTTGTTGCTGAAAGGCGAATTTTCCAAGCGCTTCGAGATCGGCGTGACGCAGGAGAAGCTGACGCATCTGACGCGCGTCAGCCATGCGCTCGATGAGCTTCTCAACCGCGCGCCCAACCGCCATGCGCCCTATGTCGGCGCCAGCGCCTTTGCGACCAAGGCCGGCATTCACGCCTCGGCGGTGCTGACCGATCCGCGCACTTACGAACATGTCACGCCGGAATCGGTCGGAAATGTGCGGCGCGTCCTCGTGTCCGATCAGGCGGGGCGCTCGAACATCGCGGCCGAGCTTGGCCGATTGGGCGTCGTCCTCGACAAGGACGATCCGCGTCTGGCGCGGCTTCTCGATGAGGTGAAGGAGAAGGAAGCGCAAGGCTACGCCTATGAGGGCGCCGACGCCTCATTCTTTCTTCTGGCGAAGCGCGTGCTTGGCGAGGCGCCGCATTTCTTCGACATTGAACGCTACAGCGTCGCGGTCGATCGGCGCTTCGCCAGGAATGGCGGCTTCGAGGACCAGGGCGCCGAGGCGATCGTCAAGATCAATGTCGATGGCGAGAGCCGCATTTCGGCCGCCGAAGGCAACGGCCCCGTCAACGCCCTCGATCTCGCGCTGCGCAAGGATCTCGGCGCCTATCAACGCTTCATCGACGACGTTCGGCTCGTCGATTATCGAGTCCGCGTGTTCCAAGGCGGCACCGACGCGGTCACGCGCGTTCTCGTCGAATGCGCCGACGGCGAGGGCGGGCGATGGTCGACGGTCGGCGTTTCGGCCAATGTCATCGACGCGTCCTTCGAGGCGCTCGTCGACGCGATCAACTACAAGCTGCTGGTGTCGGTCGAGCGCAACGACCGTCAGACCGCTACAGCCGTTCGGTGATCGCTGTCTCGCTGATGTCTGGAGAATGGCGAACCGCCGCGAAAATCATCGGCAGAATGTCTTCGATGCGTTCGGCCACGAGATAGCGCACGTTATCGACTTCCCCGAAGAACTCCTCGTTCCGCATATGCGCGAAAAGCGACAGCAGCGGACGCCAGAAGCCGCCGATGTCGGCGATGACCAGAGGCTTGGTGTGACGGCCGAGCTGAATCCAGGTCAGCTGCTCGGTCAGCTCCTCCAAAGTGCCGACGCCGCCAGGCAGCGCGATGAAGGCGTCGGATCGTTCGAACATCAGGCGCTTACGCGTGTGCATGTCGTCGACGACGACGAGTTCCGTCGCGCCCGTGAAGGGAATCTCCCGTCGGTCCAGGAACTCGGGAATGATCCCGGTGACAACGCCGCCGGCGGCGACCGTGGCCTTCGCCAGAACGCCCATTAAGCCAATGGCGCCGCCGCCATAAACGAGGCCGACTCCGGCGCGTGCAAGGGCCGCGCCCAGCGCGCGCGCCGCCGCTGTGTAACGCGGATCGGCGCCGATCGAGGAGCCGCAATAGACGCAAACGTTCTTAATTTCTCGCATGTGCATTCTCTTGCAGCGCTATCGCCGCGCTGCGGCTTGGGGTGCGCATTCCTTCTAAAACTCATATATGACGCAAAACGCGACGGCGGCCCATTCAATCGGAGACCTATGCTGAATCCTGATCAAGGCGAATCAAGCGCAATCGATGCGGAAGACGCCGCGCCTCAGCCCATTAATGAACAGCAATTGTCGGAATCGTCTCTTTTCAAGACGATACGCCATTTGTGGCCCTACATCTGGCCGCGCGGCCGCCGCGATCTCGAGCTTCGGGTCGCCGCGGTCTTTGCGCTGCTCGTCGTCAGCAAGCTGTTCAACGCCGCGACGCCATACGCTTTCAAATGGGCGACGGACGCGCTGGCTGAGGGCGGCCCAGGCGTGGCGGGGAAGCTCGCAACCGCGGCGGTCTTTTTCACTCTAATGATGGGCGCTATCCGCATCGCTTCGGTCGTGCTGATGCAGCTGCGTGACGGCATCTTCGCGGCGGTGGCGATGCACGCCGTGCGTCGGCTGGCGACCGATCTTTTCGTGCATATGCATGAGCTGTCGCTGCGGTTTCATATCGGCCGAAAGACCGGCGGACTGACGCGCGTGCTCGAGCGCGGGCGCAACGGCATCGAGACGCTGTCGCGCCTCATCATGTCGACCGGCGCCCCGACAGTGCTGGAGATGGCGCTGGTCCTTGGCATTTTTCTCTATCAGTTCGGCTGGCGCTATGGGCTCGTCCTGGTCGCGACTCTCGCCGGATATTTTCTCTATACGACGCTCGCCACAAATTGGCGGATCGCCATTCGGCGCAGGATGAACGACAGCGACACCGACGCCAATCAGAAGGCGATCGACAGCCTGCTGAACTATGAAACGGTCAAATATTTCGGCGCGGAGAGACGTGAGGCTGAGCGCTACGACAAATCGATGATCCATTACGAGCAGGCGAGCACGCAGTCCTATGTCTCGCTTGCGGTGCTCAACGCCGGCCAGACGGTGATCTTCATCATCGGCCTCACCACCATGATGGTGATGTGCGTCTATGGCATCGAGGCCGGCCGCAATACGGTGGGCGATTTCGTCCTGATCAACCTGATGATGGGGCAGTTGGCGCAGCCCCTAAATTTCATGGGCACCTTCTATCGCGAGGTGCGGCAGGCGATCATCGACATCGAAACGATGTTTTCGATCCTGGCGCAGAGCCCGGAGATCCTGGACAAGCCCGGCGCGACGCCGCTCCTCGTGCGCGAAGGGCGGATCGTTTTCGATAATGTCGCGTTCCACTACGAGCCGAACCGGCCGATCCTCAAGGGCGTGAGCTTTGAAGCCGAGCCCGGACAAACCATCGCCATCGTCGGGCCGTCCGGCGCCGGAAAATCGACGATCTCGCGCCTGATGTATCGTTTCTACGAGCCGCAAGGCGGCCGCATCACGATCGACGGGCAGAATATTCTCGACGTCACGCAGGAAAGCCTGCGGGCGGCGATTGGCATGGTGCCGCAGGACACCGTGCTGTTTAACGATTCGATCGGCTACAACATCCGCTATGGAAGATGGGACGCGAGCGACGAAGAGGTGCGCGAGGCGGCGCGGCTCGCGCAGATCGACCGCTTCATCGAAAGCGTGCCGGAGGCCTATGGCGCGCAGGTCGGCGAGCGCGGGCTGAAGCTTTCCGGCGGCGAGAAGCAGCGCGTCGCGATTGCGCGCACGATTCTCAAAGGTCCGCCGATTCTCATCCTCGATGAAGCGACGTCGGCGCTCGACAGCTTGACCGAACATGAAATTCAGGAGGCGTTGAGGCGGGTCGCGCGCGGCCGCACGACGCTCGTCATCGCGCATCGTCTGTCGACCATCGTCGACGCCGACGAAATCCTGTTTCTCGATCATGGCCGAATCGTCGAACGCGGCACGCACAAGGCGCTGCTGGCGCTTGGCGGCCATTACGCCGGCATGTGGAACCGTCAGCGCGAGGCCGCCGAGGCGCGCGCTAAATTGCTGGAGGCGGAGCGGGAGGAATTGGAGGAGGCGGAATAGGCGACGCGAGCCTCGGATGGCGAATTCTGGCCGCTCTTTGGCAAGATCGCTTCTTTGTCGAAATCCGGATTGGCGGCAGCTTCAAAGCTCGGCGCATTCAACGGGGGCGGCGGCCTTGGATGCTTTTTTTGGCGGCAAGTCGACGGCGTCGAGCCGAACGTCTCGCGCGCCATGACCGGAGGGTCCGATGTCGGGAAGACTTCTGCTCGCCGCGCTTCTGGCCTGCGTGTGCGTAAACATTGCTCAGGCGCAGATCAGGGCGGAACATCCGCGCCATTGCGTGATGAGCGTCGGTCCGACGCAAATGATGTTCAGCGCTTTTCAAGAAAATCAGACCGACGAGATTTTCTGCCGGCATGTGCCGACGCTCGGTCCGACGATAATCATCCTCGACGCGCGGCAGATCGAGCTGCGCGACATGAACATCGAAATCCGCGTGCTGCGCAATGTCGGTCAGGCCGATTGGCGCGACGATCTCGATGCCAACACCGTCGCCGTTTTGCCGCCGCAGAAATATTTGGCGGACAAGGGCACGACAAGCTTCACGCATAATTTCGTCAGCGACGGAAGCTATGTCGCTCTCGTCAGGGCGACCAGCGACGACGGCGCCAAGGAATATGTCGGGCAGTATGATTTTTCGGTGGGCGAGGGGGCTGAATGGTCCGCCGCGTTCGGCGTGCTCTCGCTTGTGGGGGCTGGCTGCGCACTGGCGATGTGGCGGCGCAAGCGCGCGGCGCCCCGGCCACGGTTCGCGCGAGACAAATCGTCTCCGTCAGCGCTTCGACAGTCGCGTTAGATTGCCATTGACCCGCTTCGTGTAAACGGCGAGCGCGCGTTCGGCGGCGCGATGCGGTTGTCCTGTCGCCATGCTCATCGCGGCCGCGAGGCTGGCCTCGGCCGCGGCTTCGAGCTTTTCGCTCACCATCAGGTCGCTTTCGCGCTTGCCATGCGCGCCGCCCGTGGCGATCTTCATCAGCCGCAAGCCGATGACCTGATTGGCCACGAAGCTCATCTTGAGCGTGTCGGAGAAAAGCTTGTTCATTTTCGATCGACGTCTGCGCATGTTGGCCCCCTATGGAGGCAGATAGCGCGGTCGATGCGTTGTCCAACTGTCACCGCGAAACATTGGAAGTCACGGGCGCTGAGAGCGGAGCATCGCTACGCCATGGCCGGGCGCAAACCGAGGCGCTCGACGAATGGGTCGAAATCCCTGTCGCTGTAGAGCAGCGGCAGATCGCTTTCGATGCAGCGGGTGGCGATGATCGTGTCGATGGTTTTCCTCGGCGTGACGCCGAGACCGCGCAGCTTGCGATAATTTTTTGCCGCGCGCAGGGCGATTTCCTTGCCGCCGAGTTCTACGATCGTCAGCGTGGTCAGGAATTTCTGAGCGCGATTGAAATCGCGGTCCCGATCGAAGCCTTGCAGCACTTCAGTCAAGATCAGATCGCCTATTGCGACCAATTCGTCCTGGAGCAACCTGTCCAGACGATCGGTCTCGGGCGAGGCGACGCCACGAAAATAGTCGATCCAAACGCTGGAATCGACGAGGATCATGTTTTCTTATCCGTGCGCATAGCGTCGAGATCGCCCCGCCAGTCGAGCTTTCCGCGCAGGCTTCGGATTTGCTTTTGCCGCTGGAGGCGTAGCAGCGTCCGCAGCGCGAGTTCGACGGCTTCCTTCTTGGTCTTGAGGCCCGTCGCGCGCAGCGCCTCTTCCATTAGCTTGTCATCGATGACGATGTTGGTGCGCATGTGTATGATGCTCCGACTCCATACACATGCTATGCCTGCGTGGCGCTGGCTTCAAGAGTTTTATGCTATAGAGGGCGAGGATGCGCCGCCGCCGTTTGATCTGACGGACGGCATTTGATTTGCCTCCCCGCCCTCTCCGCAGAAGCGGGGACGGACATTGCGCCGGCATTTGATCTAACCAGTGTTTCCCGTCATCTTCCTCTTCCTCTCCTCTCCGTTTGGTAATCGCGGATGCTGAATCGCCGCGCGTTCCTGCGCCTGATGACCACACTTATTGTCGCTGGCGGCGGCATCGCGATCTATGGCTCGCTCGTCGAGCCGCTTTTTCGTTTGCGCGTCACCCGTTACGCCTTCACGCCGCCGACGTGGCCAAAAGACTTAAGGTTGCGGCTCGCGATTGTAGCCGATCTTCACGCCTGCGATCCGTGGATGACCGCCGAGCGTGTGACGGAAATTGTCGACCTGATCAACAGTCAGGGCGCTGACTGCGCCTTGCTCGTTGGCGACTATGTGGCGACTCACAAATTTCAGAGACAGGAGCCGGCGAGCGCCTGGTCGCGCGCATTGGCGCGGCTCGACGCGCCTCTCGGCGTTCATGCCGTGCTCGGCAACCATGACTGGTGGGCGGATGAGGCGTCGATGCGCCGCGGCGAGGGCCTGCCGGATGTTGGCAAGGCCATGCAGGATGCGGGTCTCGCCGTTTATCAGAATGACGCCGTGCGTTTGGTCAAGGACGGGAAAGCGTTCTGGATTGTCGGACTGGGCGATCAAATCGCCTTTGTCCCGGTGCGGGGGTGGCGCCACCCCCGATATGGGATCGATGATCTGAACGGGGCGCTGACGAAAGTCGCGGACGACGCGCCAGTTATTCTGCTGGCGCATGAGCCGGATATTTTTCCGAGCGTGCCGGCGCGCGTTTCGCTCACGCTCAGCGGCCATACACATGGCGGACAGCTGAATTTCTTTGGCTGGCGCCCGAACGTGCCATCACACTATGGCGCGCGCTACGCTTATGGTCACAAGATTGAGAACGATCGTCACCTAGTCGTTTCCGCCGGGCTTGGCTGTTCGATCGCGCCCGTGAGGATCGGTTGTCCGCCGGAGATCGTCGTCATTGATCTGGGTGTGGCGTAACTGCTCCTTTGGGCGCTTCCATCCCGCCGCCGTCTCCCCCATATTGCGGCCATGGCCAAACCTCCCGGAAAGCCCAAAGACCCGGCGCGGCCGACGCGCGCCAAGGCGGCGAAGCCCGAGGTCGCGCCGCTCGCGCCGCATCTCGTGCAACTCCTCAATCCGGCGCTCGCGCCCGGGTTCGGCGAGGCGCCGCAGGGGGCCTATGACGCCTCTTCAATTCACGGCCTCGACGAGGAGGACATCGAAAAATACGGCCTCGGCGAAGGGTTTCAGGCGGGCGGCGCGACTTCAGGAAGCGCCGCTCAAAACATTGGCGGAGTGGAAGCCACCGCCGACAGTCTTGCGCAACTGCTGCGCCTTGGCGATCCGAACATTCGCGACCAAAAGCCCTGGACGCCGCATCGGCCGGAGCGGCCGGCGAAGTCCGAAGGCGGCGTGAGGTTCGACCTCGTGTCCGAATACACGCCGAAGGGCGACCAACCTGCGGCGATCGCGGAGCTGGTCAAGGGCATCGCGGCGCAGGAGCGCGACCAGGTGCTGCTCGGCGTCACCGGCTCCGGCAAGACCTTCACCATGGCGAGCGTGATCGAACGCGTGCAGCGGCCGGCGCTCATTCTCGCGCCGAACAAGACGCTTGCGGCGCAGCTTTACGGCGAGTTCAAGAGCTTCTTTCCCAATAACGCCGTCGAATATTTCGTCTCCTATTACGACTACTATCAGCCTGAGGCCTATGTGCCGCGCTCCGACACCTATATCGAGAAAGAATCCTCGGTAAACGAGCAGATCGACCGCATGCGCCACGCCGCCACGCGCGCGCTGCTCGAGCGCGACGACGTCATCATCGTGGCGTCGGTCTCCTGCATCTACGGCATCGGATCGGTCGAAACCTACACGGCGATGACCTTTTCGGTGACTCTTGGCGAGAAGCTGGAGCAGCGGCAGCTGGTCACCGATCTCGTTGCGCTGCACTACCGCCGCATCGGCGCCGATTTCACCCGCGGAACGTTTCGCGTGCGCGGCGACACCGTCGACATCTTCCCGGCCCACTATGAGGATCGCGCCTGGCGCGTCAGCTTCTTTGGCGATGAGGTGGAGTCGATCTCCGAATTCGATCCGCTGACCGGCAAGAAGACGGTCGACCTCGAATTCGTCAAAGTCTACGCCAATTCGCATTATGTGACGCCGAGGCCGACGCTGCTGCAGTCGATCAAGGCGATCAAGGAGGAATTGCGCGCGCGGCTCGACGAATTGCACCGTTCCGGGCGTCTCCTGGAGGCGCAGCGGCTCGAGCAACGCACCCGCTTCGATCTCGAGATGATGGAGGCGACCGGCTCCTGCGCCGGCGTCGAGAATTATTCGCGCTATCTCACCGGCCGCAGGCCCGGAGAGCCGCCGCCGACGCTGTTCGAATATCTCCCGGACAATGCGCTGGTCTTCGCCGATGAGAGCCACGTCAGCATTCCGCAGATCGGCGCGATGTATAAGGGCGACTTCCGCCGCAAGGCGACGCTCGCGGAATATGGATTCCGTCTGCCGTCCTGCATGGACAATCGTCCGCTGCGTTTCGAGGAATGGGACGCGATGCGGCCGCAGACCGTTTCGGTCTCGGCGACGCCGGGAAACTGGGAGCTCAATCAGACAGGCGGCGTCTTCGTCGAACAGGTGATTCGCCCGACGGGATTGATCGACCCGATTGTCGAGGTGCGCCCGGCGCGCGCCCAGGTCGACGATCTTCTAGACGAAGCGCGGGCGACGGCGCAGATCGGCTATCGCTCGCTTGTGACCGTGCTCACCAAGCGCATGGCGGAAGATCTGACTGAATATCTGCATGAGAACGGCGTGCGCGTGCGCTACATGCATTCCGACATTGATACCATCGAACGCATCGAGATCATCCGCGATCTGCGGCTCGGCGCCTTCGACGTGCTCGTCGGCATCAATCTGTTGCGCGAGGGACTCGACATTCCCGAATGCGGGCTCGTCGCCATTCTCGACGCCGACAAGGAAGGGTTTCTGCGCTCTGAGACCTCGCTCGTGCAGACGATCGGCCGCGCCGCGCGCAATATCGACGGTCGCGTCATCCTCTACGCCGATCAGATCACCGGCTCGATGAAGCGCGCGATGGACGAGACCGACCGCCGCCGCGCCAAGCAGGAAGCCTACAATCTCGAGAACAACATCACGCCGGCGTCGATCAAGCGCGGCATTGCCGACATTCTCGGCTCGGTCGCCGAGCAGGATCATGTGACCATCGACACGGGTTATGACATCGCGCCGGGGCATAATCTCGCGGCCACGATCGCCGATCTCGAAAAGCGCATGAAGGCGGCGGCGGCCGATCTCGCCTTCGAAGAGGCGGCGCGCATGCGCGATGAAATCCAGCGGCTGCAACGCGCCGAATTGCTCGCCGAGGCGAGTCCGCAATTTCGCGCCTCCTTTGGTCGGGGAGGGCGCGGCGCCATACGCCGTGACGAAGAGGAAAAGCTCGCGACCCGTGCGCATAAGCCGACCGACGCCGACATGGGGCCGCATAATTTCGGGGGAGGGGAAGCGCGGCCGCTGGGTCGGATCGCGCCGCCGCCGCGCGTCTCGCCACGCTCTTCGGGCGGCAAGCCCGGCACGCGCACGGTGAAGGGCAAGCCGAAGTAAGAAATTTATCGACCATCAATTAGACATCACAATAGACGGACCTTCACAATTGGTGCAGAAGCTCAAAATCAACGTGGACATCGATAATATTGCGGAGCTTGCTCACGTAGGCGTTCGCCGCGCGGCAGTCTTTATGGGTTTAGGTTTGAACGCTGCTAAGCGCGGTGATTTTAATGACTACGAGTTACATAAGTTACCAATTATGCCCGGCCAAACCGGTATGCCGATCGACTTCCTCCCATCGAACTTGCCAGAAGAGGCCGTCCGGGACTTCAAGGAACATTTTGCTACGTGGATTATTGGATGTGGTTTGCGCGAGTTACTCGAACATTACGCGTTGTTTCTCGATCGCGTTCACGAGAGCTGTCTCATTATTGCATGCAAAAATAAAAGTCTCGAATTGAATAACCCTCAAAAGGCTCAAAAGGAATTTGAGAATAGCCTGGGCATCCCCCGCAAACTCGACAAGCTTCTAAAGCGATTCAGAATCGCACCAAACGAAGCAGACAGCATTAAAAGCCTGTACTCAGCGCGTAACGCTCTAACTCACGATTTGGGGAGAATCAAACCCGAAAGATGCGGGCCTGGGGATTCATTTAAGATCACTTGGAAGACTTTTGATATTTTTGCTCAAGGGGAAGAAACGGGAACCATCCATGCGATTCCTAAGCTTATTGGCCAGAAAACTTTGGAGCCGATGGCTATTTGTGGCAAGGCGATGATGCGTGAGCGAGTATTCTCCGTTGGTTCGAATATCGTATTGTCGCAGCAGGACCTTTGGGAGATCTGTTTCTTTTTTAGTTTGTTCGTGATCCCTTCCACTAGAAATGGGTTCGTAGAGTTCTTGCAGGCAGCGAACGTCCCTATCAATATCATTGATCCTCGTGTGGAGGCATGATCCCGCTTGATGAAACGACGAAAAATAGAACTGCGATGAGGAAGTTACGAAAGTCTCGCACTCAAATCTTTCGCCGACGCAGGGAAAGAAAAAAGCTCGAGCGTTTGCTTGCAAGGGGATCGCTTAAGGCGCTTCTCGCTGCGGCGCCGCTCGAAGGCGTCGATCTCGATCGCGCGTGCGACTTTGGCCGCGCCGTCGAATTGTGAGAGCTGTGGTCGCCCCTCAACTCCCTGGTTCACAAATCCTTCGTTCTCGACTAGGGTCCGCGCCGAGTCCGCTCCCCGGCCGGGGCAGCGGGTTTTTCGCATTTCACGCGCTATCTAAGCCGCGCGGCAAGACTCGCGGCGGAGAGCGCCTCACAAGGAACCACATGGCCAAGGAAGAACTGCTCGAATTTCCCGGCGTCGTCACCGAACTGCTGCCGAGCGCGATGTTTCGCGTCAAGCTCGAAAACGACCACGAAATCATCGCTCATACCGCCGGCAAAATGCGCAAGAACCGCATCCGCGTATTGACTGGCGACAAGGTGCTTGTCGAGATGACCCCTTATGATTTGACCAAAGGGCGTATAACATATCGTTTCCGGTAATTTTCTTTTGGCGGAGCGACATTCTTGACAGCCAATCCCCCAATCGCCCGTCCCAAGCTCGTTCTCGCATCAGCTTCGCCGAGGCGCCTGGCGCTGTTGCAGCAGGCGGGACTCGACGCCGACGCCCTGCTGCCGGCCGACATCGATGAGACGCCGCACCGCGGGGAATCGCCGCGCGCCTACGCCACACGAATCGCCAGCGAGAAGGCGGCTGCCGCGGTAAAGCTGCGGGCGACGCAGCCCGAGCTGAAGGAGTCTTTTCTCATCGCCGCCGACACGGTCGTGGCTGTCGGCCGGCGCATCCTGCCCAAGGCGGAGACGCGGGAAGAGGCCGAGGAGTGCCTGCAGCTGCTCTCGGGGCGCCAGCACCGGGTCTTTTCGGCGGTGAGCCTGATTACGCCGCGCGGCTTGGAGCGCAGGCGTCTCGTCGAGGCGCGGCTGCGGTTCAAGCGCCTCGGCTCGACCGAGATCGAAGCCTATCTCTCAACTGGCGAGTGGCGCGGCAAGGCGGGCGGCTACGCCATTCAGGGACGCGCCGGCGTGTTTCTGGTGAAGATCGTCGGATCCTATACGGCCGTCGTCGGCCTGCCGCTGCATGAGACGGTGTCGCTCCTCGCAGGCGAGGGATATCCGGTGCTCGCGCCGTGGTTCGCGATGGCGTAACGCCGAGCTAAGCCCCCAGATAGCGTCGCGAGAATCGCGCGCCGAGCCGAGTGAGAATCTCGTAGCCGATGGTGCCGGCGCGGGCCGCGGCGTCCTCGATGCAAATGCCGTCGCCCAGCAGCTCGACCCATTCGCCGCGCTGCGCGGCCTCGCGCGGCGCCTCGGAAACGTCCAGCACGACATAATCCATCGATACGCGGCCGATGAAGGGGCAGCGGACTCCGCCGACGAGCGCTTCGCCTGTCGGCTTTTCAGTGCAAGAGGCAGCCCCGACCGGCACGCCGTCCGCATAGCCGACGCCGATCGTGGCGATGCGCGTGCGCCTCGGCGCCGACCATAGCGCGTCATAGCCGACGCAGGCGCCTGGCTCGATCTCGCGCGTTGAGAGAATGCGCGCGCTGAGCCGCGCGACCGGCCGCACCGGGCATTCGGCGTAAGGCGTGGGGTTGCCGCCAAAGAGCGCGTAACCGGGACGAACGAGATCGAAATGCGGGCGCTGCGGCAGGAAGACGGCCGAGGAATTCGCCATGGACGCCGGAATCTTGGCGAAGCGCGCGCGGGCGTCCAGGAACTCCTCGATTTGCCGGGCATTGCAGGCGGCGTCGCGCATTTGCGAACTGACGAAATGGCTCATCACCAGCGTAGGCGCGATGTGGCGCGCGCGCTCGGCCGCCTGCGCCGCCTCGCTGATCGGAATTCCGAAGCGATTCATCCCCGTGTCGAAATGGATGGCGGCTTTGGGCTTGCGCCCCGTCGCCGCCCACTCGTCGATTTCGCCGAGCGAACCCAAGGCTGGAATAAGATCGGCGGCGACGAGCCGCGGCGCCGCGCCGGGCACGAGCCCGTCCAGCACATAGATGGTCGCGTCGTTGGCGACGGCCCGGGCCGCTTCGCCTTCGACGACATTGGCGACGAAAAAGGTTCGGCAGCCGGCTGAGAGCAGCGCGCGCATCGCGGGCGCGAGCCCCAATCCATAGGCGTCGGCCTTCACCACCGCCCCGCATTCCGCGCCGCCGGCCAGCCGAGCCATCGTGCGCCAATTATCGGCGAGGGCGGCGAGGTCGACGATCAGAACGCCGGTCTCCGCCGGGTCCGAGGGCTCGGTCCGGGGCCGCAGTCGCGCAGCGGGTTCGTTGATTCCCATCTCGCCGCCATTTTAGGCCGCAAAAGGCGGCGTCCAGATGGCGACGGCATTCTACTCTGAATTTGGCAGAAGACATTCGAATTTCGCGCGCACCTCGGGCGGCAGGCGGCGCGCGCGGCCGGCTTCGACGCACACAATCCGGACTTTGGCGCGGACAAGCAGTTCCGCCTGCCGCAAAACCCGCTGCTCAAGCGTGAGCGAGGCGCCGCCGAGCTCAAGAGTGTCGGTTTCGACGGTCAGCAGGTCGTCCATCGTCGCGGGCTTTTGGAAGTCGACGTCCATCGACCGGACAACGAAAAAAATCGGCGCGCCGGCTGCGCCCTCGAGCAGCGCCTTTTGATCGAGCCCGAGGGAACGCAACATTTCGGTGCGCGCCCGCTCCATGAATCGCAAATAGGAGGCGTGATAGACGAGTCCGGAAAAGTCCGTGTCTTCGTAATAGACGCGAATGGACAGGGACTGACATGGCGCGATCGTCGTCATTCTGCGTTCGGCTGGCGGCTAGGTTGGAGTTTCATCAAAGCGGCGGAATTGGCTTGAACGCGGCTGTTCTTGATACTGAGCGAAACAATCGCATTTATAGGCATACGCTCTCAGGCGGCGAAGAGCGTCGCTCGCGCTCCAAGGCGCGTCGCAACCATAACCGAGGAGCTTCCACATGTCTTTCCAGATTGGCGACACCGCGCCGGATTTCGAAGCCGACACGACGCAAGGACATATCAAGTTTCATGATTGGATTGGAAATTCCTGGTGCATTCTATTCTCGCATCCCAAGGATTTCACGCCGGTCTGCACGACCGAACTTGGCTACATGGCCAAACTCGAGCCCGAATTTAAGCGACGTAACGTCAAGATCATCGGTTTGAGCGTCGATCCGGTCGACAATCACGCCAAATGGGCGGTCGACATCGAGGAAACTCAGGGCGCGAAGCCGACTTATCCGATGATCGGCGACCCGGACCTGCGCATCTCCAAGCTCTATGGAATGTTGCCCGCGAGCGCGGGCGGCGACGCCAGCGTCAGGACGCCGGCCGACAACCAGACGGTGCGCAATATTTTCGTCATCGGTCCCGACAAGAAGATCAAGCTCATCATGGTCTATCCGATGACGACCGGCCGCAACTTCGATGAAGTGCTCCGAATCATCGACTCGCTGCAATTGACTTCGACACATAAGGTCGCGACGCCCGTCAACTGGCGGCCGGGCGATGACGTCATCATCGCGGGTTCAGTCTCCGACGAGGAAGCGAAAAAGATCTATCCTGAGGGCTGGAATGCGCCGCGGCCCTATCTTCGCATTGTACCGCAACCGAAATGACGCGGGGCAGGCGCAGGAACGCGCGCGATGATCTTCAGGCAACTGTTCGATAGCGTCTCCAGCACCTACAGCTATCTCCTCGCCGGCCATCGCGGCGGGGAGGCGCTGATCATCGATCCGGTGCTCGACAAGGTTGAACGCTATCTGCAGCTGATGCGCGAACTCGACGTACGGCTGGTCAAGTCTTTGGACACGCACACCCACGCCGATCACATCACCGGATCGGGCGCGCTGCGCGACCGCACGCACTGCATCACGGTGATGGGCGAGCGCAGCAACGCTGACGTGGTGTCGATGCGCGTTCGCGAAGGCGAGCGCATCCGCATCCCGGGCGTCGAGCTCGATGTTCTCTACACGCCTGGTCACACGGACGATTCATACAGCTTTGTGATGACCGACCGGGTGTTCACCGGCGACACGCTGTTGATTCGCGGCACGGGCCGCACTGACTTTCAGAACGGCGACGCGCGGGCGCAGTACGAGTCGCTTTTCGGCAAGCTGATGAAGCTTCCCGACTCGACGTTTGTCTATCCGGCGCACGACTATAAGGGCGATACGGTCAGCACGATTGGCGAGGAGCGGGCGTTCAATCCGCGCTTGCAGGTGAAATCCGTCGATGAATATGTCGCGCTGATGGAAAGCCTGCATCTGCCCAATCCGAAAATGATGGACGTCGCGGTGCCGGCGAACGTTCACATCGGATTGCATCAGGAGGACATCGCGCGGCGGGGCTGGTCGTTGACGCCGCAAGAAGCGCTCGACGTTCTCGGTCAGCCTTCAACAGCTCTGGTCGATCTGCGCGAGGCGCGCGAGCGCGAAGTTCATGGCGTTATCCCCGGCTCGCTGCATATGCCCTATGACGAACTCGACGAGAATATTCGGGACGGCGGCCTGCTGCACGAATTGGCGGTCGCCACCGGCAAGCGCATCGTTTTTTATTGCGCTTTCGGCGAGCGTTCGGCGATGGCGGTCGAGGCCGCGCAGGAAGCGGGACTAACGTCCGCTCGCCATATTCAGGGCGGCCTCGACGCCTGGATCAAGGCCGGCGGTCCGCTCGTAGTTTAATTCGGACATTAGCTCGATTTTGGCTCGATCGAGTTGACTCCTCGTAAGGAGCTGGAAAGCGCAGCTTGAGACGCCATGTACGTTCCTATGGAGGGTGCATTATGAACTCGAAGCTCGTAAGCCGCGCGCTCAAGGCGCTGGAGCATGCCGGCGAGATCGCCGCCGTTCTCTTATTTGGCGCAATGATTTATTTCGTGCTCACCGCGTGATCGCCGGTTAGTCTTCGCCTTCGCCAAACAATCCGAACTGCGCGGCAGGGCGCGTGGGCTCGGCGAGGCCGAGGTGACGAAAGGCGTGCGGCGTCAGCAAGCGCCCGCGCGGCGTGCGCTGCAAGAAGCCCTGCTGCAAAAGAAACGGCTCGATAATGTCCTCGATCGCGTCGCGCGGCTCCGACAGCGCCGCGGCGATCGTCTCGATGCCGACCGGGCCGCCGCCGAAATTGACGGCCACCAGATTGAGATAGCGACGATCCATCACGTCAAGGCCGATTGAATCGACCTCGAGGAGCGACAGAGCGTGATCGGCGAGTTTGCGGGTGATTGATCCCACGCCATCCACCACGGCGAAGTCGCGCACGCGTCGCAGAAGGCGGCCGGCGATGCGGGGCGTGCCGCGCGAACGCCGGGCGATTTCCTTCGCGCCCGAGGCGTCGACGCCGATCCCCAGCACGCGCGCGCCGCGCTTGACGATCAGCTCCAATTCTTCCGCCGTGTAGAAATTTAATCGAACAGGAATGCCGAAGCGGTCACGCAGCGGCGTCGTCAGGAGGCCGGCGCGCGTCGTCGCGCCGACGAGGGTGAACTTCGCAAGATCGATCTTCACCGAACGCGCCGCCGGACCTTCGCCGATGATCAGGTCGAGCTGGAAATCTTCCATGGCCGGATAAAGGATTTCCTCCACCGCCGGATTGAGCCGGTGAATTTCGTCGATGAACAGCACGTCGCGCGGCTCGAGGTTGGTGAGCAGCGCCGCGAGGTCGCCGGCCTTGGCGATGACGGGGCCGGAGGTGGAGCGAAAATTGACGCCAAGCTCGCGCGCGACGATCTGCGCCAGCGTGGTCTTGCCCAGCCCAGGCGGGCCGACGAGCAGCACATGATCGAGCGCGTCGCCGCGCGTCTTGGCGGCCTCGATGAAGACCTTGAGATTGGCGCGCGCCGCCTCCTGACCCGTAAAGTCCGAAAGCGACAGCGGCCGCAGCGACGCGTCGGCGTCGTCGTCGTGCTGCTCGGGGCTTATAAGGCGCGCGGGGGTGGTCAAACGGGCGGCTCCCATGCGATGGCGCAGGCGCTATGCTATGATGCGGCAAACGGAGCCGCGCCGTGAATCGCCCGTCCTCGCAATATGAGTATATGTCCCTCGACGATTTCGAGGAACTTCTCCCCGACAAGCCCGCCGATGAGAAGTGGGAGCTGATCGGCGGCCGCGTCGTGCGCATGATGGTCGGCGCACGCTGGGAGCACAAGCGCATCATCCAAAATCTGACCGTCGCGCTGATGAACGAGTTTCGGCGGCGCGGGTCGGACTGTCGGCCCTTCAACGAGACGTTCTACCTGAAGCAGCGGCTGCTCGATCTCGCATGCTTCCCTGATGTTATGGTGCGTTGTGGGCCGCTGTCGCCCGACGCGACCTCGCTCGACGACCCGGTCGTGCTCATCGAAGTCGTGTCGAAAGGCTCCGCCCATCGCGACAGATGGGAAAAATGGGGGCTCTATCAGAAGCTTCCGTCGCTGCAGCATTATGTGCTGGTCGAGCGCGACCATCTCGCCGTCGACGTCATCGACCGCGTCGAGGGCGGTTTCTTTGAACGTCCGCGACGCGGCGCAATAGAAGAGACCTTGCGCCTCCCGGCGATAAAGTTCGAAACGACGCTCGCTGAAATCTATCGCGACGTGATCGCCGCCTGATCGCGCGTTCAGCGCGCGAGTTCGCGCAGGCCCTGGCGAATCAGCGCGCTCGCCTCGGCGGCTTCGCCGAGCTGCTTAAGGCTCTCGGCCACCGCGGCCGCCGCCTGCGGACGCCCATAGCCGAGATTGACCAGAGCGGAAATCGCGTCGCGCGCGGCCGACGGCGCGCCTTCCGGCTCCTCGCCCGAGAGCCGCGCCAGGGCGGGGTCGACGGCGCCGAAGGCGGGCGCCTTGTCCTTCAGTTCCGCGACGATGCGCGCGGCGAGCTTCGGGCCGACGCCCGGCGCGCGCGAGACGGTCGCCTTGTCCTGCATGGCGATCGCCGAGGCGAGATCGTTCGCCGGAAGGATTGAAAGGATCGCCAGCGCCACTTTGGCGCCGACGCCCTGCACGGTTTGCAGCAACCGGAACCAGTCGCGCTCAGACTCGGTCGCAAAGCCGAAGAGCCGGATTGAATCTTCGCGCACCTGCGTTTCGATGGCGAGCGCAGAGGCTTCGCCGACGCGCGGCAGCTTTTGCAGCGTGCGTGTCGAACAATGCACCACATAGCCGACGCCGTTGACGTCGAGGATGACGAAATCCTCACCATAGCTGTCGATCAGCCCTTTGAGCTTGCCGATCATGCCGAAATCCGCAGTCTCGCGCCGCGATGCTGGGCGTGGCAGATCGCCACCGCCAAAGCGTCGGCGGCGTCGGCGCTCGTCGCTCCGCTCGCCGGCAGCAACACCCGCACCATCATCTGCACTTGCGTCTTGTCGGCGTGGCCGGCGCCGACGACGGTCTTCTTGACGAGATTGGCGGCGTATTCCGCGATGACGAGGCCGGCGAGCGCTGGCGCGGTGAGCGCCACGCCGCGCGCCTGTCCGAGCTTCAGGGCCGACTGCGGATCGCGATTGACGAAAGTCTCCTCGATCGCCGCTTCATGTGGCGCATGATCGGTGATGACGCCCATCAGACCCAAATGCAGCTGCGATAGCCGCTCGCCCATGTTGAGGCTTGCGTCGGAGCGCACGCGCCCGCAGGCGATGAAGGAGAGCCGCGAGCCCTGCGCCTCGATGACGCCCCAGCCGGTGTTGCGCAGGCCGGGATCGATGCCGAGGATGCGAATCGGGGCAGGGGTCATGCTGCAAGCGTAGGCGGAAAGCGGCGCTGGGGCGAGACTCTTGCGGCGTCTCTTGCGGCGTCTCGGGACGCCTCAGGGCGGTCGCGTCTCCGGCCGCTCGCGCGTTTTGCCATCCAGCAGACAGCTGACCGTTACGTCGCCCATGACGTTGATGGCTGTCCGGCAGCGGTCCAACAGCCAGTCGACGGTAAAAAGCATGGCGATGTAGTCGGTGGGCAGCGCCACCGCCTTGAAGACCATCGTCATCGTCACCAAACCCGCTTCCGGAATGCCGGCTGCGCCAACGGATGCGACGACCGACGTCACCACGACGATGAACTGCTGGCTGAGCGTCAAATGCATGCCGAGCAATTGCGCGACAAACAACGCCGACATGGCTTCATAGAGCGCCGTGCCGTCATTATTGAAATTCGCGCCCACGAGCGCGCCCATGCTGGCGGATTCTTCGCGCAGCCCGACATTTTCGCGCAGGCGCGCATAGGTCACTGGCATCGTGGCGGTGGAGCTGCCGGTCGAAAACGCCATCACCAAAGCGTCGCGCACGCCCCGCAGCAGTTCGAGTGGACGCACCCAGGAACCTAGACGCACGCGAATGAGGTAGTAGCCGGCTTGCAATGTCAGCGCCGCGAGCACGGCGACGACGAAGCCCCCCAAGGCGAGGAAATCGCCAAAGCCCTTCACGCCGACGATGCTGGCGACGATGCCGAAAACGGCCAGCGGCACCAGGTCGATGATCCAGTGCAGTATCGTTATCAGGCTGGTCAGCGCCACGTGAACGAGGTCTTCGACGGTGCGCACCTCATGATGCCGCAGGCTTCTCAGGGCGACGCCGAGCGCCACCGCAATGAAGATGACGCCCATCACCGTGCCATTGTCCGAAAATGGTCCGCCGATGCTTTTGGGCACGCTGTCCAGGAATTGCGTGAGGGGATCGGCGCCGGCTGTGGCCTTGGCGGGCGCATGCGCCGGCGCGGGGCTCCACCATGAACCGGGCTGAAGGACATTAGCGACGAGGAGGCCGATGCCGATCGCCACCAGCGTGTTCGTCAACAGCAGCGTCACCAGCCGGAGCGCCTGCCGTCCGCCAAGATCCGCGCGCATTAGCGCCTGCATGATCGCCAGCAGAATCAGCGGAGGGGCAAGCGCCCCCAGGAGCCGCAGGACGAGCTTGGCCGGCGTCTCGAGCGCCGCCGCCTGGTCGCCAAGCGTGACGCCGACGACAAGCCCCAGCGCTACGGCCCCTAAAATGCGCAGATAGAGGGGCGTCGCGCGCCACCAGCCGAGGACGCCCAGGCCGTCGGTCGTTCGTTCTTGTGAGATCAAATGAGTGCGGCCCTTGTCCTGGCTATAGAGCCTGTCGAGGCGGCAGGATGAGAGCTTGTCCGCCCTCTTTGGCTTGCGATCAAGCCTCCGCCTTCGCCACGGCGTCCGCCACGGCGTCAAACGCCAGCATCGTCGAGCCGTGGCGGGCCTTATAGTCGCGCACCGGCTCCAGCACCGCGAGGTCGGCCCATTTGCCGGTCGGTGGCGGACCGTTCTCCTTGAGCATTCTCCGCAGCGCCTCGCGCGCCTCGCGCAGCTCCTGCGGCGTGGAGCCGACCACGTTGCGCGCCATGATCGAGGCCGACGCCTGGCCAAGCGCGCAGGCCTTCAGCTCATGCGCGTAGTCGGCCACTTTCCCGTCTTCCAGCCTCAGATCGACGGTGATCGTCGAGCCGCAGAGTTTGGAATAGGCCGAGGCGGTCGCGTCTGGGCGCGGCAGCCGGCCGATGCGCGGAATGTTTCCGGCAAGTTCCAGAATGCGTTGATTGTAAATGTTGTCGAGCATCGCCGCCGCGCGTTTCAAGCCAAGGCCTTACCATCGCCTCGGTAAATCTCTATATAGGATTTTGCGCGCCCTCGCGAAAGCGGCGGGTCGCGCCGGGGCTTCAACCGCCCTCGTCAGTCTCGAATTCTCGCGTGATCTCGAACCATCTGGAGAGGGCGACGATTTGAGGGACCGCTTCGCTCGCGCGAGGCATTCGCTGCCGTTGCGCCTTTTAGAGGCGCGCGCTGAAGCATATGGAGGCGCCACATGGATGACGTGGTTAAGACCTGTCCCTTTTCTTCGCTCGAGACGGTTAAAACCGTCGAACGCCCCTCCCGTGATGAAGCCGAAGCCGCCGTACGCACCCTGTTGCGCTGGGCGGGAGACAATCCGGACCGCGAGGGGCTGCAAGACACCCCGCGTCGCGTCGTCAAAGCCTATGAAGAGTTCTTCAGCGGCTATCGGGAGAGCGCCGACGAGGTCCTGTCGAAAGTCTTCGAGGAGGTCGAAGGCTACGACGATCTCGTGCTCGTTCGCGACATTCCCTTCACCTCGCATTGCGAGCACCACGTCGTGCCGTTCGTTGGCAAGACGCACATCGCCTATTATCCGGCGGGCGGGGTGGTCGGCCTATCGAAGCTTGCCCGGCTTGTCGAGATTTTTGCCCGCCGCCTCCAGACTCAGGAGGCGATGACGGCGCAGATCGCGGCGGCGATCGACGAAGCGCTCGCGCCGCGCGGGGTCGCCGTGATGGTCGAGGCGGAACATATGTGCATGTCGATGCGCGGCGTGATGAAGCAGGGATCGTCCACGGTCACCATGCAGTTTTCTGGCGTGTTCCGCGAGGATCCGGCTGAGCAGGCGCATTTCTACACGCTGCTGCGCGGAGCGCGCTGATGTCGCAGGCTTCGAAAGAGGTGGAGGAGGGGAGCGTTTTCGCGCCGAAATTCGACGCGAACGGCCTCATCGTCTGCGTCACCACCGAGGCGGCGACGCATGAAGTGCTGATGGTCGCCTATATGAACGAACTCGCGCTCGAGAAGACGATCGAGACGGGTCTCGCTCATTATTGGTCGCGGTCGCGGCGCTCGCTCTGGCGCAAAGGCGAGACGTCGGGTCAGACGCAAAAAGTGCTGTCGCTGCGCGTCGACTGCGATCAGGACGCCGTGCTGCTCGAGGTTGAAGTGGGCGGCGACGGCAAGGCCTGCCATACGGGGAGAAAGTCCTGCTTTTATCGGGCGCTCGGCGATGACGGCGCACTGGTTTTCTCCGCCGATGGCGCGTAGGCGCTCGTTTTTTTGGCGGAAAGTTAACCTGAAGCACACCTTCCGAAGCGCAGGCTGGTCTCCAAATATATCTTGTGCCGCTTACCATGACGGAGACAGCGGCGCGGGAAGGCCCGTATGTTATCGCTACGCTCACGCAACCCTCAACTTGTCGATGCCGAGGCGGCTGGCGCGATGACGGACGAACCACAAGCTCCTCCGACGACCCTCGTACGCAAGGCCGATACCGAGGCCAAACGGCAAAGGCGCGGTCAGCCGACGATCGGGCTGGCGCTCGGCGCGGGCGCGGCGCGCGGCTGGTCGCACATCGGCGTGCTGCGCGAACTCGCCGCCAATGACATCAAGCCCGATGTGATCGCGGGCACATCGATCGGCGCCGTCGTCGCCGGATGCTATGCCGCCGGCAAGCTTGATCAGATCGAAGCCTTTGCCCGCACCCTGACCAAGCGGCGCGTCTTCACGCTGATGGATCTCTCATTTTCCGGCGCGAGCCTCATCACCGGGGAACGGTTGCGGTCCGCCTTGGAAAAGGAACTCGAAGGCCTGGAGATCGAGGACCTGGCCATACCTTTCGCCGCGGTCGCGACTCAGGTTGGGACGGGCCATGAGGTGTGGCTGCAGCATGGCTCCGTGTCGCTCGCCATCCGCGCGTCTTATGCGTTGCCGGGCGTTTTCGAGCCGGTGCGCATTGGCGATCGCTGGCTCTTTGATGGCGCGCTGGTCAATCCCGTGCCGGTCACAGTATGCCGCGCGCTCGGCGCGGAATATGTGATCGCGGTGAACGTCACCGCCGACACGATGTATCGCGCGCGCGTCATCCGCGACGATCCCGGCGCGCTGCATCGCGCCGCAGAGGCCGGTCCGTTCGGACAGAAAGCCGACGCCTCCTTCGTCGATCGATTCCTGCCCCGCTATTTCGATCGTCAGCCGGGCGATGCGCCGAACGTCGCCACCGCGATGATCGACGCATTCAACATCATCCAGGATCGCATCCTGCGTTCGCGGTTGGCCGGCGACCCGCCAGACGCCACGATCACGGCGCGACTGGAGGAGGTCGGCATGTTCGACTTTCACAAGGCGGAGCAGCTGATCCATGTGGGGCGCGAGGCGACGAAGCGCGCGCTGCCGAACATCTTCGCCCACATCCCGCTGTCGGCCCCGCCTGATCCTTAGGCTTGTCCTTAGGCTTGCGCGATGTATTCGCGCATCGATCGGTGCTCTTCCTCGATGACGCGAATGCGGTATTTGACCACGTCGCCGATCGACACGAGGCCCACGAGGCGCGTTTCCCGGATCACGGGGATATGCCGGCGCCGTTCGATGGTCATCACCCGCATCGTGTTCTCGACGGCGTCATCTTCTCTCGCCGGCTGGGGGCTAGGCTGCATATACGCAGATATGCGCTGCGTCAGCGCCTCTGGCCCGTCCAGCGCCACCGCCGAAACAATGTCGCGCTCGGCGATCAGTCCGGCCAGTCGGCCGCTGTCGTCCAGAATGACAAGCGCACCGATTCGATAGCGCATCATAAGCTGGGCCGCCTCGTGCAGCGTCGTGTCGGCGCTCGCAGTCACCACCTCTCGTCCTTTCTCTGCGAGTATGTTCGAGATCGTCATCTGGCCCTCCTTTTCGCTCTCGACCGGCCTCCCGTGCCAGCCGAAGGGCGTTACTGCGAACTCAGGGCATGCCGACCCGCGCGATCGAAGAAGCTGAAAAAGAGCAGGCCGAACAAAAACCCTCCGACGTGCGCTTCCCAAGCGATAGCGTTCGATACGCCGACCGCCTGCGGAAAGACGCCAAGAAGCACGTTCACCGCCAGCCATGCGAGAAGGAAAAACATCGCCTGTCGGTTCAAATGCAGTTGCGACAGCGAAGTGGAATGCGATTCCTCGTCGTATGGCGTCCCGGGACTGAGCCGCTTGTCCGCCAGCCGCGCTCCTGGCGTAAATGCGAAACGCACAATTGCCCCCATTGTTCCTGAGATTGCGCCTGATGCGCCCACGACAGGGGCGATTTCGTAAGGGTGCAGCGCAAGAAACAACAACGCGCCTGCGAAGGCGCACGCGGCGAGAAAGAAGAGGTAGCGCGCCGAACCGAATCGACGTTCGACCGGCGTGCCGAATGCTGCAAGCGCTAACGCATTCACGATGAGATGCGTCCAATCGCCGTGCAAGAAAAAATAGGTCAGCATGGTGGCGTATTCGGCGCCGCCTTCAAGCGTCACGCGCGCGGGGATGAAAGCGAACGTCGTGAGCAGCCAGTTTGAGAATTCCAAAGGACCGTAAGCGATGACGAGCTGCGTCGCCGCCAGCGCGCCGATCAGCGCCTTTGTCACTATCGGGAGATTGAAGATTTGCTCTCGCCTGGCGTGCACGTTCGCTCCTGTCCGTTTTGCTGGGCAAGAGCCCGCGCAGCATTAAGCTATCTAGCGCGACCGGAGTCGGCGAGCGTCCTGATTTGAGGTGCCGGTCAGCGCCCCACAACCGTTTGCGCGATCGTCAGCGGTTCGTGGGAGACAGCCGGCCGGTTGAGTTTGGTGGTTTCGCTCAGGGTGAGGGGTCCCGGCCGTTGGTCAGCTCTCCATCCTGGTGTTTGCCGCTACGATGGCACAATCGCTGCGTAAGTCGGGAAATGGAACACTAGGCGGGAATGTGTCCCAATCCTGGGCGGGGGCTCACGAGTTGGGCGGGTTGAATGAGATTATCGGTTTCTAGGGAGCTTCACGACTATTGGGGGCGATTGAAGGGAGAACGGACGGCGCCGGATCGAGCGGAGATCGATCCCGTCGCGATTCGCCACATTCTGCCCGACATCTTCATCATTGAAGTGGACCCGGAACGCCGACTTCCGCTCCGTCTCTGCGGCGCTCGGGTTAACGCCCTCTGGCAGCGCGAACAGAAAGGACGCTCCTTCCTTGGATGGTGGCGAGCGCAGCGGCGGGAGGAGGCGGCTGAGGCGATTCGCCGGGTCATCGACGCCCAAACGCCGCTTATCGCATGCGCCCGGACAGCGCCGTACCGGGATGCGGCGGAACTCGAACTCCTGCTTCTGCCTCTGCATCACTTCGGCAAGAGCTGTTCGCGCGTGCTGGGGTCGCTTGCGCCGGCACAGCGGCTTGAGTGGATTGGAATTTGTCCCGTGGGATCACTCGACCTGGTCGCCGCGCGGGTGCTGGAGGACCAGGCGGCGGAGGGCTCAGAAGAGGATTGGCGCCGCGCCGAGATCGCGCCGTTGGCCGATCGCTAGCGGCCTTTTCGAGCCAGGATGGCCATGAGCCATCGCCTCCAATCACGATCATAGCAGAGCGAAGCCTCACGCTATCAGCGCGTGCCCACCCCCTTTTGCGCTCCATAACGCGAGTCGCGACGTGAGCGTCCCGGTCAGATGATTTAACGCCTGCCGAAGTCGCGGCTTCGATCAGCCCCTTCGCGGTGGGCGAGATCGAGCCAGTCGATCCACGCGCTGCGCCATTGTGGCGCCGGCGCCACACCAGCCGGAATTCCGACCGAACGCCCGCCAGATACGGGGCTTTTGGATTGACTGTGCGCGGCCTCGACTGATTGAGTGCAGTGCATGGCGAGCGATCGCTGAAGGTTTTCAACTAGGCAATCGGGCGAAGGTTTTCCGCCTCAAGCAAAGAGGACACAGATGAAAAAAGCTCTTTCCGTCGCCGCTCTTATGGTCGCGCTGACGGGCTCGGCTTTGGCGGCCGATCTTCCCAGCTACAAGGCTCCTCCGCCGCCCCCGCTGCCGCCGCCCCCGTTGTGGAGTGGCTTCTACGTCGGTTTGAACGCCGGCGGGACCTGGGGCAACAGCAACAACATTTGGACGTCGTCAGCCCCGATTTCCTCCTTCCCCGGAAGCGCCCCTTCGGCGTTATATGCGGCGTATTCCGCGCTCGGCGCTTCGGGCGTTTCGCAGGGCAATACCAGCGGATTCATCGGTGGCGGCCAGATTGGCTATAACTGGCAGTTTTGGGGCGGCCGCCTTGTCGCGGGCGTAGAGGCTGACATCCAGGGCGTCGCCAGCAGCAACAGCAACAAGACGTCGGTTACCGCGGCGGGCGCATTTCCGTTTATCGCCGCCAGCGAAATCGTTACGACCGCGATCACGACCTCGAAGCGGCTCGACTATATCGGCACGGTTCGCGGCCGACTCGGTTGGCTCTTCACCCCCACGTTGCTTGTTTACGGCACCGGCGGTCTCGCCTACGGCGGCGTCTCGGTGTCGACCGGCATCGCGCAGTTCAACAATGACTGCGCTCAGTTCCCGGCGGGATGTATCACTAGCTCTGCTTTCTCGTCCGGAACCTTTTCCGACACGCGTGTCGGCTGGACGGCGGGCGCCGGCTTGGAATGGATGTTCATGCCGAACTGGTCCGCCAAGGTCGAGTATCTGTATTACGATCTCGGCAATGTCAGCTACTCCGGGGGCCTCTTGACGACATTCAGCAATACGCTCACGGCGTTCCCTGCTGGGAGCCTTATCTCCGGCGTCGTTACGCAGTCCCAGACTCGCTTCAACGGCAACATCGTCCGCGCTGGCGTCAACTATCACTTCAACTGGGGCGCTGCCCCGATTGTTGCGAAATACTGATCCAGCCTGAACAATCGATATGAAAGAGCCCGGCCGGTTGGCCGGGCTCTTTTTTTGGAAAGGCCTCAAGCCCCACTTCGTTTTACAGCGGCTGACGCCCATTTCGTAAATCTGATGGCGGCGGCGCATTGCCTAACCTAAGGTGACGCTGTATCAAATTGATAATTGCTTCCGGCTACAGGCGTCGCGTGTATTGCGAGGATGTTTTCGATCTCATCGATCGGCTCACGCGCGCCGAGAGATTCCCCGTTCCCAACAGCTTCCTCAGTGAATTCCTGCGGGCGACAGGCCTCGCGAACGTCGCTTACCTCGCCTTCAACATTCCTACAGGGCTCGCCGACCGACCGCTGCTGTCCGCCGTTCATGCCGCCTCGTGGCGAAAATCCTATGCCCAGGCGCGCCGTATCGATCTCGAGCCCGTCCTCCGGGTTGGGTTCGGCGGGATAATGCCCTTCGATTGGCGCCTGCTGGATCGAGACGATCCGATAGTTAGTAAACTCGTGGGCGAAGCGCTGGAGCTCGACCTCGGCGCCAATGGCGTCTCCATTCCCCTGCGCGGCCGAAGCGGCGAATATGCGCTGTTTAGCGTCTGCTGCCCTGAAGACGCTTCATCCCTGCTGGCGCCGCGCCATGACCTGATTCGCCGGCTCATGGCGATAAGCGCGATCTTTCACGCCGGCGTGCGAGACTCACTTGCCATAGAACACCACGTCGACATGCGGTTGTCGGATCCGGAGTTGGCTTGCCTGCGCCTCAAGGCGAAAGGGATCAGCGATCATGAGATCGGGTTGGCGCTTGGCGCTGGTCCAACGGCTGCGCGCTTCTGGCTCGAAACGGCGCGCGCGCGGCTTCACGCCGACTCGGTCGACGACGCCGTCGAGGAGGCGTGCCGAATAGGGCTGATTCGCGTCGGCGTTGAACGGCTTCGTTCCGCGATCGAGTCCTCTCCCGCTGACTTTTCTTCGATCAATCGGCGGGAGCGATGATCGCGCTGCTGCCTGGCGAATCGCGCGCGCTTTTTCCCCGTCTGATGGATGAGATGTATGACCTGCGCCTCGGCGCTGCTCGCGCGCATGCCGGTCGGCCGTCCGCTGCGGTCCATCGCTTGGCGGTCGTCGATTATTTTGATTCGCTTGATCCGCTCTACGTTCTTGCGCTCGACGAAATGGAAGGCGTCGCGGGAGCGCTGAGGGTTCTGCCGACTACCGGCGTCACGATGTTGAACGACGGCTTCGCGGGAGCGGCGCTGGATGGTCTGCGCGTCGAAAGCCCACTGATTTGGGAAGCGAGTCGTTTGACGCTCCGCGCCGCCGGAGATTCTCCCGCGACGGAGGCGGCCATAGATCGCACGATCGGTCAGCTAGGCGTCGCGTTGAATGCGATCGCCCAAACCGCCGCGCTGACGCATGTGATCGGCGTTTTCGACAGGTCGATGCATCGGCTGCTGTCGCATCGTGGCTGCGCCGGCGAAACATTAGCCCCGCAGATGCGCATCGACGGCGCTGACATGTTTGCTGTGCTCTATGAAGTCGGCGCTGCGATGGACGCGCCATTCAGAAGTCTTGCGGGCGACGCCTCGGCGCCGCCGATCAATCTTGCCGATCTGGAACGTCTGCGCCAGACGAACTGCAGGTCATGAGCAGAGCACCCTCGCGCCGGGCGAGCCTCCGAGGGGCAATTTAAAAAATCAGGACGTCGGCGTCTCGCCGCAGGGCGGCGAGCGACGCTTTTTAGAGGAGTGGCCGCGAGAGGGTCAGGCGTTCACGAACGCGGTGATCGCAAGCGTGATGGCGGCGGCCGCGGCAAAAATTGAGAGAATCGCTGAGATCGCATTCATGGCTTTGTCCTGTGGCTCGCTGCCTATTGAGGAAACGAAGAGCCGCATCTGAGGCAGGCGCGACAAATTAGCGCACCGACTTAGAAATATGCCAAGTAGGAAAAGGTTTTGCGATGCACCTGCCACGCCGCTCAAAAGAGCGCTGCACTGTTTCGGCTTGCGGCCAGTAATCCGGCTCTAAACAACGGTTAGTCGGCTCGGCTTCAGCGTCTGTGCGCCGCAATGACGATTAATCCGTCAAAGACATAAGCTTCGCTTTAAGGTCGCCGATTTCCAGTTCGGCCTGCACCTGATCGCTGACGTCATATTGCACGCCGAGGAAATACAGCAGACGGCCGTCGGCGTCGAAGAGCGGCGTGATGTTGAGCTTGTTGTGAAAGAGCGCGCCATCCTTGCGATAATTGCGCAGCGTGACTTCGATCTGTTCTCGATTGCGGATCGCTTCGCGCAGCCGCAGTCTTCCTTCTTGGTCGCGGTCGTCGCCCTGAAGAAAGCGGCAGTTGCGTCCGATAATCTCGTCGAGTTCATAGCCGGTGATCCGCATGAACGGTCGATTGGCGTAAATGATCGGCGAATCTTCGAGGTCTGGGTCCGCGAGCGTGACCCCGTTGACGCAGGCGTCGAATATGGTCGTCAGCATTTTCGGAATGATTTCCGCTTCCTTGCGCAGGGCGAAAAGCTGGCCTTTGTTCTGGCTTCTGGCGCGCGCCCACACCCGATAGGCGCTCGGCGCCATGCCGGCGAAACGCCGGAACGCGCGCCGAAAACTCGCCTCGTCGGCGAAGCCGGCGCTGGAGGCCAGCTCCTTGACTGGCTTGGCGCTGGTTTCCAGCAACATGCGCGCAGTCTCGACGCGTATCCGATCGATGAAGGTCTTCGGCGACTCTCCGGAGGCCAGTTTGAGCCTGCGATGCAGCGTTCGCTCGGACGTCGAAAGCGCTCGTGCGAGCTCCTGAGCGCTCATTGACGAGTTGGACTGCCGAACGATTCGCTCGGCATCGGACAAAAAGGCGCCGGCGCCTTCGTTCAGCCCTGTTGTGTTGTAAACGGTCGGGTCGAGCTGCGCGCCTTTGAAGGGCGCAGCCTCGCCCAGGGTGAACTCCGCCGCGATCCGCGCCGCATCGACCCCGCAAAGCTCACGAACGACATGCAGAGCGACGTCGATCCACGACAAGGGGCCGGCGGCGGTGACCACTCGACGGTCCTCGATCAGCCGCGCGCCCCAGGCGGCGTCGATTCGGGCATACCGCTGCTTCAGCTCCTCATGATGCCGCCAGCTCGTCGTGCAGCGGCGGCCATCGAGAAGACCCGCCTCACCAAGAAGAAAAACGCCCGTTCCACAGCCTGCGATGAGCGCCCCGCGCACATGGTGGCGCCGTAGCCAGGCGGCCGTCGCGCCAAAGCGCGACATGTCCGGGGGCTTCCCGTCCTCGCCTGGCCAGAAACTCGGCACGATGATCGCGTCGCAGTTCGTGATGGCCTCGAACGACGCGGCGACGGGGAAGCTCGCCCCCGCGCGATCGCGGATCGACTCGCCGTCCGCGCTTGCCGCAACGACATAGAAAGGATCTTCAGCGCTTTCAGCGGGCGCGGCGGCGCGAACGACCGCGCGCCGCGCGAGCGTCAAAACATCCGTCAGTCCCGAGAAAGCCGAGCCCAGGCATTCATTTAGGCCGGCGATGACAATCTTTCTCATCCGCTCAACTTTTGGCGAATTATGACGCCTGTTTGGCTATTGCGCCATCCTGACCTAGATTACTTCTAATCTCATCCTGCGCTAGTCGAGGCATCTTCGGCTTCCGGTGGGGGATGCATACATATTGACGACGACGCCCCGGCCCGCCGCGGCTCTCGTCATGGAGGTGAAAATGAAGGCGAATTGGAAGAAATATTTGCCTTGGGTCCTGTTCGTCGCAGTCGGCGCGTTGCTTTTCGGGCTGTTCCAGCATCAGCAGACCCGCACGCCGGCTCGCGAGATCACCTTCAGCGAGCTGCTGGTGCAGATCGACGAAGGCCGCGTCCATGACGTGACGATGTCCGGCAATGAGATTTCCGGCCACTTTAACGACAACCGCTCCTTCACGACCTACGCGCCGAGCGATCCGAGCCTCGTGCAGAAGCTTGAGTCCAAGAAGGTGCAGATCAGCGCCAAGCCCGCGAACGACAGTCCGGGTTGGCTCACGACTCTGCTCGTTAACGGGCTGCCGCTGCTGCTCTTCATCGCCGTCTGGATCTACATGGCGCGGCAGATGCAGGGCGGCGCAGGCGGCCGCGCCATGGGCTTTGGCAAATCGAAAGCGAAGCTGCTGACGGAGACCCAAGGCCGCGTCACCTTCGAGGACGTCGCCGGCGTCGACGAAGCCAAGGAGGATCTGCAGGAGATCGTCGAATTCCTGCGTGATCCGCAGAAGTTCCAGCGGCTCGGCGGGCGCATTCCGCGCGGCGTGCTGCTGGTGGGACCGCCCGGCACCGGCAAGACGCTGCTGGCCCGCGCCATCGCCGGCGAGGCGGGCGTGCCGTTCTTCTCGATCTCGGGCTCCGACTTCGTCGAAATGTTCGTCGGCGTCGGCGCTTCGCGCGTGCGCGACATGTTCGAACAGGCGAAGAAGAACGCGCCCTGCATCATCTTCGTCGACGAGATCGACGCGGTCGGCCGCCATCGCGGCGCCGGCCTTGGCGGCGGCAACGACGAGCGCGAGCAGACGCTGAACCAACTGCTCGTCGAGATGGACGGCTTCGAGGCGAATGAGGGCATCATCCTGATCGCCGCGACCAACCGTCCGGACGTGCTCGATCCGGCGCTGATGCGTCCGGGCCGTTTCGACCGGCAGATCCAGGTGCCGAACCCGGATTTCATCGGCCGCGAGAAGATCCTCAAGGTTCACGCCCGCAAGGTGCCTTTGGCGCCGGACGTGGATTTGAAGATCGTCGCGCGCGGCACGCCGGGCTTCTCGGGCGCCGATCTGATGAATCTTGTCAACGAGGCGGCGCTGCTCGCGGCGCGGCGTTCGAAGCGGATCGTCACGAAACAGGAGTTCGAGGACGCCCGCGACAAGATCATGATGGGCGCCGAGCGGCGCACGCTGGTGATGACGGATGAGGAGAAGAAACTCACCGCCTATCACGAAGGCGGCCATGCGCTGGTGCAGCTCTCTGTTCCCGGCGCGATGCCGATCCACAAGGCGACGATCATTCCGCGCGGCAGAGCGCTCGGCATGGTGCAGGGCCTTCCCGAGCGCGATCAGATCTCGCAAACTTACGAGCAGCTGACCGCGATGCTGGCCATCGCCATGGGCGGCCGCGTCGCCGAGGAAATGATCTTTGGCCACGACAAGGTGACGTCGGGAGCGGCTTCGGACATCCAGCAATGCACTCGTGTGGCGCGTGCGATGGTCACTCAGCTCGGCTTCTCGGACAAGCTCGGCACCGTCGCCTACGCCAATCCCGAGCAAGAGCAGTTCCTCGGATATTCCCTCGGGCGTCAGCAGACGATTTCCGAGGCGACGCAGCAGACGATCGACGCTGAGGTGCGCCGATTGGTGCAGGAGGCCTATGACGAGGCGATGCGCATCCTGTCGGAAAAGCGCAGCCAACTCGACACGCTCGCCAACGCGCTTCTCGAATTCGAGACGCTGTCCGGGGACGAGATGAAGGGCCTGCTCGCCGGCAAGCGGCCGGTGCGCGAAGAGTCGACGCCAACGCCGCCGCCGCGCGGCTCGGCGGTGCCGACGACGGGGCAAAAGCCAGAGCCGGACGTCGGCGGCATGGAGCCGCAGCCGGTCTAAACTGTGGCGATTGAAAAGAAAGGCCCGGCGTCTGCGCCGGGCTTTTTTTTGCAACGCGAGAGGATCGGAAGCGCGGTTTCAAGCTCCTCCGCGTGGCGGGTTCTGCGCCGTATTTGGCGACAAAGTCACTGTTTCAATGCGCCATAACAAGCAAAATGCGTCAGCCTCGAAGAGCGTCTCTTCGAGACAAATTTTATGGAGGAGTCATAATGAGCTCAACGACTGACACAGCAGCCCGCGCTGCTGCTGGCACGGAAGCTGTAGTAGACCTGAAGGGCATGTGGATCGGCTTGGCCGTTCTGAACGGGTTCTATCTGGTCGTCCGGATTTACGAGCAGGTTTTTGGCTGGCGCGCCGGCCTTGATTCGTTCGCTCCGGAGTTTCAGACATATTGGATGTCGATCCTTTGGACCGAGATTCCGCTTGAGCTGATCTCCGGCATTGGCCTTGCGGGCTTTCTTTGGAAGACGCGCACGCGCGACTTCTCGAACCTGGCGCCGCGCGAAGAGATGCGCCGCCTGGTTGTCGAAGTGCAATGGCTGGTTGTTTACGCCGCGGCCATTTACTGGGGCGCGTCGTTCTTCACCGAGCAGGACGGCACCTGGCACATGACGGTGATTCGCGACACGGACTTCACGCCGTCGCACATCATCGAGTTCTACATGAGCTACCCGATTTACTCGGTGATCGCGGTCGGCGGCTTCTTCTATGCGAAGACGCGTCTTCCGTATTTCTCCAAGGGCTATTCGGTCGCCTATCTGATCGTGGCGATTGGCCCGTTCATGATCATCCCGAACGTCGGCCTGAATGAGTGGGGCCACACGTTCTGGTTCATGGAAGAACTGTTCGTTGCGCCGCTGCATTGGGGCTTCGTGTTCTTCGGCTGGATGGCGCTCGGCGTGTTCGGCGTCGTGCTTCAGCTGCTGATGAACATTCAGCGCCTGATCGGCAAGGAAGGCGTCGCCCTCCTGACCGAGTAATCCGAGACTTCGCCGCCCGCTTTAAGGCGGGCGGCGTCAAAACAAAAAGGGAGAAGCTCCTATGGTTGTCGTCATGCTGCTGCTGGCCGCGGCGCTCTCGCCGCTCTGCTTCCTGTATGCCGCGCCGCGTCGGCTCCCGCAGCGCGCCCGCTGCGAATTCGCGCCTTCGCGACGTCGCCAGGATTAGTTGTCTTGATGGAAGGCTGGCCCGCCGACTTCGCTGTGAACGCGATGACGGCGGAGCTCGCCGACCGATGTGAGGTCTCTTCATTCGCCTCAGCCGCTCACCGGCGCATTGTCTTGCTTTTTTCACTGAACTAGATCGTCAATGGCGGCGCGCGAGATCCGCGCGCGGAACAGGAGAGGCCAATGAATGATCTTCTCGTGATTGCATTTTCGTCGGAAGAAAAGGCCGAAGAAGTTCGGCAGAAGCTCTTCACCATGCAGAAGGAATATCTGATCGAACTCGGCGACGCGGTCGTCGCCGTAAAGAATGCCGATGGCGCGATAAAGCTCAATCAGCTTTTCAACACAACCGCCCTTGGCGGAGTTTCCGGCGCTTTTTGGGGCGCTCTGATCGGATTGATCTTTATGATGCCGCTCGCAGGCGCCGCGATCGGCGCCGGCGCCGGCGCCGTCTCGGGCGCGCTGACCGACTTTGGCATTGACGACAAATTCATGAAGGACGTAGCGGCCGCGGTTCCGCCCGGCGGCGCCGCGCTGTTCCTGCTCGTGCGCAAGATGACGACCGACAAGGTTCTCGAAGGACTGAAAGGAGTCGGCGGCGTGGTGCTGCGGACGTCGTTCGATAAATCCAAGGACGACGCCATCCGCGCGGCGCTCGCGGCGCAGCCGGCCTCTACCTAGACGGACTGCGCGCCGAATGGCTCTTCGGCGCGCACCTCTTTAGACCGCTTCCGATCACATGGAATCATGTGATCGGGAAGCGCTCTAAATCAAAATGTTGGAGCAGGTTCTCATCGAAAAAGTCTGTCAACTTTTTCAGACCCTGCTTAGACGGTCTCCTCCGCCTCGCGAGCTTTTCGGCGATGGGAGTGCAGGGTGATGTAGATGCTGGCGGCGATGAAGGATATGCCGAGGAGGGAAACGATAATGAACAGCGACGAACGCTGAATGATCGCCACCGCGGGGACAAACATCCCCAGAATGAAGCCGACGACGCAGATTTGCCATGCGGCCGCGTGAACGCCCGCGACGAAGGTCGCCACAGCCAGCAGCACCATCAGATTGAGCCCGGCGGCGTTGACGTCGATCAGTTTTCGCAGCGGCGGCGAATAGATCAGCCACATGCCGAAGAGAAACGCCGCCCAGTGCAGTATTTGGGTCCAGACCAGCCGCGTGCGTTCATGCGTCGTTTCGGTGTGCCGCCAGCCGATATAAATGCAGATCGCGCAATAGACCGGCGTCAGGAACTCCCAGTAGTAGGCGACCGGCTGTCCCGTGAAGGTGACGATGCCGATGCCGAGCACGGCCGTTGACAGCATCACGATGTAGGGGAGGTCGATTTTGATGACGTCGAGGAAGAGAACGCCGGCGGACTGGGTTCTGATCTCTTCAATGCCGTGCTCGATCGACGTCGCCCAGCTCTCGTGCTGCGGCGAGGTATCGGGCAAGTTGGGTTCGGCCGGATCGGGGCTATTGGACATGAACAATCCTCGCAGTTCGGCGCGAACGACACAGCGGCGGCAAGTTCGCCTTGTCCAACGCGCCTGTTGGCCGAATTAGAAGCTCAAGATAGTTCGTGCGCGGGAACCGAGCAACTGGGCGCGGGGGTGCGCGCGCGGCTCGTCTCGCCTGCTGGTAAACTTGGGCTCTAGGATCGCGTGGGGCGGTTGAACTCCGGCAGGGAAGACGATCGCGCGCGATGCCGGACGTCGGCCTAATGTCATCCTCGCGTCACAAGGGCGCCGGCAAAGGCTAGACTTGACGAAACATCCGACGTCGTTCGTTTTGATATCGGCGGGCAGGGAAGCTGGGTTAGGAGCGCTCATGGCCAAAGCTGACGAAGCGGCGGCGATCATCACGATCGAGGGCCTGCAAGATTTGCTGCGGGCGATCCGGGCCGGCGGTTATCGCCCCATCGGCCCCACCGTGCAAAATCAGGCGATTGTTTACGACGATATCGAATCTGTCGACGATCTGCCCCGCGGGTGGACGGACGAGCAGGACGGCGGCCGCTACAGATTGGCCAGACGCGATGACGACGCGCTCTTTGGATATTCCGTCGGGCCGCAGTCGTGGAAAAAATTTCTGCACGCGCCGAAGCTGCGGCTTTGGACGGCCGAACGCGATGGCGAGAACGCCAGCGTCACGCCCGAACCCCCGCCCTCCGATCGCCTCGCCTTCATCGGCGTGCGCGCGTGCGAAATTCGCGCGATTGAGATCCAGGACAGGGTTCTCGTCGGCGATCTCTATGTCGATCCGCACTACAAAGCGCTGCGCGAGCGCGCGCTGATCGTCGCCGTCAATTGCGGCCAGGCGGGAGGCACGTGCTTCTGCGTTTCGATGCAGGCGGGTCCGCGCGTCCAGCAGGGCTTCGACATCGCACTGACCGAGCTCCTCGATGGGACCGAGCACATCTTTCTCGTCGAGGCCGGCAGCGAAGAAGGGCGCGCGCTGTTGGCGGAGATCCCGCACCGGCCCGCGTCAAGTCGCGAGGTCGAAGCCGGTGAAGCTGTCATCGAACACACCGCATCCTCGATGGGCCGCGAGATGCGTTCGGACGACCTCAACGAACTGCTGATGAGCAATCTCGAGCATCCGCGCTGGGACGAGGTGGCGACCCGCTGTCTGAGCTGTACAAATTGCACCTTGGTTTGTCCGACCTGCTTCTGCACGTCGGTGGAAGACACATCCGATCTTTCCGGAGAACGCGCGGAACGCTGGCGTCGCTGGGATTCCTGCTTCACCATGGATTTTTCCTACATTCATGGCGGCAGCGTGCGCGCCAGCGCGAAATCGCGCTACCGACAGTGGATGACCCACAAGCTTGCGACCTGGATCGATCAGTTCGGCTCGTCGGGCTGTGTGGGGTGCGGGCGCTGCATCACCTGGTGTCCGGTGGGTATCGACATTACTGAAGAGGTGCGCGCCATCCGCGGCTGTGACACGTCCGCTGGGGACTGGCCATGAAGGACATTGCCGATCTGCTTCGTCATCATCCCTTCGCCGAGGGGCTCGACGAAGAAACATTGGCGCTTATCGCCGGATGCGCCAAAAATGTCGTCCTGCAGCCGGGCGACTATCTGCATCGCGAGGGCGCCGCGGCGGATTCCTTCTATCTCCTGCGACATGGCGCCGTGGCGCTCGAAACTTTCGTGCCCGGGCGCGGAGCGTTCTCCTTTCTAACGGTCAAGAGCGGAGAAATTCTCGGCGCCGACTGGCTCATTCCACCCTATCGCTCGTCCTTCGATGCGCGCGCCGTCGAACTGACGCGCGCCATTTCCTTTGATGGAAAGTGTCTGCGCGGCAAATGCGAGGCGGATCCGCGCGTCGGCTATGAAATGATGAAGCGCTTCATTCCGCCGCTCGTCAAACGCTTGCAGTCGGCGCGCATGCAGGCGCTCGGGATGTATGATGCCACAAACGCTTAAAGCCTGCACGCCGCCGCCCAATCCCATGGCGCCGAGCATGACGCGGTTGACGCGCTTCATTCGCGAGTCGGCGGACGTCTTCACCTTCGACCTCGCGCCGGAGCGCGCCACGCCCTTCGCGCCGGGGCAGTTCAATATGCTCTACGCATTCGGCGTCGGCGAAATACCGATCAGCATCAGCGGCGCCGCCGATGCGCCTGATCGGCTGACGCATACGATCCGCGCCGTCGGGCCGGTGAGCGCGGCGCTCGGCAGATTGAAGGCTGGCGACCAAGTGGGCTTGCGCGGTCCTTTCGGCGTCGGCTGGCCGGTTGAGGAAGCCAAGGGCTTCGACGTCCTGCTGATTGGCGGCGGCATCGGCCTCGCGCCGCTTCGGCCGGCGATTTACTGGCTGCTGCGCCATCGCGCCGCTTACGGCCGGGTGGGCGTACTCTATGGCGCGCGCACGCCGGACGACCTCATCTTTGTCAGCGAACTCGAAGAATGGCGGAGGACGCCTGACTTCCAGCTGCGCGTCGCTGTGGAGCGCGCCGGACCAGATTGGACCGGAGACGTCGGCTATGTGACGCCTTTGCTGTCCAAGCTTCGCTACGATCCGGGGGACGCCATCGCCATGATCTGCGGACCGGAAGTGATGATCCGCGCGACCGCGCTCGCGCTTGAAGACGCGGGCATTGCGGATTCGCGAATTTTCGTCTCGATGGAGCGCAACATGAAATGCGCCATCGGCCATTGCGGCCACTGTCAATTCGGTCCGCTGTTCATCTGCAAGGACGGGCCGGTCCACCGCTACGATCGCGTGCGCGATCTTCTCGCTTATCGGGAGCTGTGACGTGGCGCGCATTCGACCAAGACTCGCTGTCTGGAAATTCGCCTCATGCGACGGCTGCCAGCTCAGCCTCCTCGATTGCGAGGACGAATTGCTGGAGATCGCCGGCGAGGTCGAGATCGCGCACTTCCTCGAGGCGACGAGCGCGTCGGTCGAAGGTCCATACGATCTTTCCCTCGTCGAAGGTTCGGTGACGACCGCGCATGACGCGGCGCGCATCCAGGAGGTCCGTAAACAGTCGCGGTTCTTAATCACGATTGGCGCCTGCGCCACCGCAGGCGGCATTCAGGCGCTGCGCAACTTCGCCGACGTGCGCGAATATGCGGCGATCGTCTATGCGCGGCCGGACTATATCCAGACGCTGGCGACATCGACCGCGATCTCCGATCACGTGAAAGTTGACTTCGAACTGCGCGGCTGTCCGATCAGCACGCGGCAGCTCGTCGAAACGATTTCGGCCTTTCTCGCGGGGCGCAAGCCGCAAACGCCGCCGCATAGCGTCTGCGTCGAATGCAAGATCGCCGGCAATCTCTGCGTCATGGTCGGTCACGGCACGCCGTGTCTGGGCCCCGTCACGCATGCGGGCTGCGGCGCGCTCTGTCCCTCCTACAATCGCGGTTGCTATGGCTGCTATGGCCCGATGGAGACGCCCAATACGCCATCGCTGTCGGTGTGGTTGAGCAAGCTCGGCATGGATGAAGATGCGCTGCGGCGCGTCTACAGAACCTTCAACGCCAACGCCGACGCCTTCCGCGAGGAGAGCGAACGTCATGATCGTTAAGACGATCAAGGTCGATCAGCTCGCCCGGGTGGAAGGCGAGGGCGCGCTCAAGGTCGTCGCGCGCGACGGCGTCGTGCAGTCGGCGGAGCTTAGTATTTTCGAACCGCCGCGATTCTTCGAAGCCTTCCTGCGCGACCGTATGTATAGCGAGGCGCCGGATATTACGGCGCGCATCTGCGGCATCTGTCCGGTCGCCTATCAGATGAGCGCGATTCACGCGATGGAGAACGCGCTCGGCGTCGTTGTCGATGGGCCGCTGCGCGACCTACGACGGCTTCTCTATTGCGGCGAGTGGATCGAGAGCCACACGCTGCACGTCTACATGCTGCACGCGCCGGATTTCCTCGGCTATGCGGGCGCAATCGAGATGGCGCGCGACCACGCCGACATCGTGCGTCGGGGCCTCGATCTCAAAAAGGCCGGCAATGCGATCATCGCGCTTCTCGGCGGCCGCGAGATTCATCCGATCAATGTCCGCGTCGGCGGCTTTTATCGTGCGCCGCGCCGGCGTGAACTTCAGCCGCTCGCCGAAGAGCTGAAGCGTGCGCGGGACGGGGCGCTCGCGACCGTGCGCTGGACGGCCGGTTTTGATTTTCCTGATGTCGAGCGCGACTATGAATTCGTCGCCTTGCGCGGCGACGGCGAATATCCCTTGAACCAGGGCCGCATCGTCTCAAGCCGCGGGCTCGACATCGCCGCCGCGGAATATGACGAACATTTCGAAGAGAGCCACGTCGAACATTCGACCGCGCTGCACGCGCACCTCAAGGCGCGCGGGGCTTATCTCACGGGGCCCCTGGCGCGCTATGCGCTGAACGCGGCGTCGCTCTCGCCGATCGCGCGGGAAGCCGCGCGTGAAGCAGGACTTGGATCGGTCTGCGCCAATCCCTTCCGCAGCATCATCGTTCGCGCCGTCGAAGTTCTTAACGCCTGCGACGAGGCGCTACGGATCATCGACCAATATGAAGAGCCTGACCGCCCGGCCGTCGATCTCGAACCGCGTGCGGGGGTTGGCTTTGCGGCGACCGAGGCGCCGCGCGGCATGCTGTATCACCGCTATCAGCTTCATGCCGATGGAAAGATCGCCGACGCCCGCATCGTCCCCCCGACGTCGCAGAACCAGCCGAGCATCGAAGAGGATTTGAAGATTTTCGCGACGGCGTGGCTCGATCTGCCGGACGATGCTTTGCGTCACCGCTGCGAGCAGACCATTCGCAATCACGACCCCTGCATTTCCTGTGCGACGCATTTTCTGCGGCTCGATGTCGACCGGGGCGGATAGCGCGCGCGAAGGACCGCGCATCATTGTGCTCTGTATCGGCAATCCCCAGCGGGGCGACGACGCGGCAGGCCGCGCGGTCGCGCGTGCGCTGAGAGCGTTGCTGGTCGACGTCGAAATTATCGAGGAGGAGGGCGAGGCGACGCGCGTATTGGCGCGGCTCGACGGCGCGGACGCCGCCTACATTGTCGACGCCTGCGTTTCCGGGGCGACGCCCGGCGAGATACGCCGCTTTGACGTCAGCACAAGCCCGCTTCCGCGAGCGGCTTTTGGCGCATCGACGCATGGCTTCGGCCTCGCCGAAGCTCTGGAGCTGGCCCGCGCGCTGGGCGTATTGCCCTCGCGCTGCGTCGTCTATGCGATCGAAGGTGAAATTTTCGACATCGGCGCGTCGATGTCGCCGGCGGTGGCGGCGGCGGTCGATACCGTCGCCGGCCGATTGCGCGCGGACATTCTGGGCAAATAGCCGAAGCGGGGCGATGCGCCGCACAAATTCGCCCCAAGCCCGAAACAACCGGCAACATTGCGGCAACCCAGCCGAAACGCTGGCATGCTTAAAGTGTGCGCTCGCATATCTCAGAATTCGCGCTTAGCGCCGCCGAATGCCTCCCCGCACAGCAGCGCCGCGCAGACCAAGTATGGAGAGCCGAATGCAGCGTCTCGTTTCCGCGTCGAAAGTCATCGTCACCTTCTCGACCGTTCAAATGCTCATCCAAGTGCCGAAGAATATCGTTCGACGCATTGCCGCTTCGCCGGAGGCGTTTATCAACGCCATAGAGCGTTTTGCAAAACATTAAGCTTTGCGTTTCCCTCGGCCGCGCAAGCTTAGGATTAAACAATAAGCTGCGTCGGATACGCTTGACTATGTAAGCGTTCGCCGGCGGGTTGAATGACCTTGCGCCTGACCCAGTTGAACTGGCTAACAGCCAAACAATCTGGAGGAAAAAATGCGCAAGCTCTTGCTATTGATAATCGGGGCGTCTTTTACTTTCGCGCCGATGGCTCAAGCGCAGCGATCATACCCTGGCGATGGCAACGTCCAGTCCTATGGCGGGCTCTGGCGCTATCAGAAGAGGGATTATAGCACGCCCTGGCGGCCTCTTAACCCCGGCGTGTGCTGGCAGTGGAGCGATTCCGCTGGCAACTGGGTATGGGTGTGCTGAGCAACACGCCAGTTCGATGAGACGCAAGAAACGCCCCGCTGTGCAGTCGGGGCGTTTCTATTGACGCTCATGACCTCGCTTCGCCCAAGTCAAGATCGTCGCAATTGGCCGCGGAGATGCGAGGCGACCGCTGCGAGGTCTGTCGGTGATCTGCGCCGCGTTGAGCGGCGCCTTCTGCCTAGGTGGGGCCGCATGTCGGCCATATTGGCGTTCGCAATTCAAGGTAGAGGAACAGCACCTCCATCCAGGAAGGGCAGGCATGGGCTTTCCACGGGAGCCATCTTCTGTCGGGCTGTCGCCCGGAGAAAAAGAGATCGCCCTCCTTTCGGCGAATGCAATTACTGCTCGGACGGGCGGTCCGCTCGGCAGGTTGGTTTGCATGGCCAGGGCAAACGGAATTTTTGCCGTCTCGGAAATCTGCAAGGGACTCGCGATACTCACAATCGGCGACATGGTGATCGCCGATGGAGTCGGCGAATTCGTGTGCATTGCGGCGCTGACGATCGAGGCGCTGCCTTTCTTACCTTGGCGCGCATCGGAATATGCCAATTCAATCGTGTTACCGTCTCGATGATCGAAGGCCGTTGAGAGTGCTCCGAGAATTGGGCAGATGAAGCACTGGCCGAACGAAGATGCGGATTGGCGCGCAAATGATTTTGACGATTCACTGCTCACGATTCGGAGCGGTTACGCTTCTGTTTTTGCTTCTCGCTGGCGCAGAAGCAAATGCGCGCGTCGCCAAGGTGGCGGCTGAACCAATTCCGGATGCCCTATGGGCCTATATGCAGGGAAGATCGTGGCGGGCGGAGCTTCGATGTCCGGGACGCGACGAACTTGTTCTGTTGAGGGTTCCTTACCGGGATTTCGACGGCAACCCTCAGACCGGCTCTTTGATTGTCGCAAAGAGCGTCGCAAACGCAGTCGCAGCCGCCTTTCAGGACATTTTCGACAGCGGGAAATTTCGAATCTATCGAATGTCGCTGATCGATGAATTCGACGGCGACGACGCGCGATCGATGGCGGCGAATAATACGAGCGCCTTCAACTGCCGAACCACCGATCGCGGCGCGATGTCGCGACACGCCTATGGCATGGCCGTGGACATCAATCCCGTTCAAAATCCCTACCGGGAAGGAAACCTCACCGAACCTGAAGCCGGGCGCGCTTACGACGAGCCCTCCGAGCGCAGGAGAGATGTTGTCGGGATCATCGTTGACGGCGACGTCGTCACCAGGTCCTTCGCGCGACGAGGCTGGCGCTGGGGCGGACATTGGAAGAGAAGCGTCGACTATCAGCACTTTTCCAATGACGGACACTGAGGGCGGTAGTCGTGGCGGGGCGCTCAGCGCGTCAGCCGGCCACGGCGAGTTTGATAAACGCCGATCTGACCCACCCTCGGAACATAGGCGAATTTCTCTGCGGCCCTAAGGTTCCGAAAAGGTTGAGAGATTTTTTTCGATGGAAACCCGCTTCATCGTTGTGGCGCCGCTGCCACAGTCGGGTGGAAAGCGTGCCCGGAGGGCCGAATAGCTTCTAAATTGCTTTGACTGTGCAGGGCTGGTCGCTTTTTTTACCTGGAAGCCGCCTTTGGTGCGGGGATTCGGCCCAAGCCGTTTTAAGCTTTAGGAGAAGCTATAATGAAGAAGGCAACTTTTGCCGCTTTTGTCCTCGCGCTGACGGCTGGTTCGGCCATGGCCGCGGACCTTCCGTCCTACAAGGCGCCGCCGCCACCACCGCCGCCGCCGATCATGACCTGGACGGGCTTTTATGCCGGTCTCAACTTCGGCGTCGGCTTTTACGCCCAAAATTCATCCAACGCTTGGGGGTGGGGCGTAAACAATCACGGCGGCAGCCGGGCGGGCGTCGTCGGCGGCGGTCAGATTGGCTACAATTACCAGATCACGCCGATGTTCGTCGTCGGCGTCGAGACCGATTTCCAGGGAACCAGCATCGGCTCCGGCGCCGGCGGCAACAGCTACGCCTGGCTCTTTGGCGTCCCTCCGGTGACCACCGCGACTCTGAACTGGTTCGGCACCGTGCGTGGCCGCGTCGGCGTCAACCTGCTGAGCCCGCAACTGCTGGTCTATGGCACAGGCGGCTTCGCTTATGGCGAAGTTAAACGCAACGGCTGGTTGAACCAGAACAGCACGGTGCAGACGGGCTGGACCGCCGGCGGCGGCGCCGAGTATATGTTCGTGGCGCTGCCGAACTGGTCGGTCAAGGCCGAGTATCTCTATACGCAGCTCAGCGGCAACAACAACAACGGCTTCAATTTCGGCCTCAATTTGAACAACGTCAACAACCGTACCCGCTTCCACACGATCCGCTTTGGCGTGAATTACCACCTCAATTTCGGCTCTTCGGCGCCGGTGTTGGCGAAATACTGATCGATCATTCAAGCCCGACGGATCCAGGAAAGCCCAGCCCTCGCGGCTGGGCTTTTCTCTTCTTCAGCGCCGATGGGCGATGACGCGGGCTGCGACCCAGTCGGACGCCGCCGATTGGGTCAGGGCGAGGTCATCCACGTATTCAGTCTATTCGTGAGACTGCCCGAGCGTCGGGGCGCAGGCGTCAAAGTCTTTATTGCAGGGCGCATCCGGATTGTAGATTGCATAGGCGTAGCTGCAACACGGATGGTGTGTTTTCTTCTCAGCGCCATAGTCCGCGTTGAAGGGGACCTCAATGCCGACGTGTTGATAGTCACCGCTACGTTTTGGCGGAAGATTCGGTACGGTGTCGGCGGTGTTCACAAGACGGAATGTTTGAACCTTTAAGTTTTCGTAGTAATCGTGGAAGGGTTTTAGCCCCACCATTGGGCTTGCGGAATTATAGTGCAAGGCCGCAATATTGTGAGAAGCCGCCAATGGCACAGCAAGCGTGGCAAGCGCCGAGCCGAGACTGTGGCCAGTGATGGTAAGAGGTTTGCTGCCGATTGTTTTGAGCTGGGCGTCCAGCGCCTCCACAAGCCCGGTGTAAACTGCGTACCAGCCTCTTGCGACGAGAATGCCGGGAGGGGGATTGGGCGTCGGCGCGCTATACGCTACCGGTTTGAATTCAATATCTACTTCGAAGTCCGCAAGGCTTTTGCTGCCCCGGAAAACGAGATAAAGACTGCCGTCGGTCTTGGATTTAACGAGGCATCCGAAAGGTTCAGTGACTGTCTTTTTAAACTCTAAAGTGAACGTGCTCCAAATCAGCTGACCAAAGGCGTAGTCCTCTACTTTGAAATCTTTGGTGATCGGGCAAGCGTTAGCCGGCTGCCAATCAAAGTCTCGCGGCGAGCCGGCATTGAGCCATTGTTCATACATGTTACTGAGCATGTTCACAAGGAACGTGCAAACCTTGAAGGTTTGCTGAGAAGAATCTCCAAAGGATAGCGGTTGAGATGTGCTGCAAGTGGTAGGGGTCATAATACTCTCCAGAAGTTCACGATGAAAGTGACTTGATCGATTCGAGCATTTGTTCGTAAATAATCGTGATTTACCAGTTACTACGTCCGCGCCGCTGGGCGGGTCATTTGGAATGTTTGGTAATGGAGGGCCTCTCCCAGTTGGTCGGCCTGTGCCGGGAAATACCGACTGCATCCGCTGAAGCTCTCGGCGTTTTATGGCCGCACGAGCTATGCGGGCGCACGCCATTATCGCCCTATGCAAGCCTCGCATTCTTGGCGCGCTTCGTCGAGGCTGAAGGAATCAGTGCGCGTTCAGGTGCTTGGCCAGGAGGTTTCGCCAGGATGCGCGCTGAATAGCGCGCGTTCCAGTGGCCGCCGGAGCGTCAACGCATCCTGAGTTTTTGAGAATGGTCGGAGTGAGAGGATTCGAACCTCCGACCCCCTCGTCCCGAACGAGGTCCGCGATTTCAATAGCATGCAAATTCAATGATTTCTGATCGCATTGGCCGCTGAATGTTCGCCTTCAGTTCCGCGCAAACAGTGGCCAATTAGTGGCCGCTTCTGGCCTAAGCAAACCGTTCCCCCTCATTCCGCCGGCAACTTTTTAAAATTTACCGATGCTGATATTGCAATGGCTTTTTCAGGGCTCTGAGGGAGACGTCATACCGGTTTAAATTGCATGGCGCGTCACTCGATTACGTGTCCGCCATGCTCCATTTTAAGCGATCAGCAACCCCAAATATTTGGTTGAGTATTGCACTCATCGTAATCGCGTGCGGCTTCGCAGGCTTTGGCTTTGGTAAGATGTCGGCTCTTCGTGGCCAGCTTGCACGTAGCTCCTGACGACAAGTCAATTACGGCGCACGCCTGCGGACTCATTCCGGTTGGGGCACAAACGACCCACGGTTCGTTGACATTGCGTTCCGCTGCCTTATTGTTCGGGGAACTGAAGAGGTCGCAACCCGAAAGGGTTAAGCAAGCGGCAATGCCGATCCTAAAGCGACTTGTTACCGTCGAAAGATGAGCTACTTTCATTTTCATTTCCTGCCAGTCAACGCGCCAGAAATATGTTAGCTGCTTTCAAGAATACACCGCGAAGCTCGGCGGACCGTCAGAATAGGTCAGGTCTTCGCGTTTGTCTGAGCCTCATCGCCATTATCTCACACGCCACTCTCACATGGGCCTTTATAGGCAATCTCCGCATCGGCGGCCTTAAGCTGCCCTGCGCTGTTGCTTGCGGCGGCAGCCGTGGCATAGTGAATATGAACTTTATTGGCGACAGCATCAACAGCCTATTCCTTGGTCCGTCGGTCGACAATTTTAAAACCTCCGCCGACAAATCGGTGGATCGAGCCATGGGGTTGCTGGACGGTACGTTAACCAATCAAAGAAAGGCTTTTCTCAGCGATCTTCAAAAGCTGGCCGACGAGCAGCGGGCGAAACTGGCTGTTGAGCTTCGGGAAATTTCCATGAGCACCGTTTCGGAGCTTGACCGCACGCTCAAGACAAATATGCAGATAGCGGATCAAAAGCTCAGCGAACAACGCGGCAGCCTCGAATCGCAACTGCAGCGGCAAATTGGCGATCTTTCCGAAACGCTCGCCAACACGATCGTCTTTTTCGTGACTTTGGTGGGTCTTGGAGCTCTGACATGGCGCGGCTATCAACAGATAGTGCTTTATCGGAGGCCCCTAAGATCGATTGCCTACTCAACAGGCATTGGAATCGTGCTGTTGGTAACCTTCGTAGCGTTGGCCAATGCATATGTTTGGTGGAATCAAAATCAGGCTCGACAGAGAGTGGTCGATGATTATACCCAAAGTTATACTGAGAACTTCAATAATATCCGGTTTGATGACGCAGTATTCTACGCCAATCAGCTTCATGTTTTCGATCCCTCCGATCTCCAAGCAACGGCCCGCGACGCTAAGATACGGCTAATTAGGGACATTTTCTCACGGCCGGCCCTTTATCGAAGTGGTGAAGTATCTGATGTGCTGGGTCGGCTCTCATCCGCGCAGTCAAACTTCATCACGGCAACCGGCAAGAGGGATCTCGACCTGGATATTCTGCTTGGCTTCATAGCATGGCAGAGGGGAGCAGATCGCTTTTCCGAATATATGGCGTCTTGCGCATTGGCGTCGACCCTTGCCGCATACCAGGCAAAGAATGCTGACGAGATGGTGGTGCTGTTGCCTTTCGCCGAGTATTATCTCAGGTCTTACTTAGTTAATCCGCTCCCTGATGAGGTAGTTTCAGCGCTACTCGTTGAAAAGGGGCTGACGGCAGATCAGGTATTTACAAACGAATCCGTCGAAAAGGGAGAGGTGGGACAGATTCAGCGACGCTATCGAGTAGCCGAGTTGCGAGATATCGTTGATAATACCAAAACAATGCTAGACGTTCTCGCAAAAAAAAGTGCTTTTTACGATCACGCAATTATTAACTGGCGCTCTGTGCAAGCTTATCGTGCGGTCATCAGCGGTTATTCTGAAATTGTTCGACTCAAAGCTTTGCTACAAGAGGGGCAGCCCGGCCTCAACGACTTGATCTACCGACGCATCAAAGCTATGGCCTCAAAAATCGTCCTAGCTTTTGAGGATTACGAAGGGTTCTTGGAAAACACTGAATTCTCAGATTCATCAGCAAAGCTGAACATGATGCGTGGCTTTTGGATTTATTATGTGAAGGCGAAAATCATAGCAGAGGATCCCGGTAGCTCTGAATATATATGGCCTAATTTGCAACAGGGCATACACAAACGATGGCTTGAGAATGTTGTGAAGCCGGCGGCAAGTCCTGCGGTCTACAAGCTGATTGATTTGTCCACTCAAAGTGATTTACGCGAAGCCAATAGGCTTCTTGAAAATATGACCTTTGGAGCAAGTGCGATCTCTGAAGAGCGATTTTGTCGTGAGAACGACTGCAGTAAATTGACGGTCGCGCCGTCTCGGCAATCTGCGAGCTTTATGGCAACAGCGGCTGGGCTATTTGGCTGCACGACGACGCCAGAGATGTGGTGGAAGCTCGAAAACAGTATAGCTTGCATCGACGACAATCAGGCTGGCACGCCGCTAGGAACGATCATCACGCGTTCTGCCCCGATAAATGTGCGCCTCGAGAACGATACTCAAGTGAGAGAAATCTTGCTAAAAGAACGGTTCACTCCAGCCTTTTGAACTAACTAAACCGCTTATTTGGCAGCGGGCCGCTTAGCAGAAGTGTTGATTAGTGTGCCCGCCGCCCAATCGCCTCGACAGCGCCTTTCTGGTGGTCGGGATGGTGATGCCCGTAATTGGTCTCCAGCATCTCGACCGTCATCCCAAGATAACCCGCAGCCTCCCACAGGTCGCAACGATTCTGCATGAGCCATGTCGCTGCTGTGTGCCGAAGCGTGTGCGGCGAAACGCCCTCAAGCCTAGCGTCGGCTGCCGATCGGGCAAATGCCTTGTTGACGCGGCCGACGGGCTTCCCACCCCACTCGACGACAGCGGTTTCGCACAGTCCAACGCGGACCCATCGGCGCATGTGTGCCAGTAAGCGGGCAGGGAGGCGGACGGGCGGCTGTCGTTTCTTCGTCTCTCGGGCGCCAACGGCGCGCCGATAGAAAACGCCAGCATTGAGATCGATGTAGCCGCGACCAGACAGTCGATCGAGCGAGGCGCCGCAGATCGCGCCGGCGCGTGTGCCAGTGTAGAGCCCAACAAGAATGAAGCGCGCGATGTGTTTGCGCGTAGCCCTGACGGTCTCTCCGTCGCTGTTGGCGTCCTTCTGCCGAGCGCGCCACGCCGCCCACAACAGTCTTGCGGCCTCCGGACGCGTTAGCCAGCGCTCGCGTGGCCGCGGCTTCTCAGGCAACACCACCTCGACAACTTCGGAGCAGAGTCCCTCGCGACGGTGGTGGTTGATCGCTGCGCGCAGATCCTCGAGCTCGCGTCGTGCGGCGGCCTGATGGCCTCGGGCCGATGCATATGCGCGGCACAGCGCGCCGTTGATTGCGGAGAGCGGCTTGTCGCCGAAGATCCCGAGCAGTTCGGTTACGCGTTGCGCCGTCTCCTTTGGCCGGGAGTGGTTGGGTGCGATGTCGGCGAGATAGATGCTGAGGACGTCTGCGATTGGGATTTGAGAGGGAACACGACTCCCGGTTCGCTCGGGAGTGTATTTGGCTGCGATGTAGCGGCCGAGCGCTTCTTCAGCGCCGCGGCGGTCGCCAGCGCCGCAGCCTGTGCTCTCTTCATGCGTTCCGTCTCGGATGAGCCAGACGGCGGGCCGGAGACGCTCGCCGGTCTTGCGTGCGGGCCGGAGCCACAAGCGTGCGCCTTTGCTGGGACGCGACATAGCTTCCTCATTTCCTCGATCGCCGCCAGGGTGACGAAATCCTTGCCCGCCACGCGCTCGATGACAAGACGGCCACGGGCCGCCTCCCTCCGCAACCCGGCGACAGTCATGCCGCCGGCAGGGAAGGCCATTCTCACGGCATCGGCGAGTCGTAATGGCGCGGTGGGGCAGGGGGCGCTCCCAAACGCGCCCCAGTGATCACAGGCGCTGGTCACGAGATGACCTCGGAGAGTGGGGAGGAGAGCCTGGAAGTCACGTCCGCGTCTTCCTCGGATGCAGGCGATGCCACTCTCGCTCGCCGTAGGCGCGGAAAAATTCTGGCGACCGGACGCTGGAGAGCGCGGCGATCAATTTGCCGTATTCCTGCTCGCCGAACGCCTCGTAGAACTGCGGCGACCAGACCGGATTGGCGTGATCCCATTCCGTGCGACTAAAGCGCGTTCCGGTCGCAATGTTGTAAAGGGCGTCTCCGGCGCGCGTGATCGCCCGACCGATCGTGCAGGCGAGTTCGGAGAGGCGAAGGAGAGCTTTCATCTAGGCGACTCGACGATGGGTTCAAACGCCGTGCAGACCGGGCGTCCATCTGCGTCGAATGTCCACTCGGAAGGATATCGTTCGTCGTCGATGGTCAGAGCCATCGTGTTCGCTACGATCTCGCACCCGTCATTGTTCTGCGGGTCTCTTTGGAACGCGTCGTCGCGCCTGCAGCGGTCGCAGAACCGCTCCATGAACGCCAATCCTTCAGAGCCGTTGGAGGGGCGGAATTTCTTCATCCTAACGGCCCTCGATCCCGCGCCGCGCCGCGGCGCGCGCTTCGTTCAGCTCGGCCATTGCGGCGTTCGAGCCGCCGCTGTCAGGATGGGCCCTGCGCGCCGCCAAGCGAAACGCGGACTCGATTTCTGATCGCGTGGCGTTCTGTCGAACGCCGAGAATCTCCCACCAGGACTTCGGAGCCGGCAGGGCGGCAAAGCCTGAAAACATCTCGCGCACGCTCGCGACGCCGTGGCGCTCGATCGCGCGCGTCGCCTCAATGTGCGCAGCAATCGCGGCGATGTTGCCGGCGACGGTCGTGTAGGTATCGCACGGGAGGCAATGCGGGCTTCCGCCAAGCTCGAAATAGACGGCGACTCCGGGGTCGGCGGGCTCTCGCTGTCCGGATCGCGGCATCCCGTCGAGGCGGGTTTCAAGGTTCGAGCTGATGACCGGAAATCTTGCGCCTATGCGATCGAGCTCTTCCTGCAATCGGCGACGCGCCTCGGCGACGGTGATGTCGCTCGTCGCCATCCATGAGCAATTTGGATTGGACGACGAATATTGTCGCTCCTTGCGATTGAACCGCGTCTGCTTACGCGCCGACGCCGGCCGGCGCGCGCGGGCTTGCGGCCATTGAAGCGGGTAGGCCTGCGTCACGCCCGCCCCCGCTTCCTGCCGGCTCCTTCGTGCTGCGCCCACCACGCCTCGAAGCCCTCGCGAAAGTCCGCAAGCTCGTCATCTTCGGCGATGTGCGCAGGCGGCCGGTCCTTGGGCGTGCCCTTCTCGGCGGCGGTCCATCCTTCGCGCCAGGCGCTCGACTTTCCGGCAAAGGGATCATCGTCTGCGACGCGCGAGCGATCATCGTCGGCTACGCGGGAGCCCTCTTCAGGAGCGGCCGCAGCGGCGCCGCTGGCGTGCATGTCGGGGGGCCGTTTTCCGCCGGCTGCCTCCGCTGCGGCCTCCTGAGGCGCGGGCTGCTTCGGTTGGCCCGCGTCAGTCTCTTGCGCCGGCGCTACGCCGGCGTCGTGTCCAATCACCTCGCCCGTCTCGGGATCGACGCCCGCCAATGCGTCAAGGCGGCCGGCGAGCGTCTTTGGGCGCGAGGTCTCTTCCTGCGCCTGCCCGCGCGCGCCGTCGAAGTCATATAGGGCGTCATCGCGACGAATCAGGTCATCGAGATCGGTCGAAATCGGCAGGCGCTTGGCGAGGCGGCGAAGGGCGCTCTTCTTCGCCATCTCCTCCCACCAGTCGACCCAGGGTCCTTTATCTTTGGATTTGCTGGCGCTTCTGATCTTCTCGATGTCGTCAGGCGAGAGCGGCTCGACCTCGATCGAACCGTCTTTGAGTTTCGCCATTGCGAAGACGCGGCGGACGATATTTCGGTCCTGTTCCTCGCCGGCCTCGTATTCGATGTGCTCGCCGTTATCGTCGATCCAGTTGCGGAACTTATCGCCTGCATAAACGACGCGCGCGACGATCGTCGAAAGCTCGCCGCTGTTGCGGACCTTCTTGAGAATTCCGGCGATCATCGGCATCCACTGAACCTTTTTGATCCAGCGTTCCTCGCCTCGTTCCTTGATCTTCGTGTTGTAGATGACGAGCGCGCCTTCGCGACCGTCGGGCAGCAAGCCGTCCTGGGCCGCCTTCATCGCCGATTCGAACAGCGAGATTCTGTCGGCCTGCAGAAGGTCGCGATTGCCGATCACCGCGGTCATGACGACGCGGACGAAGCGCTCGACGGGAATGTGCGCCGGCAGCGCCATTTTGAAGTCACTCTCGCGATTGGCGATCTGAGCCTTGAATTGCTCGACGGCGTCTTTCTGAGCGAGGGCGTTCATGCTCTCGCTTCCTTCACTTTGACGGCGCGGTACTGGCTCGGCTGGACCGTGTAGCCGGCGCGACGGATCGTCTTCGCCTCGATCAGGCGTCCGTCGGCCAGCCGGCCGCGCGCCGCATTGCCGAGCAGATGGATGATCTCGGCGTCGTAGACCTTGCGCTGCTTCGCCGCGTCGGCGCCGTCGGCCTCCCGCTTCTTCAATTCGTCGCGGGCGCACATGATCTCGACGATGCGCGCATTGCCGGAGAGGTCGATCTCGCCGCCGTCGTCGTCGGCGAAGAGATTCGCGATCAACGCGCCGTCGCGCGCGAAGTCCGGCGGATAGGGATCGTTCTCGGCGACGCGCCGCCAGAAGTCTTTCACCGCAGCGCGAACGCGCGTCATGACGCCGGCGTGGAGCGGAACCTCGATCAGCGGCATGTCAACGCCATGCCCGACGACGAGCGGCGCGACCGCCGCCCACTGCGCGCCGATGAGCGTCGCCTCGATGATCGCCTGCACGGCGATCCAGACCGGCGGCTCCGGCCCGTCGCCCGTGTTGTCGACCATCCATTTGCGGCGGAAGACGCTCGCCTCCACGCTCTTGATCTGCACCGCGCCGAGCCCGCGCGTCGGATCGGTCACAAGCGCGTCGGGCGTCGCGCCGATGCGCGCCTGCGGGTCGCGGTAGTAGACGCGGTTCTGACCGGCGTTGTGGATCACGGTCCAGTCGGGCTGGTCCTCGCGCAGGAGTTCGATTGCGACGGGCTCGAGCAGGCGCCCGCGCTTCATCGGCGCCGTCTCTTCGGAATCAGCCTCGATCATTCCGGACTTCGCCGCGAAGAGCCCGAAGGGCGTCTCCCATGCATGGGCGTTGAGGAGCGCGGCGGCGACGCTCGCCGTAATGTCTTTCGAGCGCAGCGCGCGCCACGTCGCGTCATCGGGACAGGGAACCCGCGAGACGCCCTGCGGCGGTGAAAGCTGTTCCACGACGGCCGCGGCGGCGGAACCAAGGGAGGTTTGCGGAAAGGTTGCGATCGTCATGCCGCCTTCTCCACGACGGGCGCAATGACGCCCTCGCGCATGATCGCGTTGAAGGCTTCGCAGGCTCGCTCCGCGCGCTCGGCGAACTCGGGCTCGATGTGGAAGTCGGCGTCGTCGAGCGTCTTTTCGCCATCCGCGCTGTCATGAACAGTGAATTTCGTTCCGCTGAAGCGAAGCTCGGGCGCTCCGTAGATGTGGAAGCAGGAGAGCGAGTTGTTTCTCACGCCGCGATCTCCTCGGCCGGCGCGGCGCGCTTCTCCATTCGACGCTTTGCTGCTTCCGCGAGTTCGAGGCAGGCGAGATAACGGGGTCGGTTGTGGGAATAGTGATTGATGCGCTTGCGTTCGCTCGCGGCGCGCTCCTCGGCGCGGGCGCGAATGTCGGCGTCGTTCATTTTGAAGACGTCGCCGAAGTCGATATTGAGCGCGCGGGAGGCGGTGTCGCGATAGAGCCAGTTGCTATCGACGAGGCGCTGCGCGGCCGCATCAAACGCCATCAGCGCGGCGGCGTGGCACTCCTTGGCGATGCGCTCCATCGCGCGCTCGAGGGCTGAAAGCGGCTGGTCGGACATCCATCCCTCCTTCCGGAATGATCCGGATTGGAGGATTATTCCCCATTTTGGGGAATTATGCAACCCCATAATGGGTAATCGGTCCTGTCCAGTTAAGCTCGGATAGGATGCACGAGTAGCAGGATGTTGCCGGAGCCATCGGGCCGTAAGACTACGGTAAAAGGTGTTTACTTCTCACCCTTGGATCCGCCTGCAAATGAGGACTGATTCATGATTTCGGAGGCAAGCGTTCGGCGCGCTATAGATCACCTTGGATCATTTGGAGATACAGATCTCTTCCCACGATTGCCGGAGATGCGCTGTTTCCTCGAGCGCCCCAAAACTACCGCCAAAGACTGCGAAAACTTAAACCTGAGGCATTACACACCCGGAGGGACTCTCGAAACACTGACGCCCAAATCGTGGCTGGGGTTCAGGATCGCTCACCAGCTTTCTGCATCCGATAACGTGATCTATCTTGCCGCGCTTCTGGATTGCGCTCCTTACCTCGAATCGGTTCGGTTACCCAAGGATGACAATGAGGCGTTTGCGTACCGCTTCTCCGAAGGCGAGTCTCCAAGGATATTTGAGCCGGCTCGTGGCTATCACCAGTGGCTGGCCTATCTCTCGGAGTTCGGCGGTCCAGAGAATCCTTTTGCTGAAGATCGTCCGGCCATTATCACAGATATCTCGGACTTTTATCAACGTATATACTTCCATAGGATCGAAAATGTATTGCAAGATGCTGGGTGCCCCAAGGGGCCGTCGGCCCTGGTAAAGAAAATAATCAAGACGACCCGCGCAAGGCAGTCGTACGGCTTGCCTGTCGGGAGCACCGCTTCGCGATTACTAGCAGAATGCCTACTGAACGACACGGACATGCTCTTGAAGAACATGGGTGTTAGATTCACCCGGTTCGTTGACGATTTTCGAATTGCGGTGCCTTCCGGAATGGAGGCGCATTCGATTTTATGCCAATTGGCTGAACACTTAATGGTTACTGAGGGATTGTCCCTAAACGTTACCAAAACAAAAATGACTACCGTTAGGGAACTTGAACGCTCTTCAAGGGAACGTCTGCAAGATGTATTTACTAATGCTGAAATGGAAAAAATGCAGGCGCTGATTACATTGAGCTACGGTGAGGACGATGCGCCACGAGACGAAGATATCGTCTCAAATCCTTTTATTTCAGCGGAGTTCTTATTGCAGAAGCTGGACGAGATTGGTGATAAGAGGCGTATTGACCTATCGGTTTTCAAGGCCATCCTTCGGGCGTTACGGTTTTTGCCGGGCATTGATGCGGTCCGCCTGCTTGAGAGGCACGCGGACCTGCTTTACTATGTGCCTCGTGAATATTGCCTAGCGCTCAGCGCGGCGTCCAAGCAAGATGGCTTTGCCGTCGATCAAGTGAAAGCGAGAGTTATTGAGTTACTTGCTATGCCACCCTACTCGGACCTAGCATATGTTCGATCTTGGCTGCTGTATCTCTTTGTTGATGGCACAATTCCCGTATCACTTGCCGATTGGCGCTATTATGATTTTAATAGAAGCGTAATCGAGCGCCGCTCTCATTTCTTTTTGCGTGGTCTGGCGAACGACCGCGCATTTTTCCGCGCGCAAAAAACCCAGCTCGGATCCTTGAGCGAATGGGAAAAGCCAGCCGCCCTGATGGCCGCGATGTGCCTGCCCGAGGACGAATACAAGAGCTGGCTATCAGTTGCAGCGTCGCAGCTTTCAAGCCCGTTTGCTGCCACGTACACGAACTGGTTGCGCGATCGATACGGCGCTCTCGTCCTGCTGCTATCTGAACCGCATCAACCCGTTTGCACAGACCTTTAGCGACAGTGGGCGCACATTCAAGTAGATCGCGACTGGAGAAGCACGAGATCTGCAAACCCATTGAGTGCCGACGAATGCAAGCCGAAGGCCGGGTTAAAGAGATTCATCCCGCGGCGAGCCCCGTCCATAAACCTATCGCGGAACCATCTGTTTAACTCGCGCCGCCCAGATCACAGTGGCATCATAAATTGGCGGCTCGGTGTTTGATATCAGGTCGTATTTGCCATTGCGCTGGCCTCTCTTGAGCTTCTTAACGAGGACGCGTTGATCATCGAGCCCGATGACGCAAAGCTTTCCGATCAGATCACTCGTCACCGGCTCGCGCCGCTGATCGTAAAAAATCAGCCAGCGATCGAACAGCTCCCCAAGCGAAGTTCCCCGAATCTCAACCGCGACGGTTTCATCAGTCGCTCCATCCGGCGCCTCAACCTCATCGAACGGGCCTTGTCCCAAGTCGAAAAACGCTTCCGCGCCGGCGCCAACGTAGCCGACCACAGGGACAACTCTTGAAACCTCTTCGATTACGTCGGCCTCTCGAACACCAAATGCGCGGGCGGCTCTGGCGATGTAATCGGCAGTCAAACGGCGGTCGCCGTCTTCAACTTTGACGTAGCCGCCTTTCGACAGACCCATCGCATCGGCCGCCTGCTGCTGCGTCATCCTCGCGGCCTTTCGAAGCGCTTTCAGATTATTCCCCATAAAGGGGATACTGACGCGCTCCGCTGTCGCCTGCGTCTCCCATTATGGGGAACTTTCTGCTTGACCATGTTCCCCAAATTGGGGAATATAGCTGAGGCGCGGACGGAGCGGCATGAAACTCCTGGATTACCTGAAGCTCAACGAGATCGCTGACGAAGCCTTCGCGGCAGAGTTCGACGGAGAGATCTCGGCAAGCGCCGTTCGCAAATGGAAATACGGCGAACGCAACCCGCGGCTTCCTGAGCTTGTTCGCATCGAGGAGATCACCAACGGCGCAGTTACGGCGCGCGACTTCCTGCCCGATCAGCCGACACAAACCGACCTCACCGAGGCCGCGTCATGACCGAACCGGACGACGTTCGCTCATTCAGTACGCCCGCATCGCTCGCGATCATCGGCGCCGCCGCCGTCGCGTCCGCAGCGCTCGGCGTCGCGCTCTACTTCCTCGTGCTGATGCTCGACGCCGCGCTTGGAGGCGGCTGACTAAGAGTTTCCGGGTGTGCTCCCGGGAAAGCGCGCGCCGCAGCGCTGAGTGCGGTGTTTTTCCCAGTCCTTGAAACTCCCCGGCGCTTCGGCGTCGGGGCCTTTCAGGGCGGCGCAAGTTTCATGGGTTCGCCACGTCACGCAATCCGTGGCGGAGACTCGAATGGAAGCGAGGATCCAATCGAGAAGGCGGGCGCCGGCGCTTTGAAGCCGGCGACCGCACCAGCGGGGAAGGCAAAAGGTCACGCGTTCCTTCCCGCGTTGGCGTTCGAATTCGGCGACGCGCTTGAGCCGCCAAGCAGAGCGCGTCGGAGAGGGAGATTGATGGCTCCTCATGTCCTGGGTTTTGGCATGAGGAGCTTTGCAGATGTGCAAAAAGCCTTTGCATGAGGAGCAAATGACGAGCGCGGTGAGCGAGGCGAGAGAGTGGGCGAAATGGCTCGTTCAGCGCGAGACGCGCGGCCCCGGCGATCTCGAAAACGCCATGCGCAGGCTCGAGGCGCGCTACGGCGTGCCGTTCTCGACGCTCTGGGCGCTCCGCTACCGGCCGCCGAAGGACATCTTCGTCGGCGTCTACGAGGCGCTGCGCGACGCCTATCTGGCCGAACACGAAAAGCAAGAACGGCTTCTTCGACATGAACGAGAAATCACCGAAGCGAAAAGCAGGATTTCTTCGGCTTTTGTCCGCGCTGGCGCTGCGTTGGCTCGCGCGGCTGATGTTCTGGAGCGCGAGGACGACTGACCGATGCTTCGACGCGCTCTCCCTAATCGCCGCGCGCATGAGGCGCGCCAGTTCGAATTTCGGGGCGCGCCTTATACCGTCGGCGTCGGACGGTTCGAGGACGGCGCGCTCGCCGAAGTCTTCATCGACTGCGCCTCCAAGGTAATGCTGCCGCTTGGCGACGACGCCAAGGCCGCGGTCTGTCTTTCGATCGCTCTGCAATATGGCGCGCCAGCTGACGTCATCCGCAAAGCGGTGACCCGCACCACGGACGGCGCCGCGACCGGGATCATCGGCGCAGCGCTCGATCTTCTGGAGTCTTAGGAGGAGGACGGCATGTCGGAAACAGAAAAGCTCGTCAACAAGAAGCAATTCGGGGCGCTCATCAAGGCGGCCGATCAGGCGAAGACGAAGGTCGCGAGCGTAAACGGCGAGATCGGCGAGCGCATCAAGCATGCCGTCGAGAACGGCAATCTGCACGCTGGCGCCTTCAAGGCGATCCTGAAGCTCTATCGGATGGACTCGGAGAAGCGGGACGCGTGGCTGCGCTCCTTCGACGCCTATCGCGACATGGCGGGCGAGCTGAACCTCTTCGAGGAGCATGTCGGCGATCTCGACGATATGGCGCGACGCGACACGCAGAAGGAAGCGGAAGAGGCCGAGGCGGCGCAGGTCGCCGAAAACGTCGAGCGGCTGGAGAACGGCATTTCGCAGCTCAGCGATGAAGAGCGCGAGTTCGACGACGCGACGTCGAGCAAGCCGTCGCGGCGGCGCGCGAAGAAATCGGAAGACGACGGCGCCGACGAAAAGGCCGGGACTTACTCCTACCAGTGAGGAAACGATGGCGAAATTTTACGTCACGACCAACATGAAGAACAACGACAAGCATTTCCAATTTGTCTTCGACACGATGGAAGCTGCGTCGGTTGACGAGCTGGTCGAGCTTCTCGACTCCGGCAAGACGGTCATCGGCAGCAAACGCATCGGGAGCGGCCCTGAATCCGGATCGGTTCGCCTCTCTCTCAACAGCTCCATCGTCGGCATGATCCAGGATTTCGTTCCGAGACCGAGGGGCGATGCTGATACTCGCGCTTGATATCGCGACCTACTGCGGATTCGCGCTCGGGCGCGCGGGGGAAATCCCGGCGTCCGGCTCCGTGCGCCTGAAGCGCCCGGGCGAGCCAGCGGACGTCGCGGCGTTCAACATGCGCTGCTTTCTGCGGGACAGGCTGATGCTCGAGCGGCCGGACCTCATCTGCATCGAGCACTATCTCAACCCCGTCGCGCAGAAGAGCGCGGACGCCGTGATCCTGCAGCTCATGTGCTTCGGCGTCGCGGTGGCGGAGGCGATGGCGCGGGACATCCGGCACGAGAAGCCGGCGGCCTCGACGGTGCGGAAGCATTTCATCGGCGCCGCCAACAAGGGCGAGCGCAAGGCGACAAAGGCGGCGGTGCTGAACCGCGCCCGCGCGCTCGGCTATATCCCCCGCGATTGCATCGACGACAATCGCGCCGACGCCTGCGCGATATGGGATTACGCAGCGGCGACCTATGCGCGCGTGCGGCCTTCGAAGCTCGTGATGTTCGACGAGATCCCCGGCGCGGCGCATCCGGAGGCGCGCCAATGATTGCTCGCGCGTCGCAAACGATCGCTCGCGCGTCGCAGACGATTTCCGACGCCTCGCAACTCAGCGCCTTGCAGACGGCCATAGGGCTCGCGCACGGCCGCGTGCGGCTGACGCGCGGCGAGCAGGAAGTGTTCGAACGCCACATCGGCGCCATTCGCGCGCGCATCGAGCGCGCTGCCGCGCGGCGGGAGTCGAACGGAACGGACATCACTGAGATCGTCGAGGCGCTCTTGAATGTCTGCCCCGGCGGCGCGGTCAAAGACCGGGCGCTGGCGTGGCTCGTAGCGAGGGGAACGCAATGATGAGCGCACCCCTCGAAAAGCGCGAAAAGCGTGCGCATGTCTTCAAGCGCGACGCGCTCGACTTCTATGTCGAGGAGCGGCGCGCGAGCGAAGCGCTTTTTGCCGTCGAGAAATTCGTCGGCCCGGTTTGGGATCCAGCCTGCGGCAGCGGGAACATTGTGCGCGCCGCCCACGAGGCCGGACTTCAAGTCTCGGGCTCAGACCTGCGCGAGCGCATGGGAGACGATTTGCGGCGCTTCTTCGCCGGCGTCTTCGACTTCACTCATGCGATCAATCCGGCGCATCTTCCTCTCGATTCCTGGCACGCTGCCAACATCGTCACCAACCCGCCGTTCTTTCGCGGCAAGGGGACCGAGGCCTTCATCCGCAAGGCGCTGCAGATCGCTGAAGGCAAGGTCGCGGTCTTCGCCTCGATCAAGTTCCTTGCCGGCGCGCAGCGAGCGAATGGGCTATTCGCCGACCATTGCCCGCATCGGATCTGGGTCATCACGCCGCGCGTGTCATGCCCGCCGGGCGAATATCTATTGTCCGGCGGAAAGGCGGGGCAGGGGACCGACGATTGGGTTTGGCTGGTCTGGGATCTAACCGCGCCGCCTGCGACGACGGCGCAGTTCGGCTGGCTCCGCAAGCCTGACGCTGAAAAGAAGAGCGCGCAGGCGCGCGCCGCATGACAGCCCATGCCCTCGCGCCTAACGACGCGCTTCCCTGTTTGATCGAAGCGGAGCAGGCGCTGCTCGGCGCCATCCTGCTCAATCCGGATGCGCTCACCTATGTGCAGGGCTTTTTCGAAGGCCGGCACTTCAGCGAGCCGCTGCACAAGGCGATCTATCAGGCCGCGCTCGACATCGCCGGATCAGGACGCGCGCCGACGCTCATCGCCATCGGGGCGGAGCTTTCAAGACTCGAATTGCCGGCCAATGCGCCGCCGCTGCGCGCCTATCTTGCACGGCTCGCAGTGGAAGCCCCGAACGTCATCAACGCGCGCGACTACGCCGAGATGATCGTCGACGCCTGGGCGCGTCGCGAGCTCATCGGCCTGGCAGAGGCGACGGCGGCCGCGGCGCGCGCGCCCGGCGTCGGCCGGCTGCGCGAAACGCTCGACGATCTCGACGCCGGCGTCATCGGCCTGCGCAACGCCGCTGCGACGAGAGACGAGCTCGATCGCTCGACGCTCGCCGGCGGACTCGCCGACGTCATCTCCGACGCCGAGGCGCATGCCGCGGGAGACGCCCGCCCGATTCCCTCGACGGGCTTCGTCGACATCGACAGAGCGATTGCCGGCGGGTATCGCCCCGGACGCCTCTATGTAATCGCCGGGCGCCCCGGCTGCGGCAAGACGGTCTTTATGTGCGCCTCGGCGAGGCGCGTCGCACGGCCACGCGAGGGCCGCCCGCAGTTCGGCGTCGACATCTATTCGCTCGAGATCGATCGCCGGGAGCTTTCCGCCCGCATGGCGGCGAACGCCATGGCCGCGGGCGTCTCGCCGCTCGATTACAGCGACATCCTCTCCGGCAAGATTGAGTCCGAGGACATCGAGCGCCTGCGCAACATCGAGCGGAGCTTCTCGCGCTTCGCGCTCACCGTTGACGCGACGCCGCAGCTCGCCGCCGAGCAGATCGAGGCGCGCGCCAAGCGCACGAAGCAGCGGCTCGAGCGCCAAGGCAAGACGCTCGACGTCGTCTTCGTCGACTATCTGCAGATCATGAAGTTTGGCGAGCGCTACCGCGGGCGCCGAGTGGACGAGATCGGCGAGGCGACCGCCAGCCTCAAAGCTATGTCGAAGCGCCTCGAGGTCGCCGTGGTTCTTCTGTCTCAGCTCTCGCGCGAGGTCGACAAGCGCGACGACAAGCGACCGCAGCTTTCGGATCTTCGCGACTCAGGCACCATCGAGCAGGACGCCGACGTCGTCATCGGGCTCTATCGCCCCGCCTATTACGACCAGCGCAATCCCAAGGTGATCGACGGCACGGATCCGGAGGCTGTCGAGATCGCCGCGGCCCGCGCCAACGATCTCGAAGCGATCCTTCTCAAGAACCGGCTCGGCCCGACGAAGGCGATCAATCTCTACTGCGACGTCGCGCGCAGCTTCATCGATAACGGAGCAAAGCAATGGTGAATGCGGCGCCCGAACCTCTCGTCGCGCCGGAAGTCGATCTCCGTGACTTCCCTTACATGCCGCTCGACGTCGTGCGGCTGCGCGACTGCGACCTCTCAGCGAGCGCGACGGGCGAGGAGTTCCGCGCCGCCGTGCTTCTTTGGTGCGCGTCCTGGCATCAGATACCTGCCGCAAGCCTGCCTGACGATGACGCGGTTCTCTCGGCGCTCGCCGGCTACGGGCGAATCGTGAAGGAGTGGCTGAAGGTCAAGCGAGGGGCGTTACGTCACTGGGTGAAATGCAGCGACGGAAGGCTCTATCACCCGACTGTCGCAGAGAAGGCGAACGAAGCATGGGAGGCGAAGAAGAAGCAACGTGACAGAACCGCCGCAGCACGCAACGCGCGTCTGTCGTCAAAACACAAAAACGCAACCACAGAGGATGCAACATCGCCAGTGACAAGTTCTGTTACAGAAACTGTAACAAGCTCCAAGGGAGAAGGAAGGGAGAAGGAAGGGAGAATAGATTCGGATAACCTTCCAGCGAGTCAGCTTACGGCCCGCGCGCGCGCGAGCTCAGCCGAGCTCGATTTGCGCAAGGCGATCGTCGACGTTTACGCGGCGTACGGCGCTGCAATTCCGCCGGAAACTGGCCACGCCGCCGTGTGGCTGGCGCAAGGCTATCCGCCCGAACTCTGCCTCTCGGTCGTTCGCTCGAAGATGCCGGGCGCTCGCGACAAGGGCCTGAAATGGTTCGACAAGGCCATCGCCGAGGCGGCTTCGGTCAAAGCTCCGCAGCCGAGGCGATCGGAGCCGCCGGATGATCCGAGCGATCCGCTCGTCGATCTCGGCGGATCGAAACGCCGCGAGAGCGAAATCCGAAAACACCTCGCGGCTTGGCTCGACGACAAGCGAAAAAATACCTGGAACACGATTGCGTTCGGCTTTTCGCCGGACGATCCCGGTTGCCGCGTGCCGACGGGAATCCTCGCCGAGTTCGGACTGCGGCGCGTGCCCTATCCGGTCGACGACGAGGCCGCGGCATGACGCTCGCGAACCTCTATCCGGAGCGCCTCTGGCGCGTCGAGCGCCGCGTGATCCGCTCGCGCATCCCCGTCGTTGTTCGCCGGCGCAGCGACAAACCGCTGGACTGGACGAAAGCGCTGAAGGAGGCGGCATAATGGCTCGGGCTGGAAGAGCGAGGAAAGCCGGCGCACGCGAGCGGAACGGGCGAATTCAGCGTCCTACTACGGTCGCTCAGATCGAGGCGGCAGAGGCCGAGCAGCGACGCCATGAAATGTCGGTGGTGCTCGCTCAGCCGCACCGGCGCGGCGATGAGGATCAGCTCTGCGCATCAGCGTTAGGGCGCTTCGTGAAGGCGCGAGGGCTGCGTCGCGAGCTCTATGACGCTGGCGAGCAATACGCGAATCTCAAGCGCCAGTGGCTCGCGTTTTTCGGCGCTCCAATGCCCGACCGACTCTCCGGCTCCGGAACCGGCGTGACGCTCGCGACCGCGCAAGAGTGGGGACGAAGACTCGACGCATTGGAAATCGCCATAGCGACCGCAGCACCTGCTGGATATGGACTCGCAGTGCTCGAATACGTCCGATCCATGGCCGTTGACGGCATTGACCCGGCGGCGGGATCGCCGATCGGCGCGATAGAGCGCGGGCTACTTGGGCTCGCTGTTGAGCTCGGTCGTATTGACAAAAACGAAATCCAGGGCATAGTCGGAAATTGATACTGAGATAATCACGCCCGGAGCAGAAAAGCGGCCGGGCGTTTCATTTTTGCGAACTCTCGGTGCTGTAGCCGGCGGAGCCGGTCGCCTTCTTCCAATGGACCACACTTTCTCGTTACTTAACATTCCTCTATTTTTCGGAGGTACATGTAGCTGTCTCCCTCCAAAGATAAATTTTTTTGCTGGCTTATTTTTGCAGTCAGTTTGCCGGGAGTGTAGCTGAATTCGTCCACGTAAAAATCACCTATTCGTGTTATTATTTCAAACTTTCCTACGTTCTTGCATCGAGTTTGTATTTTAGTCAGTGTTTGCTTTGAAACTCGCAAATTACCATCTCCGCGGATTACAATGTTCAATTTTTTTTTGCATTTATCGTTGAAAGCAATCTCTGGCGTTCTCTCATCGGACCAGCGAACCTTAACTTGCTTGCCGCTACACTCAAGATCAAACAATATCCCGTCCTTATCTGCTGAAACTACAACCCCGGAATATTGCTCCAATGGATAAGTATGGAATATTAGATTATCAGCCATGCTTAAGTCAGCGGAACGCATGAAAACAAGGCAAGATATAAACAGTGCGAAGCCATTATGGCGACGTGTGAGAAAATTGATCATGATCTGATAGCCTTATGTGATGTATATCAATGCTTGGATTCTGCGCAGACATCGTAGGAGTCTTGAATACTACGATTTCATTCGACGAGCTATGAAGAAGGAGGAGCAGCGATTCCTTTGTACGGGGAGGCCAAGTGCCTATTAATTTGTTAACTAGATCTGATTTATCCTTGCTGTTGCTGTAAAAGTGTGTAAGGGCCTGTAGTGTTGTGGTACTGACATACATGTCATCGACAGCCGATCTTGCACCAACGGCAAATGCGAAATAGCTTCCTCCTACCAATGCGGCAATCAAGAGGCCATAAGACAGGGCCTCCCCCCCTATAACGAGTTGAGTCGCTTGTATACTGAATGAAATTCTATGAACAAAAACAGCAGTTATAATCGATGAGAAGATTACAAGAAATAGCTTATCCGCGTACAGCAGTGTAAATCCTCTGTATATTATGTGAGAATAATCCAGACCAAGAAATTGATATTTGATCCCAAACTGAGAATAATATGCGTCGGTAGTTATTAGGCCAAAAACAGCAAAAAAAGTGGCTACGAAAATCATTTGGTCTCTAATCAGCTTTAAAAAGTCAATCGGGTTGCTGTCCTTCCGATGATCGATCGAGCGAAATCGCAACCGACGCGCTGCCGCCGAGGGCTTTTTTTTGTGAAAAGCAACCATGCTCTTTCAAAACCGGGTAAGAAGCTTGAAAGCTTCGGGCGGGCCTTTCTAATGTTATGCACCCTCAAGTCTGCACTCATCCGATCTTTCCTACAAGCCCAAGTTGGGACGACGAGATGCGCAGCGTTCCTTTGCTCAAGGCGAAATGACACAGCGCGTATCGATACGATGAAGGTAAAGCCCGGTGCGAGACAGGCGGCGTCGCGGGTCCTTCCTTGGTAGCCCCTATACGGATGGGGCGGGGGTCCGGGGGTGGGAACGTAATTACTAGTTTCATCAGGGTTGCGGATCGCTGGTTGCGATAGCGCCGGGTTGCGATGTTGGTTGCGTATCAGGGCAAGAGGTTGCGAACCTGAATGGCGAGCGAAGCGGCGGCGAGAAAGGACGACGCGGACTGGGTTTCGGTCACAGAGCTCGCCCGCGAGCGTGGCGTAAGTCATCAGGCAATCTCGAAGCGTGTCCGGGCGCTCGCGAAGCGCGGTCAACTGTCGACGCAGCAACAGGGCAAGACTGTCCTGGTTCATCGACCATCGTTCGACGCGCTTTCCGCCGCATCGCATGATCCGGCGCAGGATCTCCGCAATCGCCATCAACGCCGCGTTTCGGCGAACGATGATGGGCTCCGCGATCTCATCGAGGAGCCTCCAGCGCCGCCAACGGTCGATGACCCGGCGAAGGAGCCGCCGAAACCTTCGGCGTATGACGACGCATCCACTCGTGAAAAGCATGCGAGGGCCGCGCTCGCCGAAATACAGCTCGCGCAGAAGAGTGGAGAGCTGGTGCCGGCACGGGAGCTTGCCGGCGCACTGACGGAAGTCGGGACGGCGATCCAACAGCACGTCAAGCGACTGACGGCGAACAGCGGGAAATTCTACGCGGCGGCGATCGGCGGCGGCGAAGAAGCATTGCGCATCGAACTCGAGCAATACGCCAACCAGCAGCTCGCCGACATCCGCGCTTCGATGAACGCGCTCGCCGCCACCACGGAAAAGACGGACTAATCACCTATGCAACCGAAATTCGCTTCCGCGCTGGCGATCGTCGCCGGCGCGATCGCCGCCGCTATCACGCCGCCATCGTCGCTAACGCCGTCGCAATGGGCTGCGAAAAATCTCGTCCTCGCCGAGGGGCCGCGCGCTGGCGAACTCTGGGACCCTGCGCAGGCGCCATACATCTGCGCGATCATCGACACGGTCTATTGCGGCCCTCACGTCAAGGGCACTGTACGCAAATCGGCGCAGACTGGATTCACGCAGGGCCTGACGGCCGTCGAAGGATGGATTGCGGCGGAAAATCCCGCGCGCACGCTGCATGTGATGCCGACGACTTCGCTCGCGCTCGGCTACAATCGCGAAAAATTGCAGCCCGTTATCGATGCGACTGCCGCTCTCAAAGCGCGCATCCGCGACGTGTCCAGTCGAGGGGCCGTCGGCTCCAATTCGCTTTACAAAGCGTTTCCCGGCGGCTCCATCGCCATCGTCGGGGCCAATTCCGCCTCCGAATTGCAGTTTCGCACGATCAAATACGCGAATTGCGACGAGATCGATCAGTATCCAAAGGATCTTGAGGGCCAAGGCTCGCCGATGGCGATGATCGACGCTCGCCAGATCGCATTTCACACGACACGCGACTATCGCAAACTGCAGGGTGGCACACCTACGCTGAAGGGCTCGTCGCTCGTCGACGCAGAATTTGAGGCAGGCGACCAGCGCTATCAGCATCTGCCGTGTCCGCACTGCAAGGAGCGCATTCGACTCGTGTTCGGCGGCTACGCCGACGAGACAGGCAGCGTTGGATTGCGGTTCAACCGTGGCGCCCCCTATGACGCGCACTACGTCTGCCAAGCATGCGGCGTGCGCATCGAGCATTGGCAAAAGCAAGGGATGGTCGCGGCGGCGCTCGAACTGCCCGATTACGGTTTCATTGCCGAAAAGCCGGAACCGGGACGGCATCCCTCGTGGCATATCGATGCGATCGCGTCGAACTTCACGACCTGGGACAAGATCGCCGAAACTTTTGTCAGCGCCGGCGACGATCCGCAGAAGCTCAAGAGCTTCTACAATCACTGGCTCGGCCTCGCCTATGAGGAAAAGTCCGACGCCCCGGACTGGCAGGCGCTCTATAAGCGCCGCGAGCCATACGCGGAGCGTGTCATTCCCGTCGACGCCCTGATCGTCGTCATGGGCGTCGACGTGCAAAAGCGCGGACTCTACGTCGAGCTCACCGGCTGGACCGCGGATCGCCGCAGCTTCACGCTGTTTGCGACCTACATTGCAGCAGGAACGGTCGAAAAGCCGTCCGATACGTCGGACCCGGAAGATTCGTGCTGGAAGAGGCTTTCGGAGTTGCACGAAACGCCGCTTGCCGACGCCTTCGGCGGACGTCGGCGCATCGATGCGACGGGCGTCGACTGTCGCTACAACGCGCCTGTTGTTTATGACTGGGTTCGTCGACACCACGGCGCCTACGCCATCCGCACAGAGGAAGGCTGGGGCCGACCGGCTCTCGCCGCTCCGCAGCTCGTCGACTTCGACTGGCGCGGAAAGCGCATTCGCAAGGGCGTCCAGCAGTGGAAAGCCGGCTCCTATAATCTCAAGTCGCGCTTCTACGCCTATCTGAATCGCGAGACGTCGATCGGCGAGGACGGATTGATTGTCGCGCCCTCGGGCTTCTGCCATTTCGGCTCCTTCCTGCCGGAAGGCTATTTCCGGCAGCTCACGTCGGAGTATGTGGGACAGGACAAAGCCGGAAACCGCATCTGGAAGCAGCGTGAAGAGGACAATCACTGGCTCGATTGCCGCGTCATCGCGATGAGCCTCGCCTTCGGCGCGCCGGTTTTCGACATAGGCAATCGCCCCGAGAGCTTCTGGCGCGATCTCGCCTATGAGCGCGGCGCGCCGGAATCGGTGCTGGCGCCGTTGCTCCGCGCCGCTGATCCGATCGCCGCCGCAGCGAAGCTCGATGCGGAAGCGCCGAGCGAGTCTCCGCCAGGAGAGGCGCAGGAACAGTCCGGCGGATGGCCCTATTCGGGAGGCTCCTGGCTATGATGCCTTCCGAAATCGACTCGGCGATTTCCGCGCTCGAGGCGGCGCTCGCCTCCGGCGAGCTAACCGTAGAATACGCGGGACGGCGCACGACCTACCAGTCGCAAGACAACATCATCAAGGCGCTCGAGTATTTCAAGCGCCAAAAGCAGGGTGTGCCGACGACGGGCCCCGCGCCGGCGAGCGCCGATCGCGGCTCCTATGCGAGCTTTTCGCGAGACTGAATGACCTTCAAACCGTCCTTTTTCGACCGCGCGTTGCTTGCGATCGCGCCGACGCTCGGCATCAGGCGATTGCATGCGCGCGCGGTCGCGGAGCAGCTGCTCCGCGCGTTCGACGGCGCCTCGCATGATCGTCGACTATCGGGCTGGATTACAACCGGAGCCTCGGCAAACTCCGAGAACTATGGCGCGATCGATCGTCTTCGCAATCGCGCGCGCGATCTCGACCGCAACAACAAACTCGTTGCCTCGGCGCGCGCCCAGTTCGCGGGTCGCGTCGTCGGCACGGGCATCACGCCGAGGGCCGTCGACCCGCGCAAGAGCCTGCGAAAGATCGCAAACGACGCCTGGAAGCGATTCGTCGAGACCTGCGATCCCGAGGGGCAGCAGGATTACTATGGCATGCAGAATCTCGCGGCGGGGACGATGTTCCGCGATGGCGAGGTGCTGAGAGTTTGGACGAAGGACGAAGACGGCAACTCCGACGGCAAAATCATGCTTCGCGAGGCCGATTTTCTCGATTCCAGCCGAGAAACATTCGGAATGGCTGCGAAAGACGACAAAATTGTCATTCAGGGCGTCGAATTCAACAAAATCGGCGCGCGAACCGGCTATTGGCTCTATCCCGTCCATCCCGGCGAGCTCATCGGCGTGACGCCGAACCGCCTGATGCGCGGGATCTCGAATTGGGTCGATGCACAAGACGTAGATCATATCTACCAAGTGCTAAGGCCAGGCCAGATACGCGGCGCGTCTTGGCTGGCGCCGTCCATAACGGCATTGCGCGGTCTCGACGATGTCAACGAGGCGATCATCTGGCGCAAGCGCATCGAAGCCTGCATCGGCCTCGTCATCCGCACGCCAGAGGCGCAAGGCGCGGCACCCATCCTCGGTCCGCAAAAGACGGACTCAAAAGGGCGTATAGAAGAGACCCTCTCGCCGGGTAAATTACTGCGCACCGGCCCCGGCGAGGATGTGACGCCATTTCAGCCGTCGACGAGCGGCGATACGCTCGATTTCATCCGCTCGCAGCTCTTCGCGTTCTCTGCCTCGATCGGCGTTCCATATTTCGCAGTCACAGGCGATCCCAGCCAAGCGAACTATTCGAGTCAGCGCGCGGCGATCGTCTCAGGCAATGTGCTGATCGACGTCGTTCAGTGGCTCGTCTTCGCGCCACGCGAGCGGCGCGCCTGGCGACGCGTCATGCTTCGCGAAGCAATTCTGAAGCGCGACCACCGCATTGCGGAAGTTGGTTGCGAGCTCGCCATGCCGGTTCGGCCCTGGGTCGACCCGCTTAAGGAGATCATGGCGAAGGTCATGGAGATACGCGCCGGTTTGCAGGCGCAACCCGATGCGCTCGCCGAACGCGGCGTGAACTGGGAGGAAGTCGTCGCCGAGATCGACGGCTTTCTCGGCGCGCTCGACTCGACGTCCTCGAAAGTCGTTCTCGACACGGACCCGCGTCGGATCAATCACGCCGGAGCGCTGCAGATCCTGCAAGGCGCGCTCGGCGGCGCTGACGCCGCGAACAATTAAAACTGAAAGGAAAGCCCATGACGCGTTCATTGAACGCGCCGCCCGGTTTTCAGCCGGGCGGCAATCTCGCACGCGAGATGCGGTTCGAGACGTTAGCGTCCAGCTATGACGAGTCCAGTCGGACAGTCGAGGCCGTATTCGCCGCCGGCTCTCCCGTGCGTCGCTGGGGTTACGTCGAAACTCTCAATATGGACCCGGCCGCAGTGGATCTCTCGCGCGTGCAGGCTGGCCAATGCAAGGTTCTCGATTCGCACAACGCCTTCGCGATCGACGCCATACTTGGCGTTGTCGAGGAAGCCAGGATCGAGAATGGCCAACTCGTCGGCCGCGTTCGTTTCGCCGAGACCGAGGCGGGCCGCAAGGCTGAGGGAATGGTCGTTCGTGGGGAGCTAAGCGGATTCTCCATCGGCTACTCGATCAAACGCTGGGTTCTTATCAGCGAAGAGGAAACGGGCGAGCAGACGTGGCGCGCCGACGACTGGTCGCTCCTCGAAGTGACTCTCTGCGCCGTTCCCGCAGATCCCGCCGCGACGGTCCGGGCCGCCGCGACAAGCGGAACTCTTCCGGATCGTCAGCAACAGGAGATTGACGACATGACTCGTTCCGCCCAGCCGGCGGCCGCTGCGGCGGCCGTCGAAAACAGCAACGCTCCCACGCCCGCAGCTACTCCGACGCCGACGGAAACGCGCGCGGCGCCCGAGACGCCCGCCTCGACTCCGGCGACGGCTCCGGCTGAACGGTCCGAGGCCGCTCGCGCCACACCGGCGATTAATGCAGCCGACATTCGGGGCCTGCAGCGCCTCGCCGATCTCGCTGGAGCGCGCCGCGACGTCGACGGCTGGATCGATGAGGGACTCTCTCGAGACTCCATTTTCGATCGACTCGGCGAACGCGCAGCGCGCCGGCAGGAGGCGACGGCCGCGATCACCGGGCCCTCGGCCCATGTCACACGCGACGAGGGCGATATCGTCCGACGCGCGGTCGAAAGCGCGCTCATTCTCCGCGCTGATCCGGAGGCCTTCCCAGTTAATACTGCGGAAGGGCGCGAGTCGCGCGAACTCGCCCGCAATTGGCGCGGATGCGACTCGGTCCTTGGCATGTTCTCTGATTATGTGAGCGCGACGCAGGGCGTTTCATTGCGCCACCTCTCGAAGATGGAGCGCGCGACGCTGGCGCTCGGTCTACCCGACACTGGGCTCATGTCCCGTGCTGGTATGTCGACGTCCGACTTTTCCAACCTCATGGCAAACGTCGCGACGAAACGTCTGCGCGACGCCTATAGCGCGATTCCGCAGGCCTGGCGCCAGCTCGGCCGTCAATCGAATTCGCCGGACTTCAAGTCGAAATCGGTGGTGGCGCTGTCGTCGCAGCCGAGCTTCGAAAAAGTCGTGGAGGGCGCTGAGTTCAAATACGGCAAGTTCTCGGACGCCGGCGAAACATATGCGCTCGCGACGTACGGCAAAATCGTTCCGATCACGCGCCAGGCGCTGATCAATGACGATCTCGGCGCCTTCAACCGCTTGCCGAGCATGATGGGGCGTTCGGCGGCGGAACTCGAGAACCAGGTGGTCTGGGGAACCTTCTCGGCCAACGCCAATATGAGCGATGGCGTGGCGCTGTTCCATGCCAATCACGCGAATCTCGGCACCGCCGGCGACGTGACCGAAACGACGCTCGCCGAAGCCGAGCAGCTCATGATGGAGCAGCTCGACGCGGCAGGACAGCCTTTCAATGGGCTCTTGCCGGTCTACCTGATCGTGACGCCGAAGAGGAAGGTTGCAGCGCAGAAGCTCCTAACCGCGGTTCAGGCGACGGCGACCTCCGGCGTCAACACCTTCGCCAATCGCTTGACCCTGATCGTGGAAGCCCGCCTGAAGCCGGCAGCGGGCGCGCAGCCGTGGTTCGTCCTTGGCGATTACAACGTGCTCGACACGTTCGAATATGCCTATCTCGACGGCCAGGAAGGCGTCTATGTCGAGCAGCGTGTCGGCTTCGAGATCGATGGTCTCGAAATCAAAGGCCGTCTCGACTTCGCGGCCAAATGGATCGATTGGCGCAACGCCGTTAAGAACGCCGGCAACTAACTGCAAGCACCGCGCGCGCCAATCTCGGTGCGCGCGAACTCCTTTTGCGCGCGATCGGGCGGCGCGCTTTCCCTCACATAGAAGGCATGCATCATGGCGACCAGCTTCATTCAATCTGGCGAAGCAGTGGAATTCGCGGCCCCCTATGCCGTCGCGTCTGGCGCGGGAGCGCTCATCGGCGCAATCTTCGGCGTCGCACAGACGACTCTAGGCAATGGCGAGCGCGGCGCATTTCAGCTTTGCGGCGTCTGGGAGCTCGCAAAAAACTCGGCGGAGGCCTGGACCGAGGGCGCGAAGATCTATTGGGACAACACCAATAAGCGCTGCACGACGACCGCATCTGGCAACACGCTGATCGGCGTCGCGACGGAGGCGGCGGCGAATCCGTCCAGCGTCGGCCGCGTGCGACTCGGGATCGTCGCTTAACACGTTATGCCTTCGCCCTTCGACGCATCGGCGGCGCGGACGCTGCAGAGCGTCTTCGCCAGATTCGGGACGCCGGCGAGCTATGTCTCGCCCGATCTCGTCACGACCGATTGCCGCATCGTCGTCAACAGCGCCGATGAGGTCGTTGCGCTCGGCAATGTGCCGATCGTCGCCGGGCGAATGATCGTCGAGGTTCGCGCTTCCGAGATCGCTGCGCCGTCGAAGGGCGGAGCCTTCATCGCCGACAACCGGGAATTCAAGATCGTCGGCGCGCCGCGGCACGAGGATCCTTCCGGCCTCGTGTGGACCTGCATGTGCGATCCACAGCCATGTCTCTCCTGAAACTCGACGTCGATAGAAACGCGGTGTCGCGCGCGCTCGAGGAAGAGCGCGTGGGCCTGGCGCGCCGGGTGCGCGTCGCGACGGAAAAGGCGGGGCGCGAGCTCCTGGTCGAGCCGCTCCGCGCCATGACGCGCGAAGCGTTCGACTCGCGCAAGCTCCCGACGACCTGGCGTGCCAGGCTCTATCCGGAAGAGGCGCGTCACACGCTGACGCCAGCCTTCTTCGCCTTCTCGAAAGCGCCGGCGATCATGACGGCGTTCGAAAACGACGCGACGATTCAGCCGCTCGCGGGGAAGAAATATCTCTGGATTCCGACCGAGAATGTGCCGCGCGGGCGCGGCGGCAAGCGCCTCTCGCCCCGCGAAGTCATGGCCCGCGTCGGGAAGTTCCGGTTCATTCCGCTCAAGAATGGCGGCTTCCTAGCGGTTGCGCAGGCGGCGCGCGGATCTCGGCGAGCTCACCGCCGGGGCGGCGCGCGAACGCCGACGATCGGCGGCGCGAAGAACGGCAAGGGCGAAGGCGTCGCTTTCTTCGTGCTCAAGAAACAAGTGCGGTTGCGCAAGCGTCTCGACATTGCGGGGATCGCCGATCGCGCCGGCGCAAAATACAGCGCGGTCTACCAGCGCGCGGCGAACGGTTCATGAGCTCGAAGACGGAAGCCGCGATGCTCGCCCTCCTGGCGGCGTTGAAGGCCTCCGGCGCTCTCCCGGAAGCGCGCCGAAGTCCTGTTTTCGACGGCGTCTTCGAAGGCCTCGACGCCTGCACGCCGCAATTCTCGGCGGTTCTGGCGCTGCTCGATGGTGACATCGTGCAAGACGTCCCGGTCGGCTACGGACCGGACGGGCCGTCCCATCATGAAATCGTGCGCAAGGCCGAGATCGAATTCTATGTCGCCGGGCCTGAGGGCGACGCGTTGAACGCGGCCTTCGATGCGGGCCTGCAGGCGATCTATGACGCGATCGCCGCCTCCTACACGCTCGGCGGCGTCGTCGACAGCGCCGATGCGGAGCCTCCCGAACTTGGCGTCGAGCGCGCCGGATCTCGCGCGGCGCGCACGGCGCTGATCCGCGTCGCGCTCACTTACGTTTCCACGAGGAGCTACTGAACATGGCCGAGAAACCTTCCCCGGCGTCGGAGCCATCCGCGCCGGAGCCGACGCATCTCGTGGTCATCGAGGCGACGGGCGACTATCAGCGCGGCGCGATCGTCCCGAATGCGCCGGACATCGCCAAAAGTCTTGCCGGCAAGTGCCGTCCCGCCACGCAACAGGATCTCGGCGTCGCCGGGATCATGACCGGAAAGGCTTGAGAAGATGAGCACGGCTTCGATTGCGCTAGGCCAGGTCGCGCGCCTGGCGTTCAAGGACGAATCCGGCGCCTATGGAACGCCGGCGAGCGGGAACTATCAGTACGGCTTCTATTACAAATCGTCGCTGCGCGAGACGAAGCCGATCGAGGCCGATCCGATCATCGGCGCGGGCTACAACAATTTCCGCGACGCGACGCCGCCCGCGCCGGCGTTGTCCGAACATGGCGGTTCGCTCGAACTGCCGGTCTGCCTCAATCAGATAGGCGACTGGCTGAAGCTCCTTCTCGGCGCGCCGCAGACGTCGGGCGCCACGAACTTCGTACACGCCTTCACGTCCGGCGCGCTGACGCTGCCGACGCGCACGATCGAGCTCAATCCGATCGCCGGCGACTTCCGCCAGCACGTCTCCTGCGCGGCGAAGAGCTTCTCCTTCGACGTCGCCGACGCCAATGGCTACCAGCGCGCGACGTTGGATCTCCTCGGCCAGGGCGAGAACCTGCTCGGATCATCCGGCGCCGGCACGCCCACGGCGGCCCGCGCCTATGATCCGGTCAAGGCGACGGGCGGCGCGGTGCTGTTCGGCGGCGTCGCGGTCGGCGTGCTGCTCTCAGCGAAATTCCAGTACGAGACCGGCCTGTCGCAGGATCGCTATGTCGACGCGTCGGCGAAGTTCGGCGCGTCGATCCTCGCCGAACAGGCGAGCCTCACCGGCGAACTGCGGGTGCGCTACACCTCGGCCGCCTTCGACACGGCTGCGGTAAACGAGACCGACCAGTCGCTCGAGTTCAACTTCGTCAAGAGCGCGAACAACTCCCTGACGTTCCTTGCGCCGGCGACGCGCCTCGCGCGCGCGGGCGTCGCGATCGAGGGGCCGGGCGGCATCGAGCAGACGATCTCGTTCCGCTGCGCCCAGACCGCCGGCGCGCCGATGCTCACCGCCACTCTCAAGAACCAAATAGCGAGCTATTGATGATCAGGATCGGCAAACCCAAGAGCGATCAGCGCCTGCCGCTTGGGCCCGGCGCCTGGCTTACCTATCGCGAGGCGACGAGCGTCGATCGCGAAGCCGCGTATCGCAACGCGCGTGAGTTCTTCAAGGCCGTCAAATTGGGCGCCAAGGCGCTCGCCGACTTTGGTCTCGATATCGGCGACGCGAAGGCGCTCGAAGCGGATGAAGCGCTGTCCTCCGGCGTCTCGCTGCTCGTGTTCAACGTCGAGCTCTTCATGCGCTGCGTCTCGCACTGGGACGGGATCGGCGACGAGAACGGCGTGCCGCTGCCGCTCACGCGCGAAAACGTCGCTAGCCTCCTCAAGGATCCGGCGCTCTATGAGCTCATCTCGAGCGTTTTGACCGCGCGGCTTGTGACGCTGGACCAGGAGGGAAACGGATCAGCGCCCTCGCCGAATGGCGCGCCGGCGGGGGCGCGGCCTACTGCAGAGCCTGCCGCGAACTAGGCTCACCCTGCGCCAGAGGTCGGCCATCCGCCGACGGCAGAATGTGCCCGGAGCACGAGCACGCGCCGCAGAGCGTCGAAGGGGCGGCGGCGCTGCGCGCCAGCCTCGCGCCGGGCGCAGTGAAGCGCGGCGGATTCACCGGGCAGATCGTCGGCCTCGACTTTGGGCTGGCTTGGCTCCTCGCCCCGCAGGACTGCGATCGCGACTCATTCATGGATCTTCTTCTCATCGCCGAGCAAGGCTGCCTTGCCGGCGTCGCCAAACTTAGGACGGACTGACCATGGCGGTTAAAGCGGCCGTTACGCTGCGCCTCGGAGCGGAGGGCGATGAGAAGATCCGCGAGGCTTTGCGCCAGATCGGCCAGGCGGGCAATGACGCCTTCGCCGGGCTCTCGCGCGAGGCCAAGGAAGCGGCGCGATCCTTCGATCGGCTCGAAAAGAGCCTCGACGTAACGGCGCGATCGTCGACGCAGGTGGCGCGCGCCTATGTGTCGGCGAACAACGCCGTCGCCGCTGGCGTTCGCACGCAAGCGGACGCCCAGCGCGTCGTCGATCTCGCCGTCGAGCGGCACCGGCGACTCGCCGGCGTCATGACAGACAATGCGAAGGCGACGGGCCTCGCGCGTCACGAGTGGATCAATCTCTCCCGGCAGTTCCAGGACGTCGGCGTCTCGCTCGCCGGCGGCGCGTCGCCGACGCTTGTCCTGCTGCAGCAAGGTTCGCAAATCGCCGATATTTTCTCCTCGAGCGGCGCTGGCGCCGGCGCGGCGCTACGCTCCTTCGGCGCGACGGCCGTGCGGGCGCTGTTCTCGCCGATTGGAGCCGCGACCGCCTTGGCGGCGGCGATCGCTGGGGTCGGCTATGAGGCGGGGGCCGCACAGGAAAAGCTCGCAAAGCTCGGAGAACAGTCGCGGCTGACCGGGCTTCCTGCCGATATTCTGCAGGGCGCGAAGACGGTCGGCGCCGGCGCCGGTCTCGACGAAAAGGCAGCGCTCGGCGCATTCAGTAACGCCGCAAAGGAGTTCCAGGCCTACGGGCGCAACGAGGGCGCCGTCAAAGGCGAGCTGGAGAAGATCGACAAGGGCTTTCTCAGCGTCGTCGATCGCGCGCGCAGCGCCGGCGAGTTCATCGACATCCTCAACGAGAAGATCCGCAGCCTGCCGACGGCGCAGGCCGAGCAGCTCGCCAGAGCGCTCTATCAGGACGAAGGCGGGGCGAAGCTCGTCGACGCGATCAGGCGCGGCGAAGTCTCGATGCGATCACTCATGGAAGCGTCCGGCTCGACAGGCAATAGCCTCAATCAGGCGGCCGGCGCGGCGGACGACATGCAAAAGAGAATCGCGCAAGCGGCGCAAGAGGCTGACAACAAGCTTCTCAACGCGTTCAAGAACATCAAGAGCCCCACCGACGACATCAAGCTCGGCTGGTATGGCGTCGTCGGCGCCATGGCCGACGCCGTCGAGAAGTCGGAACGTCTCCAGCGCGCCTTGCACGCGATGACGAGCTGGAGCGCGCTCTTCAAGGAGATCGGCGCGGCATATGACAAGGTCGACAGGATGTTTGGCGCGCGTCCTGTCGTCAGACTGGAAGACGAGAATCGCGCGGCGCCCGCACCGGCGAACGCCTTTCAGTTCAGCGATACGTTCTACGCCGATAAGCGTCGACTGCTCCCTCAGCTCGTAAATGCGCCGGTCGGCGACACGCGCAAGCTCTTTGCGACGACCGGCGGCCGCAAGGGCAAATCCGACGCCGAGCGCTCGGCCGAAAATTTTTCGGACATCGAGAGCGATCTTCAAAGCAAGATCGCACTTGCGTCAGTCGCCGCGGAAGGCGCCGAACACGACAAGATCGCATTCAAGATCAAAATCGAGAATGAGCAGCGGCGGATCGGCGTCGGCGCGACGCAGGAACAAAAGGACCGCGTCGCCGAGCTCGTGACGCAGCTCGACGCCGCCGAGCGCGCGCAAAAGGAAGCGACCAGGGCCGCGGAGGCCTGGCGCGATTCGCTGCGCGAAGTCGGCGACATTGCGCGCGAAGCCTTCTCGTCGCTCGCCAATGATCTGCGCAACAGCAAGAGCGCCGGCGACGCCTTCAAGAGCGTTCTCGACCAGATCGAGCGCAAGGTCATCGATATCGCGGCGCGCAGCCTGACGGACTCGCTGTTCGGCAAGAGCGGCGACAAGTCGTCGGCCGGCGGGCTTCTCGGCTCTCTCTTCGGCTCGGGCGCCGACGTCCTCGGCGGCCTGCTCGGCGGCGGCAAGAGCGGCCTCTTCGACGGCGCGTTCAAGTTCGCGTTCCCCGGCTTCCCCGATGGCGGCCGGGTCGGCGCGCCGCCGCGCCATCTCTTCAGCGCGCCGATCTCCGCCTTCCGCGGCGCGCCGCACTTCGCCGACGGCGGCGCGGTCCCGGCTTTCCTGCACGCCGGCGAGATCGTCCTCAACGCCGCGCAGCAGAAAAATGTCGCGGGTCAGATCGGCGGCGCGACCAAGGTGATCGTCCAGAACTTCGCGCCAGGCGTCGATATCGCCCAGCAAATGACGCCGGAAGGCGTGGTGCTGACCGTTCAGAGCATGCTCAAGGATTTCAGCCGGCAGATCCCCGGCATTCTCGCCGATCAGCGCAACCGCGCGAACTAGCGATGCGGGATCCTCTCGTCTCGAAATGGCCGGAAAATACGATTCCGGTCCGCCATGTGACGCTGGTCAAGGAACGCGCCGTCTCCAGCGGCCCGCAGCCGCTCGTGGGACGGCCGCAGACCGTCGTCTCTCCCGCAGCCGGCTGGCGCCTGGTCTACACCGGCGTGCTCGTGCGTCCGTTCAATGTCCATGCGCTGCGCGCGCTGATGGCGAAGATCGAAGGGCGCGCGCAGCCGATCTTTGTCGGGCCCTATGATTACGCCTATGGGCCGGTAAAGCGCGCCGGCGCAACAAACCCGATCACGTCGACATTCTCCGATCTGACGATCTTTTCGGACGGAACGCGCTGGGAGACCTCGATCTACGATTGCACGCTCGCGGCCGACGCCGCGCAGGGCGCGACGCAGATCAGCATTACGAACTCGGTCACGGCGCCTCTAAAGGGCGGCGACTATTTCGAGCTCGACGGGCGACTTCACGTCATCGAAGAGCTTTCCGGTCCCCTCGCGCTCATCTGGCCAGGCCTACGCGCCGACTATCCGAGCGGGACCGTCCTCGAGATCGCCGACCCGCGCATGACAGCCTATCTCGAGACAAAGGACGCCGCCGCCGCGGCGCAGATGCAATATGGCCGCTGGGGTGAGACGACGCTCGAATTCGTCGAGGCCGGCTGGTGATGGCGGTCGCAGCCGGGTCAGGATCGCTCGTCTTCAGCGACGCCGCGCAGCTCGTTCTCGCCGGTCAGCGCGTCGGGGCGACGCTCGGCGTCAAAATGGAACTGGCGAGCGAGACGCTCAATCTATGGCTCGGGAACGGGCGCGTTCGCTCGAACGACGGCCAGGAATGGGAAGGACTTGGCCGGCTCGGCGGCATATCCGGTCTTGAGTTCGGCGCCCTCGCGGCGACGCAGCCAATCACGCTCACGCTTTCCGGTCTGGACGCCGGCCTCGCCAACACCGCGCGCGAGCAAAATTCACAGATGCGCGGGCGCCGCGTGAGCGTCTTTGCGCTGCTGTTCGATCAAAGCATGCAGCCGATCGACTTGCCGTATCTGTGCATGCTGGCGACGATCGACCACGCCAGCATGAAGCGCTCCGGCGACGCATATGTTCTCGAAGTCGTGGCGGAGCCGATCTTCAACACCAAGCACATCCCGTCGCTGAATCTGGTGACGGACGCCGACCAGCAGTCGCGCTACCCAGGCGACCGCATCTTTGAGCGAACCGCGTATGTGCATGCGATCTTTTGGGGATCATGACGCCTCTCGAATTTGCCCGCGAGCCTGCATCGAAATGGGAGACATGCGGCGGTTTCGTCGCGCGCTGGCTGGAGGCTACGGGCGTCCGCGCGCGCACTCCGACGACGGCGGAAATCCTCTACAGGTGGCGGATGGACGGTGTTCTCATAGGCGCTGAGAATCAATTCGCGCTCATGGGGCTTGAGCGATGCGACCCGGAGCCGAACTGCGTCGCAGTCGCCGAGCAAGACGGCGACGGGCCGCTTGTCGGCGTGATCGATGATGCTGGGCGTTTCGTGACGCGGGCGTTCGGATCGGTAGCATTGAAACGAGAGCCGCGTATTCTAGCGGCGTGGCGCATTCCGGGCGCGCCGCATGTCTAAGGTCGTCAAGGGCGTTGGGAAGATCGGCGGTTCGCTACTCGGGATCGCCTCGCTCATTCCCGGGCCGCAGCAGCCGTTTCTCGCGGCTGGCGCAGTCGGACTTGGTCTTCTTGGTGGGGTCGGCGGCGGCGGGAAAAAAGGCGGCAATCAGCAGCTTGAGGCGCTGCAATTTATCGCACAACTTATGCAGCGCCCGCCGCCGCTTTCGCAGACCGTGCGGGGCGGGACGGCCCCGCGCATTCTGTCATTTGGACGCGTGAACTCAGCCGGCGTCAGCTTCTTACGCGAGAACACGCCGAGCAAGCTGATCTACATCGAGGGGATTTACCTTTGCGATGGGCCATTCAGTGGTCTCGACGCGATTATTTGCGATGACGAGCTCGTCCCGCTTTCCAATGCTTCATTCAGCGCGACGGCGCCGATTTTATATCCAACCGCCGGCATCAAAAGCACCGGCGGATTTGGCATCGGCTATATCGTTGTCGAGATCGTCAACGGGACGCCCCAGGGGAAGCTCTCGGAATTGATCGGTGGCCCCGCGAGTTATCTTGTGTCTAACAGCGGATCTGATTGGCCGCCGTTCTGGGATGAGACGCACCTCGGCAAGGGATGCTCAATTCTCTACACGATATCCTACCGAGTCCCGTCCTCTGGACCGGGAGAGAGGTTGACCGTTTACCCAAATGGGTTTCCTGAATTCCGGATCATCTATCGCGGCGCCCGCGTCTATGATCCGCGCGACCCCGGCCAGACGTTCAGCGAATCAGGTTTCGACATCTACAACGAAACATGGAAGTTTTCGGAAAACCCCGCGCTCTGCGCCGCGCATTATGTCAATTGGCTGATCCTGCAAAACCTCACCGCCATTAGCGGGATAAATTGGGAAACGATCAAAGAAGCCGCGAACGACTGCGATAGACTCGCGCCGATCAGCCGAAACGGGTTCAACGCCGGGACCCAGAGCTATGAGCCATTCGCGCGCATTTCGGCGCTGATCACGCTCGATATGGAGCCGCGGGACGTTCTCAAGAAATTCATGGAAAGCTGCGACGGCGACTGGGGGATAGACCAGAATGGCCGTTTCACCATGTGGATCAACAAATGGGTTGATCCGATTGTCGTTTTCGACGGGCGCGACATTGGAGACTTCGTTGAGGAGTTTGGCGCGCCCTCGAATGAGCAGGTCAATTATATGCACGTCTCCTATATGGAGGCACGGCAGGGCGGCAACCGCGTCGAGACGGCGATATACCGTGATCGCAGATCGGAAGATGAGATCGGCCGGCGCACCGGCGCTGTCGTGTTCGATTGGGTCACATCGCCTGATCAAGCTTATCGTCTCGCCGCGCGACAGGTAAAGCGCAACGCGCGCAAGCGGCGGCTGTCGGTCTCTCTCGGGGCGCGCGCGATGACGGCGCTGCAACAGCGCGTCGTCGGCATAAATGCGCCAGAAGTTGGATTGATCGGGACGTTCCGTGTCGACTCGCTCGCGCCGGCGGATGCGACGTTGGCGAATTGGCAAGCGGAGCTAACCGAGGTCAGCGAAGATCAGTTTTCGGATGAGGCAATCCCGGCCGATCCAATCATGGGCCTGTCGATCGTCAATCAGCCGGCGATTGGGACGCCAACAGTAATGATCGCCTCGGCAATCTCGACCGGCCCCAACGTCGGCGTCGCGCAACTATCGCTTGACGCCAATATGAACCCGCCATTTCAGGCCAGCCCGGATATCAACGCAGCGGCGCTACGCAGCGATCCGAGTTTGCAGCTCGACGGTCGCTATTCGACAGATGGCGGCGCGACATGGACAAATTTCAACGTGCTGCTGTCGGCGCTGATCATGCAGACGGCGGAGCTTTTGAGCGGAACGGTCGTCACGATGCAGGCGCGCTTTGTTTCTCCGGCCGGCGCAGTCGGCTCCTATTCGTCGTCCGTCACGGCGACCATCCCCTAACTGAAAGGCTCATAATGGGCGCTGTCGCTTCAGCCTTTACAGCCGCGTTCGTCGATGCATCGAACGTCGTCAAGTCGACGGTGCGTGCGCTAGGCTCGACGATCGAAACCTATGTCGCCGCGCCGCGCACGCATAACGCAAACGCTGCGGCAAATCCGACGTCGGCGCCGACCGGCTATGTGCGACGTGCGATCGGGGCCAATGGCGCGGATGCAGGCGATGCGATCGACGCCTTCGGGGGCGTGCCAACGGGCTGGCTGCGCCGCGCCAATGGAACCGGCGGGACCCCGACGGCGATTTCGAACGGCGATATCGTCGGACAATGGAACTTCGCAGGCTGGTATACAAGCGGCGGACCTGCCTATGCGACGGGCGCGAGCATCCGCGCCGAGGCGACGCAAAATTGGACGTCGACGGCGCAAGGCTCGAAGCTCGTCTTCTCGGTCGCCGCGAATGGTTCGGCGACGCTCGTCGACAAATGGACGCTCGATCAGGACGGTTCGCTCAAGGGCGTCGGGGCGTTCGGCTATGCGACCGGCGCCGGCGGGACGGTGACGCAGCTCACGTCGAAATCGACCGGCGTCACGCTCCATAAGCTCTGCGGGCAAATCACGATGAACGCCGCGGCGCTCGGTTCGCTCGGGATCGCCTCCTTCGTGCTGACCAACAGTTTCATCGAGGCCGGCGACAATCTCATCCTCAATCATGTCGGAGGCGGCGCGAACTTCGGCGCCTACAGGCTCAACGGCAGATGTGTCGCCGGCTCGGCGACGATCGACGTCATGAACAGCACTGGGGGCCTGTTGGCGGAAGCGATCGTGATCCGCTTCACGGTGATCAAGGGCGTTACGGCTTAGGGGAAGAGCTCGATGTCCGCAGCGCTCAATATCGTCGCCGGCGACACGGTCAGCTATAGCGGCGTCGTCATCTTGCCGGCCGGCACATGGTCGGCGCACTGCGTCGCCGCTCTCGACGACGAAGCGTTCGAACTCGACGTAGCGCTGGGCCTCGTCGGCCCTTCGCAAGAAAACGGCAAGTTCGATTGGGCGATCGTGCTCAGCGCGCCGGCCTCGCGCACGGCCGGCTGGAACACAGTCGGCGGCGCGAAGAAAGCCGCCGTCGCTCGCATCCGCTTCGCCGACGATTCGCCGACGCCGGTCGTCACGACGAGCGCGCCGTTCAGCGTCGCGATTTCCGGCGCGCCGCCCGCATGAGCTGCGTCAAGATCGCGCTCAGGAACGATCTGGAGGTCTCGGCCATCGAGTTCCGGTCAAACGCTTGCGCCTTCAGCGTTCCGCCGCTTCCGGAGCCGGCGGCGATCGTTCTTGCTGAGATGCTGCGCGGACCGCCGGGACCGATCGGCGGCTATACGCATGTCCAATTGTCGGCGAGCGCCGCATGGACGATCAACCACAATCTCGGCGTGAAGCCGACGATCTCGCTCTATTCGGTCGGCGGCGTCGAGTTCGAAGGCCAGATCACGCACGTCACCGACAATCAGGCCGTCATCAACCTTGCGACTTCGATCGCCGGGTTCGCGCGCTGCAGCTAATTGGGGGCTAGGGATGTCCAGGCAGGTTCTCACCGATCTCGACTTCAACAATGTCGCGAAGCTGCTCAATCTCCCGGACCCGACGGCCGCGCAGCATGCGGCGACGAAAGCCTATGTCGATAGCGCCGTCGAGGGCCTCGCCTGGAAGGACAGCGTCCGCGTCGCGACGCAGTCGAACCTCAATTTGGCGTCGCCCGGCGCGTCTATCGATGGCATCTCTCTTTCGGCCGGCGATCGCGTGCTCGTGCGCGCGCAATCGACGCCGGCCGAGAACGGCATCTACATCTGGAACGGCGCGGCGACGCCGGCGACGCGCGCGCCCGACTGCAGTACGGCGGCGGAGCTCGAACAAGCCGTCACCACCGTCGAAGAGGGCACGAGCGCCGGCGCGAGCTACCGGCAGACGGCGGTCAACTTCACGCTGGGCTCAGGCGTCGTGTCCTGGTCGGCGTTCGGCACCGCGGCCGGCGCCGCGTCGGAATCCTCGGCGGGCGTCGCCGAGATCGCCACGCAGAGCGAAGCGGATTCGGGCGTGGATGACGCGCGCTTCGTCACGCCCTTAAAGCTCGCCAATTGGTCTGGCCGAAAGCTCAAATATGCGACCGACGTCGGCGACGGTTCGGCGACGCAATACACGATCACGCACAACTTCAATACGCGCGACGTTCAGGTCGAGATCTACCGAAACTCGGGCAATTACGACAGCGTCATCGTCGACGTCGAGCGCACCAGCGTCAACGCGGTGAGATTGACCTTTGCGAGCGCGCCGAGTTCGAACCAGTTCCGGGTCGTCGTTCTCGCCTGATGTCGAGCGAAATGCTTCTCTCGCGGCAGCTCGACTGGCGCGAGCCGGATTGGCGCGGGCGCCGGCGCGTCGTCACGCGCAGCGAGGCGCTTCGCTTCGTCGATCGTTTCGCGCAGCTCGTCGTCATCGAGGAGAAACGCGACTTCGGCTGGAGCCGCTGGGTCTTCGTATTACTGCGCGCCTTCGGCGAGCCGGACGTTCAACACGTTCCGGTTTTCGCGCAGGACTTCCTCACCGCCTCTCCCGGCTCAAATCAGACCTATACGTCCGATCCGACCTGGAATAACGCCGCCAACTCGATCGAGACGGTCGCCGGCGGCGGAAGCGGCGGCTCCGCCAATCATTTTCTGAGCGCGCGTTTCGCCGGCGGCGGCTCCGGCGGCGCCTGGAACAAGATCAATAATTTCTCCTTCGCTTCGCCCGGAACGACGACGGCGGCCTACCGCATTGGCGCCGCCGGCGCGAGCGTCACGCCCGGCCTCTTCGCGAACCTCGCCGGCAACGCCGGCGGCGACACCTGGTTCAATGGCGCAAACCTCGCAGGTGCGAGCGTCGCGTCGAAAGCCGGCGCCGGCGGTCCTGCGTCGAACACGGTCAACAATCAGAGCGGCGCCGCCGGCGGATCTGGAGCGGCGGGCGTCGGCTCGCTCTCGAACAATGGCGGCAACGGGGGAAGCTCCGGGGCGAGCGCCAGCGGCAGAGTCGCGACGGGCGGCGGCGGGGCGGCCGGCCCGAACGGCGCGGGGAGCAATGGCGTCCAGGGCAATAGTTCGAACGCGAAGACGAATGGCGGCGCCGGCGACAATGGCTCCGGCGGTTCGGCCGGCGTCGCCGATGGCGGCGCAGGCGCCGACGGTTCGGAATGGGGGGCCGGCAAGGGGTCCGGGGGCGGCGGCGCTGGCGGCGGCACAGCGGGAGGGGCCGCAGGGAACTATGGCGCTGGCGGCGGCGCCGTCGCCACGACGAGCTTCGGGACGAGCGGCGCAGGCGCGCAAGGGATCATCGTTCTGACTTGGACGCCGGGCGTTGCGGCCATCTACATCGGCGCCGCCGGGCAATCGACCGTCTATCTCGCGGCGAGCGCCGTCTCCTCGATGTATCTCGGCGACAAGTCGCTGTTCTGAGTTATCGCGCTGCCTCGAGCGTCGTTCGCGACGCCAGCAATCCGCCGCCGGGCGGTCTCCCGGCACTTTCCCCAACAGGACGAACGCCATGACCAGAGACGAACAGGCTGCGCGCGATCTCATCGTCGACATGCGGCAGATGCTGCTCACGATGCACGAAGCGAATAGCGCGAAGGATCGCGAGATCGCGGCGCTCAAGCATGATCTCGAAAACTTTCAGACGCAGATGGTCGACGCAAGCCTCGGACAGTTCGTCGACGAGGGCCGCCAATGGCTCGACGCCTATCGCGCCGCCGTGCAGACGGCGTCGGCCGACCAGCAGCAGTCCTGATCCGTCGCTCGATGAGCCGGAGACGCGCATGTTCCGCGTCGCCATTTCGACCGTCGCCGCGATGCTGATCGCGGCGGCGTTTCTCTGCTGGCGATACTGAATGCGCGAGCATCTCTTCGCGCCGCCGGCAAGCGCTCTCCTGCTGCTTCCTGACAAGCGCCGCATCTTCCGAAAAGGAAAACTGAATGACCGCTCTTAGAATGAGCGCGGACGGCCGCGCCAGGCTGATGCAACGCGAGGGCGTAAGAACGCGCGCCTATCGCGACTCGAAAGGCGTCTGGACGATCGGCGTCGGCCACACGGCGAATGCGGGGGCCCCGATCCCGAAGCCTGGCATGGTGATTACGCGCCAGGAGGTCGACGAGCATCTTTCGCGCGATCTCGTCAAATACGAGAATATCGTCAATCGCAATGTGCGCGTTCCTCTGACGCAGGGTCAGTTCGATTCGCTCGTCTCGATCTGCTTCAACGTCGAGACGGCGCTTTTGCCAAAATCAACGATCGTAAAGCGCCTCAACAAGGGCGACTATCGCGGCGCCGCCAACGCGATCATGCTCTACAACAAGCCGCCGGAGATCATCGGCCGCCGCGAAAGCGAGCAGCAGCAGTTCATCAGGGCGACCTATGCGCTAATCGCGCAGGAGAAGCGCGACGCCGGCGAAGGCCAGGTCGTAAGACTGACGGCTAAGGATCTCCGCAATGCGGGATCGCGAACCATGAGCGGCGCCGACGAAGTCCAGACCGGCGTCGTCGGCGGCGGCATCTCCGCCGTCGGCGCGCTCGGCGTCGCCTCTCAGGTCAGGGACGTGGCCAGCTCAGTCTCGGAGACCGTCGCGACGGCCGCCGATTCCGTCACCTCCGCGCATAGCTTCCTGGGCTGGCTCTCCCACGACTGGAAAACCATCGCGATCATCGTCCTTTCGGCGCTCGTCGTGTTCTTCCTCTGGTGGACCATCCGAGGCGCCCGTCGCGTCGTTCACGCGAAGGTCGACGGCACGAACGAAGCCCTCGATCTCGGGCCCGGCGACTATGCCTGGGGCGACGAAGAGGCGGGCGGCGGCGCCTACGCAGACCAGTTCGAACCAGAGACCGCAGCCGAACAGGCTTAGCGCCTGAGCGATCCCGAAATCCAAAACAAGGAGGTTTCCGATGTGCGGAGGCGTTTATCCGCGGCCGTTGCTGCGCTTCTGGGCCGGCGTGGCCCTTTGCCTGTTTCTGCTCTGGAAGCTCGTGGAGATCTTGGCGCGATGATCAAGAACCTAGTGCTTCTTAAAATCGCGGCGCCCTTCGTCGAGCTCTTCCAGTTCATCGGCGATCATCGTTACAGCGCGCTCGCCGCCCTGGCGCTCACTGGCGCGGTCGCCGCGCGGAATGTGCCCATCGCTGGCGCGGCGCTCTCGAAAGCGCTCTTCGCCCTCGCGATCGGCTTCGCTTGTTTCGATGGGGGCTACTCCTATCGCGCGGCGATCGATCGCGAAGCATGGAACCAAGCCGAGGCCGCGCGCCTCGCGGTCGAACTCGCCGAACACGCCAGGCGAGAGGCAGCGATCGCCAAAGCGCGCAACGCCGCTGGCGCCGAAGCGCGCGCGCAAGCCGCGCTCGAAGCCGATCGAGAGAAAATCCTAAAGGAGTCCGACCATGCGTCGCGCGAAAACGATCGCAGTGCCTGTCTTCCTGCTTCTAGCGTCATGCGCCTCAACAGGATCAGGTAGCCCGCAGCCAAAGGAACTGGCGACTCCGGCGGCGCAGCCTCCGGGTCTGCTGGAAAAGGCCTGTGCGCGGCCAGCGCGGCTCCCTGGCAAGGCAATAACCGCCGGCGAGGTGGAAAGACGCTGGGGGCGCGATCGCGCTTCCCTGGTCGCCTGCGCCGGCCGTCACATGGCGCTTGCCGCCTGGCGCAGGAATCGCGATGCGGGGCTCGCCGGCGAGGCGCTGCCTGAACCGCCGAAAGAGGCGGAAGAGCCGACGCGCGCCGCGCCGGCGGCTTCCGCATTTCGCAACCCGCTCGCCGCGCTGTTCCGCCCTGACGATTCCCAGCGAGAAGAGAGATGATCGATATTGATTATACGATCTCGCTCGGCGCGATCCTAAACACGATCGTCATCGCGGCTGGCGGGTTGATGACGCTTGGCGCGCTTCGCTTCCAGCTCAAATCGCTTGACGCGCGTCTCGCCGATCTGGAGGGCGAAGCCAAGAAACAGACTGACATTCTTACTACACTGGCGCGCCAGGATGCGCGTCTCGATGGCTTGGACACGCGCTTCAATGACCTCATCGCTCGGTTAGGCCGAAATCCTGAATGCCATTTGTGATGCGATGGATCCCTTGCTGGTTGCTTCGCTGGGAGTCGTTCTGCTCGTCATCAAGGTGATCGTTTTTCGGTTTAGCTCGATTGGCGCCCGCGATCTTTCTGCGCTGCTCTGAATAGAGCGGCTCATAACCCCGTCGACTCGCCGCCGACGAGTTTTTTTGTTGCTAACGTGACGCGCTCAGGACTCGCGCCGCTCGGGCTTCGTCTTTCCCGAAGCAGCGGTTATGATCCATTGGCTCATTCAGTGTGAGTCTTCGGGATCACAGCGGATACGAAAATTTCGATGACGCCTTTCCAAGCCTGGACCGGCAACCGGACCGTAAAAACGTTAGGAACCAACGCCGGTACGCCGGAGCTTTCATTCCAATCATGGAAGCGCTTCAAGGAGGCTTTCGCTCCAGAGGTCATTGAGCGGGCGGTTCGCGAAACACCTGGAAAAGTGGAGTATTGCTTGGATCCTTTCGCCGGATCTGGGACCACTGGTCTGGCTTGCCAGTTTCTGGGCATTGATCCCTTTCTCTATGAAATAAATCCCTATCTCTGTGATTTAATAAAGGCGAAGCTATCTTCGTATAAGAATTCCGTCTTAAAGAGTTCGCTTGATAAGGTCCTTGATGAAAAAACAAAATTATCGGCAGCGGAAGTAAGAGCATATTTTAAATATGCTCCAAAAACTTTTCTTCCGAATTCTGAAGTTGACAGTTATGTTTTCCCGATGGATGTCGCGAAAGAGCTTGTCAGTTTAAACCTATCTATCAATAATTTGAGGCCAGGCCTTAGGGCATTTTTTCGGGCAATACTTGGTTCTGTTTGCGTTGACGTTAGTAATGTCACTATTAGTGGTAAGGGACGCAGGTACAGACGGAACTGGCGGGAACGACAATTAGATGCCAGCGAGGTAGGAGAGATTTATCAAGCTGCAGTTTTGACTGCGATTTCAGATGTAGATCACTTAGGTGACTTAAAACACGGTAGATTCAAATTGTTCAGAGGCTCTTGTGTGACATCAATGACTACGTTACCCTATATAGATCTTTGCGTTTTTTCCCCACCCTACCCAAACTCATTCGACTATACTGATGTGTACAATGTTGAGCTATGGACGCTCGGGTATCTGCGTTCGAAGCATCAAAGTGATCGCTTAAGGCGCTCAACCTTTCCGTCTCATGTGCAGTTGAAGAGGACTTATGAACCTGCTCCCAATGGTTCACGATTGCTGGCGGAGGCTCTCATGTCATTGCAGGAAAAGCGTGACATTCTCTGGCATCGGGATATTCCTGCGATGGTTGGCTCCTATTTTGCGCAGATGGACAGTCTCCTTCGTGAAGTCGCGCGCCACCTCAGGAAGCGTGGTAGAGTGTACATGATTGTTGGCAACAGCCAGTATTCAGGAGTTATCATTGAGACTGGAAAAATAATTTACGAACTGTCCCGCAATTTGCCGCTTGATTTGCAGTACGTCGAGAGCTGCCGTTCTATGCGTACCTCGCCCCAGCAGGGGGGCAATCCATCCCTGGCGGAAAACCTACTTGTCTTTTCAAAGTAATCTGGTCCTCCTTTGTTCAACATACATTTTTTCTCTATTCCAGAAGTGCTCTGACCGACTTACGGACTGGCCGAAAGCCGATATGACTCGAATTTCGTAATTCGGAGCCTCGTCCTTAGTTTGCTTAGCCGAAACATCGAGATAAAAATCAGCTGAGTTAACAAGCGCTTGTAGCAAAGGCGCAATTCTATTATTCGCGATCCTGACGTCTAGCTGCAGAGATGGATCCTCTTCCATTCCGTGAACTGTAAAGTGCGTATGGGTCGCAACTACCGTAACTCCAACAACGCGCAGCATTTCGAACAATGTTGGCCAGAGCATCTTTGCCTCTTCTAACCTAGGAAATTGAAGAAAGACGTTGTGCAGCCCGTCGATAAGGATGCCCTCAAATTTCGCTCCCTGTAATTCAGCTGATACAATCTTAGTCATTACCTTACTAAGAAATACCTCGGGAGCTAAAAATCCCGGGTAGAATGAGACTACATCAACCCTTGGATCGGCGGTCCTTTCATATAGAGCGTCATGAAACTTGGATTTTTTAATCGATTCAGCTATACTTTGGTAGTATTCATCGGTGTATAGAAACGACACTACAAGAATTCGTCTACTAATTTTTGCTTTTTGATCTGGGTTTTCATCTAAAGGCCGCGGTCTGCCTCCTTGGCCACTTGTAAGAAGGCCTGAAGATAGAAGACGCAGCGCGAACGCGGCTTTGCCTGAGCTCCCGTTTCCTCCCAACAGCACTTGTGAGTGGTTAAATATGCGGACCAATGGTATGGTTACAGCAGTTGCCACGGGAACCGCAGTTTGTAAAAAATCATACCAAACATTCTTGTTGACGCTTTTCCACGAGTACGCGGCATAGGGTTCAAGCTGGGTTGCTATTTGTGGATATATTTTTACACCCTCATCGCGAGAGATATGAAAATGATGTGCGCCGGCAAAGCTTCTCTGCAGACGAGTCTTTTGTAATACAAATTTCCTTCTGGGTTCATCGCTTGAATTATGATCATAATCGTGTTCAAGGGTGACGACGACGTCGACCACGTAGTTCAACTCACGAAGAGCCGGTTCATTAAGATCGGCCGACATGATGACTACTATCGCGCCAAGTTCTCTAAAACTCTCAACAAATGCCCGCATTCTGTTAACTTGATCTTCGCCAGGAAGACTCGGTCGTTTTAGTAGCTCGTGCACGCCGTCAAACACCACTAACAGTGGCACGACCCCAGGTGGCCGATCAGTTGCCGGATCGATATCTTTAGATGTGTATTCCCTTCTCACCGAAGCTATGAACTGCTCTACCACCGCCATATTTTCGTCGGGAGCCCCCGCATCGATATGGTGTGCCTCGAACCAGTCCCGGATTTTCTTGTTAAACGAAACGGTTTTTGCCACGAATGGCGGAATAAGCGTGGTAAGGCGCCTCTCAAGGTCCTCTTTGTCCTCTTCGCAGGACAAGTAACATGTTGACATCCCTAAGGGGGCACAGGACGCTGCAAGGGCCAGCGCGAAAGACGTCTTTCCGCAGCCTGACGAGCCTGACACGCGCACTACTGTCCCGCGCCTCGTCGATGTTCTCAAGCCGCCATCGAAAATCGCCGCTGCCCCCGGCAGAGCAAGGGGTACCCCATCAAGTTGGTTTATGATTTCGGAGGGGGCGGGCATCCTGGTCAATTCGGGAACAAACCGAAACTCGTAAGAACTATTGCCCGGCAACAAAGTTGCTGCAGAGATAAATGCATCGACCCCCATAACGGGTTTCTCGTGAGCGCGCTGCGATTTGTATTCTGCCGAACTCGGAGCCGTGGTGATCACGGCCAAGCCCTTGGACGCAAGCAGGTGGCCGACGATAAAATCCGTGGGGTCCGTGATTGGGAATGTGTCTACTTTCCGGCGGTAAGCAGCAGCTTTAGCAAGGGAATTCCCGATTTTTTCTAGTTGCAGATGGTGCCGAAGGATTTCGAAGAGGTCGGTTCCACCAGTAGTCGGTTTTGAGGCTGCTGCGAGCTGCATTGCATCGGCGAAAATATGAGCCCTGATCAGGGCGTGCGCGTAGGCTTCGCTTGACGGGTAGTCTGGAGACGTCAGCATCTGGCGAAGGAAATACAAAGGAGATGGCAGGTAACGACGAGGGCGGTTTCCAGCTCCTCCCAGTTCGTCACTTCGTGTTCGTCGCGGGACCGCTGCGGCACTCTCGAATTGCTCACGCATGACGAGGTACGGCCGGGTGATCCTTTCCTGGTCAGCTAGCTGGGCGTGTCCCATATGCCTAGCAGATGAAAACACACCTGCCGTGATGTGCGGATCAATTCTGGTGGGCAACCGTGAGAGCGGTGCGAAATGATCATTTACTTTGGCGATAAAATCATGACTCTGCCAGGAATCCGGAGGTGTTTCGAGGAATTCTTTCGCCGCCGCGAACCAACATGACCAAAGGACTTGACTCGCTTTCTCGAAGGGAACTGCTAGGAGGAAATCGCTGGGAGATAGAGGGCGTTTGATCACAATTATCACGCCACTATCTGAGCAGGACAACAATTCCTCTGCTGTCGGAATTGTGCTTGCTTTAAGATTGCACGTTGGACGGGCCCGCCCAACCTAAAAGTCGCAACTTTTCGCGCCTCGGAACTCTCTTCCGGCGCTCTTGGGCTATCTTCGTGCATCGCGTTTCGAATATTCACTCCCGAGTAGGCTTCAATCGCGATCGCTAGAGATTTTCTTTCGTCATCGGCCTGAATAGCGCCTAGAATTTTCTTCATCCCGAGCACAAAGTGCTCGTTTCCGAGAGCTTTCATAAGATCCGGAATTCTCTTTCTTACTTCACTCCATGCAAGCCCGTGGTATTGAATGGCGTCTATGTATAAGCTCGTGAGTTCGCGGGGAGCGCCGACGAGCGCGACTCTTGCAAGATCTAACCACAACCCTGGAGCTTGTGTTTTCAGGCCTTCTTCCTTACTCAAGCTCTTGATCGTTAACAGTCCTCCTAGATCCACAATGGTTCGTAGAATCCAGTAACGGGCCATCGGATCTGATGCAATTGTTGTATCATCAAGCAGCTTTTCAAGTGCCTCAGATAACGGCGGCGAATGTAGGTCCGTTTGCTTCGCGATAGCCCTGATCGCTCTCCAGGGATTCGGATCGCTTAGTGCAAGCCCTGGCACGATGGACAGCAGGGCTTCTTCAAGAGTGCCTAGAACGGGCTCTCCTTGTCGGCGTAGCTCGCCTATCAGTAAATCAAGAGTCGTAAAATCGTATCGATCGAGGGTACTCGTTCCCTGATCCGCTATGACATCAACAAGCCGGTTTCTAAATTCGGTATAACTCATAGCACTCACTCGGCGGGTTCAAACATAACTATTGGCAGCCGGAGGTCTCCAAAGGTAGGGGGAGCTACCACGACCTCTCGCAAGCCTCCCTGATTTTTGCATGGGTCTGGTCGTGACTCCAATGGCTTTGTCTCGCCCAGCGGTTCCCAAAGGTCCGCCAACCAGTCAAAATCGCAATCGAAAGCAGTTGGTCGGTAAGCTACTATTCCGGCCTCCGCAGCGCCAAAACTGATGCCTATGCAGGGAATCTTGGAAATCGTTAACCACGGGAGGCCAAGTCTCCATGGCAAACACTCCGGCGATGCAAAAAGATCAGTTCCACCCTCATCCCGACGGAACAACCAAGACGGAGGGCGACCCAATCGACAGTCAGGATTGTGTCGCTCGGACACTACCTCACTCTCGAACCAGATGCGCGCCTCCTCTCGCTGCCGAGCTGTTCCATTGCCAGACAAGTGGTCTAGGCGCTCTTCGATGGCCTCAATGTCCTGACCCGTTAGCGCTTGGAGCTGCTCTGCCGTTCGCCTGAAGGAGCGAACGTTTCCCAATGTCTCATCATCAGTTAGCTCAATCACCGGGCCTGAGAAGCGATTGCGTGCACTAAAATCAGCGAAAGCCGAAGCAACGTCCTCAAGGCGTGTCAGCGATTCGCACTGGTTTAGGAAAGCGGTCGTTAAGACTTCTGGAGCAGAGTGAGCTTCTAATTTGATATAAACGTGATCAGGAAGAATGTTGGGGCGCTGCGGTATTGGCATTTTCCCTCGTGCTAATTTGCTCGCTTGGCCATCCGCTTCCCTCAGCGAATCGCACGCTAAACGATATATTCCGCCGCTCTTTGAGTGCAAATTTCAGGAGATTAATCTAGGCAGGCACCGCGGGATACTGCGCAATTATGCGCGCCTTTTGATGAAGGACCAGGCGTCCGCGCGTTTGTTTGGGAATTGCGGCGCTGTACGCGGCCCATGCGACCTCAACATTATCCGCGGCAGCGACCACACGTGACGCTCCAACGTCGTCGATCGACGTCACGGTGAAGTTTAGGGCCCGCGTTGCCTGATGATCAAGCGAACTTGCGTAGCCCTCCAACGCCATCGCGAGGAACATCGCCGTGTCGGTTCAAACCAGGTTGGCCGATATCGGCGCGAAATCTCTCCCGCGAGCCAGCGGGCATATTCGGCGGTGTTTTGGGGGATGCGGCGTCCGCTCGACATGGGAACAAAAAAAGAACATGCGTCATGCGCGGTCAAGCCGGCATTCGCTTCAGTGGCCATTTCAGTGGCCGCCGAAGACACCAAACTTGCTAAGCCATTGGGAACATTGGTCGGAGTGAGAGGATTCGAACCTCCGACCCCCTCGTCCCGAACGAGGTGCGCTACCAGGCTGCGCTACACTCCGACAGAAATGGCCGAAGCCGCTTCGGGCCGGTTTATAGCCACAGCAGGATTGCGCCGCAACTGGTTTCGGGCGCTTTAGGGACGGACCCGCTCAAGCGTGACAAAAGCGAAGTCCGCTTCGTCCTTGGCGCCGCGCGGCGGCGCTTCGCGCGCGATCTCGCGCCAGTCCTTGGGGTCGAGCGGGGGAAAATGCGCGTCGCCCGCGATTTCGAGCCCGACCTCGGTCAGTTCGATGACGTCGGTGAGGTCGAGAAAGACGCGATAGATTTCCTCGCCGCCCGCGATGATGATCTCGTCGGCGCCGAGCAAACCGGCCAGCCGTCGCGCCGTCGCCAGAGCCTCCTGGGGACTCGCCGCGACATGCGCGCCTTCGGCCCTGAAATGAGGATCGCGCGTCAGCACGACGCTTTCGCGCCCCGGCAGCGGCCGTCCAATCGATTCGAAGGTGCGCCGTCCCATGATCATCGGCTTGCCCCAGGTGCGCGCCTTGTAGCGCTTGAGATCGCTTGAAAGGCGCCAGGGGAGGCCGTTGGCGACGCCAATCACGCCATTGCGACCGCGCGCCACGACAGCGACGATTTTGGGCTCCATCGTCGCCTACACCGCGATCGGCGCGGCGATCGCCGGCCAGGAGTCATAATTCTCGACGTTCACGTCTTCGTATCTGAAGTCGAAGAGTGAGCGCACCGACGGATTGAGTTTCAGGCGGGGCAGGGGTTTTGGCTCGCGTGAGAGCTGAAGCCGCGCCTGCTCGACATGATTCAAATAGAGATGCACGTCGCCGAAGCTGTGCACAAAATCGCCCGGAACACAGTCCGTGACCTGCGCGACCATATGCGTCAGCAGCGCATAGCTCGCGATGTTGAAAGGCACGCCGAGGAAGACGTCGGCCGAACGCTGGTAGAGCTGGCAGGAAAGCCGCTTTTCGCCGCCGACCTCAGCGACATGAAACTGGAACAGGCAGTGGCAGGGCGGCAGCGCCATCTCGTCGACCTGGGCTGGATTCCACGCGGAGACGATCAGCCGGCGCGAGAAGGGATTGCGCTTGATCTCCTCGACGACATGGGCGAGCTGGTCGATATCCCTGTCGCCGTCGGGCCAGCGCCGCCATTGCATGCCGTAGATCGGACCAAGGTCGCCGTCTTCATTCGCCCATTCGTCCCAGATGGTGACGCCATTGTCGCGCAGATATTTGACGTTGGTGTCGCCCTGCAAAAACCAAAGCAGTTCGTGAATGACCGATTTCAGATGCACGCGCTTGGTCGTGACCAGCGGGAAGCCTTGCGACAGGTCGAAACGCATCTGATGGCCGAACAGCGACAGCGTTCCGACGCCGGTGCGATCGTCCTTGCGCACGCCTTCGCGCAGGACCTTATCCAGAAGGTCGAGATATTGACGCATGTTGAGGGTTTAATCTCTTGTTTGGCCGAAGGTTGCGACGCTCACTCCATAGTCCCCGCGCTCCATTCCAACCAAAGGGCGTCCGCGTTCATTGCCACGGATTGATAACCGGCGCGCGCGCTTTCTCGAAATCGCCAGTATCTCGCGTCACGACCGTCAAGCCGTGGAGAAGAGCTGTGGCGGCGATGATGAGGTCCGGCTGGGAGAAAGTATATCGCGTCTTGCGCCCTTCTTCGACGAGCAGGCGCCATTTCAACATGACATCCTCGCTAACCGGCAGCGTCCTTTGTGTAAACAGCGGCCGCACCTTGAGCGTGAGCCAGTCGTGCAATTCGGCCCGTCTCGAAGGGTCGGCGATAAGCTCAATTCCAAAGCGGATCTCCGCAAAAGTGACCGCGCTGACATAGAGCCGATCGAGCGGCTGCGCCGCTACGAATGCGACGACCTTTGCATTGGGCCTCGGACGACGCAGTTCCGAAAGCACATTGGTGTCGAGCAGCCATCCGCTCACAATTCGATCCCGCGCACGGGCATCGCTTCCCGTTTGGGCTCAATGTCGATGTCGCGCGCGGGCGACGCCTGCATCGCGGCGATCAACGAGTCCCCCGTGCGCTCTCCCTCGAGCCGACGAAATTCCTCGGCCGAAACGACGACCACGGCGTCGCGTCCGTGAACAGTCACATGCTGAGGCCCTTCGCTGCGGACGCGCCGCACCAGTTCGCTGAAGCGCGCCTTGGCGTCTTGAAGGACCCACCGACCCGGTGAAGTCGGCTCCTTTTGGGTTGATTTTGAAAATCTAGTCATACTGACTAGTTTAGCGTGATGGGATGGCTGCGCAAGATGCGGACTACGATCTTGCGGCCAAGCCTTTGCGTGCACCCCCCGGCGTTCCTATATATGCGCGGTTAGGGGAGACTGTTTCCCCGCAATTTCGAGGATACAAACATGTCGCGTTTCTTCGCCCTTAAGCGTGGATCGCTGATTTCTCTTGCGCTTGCGACGCTACTGGCGCTCGCGCCCGCCATCGCCGAAGCGCGTATGGGCGGCGGCGGCAGCTTTGGCAGCCGCGGCTCGCGCAGCTGGTCGGCCCCGCCGTCGACCCGCACCATGCCGGGCCAGGCCTCGCCCTTCGAGCGCAGCGTCACGCCGCGCTCTATCCCGGGCGCGGCCGGGCCGATATCGCAGCAAGGCGCTTTTGGCGGCGCTTTCGGTCGCGGCATGCTCGGCGGTCTCGCCGGCGGCCTGCTCGGCGCCGGCCTCTTCGGCCTGTTGACGGGCCATGGCCTCTTCGGCGGCATGATGGGGTTCATGTCGATCATCGGCCTGCTGTTGCAGATCGGGCTGATTGTCTTCCTGGCCCGCATGGCTTTCAATTGGTGGACGCGTCGCAATGCGAACGCCATGGCTGGGGCGGGTCACCGTCCGAGCCCGGGCTTTGCCTCGCCCTTCACGGCGCGCGCGCCTTTCGGCGCGGCGGGCTTCGGCTCCGGCGCTTCTCCGGAAGCGGCGATGGCGAAGCCGATCAAGATTGCGCCCGAGGACTTCAACGCCTTCGAACGGCTGCTCGGCGAATCGCAGGCCGCCTATAGCCGCGAGGATCTTGGCGCGCTGCGCGGCATGTCGACGCCGGAAATGGCCTCCTATTTCGACGACGAATTGGAGGAGAACCGCCGCAAGGGCGTCATCAACCGCGTCTCTGACGTGAAGCTGCTGCAAGGCGACTTGTCGGAGGCGTGGCGCGAAGGCGTCGACGAATACGCCACCGTCGCCATGCGCTTCGCGCTCAATGACGTGATCGAGGATCGCGCCACCGGCAAGCCAGCGCCCGGTTCGCCCGGGCCGACGGAGACGTCCGAGGCCTGGACTTTCCGCCGACCGGCGGGCGCCGGGCCGCAGGAGTGGAAGCTCTCGGCGATTCAGCAGGCCGCGTAAGTTCAGCATTGGGCTGCAATCTTTTGCCCCTCCCGCAAGGGAGGGGCTTTTTTATTGCCGGTCCGGCGCGGCGCGGCGTCTTGACCCTTTGAGCGGCGTCCGCAATGTGCGTCGCGCTACGGAATTTGGAACTTTTGAAGCGCGCGCCTCCGATGCTGCATGATCTTTCTGCGCTGCCGATCGACGATGTGCTGCCGGCGATCCGCGCGGCGCTTGAGGCGTCGTGCAACCTTGTCGTCGTCGCCCCGCCCGGCGCCGGCAAAACCACGCGCGCGCCGCTCGCGCTGCTCGGCGCCGACTGGGCGAAGGGCGGCAAGCTCATTCTGTTGGAGCCGCGACGTCTCGCCGCCCGCGCGGCGGCGAGCCGCATGGCGGCGACGCTTGGCGAGACCGTTGGCGAAACGATCGGCCTGCGGATGCGCCTCGAATCGAAAATCTCGGGGCGAACGCGCATCGAGGTCGTCACCGAGGGTGTGTTTGCGCGGATGATCCTCGACGATGCGGGGCTCGAGGGCGTGGCCGGCGTGCTGTTCGACGAATATCACGAACGCTCGCTCGACGCGGATCTCGGCCTCGCGCTGGCGCTCGACGCCCAGGCAGGACTGCGGGAGGATCTGCGGCTCATCGCCATGTCGGCGACGCTCGACGGCGCGCGCGTCGCTGCGCTGATGGGCGCCAAGACGATCGAGAGCCAGGGGCGCGCATTTGGCGTCGAGACGCGTTATCTCGGCCGCGACGCTGGTGCGCGCATCGACGAGGCGATGACGCGCGCGATCCTTCTGGCGCTACGCGAGGAGCGAGGTTCGATCCTCGCGTTTCTGCCGGGGCAGGGGGAGATCGCGCGCGTCGCCTCACGCCTCGCCGAGTCGCGCCTGCCGGACGACATCGACGTCGCACCGCTCTATGGCGCGCTCGATCGTGGCGATCAGGACTTGGCCATCGCGCCGGCGCGGCCTGGACGCCGAAAAATCGTGCTGGCCACGTCGATCGCAGAAACCTCGCTGACGATCGAAGGCGTCCGCATCGTGATCGACAGCGGGCTGGCGCGTGTGCAGCGCTTCGAGCCGGATCTCGGATTGTCGCGGCTCGAGACCGTGCGCGCCGCGCGCGCCAGCGTCGATCAGCGCCGCGGCCGCGCCGGCCGAACCGAGCCTGGCGTCTGCTATCGCCTGTGGGACGAGCCGCAGACGGCGGCGCTCCCGGCCTTCGCCGCGCCCGAAATTCTCGACGCCGATCTCTCCGGCCTTGCCCTTGATCTCGCGGCCTGGGGGGTGAGCGATCCGGGGCGACTCAAATGGCTCGATCCGCCGCCGGCGCCCGCCTGGAAGGAAGCCGTTGCGCTCGACCGCGAACTCGGCGCGCTCGACGACGGTCGGCTTACCGACATGGGCCGCGCCATGCGGGCGCTGCCGCTTGCGCCCAGATTGGCGCGAATGGTGGTCGAGGCGGCGGGTCACGGCGAGGCGAAGCGCGCCGCCGAACTCGCCATGCTGCTCTCGGAGCGCGGGATCGGCGGCTCGGACGCCGACCTTTCGCATCGGCTCGAGCGCGTGCGGAGCGAAAACGCCAAACGCGCGCGCGACGCCCTGCGCCTCGCTGCACAATGGGCGCGGCAGGCGATGGCGGCGGCTGCTCGATCGCCCCCACTCCAATCACCCGCTTACGCGGGAGAGGGATCAGATCCGGCGCTTCCCGTCGCGAATCGCCGATCGTTAGCATCCCCTCTCCCGCGGAGCGGGGGAGCGACAGGGAGGGGGCAGTTATCCGACGCCGCGCTGATCGCGCTCGCCTTTCCCGATCGCGTCGCCAAATCACGCGGCGCGCGCGGCGAGTTCCTGATGGCGAATGGTCGCGCCGCTATGTTGCCGGTTGAAGATCCGCTGTCGCGCGCGTCTTTTCTCGCCATCGCGGAAATCACCGGCCGGGCGGCGCAGGCGCGCATCCTTGCCGCTTGCGCGCTCACCGCCGAGGAGGTCGAGGCGATCGCCGGCGAGCGCATCGAGACTCGCGATGAAACCGTTTTTGACCCGGCGAGCGCGAGCCTGCGGCGGCGTGCCTTCCGGCGTCTCGGGGCGATTCGGCTTTCCGAGCGCAATCTGGCGGTCGAGCCGTCTGATCAGAATGCGCGGATCCTTGCGCGCGGCGTGGCCGTGCTTGGCGTCGCGCGCCTGCCATGGACGAAGTCACAGATGCAACGACGCGACCGGGTCGCCTTTCTGCGTCGCGCCGAGGGCGACGAGTGGCCTGATCTTTCCGACGCCGCTCTGGCCGCAAGCGCCGAAGAGTGGCTTGCGCCGTTCATTGAGGGGCGCACGTCGCTCGCGGATATTGCGACCGACGACCTCGAGGCCGCGCTCGCTCAGCTTCTCCCCTATGAGTTGTCGCGCAGGCTTGATGCGGAAGCGCCGGCTCATTTCGAGACGCCCGCCGGCGCGCGTCACGCGCTCGATTATTCCACCGAGAACGGACCGATCCTCGCGGTGCGGGTGCAGGAGCTTTACGGCCTTTCAACTCATCCGACTCTTGCGCGCGGCCGCGCGCCCTTAACGCTGGAACTGCTGTCGCCGGCGCATCGGCCGATCCAGACGACGCGCGATCTTCCGAGCTTTTGGAAAGGCTCCTGGAGCGAGGTGAAGAAGGAAATGAGAGGGCGCTACCCGCGCCATCTCTGGCCGGACGATCCGGCGGCTGCGCAGCCGACCACACGCGCCAAGCCGCGGGGCTCGTGAGCCCTGCGGATAGTTGAACTGCGATTGACTTTGTCGGACGGGAAAAGCGCCAGTCAAGCTTTTGGCGGGGCGATGATCGCGCAACCTTTGGCAGGTCCGCGACGCCGAAATCAATGGATCTCGCATCACTGAATCTCTCACTCTGGGGCGGCGTCTGGCGGGGGCGACACGCGCTGCAATGTGATTGTCGCGGTTCCCAAATTGTTTCGATATGGAGTTTGTGGCTGGCGGCTAAATGGAAATCCGACGGCGTCGTTGACGAAAAGGAAAAGCTCTCCCGATTTTGACGCGACGAAGTCGGAAACGAAGGTCTTGCGGGGATAGGCTGACATGCAGGCGGCGCCATTCTCTCCCGAATGGAAAACTCTACGCTCCCAGGCGGCGTTGGCGGCCTCTTGCTCGTCCTTTGGCAATTGGGCGTCCCAGGGAAGGTCCAGTCGATCCTGTGCGCATGTCTTTGGGGCATTTGCGGTATAGCAAAACGCTTGCCGTTCAGACGTCTGATCGTAACGGATGGGAAGCTGCGTGCACTTGTCGCCGTTCATTGCGATCGGCCCGCTCTTGTCGAGCGACGCGAGTGGCCACTCAGCGTCGCCTTGCTCGCCGATCCGGGCGACTGGTTGGAACCAGCCCGCCGAGGGCCATCTCAGGAACCAGGCCAAGAAGAATTTTCGAACGAAGCTGTCGCTCTCGAAGCCCCCAACGTCGGTCATTATCAGCTGATCGAACCAGGGCTGGTCGCCCGCGGCCGTATCGATGTTTATGAACAAACGATATGCCACGCCGCGCTCCACCTGGAAGCCGCTCGCCCAGCAGGGGTCGCTTGTCCTGAAGCCGTTTTCCTCCTCTCGGCCCCGCGACCAGCCTCGCTTCGACAGGGTTTCGTTCGCGCCGACGCTAAGGAGCTGCGGCGTTTTCGCCCTTAGGGGCGACTGGGCGGGCCATTTTTCCCGATTGTCGGTTCCGTAGCAGACTTTGCCGGCGCCGACTTGATAATCAAATATCCAGCGGCTGACCAAGCCAGCCAACGGCGGCAGCACGGCGATCGCCAAAGCGACGCCCCAGATGATTGGCAGCAGATATCGGGAAGCGACGCGATGAATCGCGGCGGCGGCCGGACTGAGACGCATCTTCCTCGCGACCATCATGAGAGGGCCCGGTCGCGGCCCAGCCCCTTGCCCGGCTGCGATGGATCTTGATCTCCAGGCGCGCCGAGCATGATCGTTGATTTTCACGCCCAGATTTGCGCCTCCCCACAACAGCATCGCTGATAGGGCGATAAGCAGGCCGGCGATCAACGGATGGGAACGCAATGATTGCCAATAGGGCGCCACATAGCTGGGGGTCACGGCTTGCAGCGAATCAACAATTCCGCGGAAGAAATTCGCCGCGCCGCCGCCGATGGCGTCGACTTCCGAGTTTACGCGCGACGAGCCGATCAATGACGCAAGCCATCTTAAACAGCGCTCGATATAATCTCCCAGCCAGGGCAGCAGAACCAACAGCGCCAGCAGAGTGATCGTCGCGAAGTAATTCACGCGGCGCAGCCAAACGAGGTCGAGCGCCAGATCAATGTCGGTTCGGTTCGGCTTCTGCAGATTTTCGATCGCATCGCATGCGCGCCGCATGCGATGTGTGTTCAACGCCGCGCTCGATGAAGAGATCGCGTCATCCCCTCCGGCGATTTGTCGGAAACGAGCGTTGAGCGTGTCCTCGAATTCGGATCCGTCGGGCAGCGATATCTGGATATCGTCGGGCAGGGAAATGGGCGCGTAATTGTCAGAACCGTGGACAATTCGCTCGATCACCGAATGATGCACGAGCGTGGGACCGTAGGAATTGCCCTCTTCATCGCTCTGCGCGATCACGCGCGGATGGTAGCGATAGAGAACAGCCATTCCCGCTCTTGAATCATGCACCGGTCCAAATGGCGAGGAATGAGCGCGAAATTCTTCGATCTCTCCGTTCCGCAAGACAAGGCCCGCCTTAACGGCCTCATCCAAAATCCAGACAAATGGCACAAGGGCCTGCGACGAGTCGGGATAGCCGCCGCCAACATCCGAATGGACCCCGGCGAACCAAAATTCCTTGATGCGGTCTGGACATTGGGCGTTGGACTTTTGATCGATGCGAATTGGATGAAAAGTCGTTCGCTCATCGTCCAGCGAAAGCGCATGGCGAATGCATTCGACTTTCTCCGAAACTCGGTGGTTGCCGCCAAAGGAAATGGGCCAGACCCAGTTGATCGCGGCGCGCAGCTCCTCGACCGGAACGCCATATGCTTCGACAGTATCGAACAGGCCGACAAATTTGATTTTGACCTGCTCGCCGCTCCGCTCGCCGGGCCTTGTCGCCTTAACGCTCGCGTAGCTGCGATGTCCCCAAGCGCGGCGCCAGACAAACAGGAGCACGTCGCGGATCGCGCGGAAAATGGGAAAGGTTGGCGAAATTTTCCACGGCTTCGACCAATCCCAGCGTGCGTCATGTTTGCGATAGGAGCGCCATGCGGCCATCGAAAGGCGGTGCATTTCAACGCGCGTGACGTCGTTCGGCAACAGCCCTTCGATCCTGATGAGATCGATCAGCGTGCGGATCGTAAAGGCGCCGCGACTGAAGCCGAACATGTAGATTTCATCGTCAAACTCCCAGTTGGCGCACAAGAAACGATAAAGCTTGCGCACGTTCGACGGCACGCCCAATCCCGTCGCGCCGTCGAGCATGGCGATCGGCTTGAAGCCCTGGGTTCCCACGCCCGGGATGTAGAGGACAATTTGACCATTCGTGGAGGTGTCGAGCGCTTGCCAAAGTCGGCAAATATTGGAAACTTGGACGAGCAGCCCATTTCCCGTGCCATCGGCGAGAAGAACGATTTTCTTGGACATAACGAGCGCCTCAAAATAAAGAAAAATCAATCGCCGTAACCGCAAATGCTACGAGCGTTTTGCCCGTTCGGCAAGTTGTGATCGACTGACTTTTTTGCGAGAGGAAAGTTGGCGGTTTATGCGATTTCGCCTATGCCAGGGTTTAAGACACACGTGAAGGATCGTTGATGTTTCCCAAGCCCGTCCCGAATCTGCGCCCGAATACATTCGAATATGAAGAGGCGCCGCTCATCAAATCGACAGGCTTTCGCGAATATGACGCGCGCTGGCTGTTTGGCGCCGACCTCAATTTGATGGGCGTGCAGGCGCTCGGCATGGGCCTTGGCGCGCTGCTGCGCGAATTGGGCGTCGCGCCTGAAATCGTCGTCGGCCATGATTATCGCAGCTATTCTTCATCGATAAAATTGGCGCTTGTGAGCGGCCTGATGGCCGCCGGTGTGCGCGTGCGCGACATCGGGCTCGCGCTGTCGCCGATGGCCTATTTCGCGCAATTCGATCTCGATGTCGCCGCGGTGGCGATGGTGACGGCCTCGCATAACGACAACGGCTGGACGGGCGTGAAGATGGGCGCGCGGCGGCCTGTGACCTTCGGGCCGGAGGAGATGGGACGCCTGAAGGAGATCGTTCTCGCCGGCGAATTTCACGAGGCGGAAGGCGGCTCCTATCGCTACATCGAAAATTTCGGCGCGCGCTACATTGACGATCTTACTCGCCGGCCGCCCTTCACCCGCAAGATGAAGGTCGTCGCCGCCTGCGGCAATGGCACCGCCGGCGCCTTCGCGCCGCGAATGCTGGAGCGCCTTGGCTGCGACGTGATCCCGCTTGACGTCTCGCCGGACTACACGTTCCCGCGCTACAACCCCAATCCCGAAGATATGGACATGCTGCACGCCATCGCCGACAAGGTGCGCGAGACCGGCGCTTGCGTCGGCCTCGGCTTTGACGGCGACGGGGATCGCTGCGGCGTTGTCGACAATAATGGCGAGGAGATCTTCGCCGACAAGATCGGCGTTATGCTCGCGCGCGATCTCTCCAAGGTCCATCCGAATGCGTCATTCGTGGTCGACGTGAAGTCGACCGGGCTTTTCGCGACGGATCCGGAACTCGTCGCGCGCGGCGTTGTCACGGAATATTGGAAGACCGGACATTCCTACATCAAGCGCCGCGTCAGCGAGCGCAAGGCGCTCGCCGGATTTGAAAAGTCGGGGCACTTCTTTTTCAACGAGCCGATCGGACGCGGCTATGACGACGGCCTGCTCACCGCCGTGCATGTCCTCGAAATGCTCGATCGCAATCCAACGAAGTCGATGGCCGAGCTCTACGCCGAGCTGCCGAAGACCTGGGGCTCGCCGACGATGTCGCCGCATTGCGACGACGAAAAGAAATACGGCGTCATCGACAAAGTGACGGCGCGCATCGAGGCGATGCGGGCGCAGGGCGAGCAGATCATCGGCCAGCCGATTCGCGACGTCGTCACCATCAACGGCGTGCGCGTCACGGTCGCCGACGGCACCTGGGGCCTCGTGCGCGCATCGTCCAACAAGCCGGAGCTCGTCGTCGTGGTCGAAAGCCCCGTCTCACAGTCGCGCATGAAGGAGATGTTTACGGCGATCGACGGCGTGCTGCGCGAAAATCCAGAGGTCGGCGCCTACAACCAGACGATTTAGAGCCGCGCGGAAGGGTTCGGGTTCTCGACAAATCCGACGCGGCGCCGAAAATAGAACCGATGCAGCGCGCGCTCCTCGCCGACGTCCAGAGCTTTTTGCGATTTTATACGCGCCTTCCAATCGGCGAGGGCGCGCATGCGCCGCTTGATTTTGCGCGCATGGCGCTGGCGCTGCCGATCGCCGGCGCCGTGATCGGCGCCACAGGCGCGGCGGGTCTGTTCCTGGCGCGCATCTGCCATCTTCCTGCGCTCGTCTGCGCGCTCGTCGCGGTCGCGGTCCTCACACTCGCCACAGGCGCGCTGCACGAGGACGGACTCGCGGATGTCGCGGATGGGTTCGGCGGCGGCGCGACGCGCGAGTCGAAGCTCGCCATTATGCGCGACAGCCGCGTGGGGACCTATGGCGTCCTGGCGTTGTGTTTCTCGATCCTGCTGCGCGTCGCGGCGCTCGCGTCGATTCTGGAGCGAAGCGGGACGCTCGCGGCCGGCGCCCTCATCTTCGCGGGCGCCCTGTCGCGCGTCGCCGGATTGGCGCCGATGATGCGTCTTCCGACAGCGCGCGCCGATGGGCTGGGCGCGACCGTCTCGGCGCCCTCGCGCGAGATTTGGACTCGCGCCTGGCTCGCGGCCGCCGGCTTTGGTCTCGCGCCTTGGCTCGCCGGCGCCGGCTTAATCCAGATCGCAGTCGCGATCTTCGCCGCCTTCGTCGTCGCTGCGCTTATTACCAACCTCTCAAAAAAGCAGATTGGCGGCTACACGGGCGATGTGCTTGGCGCCGCGCAGCAACTCGCAGAGATCGCTATTCTGGCGACGCTATCGGCGGTTTGATCTCAGGCGATCTCGGCAGGTTCGGCGTTGGCGGGTTTTTCTGCTTCCGCTTCGGCGAGGCGCGCAATGGCCGTGCAAACTTCATTCACGGCCCCAAGCAGCGTTTCGACTCCGGCGCCAGGTTTGACGGCTTCGAGCGCCAGCCGCCGACGGAACGACCGTGCGCCCGGCATGCCGGCGAAGAGGCCGAGCAGATGACGCGTCATCGCTGAGAGCCGCTCACCTTTCGCGAGTTCGCGCTCGACGTAGGGGAGGAACGCGTCCACGGCGTCAAAGAGGTTGGCGACCGGCGCGGGCTCGCCGAACAATTGTGGGTCGACCTCAAGCAGCAACGCGGGATCATGATAGGCGGCGCGGCCGATCATCACTCCATCGACGAACTGCAGCTGCTCCTGCATTTCGGCGATCCGCGTCAGCCCGCCATTGATGGCGATCGGAACGTCCGGCAGCGCGCGCTTGAGACGGTGCACCAGCGGATAGTCCAGCGGCGGGACATCCCGGTTTTCCTTGGGCGAGAGCCCCTTGAGCCAGGCCTTTCGCGCATGCACGAACAGCGCGTCGGCGCCGCTTTCGACGCAGGCTTCCGCAAGCGCAAACAGCGCCTGTTCCGGCTCCTGATCGTCGACGCCGATGCGGCATTTCACGGTGACGGGAATGGCGACGGCGTCCTTCATCGCTTTGATACAGTCGCCGACGCGCGCAGGCTCGCGCATGAGACAGGCGCCGAACGCGCCGTTCTGCACGCGATCCGACGGGCAGCCGACGTTGAGATTGACTTCCGCATAGCCGAATTTTTCGACGAGAACCGCCGACGTCGCCAGCGCAGCGGGTTCTGCGCCGCCGAGCTGCATGGCGACCGGCTGCTCAAACGGGTCGAACGCCATCAGCCGCGCGCGGTCGCCGTGGATCACGGCGCCCGTCGTGAGCATTTCCGTATAAAGGCGCGCGCGGCGCGATAACAGGCGATGGAAGTATCGGCAGTGCCGATCCGTCCAATCCATCATCGGCGCTACGGCGAATCTAATATGCTGATGTGTCAGCATTGTAGATTTAGTCTCAACGGCATAGGTCGCGTCATGCACGCTCCATTCAACGTCTCGATACGACACTTTCCTTTCGTTTTTGACTCAATGCGACGGAGCGCGACGCGCCGGAAGTCTCTCGACCGGCACAACGGGGAATCGACGTCTCGACGGTATTGACGCCTTCTATATTTCCATCATATTAGAAATATGGAAAAGCAGGAAGCCCTAGCCGCACTTGTCGCGCTCGGCCACGAGACGCGGCTCGATATTTTCCGGCTGCTCATGCAAGCTGGACCTAAGGGGCTTGCCGCGGGGCAAATCGGCGAGCGGCTCGCGCTACCGGCGGCGACGCTGTCTTTCCACCTGAGCCAGCTCAAGCACGCCGACCTCATCACTTTTCGGCGCGAAAGCCGGTCGCTGATCTACTCGGCGGCTTATCCGGTCATGAACGCGCTGCTCGCCTACATGACCGAGAATTGCTGCCAAGGCGCTGCTGCCTCATGCGAGCCCGCCACTCCTTCGACTTGCCAACCAGAGGAACGTCATGAAACGCCTGCACGTGCACGTGTCCGTTGATGACCTTGCGGGGTCCATCCGGTTTTACAGCGCGCTTTTCGGGTCGGCGCCGGCCGTCGCTAAACCCGATTACGCGAAATGGATGCTGGATGATCCGCGCGTGAACTTCGCCATATCGGCGCGCGGCGGAGAGGCGGGGGTCGATCATCTCGGGATTGAGGTCGAGACGCCCGAAGAGCTGAAAGAAGTCTATCAGCGCCTGCAACAGGCCGAACGGCCCGTGCTGGAGGAAGGCGCCACGATCTGCTGCTACGCAAAGTCCGAAAAAGCGTGGACCTCCGATCCGCAAGGGCTTTTGTGGGAGTCCTTCCTGACGACCGGCGAGAGCACGATTTACGGCGACGATGCAGCGCTTGCAGGATTCCGCACGAGCGTCGTGAAGGAGGAGTCCTCCGCCTGCTGCGGCGCGAAGCCAGCGCCTGTGATTGAAGCCGCCTGTTGTTCTGGAGCTCAGAATGACTGAGACCGTTTCAGGCGCAAGCCACGGCCACAAAACGGACGCCTGAGCGATGACCATCACCATCTATCACAACCCCGCCTGCGGCACGTCGCGCAACACGCTCGCGATGATCCGCCAAAGCGGCGAAGAGCCGGTCGTCATCGAATATCTGAAAGACCCGCCAACGCGCGAGCGACTGGTCGAGCTGCTCAACGCCATGGGCATTTCAGCGCGCGATCTGCTTCGCCAGAAAGGCACGCCCTATGACGCGCTCGGCCTTGGCGATTCAAAGTGGTCGGAAGAGGAATTGATCGGCTTCATGCTCGAACATCCGATCCTCATCAATCGTCCGATCGTCGTAACGCCGAAGGGCGCACGGCTGTGCCGTCCCTCGGAAGCCGTGCTCGACATCCTCCCCAATCCTGCCATTGGCGAATTCACCAAGGAAGATGGCGAAGTCGTCGTCGGCAGGGCTGCTCAACCTCAATCCTGAAAGGACGAATATGACGACCATTCAAGTTTTTGATCCCGCCCTGTGTTGCAGCACGGGCGTCTGCGGCGTCGAGACCGATCAGGCGCTTGTGACCTTCTCTGCCGACGTTGACTGGGCGAAGCAGAACGGCGCGCACATCGAGCGTTTCAATCTCGCCCAGGAGCCCATGGTCTTTGCTGAAAATGCGACCGTTAAAGGCTTTCTCGAACGCTCGGGGCAGGAAGCTTTGCCGCTGATCCTCATTGATGGCGAGATCGCGCTCGCCGGACGCTATCCGAACCGTGAGGAACTTGCGCGCTGGGCGGGCGTCAAAGAGGTGGAGGAAGCGAAGTCAGGCGCGTGCTGTAGCGGTTCGTCCTGCTGCTGAAAGGTCGATATGAAATTTCTTGAACAGGCTCCACGCTTCCTCTTCTTCACGGGCAAAGGAGGCGTCGGGAAAACCTCGATCGCCTGCGCGACGGCGATAGAGCTTGCTGAAGCCGGACGCCGCGTGCTGCTTGTCAGCACCGATCCGGCGTCGAATGTCGGGCAGGTGTTTGGAGTCGGCATCGGCGATAAGATCACGGCGATTGACGCCGTGCCGAACCTGTTCGCGCTGGAGATTGACCCGCAGGCCGCCGCGCAAGCCTATCGCGACCGCATCGTCGGCCCCGTGCGCGGCAAGCTGCCGGAAGCCTTGGTGAAGGGCATCGAAGAGCAGCTCTCGGGAGCCTGCACGACGGAAATCGCCGCCTTCGACGAATTCACCGCGCTGTTGACGGACGCCGCCATTACATCGGCATACGATCATATTATTTTCGATACGGCCCCGACCGGCCACACCATCCGCCTGTTGCAGCTCCCTGTCGCCTGGAGCGGCTTCCTTGAGGCGGGGAAAGGCGACGCCTCCTGCCTCGGTCCGCTTGCCGGATTGGAAAAGCAGCGCGCCCAATACAGCGCCGCGGTCGCCGCTTTGGCCGACGGTCAGCGCACCCGCCTGATCCTCGTCGCCCGTGCGCAAAATTCCGCGCTGCGCGAAGCCGGGCGCACGCACGAGGAGCTGGCGGCGATTGGCCTCAATCAGCAATTCCTCGTCGTGAATGGTCTACTGCCGAAGGAAGAGGCGGCGCTCGATGCGCTCGCCGCCGCCCTTTACGCGCGCGAGCAGGCTGCTTTGGCGGAGACGCCGGGTGCGCTTCGCAGCTTGCCCTGCGACTATGTGCCTTTGAAGCCCTTCAATCTCGTCGGACTTGATGCGTTGCGTCAGCTCCTCGTTGCGACGCCGCCGCATATTGACGCGGCGGTTGGCGAACCCGTCGAGCTGCGCGCGCCAAGCCTATCGGAACTGGTGGACGGCATCGCCGCCGATGGGCATGGCCTCGTCATGCTGATGGGCAAGGGCGGCGTCGGCAAAACGACGCTTGCGGCGGCGGTCGCCGTCGAGTTGGCGCATCGCGGACTGCCCGTCCATCTCACCACCTCCGACCCAGCCGCGCATCTCGCCGAAACGCTGCATGGTTCGCTCGACAATCTGACCGTAAGCCGCATCGACCCGCACGCCGAAACTGAACGTTACCGGCAAGAGGTGCTGAGAACGAAAGGCGCGAACCTCGACGCGCAGGGACGGGCTTTGCTCGAAGAGGATCTACGCTCGCCCTGCACGGAGGAAATCGCCGTCTTTCAGGCCTTCTCGCGCGTCATCCGCGAAGCGGGCGAGAAGTTCGTCGTCATGGACACCGCGCCGACCGGCCACACGCTGCTGCTCCTCGATGCGACGGGCGCCTATCACCGCGAAGTCGCCCGTATGCTGGACGCCAAGGGCGCGCATTACACCACGCCGATGATGCAGCTACAGGACGCGCGCAGAACCAAGGTTTTGCTCGTGACGCTCGCGGAAACGACGCCCGTCTTGGAAGCCGCCAACCTGCAAGCCGATTTGCGCCGTGCCGGGATCGAGCCTTGGGCGTGGGTCATCAATAACAGCGTCGCGGCGTCGCGTCCGCAGTCGCCCTTGTTGCAACAGCGCGCGAAAAATGAACTGCGCGAGGTCGAGAAAGTGGCAACAACCCATGCGCGCCGTTACGCCGTCGTGCCGCTGCTAAGCGAAGAGCCGGTCGGCGTGCGGCGTCTTCTCGAACTGGCGGGCTATGCGACCGAACCAGCGTAAAACGTCGTCGAGCCGGCTGATCTCATGTCTCGAGTTCACGTCTAAGTTTCGTGCAACCGGGAGATGTCGCTTGGCTTGTCGCCACACGGCCCATAGCCTGACCGCCTAAGCGCCCGCGGGCTCGATAATTTTAGCGTCTCCTTTTGTTTGCCGTAATTGTGTCTTTGAGGTAGATGCCGGAGCAAAAAAGCTGCCGTCTTGCTTGTGTCTTAAAGCCTAGACTTTGCGCTTCGGGAAGGATGTAGGATGAATGCGAATAATGCTAAGCTTTCGGCGGACAGCCAAGCTTGTGCATTCTTTGAAGACGCCGCGAATAAGCTTCGGACCCATTTCGAGCGCCAAGTGCTTGCGGCGCTGCCGGACTTCGCGCGTCGATCGCTCGAATGCGAGTTGAACGCACTCTCCAATTTGTCGAGCGCTGATCCTGTCCCGCCATTGGCGGAAATCTCGCTCGTGCGCGCAGAACAATGCGCGCATGACTTGCTGAGCATGAATTACGAAGGCGCCGCCGATTCATTTTTGCGGCGCTGCGTGAGCGAAGCGTCGGCGGACATCGCGGCGGCGGTGATCGCCGCATCCGGGCAGGGCGGAAATATCGTGATTTTTCCGATGCCTTCCAGCAGAGTGGCCGTTGGCCGCACGCTTTAGCTTTCTTGCGAGATCCGTCCGAACGGGCGGCAAGGCGAAAGGCGGCGCGAGCGAACTGCGGAGAGCGGGAATGAAGGAGGAGATCGACGCCTATCTGCTCAAGGAGTTGCATCGCGAGTTGAGCGATATCGAGCAGTATGACGTTGATCCGCGCATTCGACTCGTCTACGCCAAGGCGTTGGAGCTTTATTGGACGCTCTCTCGCCTGCTCGGCCTGAGCCGCCTGCACGACGGGCGCTGGCGCGCGCCGGACGCCGCGAAGGCGCAGGCGCTGCGCACGCGCCTCCAAGGCGACATCCCCCCGCCAGCGGCGCACAATCGTCTGCTCATCGATATGACGGCGACGCATCGCTTTCGCGGCCATACCGGCGTCCAGCGCGTGGTGCGTGAAATCGCGCGCGCCTGCGTCGAAAGCGGCGAAGCGCTTCCGGTCTATCTGGAAGCGGGCCGCTTGTATGGCCATTTTCAGCACGACAATTTGCCAGACGCGGTTGAATTGCAATCGGGCGACACGCTGCTCTTGCTCGACTCCGGATGGGGCTTCGTCGAGGAATATCCGCCGCTCTTGAGCGCAGCGCATGAGGTTGGCGCCGAAGTCGTCGGCGGCCTCTATGATCTCATTCCCTTGCGTTATCCCGCCGCGACCGCCTTAAAGAACAGCGCGCCCTTCACGCCCTGGTTCGAGAAGGTGCTGCTGCAATCCGACGCCATCGTCTGCATTTCGCAGAGCGTCGCAAGGGACCTCGTGGACTACGTGCGGGAACAGGGTCTCGCGACGCCCGCGAATATGCGGATCGGCTGGTGGCCGCTTGGCGCCGATTTTAGCGCTGGCGCTCAGGAAGCGCCCTCAAAGGCCGTCGAGCGCATCGCTTCAGCGCCGGCGCCGTTCTTCATGAGCGTCGGCACGCTCGAGCCGCGCAAGGCCTATCCGATCGCTTTGGACGCGTTTGAACGTCTTTGGGCGGAAGGGTGCGAGACGCGTTACGTGATCGTCGGCCGGCCGGGCTGGAACACGCGGGCGCTGCTACGCCGTATCAGACAACACAGCGAATACGGACGCCGGCTGTTCTGGCTCGACAATGCGAGCGACGCCGATCTTTCACACCTCTATCCGCGCGCGCGGGGGTTGATCTTTCCATCCTTCGTCGAGGGCTTCGGCATGCCGCTGATCGAAGCCGCGCATCACGGCGCGCGGGTGATCGCAAGCGATATCCCGGTTTTCCGCGAAGTCGGCGGCGACGGGGCTGTCTATTTCGACGTGCTCGACGCGCCGGCACTTGCCGAGCGCGTGCGCGAAGCGCTCTTTGAAGTAAGAGAGATGAAGGCCCCGACGGTAACGACCTGGCGACAATCGGCCGCACGTCTTGTCTCAATGGTGCGGGGAGATCACTATCAGATCGACGCCGTCGAACTGGCCAAGGTCCTAGAGCCACCGAATGAAGTCACGGATCGCCGCGTTGCCTCAACTGCCGCTTCCGCCTATCTTCCGGCCGATTGAAGCGCAGCGAGGGCTCTCAACTCTCGCGTAGGGATCTTGCGTCGATGACCGCCAGCCTTTCCATCTGCATTCCCATCTATAATTTCGCGAAATTCATTCCTGAAACTCTCGATTCGATCCTTGGGCAGGACGGTGGAGATGAGGTGCAAATCGTCATCCTCGACGGCGCTTCGACCGACAACACCGCGGAAATTCTCGCGGGCTATGAGCGCAAGCATCCCAATATCAAATATGTGCGTCAGCCTCAGAAAGGCGGCATCGACCGCGACATGGCGAAGTCCGTTGAGCCCGCGACCGGCGATTATTGCTGGCTGTTCAGCGGCGACGACATCATGCGGCCGGGCGCGCTGCGTCGCGCGCTCAACGAAATTCAAAGCGGCCATGATCTCTATCTGTGCAAGCACATGGAGTATTATTTTTATCACGACAGCTGGACCGAATATCCGACCGTCGCGTGCGAGGACGGCGCCGTCTTCGAGCTTTCAGATATGCGCAGCCGCCGCGACTATTTCAGCAAGGCGGTCAACACCGAAGCATTCTTGAGCTTCATCGGCGGAATCATCGTGAAGCGCTCGACGTGGAATCGCGTGCCGCTCAATGAGGAATTCGTCGGCAGCTGCTGGGGGCATGTGGCGCGCTTTTTCGAACTGATGCCCGGCGGCTTAAGCATCAAAGTTCTCTCTGGCGCGCTGCTGGACCGGCGCCCAGACAATGACTCCTTCGCAGGCGGCGGGATGGTCAATCGCTATCGCATCGCCATCGACGGATTCCACAATATCGCCGACCACTTCTTCGGCCACGACAGCATCGAGGCCTTCCACGTGCGGCGCGTGATCAGACACGAGTTCCATCCGCTGGCGATGCAGCTTGGAAAATTCATGTGCTTCGTCAATCCGGCCGGCGAAAGCCGCACGCTGATGGATAGCCTGATGAAAAAGGTCTATTCCGATTTTTCAATCGGCAATCTGCGCGCGAAATTCGCCTATGCGACGATGTCGGCTGAGCGCTTCAGACGGCAACAGCCTGAACTCAGCGCGCATCATGAGAAACAGAGATCGCCGAGCGGAAAGATGGACGAACGGCACGCTGGATGACCACTTCACGCAAGCAACAATGTTTTGAGACGAGCAAAACCACAAATGCGCTGTCAGACGACGCTTATCCCTACTCTTAACGTGCGTAGCCTCGAGTTTGGCGGTCGGACATGTTTTCCGCTAAATTGCGGAGCGAGCCAGCGGTTGGAGAAGTAAAGATGGAGATTCCGAAGAACATTTTCCAGTATGACTGGGCGGCGATGAGTGCGACCGACCAACGCGCGTTCTTTGCGAAGAACGGCTTCTTGGTGATCCCTCAGCTTTTTACCCCTGAAGAAGTCGATTTAATGCACAAGGAAATTGAGCAGTACGGACTCGCCGAAAAGAAAATCGATATGAGCGAAGCCTTCTGTTCCGCGCCATCCTTTGCACCGATGGTTGATCATCCAAAGCTTGTTTCAGCGCTCACGAGTATTCTCGGCTCCAACTTCATCTGCTTCAAAGGCGCTTATGTCCCCAAGCATTCCAAGCAAGGAGTCAGCGATCCTCATCGAACGGCGTTGCATGTTGACTACGGCATCTTGGAGCGCGAGGGCGACTACCGGAACTCCAACGCCTTATGGGTCAATGTCGCTTGCTACTTGAGTGATATGACATTCGAGCACGCGCCATTCGCGGTTGTGCCCGGCAGTCACAACTACTTTCACCTTGAGCCCGGAACGGACATGGAGAGCCTGAAGGAGGAGGCTGTCACATTGCTGGCGAAAGCGGGCGACGCCATTCTATTTTTGCATAATACCGTGCATGCCGGCGGTTCGAACGTTTCCGGGTACACACAGCACATATTGTTCTGTAGTTACAGGGCGGCTTGGGCGCGCCATATAGGCCGTGTAACGGAATGGCCAAAGCAGTTCGTTGAAAACTCGCCTCCATCAAGGCAGCGCTTGATTTCCGGCTTGAACGCAGGCGACGCGCAAGAAGAGCTACCCGCAGTCGTCAAGCGTTACGTCCCAGCCTCCGTCCTTAAAAAATCCGCAGAAACCCTGTCGACGCTCGGAAAGTACTCAAAGGCCAAGTCTCTAACGCGATTGGGCGATAGGCTTTGGGCGGCCTATGAAAAAAGGGTGGAATAGCGCGCTCGGATGTTTGGCCGTGTGGGCCGTGCCGTAAACGGCGCCGCGCACGTTCAGCGCGACCCGTTACTTTTTAAGCTTCGCCACAAATCCTAACAGGCGAGACCATAGAGGCTTTCTCGGTTCCTCAATATTGGCGAAGCTTTTCGCGACATAGACGTCATTTGGCTCAAGGCGACTCCACATGGCGTAGCCGGCTTTTTTCATGAACTCGACGTACTCCTCCTTATTAAAGAGGTTTTCGAGGATGACGACGCTGGGATTATACTTTTCCAGCGACAGTCCTCGTAATACGTTCAGCTCCCAGCCTTCGACGTCGATCGCGAGTATGTCGATATGATCGATTTCGGGCTCATGTTCCTTCAAAATGGTGTCTAACCGCCTCACTTTGACGGGCACCGTCTTGACGCGCGTGTTGTTCTTGACCGTCTCGTGAAGCTCGGCGAACTCGTCTTTTATGCCGAGAGACGAGAAAGACTCGAAGGAAACGGACCCGCCTAGGTAATCGGCGCCCTGAGAGTCGACGACGAAGAAATCAATGTCGTCGGCGTCGACGTCGCTGCAGGCGTATTCATAGATCTGGTGCCCGCGGCTTCGATGGGCCTGGCAAAATTCCGGATTTGGCTCGACCGCGACGATCTTCCACCCAAGGTCGCGAAACCTTGCGCTGATGGACAGATAGTCGGGAAGGGCGGCGCCAACCTCGACAAATACGCCCGGCTCGCTCTTATCCTTGAAGAATTTATCGTGGACCAGGATGTCCACGTCTTTTTCGGCCGTCATGGAGTCCTGCCCTGTGGTTTGATTGTCAATTCACCGCCCGACGCCAAAAATGCGTTTGATAGCGGTCATCTTGTCCTCTCGAGGAATGCTCGACCCTGGCGATTGCGCGAGCAATTCCCGCCACACAGGTTGCGCGTTCGCCATGCGAACGGTGTCGGCGTCGAGCTTTCTGAATACGAAGCCCGCAAAGCCGTATTCGCTGCCTTCATACTCGAAATCTTCGACCCCTTCGGACCAGATTGGCGGGTCGACAAGCGCGCATTCTCCCATGGCGTTGATCAACCTGTCACGCAAATCATGAGTCGTGTACAGCCGGTGATCGACGATCGGCTTGATTTGTCCCGGTCGCCAGCTTTCCTTGAAATCCACGGTCAGCACCGCGAGGCCGCCTGGCCGGAGGAATTCGCTGATAATGCGGACGAATTGCTCGTCATCCGCCACATGTTCAAGAACCGATACGCTGAGGCACAGGTCATACGAGCCTAGCCGGGCCCCAGGAGAGCGATAGAAATCGAGCAACGTCATTCCATTGACGTTCGGATCAATCTCATCGATCCGGTAGCCTTGCTCGCAGAGCGTCGCGACGGCGGTGTCTTCAAAGGAGCCTGCCGCCAGGATGCGGGCGTTAGGGCATTCGGCAAGAAAGCGCTGAGCGGCGTCGAGCGCAAAGCCTTGCTGAATATTCGCGCGTTCGATCTTGCGGGCGAGCATGTCTGGGACATGTTGTGCAAGATCGCTGATCGCGTCGCTATAAGCGGCCCGCGAGCGATCGTCGAGAATCTTGTTGAAGCCGCGTCGATCGGGCGTGGCGCGGCTCGCCTCTCGCGCTCTCATCGCGTCGATCATGGACCGATTCAACTCGGCCGCCACTTTCTCCGGCGCAGCGGCGTCGCGCAGCGCTTTGAGCATGGACGTGTCGCCTTCGGCGATATCGATGAGGTCGCGATCTTCGATGAAGATCGAAGGATTAACGTGAAACATGTGGCGAAACATCGCCGAGCGCGTCAGTGCGAAAGGACGTCCCGACGCCAAAGCAAAGTCGACGCAACTTGATATGCCGGACGACATGTCGTCATAGACGAAAGCATTCATCGTATTCGAGGCAAGAAACTCAACGATCTGCGCATTGTCAAAAAAATGGCTCGTCGCCTGCAACTCAATACCAGGTTTGGTGATTGCTTTACTGCATTTCTCGACTGTTTCGGCGAAGCGGGACTCAGGCACGATGCTGGGGTCATCATGCGGGGGGAGGTTGATTCGAATCACGGCGCGGTCGAACTGGTCGTTCACCAGCTCGCAGAGCCGATCGAAGCCTTTGCCCGGCGTCGCGAAGCCGAAAGAGCCGATCGTGAAGACCTCGGGCGGCTGCGGTGATTTTGCCGGGTAGGCTGGAAGAAACCGCGGCGCGCGCAGTAGCGCGGGATTTCGGGGAACGAGCGTCGGATCGAGGCAAATGAGGAAATCGAACGGTGCGACACTCGCACGATCGGCGATTTCCTGGGTCACCTGATGAAGGAGGCCAAAGAGCGTCGCGCCGAGCTCCGCCGTCGGCGCCGTCGCAAGCCAGTTCATTGTGCTTGGATGATGATTGAAGAGAATGACGTCAGGCTTCGAGTCGTGGACGGCGGTCTTTAATTCCTCGAATCCCGCGCATTCTACATAGGACCAGTTGATCGTCTGATCTTTCGTCAAGACGTCATATAAGTTCCGGCCATATTGATAGACGCCGCAATGTTCGCCTTTGTGTGAGACAATGAGGCCCGCTAGCATTGCTTCAACTCCAAAATGGGTGCGTTGAGTTGATCAGACGATCTCGATCTCCGGAAAGGGGAAGATCATCTTGCCGCCGCTGGCGAGATATTCCTGCTCCCGCGCCAATATCCCGTCCTTGAAATGCCAGGGAAGCACGAGGAAGTAATCCGGCTTCATCGCCCGGGCCTCGGCTTCCGAGACGATCGGGATATGTGAGCCGGGCGTGAAGCAACCGAATTTGTCGGGATTGACCTCGGCGATCGCCTCGACGAGGTCGGGGCCGATGTCGCAGAATTGCAGCACCACATTGCCCTTGGTCGAGGCGCCGTAGCCGAGGATCCGCTTGTTGTCGTCCTTGAGTGCGCGCAGCAGGCGGCGCAGGTCCTCGCGATGGCGGAACACGCGATCTTCGAAATCGCGGTAGGGACGAGGCGTGTTCAGCCCCATCCGCTCCTCTTGCGCCAAGAGCCAGTCGATCACCGCGAGATTGCGCTTGCGCTGCGCGTTCTTGTGGCCGGCGGTGACGGCGAAACTGCCGCCGTTGACCGCGTTCATCTGCACGTCGAGAATCTGGAGATCGGCCGCGCCGAGAATTTTCTCGATGACCCCCAGCGAGTAATATTCGATGTGCTCGTGGCAGATCGTGTCGTAGGAGGTGAGCCGCAGCATTGACGGCATATAGCTCTGCTCGAAATGCCATACCCCGTCGGGCGCGAGCGCCTTGGCGACTTCGCGGGCGAACCAGACGGGATCATCGAGATCGTAGAACATCGCGATTGACGTGACGATCTTTGCCCGCTTCGGCGAGAGCTTTTCAAACGCCTGTGAAGAGAAGAACTCCGGCGCAAGCTTGATATCGTCTGGATAATATTGTCGGAACTTGGCGCCGGTGGGATCAATGCCGATGCGCGTCAAGCTCGACGTCGTATAGGCCTTGAGAGACGTCGCGTCGTTTGAGCCGATGTCGAGCACCGCGTCGCCGGGCTTGAGATCGGCGAATCGCTCGAGATGGGCGATCTTCTGGGTCAGGTGTCGCACCATCGACTGATTGAGGCCCGAGCGATAACCGTAGTTCTCGCCATACATCTCGCTTGCCTCATAGCTGTGCGCGAGCTGCAGCAGGCCTGAATCAGGGCACCAGACGAGCTCCAGAGGGCCGACCGTCACAGGCGTTTCGCGAGAGCTCGGAAAAACGCCCGTGAGCGCCTGGTCGCCGAGCGCCAGAACCGAGACGAGATTGGTGGAGCCGCTAACGCGACACTCGGTAATTCTTTTCGTCATTGTCCAATTTCCCGGCGCATTCGCGAATGAACGTCCGCAGCCTTAGAGGCGGTGCGAACGAAGCGAGGAAGGCCTTCCGTATGATGCCTCTTTGCAACTCACCGAAGTCTTGGCCTGAAGACGGCGGGAGTGTCAATCGCCCGCGTTAGAGCGGGTGATACTGATACAGCCAATTTTCCGAAAGCACGTCATCGCCGTTCTTGAGGAACAGGCGCATCTCCACTGGCTCAGAGCCTTCCACGGTCAGGTCGAATTGCGCCCGCCAATGGCCCGGCACATTGTCAAAAACCGCCTCTGTGAACACGTAGGAGAACGTTCCGCGCGACGCCCATAACACGGGTTCGGGTTTCACGCCGAAGGGAAGTTTCGCGAGCGGCTCGCCTAGAAACTCCACCATGAACTTCCTTACTCCCTTGGGTCGAGGCCTGCCGGGCTGGCCGCCGTTGCCGAGCCTCGTCGCGACGCAGCGCGCGAGTTTGGTCGGGTAGGGCTCGTCCGCAAGCCAGTGCAGCCGATAGGAATATTCGAAGGAGGCGCCGGGAACGGCGGGCTTCTCGGGCGCCCAGATGACGACGATATTGTCGTGGATCTCGTCGTCCGTCGGAATTTCGATTAGCTGAATCGCGCCCTTGCCCCAGTCGCCCTTGGGTTCGATCCAGACGCTCGGACGGCGATCATAGAAGACGTTGTCGAGATAATGATCGTAATTGCGGTCGCGCTGCATCAGGCCGAAGCCCTTGGGATTATTGTCGCCAAACGCCGACGCCATGACCCGGTTCGGATTGTTCAACGGCCGCCACAAGCGCTCGCCTGCGCCTGTCCACATGCTCAATCCATCGGAATCATGCACTTCCGGCCGCCAATCGATGGCCGTCGGTTTCGCGGTCTCCGAGAACCAGAACATCGAGGTGAGCGGCGCGACGCCAAAGCGCGTGAAGGCGCCGCGCAAATGCAGCGAGCAGTCGATGTCCATGACGACGCCCTTGCCGCGCGTCATCAGGAAGCGATAGGCGCCGACGATCGACGGCCCTTCTAGCAGCGCATGCAGGACGACGCCGTCGGCGGTCTCCGGGCCGATGTAAATTTCAGTGAAATCGGGGAATTCTTCGTTCGACCCCGCCTGCCAGGTATCGAGCGCGACGCCGCGGGCCGACATGCCATACTGGCGCAATTCGCCGATCGCGCGGAAATATGACGCGCCCAGAAACGCCACCCAGTCGTTTTTCTTCCAGTCGAGCGCGCCGTCCTTGGCCTCCTGAATGCGAAATCCCGCGAAGCCGGCGCCGGGCGGCAGTTGGCGCGCGATCGAATCCGCCGGCATATTGAAGTAGCTCGTATCGTAAAGAACCTCGCGCGCCTCGCCGTTTTCGACGACATTCATGCGCACGGCCTTCTTGAAGAACATCCCAAGGTGGAAGAACTCTACGGGGAAGCGGTCCTTGGTGTCGGCGAAAAGCGCGTGATCGGTGTTGTAGGAGATCTGTCCCCACTTCTCGTAGTCGATCTGCGAGGTGATCTCGGGGGCAGGGATATTCGGCTTGCGGTAAGGCTCTTTGATAAGGCGCTGCGCCGTCTGCTTGAGCGTCTCGAAGGAGAATGGCCGCGCTTCGCCGAGCCGAAGATTGGAGACGCTTGTCGCCGCCTCGCTGCGGGGCGCGCCGACTGCGCCCAAGGCGCTCGTCGCCGCCGCCGCTTTGATAAACGAGCGACGATCCTGCTTCTCGACCATCTCGGCGTCCTTGTTGCGAAGTTTGGGAGATGCGCGCCTGGGTCTACCGCCGCCGCGAGCCTGTCGGGGGGCGCGAGACATTAAAGCGCAGGACCCTAATTAGCCGCGAATCGGCTCATTGCGGATGGCGGTCCGCATGAAGAAGTAGAGTCCGATTAGCCCGGCGAGGGAGAAGATGATTTCGAGCGAGCGGCTGATGAGGGGATCAAGCTGAAAAAGCCCGCCCAGCGCCCAGCCCGCGGCCCAGGATGCGCCGACAAGCTCGGTGCCAACTAAGATCGCCACGGCGACGAGCGTCGACAGGCGCAGATAATTGATGGGCTTCTGGCTCATGACGTCATTCTCGAGCTCGACCCCTTAACAGGCGGCCGACGCCGCGCTCGAGTCGTGCTATAGCAAAGGCTGCTGCAAGGCAAGCCGGACGGAGCGCGCCGCGGCGCGCAGACGGTGTCGAAGTCATGGATCTGGAACGCTAATTGACGCGCGCCGCGATCGCGTTTCGCTTCTCTCCGTCTTTCCGCTTGTATGTTTTGGCGCCGCAACGATAATCGGCGCCGCCGAAGGCGCGGCGCGCTCGCCACGTCGCGAATTCGAAAGGGGGACGTTTGTTCGAGGGCGCCAGCAAGAGCTATCTGAACCGCAAATCCGTTCACAAGATCATCGCCGATCACGCCGCCGAAGGAGACGGCCTCAAGCGCGCGCTCGGCTGGGCGTCGTTGATGTCGCTCGGAGTCGGCGGAATCATCGGCGCCGGCATTTTCGTGCTGACCGGCACGGCGGCGGCGAACTATGCCGGACCCGGCGTGATGATCTCTTTTATTCTATCGGGGCTCGCCTGCGCCTTTGTCGCCCTCTGCTACGCGGAGCTTGCGTCGCTCATTCCCGTCGCGGGGAGCACCTACACCTACACTTATGTGACGCTCGGCGAGATTTTCGCCTGGATCATCGGCTGGAATCTCATTCTGGAATATGCCGCTGGCGCCGCAACGGTCGCCGTTGGCTGGGCCGGCTACTTCAATCGCGTGATGCAAGGGCTCGGGATCCATGTGCCGCCCGAGCTGACCACCGCCTTTTTCGCCGATCCGACAGCGCCTGGGGCGCCGCCCGGCGCTGTGCATGGGTTGTTTAACGTCCCCGCCGCTGTGATCATCCTGTTGCTCACCGCGCTGCTCGTGCGTGGCACGAGCGAGTCGACGCTCTTCAATAATATCATCGTCGCGATCAAGGTCGTGGTCGTGCTGATGGTGATCGTTGTCGGCGCTGCGCATATCGACCAAGCCAATTGGTCGCCGCTCATTCCGGAGAACGCCGGCGAGTTCGGCACATACGGCTGGAGCGGCGTCGTGCGCGGCGCTTCGGTGGTGTTCTTCGCCTATATCGGATTCGACTCCGTCTCGACCGCTGCGCAGGAGGCGCATAATCCACAACGGGACGTGCCGATCGGCATTATCGGCTCGCTCATCATCTGCACGATCCTTTACGTCGCCGTCGCGGCGGTCGCTACTGGCGTCGTAAACTACAAGGAGCTCGGCGTCCCCGATCCCATGGCGCTGGTAATGGATCGCACCGGCGTGTCGTGGCTCGCCTGGGCCGTGAAACTCGGCGCGCTTGCCGGACTGACGACGGCGATTCTGGTGCTGCTCTACGGACAGACGCGGATCTTCTTCGCGATGGCGCATGACGGCCTGCTGCCGCCGATCTTCGCAAGGCTTCACCCGGAATGGCGCACGCCCGCCGTGAGCCAGATCCTGGTCGGCGTGGTCGTTGCGCTCGCGGCAGGTCTATTGCCGCTCGATGTGCTTGGGGAGATGGTGAGCATCGGCACGCTGGCGGCCTTCGCGCTTGTCTGCCTGGCGGTGATCAAACTGCGCAAAATGCATCCGGAAATCAGGCGTCCGTTCCGCGCGCCGGGAATCCCATGGTTGCCGGTCGCCGGCATTTTGTCCTGTTTCGCGCTGATGGTCGCGCTTCCGCTCGACACCTGGCTCCGGCTGCTGATCTGGACCGTCATCGGGATCGCGATCTACCTCCTTTATGGCATCAAGCACGCCAAGCGCCTCCATTAGGCGGCTGGCGCGACGAGATTGGCGACCTGAAAGCGCGAAGGGGGGAACCCTTGGCGGCCGGCGAGGTTACGACTTAGTCCCGATCATTCGTCGCATCGGAATGATCGGGTCGTGACCTTTCGGAATGTCAAACGGGGTTCTCGCGATATGAATGCGCCGGCGATCGTCTGGTTTCGCAATGACTTGCGCATCTCTGACAATCCGGCGCTTCTGGCGGCTGCTCGATCGGGAGCGCCGCTCGTCGCCCTTTACATCCTGGACGATGAAAGCCCCGGAGAATGGCGCACCGGCGCCGCTGCGCGTTGGTGGCTGCACCATTCTCTGAGAGCGCTGTCCGAGAGCCTCGCCAGCAGGGGCCTGACGCTGACCCTGCGCCGCGGGCGCGCTCCCTACGTCTTTGAGCAGATCATCGCCGAAACCGGCGCCGGCGCCGTCTTCTGGAACAAGCTCTACGAGCCTTGGGCGATGCGGCGAGACGCCGAACTCGAGGCGCAGCTGGCCGACGATGCAGTAGAAGCCCGTTGTTTCCATGAGTCGCTGCTCTTTGAGCCGGAGACGCTTCGCACCAAACAGGGCGAGAGCTTCCGCATGTTCACGCCTTTTTGGCGGGCCTGCCTCGCCGCGCCGCCGCCGGAGCGGCCGCTTCCGGCGCCCGAGGTTTTGCACGCCGCGCCGCTTCCGCCCGACAGCGACGATCTCGACTCGTGGCGGCTGCTGCCCCAAAATCCCGATTGGGCGATCGGCATGCGCAAGGTCTGGCTCGTCGGCGAGACGGCCGCGCGCGCCGAACTTGCAGACTTCGCGCGCCACCATGTCGTCGACTACAAGGTTGAACGCGACTTCATGGGCAGAGTCGGCGTCTCCAGGCTTTCCCCGCATCTGCACTTTGGCGAATTGTCGCCGCGCGAAGTCTGGCACGCGATCAGCGACCCCGGGAGCATCGGCGGCGAAGCCTATCTGAGGGAGCTTGGCTGGCGGGAGTTCTGCCATCACTTGCTGATCTCCCACTGCGACCTGCCTGACCGCCCTTTGGACAGGACCTTCGAGCGTTTTCCCTATCGCGACGACGAGACCTCGCTCGACGCCTGGCGGAACGGTCAGACCGGCTATCCGCTCGTCGACGCGGCGATGCGCGAATTGTGGATCACGGGCTGGATGCACAATCGCGCGCGTCTGGTTTCGGCGAGCTTCCTGATCAAGCACCTGCTCATTGACTGGCGGAAGGGGGAGCGCTGGTTCTGGGACACGCTGGTCGACGCCGATCTCGCCAACAACAGCGCCAATTGGCAGTGGGTGGCGGGCTGCGGCGCCGACGCCGCGCCTTACTTCCGCATCTTCAATCCCGCGCTTCAGGGTGAAAAATTCGATCCGGACGGCGCTTATGTGCGCCGTTACGTGCCGGAGCTCGCGGGGCTCGACGTCCGCTACATCCATCGTCCGTGGGCGGCGCCAGACGACGTCTTGCGCGCGGCCGGCGTCGTGCTTGGCGTCACCTATCCCCATCCGATCGTCGACCATGCCCAGGCGCGGGAGCGCGCGCTCGCCGCTTTCGAGGCCGTGCGGGCCCAACCGTCGTTGCGGGAAGCGTAGCGGCAAAGCCTCTGACGTCCTGGGCGGTCATTGGAGGAGGCGCCGACGAGGCAGTCTTCGGCCTCAATGGCTCAGCCGCTCGCCAATGTCGCCGCGACCCGGTAAAGCCGGCGGCATGTCTCACGCCGTTCATCCCTTCGAAGAAATCCGTATCCTGCTGGCGGCGCTGCCCGGCCCCGATCTGCAAGCCGCGGAGGCGGTCCGCGCGCGTGACGGCCGGCTCACCAAGCCGCCCGGCGCGCTCGGTCGTCTCGAAGAGATCGTCGAATGGCTCGCAGCCTGGCAGGGCAGGGCGGAGCCCGCGATCGAGCGCCCCCTCGTCGCGGTTTTCGCCGCCAATCACGGCGTCGTGGCGCAGGGCGTTTCAGCTTTCCCGGCGAGCGTCACCCAGCAGATGGTGGCGAATTTTCTCACTGGCGGCGCGGCGATCAATCAGATCTGCAAGTCTTATGGCGTCGGCCTGAAAGTCTATGAGCTGGCGCTCGAACGGCCGACCGCCGACTTTACTGAATCTCCCGCCATGGACGAGCGCGAAGCGGCGGCGACCTTCGCCTATGGGATGGAGGCGATCCAGGGCGATATCGATCTCTTGGCGCCAGGCGAGATGGGCATCGGCAATACGACGAGCGCGGCGGCGATCTATGCCGCGCTTTACGGCGGGCCCGCCTCGCGCTGGACCGGACGCGGCACGGGCGTCGACGACGCCGGGCTTTCGCGCAAGAACGCCGCGATCGACGCCGCGCTGGCGTTGCATGCTCGGGATCTCGCCGATCCTTTGGAAATCCTGCGCCGGCTCGGCGGGCGGGAGATCGCGGCCATGATGGGCGCTATCGCCGCCGCGCGGCTCAACCGCATTCCCGTGGTGCTTGACGGCTATGTCGCCTGCGCCGCCGCGGCGCTACTCCACGCCATCGCGCCCGAGTCGATCGCCCATTGCTTAGCGGGCCATGTCTCGGCGGAGGGCGCGCATCGCGAAGTTCTGACGCGGCTTGGCAAACGCCCGCTGCTCGATCTCGACATGCGGCTCGGCGAAGGTTCGGGCGCGGCGCTGGCCATTGGCCTGATAAAAGCGGCGCTCGCATGTCACAGCGACATGGCCACGTTCGATAGCGCGGGCGTATCGGAAAAATCAGTATAATTGCGATTGCCGCGCTTCTTCTCAAGAAACTGTCACATAGGCATGTGCATTGAAGTCGGACCGACGGCGCGCAGCTGGCGCCATAAGGAGCCCGGTTGCATGAGTTCAAACCTTACATCCCACGTTGCGGCGATCATTTTGGTGGCGGCGCTCGTGGCGGCGCTGACCTTTCATCTCACCCGGATCTTGACTCCGCAGAGGCTACTTCATCTGGCGTATGCCGCCGCCGCGCTCGGGCTGATCTATCTCCTGGGCGACGCCGCGTTCGGCTGGAGCTTCGCCGGCGCGGGCATGCTGCTCTGGGCCTATCTGGCGCTTTTCCTTCTTGCCGCAGCCCAGGCGGTCCGTCGCCGCATGACGCTGGGCGCGATTGGCCTGCCATGGCTATCGGCGCTGATTCAGCTCGGGGTCGTCGCCTATATGTTTGCCCCTCTATCATTCCAGAAGCCGCCGGTGACGGCGGCGCTGTTCCTGTATTTCGCCTTCGAGGCGCTGGTCTGGCTGCGCGGAAGCGAGCCGGAAGAGCAGCACACGCGCGCCGCGGATGGTCGGGAGCGGCCGGCGCTCGTTCCCCCTAAGCGCCGACGCGGACTTGCCGAGGCCTCGCTTGTCGCAGCCGCTCTCGCGATCGCCTATTTGCTCTTCGTGGGACCCCGTGGGCCCAATGTCGGACCCGATTCGGCGACGGCGCAGCTGCAGGAGCCCCAACCCGAGCAGACTGGCGAATCCGCCGAGCCAACCGAACCTGCCGCGGCCGTCGCGCAGACCGAGCCCGCGGCGTCGGACGCTGCGCCGAAAGCGGAGAGCGAGGCCAGCCAATCGACGGAGCCCGCTGCTCAGGTCGCGGCCAATGAGTCTGCGGTCCCTCCCGCACCCGCCGTGGACAGCGGAACGTATACGGCGCGCGCGGGGGACACGTTTAAATCCATCGCCAGGCGGCTCTACGGCGCAACCAGCAAATGGCGCGCGATCGCCGAGCGCAATCCCGATCTAAAGTCGAAAAAGCTGCGCGCCGGTCAGCTCGTCAATCTGCCGTCAGCGCCGACGCGATGAGGTGAGGGAGTATGGCGTGAAATCTCGGCGGCTCTTATCGAACCGCCGAGACGCCTGTGATCGGCCCCGCGCCAAATCAGCACATGCAGAGCGCTTCGGACGCCTGATCGTTCCAGCGGTCGCCGACGTAACGATAGCTTCTGTTTGAACGAAATCTCGAGCCGCCCTGATTGACGTGCTGCCATAATGTGAGGGTGCATCCGTCCTTCACGCGGAACGACGAAACATGATCGTTCCACGACGGATTGTAGATCGTGCTTTCACACCCGCCGCCGTGGCCGTTCGTCGTGCATCCGAGACTTTCGCCGCGCACCATCTTCATCCGCTCAAAATTGTGGAGCGTGTAGCCGGAGCCGCCATAGTCTCGATGCTGGAAAATCCGGCAGGTCGCCTGCGCGCTGGCCGGAAAAAACAAGAGGGCCGCCGTGAGGGCGGCCGCTGTATAGCAAGCCTTCATCTCAAACTCTCCGAAAAAGAAATTTAAATAGTCCGCATCAGCACGTTAACGTGCTGCGTTCTAATTGGTTCCGCGTCCCAGATCACGCTGCATTTGGGCGCATCGCCCAAATGCAGATAATCGTGATCGACTCCCAAAGTGTAGAGCGCGCTCTACGCGAAAAACCGGTTCCCACTTTTTCGCAGCGCGCTCTAGGCGGCGGCGGTTGCGAACCGCAGCGTCTCCTGCTCGGTCATGACGGCGTCGAGCCGCTGGTCATGCGGTTCGATCGGCACATGGTCTGCTTCCTGGCAGGAATAGGCGACGCCGACGGCGATGACCGGCTTTTTGGCGCGAAGGGTAGAGAGCGTGGCGTCATAGATGCCGCCGCCATAGCCCAGCCGAAAACCGCGCCGATCGAAGGCGGCGAGCGGCGAAAACACAATATCGGGGTCGTATGCAGGCTTGTCGTCCGAAGGCTCCGATAGGCCGAACGGCCCTTTGACGAGGTCGTCGCCCGGCGTGAAGGCGCGAAACACCAAGGGCTGACGCACCTTGTGCATGACCGGCAGCGTCACGCAAAAACCTGCGGCTGTGAGGGCATCGATGAGCGGTCGGGTGTTCAACTCGCTGCGGATCGGCCAATAGACGGAAACGACGGGCGGCGCGTTCAGTTTCGCATCGCGCGCAATGCCGGCGACGAGCGCGACGCCTTGGCGCGCGACGGAAGCGGCCGCCTCATGCGCTTCGTGCGGCGCGATGAGATCGCGGCGCGCCAGAGAACGGCGCCGCAGCTCGGCTTTCAAATCGCTCATGCGAGAGCAATAACAGGGAAGGAGAGTGCGGGCCACAAGAGCCGTGGGACATCGATCCCGGGAACCTACAACGTAGGTGGGCGCCATATGACCAAGCCCACGGGCGAGGCCAGGGACAGCTCCCATAAGGATCGATAAGGCCCCGGGGAATAATAGTCCTGCACGCACCCCGCAGCGCCGCCCAATGAATGTAGCGCTATGCGCGGCCGGGCGCCAGTGGCGTCTGCGAGTTTCGCCAGAGCAGGTACCGAGAAAGTCGACGGACTTTTTCGATCAGAACCTGCTCCAACATTTCGATTTGCGGTTCCCTTATCAATCACATGAGTCCATGTGATCGGGAAACAGATCGGGAAACGCTCTAGGCGAGCGCCAACTGTTTTGGCGCGGACCTTTCGCGTTCTTTTCTCTCTACTGGGAGACGCTCGATCCGCGTCAGCGTAAACAGACCGAAGGGCGCCAGCGGGCGGCGCTCGACGAGCCTCATCTGCGGGTTCCGATTGATCCAGTCGCCGATGATCGACCAGGGAAATTGCGGGCGCCAGCCGAGTTTCGGCGCCATATGGCGGTCGAGCCACGCCTCGAACAGCGCGATGGCGTCGTCCTTGCCGCTCACATGATTGACCAGCACGATCTCGCCGCCCGGCCGCAGCACGCGCGCGAGTTCGTCGAGCATAGCTTGAGGCTCCGGCACGACCGTGAGCACGTAGGGCGCCACGACGCAGCCGAAACTCGCGTCGGAGAACGCCATTCGCGTCGCATCCATTTTCACGAGGCCCGCGACATGGCCGAGACGCTCGCGGCGCACGCGCTGCGCGGCGCGGCGCAGCATCGGCTCCGACAGATCGACGCCGACGACCCGCGTATTGGCCGCAAACATCGGCAGTTCGAGTCCCGTGCCGACGCCGACGTCGAGGATCGGTCCGTGAGAGTTGGACGCGGCCGCGGCGGCGGCGCGACGGCCTGGCTTCAACAAAATGTCGAACGTCAGGTCGTAGATCGGCGCCCAGCGCGCATAGGCGGCCTCGACATTGCCGTTGTCGAGTGTTTCGACTTCCCGTAAAAAATTCCTTGCTTCGCTCATCGAGGCGCCCTTCGCACTTCTGCGGCGCGCAGCGGCGGCGCCTTTGATGCCATCACCATTGCTGCAGGCTCGATCCCGGCGATAAATCCGCCGCCGAGCACGCGCGCTTCATTTTCGTCTGCGTCGTAGAAGACGCACGCCTGCCCAGGCGAGACGCCGAATTCGCTTGCCGCGAAGACGACCAGCGCGCCGCCGTCCCCGCCCGGGATCAATCGCGCGGGGACTGGCGGCCGCGTCGAGCGCACGCGCGCCATGATGTCGAGGCCCTCAGGCGGCAGGGAAGAGAGCGCGCCGTCGCCAATCCAGTTCACGTCGCGTAGCTGCACGGCGCGCGTGTCCAGCGCCTCGCGCGGGCCGACCACGACCTGAGCCTTCGCGGCGTCAAGACGCAAGACGTAAAGCGGCTCCGCGTCGCGGCCGGCGACTTTTGCGCCTAGCCCCAGGCCACGGCGCTGCCCGATGGTGTAGTGGATGACGCCGGCGTGGCGTCCGAGCACACGGCCGTCGAGGTGCACGATCTCGCCGGGCACCACCGAAGCTGGCGCAAGCTTCTCGACGACGTCTGTATAGCGTCCCGTCGGCACGAAGCAGATGTCTTGGCTGTCTGGCTTATCGGCGACCTCGAGTCCGAAGCGACGGGCCATGTCGCGAACTTCGGCCTTGGTATAGTCGCCGAGCGGAAAGCGCAGCATCCGCAGCTGCTCGCGGGTCGTCGCGAACAGGAAATAGCTCTGGTCGCGCGCCGCATCCTTGGCGCGGTAGAGCGCACGGCCGCCGCGTCCGTCGTCGCGGGCGGAAATGTAATGGCCGGTCGCGAGCGCGTGCGCGCCGAGGTCCTTCGCCGTCTCCATGAGATCGGCGAATTTGATGAACTGGTTGCAGGCGACGCAGGGCACGGGAGTCTCGCCGCTGGCGTAGCTCGCGGCGAATTCGTCAATCACCTTCTCGCGAAACTTACTCTCGTAATCGAGAACGAAGTGCGGAATGCCCAGTCGCGCCGCAACATTTCGCGCATCGTGGATGTCGCGCCCCGCGCAGCAGGCGCCCTTGCGGTGCGTGGCTTCGCCGTGATCATAAAGCTGCATCGTGACGCCCACGACGTCGTAGCCCTGCTCCTGCAGCAGAGCGGCGACGACGCTGGAGTCGACGCCGCCCGACATGGCGACGACGACGCGCGTCTCGCGCGGCGAGGAAGGCTGCGGCGCATGATCCGATACGCTATTCGTCATTTTCGGAAGCGACGCCTGTTTTTATACGGAAAGTGGGGCGAGATGGGTGAAGGCGCAAAAGCCCCGGCCCGCCGCGCATCGGTGAGGCCGCTGTCACCATTTAGAGCATTACCCGTCCAAGAGGCAATCCTGTCGAAGTTTTTCGGAGATCCGACATTCCTGCGTCATATTGTTCGCAGCCGCCATCGCTGCTATGACGCCGCGGCGTTTAAGGCGCGGGGATGGATTTAAATGGCGGCGATGAAACTCCTGGCGGGCAACTCCAACAGGCCGCTGGCGGAGGCGATCGCCGCCCACCTGGGCGTTCAGCTCTGTCGCGCCCAGGTTCGCCGCTTCGCCGACCAGGAAATCTGGGTGGAAATCCTGGAGAATGTGCGCGGGCAGGACACGTTCGTGATCCAGTCCACATCCGCGCCGGCCAACGACCACCTGATGGAGCTGCTGATCATGATCGACGCGCTGCGCCGCGCCTCGGCGCGTCGCATCACGGCGGTCATTCCCTATTTCGGCTACGCCCGCCAGGACCGCAAACAGGGGCCGCGCACGCCGATCTCGGCCAAGCTTGTCAGCAATCTGATCACGCGGGCGGGCGCGGACCGCGTTCTGACCGTGGATCTACACGCCGGCCAGGTTCAGGGCTTCTTTGACATTCCAACGGACAATCTTTTCGCCGCGCCGGTCATTGTGGCGGACATCAAGTCCCACCTTGAGCTCAAGAATGTCATGGTCGTGTCGCCGGACGTCGGCGGCGTGGTGCGCGCGCGGGCGCTGGCGAAGCGCATCGACGCGCCGCTCGCCATCGTCGACAAGCGCCGCGAGCGCGCAGGCGACTCCGAGGTCATGAACATCATCGGCGACGTGAGCGGCCACAACTGCATCCTCATCGACGACATCGTCGATTCGGGCGGAACGCTGTGCAACGCCGCCGAAGCCCTGCTCGCGGCGGGCGCCGGCTCCGTCTACGCCTTCATTACCCATGGCGTGCTGTCGGGCGCGGCGGCGGAGCGCATCGCCAACTCGAAGCTGAAGCAGCTTGTCGTCACCGACACGATCCGCGCGACGGCCGCGGTCGAATCCGCCCCGAACATCCGCGTCATTCCGATCGGCCATCTGATCGGCGAGGCGATCGCCCGAACCGCCAGGGAAGAGAGCGTCTCCAGCCTGTTCGACTAGACATTCCGCCGAGCTGCGTCAGTCAGACATCGAGTCTCGAGGGATTCGGACGGAAGCGCAGGACGGTGAGGCAAGCGCCGGCGAAGCCGAGCGTCGTCGTCACGATGCTCGCCATGAGATAGAGCCTGAACAAATTCGGACCCCAGCCTTCGGCCGGCGGGCCGTCGAGGATTGGAAACGCCGCCTGCAAGACGAACAGGCTCGAATTAGTGAAAGCGCCCACGACCATCGCCCAGCGCACGGGCCAGGCGAAAGGAATGCGCGTTCCATAGAAGCCGAGCAGGAGCGCGCTCATCAGCAGGAAGTCGATATGGGCCTGCAAGACGCGCGAGAACTTCCCGGGAAAGACCGCCGAGACGAGCGGCGCTTCCATTTTGAGCGACACCAGACACCACGCCAGAACGAGCGCGACGAGAATCCACAGGGCGGCGCCCCGGACGAGAATAATGTTTGTCGTCTCGGCCGATTGCGCGTTGTCCGTCATCACGACATCCTCGGGTTCTTCTCGGCCGATCGCCGGAAGCTCGATACATGCCGCGTTCAGCAAGAAAGCGCTTGACCGGGACGGCTGATAAACTTGTCTGAAACGGCCGTCGGCTGCGGTTGAAGGAACTATCGATGACGAAGGCGCAGATCCTTTCGACCGAGCACGCTCCGCCGAAGCGGCGACGCGACTGGCTATGCGAGGTGATCGGACGCGAATACGCGCGCGTCGACGTGCGTCCTCTTCCGGCGCAACGCCTGTTCAACGAAATGACGATCTATGCGGGGAAGGATGTTCGGCTTTCTTCGATCCGCTCAAACGCCATACTGATCGAAAAGCCCAACCAGCCGTCGCTACCCGACAGCCATGATGTTTATCTCGCCGCCGTATTGCTTTCGGGCGAATATTTTCTGGAGCAGGACGGACGCCAGGTCTCGTTGAAGCCCGGCGATATGACAATTTACGACGCGACGCGGCCGCATAAGATTCACTGCCCGGGAAAATTCTCCAAGCTGATTGTCTCGCTGCCGCGCGCGACGACGCGTGCGTTCTCGCCCGAAGTCGACCGCTGCGCGGCGTTGCGAGTCGCTGGCGCAGCGGGAGTCGGCGCGATGGCTGTGTCTTACATACGGTCCTTCGCGGCCCATGCGGGCGAGCTGACCGGGGAATCCTTCGATGCGATGGCCAGTCACTGCGCCGATCTGATCGCCTTGTCGCTCTTAGAACCCAGCGAACATCACCGGATAAACCGAGGGCGGGAGGCCACGCTGCGCCGGGTGAAGCGGTTCATTGAGAGCCGCCTCGGCGATCCGCGGCTCGATCCAGCGATGGCGGCGCAGACGCTGGGCCTCTCGTCGCGCTATCTCAATTCGCTGTTCGAAGCCGAGGGCCTCTCGCTTATGCGCTATGTATGGGCGAGGCGTCTCGAGAATTGTCGCCGCGACCTCTGCGCCGACGTTTGCGCGCCGATCGGCGAGATCGCCTACCGCTGGGGGTTCAGCGATCTCTCGCATTTCAGCCGCGCGTTCCGCCGGCGGTTTGGACAATCCGCGCGTGAGATGCGTGCAGGTAGCAACTAGTCCCGCCTTGCCTTGGCGTCGGCGCGCATTCTCAAATTTCGCGCGCCATGTCGACGAGTTTTGCGATCGTGCGCATATTGCGCGCCGTGCCATGCATGGCAGCCGGAATTTCGAGTTTCGAGCGCCCCATCCCTGCGCCATAGTGAACGTAAATCTCGCGTGATCCCAAATGCATTTCCTCGTCTGCTTTGCCTTTGGCGCGATCTAATGCATCGGGCGGCGGTGGATCATCGAGAAAAATGGCCACGGTGAAATTGGCCGGCTTTTCCGGAAAGGGATTTTGGTTGAGAACTGCCTGCATTTCATCGGCGGTGCGCACAAACACCGCGACAGGATTTCCGGCATAGGCGAGCAATCTCGCCTCCAGTTCCGACTTTACCCTTCTTGGAGAGGCTTTGCTTTTAAAGACGACGTTTCCGCTCGCGATATAAGTTTGGACACGATCGAAACCAGCGTCGACGCACATCGCCTTGAGTTTGGTCATGGCGACTTTGCCGGTTCCTCCGACATTTACGGCGCGTAACAGCGCGACATAGCGGGTCATGCCAAAGCCGTGCATCGCGATCTGGCGCGCGTCAATCTCAAATCGATACGATGTGGCTGCGACCAAATTCCGTGGCCATTTGCCTCGACATTTGTCAAATGAAGGCGCGCTCTTGCCCAAGCTGGCGCCGAATGCCAGAAGGCCGTGTGACTGCGAAGATTTCTCTCATGCACGACCCCGTCCCGCCGCGTTTCAATCTCGCGCGCTATTGCCTCGCCGAAAATGCGCGGCTGCGGCCCGACACGACGGCGCTCACCGTCGTCGGCGACGCCGGCGCGCAGCGCTGGACCCACGCTGAGCTCGATTTGAAGGTGCGGCGTCTGGCCGCCGGTTTGCGGTCGCTCGGCCTTCCGGCGGGCGCGCGTGTCATGATCCGGATGGGCAATGAGGCCAATGCCGCGCTCGCCTATTTCGCGTCAATCGCCGCCGGCTATGTGGCGCTGCTCGCGTCCTCTCAGCTTACCTTCGAGGAAGCCGAGTTCATGGCGCGCGATTGCGGCGCGTCCGTGCTCGCATTGGGCGCATCCTTCGAGAACGAGCCGCATAGCGGAGACTTTCACATCTTGCGCGGCGCCGATCTGGCGCGGCTCGCCGAGAGCGCGCCCATCCCGGACTATGTCGACACCGGCGCTGACGATCCCGCTTATCTCGTTTACACCTCAGGCACGACGAGCCGGCCGAAAGGCGTGTTGCATGCGCATCGCGCCGCCTGGGGCCGACGGCCGATGCGGGAGCATTGGACGGGGCTTGGCCCCGGCGACGTGATGTTGCACGCCGGCGCCATCAATTGGACCTATACGCTTGGCGTTGGCGTCGTCGATCCGCTGTCGGCCGGGGCCAGCGCGGTGCTTTACAACGGGCATCCAGATCCTGCGGTATGGCCGCGTCTCATCGAAACCTATCGCGCGACGATCTTCGCCGCTGTGCCAGGCGTCTTTCGGCAGATCCTCAAATATGGCGCGCCGGAGAGCGCCAATCTATCGAGCCTGCGCCATGCGCTCTCGGCAGGCGCGGCGCTGCCGTCGAGCCTGCTCGCCGATTGGCGCGCCCGTACGAGCAAAGAGATTTTCGAAGCCTTCGGCATGAGCGAGATTTCGACCTTCGTCTCCAGCGGGCCGACGGCGCCGGTGCGTCCGGACTCGCCCGGCAGGCCGCAGCCGGGGAGGGCCGTGGCGGCGCTGCCGCAAGAGGGCGGCGAGACTCCGCTTCGGCCAGGCGAAACAGGCCTCCTCGCCGTGCGCCGGGACGATCCGGGCATGATGCTCGGCTATTGGAACCGTGAAGAAGAGGAGCGCGAGGCGTTTCGCGGCGAGTGGTTCGTCTCCGGCGATCTCGTCGAATTCGACGCCGACGGCTACATGTGGCGCCACGGCCGCGTCGATGAAGTCATGAACGCGGGCGGCTACCGGGTCTCGCCGGCGGAAGTCGAGAAAAGGCTGCTCGAGATCAACGGCGTCGTCGAAGCGGCGGCGGCGGAACGGCCGGGGCGCGACGCAACCGCGACGATCATCAAGGCCTATGTCGTGACGCGCGATGGCGTGGCGCGGGACGAGACCGCCATCCTCGAATACTGCCGCGCGCATCTCGCCGCCTACAAATGTCCGCGCGCGGTCATGTTCCTCGACGCGCTGCCACGCAACGCCAATGGCAAGCTCAATCGCGCGGCCTTGCCGTAAATAGAGAGGGCCCGAAGGTTCGCCGGGGCGTGCGGCGAACGATCGGGCCCGAGGTCCGCTCACAGGGAGGAGCGCGGACTTCCGAGATTTCAGGGGGCGAAGATTCTCACCACTTCGGCCCCGTCCTGCTGCCGCGCGACGCGGCCACGGGCCCGCTTCTTGACCTTCGTCAAAGGAATCTCGCCGTTGATGGTCGCCTTCATATTGGGCGACGCCTTGAACGTGATGACTCGCCGCGCTTCGATCGGCACCGGCGCGCCGGTGCGCGGATTGCGGCCCGCGCGCTCGCGTTTCGTGCGCACGATGAATGAGCCGAAGTCGTGCAGCTTGAGCGACTCGCCGGACGCGAGAGTCGCCGCCATTTCCTCGATCACCAGATCGGTCAGGCGCTTGGCTTCGCGGCGCGACATGCCTTCAAGCCGGCGATGGATCGCCAGCGCAATGTCCTCGCGCGTGAGCGTGCCGCGTGCGCCGTCTTCATGCGACGCCATTTCATGTTCGACGTCTTCGCCATTGGCGCGCGCGACGAAGGGCTTCAGCATCTCTTTTGGATTCGCGATCGACATCGGCGCTCTAATCCCCAGTTTTGGGCCTGAAGCGGGTTGCCTGTCCGCTTGGCCGAGGTATTGCGCAACTTGCGTCGGAAACTGATTGCTCAGCAGTGCGGCAGGTCACATTGCCGAATGGCTGTCTTTCAATGCGCATCTCAGGCATCGACAAGTAGCCGCCGCACGTTCCAATTTGACGCAACTTGGCGCAATATCTCGTTATTCTGCAGATTGCGTGCTAACGCGCGGCGCTTGAGCCGTTCCTTCGCTGGTCCCTGGATGCACAGCGATTTCCTGGACAACTTGATGTGGGCGTCGGGGATGAGACGCCAAAAAGTGTGCCTTTTTGAAACGCCGCAGTCGCGAAAATGATCAGCCTGGACGAAAATGATACGCTTTGCGGCTTCGCGCCACAGACGCAGAAGCCCCACCGCAAGCTGACTGCCGGATGAACGGCGCGGCCATGTCCGGTTCAGCTGACGTGCGTCAGAGTGAGCGTATCGGCAGGCGAGCTTGCGAACTTCTCCCCGCGCCTGTTCTCCCTAGTGACCGGAGCCAAGATGTCGCGCCAGCTTTCCATCCTCGCTGTCATCCTGGCGCTCGCAGCTACCCCGGTCGTCGCGCAGGATCTGGGCGACGATTCCTCCGAACGCCATGCTCCCTACCAAAGCGAGAGCTTTGGTCATGGCCGCCACCAAAGCGAGAGCTTTGGTCATGGCCGCCACCAAAGCGAGAGCTTTGGTCATGGCCGCCACCAAAGCGAGAGCTTTGGTCATGGCTACGATCCCTATGATGACGGACGCGAAGCCTGGTTCGCGCCGGAGCCCTATCGTGGCTCGTGGGCAGACCACGCCGATGCTTATTACGGATACGGAGAGTGTCATTTTCTCCGGAAGCCGATTCATGGTCCGTGGGGCGAGATCGTCGACTATCGCCGGGTACGAGTTTGCGATTAGCCGGCGGCCGCGCCACACGATCCGTCGCCGGCACCCCGCCCCTCTCGCGCGGCGACGGTGGAGAGCCTCCCGGAGAAATCCGGGAGGCTTCTTTTTCGGAAGCGTTTGGCGGATGAAGAGCTAAGGCTTGCTAGAGGGGGCGAAGGCCGAGCGCCTTGCCTTCCTTGGCGTCGCGGCGCCACACGCCGTCGGCGCCCTTCTCAAAATGCGCCTTGTGCCCCTTGCGAGCGGTGAGCACGAGCCTACCCCTGTCGAGACCCCAGCCAATGGGATCAAAAATGACGACGCCATTGTCGCGGCAGGCCGGAGCAAGCTGCGCCTTCAAGCCGGCGCCGCCGCGCGTGCGCGCATCCAGCGTCAGCATGCAGCCCGTATCCTTGTCTCCCTCGCGGAGAATCGAGTAGCGGCCAGAGGCCTCCGTCGGTCCGGCGGCAAGCGCGAGCGGCGCCGAGACGCTCGCGGCGGCGAAAAGGCAGAACCCCAGCCATTGCTGTCGTCGCCCAGAAAATATCGCCATTTGCGCCATGCTCCCGCCCTCGTGAAATCGCCTCACTTTGCCTTTTTTCACGGCCTGCGTCCAAGCCGATTCACACCGCGCCCGCGTCAAAGTGCGGCAGGTCGTCGCTTTTGCGCGCCGGGCCGAGGCGCGCTATCAATTTAAGCGGCGCCGCGCGGCGGCGAGGGAGTCACTAGGATGGACCCAGCGTCGCTGGCCTTGGCCGAAAAATCCGCGCCGCGCTACACGAGCTATCCCACGGCGCCTCATTTCTCCAAGTCGATCGGCGACGGCGACGCGCGTGCGTGGCTCGCGAACCTCGCGCCTTCCGCGTCGCTCTCGCTCTATTTCCACGTTCCATTTTGCACAGCCATCTGCGCCTATTGCGGCTGTCACACGAAGGCGGTGCGCCAGGATGCGCCGCTCGAGTCTTATGCGCAGACACTAAAGAGCGAAATCTCCCTCGCCTCAGAAGCGACGCGCGCGCGGCGCGTCGTGAGCATCCATTGGGGCGGCGGCACCCCGGGCATTCTGGGCGCTTCGCGTTTCAGCGCCATCGTTGCAGTTCTGCGCGATCATTTCGATCTTTCCGCCGAAACTGAACACGCGATCGAACTCGATCCGCGCATTCTCGACGCCGATCTCGTCGAGGCGCTTGCCGCCGCCGGAGTTACGCGGGCGTCGCTCGGCGTGCAGGATTTGAACGCGCATGTGCAGGAGGCGTCCGGCCGCATCCAGCCTTATGAGACGGTGGCGCGCGCCGTGGAATTGCTGCGCGGCGCAGGCATTACCGCCATCAATCTCGATCTGATGTATGGGCTGCCGAAGCAGAGCGTCGAAGACGCCGCGCGCACCGCCTCACTCGCGGCGTCGCTCGCGCCGCAGAGGCTCGCGGTTTTCGGCTATGCGCATGTGCCCTGGTTCAAGTCGCACCAGAAGTTGATCGACGCCGCGGCGCTGCCGGGCGCCGGCGAGCGTCTCGCGCAGGCGGCGGCCGTGCGGGCGACCCTTGAAGCCGCGGGATTCGAGGCGATCGGACTCGATCATTTTGCGCGTCCCGAGGACCCGCTGGCGGTCGCCGCGCGCGAAAGGCGCATGCGCCGCAATTTCCAAGGATACACGATTGACGCCGCCGACGCGCTGCTGCCCTTTGGCGTTTCGTCCATCGGGCGGCTTCCGGAGGGCTATGTCGGGAACGCCACCGATCTTGCGGGATGGCGACGCGCGATCGAGTCAGGACGCTTTGCAACCACGCGCGGCCTCGCGTTCACGCGCGAGGATATCGCCCGCGCCGATCTGATCGAACGCCTCATGTGCGATTTCGATGTTGACTACGGCGCGGTGGCTGCGCGTCACGGCTATGCGGAAGACGCCTTCGACGCGGCGCAGGCGTCGCTCGAGGCTCTTGCGGACGACGGCGTCATCGACGTACAGGGCCGACGACTCGCCGTGACCGAATATGGAAAGCCCTTCGTTCGCCTTGTCGCAGCCGCCTTTGACGCCTACCTGCAGTCGGCGCCGGCCCGCCATTCCTCGGCGGTGTGAAGGGCGATTCGGCAAGGAGGCGTTCATGACGCCGCTTACGCTTTTTCTCGCAAAGCTGATAGGCGCTTACGCGCTGATCATGTCGGCGTGGATGCTGGTGCGCAGGGACGTGGCGCTGCAGATGATCGAGAGCGTTTCGCGCGAGCCTGTCGCCATCGCCTTCGTCGGCATGATACGCCTCGCGATCGGTCTCGCCATTGTGATCGGCCACGACATTTGGAGCGACACGGCCGCGGCGCTCGTCTCGCTTGTCGGCTGGATCACGCTGATCAGCGGTTTCCTGACGCTCTTTCTGCCGCCGCAGACGGTGCGCGACATTTTCGCCCGAATGGCATATGAAAAGCGCTATCCCGTGTTTGCGCTCATCTCCTTCGCGCTCGGCGGCGCGCTGCTGATTGCGGGCTTCAGCGCCTGACAAGATTGATAATGGCGCTTGTTCGCCGGCGTCGGCTCCGCCATCGTGACGCCTGGATTCGACACCGTAGCCATGCCCATCTGGACGCCCGAACAGGATCAAGCGCTGACCGCCGTCGCGCGCTGGCTTGAAACGCCCGGCGCGCGGCAGGTGTTTCGGCTGTTTGGATACGCCGGAACCGGCAAATCGACGCTCGCGCGGCATCTTGCCGAACATGTTGAGGGCGATGTCGCCTTCGCAGCCTTCACCGGCAAGGCGGCCCTCGTCATGCGCTCCAAGGGCTGCAAGGACGCGCGCACGATTCACAGCCTCATCTATCGCGCGACCGACACGGAGACCGAAGAGCCGTCTTTCGTTCTCAATGACGACAGCGCCGCCGCGCGTGCGAAACTCATCGTGGTCGATGAATGCTCGATGGTCGACGAGGAACTCGGCCGCGATCTTCTGTCTTTCGGCAAGAAGGTGCTGGTGCTCGGCGATCCGGCGCAATTGCCGCCAGTGAAAGGCGGCGGCTTCTTCACCGACGCCGAGCCCGACGTGATGCTGAAAGAGGTGCATCGACAGGCGGCGGACAATCCGATCATCCGCCTGTCAATGGCGATCCGCGCAGGCGAGAGCGTCGAGCGCGGCGTCTTCGGCGATACGCGCGTGATCAGCCGTGACTCGCTTGATCCGGCGCTCGTGACCGGCGCCGATCAGGTGCTCGTCGGTCTGAACAAAACGCGGCGCGCCTATAACGGACGCCTGCGTCAGCTGCGTGGCTTTACGGGCGACCTGCCGCAGTCGGGCGAGAAGCTCGTCTGCTTGCGCAACAATCGCAAGAAGGGACTTCTGAACGGCGCGTTGTTTACGGTAAAGAGCGCCGGAGCCCTGCGCCGCGGCAAGGTGAGAATGCTGGTGACGCCGGAAGATGGCGAAGCCGCTAAATTTCAGCGTGTGGCGGTCGTTCCGCAACTGTTCGGCGCTGAGACCGACATTCCTTATGCGCTTCGCAAGGACTCGGACGAGTTCGATTTCGGTTATGCGCTCACCGTCCACAAGGCCCAGGGTTCGCAATGGGACGACGTGACGCTTTTCGATGAGTCCTTCGCCTTCCGCGAACATCGGGCGCGATGGCTCTACACCGGCGTGACGCGCGCTGCGAAGAGACTGACGCTCGTCGTGTGACGTTTAGAGCAGGTTCCGAAAAAGTTGACAGACTTTTTCGATGAGAACCTGCTCCAATATACTTTGATCTTGAGCGATTCCTTATCGATCACGTGATTCATGTGATCGGGAAGCGCACTAGAGCGAAGACCGCTGCCGTCATGGCCGTTGCAGCGAAGCTGGGATTTATTTTCCCCAGGCGTCGATGGCGTCGGCGAAGACGCGCTCGCCAGACGGGCCTTTTTCCATGTTGATCGTCGCCGCGCGGCCGTCGGCGAGCTGCATCGGCAAGTCTAACGCCGCGAGCGACCGCAACAGGAGAATATTGCGCGCCTCATGGTCGCCCCGCATCAGCCCGATGAGGAAATTATTCTCGGTGATCGGCACGGGAATGCCGGCGACTTTTTCTCCCGACTGTGCATCGGAGCGGCGCATCTGGATGGGGCCGATGGCCTTGACGCCGCCGATGGGACTGCCAGGAGCCACCGTGAACGACACGTTGATGGTGTGCGAGGCCGAAAGAGTGGCGTCGGTGTTCTTGCGAAACAGCAGAGTCATTTTTAGCTTCGCGTCGGGGACCTCGATGTCGCCGCGAATGGCCGATCCCACAGGTTCGCCGGGCCCGCCGACGTTCTCCAGGCGCCAGACGGCGGAGCCATTGTAGATTTTGTCGACTTTTGTGGGCTCGGCGAGCGAGCCCACCCACATCTCCGCCTTTTGCGCCACCGGCACGGCGGGGCTGCGCGGCGTGGGCGCTTTGGCCGTTTTGGCCGCTTGCCCGTCGCCCGCGACGCGGTCGTTGATCTTGCCGCCTTCGGGCCCATTGGAGGCGGACTTCTCCGGTTTCAGTTTGGCCAGATCCTCAGGCTGCTCGCGAAGTTGCCAGGCAAGAGTTCCGACGACCGCCACGAGCGCCACGACAACGCCGGCGACGGACAGAATGAGACGCTTCGAACGCTGCGGCCTCGGCGCTGGCGGCAGCGGCGCTGGCGGCCTCTGTGCTTCACGCAGCGGGACATCGTCTTCGCCCGTGATGGATGAGTGAGGCGCCTCGCGCCAAGACGAATCCGCGTTATCGCTCGGCGCGCGCTCGACAGGTTTATTCGGATGCGGCTTGCGCTGCGGCGCAGACGTCCCATCGCGAGGCTCTGTCGCTTGCGCCTCGTTTGCGGCGAGCTCAGCTTCGACTCGCTGGACCGCGTCTTCGAGCGCGCGGCCTTCGGCGGCAATATCGGCTTCTGCGACCGGCGGCTGGATGCCGCGCAACTGATTGAACAGCGCCTTGCGGGCGCGTTCATAGACCGCTTGGCGCGTGTCCGGCGTGGACTGCGGCAGAGCGGCGACCGCTCTCGCGATCAAAGAATGGTAGTCTGCCATGCTCGGTTAAGAGCACTTCCGGCTTTTGGCGTCAATCCTGACGCCGCCAGAGTCCAAGAAAACCCGGGGATTTCGCGACGTCGGCGCCTCAAGATCTCATAGGCGCCTCAGTTCACTCGATGTGTCGCCAAAATGGAGATCAAGCATTCCTGACGCCAATGTTCGCTTTCAGCGCGCATTCTGCGTCACTCGCCGGCCCGCGCACGTGTGAGTATCGATAAGACCTCGAGCATGAAGGATTCTTGCGACTTGGCACTCGTTCAGATGGCCGGCGATTTGCCGGATGTCTCGCGCAAAAAATATTGCGCCGCGCTCATCGTCTATCGGCGCCTCAGCCCCAGGAAGCCTGCGCGTTAAACTTCGCGACGGGACGGTTTGGGGCGCGTCATCTGACGAGCGGACGGCGCGGCGATCAACCAGTAAATCGCCCCCGCCACCGCGCCGGTCAGAAAAAACAATAGGGCGATTCTTAATTCGAGCGGACTCGCTTCGTGGGCGCGATCAAGTCCCATCGCAGCGCGCGCGATCCACGGCGACGCGCCGGCGAGCGTCGCGCTCGCGCCCGCATACCAAAGGAGCGAGCGTGCGCCGGCGATCTCGCCGATCAACGCCGCGACCGCGAGGGGCGCGACGCAGGTGGCGATGATCATCGACCAAAGGATGAATCCGAAAGTGGCCAGAGGCTCGCTCCATCCGCCGGCGCGCACATCTTCTTCGACGAAGGCGAACAGGCCGGACGTTGCGGCGGCGAATCCCGCCTCCCGCGTCGCCGGATCAAGGAGCGCCGAAACGATAAGAAAAATGGCGGCGACGCCCACAGCGAGGACGAAGCCGAAAGCCATGACCACAATTCGGCGCATCATTGGAGCCGTCTTTCCTGGCGCGCCAAGCTATGGTTCGAGCACCGAATCCCAATAGAGATAATCCATCCAGCTTTCGTGCAGGTAATTGGGCGGAAACAGCCGGCCGTTGCGATGCAGGTCGCCGACGCTCGGCTGAAAGGGCGCCTGCGCCGGCGACATATGCGCTTCCTTCGGGAGCCGGTCGCCCTTGCGCAGATTGCACGGCGAACATGCCGCGACCACATTTTCCCACGTCGTCGCGCCACCCTTCGATCGAGGAATGACGTGATCGAACGTCAATTCCTCATGTTCTCCGCAATATTGGCAGGTGAAGCGATCGCGCAGGAACACGTTGAACCGCGTGAACGCCGGGTGACGGGTCGGCCGCACATACTCCTTGAGCGACACGACCGAGGGCAGACGCATCTCGAAGCTCGGGCTTTTGACGGTCTTGTCGTATTCCGAGACGATGTTCACGCGGTCAAGAAACACCGCCTTGATTGCGTCCTGCCAGCCCCACAGCGAGAGCGGATAGTAGCTCAGCGGCCGGTAGTCGGCGTTGAGCACGAGCGCGGGACACGCCTGCGGCGAGACGGTCTGCTGACGAAAGTGTGCAGTCACCCTGCTTCCTCTCGGATTGAGGAGGGGCCTGACGGACCGCGCCAAGGTCCAGCCCTTTGCGATGCCGCATATTTTACAGGCACCACGACAGGGTTGTGAAGGCCCGCGACAGGACTTCCGACGCTGAGGAGCGCTCCGCCGCTCGAAAGAGATAGACGCTGGCGAAGCAGTACGCTGCAAGCAACGGCTTGTATATTAAAGTAGTTGGCATGTCTTTGTTTCGACGACATCTACGCAGGACTGTCGCCGCTCGCCTATCAGCAGCTCGTCGTTTGTTGCCCGATGGGCGAAAATCGGCGAAATATTCATCGGCAGGCCGGCGCGCCCAAGCGTGGCCCTTGCCCACGCCCGACGGCCTGTTGCCTACTGCCGAAGTGATTCGCCTTCTTCACACGGCCGACTGGCATCTTGGCGCGACGCTGCAGGGCTGGTCGCGCGAAGCCGAGCACCGCGACGCGCTGGCGCAGCTTGTCGCCATCGCCCGGGAGCGGGCGGTCGACGCCGTCATCGTGGCGGGCGACGTTTTTGACAGCCTCAATCCATCCGCCGACGCCCAGCGGCTGCTTTACGACACATTGCGCGACTTGCGCGTCGCCTGTCCGCACGCGCGCATCGCGCTCGTCGCCGGCAATCATGATCCGGCGGCGCGACTCGAAGCGCCGCGCGCATTGTTCGAGATGGCGGACGTCGTTTCGATCGGCGCCTTTGCGCGTCGCGACGGCGCCTTCGACGCCCGCGCGCATCTTTCGCCGATCCGTGACGCCAGCGGCAGAATTGGCGCGCATTTGCTCGCGCTGCCTTATCCGCGCGCGGTGGATCTGCCCGTGACGAGCGGCGGCGGCGCCAGCGCCGTGCGCGAGGCCTATCGCGAGGCGGTCGAAAGCGCGCGGCGCGAAATCGGCGCGGCGCCGCTCATCGTCACCGGCCATCTTCATGTCGCAGGCGCGCTCGAATCGGAAGGGTCCGAACGACGGATTCTCGTCGGCGGCGAACACGCCCTTCCGTCCGACATGTTTTCGCCTGATATCGCTTATGTCGCGCTTGGTCATCTGCATCGTCCGCAATCCGTCGACCGCGAGACGATCCGCTACTCCGGTTCGCTCATTCCTATGTCGAAGACCGAAATCGGCTATGCGCATGGCGTCAGCATCGTCGACGTCGACGACAGCGGCGCCGTTGTCGTCCAACATGCGCCGATCATCCGCCCCGTCCGGCATTTGCGGGCGCCGGCGACAGGCGCGCTGTCCGTGATCGAACTCGAGACCGCGCTCGGGGCGCTCGATTTGGACGCCTCGGCGCCGATGGACGCCTGGCCCTTCGCGCATCTTGCGATCAGGGTCGACGGCCCAGCCGTTGGGTTGAAGGCCGAGCTCGACGCCATCTGCGAGAAATTTCCGCTGCGCGTCGTTTCGACCAGCGTCGAGCGGCCACAAGCGCCTGCGGCGGCGCCGACGCCGCTGCGCCTTGCGGAGCGTAAGCCGACGGAATTGTTTCGCGAAGCCTTTGAGCAGGCGCACGGCGTCGCCCCGACCGACAATCATTTCGACTTTTTCGAGCGTCTTCTGCAGGAGGCGTGACATTGCGCATTCTGGCGATCCGAGGCGCCAATCTCGCCAGTCTCGCCGAAGGCTTCGCGATCGACTTCGACAGCGAGCCGCTGCGCTCGGCGGGCCTTTTCGCCATCACCGGGGAAACAGGGGCCGGCAAGTCGACGATTCTCGACGCGATCTGTCTGGCGCTTTACGATAAATTCCCGCGCGTCGTCGCCGCCGGCGCGAGCGAAGGCGCGCCAGATCCGTCCGGAGAGACGCTCGGCTCTGGCGACCCGCGCACAATTCTTCGCCGCGGCGCCGGACGCGGTTTCGCGGAAGTCGATTTTATCGGCAAGGACGCGCTGCGCTATCGGGCGCGCTGCGACCTGCAGCGGGCCCGCGGCAGAGCGTCGGGCGCGTTGCAAAAGCGTGTCAGGTCGTTGTGGCGAATCGACGAGGCCGGCGAAATCGTCGCGGCGCTTGAGAGTGGCATAGAGCCCGTCAACGCCCGCGTCGTCGAATTGACCGATCTCACCTTCGACCAGTTTCGTCGGACGGCGCTTTTGGCGCAGGGCGAATTCGACGCCTTTTTGCGCGCCGACGCAAAGGAGCGCGCCGAACTTCTCGAAAAGATCACCGGCGCCGAAATCTATGGCGTTCTGTCGCAGCGCGCCTTTGAGCGCGCTCGCGAGGCGCAGCAGGCGACGACGATTGTTGAACGCCGTCGCGCCGAAATCGGCGTGATGTCGGAAGATGAGCGCGCCGCGATCGACGCAGACGTCGCAGCGACCGAAGCCGAACGCGCGCAAGTCGCCGAAAAGCGCAGCGCGATGGCTGATGCGCTGCGCCGGTTCGACGCCTTGGCTCAGGCGCACGCAAAGCTTGCGCAGGCGATGTCGGCGCGCGAGGGCGCATTGCGGGCGTTCGACGAGATGGCGCCGCGACGCGACACGCTTGCGGCGCTCGCGCAGGTCGAGCCGCTGCGCGCGCCGCGGGATGAGATGCGGCGCGCCGAGGAAGCGCAAAAGGCGGCGCTCGAAGAGGCCGCCGACGCCCAAGCGAAAGCGGGCGCCGCTCAAGAAGCTTTCGCCGCTCAGGAGGCGCGCGCGCTCTTGGCTGCAGAGTCGGTCGCCGCCTCGGAAGCGGAGCTCGCTCGATATGCGCCGATATGGAGCAAAGCCGCGGCGCTCGACGCGCGCATCGCCAATTTGGCGCAGGAGGAAGCGAAAGCGCGGAGCGTCGCCGAGGAGGCCGCGTCGCGCACTGCGGAGAAGCGCGCCGAACGCGCCGAAACAATGGAACGGCGCGCCGATATTGAACGCGAGAAGGAGACGGCGCTCGCCGATCTTGCGCGCCTCGAGCCGGCGCGGGCGCTCAGCGAACGCTGGCGAGACATCGACGATTGGCTGACGAAGCGTACCGAAATCTCGCAAGCCAAGCGCGCCTGTGATGGCGCGCTCGCCGCGGCCTTCGCCGACATCGAGCGCGGCGACGCCACGCTTGCGGATTTTAACGCGCGCGACGCGCGAGACAGAGCGGCCTGTGAAAAGCTTGCCGCGCAAATTGCGGACCGCGACGGCGCGCTCCTCGCCCTCGACGAACCGGCCGCGCTCGCCCGCGCCGACGATTTGGCGCGCGCCGTCGAATGGATCGACGCTTTGCGCAGATGCGCGCGCACATTTGACGAGGCGGACGTCGCGGCGGCTTCCGCGCATCAGGACATCGCCCGCTTCGCGCAGGACGAAGCGGCGGTTCGACAGAAGCTTGAGGGAGTACGTTCAGAGCGCGCGCGACAGGCGGCGCAAAGCGCCGAGGCCGAACGCTTCGGCGAGTTGGCGGACGCCGCGGCGGATCCCCACGCGCTGCGATTGCGCGCGGCGTTGAACGAGGATGCGCCGTGCCCCGTGTGCGGCGCGCGCGAACATCCTTTCGCCGAGACCCATGACGCGGCGAGCGCGTTAATCGAAGCGCTGCGCGCGCGGCGCGATGAGTCGCGGCGAACGCTCAGCGGATTGGACGAGGAGACTGTCTCCTTAAGCGCGCGGGCGGCGCAGGCGCACGCGCTTCACGAAGACGCATCGCGGCGCGCCGCACAAGCGCAGGCGGCTCGCGGGCGCGCCGAGGCCGAATATGCGTCGTTGCTGAGCGCCGATGGCGCGCGAGATATGGCGCCGGAGCTGGCGCCGCCAACGTCAATTCTGTCCGCCTCGCCGCGGCTGCTAATATTGACGAAGGAGCTTGCGGCCGCGCGTGACGGCGTCGCGCAAAAGCTTCGCGCCGCGCGTCGGCTGCGGGAGGAGCGGGATCGGCTGCGCGCTGAGCGCGACGCGGTTCGACTGGCGCTCGACGCCCGTCAGGAGGAGCGTGCGGCGCTCGCCGTGTCGCTGGAAGCTTTGCGCGAAGCGCGCGCGCGGTCCAGGGCGGAAGGCGCCGGACTGGTTGAGCGTCTCGAATCACTCGATCGGTCGCTCGCGCCTTATCTGCAGCTTTGCGACCTCTCGGCCGCCGATCTCGATCGCGACGCCGCTTCTGCGCGCCGCCGGCTCGAGACGGCGGGCGCGCGTTACCGGGAGGCGCTGGCGCGGTCAAATGAGCTCGCCGCAAACTGCGCCGCGATCGGGCTGAAGGCGGAGCGCGTTGCGGCGGAAGCAGACAGCGCATGCGCGCGCGAGGCCGAGGCCAAAGGCGATCATGAGGCGCGCGCAAGGAGCGTTACTGAGGCGCGCGACGCGCGCGCGCTGCTTCTGGGGGGAGAAGCGACGACCGCGCATCGGTCCCGCTTCGAGGCGCGCCAGAGGGCGGCGATGGCGGCGCGCGACGAGGCGCGTCAGCGGCTCGCTGAAGCCCAGCAGTCGAAAGCGGCCTGCGAGACGCGTCACGCACATTGCGCACGCGCGGCGGAAAGCGCCGCGGCCCGCGCCGAGCAAGCGCGTCAAAGCTTCGTAGCGGCGCTCTATGCCACGGGCTTCGACGAGGCGACTGCGGCGCCTCTGCTTGCGACGTCGCGCGAAGAGCACGTGGAGCTACGTCGCTCCGTCGAGGCGGCGGAAGCCGGGCGCGCCGCCGCCGAGGCTGCCGTTATGGAGCGCCAGAAGGACTTTGATGACGCGCAGGCGGTCGCCCCGGCGGAAGTTTCGCGTGAGATTCTCGAGGCTCAGGAGAAAGACATCGCTGGTCGCCTCGATGAACTGTCGGCGCGGCTCGGCGCGCTGCGCGAGCGTGGCGCGAAGGACGATGAGGCGCGAGAACGCGCGACAGCGCTCGGCGAGGAACTCGAACGGGCGCGCACAAACGCTAAACTCTGGGGCGAGATCAATGAAGCCATCGGATCGGCGAGCGGCGACAAGTTCCGCCGTTTCGCGCAGGCCGCGACGCTGCAGCACCTCGTCGCGCTCGCCAATCAGCGCCTGGCGCTGCTTGCGCCGCGCTATGCCCTCGAGCGCTCGGGCGAGGCCGGCGCGCTGGGCCTCCAGATCATCGACCGCGATCTTGGCGACGAGCGGCGTTCGACGCGTTCCCTCTCCGGCGGGGAGCGCTTCCTCGCGTCGCTCGCCCTGGCTTTGGCGCTTGCCGGACTCGAGGGGCGCGATTCATTCGTCGACACGCTGTTTATCGATGAAGGATTCGGCGCGCTCGATTCCGCGACCCTCGACGTCGTCATAGACGCGTTGGAGACGCTGCAGGGGCAGGGCAGGCGGGTGGGGGTGATCAGCCATGTCGATTCACTCCAGCAGCGCATCGCGACGAAAATCTGCGTCGAGCGACGGGGCGGCGGGATTAGCGTGGTCCGACTGCGTGCGCCAGGTCACGCGTGACGCGTGATGCCACTGGCCGACCCTGAAAGAAGCCTCCAATCGATTCTATTCGGAGGAGAACTCGCGTCGAAAAAGCCGCAAATTCGCGACGACGCTTCCGGAAAAAAACCTGTGCTGTGGCGGTAAGGCCACAAAAAACAATGATCAGCGCCAGAGACTGTGGCGCCAGGGCCACACCTCTTGTGCCTTGCAACGTCACATTACGGCTGGGGCAAAGTTTGTCACGGGTCTGTCATCCAGCGTCGGCTTCACTGTCCCCCGAAAGTTAACGGGGGAATGGAACCAATGAAACCTGGAGTTGGACAACGCGCGCTCGCCATCGCTGCGTTCGGCTTATATGCGATGGCTTCGACCGCTCCGGCCGCAGCCGACACTGCGTCCGAAATCCGCGCGCTCAAGGCGCGGCTCTCCAAGCTCGAAGCCGACGAAGCCCGCGCGAGGCGCGAGGCCAGGGTCGTGCACGCGTCGCTCCCGGCCGACAAGGGGCCGCCGCCGCCGCCGCCGCCGCTGCACTGGTATGAAAGGCTGAGCCTGCGCGGTTATACGCAGATGCGCTACAATGACATTCTGAGCGGCGGACCCAACTGGTACGACATCAGAACGACGAACGACCGTTCGGTCGGCGACCGCCAGAACTTCTTCATTCGCCGCGCGCGCATCATTCTGAGCGGCGACGTCTCAGATCATCTGTACCTTTATTTCCAAAACGACTTCGCGAGCTCTCCTCCGAATGCGAACTCGACTTCGGCGACCTTCGCAGCTCCGACCAACGCCGCCGGTCAGGCCGTCTATTATTTCTACAATCCCGTCTTCGCCTTTCCAGGCTACAACCAGGTCGGCAGTTACTCCAACGCGCCCGGCAATTTCGCGCAGATTCGCGACCTCTACGCCGACATCTACTTCGACAAGGACAAGGAATTCCGCGTCCGCGCCGGCCAGTCGAAGATTCCCTACGGCTTCGAGAATATGCAGTCGTCGCAGAATCGTCTGGCGCTCGATCGCGCCGACGCGATCAATACCTGCTGTAAGGACGAACGCGACATCGGCCTGTTCTTCTATTACACGCCGAAGGAAATGCGGCATCTCTTTCGCGATCTCGTGAAGAACAATCTGAAAGGCTCTGGCGACTACGGCATGATGGCCTTCGGCGTTTACAACGGCCAGGGCGCCAACCGCATCGAACTCAACAAGGGCACGCATCTCGTCGCGCGCTTCACCTATCCTTACGTTTTTGAAAATGGTCAGGTGGTCGAAGCGAGCGTCCAGGGTTACACGGGACGTTTCGTGCCCTATACGCAGGCGATCAGGCCCTCTTTGGGCATGGCGACGAACTGGGCGGGCTTCATTCCGTTGAACAGCCCGTACAATACCCTCGGATCGGCCTTTGTCCCTTATGTGAATGGTCCCGGATGGAGCAGCCTTGGCAACTTTAACCTTGCCCAATACGGCGCCGTCAACGGTTGGGGACCTGCCGTGGCCAATGGCGGCCAGGGCATTCGCGACTCGCGCGTCGCCGTCACCGCGGTGATCTATCCGCAGCCGTTCGGCCTGCGCGCCGAATGGAACTGGGGCGTCGGGCCGCAGCTCAATGCGACGCAGACGGCCATCGAGGCGAAACGGCTGAATGGCGGCTATGTCGAAGCCAGCTATAAATATGAGGACAAGGACTTCGGCACTGGCGTGTATTTCCCCTTCGTCAAGTGGCAATACTACAATGGCGGGTTCAAATTCGATAACAACGCGCCGCAGGGCCGCGTGAACGAATGGGACGTCGGCGTCGAGTACCAGCCGTTGCCGGAACTCGAATTCACCGCGATCTACTCTCACATGGACCGCACCAATACGGTCGCAGCGCCCTATCGGCAGTTCCAAGCGGATCTGCTGAGAATGCAGCTGCAGTGGAACTACTGATCATCTGGTCAGACTAACTCTTGCAAACGCCTCCGGTTCGCGCCGGGGGCGTTTGCGATTTCGGGACTTTCGTTTGCTCGTCTGATAACGAAATGACCTTGGTTGGGTTTTGGTGCGAGGACCAGAAAGATGAAGCTGATCGCGACGATTGCCTTGTCCTTCATGTTGGCGTTGGCAGGGTCAGCGCTTGCTGAAGACTATGAGAACGCCGTCAGCGCAACGCGACGCGGAGATTTCGCTGGCGCATTTAAATTGCTCAAGCCGCTGGCCGAGAAGGGCGACGCGCGCGCGCAAGCGGACATCGGCGCGATGTATCTGACGGGCAAGGGAGTCGCCGCCAATCCCAAGGAAGCGTTAAAATGGCTTCGCTTGGCCGCAGATCACGGGAATGCCTCCGCCCAATTCAATCTCGGCACCATGTATCTCGAAGGACAAGTGGTCATGAGAGATTACAAGGAGGCGATGAAGTGGAATTTGCTCGCCGCGGGCCAGGGATTGGCGGCGGCGCAAGTGAACATCGCCTCGATGTATTATGACGGCGTCGGCGTCGCGCAGGATTACAAGGAAGCGGCCAAATGGCTGCGGCTCGCGGCGGAGCAGGGCGACGCCGACGCGCAGTTGAATCTCGGCAACATGTATGTCGCCGGACAGGGCGTCGAGCGCGATCTGCTGCGCGGCTTCATGTGGACGCAGCTTGCGACGGAGTCGCTGTCGATGGGCGAGACCGAAAAGAAGGCGGTGCGCGACATGTCGGCAAAGTCATTGTCGCCGGCAGACGTCGCCAAGGCTCAAGCCATGGTCGCTCGCTGCAAGGAATCGAAGTTTAAAAATTGCGACTGAGCTGCAGGGGAACGCTCGGATCGAGCAGAGCGTTCCCGCCTTTGATTTCCGTCTATTCTCGCTCGATTTGGATTTGGTCTTTCGCTGTCGGGCTCGCAGGCTTTAGTCCCACGAGCAGCTGATCGACGAGGGTTGTTTCAGCCCCGTTCAGCCAAGTCCGCCACCACGCCCCTCCGGCGATAAGCTTTGCGCCCGTTTGATCAACCGTGGTCGGCGGGCTTTAGCCCACGGCCGGCAGGTGAGAAGCCTGCTACTGTTCCAGACCCTTCACAGCGCCTTTCATCATCAGCCCCGCCTGGTCGGAACGGGTTCGAGTGTCGTTTGTCCGTTGCTGGGCTGCGACGCGCCCTGGCGTTTGCTTAACCCGAGCAGACATTCGCAGTCGCATGTTGCTGCTGTATTTCTAAGTCGGGAATTATATTTCTCGAATGTGTGTACATTGTATTTTATAGAAATAATATTGCTGAAAGTTTGCTAAAATAGTGCATTATTGGGACTCTGCGACTGTTGTCATAAAATGTATAAGGACGTACGCAAAATGATATACTATGCATAAGGCTAAATTGAAATTAAAAATGATTTTAACTAGTAATTAGGTCAATCACGTACTGTATCTACTGCGATTAAATGTGTGGTACGGCAGCAACATATCGAATTATAGCGATTAAGTACTACGCTAATACATATTAAGTCATGGATTTGTCATCCGACAGAGGCCATAAGTCGCGCGCTGTTTTTTGAACGCTAATGAAAGCGCGAGGCTGGGACATGGCAATTACACGGTTCAATCAATCACTCGCTCTAGCGACGGTGGGAGCACTGCTCTCGACAACTGGCCAGGCGGCCGACAGCGCCACTGAGGCGCGGCTGCGCATGCTGGAAGCGGAGATCGCTAGGCTTCGTCCGCTGGAAGCGGAGGTCGCCAAACTTCGTCATGAGACGCGCGGAGCCAAAGCGCAGGCGACGATCGCGACCAACGTCGCCAACGCCGCAGTCGTGGCGAAGGGCCCGCCGGGTCCGCCCCCGCCGCCGCCGGTCTTCGTCAGCTTTAGGAACGGCCTTTTCGTGGAAACGGCGGATAAGCAATTTAGCTTCAAGATTGGCGGTCGCCTCTTTGTAGATGGAGGCGGGACTGTTGGCTCCCCGGGCAACGGCTGGCAGGGCAATGTTGGCTTTGGCCAGGCGCGACTCGAAGTCGAGGGTAGCTTCAGGCCCTGGTTTTATAAGATCCAGTACGACTTCGCGAATTCTACAACGCAGCTTTGGAATACAAATCTGCCGAATGCGAACGGGGGCACGGGTCTCCAGTTCTGGTCAAGAAACTACGTAACCGACCGCAATTTCCTTTGGGGCGGATTCCGCGATGCATACCTCGGTCTGCAAGATCCGCGCTTGTCGCATCCGTTGCTCGCTGAGCCGGTCTATTTCAAGATCGGCAGCCAGTACGAGTCTTTCAGCTTAGAGGCGTTGGCTTCTTCGAAATATCGCGACACGATCGAACGGCCGCTTGCGGTCGACGCAATCGCGCCCTTCCGTCATATTGGCGTGGCGGCTGGCATGATCGGCAAAGACAATTGGACGGCTCACTTCGGTCTTTACTCGCTCAGCTTCCAGGATCTCAACGCTCGTCCGGTGAATACGTCGTCAGGAAATGCGGGCGTTTTAGTGCCGGCCTATAGTGGCTACGGCGTGAAAAACGCCAATTGGTATCAACCCTGGGGAGGCGGCGCCTACTGGGAAACCACCGGCCGCGTAACCTGGGCGCCCATCTTGGATGAGCATCGACTTGTGCATTTAGGCGTCGCCGGAAGCTACCATCAGCCAAATAATGCGACAGCCTACAGCGACGATCGTAACTCGGCGCCAGGGAATCGCCTCGGGTCGGAAGCCAATGTCCTGGGCACGAACTTCCTCGGAACGACGGATCTTTCGTGTGGCCGTTTCGCTCAGTCTGCCCCCTTCGTGGCGGGGGTAAACTTGAACCAGTATAACGCCGCAGGTAACTGTATAAAGGATATCGAAAAAGTCGACCTTGAGGCCGCACTGTCCTACGAAAACTTCTTCGTCCAGGGCGAGTGGCTCATGGCGAACTATAATCGTAACACGTCCGCAGCTCAGCAGTTTGCGTTGACCCAACTGGCTCAGTTGGGCGCCGCTTCCCCCACCCAGGGACTGTTTATCTCCCCCGGTAATTCCAATTACGTGACCACCGGAGGCTATGTGCAGGGCGAGTGGTGGATTACAGGAGAAGAGAAAGCTCAGTCCTACGACATGAAAGACAAGAACGGCGTCACGTTTGGTCAGCTGAAGATCAAGGATCCGTTCATGAGGGGCGGATGGGGCGCATGGGGTCTGGTGGGCCGCTGGAGCGTTCTCAACCTGAACAACGGGCCATACCAGGGCGCGTCTCTCTATAACAACCTGGCGGTCGCCAATAACGCGTTCGGATTATTCGGGGGCCTCCCGGGAACTCCTGCACAGATCGCCAATGCAACTCTCTTGCAGAACGTTATCGCAAACTCCGGCGTCTATGGCGGCTATCAACAAAACGTGACGGCAGGCGTCAATTGGTATCCGGATAACGGCATCGCCTTCCAGTTCAACGCGACCCATGTGATGTCTCTGAAATCGCCGTTGAACTGGAACAATCAGTCTTCCTACGAGAGTGGCTCGCACCCGACGTTCCTCGAAATGCGGGCGAAGGTCTACTTCTAGCTCTTGCAACTCGAAAAGCCGCGCCCCCTCTGGGGGCGCGGAAGCTTTTGCATCGCATTCCAGGCGAACTGGACGCGCGTAATGAACGTCGTTGCGCCATTGAACCTTTACAACGGTGGTCCACTCCCCACCTTGCTTGGCGCCAATTACACCGGCGCGCATCCCAATCTGTTTGAGCTCGCGCCAAGGTTTATTGGTAAGCGTCGCCACGCTTAGGCAAATGACCGCCGGCGGGCGTTTCCTAGTATGCCTTCGGATGCTATATCTCGTGGAAGTTAATCCGCCGATAGGGAGCGTTCGGCTTCACCGATGAGGTCGCTTGTGACCACGCTCAGGCGCCTGGTGGGGCGTCCATTCCCGCGGCGCTACGGGTTGAGAACGCGCATGAACCGCTATGACCGCCAGCCTGAGCCCGCTGAAGAGGCTGTCGTCGAATATCTCGACGGCGAATATCGCGTGCGCAAGCCCGGCGCTTATGTGCGCTGCGCGGTGACGGGCGAGCCGATCCCGCTCGAGGATCTGCGTTACTGGAACGTCGATCTGCAGGAGCCTTACAGCGGCCCACACGCCAAGCTGATGCGTCTTGGCGTGAAGAAGCCCGATTAAGGCTCGGAGCGGCGCGCCTCACACAGCCCGCGAAGCGCCTCGTCCAAAACGTCGGCGTCATCGAAAACCAAGGTGACGGGTAGCGTATCGACGCCAAGCGTCGCAAGCTGGCCGCCCATTCGCGCGGCATCCTTTTCCGTCGTGACGAGCCGCGCGCCCTGTTCCTGCCGTAACTTCGATAGCGTCGCGTAATCTCTTTGCGTGAATCGGCGGTGATCGCCGAAGGAGACCTGCGCCGCGACTTCGGCGCCGGATGCCTCCAACAAGCTGAAGAATTTCTCCGGCCTTGCGATGCCGGCGAAGGCGACGAGGCGCGCGCCGTTCATCGCCTCCGCGGCTCCGCTGTCGGGCGCCAAATGGGCGGCGATGACGGGTCTATTCGCGCGCGCGGCGATGTCGCGCCCGGGCAGGCCGTCGCCGACGACGACGAGCATATCCGCCGCCGCAAGCTGCGCATCGAGCGGCGCGCGCAAAGGACCGGCCGGGATGCAGCGGCCATTGCCCGCGCCATAGTCCGAGTCGACGACGATGAGCGTCAGGTCGGGCGTCACGCGACGGCTGTGGAATCCGTCGTCGAGAATGACGACGGTGGCGCTGAGGCGCTGCGCCAGGTCTGCGCTCGCAAGTCGGTCAGAGCCGACGATCGTCGGCGCGGCGCGCGCAAGCAGCAGCGCTTCGTCACCGACGTCCTCGGCGCCGTGACGCGTCAGGTCCACGACGAGAGAGGACGATCCGCCGCGCTTGCGGCGATAACCCCGGGTGAGAAGGGCAGGGCGCTCTCCCGCCGCGTTGAGACGCTGCGCGATGGCGATGGCGAGCGGCGTCTTGCCGTCGCCGCCTGCGGTCAGTCCCCCAATGACAATCGTCGGTAAATTGGCGCGCGGCGCTTCGCACGCCAATCGCTTGCAGGCGACGGCGCCGTAGAGCGCGCCGAGCGGAGACAGCAGCCGCGCCGCCGCGCCGTCTTCACGCCAGAAGGCGGGCGCGCGCATCTCAAACAGCGGCGCGGCGCGTGACGGTCATTGCTGTGCGACAGCCATTTGCGCGAGATAGGGTTCGACGGCGGTCATGATGCCGCGCGAGGCGCCGCCCAGTCTCTCGACAGTTTCGCCGGCGGCGCGCCCCATTTTGCGCATGCGCGATGGTTCGGAGAGGAGATAATGCGCGGCCCGCGCCAGCGATGCGGCGTCTGTAACGCGCGCGGCGGCTTTTGCGGCTGCGAGTTCGCCGTAGACTTCCGTGAAGTTTTCGACATAGGGGCCATGCAGGATGGCGCAGCCGAGCTTCGCCGGCTCGATTGGATTTTGTCCGCCGCCGGGCAGCAGCGACTTGCCCATCAGGACGACCCCGACGCTTCGAAAAACGAGGCCAAGCTCGCCGACGCTGTCGACGACGTAGACGTCGACGTCGCGCCGCGGCTCGCCTTCCTGCGAACGCAAGGCCGCAGTCAATCCTCTGGCGCGCGCGGCTTCGACAATCTCGGCGCCGCGCTCCCGATGACGCGGCGCGATGATCGTCAGCAGCGACGGGGTTTGCGCGGCCATGTCGACATGCGCGTCGAGCACGAGGTCCTCTTCGCCCGGATGGGTGGAGACCGCCGCCCACGCCGGCCGCCCGCCGATCGCGCCATTGAACTCGGCAAGCTTTGAAGAGTCGGCCGGCGGCGGCGGCACGTCGAATTTGAGATTGCCGGCGATGCGCACGCAACGCGCGCCGAGCGCCAGAAAGCGGGCCGCATTATCGGAATCCTGCGCGAGGCAAAGATCGACGGCGCCGAAGACGGATTTCGCCGCGCCGGGAACAGCCCGCCAGCGCTCGGCGGATTTGCGGGAGATGCGGGCGTTGGCGAGAACCAGCGGCGCGCCGCGCGCGCGCACGGCCGCGACGATATTGGGCCAAAGCTCCGACTCGGCGAAGACCGCGATGTCGGGACGCCAATGATCGAGGAAGCGTTCGACGAATTTCGGGGCGTCGATCGGCGCATATTGATGGAAAGCGCCCGCGGGTAAGCGCGCGCTGAGAACGCGCGCAGACGAGACGGTGCCGCTTGTCACGAGCACGTCGAGTCCGCGCTGAATGAAGCGGTCGATGAGCGGCAGCAGCGACAGGCTTTCGCCGAGGCTCGCGCCGTGCAGCCAGACGAGTCGTCCGCGTGGTCGGGGGCGGTTCGACTCGCCCATGCGTTCGGCCAATCGCGCGGGATCTTCCTTGCCGTGATTCGCACGCCAATTGAGCGCGGCGCTGGCGAAGGGCGTCGCCGCGATCGTCGCCAGCCGGTACACTGTCAGAAGCGACATGTTTCCAATCTATTAAGAATCCGGTCCACATTCGCCATTTGACGGCGTCTTCTCCGCGCGTCGAGCCAACCGGGATGCCGCCTTTATGCCTGGCAATACCGGCGAATTTTGGAACGCCGCCTATAGCTCCTCCACATCCGGATCGAGCAGCCGATAAAGATGCACCACGAAATAGCGCATATGCGCATTGTCCACCGTGGATTGCGCTTTGGCTTTCCATGCGGCGAGCGCGCTATCGTTGTCTGGATAGATGCCGACGATGTCGAGCTTGCCCGGATCGCGGAACGCCACGCCGTCAAGCGTCTCCAGCTCGCCGCCAAATACAAGATGCAACAGCTGTTTTTCTTTCTTCGCCGAGGTTACTTGCGTCGTTTTGTTCATAATTTTCCTTCCAAGACCTCCCGCGCCAGCGCGAGGCTATCGTCGAACAGCGATTTCGGAGCCGCGATGAGCATGTCGCGGGCGAGCGACGCGCGATTATAGGTGAGCGCGACGCCCTCCGGCTCGCTCAACATGGCGCCCGCTTCTGCGAGGAGAATATCCGCGGCGGCGATGTCCCAGTCGCGCGCATTAGGCCCGGCGACCACGATATCATGCCGGCCGGAGGCGATATCGGCAAGCCGCAGCGCGAGCGAGGGCGTTCGCGGCGCCATCACGAATCCCCGGGGCGACGCGGCCAGCCGGTCCTGCATCGTACGAGGCGCGACGAGCGCCGCGCCGGCGATTCCGGCGCGCTGCGGCGCGATGAGGGGGGAGCCGTTGAGGAAGGCGCCGAGCCCAAGCGCGCCGACATAAGTCTCGCCGAGCGCCGGCGCGTGGATGATTCCGGCGACCGGCCGGCCGCGAACCACCAGAGCGATGGAAACCGACCAGCGCGCGTCGCCCCGCGAAAACGCGTGCGTTCCATCGATCGGATCGACCACCATCAAGGCGTCCCGCGTCAGCCGCTCGGCCGTGTCGACGCTCTCTTCAGAAAGCCATGCCGCCTCGGGCGCGATCCGCGCCATCTCATGGAACAGGAACCGATCGACGGCGAAATCCGCCTCGGTGACCGGCGAGCCGCCGCCCTTGTAGGACACTGCGGCGGTCGTGGTTTCGCCCAGGCGGAAATAAGCCATGGCGATGTCGCCGGCCCTGCGCGTGACGCTCTCGAGTTCTGGAAGAAAAGCGGCGAGTTCTGCTTGGCTGGAGCCCATCATGAGGAGGAGTAGGTGAGGCGCCGGCGAGCCGCAAGCGGGCGCGTTGCGCAGAATAGGAGCAATTTGAACGAATTCGTTTTCATGGACTTCACTCTCATCGCCTAAACCATGCGTAGAAGCAATGATTTACGTGCTGTTCACCAGGCTTTTTAGGGCCTTCGCCGGCAGGCTGCGGCAATATAAGCGCCGACAGAGAATTCAAGCCGCAAGGAGCGATCGATGGTTGAGGCCAATACTGCGCGCAGGATCGACGAAAGGGTCTTCGTTCAGCGTGATCGCCGCGCCGACGGCGGGGCGCGGCGCATCCGCGTGACCCGGGAAGACGTCTTGATCTCCCGCCGATACAGCGGCGTTTCCATGGTCATCTCGGTGCCCGTCACCGCCTATTGCGGCGTCGCCCTCGAGGTGCAGCCCGCGGACGACGGATCGCCGCGCTACGTTCTTTCGCTGGCGCACCGCGACCCGGACCTCGACATTCTTCTCGGCGATACTCAAGACTGCGGCGCTGCGGCGTCGGACTGGCGTCACTGGGCGGCCTGGCTGGGGCTGCCGCGCGTCACCGAGGAGGATGGCGCATTGCGTTCGCTCGAGGCCGTCGCCGAAGAGTTCGCCGCCGCCTCCGCGCGCCGGCGCTGCGAGACCAGTTTGGGCAAGCGTCGTCCGCGATTTCTCATTCGCCGCAAGGCCGGCGACTCCCGCCGCACGAAGGTCGTACATGGCGACGAGCGCGAGATCACTTCTTATGAATGAAGCGTCTCCTGCGCGGCTGACGCGCCAAGGACGATCTTCTCGAAGCCTTCGCGGATTTCCTGCTCCTTGAGCTTCCTGCCGATGAAAACGAGGCGCGATTCGCGCTTCTCTCCTTCTTTCCATTCTCGCTGCAAATCGCCGTCCAGGATCTGATGGACGCCCTGGAACACGAACCGTCGCGGCTCGTCCTTGAAAGCGATGATTCCCTTGCTGCGCAGAATGTCCGGCCCGTCGCGCTGAATAAGATCGTTCAGCCACGGAACGAATCGTTCAGGATCGACCGGGCCGTCGTGGCGGATCGAGACGGAATGCATTTCGTCGTCATGGAAATGCTTCAGCCCGGCGTGGGGCGCGTGATGATTTTCATGCGCATGCGCATGCGCATGCTCATGCTCATGGCCATGACCGTGCTGATGATCGTGGTCGTGATGATCATGGTCGTGGTGATCATGGCCGCAATCTGGAGCGCATTCGTGATCATGGCCATCGTCATGATCGTGACTCGACTCCTCGGCTTCGAGGAACGCCGGCTCGATTTCCAGAATTCTGTCGAGGTCGAAAGCGTTGCGCTCCAAAACCGCCTGCAAGGGAACGTCCGACCTCACCGCCCGATGCAAAGCGGCGTAGGGATTGATCGCGCGGATGCGGCCTTCGACTTCCGCGAGCTCATCGGCTGAAACGAGATCGGTTTTGTTCAGGACGATCACGTCGGCAAAGGCGATCTGACTCTTCGCTTCCGGCGCGTCCTTCAGCCGCTCGCCAAGCCATTTGGCGTCGGCGACCGTCACCACCGCATCGAGCCGCGCCGCCTCCTTGACGTCAGCGTCCATGAAGAAGGTCTGCGCGACGGGAGCCGGATTGGCGAGCCCCGTCGTCTCGACGATGATCGCGTCGAACTTGCCGCGTCGGCGCATCAGGCCCTCGATGATGCGAATGAGATCGCCGCGTACGGTGCAGCAGATGCAGCCGTTGTTCATCTCGAAGACTTCTTCGTCGGCGCCGACGACAAGGTCATTGTCGATGCCGATCTCGCCGAATTCATTGACGATGACGGCGTAGCGCCGGCCATGCTGCTCGGTGAGAATGCGGTTGAGAAGCGTCGTCTTGCCGGCGCCGAGATAGCCGGTGATGACGGTAACGGGGATTTTCTCGGTCAATGCCGCTTACTCCAGTTCGACCCTAATGATCGGCCTTGCGCGAAACTCTCTGAGGGGGCCAAGCCTGCTCCCTCTCCCACGAGTGGGGGAGGGGTGGGGAGGGGGTTAGGGCGCCAGGGCTTTCGTCAATTCTCTTACATTGTGGCGCATCATGTCGATATAGGTTGCGCCATCGCCTTTGGCGTCCGACAGCGCATCGGAATAAAGGACCCCGCCGACCTGGGCGCCGGTCTCGCTGGCGATGCGCTTGGCGAGGCGCGGGTCGGCGACGTTCTCGACAAAGACCGCCCGAACCTTATGCGCCCTGACCGCGTCGATGATCTTCGCGACGTCACGGGCGCTGACGTCAGCCTCTGTCGACACGCCCTGCGGGGCGATGAATTCGACGCCGTAGCGCGCGGCGAAATAGCCGAAGGCGTCATGGGTCGAAACCACCCGGCGCCGCTCCTTGGGAATGGCGGCGATCGCTTGTAGGATTTCCGCGTCGAGCGCGTCGAGCTTGGCGAGATAGGCGTCGGCGTTGGCCTTATAGGTCTTTGCGCCCTCGGGATCGACGGCCGTCAGCGCTTCCCGGATCGCCTCGACATAAACTTTGGCGTTGGCGACGTCCTGCCAGGCGTGCGGATCTTGCCCCTCTTCGTCCTTTCGCGCAGTGACGCCTTTGCCTAAGGTGAACACCTCTCCCTTGCTTTTGGCGGCAGTGACGAGACGGTCGAGCCAGCCTTCAAATCCGAGTCCGTTGACGAAAATCAGCCGGGCTTGCGCAATGTTGCGGCCATCGGCCGGACTGGGCTGGTAGACATGGGCGTCGCCGTCGGGACCGACGATAGTGGTGACAGCGACCCGGTCGCCGCCGACCTGCCGCACAAGATCGCCGATAATCGAAAAGCTTGCAACGACGGGTATTTTCTGCGCCTCCGCCATCGCTGGCGCGGCCAATGCGGCGAGTGAAAGCGCTAGCGCGCTGCGGCGTGTAAGCATCGCTCTATCCTTCAAGATGCCGGCGCGGCCGTTTTAATCGCAGCACGCCGCCGGCGCGGCCAAAAATCATCGAGAAAAAATAGACGACGCCCGCGGCGAGAATTATGGCGGGTCCTGTCGGCGCGCTGGTCTCGTTGGAGAAGACGAGACCGCCGTAACAGCAGAGGGCGCCGATCCCTGCCGCGAGCGGCAGGGCGACGGCGAGATCGCGGGTCCACAACCGCGCCGCAGCGGCGGGAAGCATCATCACGCCGACGGCCATCAGCGTGCCGAGTGCATGAAAGCCCGCGACGAGATTGAGCACAACCAGGGCGAGGAAGAGGAAGGGCGTGAATTCGCCGAATGCGCTCGTCTGCCGCAAGAACAGAGGATCGAGCGTATCCAGCACCAGCGCTCGGTAGAAAACCGCCAGCAGAATGAGCGTGAGAGTCGAGACGCCGACAAGCAGCAGGAGCGCCGCGTCATCAAGTCCGACGACTGAGCCGAAGAGCACGTGGAGCAGATCGACGTTTGAGCCGCGCAGCGATACGAGCGTCACGCCCAGCGCCAGCGAGACGAGATAGAAGGCCGCGAGCGACGCGTCTTCGCGCAGCGTCGTAAATCGCGAGGCCGCGCCGGCGGCGAGCGCGACGACGAGCCCGGCGAAGAGGCCGCCGAAGGTCATCGCAGGCAAAGAAAGGCCGGCGACGAGATAGCCGACGGCGGCGCCAGGCAGGATCGCATGGGACAACGCGTCGCCGGCAAGCGACATACGCCGAAGGATCAAAAAGACCCCGAGCGGCGCGCCCGAGAGCGCGAGCGCCAGGGAGCCGACAAGCGCCCGTCGCATGAATTCATAATCGGCGAATGGCGTGACGAAGACGTCAGTGAACATGCAGCTTATCTTCGGCGTCAAACTCATCGCGAAGACATTCGCGTGCGCGCTCGTCGAAGGCTTCCGACATCGCGCGCGCGCGAACGAGATTCTTTTCGCAAAGGGCGTCGCGCGTGTCGCCCCAGAAGATGCACTCGCGGGCAAGCAGCAGCGTGCGCGGGAAGGCGCGGCGGACGATGTCCAGTTCATGGAGAACGGCGACGACGGTACGCCCTTCGGTGCGCCATCGGGCGATCAAGGCCAAAAGATCGTCGATCGTCGCTGCGTCGATCGCGCCGAAAGGCTCGTCGAGAAGAATCACCGGCTGATCCTGAACGATCAGCCGCGCGAACAGCGCCCGCTGCATCTGCCCCCCAGACAGGGTTTCGAGCGTCCGTGATTCGAAGCCGACGAGTCCGACCGTTTCGATCGCCGCGCCCACCCGAATCTGCTCGGCCGCGTTCAGCGCCCCGAAAAGACCGACGCGCGCCAGAGCGCCCATGGCCACGAAATCGCGCACATTGATCGGAAAGGCGCGGTCAATGTCGACGACCTGCGGCAGATAGGCGACGGCGCGCGGCGACAGACCGCCGAAACGGATTTCGCCGCCGAGCGGCGCCAGCAGCCCGGCGAGCGCCTTGAGCAGCGTCGACTTGCCCGCGCCGTTCGGGCCGCAGACGGCGAGTCCCTCTCCAGGGGCGATTTCGCCTTCAAGGTGATGAACCGCGGGGCGACGATCATAACCGAGGGTGAGATTGACGAGCCGGATCGCCGGCGCATTGGCCGCCGCGCTCAATGCAGCGCCCAGTAGGCGCCGGCCCACAGGGCCGCAAGAAGCAGCGCGGCGACGATGACGCGGGCGCCGGCGGAGGCTCCGAGAGCTGAGAGCCGCGCCCCTCGAGCGTCAGTGGCTGCGCTGGCGGGCACATGGGCCAGGGCGCGATGTTGGGTCGTCATGTCGAACATAGCCAATGTTATATTATAACGCCGAGATCGAACAAGCAGTCATCCGCAGCGCGGATAGACGCCGTGGAGCGCCGCATTAAGTATAGGTTGAGGCACGTTCACGCCAATCGGCCGTGGACAGGGGAGGGCGATTCTGTTATCCCGTGCCGCACGGGTCAGGCGCTCCGTCAGCGCCCGGATACCTATTCCCTATTATGGCCGCTCAACGACGGAGCCGTCGCGGCGGGTCCCAAACACAGGATGGATACGTGCAAGTTCTCGTTCGCGACAACAATGTCGATCAGGCGCTCAAGGCTCTGAAAAAGAAGATGCAACGCGAGGGCATCTTCCGCGAAATGAAACTGCGCGGTCACTATGAAAAGCCATCCGAGAAGCGCGCGCGCGAGAAGGCCGAAGCGGTCCGTCGCGCCCGCAAGCTGGCCCGCAAGAAGCTCCAACGCGAAGGCCTGCTGCCGGTCAAGGCGAAGCCGGTCGGCGCCCGCTGATCCGGCTAGAGCCGTCGAATTCTCGCCCGATTGCAAGCGCTTTTTAAAAATTGCGCATAGAAGATAGACGGGGAAGTCGTATTGCGGCTGGGAGGATCTGAAGGCATGGGCTTTTGCCGTGCGGCGACGTCGCGTCGCCAAGCTTCGCTCCTATCTGGTCAGTCTCTCACGCGCGGCGCGGTGGCGCTCGCCATCATCGCTCTCGCGGGCTGCGAGACCGCGAGCGGCATCCGTCCGCCGGGACGCGGCATCGCCGAGATCGCCGACACTGACGCCAACTCCGCCTCCGTCAACATTGATTCGCTCAGCGAAGTGATTCGGCGCAATCCGTCGAGCGCCGAGGCCTACAACACCCGCGGCGTCGCTTACGCTCGGGTCGGGCGGTTCCAGGAGGCGGTCGGCGACTTCACGCAGGCCATCAAGCTCGAGCCGAATAATTCGGCGGCCTTCACCAATCGCGCGCTCGCGCTCCGCCAAATGGGCCAGAGCGACGCCGCCCGCGCCGACTTCGACCGAGCGATCGAAGTCAATCCCAAACATGCGCCGGCTTATGTCGGTCGCGCCAACCTGCTGCGCGCCCAGGGCAACCTTGATCAGGCGCTTGCCGATCTCGACCAGGCGATCCGCCTCAATCCCGAAAGCGCGCAGGCGTTTCATGCGCGCGGGCTCATCCACCAGAAGCGTGGCGATGATGCGCGCGCCGTGACGGATTTCGACAACGCGATCGACCGCGATCCCTTTGCGGCGGCGCCCTATCTGGCGCGCGGCGAAAGCCTGGTTAAACTCGGCAAATTCGACAAGGCGGTCGAAGACTTCAACGCCGCGCTCAACGTCGACAGCAAGAGCGCGCTGGCGTGGGCCTGGCTCGGCGTCGCTTACGACAAGAGCGGCAACCGCTCCAAGGCGCAGGAATCCTATCAGCGCGCGCTCACGCTCGATCCGCAGCAGCCTCTCGCCAAACAGGGCATGGGGCGCGGTTAGCGCAGGTTCCGAAAAAGTAGACAGACTTTTTCGCTGAGAACCTGCTCCACCATTTCGATTTTGAGCGATTCCTTATCGAGCACATGATTTCATGTGATCGGGTAGCGCTCTAGTCTCGTGAGACGCGTTGGTCCTCACGCCACTGCCGGTAAACCGCAATCGCGAAGGCGACGGCCAGCACCAGGACGCAGCCGGCAATCGAAAGCCCAAGTTCGAGCGCTCTGTGGTTCGCGACATGCACGAATGCGGGCAATGCTGGGTCAGCGGCCGCCATGTCGCCCGCTACCCAGCCGAGAAGGCCTGCGCCCGCCCAGACCAGCGCCGGAAACCTCTCCAGCACTTTCAGCAGCGCGCCCGCGCCGAACATCACGATCGGCACCGAAACGAGAAGCCCGAAGACGATGAGATTGGTCGAGCCATGCGCCGCCGCCGCGATGGCGATCACATTGTCGAGCGACATCACCGCGTCTGCCATGATGATGGCCCCGACCGCGCTCCAGAGGTTGGGTTTGGCCTTGACGTCCGAATGCTCGGCTTCATCGATCAGCAGTTTCACGGCGACGATGAGCAGCAGAATCGCGCCGACAATTTTCAGATAGGGAACCGCCATAAGCTCGACGACGACGAGCGTGAAAGCGATGCGCAGAATGACGCCGCCCAGGGCGCCCAGAAAAACGCCCCAGCGTCGCTGACGCACGGGCAGTTGCCGACACGCAAGCGCAATCAAAATTGCGTTGTCGCCCGAGAGCAGCAGGTTGATCCAGATGATCTCGAAGACTTCCCAGCCAAGGCTGAATTCCGGAGACATGCGCGCTTCTTACCTGCTGGGCGAAGCCCATTGCTGCGGTTGCCGACGAACGGAGCTAGGACGATTCCGCTCGCCGCAATCCGCCTGATGCATTGGCGATGGGCGACCGTGCATCTGACGACTGAAGCTTTTCATCTGCAGGCGCCGCGCATCACGCACTTGCAATAGCGACATTTTACCAAAGAAGGAAGGCGTCGCTAAGCTTATGTAACCGCCGTTTTTTCTTTTTCCTGCGGAACAAGGGCCTTCACCCTGTGTTCATCTTGGAAAGGCGCGGCAAGTTCGACAATGGCGTCGGTTAAGTGCGCGCTGCAGGAGGTCACTATGGGCATGGCACAGCCAAACGCCAACCTCATTTCCAGCGATAAGGTCGAAGGCACCAACGTGTACGACGCGGCCGGCAACAAGATTGGCGCAATTGATCACCTGATGATCGATCGCGTCTCTGGTTCGGTTCGATACGCGATCATGACCTTCGGCGGCTTTCTCGGCATCGGCGAAGGCGAGCATCCCTTGCCATGGAAGGCGTTCCGTTACGACACCAATCTTGGCGGATACATCGCGGATGTGACGGAAGAGCAGCTGCAGAACGCTCCTGAATTCACAGGCGAAGAAAGCTGGAGCGATCGCGACTGGGAAAGCCGGCTGCACAGGAACTACGGGTCCTCCCCCTATTGGGAAGACACGACGACGTCAACGATGTCGAGAGACCGCTGACGTCTGAGTGTCTTTGACCGAAGTGGGAACCCGCGGTAGGGCGGAGCCGTAACTGGCTCCGCCCTTTTTGCGGCCTATATGGCGTCGAAAGGATTATTCGAAAGGCTTTTGGACATGCGCGTCGGAGCCGCCGCACTTTTGCTTTTCTGGACTCTGGGCGGCGGCGTCGCCGCGCCTCAGTCGGTTGGTCAAGACCGTCGCGGCGCGGAGATCGAATCCACTCTCAAGCGCATCAAGCTTCCTCCGGGCTTCTCGATTGCGCTCTATGCTCTAGCGCCTCGGGCGCGCACGCTCGCCATCGGGCGAGAAGGAAAGGCGATTTTTGTCGGCGCCGAGGAGAAGGACGTCTATGCGATCACGCCCGGGGAGAAGACGGCCGCTGCGGTCGAACGCTTCGCGCCGTCCATGCCATTCACGATGCCGCATGGCGTTTGCTTCTCAAATGACGGCGCGCTTTTTCTCGTTGAGCGTAACCGCGTCACACGGTTCGACGATGCGGAAAACACGTGGCGCGACGCTGCGGCGAACGCCAAGGTCGTCGTAAAATCAGGCGATCTCATTCCAAGGAACGAAGAGAGTCGCGGCCATTCTTCCCGCGTGTGCCGAATAGGTCCCGACGGCAAGCTCTATATTTCGCTTGGCCAGCCGCACAATGTCACGCCGCGAGACAAGCTTGCGCTTTACGAGAAGACGGGAATCGGCGGCGTCATTCGGATGAATCTCGACGGATCGCAGCGCGAAGTCTTCGCGACCGGCATTCGCAATTCCGTCGGCATGGCGTTCGATACGGACGGGTCGCTCTGGTTCACCGACAATCAGGTCGATTCCATGGGCGACGATCGTCCCCCTGGCGAAATCAATCGCGCCGACCGCGCAGGATTGAACTTCGGCTTCCCCTGGTATGGCGGCGGCCATGTTCGCACCAATGAATATGCGCGCGCTGAGCCGCCGAAGGGCGTCGTCTTTCCTGTCGTCGAAACGGCGCCGCACGCGGCCGATCTTGGCGTCATGTTTTACCGCGGCGACATGTTTCCGAAGGAATATCGGGGCGCGATGTTTTACGCGCAGCATGGTTCCTGGGACCGCAGCGTCCCAATCGGCGCGCGGGTGATGGTCACTCTCGCTGGACCAACCGCGAGCACGCCCTTCGCCGAAGGCTGGAACGACGGTTCCGGTTCCTATTTGGGCCGGCCCGTCGACGTCGCAGAGCTTGCGGATGGCTCGCTTCTCGTCACCGACGACCAGAACGGCGCGATTTACCGGATCAGCTACCAAGCGCCGTAAGCCGCGTCGTGAGCGCGCGCCCGTCATGGCCGGTGCAGAGCGCCTCGATCATCAGACCCGCTTCGACGCCCGGCGTGTGCGCAAGGGTGAAATCGGCGGCGCGCGCCGTGCCGCCGCGCTCGGTCAGCAGCCGCAAGGTTCGGCCGCATTGCGCGTCGAAATGGCGGCGCAGCGCGGCGTCGCCCTTTTCCCGCAATCGCGCCGCGCGCTCTTTGGCGATCTGCGGCGCGAGTTGCGGCATGCGCGCCGCCGGCGTTCCCGGGCGTGGCGAGAATGGAAAGACATGAAGGAGCGTGAGACCGCAGGCGTCGACAATGTCGAGCGTGGCGTCGAACATCGCTTCCGTCTCGGTCGGAAAGCCGACGATGAAGTCGGCGCCAAAGATGATGTCGGGCCGCGCCTCGCGCAGCGCGCGGCAGAGGCTGATCGCGTCCTGTCGCGAATGGCGGCGCTTCATGCGCTTCAAGATCAGATCGTCGCCGGACTGCAGCGACAGATGAAGATGCGGGCAAAGCCGCGGATCTTCCGCAAAAGCCTCGACGAGATCTTCGTCCACCTCAATGCAATCGACCGACGAGAGACGCAGCCGTTCAAGCTCTGGAAGGCGGCGCAGCAGCAGACGCACGAGGCGCCCGAGCGTCCAATCTTCGCCAAGGTCGACGCCATAGCTCGTGAGATCGACGCCCGTCAGCACGATCTCCTTTTTGCCGCTCGCGACAAGCGCGCCGGCCTGCGCGACGACCTCACTGGGCGGCGCCGAGCGCGCCGCGCCGCGGCCAAAAGGAATGATACAGAAGGTGCAGCGATGATCGCAGCCGTTCTGCACGGCAAGCAGTCCGCGCGTGCCCTCATTGCCCGCAAGCGCGCGATTTGGGGCATGTTCGGCGAGAACCCGCGTCACCCCCTCGATCTTGGCGAAACCCGGAGGGTCGAGCCGCGCCGCGCAGCCGGCAACGACGATCTCGGCGTCGGGCCGCTCGCGATGCAGGCGGCGGATCGCCTGACGCGCTTGTCGCGTGGCCTCGCCCGTGACGGCGCAGGTGTTGACGATCACTGTCTCGCGCGCGCTGGCGTGCGCTTTGGCGAGCTCCTGCGACTCGACGGCGTTAAGCCGGCAGCCGAAGGTCACGACCTCGGCGTTGCGCAGCGGCGCGTTCACGCGGCTACGCCTTCAAAAATCTGGGGATCGAGCCTGGTTTCAAATTCAAATTCGACCGCCCCCGTCATCAGCACATGATCGTCGGCGCGCCATTCGATTTGGAGATCGCCGCCCGGCAGGCGCAGACGCGCCGCGCGTTCGCTGAGCCCCACGCGCGCCGCGGCGACGAGCGTCGCGCAGGCGGCGGAGCCGCACGCCTTGGTCGCGCCGGTTCCACGCTCCCAGACGCGCAGCAGAATATCGTTTCGCGAAAGCATCTGTGCGAAGGAGACATTGACGCGTTCGGGAAAGAGCGGATGGCGTTCGATGCGCGGGCCAAGCGTCTCGAGATCAATCTGCGTCGCGTCGTCGACAAAGAACACGGCATGGGGATTGCCCATGCTGACCGCGGAGAAACGCGACGGCGCGCCAGCGACGGGCGGATCAAGCGCGACCTCGCGCGTATCCTCCACGGCGCGGGCGAGTGGAATCTCCTGCCAGCCCAACCGCGGACGACCCATGTCGACAGTGAAAACCGTGTCGGCTTCACGGCGCGTTTCGATGAGGCCGGCGTCCGTCTCCAGACGCAGCGCGTCCTTGCCTTCGCGCGCCAGCGCATAGGCGACGCAGCGCGTGCCGTTGCCGCAGGCGGCGGAGAGAGAACCGTCGATATTGTAGATGCGCATATACGCGTCGTCGCCAGGCCTGCGCGGCCTGTGGAGCGCCATCAGCTGATCGAAGCGCAGGCCGGGCGCCTTGGCGATGGCGCGCGCCTCCTGCGGCGCAAGCTCATGCTCGCTCACGCGCAAATCGAGAACGAGAATTTCGTTTCCGGCGCCGTTCATGCGCAGAATCGGAAGACGGTCGAGCGGATGCGCCATAGGCAGCTTTTCGTCTATTCTCCGAGAGACGCGCTCGTATATAGAGAAGGCTGCGCCGAAGCGCCACTGCGGGCTCCCGCCGGACGCGCGTCGCATGTGCGCGCGAAAAGGCCATGATGGCCGTTTAGGAAAGCTCGACGATGGAAGAAGAACCGGGCTTGCTGGACAGCCTGCGACGCCATTGGCGTGCGCTGGCGATCTTCATCATTCTGGTCGCGGGCGCCGCGATCTACTCCGAACGCGCGCTGGTTCCCGTCGGCGGCGTTCAGGAGGCGGACAAATCTGCCACGCTGCAAAGGCCTACACCACCAAACGCGGCGCCAGATAGGACATCCGGCGAGACGAGCGACGCCAAGCCGAGCGAGTCGAAGCCTACCGAGGCCCGTCCGACAGACGCCAATCCGACTGAAGCCGGTCCGACTGACGTCAAGCCAGGCGATGCAAGCCCGCCTCCGGGCGTCGCTGACGATGCGGCGCAGGCGGTGATGAGCCAGACCGTGACCGTCGACGCGCGCCCCGCCGCTGTGACTAAGGGGCAGGGCAAGTGGGAGGATGCCGGCAAGACCGTCGGCGAGGCTCTCGCCAGGCTCAGCGAGGCGGTCGGAAAGGCGGGGCTTGCGGTCAACGGTCGGCCATTCGCCGTCTTCACCAAAACCGACGACACGGGCTTCGCTTTCGAGGCGATGGTTCCGCTTGCGGCGGCGCCGGAAGGCAAGCCCAAGCTGCCTGAGGGCGTCAGCATCGGCGCGTCGCCCGCCGGCAAGGCGCTCAAATTCCAGCATCGCGGCGCTTACGACGAGATCGAGGCCACGTATGAGGCCATCGCCGCCTATCTCGACGAGAAGGGGCTCGATACGAAGGATCTTATTCTCGAGGAATATCTGACCGATTTTAAGGGCGACGACGCGAGCGTCGACGTCGATATTTATGTGTTTTTGAAGTGAGCGGTTGCGAATCCACCCATCAATGTTATAACTTAGTTATAACATTGATGGGTCTGTCATGCGCAGCGCGCTCCGAAAAATGGGAAACTCTTCCGGCTTGATCATCCCCAAGCCGTTTCTTGCCGAAATTGGGGCGGATGTCGGAGATGACGTCGAATTGACCGTCGAGAAAGGTCGCCTTGTCGTCACGCCGCTCAAAAAGCGCGTTCGGGAGGGTTGGGGCGATGACGCCCGCCGTATCGCCGAGCATGGCGATGACGCGCTTCTATGGCCGGAGTTTGGCAATGAAGGCGACGAAAAACTGACGTGGTGAAGCGCGGCGAAATCTGGCTCGCTGCGCTCGATCCGACGGTCGGGAGCGAGATACAGAAGACGCGGCCATGCCTGATTGTTTCGCCGCCGGAAATGCATGACCATTTGCGCACCGCGATCGTCGCGCCGCTGACAACGGGAAGCCGCCCCGCCGGCTTTCGCGTCGCGCTGACGTTCAAGGGCAAGCGCGGGCTCGTGCTGCTTGATCAAATTCGCACAATAGACAAGCAGCGGCTCGTCAAGCGCTTGGGCAAAGCGTCCGAATCTACGCTCGCGGCGATTCTCGCTGGCCTTCGTGAGGTCTTTGAAGATTAGCCGGCGCTAGACTGTTGAGAGAGATCCGAAACGAAGCGGCGCCAGAGCGACGGCGCGCTTTCGCCGAAGGCCGAGTGGAGGGCGCCTTCGAATGGCTCTCCGGCTTCGAGCGCGCGAAGGAGGTGCATGAACGCCGTTTCGTCGCGCATGCGCAGCCAGCCGACGAACATGCCCGCCTGCCGATAGGCGAGCCGCTGGCGCTGGGTGAGCGCGTCCTTCGTTGGATCGCGCGGCGGTTCGCGCTCAAAACCGAGCGCCGCGAAGTCGATCCATCGACGCTCGTCGAGCACGACGCGATAGCCGTCGCGGATCGCCTGCGCCGCGTCCTCGTCGCTGACGCCCTCGGCGCCGCCGCCGTTTGAGGCCATCACCGCGAGCCCTTCCGTGAACCATTGCGGCGGGCGCGGCGCGCCAAGCGGCCGCCAGCCCGAGAGATGCACATGCGACAGCTCATGCGTGAGAACGCCTTCGAGGCGATCGCGCTCGTCGCCGCACAGCGTCGGCGATAAAAGCGCCACGCCGGCCCGCGTCACGGCGGCGATGCCGGGATCGCCCATGCCGTTGGCGCTTCCGTAATTCTCATAGGATGCGTAGACGCCGACCGTCGGCGGCTGTGCGAAGGGACGCCCGTGTGCGGCCTCGATCTGCGCAATGGCGGCGGGAAGCAGCGCGGCCGTCTCGGCCGCGCAAGCGCGCGCCTCTGGTTCGTAGCGAATGCGCGCATCGTCGGCGAAAGCGGCGAGCAGTCGCGGATCATTCCACGCGGCGCGCGCGGTGAGGCGAAGCTCTGGCCGCAGCATCATCGCGATAGCGAGCGCGGCGGCGCAGGCGAGCCCAAACCCAAGCCCAATCCCAAGTGCACGGGTGACCGTGCGCGGCATGTCCGCGCGCTCCTTGCCAAAAGTTACGGCGTCGTCGTGTCGTCCGGCCGATATTCGAGAATGTCGCCCGGCTGACATTGCAGAATTTCGCAGATTTTTTCGAGCGTGTCGAAGCGCACGCCCTTCACCTTGCCCGACTTCAACAGGCTCACATTCTGTTCGGCGATGCCGATTTGCGCGGCGAGATCGCGCGAGCGCATCTTGCGCTTCGCCAGCATCACGTCGAGATTGACGATGATCGGCATCAGACGATCTGCGCGTTTTCATCGGCGATGTCGGCCGCGGTCTTCTGGATATGGGCGAGGGCGAGGAGTGTCGCGAGCAGCATGACGGTCGAAAGATCTTCAGGTCGCAGATAGATCGACACCATATGCGCGCCCGCCGCCTTGTGCGCCGTGAGGATGAGCGACGTTAGCGGTCGCGTGGCGATATCGACGAGCGCCGCGATGAGGCCTGCGAGCGCAAGGCAGCGCAGCCATCCTGCCGCATCAGGCGTGAAGATGCGCCCCTCAAGATAGCCCGAGAACAGTCTCCAGCCGGCGTAGCAGGCGACGACGAGCAGCGCCCAGATCACGAAGCTGACGCCAAAGGCCGCAAGCCGCTGATCGGCGGACAGGCCTTCGACATCGACCTTCAGCGACGCAAAGTGCGAAACGACCAGCGACTCGTCGCTCCAGAACATCACGATCGTGACGAGAATCCAGAGGCAATAGCCGACGAGCGCGAAGCGCAGCGTTTGGCAGAGCCAGCCGATGTGGCGGCGCAGCGAGTCGAGGCGACGGTCATCGAAGGAAGAAGGGGCAGCGAAGTCGGTCATAGCGGTCTCCTTATGTCGCTTACGTTGACACAAGAAAAATTTAATGTCAAACATTAAAAACTACTCTAAAAACATGAGGCATTCTATGTCGTGCATTATTCGTCGCCTGTCTAGCCTGGCGCTCGCCGCCGCCATGCTTGCCGCCTGCAGCCATGTGCCGGTCTCAACCATGTGGGCGCTGCGCAATTTCGACGCCGCTTCCGTCGATCCGGCCCTGCTGCGCGCGGCGGTGCGCCTGCCCGAAACTTTCGAGCCGCAGAAGGGCGGCGTGACTCTGAAAATTGGCTGGTGGCGCGACGGCCAAGAAAACGCGAAGCATGAGATGGTTTTCGCGCTTAGGGAAACGACCGCGTCGGAAGACGTCGCGCCGCTCGCCGGCGAGCGGAAGTCCGGAACGCGCCTCTATGCCTTTCGCGTCGACCCGGCCGATTATGCGGCGATCCGCGCCCGGCAGAAGGAGTTTCTGGAAGAGAAGGCGCGCGATCCCGGCAAGACGCATGGTTCCTTTGGCGTCGGCGCGGACGCCTGCCGGCGTGGCGACTTCCCGACGGGCCCGCTGCTGACGACGACCTATTTGCGCACGCAGGCTTCGGGCCCCTATCTCACGGTGCTCAAGAATCTCGACATGCGCGAAGCGGCGATGAAGGAAAAGCCGCTCGAAAAGCTCGTGCCGCCTTGCGAGAAATTCGCGAACAAAGCCGAGACGCCGATGGCCGTTAACCGTTAGGCCGCCTTCGCCTTCGCCATCATCTCGACGAAGCGGCGGAAAAGATAATGGCTGTCCTGCGGGCCGGGCGACGCCTCGGGGTGATGCTGCACCGAAAAGGCCGGGCGGTCAGTGAGCGCGATGCCGCAATTGGAGCCGTCAAACAGAGAGCGATGCGTCTCGACGGCGTTTACTGGCAGGCTGTCGCGATCGACGGCGAAGCCGTGATTCATCGAGACGATCTCGACCTTGCCGGTAGTGAAATCCTTGACCGGATGATTGGCGCCGTGATGGCCCTGCGGCATCTTCTTTGTCTTCGCGCCCACCGCGAGCGCCATCATCTGATGGCCAAGACAAATGCCGAAGGTCGGAATTTTTGCTTCGAGCAGGTCGCGGATCACCGGCGCGGCGTATTTGCCGGTTTCAGCCGGATCGCCGGGGCCGTTCGAGAGAAAGACGCCGTCGGGGTTGAGCGCCAAGATCTCCTGGCACGTCGCGCTGGCGGGCGCGACCACCACTTCGCAATCCTGTTCGGCGAGAAGCCGCAGGATGTTGCGCTTCACGCCATAGTCGATCGCGACCACGCGATATTTGGGCGCGCCGCTGCGCGCGCCGTAGCCGCCGCCGAGTCGCCAAATCGTCTCGCGCCAGTCGTAGCGCTCCTTTGAGCCGACGCTCGGCACCAGGTCCATGCCGTCGATCCCCGGCCAGGCGGCGGCCCTGGCTTTGAGCGCCGCAATATCGAAGCGGCCGTCCGGCGCATAGGCGATGACGGCGTTCTGCATGCCGCGCTCGCGAATGAGCGTCGTCAGCGCACGCGTGTCGATGCCGCACATGCCGACGACGCCGCGCCCGGCGAGCCAGTCGGCGAGCGGCTTCTGGGCGCGGAAATTCGAGGGGTCGGTGCAGGGCGCGCCGAAGATGGCTCCGACCGCGCCGGCGCTTTTGTCGAGATCGACGGTTTCGACGTCTTCCTCATTGGTCCCGACATTGCCGATGTGGGGAAAAGTGAAGGTGACGATCTGCGCGGCGTAGGAGGGGTCCGTGAGGATTTCCTGATAGCCGGTCATGGCGGTGTTGAAGCAGACTTCGCCGACCGCTTCGCCAACGGCGCCGAGGCCGTAGCCCTCGATCACTTCGCCGCCCGCGAGAACGAGCACGCCGGTGTGGAGGGGTTTCTTCCAGCCATTATCTTGATCGATGGTCATCAGGGTCTCGGCTCTCCGGCGCGTCGCTGGCTTGACAGCGCTCTCGCCGCGCGTCATGGCCGGACTTGATCCGGCCATCCACGGCTGCGGCGCCACGTGGATGCCCGCGACAAGCGCGGGCATGACGCGATTGCTGTGGATGTAATGCATCCGCCCCGGAATTGGAAACCCCAAGGACATAACATGCGCGAGAAGATTGCGGCGGACCTCAAGACGGCGATGAAGGCGGGCGAGCGCGCCAAGGTCGACGCGCTGCGGCTCATCAACGCGGCGCTGAAGGACAAGGACATCGAGGCGCGCGGCGCAGGCAAGACGCTCAGCGGGGACGACGAACTCGCGCTGCTCCAGAAAATGATCAAGAGCCGGCAGGAATCGCTGGAAATCTATGAAAAAGCCGGGCGCGAAGATCTCGCGGGCAAGGAGCGCGGCGAAATCGCGGTGATTTCCGCCTATTTGCCGCAGCAGCTTTCCGAGGCGGAAGTGGCCGAGGCCGTGAAATCGGCGATCGCAGAAACCGGTGCGGCCTCGATCAAGGACATGGGCAAGGTCGTGGCTTCGCTCAAGGCCAAATATACCGGCCGCATGGACTTCGGAAAGGCCAGCGCGGCGGTGAAGGCGGCGCTGTCGGGCTAGCGGCCGCCGGCTGTGGCGCGTCGCAAATGGCGGGCGCGTTCCGTCATGATGCGGGACTGCCGCATGTGCCCCCTTCCGGCGCTTCGCGCCACCTTCCCCCGCTAAAGCGGGAGAAGGGGAGCGGCGCCATTTCGCCTATCGCCAACCCTGTCGGATGAACCGAACATTCACGCGTGTTGGGATGGCGCAACCTGCTCCCTCTCCCGCGAAGCGGGGGAGGGTCGAGGACGGGGCTAGCGCCACAGCGCATAGAAATGATGCGGCGGGCCGCGGCCCTCGCTCAATCGCAACTGGTCCGCCGCCTCCAGCGCGCCCTCCAGCCAGGCTTTCGCAGTCGCGATTGCGTCGATCAGCGGCGCGCCCTTGACGAATTCGCAGGCAATCGCCGAGGACAGGGCGCAACCGGTCCCATGCGTGTTGCGCGTTGGAATGCGCCGCCCGCGAAAAACCCGTTTCTCTCCAGCCTCGAAAAGAACGTCGACAGGTTCGCCCTCGAGATCGCCGCCCTTGACCAGCACGGCGCGCGCGCCGGCGTCGCAGAGGAGCCGCCCCTGCGCCGCCATCTCATCGGCGTTTTTGGCGAGGGGCGTTTGCGTGAGCGCGCTCGCCTCATAAAGATTGGGCGTCACGAGCCGCGCCAGGGGAAGGAGGGCCGCAACCAGCGCAGCCTCCAGCCCGGCGGACGCGAGGCTGACGCCCTGCGTCGGCACCAGCACCGGATCGAGCACGATGTTACGCGCCTTGTAGCGCGCCAGCGTCTCGGCGACGGCCCGAGTGATGTCCGGCGTCGAAAGCATGCCAATCTTGATCGCGTCGGGGGAGATGTCCGACAGCACCGCCTCGATCTGCGCGGCGACGATCTCCGGCGCGACAGGATAGGAAGCGGTCACGCCCTGCGTATTCTGCGCGGTGAGCGCCGTGATCGCCGCCATGCCGTAGCAGCCGAAGGCCGAGAAGGTTTTCAGGTCCGCCTGCACGCCCGCGCCGCCGAAGGGGTCGGAGCCGGCGATCGACAGAAGCTTGGGAACGGGCGCGGTCATGACAGGAATGTCCGCGCTTCCCGCGCCCAACGCAAACGGCGCAGATCAGCTGTGCAATTCGCGTCCGCCGGGCCAAGCCGGCTCTTCTTTTCTTCGTAGTCGCTGTAGGCCTTTTTCAATCCTGTCAGAACCTCGGCGGAGGTCTCGAACATGGCCTTGAGCTGCGGCTCCTCGACCTTTTCGATATCCTCGCGCAGATGGTTGATCGTCTCCTGGAGGCGATTTGAATTCTCTGAACGTGCTGGTGCGGATTGCTGTCGCTATGCAGGGTCATCGCTGTCTCCTGGCCGTCCCGTTCTAAGAGGGTCAGGTCTTCAACCTCTTATGAGGACTGGAGTTCCGCGCGGGCATGCCCCTTCCGCAGCTCAGGGTTTCGGCAGGCTCAGCACGCCGGCGTCGCCGTTCTCCGCGCCGAAGGCGAGACGCGCCCCCTTCTCGTCCCAGGCGAGCGCGCTGATCCGTGCGCGATCGTCCTCCTGCGCGGGACGGCGCACCAGAATCTCAGATCCATCGGTAAGGCGCGCCAGCATGACAAGGCCGTCGTCATAGCCCATCGCTATGACCAGAGCGGCGGGATGGAACGCGACGCGCGTCACGATCGCCGAATGCACGCCGCATTCGCGCGGCGCCTGGCCCATCGGTCCATCCTTGCCCGAAAACGGCCAGACGATGCAGGCGTCGGCGCCTGAGGTGGCCAGCCATTTCCCGTCATGCGACCAGGAGAAGCTGCGCGTTTTGCCCGGATATCCGGCCATCCGCATGTGCTTGCCGTCGGCGAGGCGCCAGCCGTGCAGCATATTCTCCTGCATCGAGGTGACGAGAAAGCGCCCGTCGGGAGAGATCGTGGCGTCAAGATGCGAGCCCGCCCAGTCGAGCGCTTCCGGCTTGCCGGCGTTCGGAAACCAGAGGGTCGCGCCGCCGTAATGCGCGATCGCCAGCCGGTAGCCTTTGGGGAAGAAGGCGAGCCCGCGCGATGTCGACGGCAGATCCAGCGTCTTCACGTCGCCCTTGGCCGAGCGTGCTCGCGCCACCTTTCCTGCTGTCCACGCCACCGCGCCGCCACGCGCGGCGACGGCGTCGATCCATTTGCCCTTTTCGTCGCCGATGACTTCGACGCCGCCCTTCGCGTCGGTCGCCACAACGCGCCCGTCGTCTCCGCCGGTGACGAGTCGGTCGCCGTCCTGCGCGACGACGAGGATGGCCGCGTCTTGATGGGCCGGAATGCGGCGTCCCTCCGCGCCATCGCCGAAATGCAGCGTCCCGTCGGCGAGCGCGAAGACCGGCGCGCCGCCGAGGAACGCCGCGGCCGCGACAGGCTCACGAAGCCCAAGGGTTTCGACTTTGTCGGCGAGCGTGGAAGACAGCGTCACGGCGATGCATGGTCCTCGGCAGGCGCGCTCCAGCCGATCGGCAGGCGCGGGCGACGTTTCCGGAATTGCCCGCGCATCACGAGCGCGAAGGCGATGGCGTCCAGTCCCGCGAGGGTCAGCCACCACAGCTGCTCGGCCGCGGGACCGAACAGGCAAATGGCGAATCCCGCGCCGAGGCCGCCCAGAAGAAAGGGCGCGAGCGCCGGACGCGACTGGCCGACGAACAGGCTGGTGCGGGCGGCGACGAGCGCCGCCGCGGCCGCGCCGAGCACGCCGAGATCGAACCAGATCTTGAAGATCAGACTGCGCGGCGTCGCCGGCGTCAGATAGCCGCCGAGCACGCCCCAGGTGGCCGCGCCAAAGCCGTGTCCGATCAATGTCCGCCAGCCGTCCGCCTCGATCATCTGACCCCAGAAGGCGAGATGTCTAAAGAAGCCGGGCGGACGTTCGGGCCAGATCAGATGGGCCGCATAGGCAGTCAGCGGCGCGAGCAGCACGATCGCCGTCATGAGCGCCGCAAGGAAAATGGCCATCAGCCGGGCGCGGCCGAAGGCAGCGGCGAAAACAGCCGCGCCGACGGCCAGCGCCGGGACGCCGTTCGGGGCGCCGGAAAGATAGCAGGCGATCACCGTCGCCACCGCGAGGGCGGCCGCCGAATACCACCGGCCGCGGACGGCGAGCGCGCCCATCGCCGGCCAGACGAGCAGGGCCAGTCCGAGGCCGGCGCGGCCAAGCGGTCCGACATCGAGAATGTCATCGAGCGTGTACTGCGGCTTCAACAGCAAAGTGACGGCGGCAAGCGCAATCGTCGCCGCGGCGACGCCGATCGGCAACAGGTTGAGATTAGAGGTTTTGGTGCGCAGCGGCAGAAATCCGGTGGCGAGCGCCACCAGGGCGAGCGTCGCCGTGATTTTTGCGAAGCGTTCCGCTGGTCCCTCGAACGGGGTCCAAAGCAGCGAGAGCGCCGTCCAGGCGGCGAGCAACAGAGCGGCGAGAAAGGGCGGCGAGAGCAAGATCGAGCGCATCGAGCGCCCCGACCCTTCCTCCGGCGTCAGCGTCGCGGCGGCGAGCAGCAACGCCGCGCCGATCGGCAGCAGCACATAAACCGTCTGACGCGCCAGAATGGGCGCGATGAGCGAGATCACGAACAGCAAAAACACGCCGATCCGCAGCAGAAGGCGGGAAGCCTCCTCTGCGGGTTCGTCGGTATTGCGGCGCGAAAGGACTGACATGGCGGAGGTGCGGTTGAGTAGGGGATCTTCGATAGAGATTAGAACGAAATCGCCGGCGAGTAGCCTGCCGCAACGCAGTAAACCTGGGAAAGACCCCGATTTTTAGGCGACTGTGGCGCTTTTGCCTGTTTCAGGCCGTTTGGCGCCACTCTTGGCTGACAGCCGCGTCGGGTTCGGCCGCCAGCCGATCGGGGCGCAGCTCCGCCGCTCGCGTCGGCGCCAGTCTGCCGAGCGCCCAAACGGCGGCGCCGCGCACAATGGCGGCGGCGTCTGCGATGAGCCGCTCGGCTTCGGCGGCAAGTTCCGGCCGGGCTGAATTGCCGATCGCGATCAGAACATTGCGCAAGAAGCGGTCGCGTCCGATGCGCTTGATGGGCGAACCCGCAAAAAGCGCTCGGAACGCCGAATCGTCGAGGCGCGCCAATTCCGCAAGCGGCGGGGCGTCGAATTCGGGGCGCGCGGCGAGCTTCGCCTCGCGTCCGGCGCTCGCATATTTGTTCCACGGGCAGACCGCGAGACAGTCGTCACAGCCATAGATGCGATTGCCGATCTTGGCGCGCAACTCGAGGGGAATAGGGCCTTTGTGCTCGATCGTCAGATAGGAAATGCAGCGCCGCGCATCGAGCCGGTAAGGCGCTGGGAAGGCCGCCGTCGGACAGGCGTCGAGACATTTGGTGCATGAGCCGCAATGATCGTGCTCGGGCGGGTCCGGTTCGAGGCGAAGAGTCGTGAAAATCGCGCCGAGAAAGAGCCACGATCCGAATTCGCGTGACACGAGATTCGTGTGTTTGCCTTGCCAGCCGACGCCGGCTGTCTGCGCGAGCGGCTTCTCCATGACGGGCGCGGTGTCGACGAACACCTTGGCGTCGCCCGCGACGGCCCGCTTGAGCATGAATCCGGCGAGCTGTTTCAGCCGGCCCTTGATGACGTCGTGATAGTCGCGGTTGCGCGCATAGACGGAGATCGTCGCGCAGTCCGGTTTCGTTAGCGAAGCGAGCGGATCTCCATCCGGTCCGTAGTTCAGGCCGAGCATGACGAGACTTGCCGCCTCGGGCCAGAGCGCGCGCGGCGCGGCCCGCCGCTCGGCCGTCTCGCGCATCCAATCCATGTCGCCGTGCGCGCCGTCCCGCAGCCATTCGTGCAGCCGCTCGCCCTGCTCTGGCGCAACATCGGCCCGCGCGAAGCGGCAGACGTCGAAGCCAAGCTCGAGTGCGCGGGCGCGGATTTCCTCCTCCAGCGCCGGAACCGCAGGCGATCGAACATCATAAACTGTCGGCGAACCCATCAATGCATTCGGAACAGGCGCCTGCATGTCAGCAGGGCGCTTGCAGGGGGATCGAGACGATGAACTCGGCGCCAGGATCGTGCTTTTTCATTTCGATCGTCGCACTGAGTTGACGCGTAAATGACGCAATGATCCGCATGCCGAGCCCTTTGCGATTGCGAGGGTCGATGTCATCGGGCATTCCAGCGCCTTCGTCGCGCACGGAAACAGTGAATTTCTCAGCGCCCTGGCGCGCGACCTTCACCGAAATAATTCCCGACTGGCTTTCGTAAGCATATTTCGCCGCATTGGCGATGAGTTCGTTCACGATCAGCGCGGTCGAAACCGCCCGATCGGTTGCGATGACGATGCCGTCTTCGACTTCTGTGCGCACGTCGCATTGCGCGACGCTTTCATCCAAATCGTGACACAGCGCCTCAATGTATTTGCCAACGTCCATGCAATCGACGTCCGAGCCGCGAGACAGCTGGTCATGCGCCTTCGCGATCGCTTCCACCCGGTGAGAGGCTTCGTTGAGAAGTTCCGACACCTGCTCGTCGCCCGCGTCGTTGGCTTGCAGGCGGAGCATGCTGCCGACGATGGAAAGGCTGTTCTTCACGCGATGATTCATTTCTTTGAGCAGCGCTTCGTTGCGCGCGAGCGCCGCTCTTAGCTTGCGCTCTTCTCGCTCGCGTTCGATCGCCATGCCAAGAAGATTCGCCGCGCCCTGCAGAAAAGCGATGTCCTGCTCCCTGAAATCGGCCGGCGAGCGGCTGTCGACTTCCAGCACGCCGTATGGCTTTCCGTCACCCTGCAGGATCACATTCATCGCGCGCCGAACGCCATGCTGACGCAGCAATTCGGGCGTTCTAAATCGCGTCTCCTTTTCGAGGTGATTAGAGATGACAGGTTGGCCGCTGCGTAATGCATATCCAGCAGGCGAGTCGAGATCCGCGCCGACTTTCGCGACGCCCACCACGCCGCGACTCCAGCCGACGCCGGCGCGCACCAAAAACTGGTTCTCAGACGGAAGTAGCTCCAGCACTTTGCAGAAGTCCGCGTCCAGTCCTTGCGCCGTCAATCGCACGGTGTCGGTCAGCAGCTGATCGAACGAAGCGCCCTGGAGGGCGGTGACGCCGAGCTCCGCCAATATCTCCTGCTGCCGAATGCGCTGCCGCAGTCCGTTCGACGGATCGCCGGCGTCGGCGGGCTTCGACTCAACCTTTTCGCTCTCGCGCTCGTTGGGTGCGCTCATACAATGGTCCCGTATTGCGGGCTACTTGCCTCACTCCACCCGATGGTTGTCAAGCGCGGCCGCAGCGCGGCTCGCGACAGCGCCGCCTGAGCCTTCAGACGCCGCTCAGCGACGCTTAGAAATCCAGTTCCGCATAGTAGCGGCCCGGCGTCAGTCCTGGAGCCCGATAGGACAGCAGCGGACGAAACGCGGGGCGCGACTTGATGCGTTGATACCAGTGTTTCGCCGCCTCAACTTCGTCCCACGGCGCATCGCCAAGATAATCGGCGCAGGAGATATGCGCGGCCGCTGCGAAGTCAGCATAAGTCAAACGATCGCCCGCGAGCCAGTTGCGCGCATTGGTGAGATAACCAATGTAGTGCATATGGTGGCGAATGTTGGCCCGCGCCACACGCACCACGTCCATATCGGGCGCTCCGCCCGGAGGCGCAAAGCGCTTGTAAACCTTCTCCGTGATCAGCCAGTTGGTGACCTCGTCGAAAAACTTGACGTTGAACCAGTCGACCAATCGACGCGTTTCGATGCGCGCCGCCATTTCCTGCGGCAGGAGTCGTTGCGCGCCACGTTCGGCGCCATAGGTCTCGTCGATATATTCGGCGATGAGATTGGCGCCGGGCGCGACAAGGCCGTTATCGTCAACGAAGACTGGCGTGCGGCCGGCGGCGTCAAGCGCGAGAAATTCAGGGCGGCGATCGCTCACGCGCTCCTCGATGAGCGTAGCGTCTATTCCGTATTCGGACAGGACGAGCCGGACAAATCGCGAATGGGGGCAGAGCGGGTGATGATAAAGCGTGGGCATGAGGCCTTTTCGAGCGGACGCGAAGCGACGAGCTACGCCGCTTCTGTATGCTGGTTCGGGTTAGCGCCGCTAGCCGGCGGTTTTACGGCTTTGATGAGCTTTTAGCGCGCAGCTTTTGCTAGGATATGCCATGATTCGTTTGCTCTTCGCACTTTCGCTCGGCCTGATGTTGTTCACGGCCGCGGGGAACGCCGACACGCTGAAGGACGGCGTTCCAAATCTCTCAGTCATTGGCGAGGCTTACGAGGACGTCGCGCCCGACCTGGCGATCCTGCGGTTCGGCGTCGTCACCGAACGGCCGCTGGCCGCCGACGCCGCGGCGGAAAATGCGCGCGCGGTCGAAGCTGTTCTCGCCGAGCTCAAAAAATCAGGCGTTCCCGACGCTGAAGTGCAGACGCAGGGCGTAACGCTCACGCCCGTCACTGTCGAAGAGCGAGACCCAAAGACAGGCAAACCCAAGACATCGCAAAAGTTTTTCCGCGCGCGTAACGATTTGCGCGTGCGGGTGACTCGAATCGAACAGGCCGGCGAAATCGCGGGCGGTCTGATCGACAAGGGCGTTAACAGCTTCGAAGGCATTGACTTCGAAATCGCGCAACCCAGGCAACGGCTTGACGCATTGCGGCGCGAAGCGGTTAAGGACGCCGAGCGGCAGGCGAAAATCTATGCGGAGGCGGCCGGGCTGCGGCTGTCCCGCGTGATCGAAATTCGTCCGCTCGAGGAGATCGACGTGCGCCCGCGCGCCTATGCGGCGAAGGCGGCCGGGACTCCCGGAGCCGCCGAGATTCCTTTGCGTCCAGGCCTGGAGCGTCTCTCTGCGCGCGTGAATATCGTCTGGGGACTCTCGCGCTAGTTCGCTCTGCCTGCTGAAGCGGCGAAAGCGGGCGCTGCTGCTCGTAATTTGCTCGCCTGAAGCCGTATCGCGCTGCACAATTTCACGCTAAGCTCGCGTTCGCGACTGGTGGGCCGCAATGTGAGGGGTCGCTGATGGCTCATGTCATCTTTTACGAAAAGCCGGGCTGCGCCGGCAATGCGCGGCAAAAGGCGTTGCTCGTCGCCTCTGGACATGAGGTTGAGGTTCGGGACCTTCTGACCGAATCCTGGAGCCCCTCGAGCCTGCGTCCCTATTTCGGCTCCAAGCCGTTGCCGGAATGGTTCAACGCCGCCTCGCCGCGCATCAAATCCGGCGAAATCGACCTCGAGAAAGTCACGCCGCAGGAAGCATTGGTGATGATGATGCTCGATCCGGTGCTCATCCGTCGCCCGCTGATGCGCATCGGCGACCATTGCGAGGCTGGTTTCGACTCGGCGGCAGTCGACCAGTGGATCGGACTTAAGCCGACCGACGAAACTGTCAGCGATGTATGCGTGCGCTCCATCGCAAACGACACTTTCTAGCCTCCTAGGCAGCGCTGCTCCGCCATAAACGTGGCGCTGCCAACCCCCTCCCGACGAACCATAATATGCTAGTGGCTCGGTTCGGCCGTGCGCAGCCCATATCAATTGGCGCGGCTGCCGTGACCGTGGGGGAAGACGGGGAGGAGGAGCCTAAGCATGCAGCCTTCGGCCGAAGGAAAGGAATTTTGGGCGATCGGAGCCGATGCGGCGCTTGAGCGCCTGGGCGTGACGCGTTCGGGCTTGAGCAAGGCTGAGGCAGAACGGCGGCTCGCCGTCCATGGCCCCAATCGCCTCCCGGCCGGCAGACGGCGCAGCGCGCTCCTGCGCTTCGCGCTGCAGTTCCATAATGTGCTCATCTATGTGCTGCTCGCGGCCGCCTTCGTCACGGCGCTCATGCAGCACTGGATCGACACCGCCGTCATCGTCGCGGTCGTCGTCATCAACGCCATCATCGGATTCATTCAGGAGGGCAAGGCCGAAGAGGCCATGGAGGCCGTCCGCAACATGCTGTCGCTGCATGCGACGGTCATTCGAGACGGGCAGCGCGTCGTCATCGACGCGACCGACGTAGCGCCTGGCGACATCGTCTATGTCCAATCGGGCGACAAGATTCCGGCGGACATCCGTCTCATCCGGGTCAAATCTCTGAAAGTGCAGGAGTCGGCGCTCACCGGCGAGTCGCTGCCGGTCGACAAGGACCCGGCGCCGGTCATGGTGGATGTGCCGCTCGGAGATCGGGCGCCGATGGCCTATTCGGGGACCGTCGTGACCTACGGTCAGGGAACGGGCGTCGTTGTCGCCACGGGCGCCGCGACCGAGATCGGGCGCATCAACGCCATGCTGTCCGAGGTGGAGACGCTTACCACTCCCTTGTTGCAGCGCATGGATGAATTCGCACGCTGGCTCACGGTCGTCATTCTGGTCGTTTCCGCCGCCGTTTTCGCTTTTGGCGCGCTGGTCTGGAATTTTGACGCCGGCGAGATGTTCATGGCGGCGGTGGGGCTCGCTGTTTCCGCGATCCCGGAAGGATTGCCGGCGATCATCACCATTACGCTGGCGATCGGCGTCGAGCGCATGGCGCGGCGCAAGGCGATCATCCGCCAACTGCCGGCGGTCGAGACGCTCGGCGCGGTGACGACAATCTGTTCGGACAAGACCGGCACGCTGACGCTCAATGAATTGATCGTGCGCTCGATCGTCATCTCCGGCGGGACCTACGACACGACCGGATCGGGATATGATCCGCATGGCGGCTTCTTGCGCAATGGCAAGGATGTCGTGGTGCGCGAGGACGTTCACCTGACCGCGGCCTTGCGCCCTCTTGCGCTCTGCAACGACGCCGTGCTGCGCGAAACTGACGGCGCCTGGAGCGTCGAGGGCGATCCGACTGAAGGCGCCTTGCTCGCCGCCGCCGTCAAAGGCGGCGTCAATCTGGAAAAGCTGGCGCTGGAGCTGCCGCGCACGGACGAGATCCCCTTCGAGTCGCAGCACCGCTTCATGGCGACGCTGCATCACGACCATGACGGCGCTGGCTACATTTTCGTCAAGGGCGCGCCCGAGCGGCTGCTCGAAATGTGCTTCTGGGAGCAGGACGTGCGCGGAGAGCAACGTCCTCTCGAATACGCCTGCTGGCTCGACCGCATCATTGAGATGGCCTCGCGCGGTCAGCGGGTTTTGGCGGTCGCCTCCAAGAAAGCCGAAGAGGGTCAGCAGCAACTCGCATTCGGCGACGTTGAAAGCGGGCTCGTCTTTGTCGGTCTCATCGGCCTGATTGATCCGCCGCGCCCCGAGGCCGTCGAGGCGATCCGCGCATGCGCGACCGCCGGCATGTCCGTCAAAATGATCACCGGCGACCACGCCGCGACGGCGATGGCCATCGCCCGCGAACTCGGCCTGGAGCGGTGCGATTCAGTGCTCACCGGCCGCGACCTCGACGCCTTAGGCGACGAGGCGCTCGGCGAGGCGGCAAGCGTCACGACTGTGTTCGCGCGCACCAGTCCCGAACATAAGCTGCGACTCGTTCAGGCGTTGCAGAAGCGCGGCGAAGTCGTTGCGATGACCGGCGACGGCGTTAACGACGCGCCTGCCTTAAAGCGCGCCGACATCGGCATCGCCATGGGCGTCAAAGGCACCGAGGCGGCGAAAGAGGCCGCGGAAATGGTGCTTGCCGACGACAATTTCGCGTCGATCGTGCATGCGGTGTATGAGGGCCGCGTCGTCTACGAAAATTTGAAAAAGACCATCCTCTATATCTTGCCGACCAACGGCGGCGAGGGCCTCACGGTGATCGCGGCAATCGCAATGGGCGAGACCCTGCCGGTGACGCCCGTACAGATCCTGTGGATCAATCTGATCACCGCGGTCACGCTCGGCCTTGCGCTCGCGTTCGAGCCGCCGTCGAAGGGAGTCATGCTGCGCCCGCCGCGCCCGTCGGGCGAACCGATCCTCTCCCGCTACTTCATCTGGCGCATCGTCTTCGTCTCTTTCCTGATGCTGCTCGCGACCTTCGGCCTCTATGAATTGGAGAAGGCGCGCGGCATGGGGCTCGACAGCGCGCGAACGGTCGCGGTCAACACGCTCGTCGCCTGCGAAGTCGCTTATCTCTTCAACGCTCGTTTCCTTTCCGAGTCGTCACTCTCAATGAAGGGCCTGTTCGGCAGCCGCGCGGTGCTGATTTCCGTCGCCATCGTCGTGGTGCTGCAGGCGCTGTTCACCTACGCGCCCTTTATGCAGGCGCTATTCAACACCACGCCGCTCGACCCGGAGATCTGGTGGCATATCGCCGGAGCGAGCGTCGTGCTGTTCTTGCTCGTCGAGGTGGAGAAGGCCATTTTCCGTTCTCCTGCCAGGGCTCCAGCGCCTCGCGTGTCTGCGGCGACGGCGACCGGCGCGGCCGCTGTCGTGGCGCCCGGCGAGTGGGTCCGACCTGTCGTCGCCGGTTTATTGGGGCTCCTCATCATTGTCGTAAGCGGCGCGTTCTATCTTCACACGCGCGTCAGTCTCACGCGCGAAGAAGCGTCAGCTGGTCGAACGGTCGTCGTCAGCGGCGTGATCGCCCCGGTCGCGCAGACGCCGATCAATGCGCCTGCGGCAGGCGCCGTCGCGACGCTCTCTTGCGATGTCGGCGCGCAAGTGGAGAAGGGCGAGACATGCGCGACGTTCGCGCCGTCTTCCGGCGATGATGCGTTCGCGCGCGCGAAAAGCGCTTTGGCGGCCGCTGAGCGGCAACTGGCGCAGCGCCAGAGCGCGCAGGCGAGGGCGCAGGCGAACCTCCAAAGACTGGACTCGCGTTCGGCAAGTCGCGCCGCGAGCCGCAAGGCGCTTGCCGCGGCCCGAGGCGCCCTGGCGCGCGCGCAGGCGCAAGTAGAGCGCGCCGAAGCGGAAGTCGCTCTGCGCCGCAAGGCGGTGACGAAGGCGGAAGCGGGTCGAGCCGGCGCTGCGATTGTCGCGCCTATCGCAGGTTTCGTCTTGGAGCGAAGGGCAGCTGTCGGCGCGCGCGTCGAAGCCGGCGCGCCGCTGTTCATGATCGGCGACGCCAAGACCGTTCGGCTTCGAGTGAAAGCGGAGGGGGAGGGCGCTTTGACGATCGCGCCGGGCGCAGAGGCGGTCGTGACAAGCGAATCGGTCCCTGGCCGGACGTTTTCGGGAAAAGTGACCGAGGCGCGCCAAACGGAGTCGGACGCGTCCGTCGACGTCGTCGTCGAGGTCGATAATCGAGAGCTGGCGCTTCAACCGGGGATGGAGGTTTCGGCGCGCATCGGAATTGTGGAGAGCGAAGCCTCATCGATCGGCCTGTGAGCAGGCGCGGGCCAGAGACACATGCCACTATTGTGACATCGCGGAATCACGATCGCCTGGTGGGCCGGGCAGGACTCGAACCTGCAACCAGACCGTTATGAGCGGCGGCGCGGCGGTAAAATACATTGGAAACCGTTGATTCATATAGCTTGGCGGTTAGTCGCGTTCTCGTTCAGTTCATGTTTATCGGTGGCCAAACGGTGGACCGTGCGAATTGCACGCTCTGCTGTCAAGCAGGTCTGGACACATGAACGCGCGTAATGAGAGAAATTCAGAAGCGGCGTCATCGCTGGCACTGGCTTCACTCCGTGAGCTTGATGCCTAGAAGCCGCGCGAAGGGTTCCACTACTCCTATTGCAATTTCGACGGATCGATGATCACAGCAACGTCCGCTGGCTTTGCGAACCCGCTCGATCATATCGGCGGAGCCGCCAGGACTGTCGCCCCAAGCAGCTGATCGCCCGTCTGCTGGTCGGGGTTGGCAACCTTGCGCCGTCGAGCACCTCGATGGGCGTAGCGCTCACAGCGCCGTCGTGCGCTCCTCAGATAGTTTTTGCGTTGTTGGCGGCGCGGCGGATCGCCATTATCAATGCTGGGCACGGAGCCGCGAAAAGATTGAGTGGAAGCGTTGTATCCGTCACCGACATCCTGTCATCGCATCGAGAACGATTGTTCGTCGACCGACTTTGATCAAAGGTCGAGTGTCGTGCGCATGAACAACGCGGATCATTCCGTGGAACGAATGTCCAGCAAAAGCGTTGACTTAGCATAGGCGCGGCGCCTACCGGTGCCGCAAGAGTTGCCATAAAGACGCATTTGAGAGCTTCCGCGCATCGAGATGGGAGCGCTACATGTTCATTTTAGTAGGAGGCGGCCATGGAGTCGGCGCGATACCGAGTTTTGTTGCGCGTAAAGGATGCATCCGAACTGGCGACGATTGAAGCCGACACTGGATGCATGCCCCGGCGCCGGCTTGAGGACGGCACGCTGGAAATTGTCGCGGAAATCGACGCCGACGCAATCAAGAAGCTGAAACGCAAGCGCACCGTGCAGATGGAAGTTCTGGCAAATGCGACCGAAGAGGGGAAGCGTTCGGCCGGCGAGGTGTCGCGGGGCAATCGTTACGCGGATGGAAAGCTGCCCAAGCCACTCGGTCTGAGAGAGGTGCGCCGTGTGGACTAACGTCGACGAAATCGAAACCCTCATCCAGAACTTCGCGTCGACCTATCCAGCGATCGCCGAGCGCATCACGCTACCGGAGCAGGCGGTGAGCGCAGAGCCTGGCGTCGCGCCGCGAACGGTGACGGCGCTGCGCATCGGCGTGCACGGCGCGGGCGCAGTCGACGGCGCGCTCCTCATATTCGGCCAGCATGCGCGCGAATGGACGCCGCCGGAAATCGCGCTTGAACTTGCCGGCGCTCTGTTGGGCGCCTATACGGCTGGCAGCGGCGTCATCTATGGCGGCAAAAGTTATTCCGCCGCCGATGTCCAACGCGTCCTGAACAACGTCAATGTTTTTCTCGTTCCATGCGTCAACCCGCAGGGGCGTCAGCACAGTCTCGATCACGACACGACCGATGCGGGATGGCGGCGCAATCGCAATGCGATCCCCGGCTCGTCATGTGTTGGCGTGGACCTAAATCGCAATTACGACTTTGCGTTCGATCTAGGGAAATATTTCGATCTCGCCAATCCGGATGTAACGAGCCACACCTCGGACGACCCGTGCAATTCTAATCAGGTCTACCATGGGCCGAGCGCCTTTTCGGAAACCGAAACGAAAAATGTTCGCTGGTTGCTCGACACATATCCGCGCATCCGCTGGTTCATCGACATTCACGGATATACGTTCGCGGGTGAGATCTACTACCCGTGGGGCGATGACGAAAACGAGACGACAAATCCGGCGATGAACTGGCGCAACCCGGCGTTCGACCATCAACGGGGCCGCTCGGGCGACGGGGTCAAGGAATACATCCACCCCAACGACCTCGCGATTCATCAATATCTCGCGAATAAGATCAAGACCGGCGCCGATCCGGTGAACGGTCGCGCCTATATCACGCAGCAGTCCTTCGCCTTGTATCCCACCGCCGGCGCTTCCGACGACTACGTGTGGTCGCGACATCTGGTTTCGCCATTCGCCTCGCGCGTCGAGGCGTTTACGATTGAGCATCGCGCCAGCCGGTTCAAGCCAACGAGCCCTGAGCGCGAGGACGTGATCCGCGAAGTCGCGTCGGGTTTGCTGAACTTCTGCTTGGCGTGCGCATGCGGCGTTCCGGGTCTGACCGTAGAGCTCGTGACCTCGGGTGTCGTGTTCAACCAATGTCCGGAAGGCAGAACTTCGAGCCGGCCGGTGATTGCCCGGATCAGCGGTTGCGACGCTGCGACATTCCGTGTGATCTCGGGACCCAGCCGCACTGGCGGTTCGACGCGCATCAATTTCGGAACCGCGATTGCGGCCAGCAGCGTCGCCGCCGCTCCGTCGCCGATGACCCGCGAGGTCTTTTTATGGCTGACCTGCGCTGGCGGGATCGGCGGAGACGCCGCTTCAGGGACAGTGCGCGTCGAGTGTCCGGAGGCGGGTTTCGTGCGTGATGTGCCGATCACGGCGAATTTCGTTGCGGCGCCGAGAGCTGGCGCCGTGCTGGCGCTTGATCGATCGGGAAGCATGCAGGACGACGGCGGAGACGGACGCACACGGCTTCAGGTGCTGCTCGACTCGGCTCCCGCCTTCGTGGAGGTCTCTCCTCAGGGCGCGCGCGTCGGTCTGGTGCGTTTCGCGACCGACGAGGCGTCCGGCGCGCCGATGACGACCATGGGGCCTGAAGGAGCCGACCCCGGCGGACGCGACGTCATTCGCACCGCGATTGCGAAGCACACGCTGGCGACCGGAGATGCGAGCTTCACATCGATCGGCGATGGCGTATTTGCCGCCGCCAACCTAATCGGTCCCGAGACGGGCGTCGATTTCAAATCGCTCGTGGTGCTGACGGACGGATACGAAAACCGATCGCGCTATCTGTCTGACGTCGCTGGCCTCATTAACAGCCGCGTCTTTGCAATCGGCCTTGGAACGCCCGATCAGATTCAGCCTGTGGCGCTGCAGGCGCTGACCAATGGAACGAATGGCTATATGCTGATGACGGGCGCGCTCGACGCGAATGATCCGTTCCGTTTGGACAAATATTATCTGCAGATTTTGACCGGCGTGACCAACGATCAGGTCGTGCTCGATCCTGGCGGCTGGGTCCACTTTGGCGTTACCGAGCGGATTCCATTCTATCTTAACGAAGCGGACGCCGCAGTGGACGCGATCGTCCTGACACCCGAGCCGCGGCTGCTGCAAGTGCGTCTGCAGACGCCGTCGGGACAGGTCCTCGACCAGACGCATCCGTCGATGACGTGGACGCAAGCCTCGCGCATCGGCTTCTATCGCTTCGCGCTGCCGGTGCCGGGCGAATTCGCGAGCGAAGGTCCGGGACGCTGGGAGATGCTGCTCGACTGGGGGCAAGTCATTCCCAGACGTGGCGCGAAATCGCATCGGCAGGAGATCGAAGGGTCGAAGAACGCGGGCATCCGCTATGAAGCGCTCGTGCACGCGCGGTCGGACGTCGAGATGACTGTGTCGCTCTCGCAGGACTCGCTCAAGCCGGGCGCGAAAGTGACGCTCCGCGTTCGCCTTGCGCAATATGCGTCGATTCCGCTCGATGGTGCGCGGGTGACCGCCCGAGTCACGCATCCGGACGGAGCGGTCGTGAACTTGACGCTGCCCGGCGCCGGCGATGGCGTCTACGAGTCCGCTTTCTTCGCCGGCGTCGCTGGCGTCTACACGGTGCGGATGACGTCGCAGGGACAGACGCTGCGCGGCTTCTTCTTCACGCGCGAAGCCGTTCGCACCGCCGCCGTCTGGGCGCGTGGCGATGCGCCGCCGCCGACCGGACAAAACGAAGGCGTATGCGAAAAGCTGCGATGCCTGCTCGAGTCCGGTGCGCTGAATCCGGATGTGCTGAAGCGTCTCGGCTTCGACATCGAACGCGCGCTCAAGTGCTGCGAAACCGAGGAGCGAATTCCAGGCAAGCCACGCTGAGGAGTAATAGCGCATCGGAGCTGTTGCGTGGTCGCCGATGCTACGACTCTTGGAGTTGCTGCCCATGCGGTGGCGAGCAAGGGTTTGTCGTCTAGCTGAGGAAACCGATTAAACACCAGCAAATACGGAATGCGCGCTGTTGGTTCGCTCGTGGCGCATCGCTGACTTCGACATCGTTATCGCGCAATAGCCGAGAACTGGGCGCCAAGCGTTAGATTTTGATCACTAGTATTCTGGACTGCGCGACGATTAAAGAGGAACTCGCCGCCCAATTTCAGCGCAGCGCCCATAGACAGACGAGACGCGCCCGATCGTTTCCATCGAGCGCGCCCCTAACTCGCGGCTCAAAATCAAGGTCGCGGGTTTTTTTTGAGAATGGAGCACCCAACGGATTTACGACGGGGACATCGGGGAGGCCGCGTTATCGTCATTGGCAAGTATGGAGGGGAGCTATGGCCGAGCGCCCAACCGGTCATGGAATAGGGGCATCATTTCTATCTCTCGTCGCCGGCGTTAGCCTGCTCACGGTCGGGACATGGATCGGACCGACTTGGGAGGGCATAGTGTTTGACGCCCTTGGGATGGCTTCTTTGGTCGCGCTTCTTTCGTTGTTTTAGAGCGCGTGGCGCCGTCGCCGATGCGCTCGCCGAGAGGCTCGTGAAACGAATGCAGGAAATAGAGGCCGGCGGGGTCGGGGAGCCCTTAGCAACCTCCTTCGCGCGGCGGCTTCGTCGCGGTCTATGCCGAGATCGCGAGCAGCGGCACGGACTTCACCTTCATGGCGATGGCCCAGATCGCTTCGTTTCATTTGGCTCAACTTGAGCCGATTGAAGATCGGTCAGCCTGATCCACTCGGCGATATGTTCGTCGCGCTCGACCGCGGTCAGCTCGGCGCGAGCAAGATTTTCGCTAATCTCCCACTGTCGAGGAATAGCTGATCGCTCAACTTCTCCCGAAGAGCCGCGATCCACACCGCATTGGCGCGTGGCGTGAAATGCACCCCGTCGTCGCTCATCTCTGCGCGGCGCGCGCCATTGAGCGAGACATGCGGATTGAGGTCTAACACTTCGATGCCTCGCCCTAGGCAAAGCTCCGCCATCATTGCGTTCGCCGCATCTATGCGCGGCGCCGCCTCTCTCTGGGCGATGTAAGGCATCAAGGTGAAGATCGCGGAAGCACCCGGATCGAGGACTTGCAGGACACCGCGGAAATCGCGTTCGATGTCCCGGATCGGCGCGGCGGAGCCGAAAAGATCGTTCAGACCTCCGTCGATGATGAAGCTCTGCGCGCGATTCCGTTGCGCACGCTCCAACTGCCCGGCGATATCCGCGAGCCGCGCGCCGCCCTTGGCGAAGTTTATCACCTCGAAGGGGCGACACGACAGCGTGTCGAATGGGCAGCCGGACGCGAGACTATCGCCGACGATGGCGATGCTGGCGACGGCGGGTCCTAGAGCGACCGCCGCCAATACTGGCGCGATGGCGCCGAGAAAAAAGCGTCGCGACGGAGCGGGGATATTCGAGCTCATACAAATCCTTGTCGCAAGGATGCATCGCTCGCGACGATAGGCATCGATCTCCTCGCCAGGTATCACCGGTATCCAAGCTGGCAAGATGAGGCCGGAATATGGCGGCTACCGCTTCATCACTCATTTCGCTGTCGCCAAAGTGGCTTGAGCCCCCCATCTTGTTTCCCTGTTTCCAAATATTGGGAGTTCGGGAGAGAGAAGTCCGGCGCGAGTAGTTTCTAAACTGTATTCTCAGGCTTGCAGTGCCCGCATCCCGTGACATTCTTGACGCCGGATCCGCGAGCGATTGCAAACGCGTTCTTGCTATCTAGATGCGGGCCAAGCCATTCCGTAGCGAGATTTGCTTTTAGTCCCGGCCTTCGCTGGCCCCTGCCTTCATTGCAGTGAGGACAAGATCCTTTGTGAACCGTCGCCGACTGATGGCTTGGGGCCAGGAAAACATAAAAGTTCATGACTGGTTTCTCCGCCGCGATTATCGTCAACGGCTTACGTGCGCTGGCTTTTCAGCTTCACGCTCGCTGCTGCTCGAGCAAATCGAGCATCGCTGTGCGAACGTGCGCTTACGTGACTTTTCGGCTTTGTGTGGCCTTAGGCGCTTTCGTGCTGACTATGGGGGCACGCTGCAGGCAGCATCAGACGCGGGAAGCGCTTCACTCGCTTGCCGGGCTGATCGGCCAGCCGCGTCGGCAATCCTATTGGACAGCGCCTGCCAAAACGCGGCGCGGCCGTCGTCGCCGTTACGCCGAAAGAGTTCGGCCTGACGCTTGAATGATTCCTGCATGGCCGCGACCTCTCCCCCCGTGGCCGCGCCAGCAAACGTTCGGATTGCTTCGAAAGTCCAGCTTCCAACTAAATCAGGATCCGTCTGCTTTTTCATGGCGAGTGTCTGCCTAAGTCCGTCAAGCTCCCTTGGGGCGCATGAGATCATGGCCGACAGTGGCGCATATCCACTCTGCGGCGGAATGCGCGAGCGCACACTGCCGATACTAGGCGCGCCGGTGCATCCTTGACCGGCAGCGCCGAAGATCAGAAACGAGGCTAGATGGTATGCTCCTGTTCGGGGTTGTCAGAGACAGTGATGTCGAACACGACGTCGAGAGGCGTTCCCCATTCAACTTGTGCGAAGAACTCGACGCCGTTCGCTTCAACGTTGCTGCCATGAGGGCGAATATTCTTTACGAAAATCTGTGCAGCGCCGCGGTGTTTGCTCTTGCCGCCGATCGTGGTGCTCGGCTTCCACTCGCAGGCGGAGATGTGAACAACCGACTGCGAGGTGATCGGATCCCAGTTGAAATTCAGCCAGCCTGTGGCGACGGACTTCCACCACACGCGAATGGTTCGATTAGCCATTGAGGTCACTCTCTTTCGCAAGAAATAACTTGAGTTTGAAGTTTCGAACTTCGCACTGGTTAGCAATGCGCCGCCGGCTCGTCGCTCTTGCGAGCGCCGCTGTTCGTCCCGGCCGAAGCAGTTGGAACTGTGAATGGCTATTTCATCCGCTCAGTAGCATGCGAGCCGTTTTGACGCTTGCGCCGTTCGGATGAGGTCCTAGGTAAGATTGCGTCCTCTGCGTTGGTCCTCGACAGCGGAGGGAGATTCGCGACTGCTCGCGGCGCGGATCAGAGTCTCGGGCCTTTTGAGGCATGGAGCAGCGAGCGGACTTACGACAGCGACATCGAGAGATTGCGGCTCTGCATCGCTCGCCACGCGAGCAAAGCCGCGATAGCAGGGCCCTCGACCCCCGCTCGCGAGGCGGCGCTTGACCCGCGACGCTTGTCTCGATGCGCTTCATCCTCAAGTAGGCGGCGTCGCCTGTCAGCGACCTTTTCGTAGCTACCTCGCCCGGGGTTCACAGTGCGGGCTTTTTCTCAGCTTCACGCCCGGCTCGTCGCCGTCGACGCCGGCCTTTTTGAGGGTGCATCTATGGCTCAGGCGCGAGCAAGAGTTAACGCCGCTCGACACGTCCGACCCGGATTTTCACCGGCCAGTTCTCCGAAGACCTTGAGGCGAGCGTCGTTCGGGAAGCACAAAGCGCGGCACGCGCATGTATGCCATAGGCGCCTCCGCAAGCGAGCACCCGAGTCTGTCGACGCGCCAATCAAGGCGGCTCGCCTCGATACCATCACAAGCTGGACAATCTGCGCCAGTAATCTCGGATCCCACTGGGGTGCCAGTCGAAGGCAGCCACTATGCCAGGCATCAATCGATCGGCAGAACCTCGATATGCGGTCATCGTCTTTGAGGGGGCGAGGTGCACTGCATTGCATCGCGAGGATGACCCAGTTCGAGCGCGCGAGATTTTTGAGTATGCCGTCGTTGACGAGTCGAGGGTCGATCGCCGCGTCGAGTTTTACGACAGGCTTTACCTGATCGAGGCTTGGTCTAGCGAGGATGAATAGGACAGGCGCCAAGCCTGTCGGCTGGCAGGTTAGTTCTGTCACTTTTGCCCGAGGTTCACGGCCGCGGGCCTTTTTAAAGCGTCGCTCCCGCACGAAAAAGCCCGGTCATCGCCGGCCGGGCTTGAGTTTTACGGTTGAAAGGATCGTCGCCCGTTAGCAGGCGACAGGCCGATTCGTATTTGCGCCCCGGGACGGGAGCAACCGGCCGCGATAGTTAATAACATGCTGCCGCCATCTGCGGACGCTTGGTGCAAACTAACGGCTCGGAGGCCGTCGTTCTTAAGGAGGTCGCAATGGTGAAATTCGGCATCTGGGCGACGCTGGAGGCGAAGATTGGGAAGGAGCACGAGGTTGCGGCGTTCTTGAAATCGGCGCTGCCGCTCGTGGAAGCAGAGCCCGGCACAGTGTCGTGGTTCGCGATCCGAGTATCACCCACCACTTACGCCATTTTCGACGTTTTCAACGACGAAGCTGGCAGAGAGGCTCATCTTGCTGGGGAAGTCGCAAAAGCACTCATGGCGAAGGCGCCGGAGCTTTTCTCGCAGCCGCCGAAAATCGGGAAGATCGACGTGCTGGCGGCAAAGCTGGGCTGACAACGCAAAGACGTGTTGCGATCGACGCGTCGCGCGCCTCACCCAAAATTAAGATTCCGATCAGAAAAGAAACGTAGCCGAAAACCCACGAGGTGTTTCCGGCTACATTATTGTCATTCGGTCATTTGGGGACTTAGCGACGATCGTCGCGGCGTTGTTCACGCTCGCCCTGACGCCCGCTACGAGTATCCTGGCGCTCGCCCTGACGTTCTTGACGTTCTTTCTGAGCCGCAAGGACAAGGTTCGAGTTGGAGATTACGCTGCCCTGAGAATTTGGCGCTGGGGCTGCCTGAGCAGTCGCTCCCAACCCAAATATCAACAACGCGCCCACCGCGACTCCAAAGAATTTATGCATGGGCTTTCCTCCCATATTTTCCTCTTCGTCCCACATAGGGCGAAAACTCTTATGTATCGCGCTGCAGCCCCTTGGTAAGCTGCTGATCCATTCTGCGAACAGCTGCACGCAAATGATACGCTGCAGCTCGCTTCGTTTTAATCATCTGATTGTTAGCCAAGCTTCGCCACACGTGTGGGCGCTCGCGCGTTCTCCGGCCGATATGAAAAAGCGGCCTATCGCCAATCCGCGTTCTTGCCGGCTACGCTGCGCCCATGAGCCCGTTGGCTCATGATCAAATTCGCTGTTTCAAGACGGGCGGAGAAATTTTCGGAAGGACCTTCGCGGAATTCGCTCTTCTCCGATACCGATAGGAGAACCGCGATGGCGTTGAAGGGGCGGTGGCTTATATAGCCTCACATCTCGAAGGCGACCTCTGCGTGACGGCGCTGCCGTGCGCAGCGCGTCGTGCGCTTCCACCTCTGGCTGCGAGGCCTTTGCGACCATGGTCGAATCTCAGACAATCAGAAAGCAGCTGCAAAAGGACATCGCCTCGTTTCATGCGCTCGACATCTACGAGCGCTTTGAGCAGATCGTTTGCCTGTTTCTAACCGCGCTGATCGCGCTGGTCATCGGCGTCGCCCTGTATCACCTCGGGACCAGGATTCTGCTGCTGCTCATCCAGGACGCGATCGATCCCGCGAATCAGGCCACGTTCCAGACGGTCTTCGGAATGATCATGACGGTGCTCATTGCGCTTGAGTTCAACCACTCCGTCCTGATCATGATCAAGCGTCATCAGAACATCGTGCAGGTGCGCACAGTGGTTCTGATTGCCCTCTTCGCGGTCGTGCGAAAGTTCATTGTCCTCGACATTGCCGAGGCGCCGCCTGCGACGATGCTGGGCCTCGCGACCGCCACCCTTGCGCTCGGCGCGGTCTATTGGCTCATCCGCGATCAGGACGAAAAGGACGAGGAGCGTCGTCGACGCGATAGCCCGCAAGGATGACAAATTGTTTTCTGCGGGGCCCGACGTTGGCGGCGGACTAGCTCCATCCGCAGTGCGAAGAATGCGTGGCCAAATGGCAGAGGTGGGGCATAAGCGGACGCTCCAGATAGATTTTCTCTTATCGTGGAGCGATACCCCCGACTGGACGCGTCGCCGCTCTGTGGCGATCCTCTCTATCCGGACAACGCCCATCGCTAAATCCACGGTCGGGGCTTTCGCGGGCCGCCCACGACGTCGACAGGCATTGCCCGCGTCCAGACGAGCCCGAGTCGCTTGCTGTCTCTGAACCGCTTGCGGGCGTCTCGCATGATCGCGGCGCGGTCGTAAGTCATGGCCTCGGCATTCGCCGCAAATCATCTGACTTGACGGCGCAGCGCTCGGCGCTCTCGTCAGCATGACGGCGCCGTCGTATCTGTCGGTCACGCGCACGAGCCATAGAAAGATGATGAACGAGGCAGTCCAATCGCGCCGTTCGGCGAGCCCGCGGCGCCAGGATATTGGCGCTAAAACGCTCCGTGAAAATGGCGCAGCGACAGGAAGCAGCGTCGCATCGGAACCGCCGCGCGATGACGACAAGCCGAACCTGTCGACCCGTCAATGGTAGATCGGCCAAACGCCGGAGATAGCGGCTATGGATACGCTCCGCGTCTGCCGTGCATGTCGGACATCGGCTCGATTTGCTCGTGGGGCGGACCGTGATGATGGTAACCGCGCCATCATGGATGGCGTTTTCAACGTGGAAACCGGCCGGCACAAAAGCCGAGGGCGCAAGCTTCGGGGCATGGCGTTGATTCCTTGATGAAACCATTGCAAGCCGGCGCCCAAACTTCATCAAATGTGAGTCAGAGCCAAACTTCAACGCCGATTGACAGGCGAATCGTCCATTGCAGCGGATCTGTCCATCTCGTTGCCGAATTGCAACTGCTTCCATAATTTTCCCATCCTACCGCGCGAACTACATGCATTTCGTTGACTTCGCGGCGCTTGATGCCTGACAGTTCGTTGACCTTTATAGGCAGCAGGATTTTGGGACATCAAACGCGAGCACGAGCCCATTTGGGCAAGCAATCGTTGTCTCTTCCATCCATGCACTTATCGAGGGCGCAGTATACGGCTTAAGCCGATGCGCACTGACGGAAGTATGAGTTAGGCGTTCGAGAGGGTCTATGAGCAGCATGAGTAGTGCGTCGCGATGGGCGCGTCTTTTGATCATCGCGGGAATTGTCGTCTCGCTGCTGTCTGCCTGCTCTTCTTTTGATCGTCGCGAAGCCGTCCCACCGGCCGAAAGGCGGGATGCAGCGGTGCTGAGCATTGGCAATGCTCGGTTCTTCGTCGATCAGCCGGCAGCGATGGCCGCCGAGCAGGAACTTGCGCTCAATCGCGAGGCTAAAAGTCTTGGGATCCGCAAAGGGGGCGTATTACCCACAACGCATCTCTTGTCGCTTTCCGGCGGGGGCGAGCGGCGTCTACATCGCCAATGATGGCAAGGACGAGTTTCACGCCGATTCGCAATGCTTCTACATCTTGCAAAACGCGCGGGGGATTCTCGCCGTCTATAAGTTCAAGATGAGGTGTGTGGGTCACGGCGAAAATGTTTCGTATAAACTGGACGACATGCGCCGTGTGAAAAAGCTGCCCGTATCTTTCACGCTTTTGCGTGATGAAACGCCCGGCGCTGCCGAAATTCGCGAGATTGAGACAAGACTCGCGGAGCTAAAGCAGGCGAGGGCAAAGGCGAGCGGTGCTCAGCAAATTTGGAGGTCTGCCTATGGGGCGCGCCATCCTCACCGTGAGCTTAATCGGGCCGAACGTAAATATATCGACAAGCTCGAACATGCGCATGGGGCGTATAGCGCCGCCATAAATCGCAAAGCCGCCTAACGAGAATGAAAAGGGGCGGTCGATCTCCGCCCCTTTCGCACATCGATCATGAGCCATTGTGAACAGCCCACACCTAAAGACAAGCCGCTGCGTCTGGCCGACGCGGCGTCGCACTTTCCCGGCCTAACGGTCGCGGCGCTGCGCCGTGAAGCGCGCAAGGGGACTCTTGAAATCTATCGAGTCGCGGGAAAAGATTGGACAACGCTCGCCGCCATCGAACGGATGTTTCAGCAATGCCTCGTCCCAACAAAGGCGCACACCTTTGGTTGCGCCCGCCCCGAAGAGATTCTGCCGGCTGCATCGTCAAAAACGCAGTCTGGATCATCAAAGATTCAGGACGACAAGTTAGCACTGGATGCGGCGCTGGCGAGCGCGAAGCGGCTGAAAGAAAGCTCGCGGATCACCTCGTCTCAAAATACCAGTCGCCGCGCCGCGAACGCGCACTAAGCGAAATCCGAGTTTCGGACGTGTTGCGCATCTATTCAGATGATGTTGCGCCCGGTCATGCGCGTCCAGGGAAGACAGCGGAACGCATAGAGAGGCCCCTAGATTTTTTCGGCTCCAAATATCTCTCTCTGACATTAACGGAGCTCTATGCCGCTCTTACGCCGCGTCACGGCACGGTCAATCATCCGACAAGCGCAAGGGCGGAAGCGTCGGCACCGGCGGTGGCGCGCGTCGTGATCTAGAAGATCTTCGCGCGGCGATCACGCATCATCATCGCGAGGGATATCACCGGGAGGTTGTGCGCGTCGTGTTGCCTGAGAAGGGCCAGGCTCGCCAGCGATGGCTAACGCGCGACGAAGCGGCGCGCCTACTTTGGACATGTTGGCGCTATCGCGAGATTCAGGCAGGCGTCGGAACGGACAAGCGCCCGCTGCGCCATCTATGCCGCTTTCTGATCCTTGGCCTCTACACCGGCTCACGACCCGGCGCGATCTTAAATGCGACATGGGATAGAGGCCCAGGTAGATCGCACGTCGATATTGAGCGAGGCGTTTTTCATCGCCATGCCGATGGTGCGATAGAGACTGACAAGCGTCAGCCTACTGTGAAAATCTCGCCACGCTTGAAAGCGCATCTGTTGCGCTGGCGTCGTCTCGACGGCGAGCGCGGTCACGTTGTTAGGTTTAACGGCAACCCCGTCGCATCTGTGAAAGTCGCTATGGGCAGCGCGACGAAGCTCGCACTGCTAGGCGGCGGCGTGACCGCCTACACGTTGCGGCACAGCGCGGCGTCATGGCTTGTGGCGAAGGGGTTGCCAACGCGCAAGGTCGCGGACTTCCTCGGAACGAGCGAACAAATCGTCATCGATCACTATGGTCACCTCGCGCCAGACTATCAGGACGAGGCGGCACTGGCGATCGGTCAAAAGTAGGGTTTCGGTGGCCAAATCGGTGGCCCGGCCATTGAAGTGATTTCGTAAGTGTTTGTTTTTACTGGTGGGCCGGGCAGGACTCGAACCTGCAACCAGACCGTTATGAGCGGCCGGCTCTAACCATTGAGCTACCGGCCCCGAGACGGGGAGGCCCGTCCTATACCGCAAGCCGGGCGTGCGCAATATCGCGGGCATGCATCACGCGCTCTCATCGTGCGCTCGCGTTCGCCTGGCGCGCGGGCCGCGTGCATGCGTCAGCCTGTCTTGCCAGGGCCCGCGCCGCGCCTGTAAGGCTTCTTGTATGGACGAACATGACGCACGCACGGCGATCGTTGACGCCGGGCAAGAAATGGAGCGGCTGGGTCTCAATCACGGCTCTGCGGGCAATTTGTCCCTGCGCGTCGGCGACGCCGCGCTCGTCACGCCGAGCGGCGTTCCCAGCCGTGAACTCTCGCCCGACTTGATCGCGCGCATGCCGCTTGCGGCCGACGGCGCTTTCGACGGTCCGCGACCGCCGTCGAGCGAATGGCGTTTCCATCTCGACATCTACCGCGCCCGACCGGACGTGAACGCCATCGCGCATATGCATTCGCCCTATGCGACGACGATCGCGACCTTGCGGCGCGATATTCCGGCCGTGCATTACATGATCGCGGCCTTCGGCGGCCCGACCGTGCGCTGCGTCGATTACGCGCCCTACGGCACCGCTGAACTGTCGCATCTCGTCGTGGCGGGGCTCGCGGATCGCGATGGCGTGCTCCTCGCCAATCATGGCGCCATCGTCACCGGCGCGACTATGCGCAGAGCATTGTGGCGCGCCGTCGAACTCGAAGCGCTTGCGCAAGTCTTCTACCTCGGCGCGCTCGCCGGCAAACCCGTCGTGCTTTCAGATGATGAGATCATGCGCACGGTCGAACGCTTCAAAACTTACGGAACGCGCGAGAGTTAGAAAGAGCTTAGCTAACCGGCGAGGTCCGGGAACAATCCCTTCAGTCCTTCTTCCGTTGCGGCGCAAACGCCGCGCTCGGTGATCAGCCGAGTGACAAACCGCGACGGCGTCACGTCGAAGCTGAAGTTGCGCGCCGGAGACCCGTCGGGCGTGAGCTGAACCTCGAACGTCGCGCCGTCGGCGCCTCGGCCGCTGATATGGGTGACTTCGCGCGCGGCGCGCTCTTCGATCGGAATGTCGCGGACGCCGTCGGCGATGCGCCAGTCGATCGTCGAAGAGGGCAGCGCAACATAGAACGGCACGCCATTGTCATGCGCCGCGAGCGCCTTGAGATAGGTGCCGATCTTGTTGCAGACGTCGCCGGCGCGCGTCGTACGGTCGCTGCCGACGATGACGAGATCGACAAGACCATGCTGCATCAGATGGCCGCCGGCGTTATCGGCGATGATCGTATGCGGAACGTCTTCGCCCAGCAGTTCGAAGGCCGTGAGGCTCGCCCCCTGGTTGCGCGGACGCGTCTCGTCGACCCACACATGTATCGGCGCGCCTTGCCGCGCCGCCGCGTAGATCGGCGCCAAAGCGGTGCCCCAATCCACGGTGGCAAGCCAGCCGGCGTTGCAATGGGTGAGGATGTTGACGGGACCGTCGCCGCCGCGCGCTTTATGAATGAGTTCTGCGCCGGCGAGGCCGATGGCTTGGCAGGCCGCGATATCTTCTTCCGCGATCTTGGCGGCTTCGGCATAGGCAAGGTCGGCGCGGACCGAGACCGGCGCCGCGAGGAGCAGCGCGCGCAGCCGATCGAGCGCCCAGCGCAGATTGACGGCTGTCGGCCGCGTCGCGAGGAGGGCGGCATAGGCGCCAGCGATGGCGTCGTCGCTTGGATCGCTCTGGGCGGCGAGCGCCATGCCATAGGCTCCGGTCACGCCGATCAGCGGCGCGCCGCGCACTGTCATAGCGCTGATCGCTTCAGCGGCGCCTTCGCAACTTGCGAGCGTTTTCGTCTCGAAGCGATGCGGGAGCGCGGTTTGATCGATGACGTGAACGCGCCGCCCGTCCGAATCGAGCCAGATCGTTCTGTAGTCACGGCCGTTAATTTTCATGTTGTCGTTCTTGCCTGCTCAAAAGTCGCGCTTGGATGATGTCGCCATTCGCGCCATGTTAGAGCGCGCCGCGGCGCTGTGCTAGAAAGCTTTGAAACGCGGCTGCTCCACTGGACACATGGCGCAACAATTTTCGGCGCAAGAATTTTCGGTTCGATACGCCGAATCGCTCGACTCCGTCGGGGCTGAGGCTTGGGACGCGTGCGCCAATCCGCCCGGCCTGCCGGATGCGGTGGGCGAGCGATATAATCCTTTTGTTTCGCATGCGTTCCTGCGCGCGCTTGAAGTGTCGAAGTCGGTCGGCGCGCGCGCCGGCTGGGCGCCGGCGCATGCGCTCGTCGAAGATTCGCGGGGGCGGCTTGTCGCCTGCGCGCCGGCCTATATCAAAACGCATAGCCTCGGCGAATATGTGTTCGATCAAAGCTGGGCGCAGGCCTATGAGCTTGCCGGCGGACGCTATTATCCGAAGATTCAGGTGGCGGCCCCTTTCACGCCTGTGACCGGGCGTCGGCTGCTGATCGCGAGTGACGCGCCCGAAGGCGCGCGTGAGGCGCTGATCGCCGCCTTGCACGGATTGCGCAAGGCGAGCGGCGCGTCCTCCATTCACGTCACATTCTGCACGGAGCAGGAATGCGTTGCGCTGAGCGGCGCCGGATTCATTTACCGCGCCGGAGAACAGTTCCACTTCGTTAACGACGGCTATGTGGACTTCGAGGATTTTCTGGCGCGGCTTACAGCGCGCAAGCGCAAGGCGATCAAGCGCGAGCGACGCGAAGCGCTCGGCGACGACATCACAATCGATCTGCTCACGGGAAGCGACATTCGTCCGGCGCACTGGGATTCGTTTTTTGAGTTCTACATGGACACAGGCGCGCGCAAATGGGGCCGCCCCTATCTGACTCGCGCGTTCTTCGATGAGATCGGCGCGCGCATGGCGGATCGCATCCTGCTGGTGATGGCGCGTCGCGGCGCGCGGCATATCGCCGGGGCGATCAATTTTCTGGGCGACGACGCCATCTACGGGCGCAACTGGGGCGCGCTGGAAGCGCTGCCGTTTCTCCACTTCGAGGTCTGCTACTATCAGGCGATCGAATTCGCAATCCGCCGCGGCTACAAGCGCGTCGAGGCCGGCGCGCAGGGCGAGCATAAAATCTCCCGCGGCTATGGGCCGGTGATCACCCATTCGGCCCATTTCCTGGCCGACCCACGCCTCGCCGAGGCGGTCTCGGACTATCTGGCGCGCGAGCGCGCAGCGGTGGCGGAATGGGCCGCCGAACATGCGGCCGAGCTTCCTTACAAGAGCGAAAACGGCGATTGATTTTCCTTCGCTGTGGCCCAAGGTGATCGGGTGAAGGGCTTCCTCATCCTGAGGAGCGTGCGCAGCACGCGTCTCGAAGGGCGAGGAAGCCCGTTTCCCGTATTTTTCCTCACCCTCGTCCTTCGAGACGCCGCCTTCGATCTCGGGCCTGCCCGAGATCGACATTAAATCCGCAAGTCGGGTAAACCCGACTTGCGGGCGGCTCCTCAGGATGAGGGTGAGGAAAACGATCCTTCACCCGATTCCCCTTCGCTGTGGCCTCGCCGCACTTGCCTCATGGCCCGAAACTTGTAAGTCCTGCAGCGTTTGGCGCGAACCGCTACGGAGGCACATGACCTATTGTTGCGGCATTCTGGTGCGCGATGGACTGGTGATGATCGCCGATACGCGCACCAACGCCGGGCTCGACAACATTTCGACGTTCCGCAAGCTGCATCTTTTCGAGCGGCCCGGCGAGCGCGTGCTGATGCTTGCCGCCTCGGGCAATCTCTCGGTGACGCAGGGCGTCGTGAACCTGATCGGCGACGGGATCGAGCATCCCGAGAGCGGCGTCGTCGAAAACGTCATGAACACGCCCAACATGCTGCATGCCGCCCAGCTCGTCGGGCGTGCGGTGCGCCTCTCACGCGTCCAGACGGGCAACGCCGAGGGGGAGCCCGCGGCGCAGGGCGTCAGCTTCGACGTCTCCCTGCTGCTCGGCGGTCAGATCGCCGGGGGGCCGCTCCGGCTTTTCATGATCTATACCGCCGGCAACAGCATAGAATGCACGCCGGACACCAATTATCTGCAAATCGGTGAGCACAAATATGGCAAGCCCATACTCGACCGCGCCGTCTCCTATGACACCGACATTTATGACGCGCTGAAGATCGGGCTTATTTCCATGGATTCGACCATGCGCTCGAATCTTTCGGTCGGCACGCCGATCGACATCGCCTTGCTGCGTCGCGACGCGCTGCAGATGGAGGTGGCGACCAGGATCGGTTCGAACGATCCGTATTTTCGCGATTTGCGCGAGAGCTGGTCGAAGGCGCTGCGCGAGGCGCATATGGCGATCCCCAAGCCTCCGTACAGCGGCCGCAACGCGTGACGATTGTTGCGCCGGCTGACGCCGCGGCGATTGCTCGCGCCGCGGCGATCCTGCGCGAGGGCGGACTGGTCGCCTTCCCGACCGAGACCGTCTATGGCCTCGGCGCCGATGCGACGCAGGCATGGGCGGTCGCCCGGATCTACGACGCCAAGGACCGCCCCTCATTCAATCCACTGATCGCGCATGTCGCCGATCTCGACGCCGCGCGCCGCGAGGCGGCGCTGCCTGAGCCGGCGCTGCGGCTTGCCGCGGCCTTCTGGCCGGGGCCGCTGACGATCGTCGCGCCGCTCGCGCCGGACGGGGCTGTCTGCGAACTCGCCCGGGCCGGCCTGCCAAGCGTCGCGGTTCGGGTTCCCGCGCATCCCGTCGCGCAAGCGCTGATCGCGGCGTTCGGCCGGCCAATTGCGGCGCCTTCGGCCAACCGCTCCGGCCATGTGAGCCCGGTGACGGCGGCGCATGTCGCGCAAGATCTTTCGGGCAAGGTCGACATGATTCTGGACGGCGGCCGCACCGCCGCCGGGCTGGAATCGACGATCGTGTCCTTCTGTGAGGGCTCCCCCGTCTTGCTGCGGCCCGGCGCGATCGCGCGGGAGGCGATCGAGAAGATTCTGGGCGCAAAGCTTGCGGCTCCGGCGCACGCAGAAATCCTCGCGCCGGGCATGACGCCGTCACATTACGCGCCTGCCGCCCGCCTGCGTTTGGAGGCGCACGAACTCAACGAAGGCGAAGCGGCGCTCGATTTTGGCGGCCGGCTCGCCGCGCGCGCCAATTCCGGCGCTTTCGTGCTCGATCTTTCGCCGTCAGGCGATCTCGTCGAGGCGGCGGCTAATCTCTTCGCCCATTTGCGGGAATTCGACGCGCGCCGCATCGCCAATGTCGCGGTGGCGCATGTGCCCGAGCGGGGGCTGGGCGAGGCGATCAATGATCGGCTGCGACGCGCCAGCGCGCCGAGACTGGATTAGGCCGCGAGCGCCGTGGGCGTCGCCGCGTTCAGATAGAAGTCCTGCGTGACCGGCTCCGGCCGGCCTTTCAGATAGGGGCACTCGTAGCCGCGCGCAGCGAAATCGCCCACGCCGACGGCGCACATTTCCACCGCGAGGCGCGTCAGGCGGTTGAGCACGGGCTCACGCACCCAGGAAAAGGGCGGCGCGTCAGGCGCGACGGCGCGCATCGCCGCCTTGCGGCTCACATTGTTCTCAAAGCTCATGCGCGCCTGCCAGCCAGCCTGCGGCTCCTGCCAGTCGTTGACGACGATGACCGGTCCGCGCAGCACGCGGGCCTCGTGTTCCGTGCGTTCGATCAGGGCCATCTCGCCGCGCCTCACCCCCGCCAGGGTGAAGAGAGTTGGACGCGCAATCGGCGCGCTGGCGATAAACTCGACGGCCGCCTCGAAATTTGCGCAATGTTCGAAAGCATAGCGCAGCACATGGTCCGGCGGCCAACCGCCTTCGCTCGCCAAGGCATCGCGCAGATTGAGGACGGCGTCATAGGCGAAGCCGAGGGAGCCCTGGGTGCGCCGCTTCATCGGCGCCTGATTGATCGAGGCGCAAAAGCGGCCGGGCGCCATGGCGCTCAGCACGCCCACGGCCCCCGGCCAGGTGGCGTTGTAAAATTCGCCCGCCCCGCCGGACTGCAACGCGATTTCCACGCCCCTGCCGAGGCCCTGGAAGGGCCAGTCGAGCGTGCGGCGCAGGCGCGGCAGGCCGCGCTCGTCCTCATAAGCTTGCGTGGTGCAGGCGAAGAGATAGGACATGTTCAGCGTCATCGCGCCGGGAAAGCCGAGAATGGCGACGATGCGCTCGAGCTCCGCCCGGTAGGCGGAGGCGGAGCGCTTCAGCCAATTCGCGGCGATACGGTCAATCGACGGCAGGCACAGGCGGCCGACCGGCGCCGCCGCGCCAAGACAGGCCTTGCGAAGCGCGGCCGCCGCGTCGAACCGCGCCGTCGCATGGGCGACCGGGCCGCCGTTGCGCACGTCGAGGAAATGAATCGCGTCCATCGTCGTCCTGCTGTCAGAAAAATGTCATCCAGCCGATATGGATTTCACATTCCTCTGTCACAATACAGTAAAAATTTAGGGTCCAGCCTCTCGGAGTAAAGTCATTCGGCGCCCTCCGCCTGCGAATCGGGTACAAATCCCAAAGGAAAACGCGCTTGCTCTTCGAGAAAAGAATGTCGGACGCCGTCGCCGTCGCTTTTGACGCACTGAAATTTCACGCTTCCGCTTTGGAGCTGACGCGAACGCTCGATCTTTTCGCCGAGGACCCCGCGCGCTTCAAAAATTTCAGCGTCAAGCTCGACGATTTTCTCTTCGACTTCTCCAAGCATAGAGTGACGCGCGAGACGATCGCGCTGCTGACCTCGCTGGCGAAAACGCGTGATCTGGACGTGCGGCGCGAAGCATTGTTCTCTGGCGTCGTCATCAACAACACCGAAAGGCGCGCCGCCATGCATATGGCGCTACGCGATCTCTCGTCGCGGCCGCTTCTCGTCGGCGGCGAAAACATGCGGCCGCTGATCGAAGCCGAACGCGACAAGGTTTTCGCCTTCGCGCGCGCGGTGCGCTCCGGCGACATTCGCGGCGCGACGGGCGCGCCGTTCAGCGATGTGATCAATATCGGCATCGGCGGTTCGGACCTTGGCCCGGCGATGGCGTCGCGCGCGCTCTCGCCCTATCGCGGCGAGGGGCCGCGCATGCATTTCGTCGCCAACGTCGACGGCGCCGACCTCGCCGACACGCTGCACAATCTCGATCTGGCGCGCACTCTGTTCATCGTCTCGTCGAAGACGTTTACGACGCAGGAGACGATGGCGAATGCGAGAAGCGCGCGCGCCCGAGTCGTCGCCGCGCTCGGCGAGGCTGCGGTGAAGTCGCATTTCGCCGCCGTCTCGACGCGGCTCGATAAGGTCGCCGAATTCGGAATCGATCCCGCGCGCGTCTTCGGGTTCTGGGATTGGGTCGGCGGGCGCTACTCGCTGTGGTCGTCGATCGGCCTTGCGCTCGCGATCGGCGTGGGACCGGAACACTTCCTGCAGTTTCTGCAGGGGGGACACGACATCGACACGCATTTTCTCGAAGCGCCGCTTGAACAAAACATTCCCGTGCTGATGGGACTTCTCGGCGTCTGGCACAGAAACGTGATGGGATGCGCCGCGCATGCGGTGATCCCCTATGATCAGCGGCTCGCGCGGTTTCCGGCCTATCTGCAACAGCTCGACATGGAGTCGAACGGCAAGTCGGTGACGCGCGAGGGCGCTCGCGTCAGTTATAAAACAGGCCCAGTGATTTTCGGCGAGCCCGGCACCAACGGCCAGCACGCATTCTTTCAACTGCTGCATCAGGGAACGGACGTCGTCCCGATCGATTTCCTGGTCGCGGCGGAGCCGACCGCGGCCGATGAACGCCATCACGAACTGCTGTTCGCTAATTGCCTCGCGCAAGCCGAAGCCTTTATGCGCGGCAGGACGCTTCAAGAGGCGAAGGCGCAGTTGCGCGGGCAGGGGCTGAGCGAGGAGGAGGTCGAACGCCTTGCGCCGCATAAGACATTTCCGGGCGATCGCCCGTCAAGCGTTCTGCTTTACCGACATCTTGATCCGCGCACGCTCGGTCGACTCGTTGCGCTTTACGAACACAAGGTCTTCGTTCAGTCGGTGATCTGGGACATCAATCCCTTCGACCAATGGGGCGTCGAGCTTGGCAAGGAGCTCGCCAACCGTTTGGCGCCAATCATCGAGAATAAGGACGAATCTACGCAAGGGCTGGACGCATCGACGGCTGGCCTGATCGCGTGGAGAAGGTCGCATTGAGTCGAGGTGATGTGCGCGCCTTTTCGCGCGCCTTTGCTCTGGATTCCCGATCAGGCCTTCGGCCTGTCGGGAATGACATCGCGTTGCTGAACATACGGGGTTGTCATTCCCGACGCGCGCGAAGCGTGCGATCGGGAATCCAGGGCAAAACCTCACACCGCCTCGGCGACGAGAATGCTCGCAAGCGCCGGCAATGCATTCCGCAAGAGCCGAAATTTGCCAAACTTCGCTTCGCGCAGCAGCGCCTCGATCTCTTCGACGCGGCGTGGTTCGCCGCGGCCCATGGCCAGCGTGTAGAAGCCGTAATAGGCGTCGAGCGGCTCGGCGCCTTTGACGCCCGACATGCCTTCGATGATCAGCAGCGTCGCGCCGGGCGCGAGCGCCTTGCGCACATTGCGCAGGAGCTTCAGCGCCGAAGCGTCGTCATGGTCATGCACGATGCGGATGAGCGTCGCGACGTCGGCGCCCTCTGGAAGAGCGTCATTGAGGAAGTCGCCGCCATGGATGTCGGCGCGCGAGAGCAGGCCTGCCTCTTCGAGCCGCTCTTTGGCGCGCGCCGCCACGGCGGGAAGATCGAAGAGCGCAAGCTGCAAATGCGGCGCACGGGCGCCGGCGGCGGCAAGAAACACGCCTTCGCCGCCGCCGATGTCCAACAGGCGCCGATGACGCGAAATGTCGTAGGCGTCGAGCGCTTCCTGCGCGACCATCGGCTGCGTCGCCGCCATGAAGGCGCTGTAAGGGCCGACTTGTTGCGCCGAGAGCGATTCGGGCGCCTCGCCATCCGAATAGGGCCAATAATCGGCGAGCGCGCCGCGCTTTTCCTGGCGCAGCAGCGCCACGGGATCGGCGAGATCTGCGTAAAGCAGCGGCTGGTGTTCGACGATGGCGAGCGCCGCGCGATTGCCGGCGAAGGCGGCGCCGAGCAATCCCAGCCCGTATTTCGCGCCGCGTCGTTCGACAAGGCCCAGCGAAGCGGCCGCCTCGAGCAGGCGCCGCGCTGCGGGCTCAGACAGCGCGAGTTTGGTCGCGAGCGCGTCGAGGCTGAGCGGACCGTCGCGCAATATGTCGAAGAGCTTCAGTTGGGCGCAGGCGACGAGAACCTGGGAGTAGACGAAGCCGGCGGCGAGATCGAGGCCGGCGCGCGCGCCGCGCCGCGCCAAGGGCCGCGTGATGGGATTTTTCAACGCCCAGCGCTGGAATCTCGGATTGGCGATGAGCCTGTCACGCACGCTGCGCAATCGCTCGAGCCATTGATCGAGTAATGCCAAAACAGTCTCTCAGATTAAGGTCTTGCCTTCAGAATTCAGGTCTTCGGCTTAGCATGTCGCCAGAGCGTCGTCTCGGGGGGCAGACGCCGCCGTTGCGGCGCACGCGCGCTTCCTGTAGAAAAGCAGCGCGATTGCGCCCGTAGCTCAGCTGGATAGAGCGTTGCCCTCCGAAGGCAGAGGTCAGAGGTTCGAATCCTCTCGGGCGCGCCATTTGTAAGCTGCTGAACCGATCTTCTAAGTGTCGGAACCAAGCGCTTGGGTCTGTTCCCCTGGCGCCGGGTAGACCTGCAGCTGTCCAATCTGCTCTGCATCCGAAAGCTTCGCATGGCGTTAAAACAGGTGAGCGACGTATGCCGCCGCTCACCTGAAGCCGAAGTGCCGCCGCATCCCGACAAACTTTCGAGGCTCTACTGCGGGAAGTGCTCGACATGCGTTTCAGCGGTGCGGCCAAAGTAGAGTACGCGGCGGCCCGAGAAGGACACGATGTAGCCCGCGCATCCCGAGGCCTTCACGTTCTTGCAGAACGCGGCATAGGAATAGCCAGGCGGATTGGTCTGCGCCCACTTGACTTGAGCCGAAACGGCCGCCCCGTCGAACTGCGCGGCAATCACTCCGTCCGAGGCGCGGTTTTCCAGCACGACGCTCTCCCCATCCAGCAGGAAATAGGTTGTGGCGTTACGGCGGTAATCGACGAAATAGCCCTCGAACCCAGCCTTTATCAGCGTTCCGACGATATCGGGAAACGCCATCGTCTTATCGTAGGCTGCGTTCAGGCAGGTTTGAGCAATAGAGATCCGCTGCGCTTGCATCGCGCCATCCTTCTCGTCTGTGTATAGCGTCCTTCTGCCGATCAATGTTAGTCGATCGGCGCCTTCGTCAGTTTGCGTTCCAACACGATTTTCATGAGCAGCGCTCTCAAGGCGCGCTGCTCGTCGGGCGCAAGCATCTTGAAGAAAGCGGCGTCGTTCGCATCCGCGATCTCCGCCAAGGCTGGAACCAGCGCCCAGCCCGCTTGCGTGAGAGCCAGCACCTGAGCCCGCCGGTCTGTTGGATTCGCCTCATGCTCCACAAGGCCCTTCTCGCCAAGGCGCTCTGCGAGCTTCGAGATTGCCCCCCTGGTCATGCCCATGCGTTCCGCGAGCATTGACGGCGCAATCAGGTTGGCGTCGTAGAGCACTCTCAGAAATACCCATTCCGCTACGGTGACCCCCTCCTTTTCCACCTGCCGTGCGAAATTTTGCGATACAGCGTTGGAAACCGCCCTTAGCCAATAGCCGAGGTGGTGGTGGAGATCGGATGGTGGCTTGTCGTTTGGCACAGGCGCTCCGTTGACTAGGAAACTGCCTGAATTTGGTTTCCTAGTCAACAAGTAGCTGCAGCGGCGCGCTCAGCATTCAAAACGCGCGTGGATGCGCCAAATTCCAAAGGGCGTTTTGCGGTCCGCGTTCTGTCACGGCGTTACGCCTCAAAAAAGCGTGCGGACGGTGAAAACAGAGGTCGCGCATCACGCTGGCGCGCCACTCAGATCGTGAATGGCGGCGCGGCGGCGCGAAATGTTCTCGACAGGATGCGCCAAGCCATCCTGTCGCCGGTCAGAGCGAAGTCGCCGTCATCGCAGCAGTCCGCGGCAAGTTCAGCAACCTTCCGCCACTCGTCGGTGGTGGGCGAGAGCCAGATCTCCTCTGGGGTCCGATCTTGGGTGGAGAGCGACAGAATCGCATGCACGACAACCAGATGCGTCCGGGGATGCTCAGCCCACCACGCGGATGATGCAAATCGGAGAATCACTTTTTCGCTCATCGCCCTTGCTCCTTCGCCTTGTGCTCAGTGCCGCGAAGCCGGAGGGTGTTTACGAAATGGGCGCTGCTGCCGATGAAAGCAATTTTAATCTGGACTTATTTCGTCTCGAAGTTGAAGCCCAATGTATTCTTGACTCCCGAAACGGGCCGAAATGTTTTTCACTCCCGAAACGGGCCGAAATGTTTTTCGCTCGAAGGCCGGCCGACGTCTCATATTCGCTCAGTTCTTCCCGCGTTCCAGCTTGTATTTTCGCCCATATGCGCTAAATATTGCCTATCGAGTTTCGGCCGAATGATCTTGCTTCCGCTCCCTTGGCGCGTCGGCTTCTGACTTCCTCTCCAGAACTTCGATCCCCAAGCGCCACGCAATCTTGCATGGCGCAGACAGCTGTTCTCGAAAGGACACGTCAATGCAGACCGGTATCGTTAAATGGTTCAACGCCCAAAAAGGCTTTGGCTTCATCCAGCCGGAATCCGGCGGCCCGGACGTATTCGTCCACATCAGCGCGGTTGAGCGCGCGGGACTTATGGGTCTCGCGGAAGGCCAGAAGCTCAGCTACGAAATCGCCATCGATCGTCGTAGCGGAAAGTCGTCGGCCGATCAGCTGCAGGTCGCAGCCTAATCATCTTCCCGGCCCCTGGTGGTCCGGCCGCAATGCGGCCGATCGCCGGGGCCGGGAAAGTTCCTTTCAGGAGGAACCAAGACACTATTTAACGTCCGCGCAAGATAGCGCAGCAGTGGACGTTGAGCGCGAGGCCCATTCATACGAGGGGCGGACATGGCTAAAGGCCAACGGCGCAGTAATCGCGAAGCGAAAAAGCCCAAGAAAGATAAACCCCGCGACGGGGGTGCGGCGGTTGTCAAGGATTCGTCCTGGCAGACCGTTGAAAAGCTCCAGGCGCGCGAAGCCGAAGCGAAGCGACGGCGGTAAGTCGAGCGCATGGCGGGCTCACCGCCTGAATGCGCTCATGACGATCACTCGAGGAGCGCCTCTATATGACCAATGACAACGACACGATCCGAAGCTTTCGGCGTCCAGCGCAAAGGCTTACCGCCACCCCATCGCATAAATTCGCGATCGGGGTTCGCGTGATCCAAAAATTCGGCGCCGCGACGGGGACCGATTCGTTCAGCGTCACGCGCCATCTGCCCGACGCCGGCGCCGGCCTGCAATACCGAATGAAGAGAGAACGCGATGGGCAGGAAAGGGTCGCCGTAGAATCCGCTCTCGAACTCGTCGCGCGGGAAGACTTCATGCAGTAGTTTCTGGAGGCAATCGATGGACGCGAAGCAATATACAACGGAAGCCGCCCTCTATTTTTCCAAGGCGGCCAATTCGCATTCTAAGTCCCTCAATTTTCGGCGCTTCGAGCACGCCTCGGAGGCTATTCGCTTCGCCGTAGAGGAGCTTACGCCAAAAGCGCTCGCCGGCTGTTCCCTGGAAGTGGATGAACAGCATTTTTTCGGCCGCGAGATTCGGCCGCTCTACGACAGCGAAGATTACCCGTTACGTCGCCGGTGATATAAAGCCGCCATATATCGCGCCTGAGACGGCCGCGCCTGAAGCGGATTGAAAAATCTTGCTAGAGCGCGGCGTCGCGCACGCGCTGGGTCCCCTCCTTAAGCTGCTTCAAACCACCTCGCACGCCTCGTCCCTTCGACGCGTGGCGCCCTATCTGTCCTTGTGAGCGTGATCAGGCGGAAGGCCTGAGCGCAAGCGAGGATCAGTACAATGGCCAAGACACCGAAGATGGCCAAACCATACGCCAAGCCATACGCCACGACAGACGCAAAGACTTCTGACGACATCAGCGGCGCGACGGCTCCACTCGCCTTTGCCGGAATCGGCTCCGCACTGGCCGCAGGTTTGGGCGTCGCCGCGGCAGGACTTTCCGTTGCATTCATGTGCGCCATCGCCGGCGCGATCGGCGGAGCGGTCCTCGGCGTATGGCTAAACCGCCGCTGAGGCAATTCCTGTTCAAGGCGCTGAGAAGCCAGGCGACGATCAGCCCCGGTGAGGGCCGCGTGCGAAGGCGCACATTCGCGCGGTTCTGAAACGGCTAGCGTTCTCCTCAGCAAAACAACAGGAGGACGTTATGTCGAAATTCACCAGCGCGATTGTGGGAGCCATCCTCGGGTCGGTCATCTTCTTTGGAGTCGGCGTCGGCTTGGCGCACGCACACACCGCGCCTCAGCAGACAGGATCTGTTGTCTATGTCGAGGCGCCGTGAGCGGTGAATCAGGCGTGAGCGACGAACAGATGGAGCTTGCGTCTCGGATGCAACGGCGGCGCTTATCGCCGCCGTTCTAGAGGGCCGCCTCGCTTAGCTCCGACGCCGAAACAGCAGATGGTCGAGGGAGATCGCGCCGGGCCCACGGGCGATCAACACGGTGAGGATCGCCATCCAATAGGCATGGACCGTCCACCATGCATCGGGATAGACGAAGATCTGGATGACGATTGTCATCGCCAGAAGAACGAACGCCGAGAGGCGCGTCAAAAGCCCAAGGACAAGCAGCAGCGGCAGGACGAATTCGAGGCCGCTCGCCACATAGGCGGCGGCGGTCGGCGAAATCAGCGGCAATCTATATTCTTCGGCGAAGAGCGTGAAGGTTGCGCTGCGCACCGCTGTCGGGATCTGAAACGACAGATCAAGGCCGAAAATTTCGCGGCCTAGTGTTGGTCCCTCGATCTTTGTCTGACCGGAGACGAAGAACGGATGCGCGACGACGATCCGCAGAAAAAGCGCGATCAGCGAATAGGGGATCGCATCCAACCAGCGCGCGATCTTTCTTATGAAATTCATTACGTTCAAGCTCCATCAATGATCGCCGCGGCCACGCTAAAACGCGTTTTTTAAGTTCAGTGCGCGACGCTGAGGGCCACGAAGGCTCCAGTCAAGAGAAGCTCCCGCAAGCAGTCGGTCAGTTTAAAATCCGCCGCGACGGCGGTCGCCGCATTCACGGCTTCGCCGAATGTTCCTCCGCTCCTAAGCGCATCGACGAAGGCCGATCCGCCGGCGGGAAGAGCCGCCACCTTGATCGCCAGCTCGGGCCGAACGACAAGCGCCTCTTCGCCGTGGTCCAGCTCCACTGGCGTCATCTCGTCGTCCGACATGTGCCGCCGCCAGATCGAAACGATCGGATACGCGGACGCCACGACCTGCGTCGAGGGATGCAGGGCAGCCGTTGCGCTCTCCAGTCGATCGAGCGGTACGGCCCGGATCAAATCCAACGACAGCGGCGCGGCGTCCGCGGCGTGATAGGCTTGGCCGACGGCATATTCGAGCCGCGCGACGTCCGGAAGGTAAGGAAGTTCGCGCGCCGGCGCGAAATCCGAGACGAATGTCGCGAACTCGTCGCCATATTCGAAAAGCATCGGCGTGCGCGGAAGGCGTTCGCGCACATAGCATTGCGCCATAGCGCGAAAAAATTCATCGCCGACCAACTGCAAGCAAATTGGAAAGCGCTCCGCCAGCGCGTCGACCAGTCCGACGCACACATTGTTGCGATAGACCGCCAAACGTCGCTCCGGCGGAAAGCCGCCGGGGGTTTCGAGTTCGTTGGGCGGCGGCAGCTCCGGGTCGAGCAGCGTGCGGACAAATGCGCCTTGATCGAAGTCAGCCGAGGTCGTCATGAAGCGCCTCCGATCTCAGCCTGTCTTTGACAGCACGCCGCCGCCTTTCAAGGCGCATCTCCGCTTGCGTGGCCTGCGCGGAGAGGGTCGGCCAGGAGGGAACGTCATTGTCCCATTCGATCAGCGTCGCGACCGGTCCGCGTCGCGCCAGCGCGCGGTCATAGAGGCGCCAAACCGCGTCAGGGATGGGCGCGCAATGCGCGTCGATCAGCAGAGGGTCGCCAATCTCGTCGACATCCTCGGCATATCCGGCAAGATGAATCTCTTCGACAAAGGACATCGGGAAGGCGTCGATATAGTCCTCCGCCGAATAGGCGAGGTTCGTTGCGCTGACATAGACGTTGGTCACGTCGAGCAGCAGCCGGCAATCCGTGCGGCGCACGACTTCGCGCAGGAACTCGATCTCCGAATACTCCGAGGATCGGAACAGCAGATAGGCCGCTGGGTTTTCGAGGAGGATCGGCCTGCCGAGCGCCTCCTGGATTTCATCCACATGAGCGACGACATGCGCCAATGTCGTCGCGTTATAGGGCAGGGGCAGCAGGTCGTTGAGAAAGCGCCTTCCCTGCGTCGACCAGGCGAGATGTTCGGAGAACGCGGCTGGATCGTACTGCTCGACAAGACTCTTCACGCGGCGAAGATGCTCGCGATCGAGAGGTTCGGCGCCGCCGACGGACAGGCCGACGCCATGGATCGAGAGGGGCCAATCTCGGCGCAAACGCATAAGCTGCGCGTGCGGAGTTCCGCCGGCGCCCATGTAGTTCTCGGCGTGGATTTCGAAAAAACCGATATCGCGCGCCGAGGCTTCGATGTCGGCGAGATGCACGCTCTTGAAACCGACTCCAGCGCGGGCGGGCAGCGAGGAAGCTGCGCGCGCGCGGCGATGTTCGGGGGCGGAATGCGTGCCCATGCCGGGGCCTCAGTGCGAAATCGGCTCGAGGCTGCCCTTGCCCTTGGGCGTCACGATAGACGTGCACGTGCCCTTCGGGACATATTTCCATGCGTCGCCTTGATAATTGGTCTTTGAGGTTCCTGCGCAGCTGGTTCCCGGGCCCGCCGCGCAATCATTCTTGCCCTTCAAGGAAACGCCGAAGCACTTTTCTTGGTCGTTCGCGGCCTTAGCCGTTTCCGCCAGAGCGACGGCCGTCGCGAAGGCGCCCGCGATCGCAAAGGCGGCGCAAAGCTTCTTGTCTGACATTCTGATCTCCCTCTGCTTGCGTCCGATTCATCCATTAAACGGCGATCGGTTGAAATCTGACGTATTCGGCGTGCAATTCAAGACGACCGTTCGCCGCTCAAGGGTCAATTTCGTCGCGACGGCTTCAAAGGTTACAGCCGAAGGCGTTCATCGAAAACCGCGAAAAAGTCGAGTCGGGTGAGATGGCGCGCGGACGCTTGATGGATTAGAACTGCCGTATCCGCTGATGCGCGCTGCGCGGAGTCCAATCGGAAGCGGCGGAGCGAGCGACGCAAATTCGCAGTGGACATGAGCGAATTGAGCGATACGTCGAACGACCGGGAAAGCCGCTGGCGCGCGCTCATGGCGTCGGCGCAGGACGGCGATCATGCCGCGTATGGCGAGCTCTTGTCTGATCTCTTTCCCGTTTTGCGCCGGTTCGTCGTGCGAAGGTGGCCGAATGCGCATGACACGGAAGACGTGGTTCAGGAAATCCTCGTGTCCATTCACACGGTGCGCCAGACCTATGATCGCGAGCGTCCGTTTACGCCCTGGCTGATGACCATCGCGGCGCGGCGCGTCGCCGACGCCGCGCGAAGTCGATACGCACGAGGCGCCAACGAAACGACGGTCGATATCTTGCCTGAAACCTTTGACGGCGACGGCGCGAAATCCGAACAAGAGACGAGGGACGATCGCGAGGCGCTTCGCCGAGCCATGGCGATCCTGCCGGCTGGCCAGCGCCAGGCGATTGAACTGATCAAGATCCAAGGTCTTTCGCTGGACGAAGCGTCTCAGGTCACGGGGAAGAGCGTTGGTTCGCTGAAAGTCGGAATCCATAGAGCCATCAAAGCGATGCGACAGGCCCTGGAGCGGATTGGCTAGCGAATGTTGAACCAAGACCTGATCAAAGCCCTGACCGACAATTGCGCGCCGATACGCCCGCTCCCGCATCCTGCCTGGCGCGCGCTCGTTTGGTTCGCGGTTTCGCTTTGTTATGTCGCGATCGTGGTGGCGGTCATGGGGGTGAGGCCCGACTTTGTCGCCAAGATCGCCGACCCGCAGTTTGCGACGGAATTGGCTGCGGCGTTCCTGACGAGCGTCGTCGCAGCAGCTGGGGCCTTCAGCGCCGGCTGTCCGGCGCGCCCGATCTGGGAGCGGCTCGCCGCCGGATTGTTCTTCTTGCTCTGGGCAGGCGCGCTCGCCGTTGGATGCTGGAGGGACGTTGACGCCTTCGGCGTGTCCGGTCTCCTCTCGCATTCAGACATTTATTGCCTGCCCACCATTCTCGCCATCAGCATCCCGGCGGCGGTTTTGATCCTGTCGATGGTCAAGCGCGGCGCGCCCATTGCGCCATTCGTGACGATTGGACTTGCCGCGCTCGCATCGACGGCCTTGGCGGCGGCGGCGCTACGTCTGTCCTTCAGACAGGACGCGGCAGTGTCGGTCTGCATCTGGCAGTTCGGTTCCGTCGTCCTGCTAACGGGAATCGCCTCGCTGTTCGGCCGGGCGCTGCTGCACTGGACCATGCGCGACGAGTTGATCGCCTCTTTTCAAGCGCATCGCCGCTGACGACGGCTCATCTCGGCTAAGAAAATCGACCGCCGGCGCGGAACGGACGAAGAAGGCGCATCCGTCCGCGCCGCACGGCTTACATCTCGGCGATCTTGCCGCCCTTCGCCTCGCAAGCCGCTGCTGATTTTTCAGGCACCCGCCCCTGACCCTTGCATGAGTTCATGCCCTTGCAGGCGTTGTTCGCAGTCTTGCAGGCGCTGGTTCCCTTGCATGAATTGATTCCGGCGCAATGGACAGACTTGCTCATTTTTTTGGCAAGCGCGGGCGCCGGCGCCGCGCCGCTCAGAACGAGGGCGATCGCCGCAGCGGCCATTGAGGCGCCCGAAACACTTTTGACGTTCATTTCCATCTCCTTGAAAAATCAGCTCGCAGGACGAGCGTTCCAGGTTCACGGGGAACCTGCGGACGCTATTCGTCGCGGCTACGAATAAGGTTACAGCGCGGCGCCTTCGAGGAGCGGGAGTCGCTCCTGACTTTGGCCTCTTTTGCGGCCGCGCGGGCAAGAGCGACGCGCCCGCTCCGCCCTTCGTCTTTGAAAAGTCGATCGTGAAAAACTTCTGCAGTATCGCGGAGTTGATCGATGGGAGATCACGCGTGATCAGCTGGGCGGGGAGAAGTTTAGTGACAGGCATCTACTTTGCTGTGACGATTAGTCTGACTCTGGGATCAGTTCCGCAGGCGAGAAAAATTTGGAGACGCCGTGTATCCACCGCTCCGCGGCTTTTTGCGCCGCTGCCATGATCAGTTCGCCGTCGACGATTCCGGCGCGGTCGCCAATTACATTCCGGAATTGACGAGGGCGAACCCAGCGCATTTCGGCGTCAGCCTCGCAACGATCGACGGCCATGTCTATGAGGTCGGCGACAGTTCCACGCCTTTTACGATCCAGTCGATATCGAAGGCCTTTGTATTCGCGCTCGCACTCGAAACGCTTGGCCACGAGCGCGTCGAGTCGGTGATCGGCGTCGAGCCTAGTGGCGACGCTTTCAATTCGATTCGACTGACGGGTGACAACAAGCCGTTCAATCCCATGGTCAATGCTGGAGCGATCGCCTGTTCCGGTTTGATCCATCAGCAAGAAGGCGACGGCGCTTTTGACCTCATCCATCGGACGCTGGGCCGCTTCGCCGGACGCGAACTCGACGTCGACGAAGCGGTGTTCGCCTCGGAACGTGCGACCGGCGACAGGAATCGCGCTATCGCCTGGCTGCTTCGCAATTATTCCGTGCTTGGCGACGACGTCGACGCCGTTCTGGACGTCTATTTTCGTCAATGCGCCGTGCTCGTCACCGCGCGCGATTTGGCGGTGATGGCGGCGACGTTGGCCAACTGCGGCCGCAACCCGCTCACCGGCGAGCAAATCATTTCCTCTTACGTCGTGGCGCGCACGCTCTCGGTGATGACGAGCTCCGGCATGTACGACTATGCCGGCGAGTGGATCTATCGGGTGGGAATTCCCGCAAAGAGCGGGGTCGGCGGCGGAATCATCGCCGCCCTTCCGGCGCAACTGGGGCTCGGCACCTTTTCGCCCCGGCTCGACAGTCATGGCAACAGCGTCCGCGGTCTAAAAGTCTGCGAGGCGCTATCGGCGCATTTTGGATTGCATGTGCTCAATCGCAGCGACGATGTGCGCACCTGCATCATTAGCGACTACAACGCAGCCGGTGTTTCCTCGCGCCGCAACCGACAGAATTTCGAGCTGGCGATTCTTCAAGAGCGCGCAAGCGACATTCGGGTGATCGAACTCGTCGGCGCGCTCTCATTCGCCGCAATGGACTACGTCTCGCGCAGGCTGGATGGCGAAGGGCCGCCAGGCGAGCTGCTGATTTTGGACTTTCGACGCGTTCCGAGCGCGACGACCGCCGCTGCGCGACTCCTGGCGGAGACGCTCGCTGGCCTCGCCGCTCGCGGCGTCACCCTCATCGTCGCAGGCTTTGAAAAAACGTCGCAGCTCTGGCAGGCGATACACGCAGAGCGCAACGTTTTGCCAAAACTGCGTCATTTTTCGCTGCTCGACGACGCAATCGAATGGGCCGAAGATCAGGTGATCTATCGCTATGGCGGCTTTGAAGGCTTGGCCAAGAGGACCCATCTCAGCGAGCAGGCGCTGCTCGCTGGGCTGTGTTCGGTTGAAATAGACCACATCGCGGCGATCGGGCTCGCGCGTGCTTTCAAAACCGGCGAGCGGATCATCGCCGCCGGAGATCCCGCAGCCTCGCTGTTCTTTCTGCAAAGCGGCATGGTCAGCGTGAAATTGCGCAGCGGCGCGCGATTGGCGTCGATTTCGCCAGGCATGGTGTTCGGCGAGATGGCGCTCATCGAACGCGAGCGCAGCGCAGACGTGTGGGCCGACACGGCGGTGCAGTGCCTTGAATTGCCGCTGAGCGCTTATGCTTCGTTCCGCAAGAGCCATCCAGCAAGCGGAGAGCTGATCATGCGAAATCTTGCAGCGCTATTGGCGCGGCGTCTGGTGCTTGCCAACGCCAAAGTCGACCTGCTCAGCGCCTATTGACGTGCGGAAAGCGTCTGACGCCGCAATACTACGCCGCGCTCTTAGGCGTCATGTTTGGGGCCGTGGCCGCCTGCAGGAGCATCGCGCTCGTCTCGTCAGCCGAGAATACTCTGGTGAGCCGATTGCGGCTCAGATGCCCTGCGGCGACGTCCGCGATCTCAATAGCCGCAGCCGTGGTTTCATCGGGCGCTTCGAAGAGTGCAAATCCGTCATATTCTGCGCCGGGCGTGTAATATAATCCGATGAGGCGGCCGCCGAAGTGCCTGAGAAGCGCTTCTGAAGCCGCGGCGCGATCCTGCGGCGCCTTGATGAGGGTCGCCCAAGCGGCAGGAGAATAGGCAAACTGCGCCAGGAACAAGGGCATGTTATTAGCTCCTCCGTCCGGAGGCGGTAGTTTGCGCGTTTTAGCAAAGCTTGGCAATGCGGGCGGGCGAGGCGCTGCGGAGCACGATTTGCCTTCTGGTAGCGCTGCCCTTACGTCGTCTGCGTTATGCGCCGGTCAAGAATGGCCGGTTTAACGCGAACGTTAAAACCGGAGGTGAGATGCTGTTGGCTTTTGTGGCGGCGCGCGGCGGCGATGGTCACGGGAGAGTCGCAAGCGCATTGTTTAAAACGCTCGCGGCATTGGTGTTTCTGGCCCAATCAGTGGGCGCGCGCGCAGAGGGTCCTGCCCCCGAAGTGGTGGTCTCCCACCCGCTCGCCAGGACGATTCCGCGCTGGGACGAATATACGGGTCGCTTCGAGGCCTTAAAGCAGGTCGAGGTGCGCGCCCGCGTCTCCGGCGCTTTGGAGAAGATCAATTTCACCGATGGGCAGTTCGTCAAAGCCGGCGACGTCCTCTTCGTCATCGATCAGCGGCCGTATCAGATCGCGGTCGACAGCGCGCGTGCGGAACTCACTCGAGCGCAGGCGCAAGCCGTGGCGTCGACCCGCGATTATGCCCGCGCTCAGGAGATGACGCAGGGTCGCACGATTACCGCGCGCGACGTCGATCAGCGCAAAGCGAGCAATGATATCGCCAGGGCGCAGGTTTTGAGCGCCGAAGCCGCGCTTCGCAACGCGGAACTCAATCTGGAATGGACGCAGGTCCGCGCGCCGATCGCCGGGCGCGTGTCGGACCGTCGCGTCGATTCGGGCAATCTCGTTCAGGGCGGACAGGCGGATGCGACGTTGCTCACGACGATCGTGACGCTCGATCCGATTCACTTCATCTTCGACGCCTCGGAGGCCGACTACATTCGCTATGCGCGCTCAGCGGAGCGTCCGAAAGAGACCTCGCGCGAGTTCAAAAATCGCGTTTCGGTGCGGCTTGCTGACGAGACCGAGTGGACTCGCAGCGGCGTCATGGACTTCATGGATAATCAGCTGAATCGGCGGTCCGGCACGATCCGAGGCCGAGCCGTCTTCGACAACAAGGACTATTTTCTGACGCCCGGCACCTTCGGGCGCCTGCGCCTGTTCGGCGGCGACGTCTCCGCGCTGCTCATTCCCGACGCTTCCGTCGTCTCCGATCAGACGAGCAAGACCGTGCTTATCGTGTCCGACGACAATAAGGTCGTCGCCAAATCGGTGAGTCTTGGCCCCATTCACAACGGTTTGCGCGTGATCCAATCCGGGCTCGACGCGAAGGATCGGATCGTGATCGGCGGGCTCGCAAATCCCATGGTTCGATCCGGCGCGACCGTTCAGCCCAAGGAAGGCGAGATCAAGGAAGCGCCTGTCGCGGTCAGCGACCGATAGACGTCGAGATCAGGAACGCTATGCGCATTTCGCACTTCTTCATCGAGCGGCCGATCTTTGCGGCGGTGCTTTCCGTGCTTCTGACGCTTGCGGGAGCGATTGCGCAAGGCTCGCTTCCCGTCTCCGAATATCCGGAAATCGCGCCGCCGACAGTGAATATCAGCGCAACCTATCCCGGCGCGTCGGCGGACGTAATCGCCGAGACCGTGGCCTCGCCCATCGAGCAGGAGGTCAATGGCGTCGACGACATGCTCTACATCACGTCGCAATCGACAGGCGACGGACGCGTGTCGATCGACGTCGTATTCAAGCCGGGCGTCAACATCGATCTCGCACAGGTGCTCGTTCAGAACCGCGTCGCCATCGCCAACCCGCGCTTGCCGGAGGAGGTGACGCGTTTCGGCGTCGTGGTGAAGAAGGCCTCGCCGGATCTGATGATGGTCGTCCATCTGCTGTCGCCGGACGGCTCGCGCGACCAGCAATATATTTCGAACTACGCGACGCTCTACGTGAAGGACGCCATCGCCCGAATCGACGGGGTCGGCGACGCGCGCCTCTTTGGCGCGAGAGACTATTCGATGCGCGTCTGGCTCGATCCGGCGAAAGTCGAGGCGCGCGATCTGACGGCGGGCGACGTCATCGCCGCGCTGCGCGGCGCCAATCTGCAAGTCGCCGCGGGCGCGGTCAATCAGCCGCCAGCGGCCTCGGCGGGCGCTTTCCAGCTTTCGGTGCAGACCCTCGGACGGCTTAGCACGCCGGAGCAATTCGGCGACATCGTCATCCGCGCCGACGCCGACGGCCAGATTTATCTGCGCGACATCGCGCGCATCGAATTCGGCGCGCAGGACTATACGCTCAACGCCTATCTCAACCACGACGTTGCGACGGCTCTGGGCATCTTTCAGCGTCCCGGCTCGAACGCCTTGCAGACGGCCGAAGCCGTCAAGCAGGAGATGGAGCGGCTCAAGAAGAATTTCCCCGCCGGCGTCGATTACACGGTTGTCTACAACCCCACCGAATTCATCCAGCAGTCGGTGGACGAAGTCGTCCATACGCTGCTCGAGGCGATCGTTCTCGTCGTTCTCGTCGTCATCCTGTTCCTGCAGACGTGGCGCGCGGCGATCATTCCGGTGGCGGCGATCCCGGTGTCGCTGATCGGCAGCTTCGCCGTGATGAAAGCCGCCGGCCTCAGCTTCAACACGCTCTCGCTCTTCGGTCTGGTGCTCGCCATCGGCATCGTCGTCGACGACGCGATCGTCGTCGTGGAGAATGTCGAGCGCTATCTCGCGCAAGGGCTCTCGCCCAAGGAAGCTGCGCACAAGACGATGGATGAAGTCGGCGGGGCGCTGATCGCGATTGCGCTCGTGCTCTGCGGCGTGTTCATCCCCACGGCCTTCATCAGCGGCTTGCAGGGCGCCTTCTATAAGCAGTTCGCCATCACCATCGCGAGCGCCACGCTGATCTCAGCGTTCGTTTCGCTGACCCTGTCGCCGGCGCTGGCGTCGATGTTGTTGAAGCCGCATGATGTGGAGGAGGAGGAGAAGACGCATCGGCTGAGCTGGGCGCATGCGCCGCTGCGGCGCTTCTTCGACGCCTTTAACGCCGCGTTCGACAGGGTGTCGACGGCATATGGCGCGGCGACGGGCCGTCTCGTGCGGCTTGGCGTCGTCATGCTCGCCGTCTATGCGATCCTCATCTTTTTCGCCTTCGATCTGCTGCGCCGAACGCCGACCGGTCTCATACCGCAACTCGATCGCGGCTATGTGATCGCCGCTTTCCAATTGCCGCCGGGGGCGACGCTCGATCGCACGGACAAGGTCATGCGTGCGGCGACCGACATTATTTTGAAGCGCGCGGGCGTCAAGGACGCTGTCGTTTTCACCGGCTTTGATGGCGCGACATTCACCAATGCTCCGAACACGGGCGTGATCTTCGTCACGCTGGAGGCCTTCGAGGAACGTGCAAAGAAGGGGCTGTCCTCGGCGCAGATTCAAGCCGACCTTTACGGCCAGCTGTCCAAGCTGAACGACGCCTTCGTCTTCGTGCTGGCGCCGGCTTCGGTGCCCGGAATCGGCACCGGCGGCGGCCTCAAGGGCTATGTGCAGGATCGCGCCGGGCGCGGACTTCCCGCGCTTGAAAACGCGACGTGGACGCTTGCCGGCGCGGCTGGGCAGTCGGGAGAATTCACTCAGGCGTTCACGCTGTTCAACACGCGCACGCCGCAGATCTTCGCCGACGTCGATCGCACGAAGGCCGAGCTCATCGGCGTGCCGATCTCGCGCGTTTTCGAGACGCTCTCGGTCTATCTTGGCTCGACCTTCGTCAACGACTTCAATGTCCTTGGACGCACCTACCGCGTCATGGCGCAGGCGGATGATCCCTTTCGCCTGACGCTGCGCGATATCGCCAATCTGAAGACTCGCAGCGCCTCGGGCGCGATGGCGCCGATCGGCGCCGTCGCCACCTTCCGCGACACGACGGGGGCGTTCCGCGTGCCGCGCTACAATCTCTATCCGGCCGCCGAGGTGCAGCTCAATCTCGCGCGCGGCGTCTCCTCCGGCCAGGGCATCGCGGCGGTCGAGAAGCTCGCGGCGGAGAAGCTGCCGCAAGGATTCGGCTTCGAATGGACTGAAATCGCCCTGCAGGAGAAGCTTGCCGGAAACACCGCCGCCATTGCGTTTGGCCTTGCGGTGGTTTTCGTCTTTCTGCTGCTCGCTGCGCTTTATGAGAGCCTGCTCCTGCCGGTTTCGGTGATCCTCATCGTGCCGATGTGCATTCTCGCGGCGATGCTCGGGGTCGTCTCAAGGGGGCTCGATCGCAACATATTGGTCGAGATCGGGCTCGTCGTGCTGATCGGCCTCGCGGCGAAGAACGCCATCCTCATCGTCGAATTCGCCAAGCAGGCGGAAGACGCCGGCCAATCCAAATTCGACGCCGCCGTCACCGCGGCCCGCACGCGTCTTAGGCCCATTCTGATGACCTCGCTGGCGTTCATTCTCGGCGTGCTGCCGCTCGCCATCGCCGAGGGCGCGGGCGCCGAGATGCGCCAGTCGATCGGCACCGCCGTGTTCTTCGGCATGCTCGGCGTGACGCTGTTCGGCCTCGCGTTCACGCCGACCTTCTATGTGGTCGTGCGCATTTTCGCGCGGTATTTCCAGTCGGGGAGCGCCCGCGAGTCCACGCCGGCGGCTGCAAGTTCGGACGGGAGTTTCGCGCAAGAGATCGGCTTGCACGAAGCAAAAAAGATTGATCTGGGCCGAGCCAAGAGGTGGCTCGACGACCTTCGGCGCAGACTTCAATGATCAAGCGCGGGCGCAAAAGGCCACGCCTGGCGCAGACTTAACGGAAATGTTCTTCGCGCAGCTTCGTGCTCTGCGTGGGGCCGAACTCACGGCGGCAGGCGGGGCTCAGTCGCGCCACGTTGTCGCTTAGGCAGGATTCGATCTCTTCGACGAAAGGAATGTCGGAGCTGCAGAATCTCAGGGCGTCGCCCATGCAGTCGGAGCGTTCCTGTGACGTGCCCTGAGCGGAGGCAGAGGTCGCGGCGGCGAACGCCAAGAGAAACGGGAAGAGAAACGAAAACGGAATGAGCTTACGCATGTTGATCCTTTCACACCGATGCGTTCCAGTAATGCGCAGAACTTAGCGTAGAACCGTTCTTGAGAAAAGCAAAGCGGGTTCAACTAAGCTTTTCTTGTTCATCGTAACTTCGCGATGGCGCTGGGATTTGCTCGGCAAGGGCGGCGCGGGTGAGACGCAAGAGGTCGTCGAGCGAGGGATTGGACAGGGCGTCGCCTGACGGTTCGAAACGCACGACCGGATCACGCGTGCAGAGCCGCAGACAGTCGCGCGTCGTAATGATGAGACGGCCGGAAGCCAGTTCCTGAGACAAGGCCTGGGCAAAAGACGTCTCGACCGACGCGAGCAGCCTGCGGCCTTTCCCTTCGGCGTCGCAGCGCGGGCCGACGCAGACGAGGAGACGAACGGGGGGAGCGTTCACGGCGCTCAATAGATTGGGTGTTGCGCGCAAAGCGCCGCGACGTCTTTGCGGACAGTTTCGATCAGCGCGTCATCGCTCGGGTTTTTCAGCACCCGGTCGATCCATCCCGCGATCGCTTCGAATTCGGCGACGCCGAAGCCGCGCGTCGTGCCGGCGTTGCTCGAAAGGCGCAGGCCCGACGGCGATTCAGGCGGACGCGGATCGAAGGGGATCATATTCTTGTTGACGGCGAGGCCGGCGCGCTCCAGCGCCTTGGCGGCGACATCGCCAGTCAAACCACGCGCGGCAAGATCGACGAGCATCAGTCCCATATCGGTGTCGCCGGTGACGATGCGCAGGCCGGCGTCTGCGAGCGCGCGCGCCAGCGCCCGCGCATTGTCGATCACCGCGCGGTTGTAGGCCGTAAATTCCGGCCGCAAGGCTTCGCCAAGGCACGCCGCCTTGCCGGCGACGCCATGCAGCAGCACCGAGCCTTGCACGCCGGGGAATATGCCGGCGTTGATCCGGCCGCTCAGGCTTTCGTCGTTCCACAGCGCCATGCCGCCGCGCGCGCCGCGCAGCGATTTGTATGTCGTGGTCGTCACGACATGCGCATGGGGCAGGGGATCGGGATAGAGGCCGGTCGCGACAAGACCGGCGAAATGCGCCATGTCGACGAGGAGATAGGCGCCGACCTCGTCGGCGATCGCGCGCATTTCAGCGAAGTCGATTGCGCGCGCATAGGAAGAGCCGCCGGCGATGACCATGCGCGGTCGTTCGCGGCGCGCGAGGTCGCGCATTTCATCGAGGTCGATGCGTTCGGACTCGCGGCTGACGCCATAGGAGACGATTTTATAATCGCGCCCGGTCAGCGTCGCCGGATGGCCATGGCTGATGTGGCCGCCGGCGGCGACATTCATCGAGAGGATCGCATCGCCGAGTTTCAGGAGGCCGAGAAACACGCCGGCGTTGGCGTTGGAGCCCGAGTGCGGCTGCACATTGGCGAAGCGACAGTTGAAAAGTTTCTTCGCACGTTCGATCGCGAGCGCTTCGATCGCGTCGGCGAATTGCGCGCCGCCATAGTAGCGCGCAAAGGGCAGGCCCTCGACGGTCTTATTGGTGAGAATCGAGCCCTGCGCCTCCAGCACGAGCCGCGAAACGATGTTTTCGGAGGCGATGAGCTCGATGCCGTCCCGCTGCCGCCGCAACTCGCCGGCGATGGCCGAGGCGAGTTCAGGATCGGCGGAGAGGCCGAGATCTAAGTGTGGGCTATGCGCCGTCATGATTGCTCAGTTCCGTGGCGCCGATACCACTCTCGATCAAATTAAACGCGAATGTCGTCGTCGTTGCGCGTAGTGTTAAACGCGAACTCTTTCGTACAATGACGGATTCGTCGCAGGCGAACTGGGACAGAGAGCGCATTATTTGCTCGCGCCGCGTTTGCCTAAGCAGTCCTCATGCTGAGGAGGCGCCTGCAAGGCGCCGTCTCGAAGCACGAGGGCTGCGCTGACACTCGTTGGTTTCTGGAGGCGGCCCTCGTCCTTCGAGACGCGCGCATTGCGCGCTCCTCAGGATGAGGGCCTTTGGCTCACACATCCAAATTGGCGACGTTCAGCGCATTCTCCTGAATGAATTCGCGCCTCGGCTCCACGACATCGCCCATCAGCTTGACGAAAATGTCGTCCGCCTCCACGGCTTCCTTCACCTTCACCTGCAGGAGCGAACGCGCGTCGCGGTCGAGAGTCGTCTCCCAGAGCTGTTCGGCGTTCATCTCGCCGAGACCCTTATAGCGCTGGATCATCAGGCCTTTGCGGCCGATCGAGTTCATCGCGTCGTAAAGCGCGAGCGGACCGGAGAGCGGAGCTTCGTCGCCGCGCCTGATCAGGGTCGCCGGCGCGGCGAAGATTTCGCGCAGGCTCTCGGCGCGCTCATGGAGCTTGCGCGCCTCGCTTGAATTCAAGAGCGACGCGTCGAGCGTCACGGCATGAGTCACGCCGCGCAGCGTGCGCTTGAAGACATATTCGAGACTTTGGCCGGCGTCGCGCACCTCGCCCGTCCAGCCGCGCTCGGTCTCCTCCGAAATCGCATCGAGGCGCCGCGAAATGTCGTCGGCGTAGCGCTTCGCCTCCGCTGCATCCGTCAGCGGCGTCAGATCGCCGGCCATCGCCGCCTGTTCGATGACGGCGCGGTCATAGCGCGAATGCAGGCTCAGCATCACATTGCGAAACGCGCGCGTGTCTTCGAGCGTTTGACGCAGGTCGGCGCCGGCGCGATCTTCCGAACCGGTGCGCAGCACGGCCCCGTCGAGCAGGCTTTCGATCAGATAATCTTCAAGCGCGCGTTCGTCTTTCAGATATTGCGTCGACTTGCCGCGCATCACTTTGTAGAGCGGCGCCTGAGCGATGAAGATATGCCCGCGCTCGATCAGCTCCGGCATTTGCCGATAGAAGAAGGTCAGGATCAGCGTGCGGATATGGGCGCCGTCGACGTCGGCGTCCGTCATGATGATGACCTTGTGATAGCGCAGCTTGTCGACGTTGAACTCGTCGCGGCCGATGCCCGTGCCAAGCGCAGTGATCAGCGTGCCGATCTGTTCGGACGACAGCATCTTGTCGAAACGCGCGCGCTCGACATTGAGGATCTTGCCGCGCAGCGGCAGCACCGCCTGAAATTCGCGATTACGGCCCTGCTTGGCCGTGCCGCCGGCGGAGTCGCCCTCGACGATGAACAGTTCGGCCTTGGCCGGATCGCGCTCCTGGCAGTCGGCAAGCTTGCCTGGGAGATTGGCGACGTCGAGCGCGCCCTTGCGGCGCGTCAGCTCGCGCGCCTTGCGCGCCGCTTCGCGCGCGGCGGCCGCTTCGCACACTTTGGAAACGACGATCTTGGCTTCGGCTGGATGCTCCTCCAGCCACTGGCCGAGCAATTCGTTGACGATATTCTCGACGGCCGGGCGCACTTCCGAGGAGACGAGCTTGTCCTTCGTCTGCGAGGAGAATTTCGGGTCCGGCACTTTCACCGACAGAACGCAGGTCAGTCCCTCGCGGCAGTCATCGCCGGTGAGATCGACTTTCTCGCGCTTGGCGACGCCGGAGGATTCGGCGTAGCCGGTGATCTGGCGCGTCAGCCCGCCGCGAAATCCAGCGAGATGCGCGCCGCCGTCGCGCTGCGGAATGTTGTTGGTGAAGGCCAGCACATTTTCGTGATAGCTGTCGTTCCACCACAGCGCGACTTCGACGTTGATCTGGTCGCGCTGGCCGTGAATGAGGATCGGCGCCGAGACAAGCGGCGTCTTCGCGCGGTCGAGATAGCGCACGAAAGCTTCGAGCCCGCCCTCGTAATAAAGCTCGTCGCGCTTGACCTCGGCGTGTCGCGCGTCGGTCAAAACGATGCGCACGCCGGAATTGAGAAAGGCGAGTTCGCGAAGCCGATGCTCGATCGTCGCAAGGTCGAACTCGGTCATCGTGAAGGTCGCGGAGGACGGCAGAAACGTCACTTCGGTGCCGCGCTTGGGCGCGCCGTCGACGACCGGCGCGTCCCCCACGACGATGAGCGGCGCAACCGCGTCGCCGTTGGCGAACTCTATTGCGTGTTCTTTGCCGTCGCGCCAGACGCGCAGCTTCAGCCACACGGAGAGGGCGTTGACCACGGAGACGCCGACGCCGTGCAGACCGCCAGAAACCTTGTAGGAGTTCTGGTCGAACTTTCCGCCAGCGTGCAGCTGCGTCATGATCACTTCGGCCGCTGAAACGCCTTCCTCATGATGGATGTCGGTCGGGATGCCGCGGCCATTATCGAAGACCGTGCAAGAGCCGTCTGCGTTGAGCGTCACGTCGACATGGGTGGCATGGCCGGCGAGCGCCTCGTCGATAGCGTTGTCGACCACCTCGTAAACCATGTGGTGGAGGCCGGTGCCATCGTCCGTGTCGCCGATATACATGCCGGGACGCTTGCGCACGGCGTCGAGGCCACGCAGCACCCTGATGGACCCTGCGCCATATTCCGCCGGGTCGCCGTTCAGATTGTCGCTATCGCTCATATTTTTTGGGAGTTTCCGTGCTGTTGAGGGCTTATGATTCGAACAGGCGATCTTACCGCGAATGGCGACGTCAATGCACGGAAATAGTTGACGATTGGGCGCTTTTGCCAGGGAACGCGCCAACTATCCCGGGCGCTCGCTGACCCTTAGTGCGGGCTGGAACCATTTGCTGCGGCCGCTAGTTCACAGGCGGGGCGACGCGCTCGCGTTTCGGGCTGGCTAAGTTCGCGGGCCGCCAAGAGAAAGTCACTTTCCATGAAAGCGCTTACCTTCCACGGCAAAAGCGACATTCGCTGCGAGAGCGTTCCCGACCCCAAAATCGAAGACCCGCGCGACGCTATCATCAAGGTCACCGCCTGCGCGATCTGCGGCTCCGATGTGCACATTTTCGATGGCGTCGTTCCTGAAATGCATACTGGAGACGTGCTCGGGCACGAAACCATGGGCGAGGTCGTCGAAGTCGGCTCGGAAACGAAGAAGCTGAAGGTCGGCGACCGAGTCGTGGTGCCCTTCACCATTTCCTGCGGGGAATGTTTCTTCTGCCAGCGCGGCTATTTCTCAGCCTGCGAGCGCACCAACCGTGACCACTCCAAGGCTGAAAAGCTCTGGGGGCACTCTCCGGCCGGTCTGTTCGGCTATTCGCATCTCCTGGGCGGGTACGCTGGCGGCCAGGCGGAATATCTGCGCGTGCCGCACGCGGACGTCGGGCCCATCAAGGTCCCCTCTCAGCTTCGCGACGATCAGCTGCTGTTTTTGTCCGACATTTTCCCGACGGGCTATATGGCAGCCGAATTCTGCGACATTAAGCCCGGCGACGTCATCGCGATCTGGGGGTGCGGCCCGGTCGGCCAATTTGCCATCCGCAGCGCGTTCCTGCTTGGCGCCGAACGCGTCATCGCGATCGACAAGGTGCCTGAGCGGCTCAGCCTCGCCAAAGCGGCCGGGGCGGAGACGATCGACTATAGCAAGGTTGATGTTTACGAGGCGATCCAGAGCCTGACGAAGGGCCGAGGCGCCGACGCCTGCATTGACGCGGTCGGAACCGAACCCGACCCGACCGCTAGCATCGACTCGATGATCGACCGCGCCAAGGTCGCGACGTTTCTTGGGACCGATCAGCCGCATGTGCTGCGCCAGGCGATTCATTGCTGCCGCAATTTCGGAACGGTGTCGATCGTCGGCGTTTACGCGGGATTTCTCGACAAAGTGCCGCTGGGATCGGCGATGAATCGCGGCCTCACCTTCCGCATGGCGCAGACTCCCGTTCAGCGCTATTTGCCGAGGTTGCTTGAACGTATCGAGTCCGGGGAAATCGATCCGTCCTTCGTCGTCACGCACCGCGGATCGCTCGAGGACGGGCCTGAGCTCTACAAGACTTTTCGCGACCGGAAGGACGGCTGCGTGAAAGTCGTGCTCACTCCTTGATACGTAAGCGCTAGTCCCCGGATACGTTCGGAGGATCGCGGTCTTGGACCTTCGCGCGGCGGCGGAGAATGCCGCGCGTCACCACGTCAACGCGTAAGGCGAAGAGCAGGGCGATGATCAGAAATGTGGCGCCTATAAACCAGGCCGTGAATCCGACAAGAGCGCCTACAGCCAGCCAGACCACACAGAGGGCCAATCCGAATATCGCCAGTACGGTCGTCATTCTGCCCGATAATGGTTGTCCGTTGCGGAAACAGGAGACCGCCGCTGTCACGTTCTACACGCCATGAGGCTTACTCCAATTTTTTTCAATTGCGACGCGAAATCTCGCGAAATCCCCTCTTCATTCGTTCATTTTCGCGTAATACGAGTGTTTTTATCATCTATAGATCTCAGGTTGCGGCATGCCGAGCGCCTACGCGGCGCGCCCTCAAACATGGGTGGCGCATCCGGGCGTGACAAGCAGAGGCTCGGCCGACATGCGCAAGGGCGCAAATAGGGCGGGGTCGGCGCCAGTCATCCAGACCTGGCCGCCAAGCGCCTGTAGTTCCGCGTAGAGAGCCTCCCGGCGCTTCACGTCGAAATGCGCGGCGATCTCGTCGAGAAGAAGAATCGGCGCATGTCCGGTCATGGCGTTGATCAGCTTCGCATGGGCCAGAGTCAGCCCCGTCAGCAGGGCTTTCTGCTCGCCGGTCGAACAGGCCCGAGCCGCCTCATTTTTTGGACCGTGGCGCACGGCGAGATCACTCGCCTGTGGACCGATTAACGTTCGTCCAGCGGCGGCGTCGCGGCGGCGCGACGCGGCGAGTTCGCCGCGGTACCATTCCTCCACTGCGAGCGCTGGCTCGAGCGCCAGCCGCCGCTCCAGCTCGCCCTCGATCGTCACGTCCGCCCAAGGGAAGGGCGAGGCGTCGTCGCGTCCTGCAGCGATCAGCGCGACGAGTCGCGAAACGGTCTCGCGCCGCGCGGCGGCCACGGCGACTCCGAGCGCGGCGATCTCCTGCTCAGCGGCGTCGAGCCAGCGCCGGTCGGCGACGCCTTCTTCGAGAAGCCGGTTTCGGTTACGCAGCGCCCGCTCCAGCCTGTTGGCGCGCGCGCCGTGCTCGGCGTCGACGCCGAGCGCCAGCCGATCCAGAAAGCGCCGTCGTTCGCCGGCCGCGCCGGAAAAAAGTCCATCCATCGCCGGCGTGAGCCAGAGCACCCGCACATGATCGGCGAAGGCCCGCGCAGAACTCACAGGCATGCGATCAACGCGAAAAAGCCGCTCGCCTGACGGCGTCAGACCATGCCCGAGCTGCGTCGTCACGCCATCGGCTTCGACTTCGATCGAGACGGCGAAACCGCCGGCGCCGCCCCGCCTCGCGCATTCGGCGAGTTCCGCGCGGCGCAGGCCGCGGCCGGGCGAGAACAGCGACAGCGCTTCGAGCAGATTGGTCTTGCCCGCGCCATTCTCACCGAAGAGCGCAATCATCGTCGACTCGAACCGGCAATCGAGCGCCGCATAGGAGCGGAAGTCGCTGAGCGTCAGGCGGCGCACGCGCGGCGCGCTCTTGGTCGAAAGGGTCATCATGACGCCGTCGCGTCAAAGCGACGAGGCGCCTTCGCGTGAGCGATCATTGCGCGCGGGAAACGCGGCGTCCCGGCGAGAGGATGGCGTAGCTGTGAGGTCCGGTGTAGGAGGTCATGACGGCTTCGATCAATGGTTCGTCCGACCCTTCGGCGGTTGACCAATCGACCGTGAAACTGGCGCCCGTGCCGCCGCGAACGTCGTCTTGCGCAATCAGGACCTGCAATGAGGCGTACGGCTTCAGATAGATGGGTTCATTCAGGTAGCTTTCGATCAACTGACCCGAGCCGTTGCGGTATTCGATCTTTTCGATCGCGAGAACATTCGTCGCCGAGGCGTTGTGGATTGACAGTGCGCCGGAGAAGTTCAGTCGCGTTACGCCGCCTTGCCCGATGAGCGTCGAATGCAGCGGAATCAGCGTGCGCCCGCGAAGGGCGAGTTTCTCCGCCGGGGCAGGTGTCGTGGCGTCGGGGCTGACGATGACGGGCTGAGCCGACGGCAGCGGCGACCGAGCCGCGCACTCCGTGACGAAGGCGCTCACGACCAGAGCGAGCGCAAGAACACGCAGGGCAAGAACACGCGGGACAAGGCTAAGCGGCATTGCGCACACCTTTTCCTTTCGACTCGACATATGCGGCGCCGGCGCACACTAGCATCGTGCTGCGAAAGGTCTAATCGAATGTCAATTGCCGTGGCGGCCGACGGTTGGACATGCGCGACGCGGCGTCGCATCGCGGAAGCCTAGCGTGTTTCGGTAATCTTGAGGCCAGCGAAGTGCGGTTTAACCGGGGGAGTCCGTGCTTGTCGGCCAGGCCTTGCCGGAAAGCGTCGCGCGCGACCTTATCGCAGAGCGGAGAATGTTGGCGCAAGCGTCCCGCGCGCGGAAAAGCTCTCCCGATCGGATGAGCGAAGTCGTTTGGCCTTACGCATAAAATCTGTATTCTCCGCCTGCGGCGATCGGAGTTTATTCAGTGGCGGGCGTGGGTTGTGCGCGGAGCCTTGAGGCTAAGCGCGTCTTGCTGATCGTCGGCGGGGGGATCGCCGCGTATAAATCGCTGGATCTCGTGCGGCGCCTGCGCGCGCGCGGCGCGCGGGTGCGCGTCGTCATGACGGCGGCGGCCAAGGAGTTCGTGACGCCGCTCGCCTTCGTCAGCCTCGCGAATGAAAAAGTCTACGACGATCTCTTCTCCGCAACCGACGAGCAAGAGATGGGCCATATCCAGCTGTCGCGGGACGCCGACCTTCTCGTCGTCGCGCCCGCGACGGCGCATATTCTCGCGCGCGCCGCGCGCGGCCTCTGCGACGATCTTGCGACCACTCTACTGCTCGCAACCGACACGCGCGTCCTTTATGCGCCGGCGATGAATGTGCGCATGTGGCTTCACCCTGCCACCCAGCGCAACGTCTCGACGCTGCATGGCGACGGCGCCTGGTTTGTGGGGCCAAACGTCGGCGACATGGCCTGCGGCGAATATGGACCCGGGCGCATGAGCGAGCCGCTGGAGATCGTCCAAGCGATCGAGGCCGCGCTGAAGCAGGACACAAGGCTGCCCGCCCCCGAAGGCCTATCGATGCGCGGCGGCGCGCTCGAAGGGCTGCATGTCGTCGTGACCTCCGGCCCCACCCATGAACCGATCGATCCGGTTCGCTATATCGCCAATCGCTCGTCAGGACGGCAAGGGCACGCCATTGCGGCGGCGGCGGCGCGCGCAGGGGCGCGCGTGACGGTGATCTCGGGGCCGGTCGCCCTCCCGGATCCCCCCGGCTGCGAGACCATACATATAGAGAGCGCGCGAGACATGCTGGCCGCCGTAGAGGCCGCGCTTCCTGCGGATATATTCGTCGCCGCAGCGGCGGTCGCCGATTGGCGCGCGGAGCCGGCGGTCGACAAAATCAAGAAGGGCGAGCGCGGCGCGCCGAGTCTGTCGCTTGTCGAAAATCCCGACATTCTTGCGAGCGTCTCACGCGGACCGAACCGCCCGCGCTTGGTCGTCGGCTTTGCGGCGGAAACGCGCGACCTTATCCGCCACGCGCAGGAAAAGCTCGCCCGAAAAGGATGTGATCTCATTGTCGCCAACGACGTCAGCGAGGGAACCGGCGTATTTGGCGGGGCCATGAACCAGGCCCATCTCGTCTCGCGAGCGGGCGTCGAAGACTGGCCGCGTCTTCGCAAGGAAGACGTCGCGGAGCGGCTCGTGGCGCGCCTTGCGCAGTTGATCGGCGGCGAAATGTCATGAAAGTCGCGATCCGCCGACTACCGAACGCCGAAGGGCTGCCATCCCCGGCTTACGCCAGCGAAGGCGCAGCGGGGCTTGATCTCCACGCCGCGCTGGCGCCGGGGCAAAAGCTGGTGCTGGAGCCTGGCGCCCGCGATCTCATCCCTACAGGGCTCTCGATCGCGTTGCCTCAAGGCTATGAGGGACAGGTTCGCCCGCGATCCGGTCTCGCCGCAGAGCACGGAGTCACCGTGCTCAACGCGCCGGGCACCATCGACAGCGACTATCGCGGCGAGATCAAGACGCTGCTGATCAATCTCGGGGGGCAGCCTTTCGAGATCGTTCGCGGCATGCGCATCGCGCAGCTCGTGATCGCGCCGGTGACGCATGTGATGCTTGAGGAGGTCGATGATCTCGACGCAACGACGCGCGGCGCCGGCGGCTTCGGGTCGACGGGCGTGAGCGGAGAAGGCGCGTGATGAAGCTTCTGCCGCGCACCGCTCGCTTCGCGCTCATGGCGACGCTCGACGTGGCGCTTCATGCACGGGGCCGGCCGGTGTCGTCAAAGCAGCTCGCGGCGCGTCACGATCTCCCTCCGCGACGATTGGAGACGGTCCTGCAGGCCTTGGTGAGAGCGGGGATTCTCAAAAGCGTAAGAGGGCCAGCAGGAGGCTATGCTCTGGCGCGCGAGAGGCGTCGTCTTTCAGTCGGCGAGATCGTTCGCGTCGCCTTGCGGGCGGAAGAGGAAGAGGCGCCGGACGTGGCGCCGCCGCTGCTCTCGGCGGTGCTGGAGCCGATCATCGCTGAAGCGGAAGAGAGCGCGCTCCGGCAATTAGACGACGTGACGCTCGACGATCTGCACGCCCGCGCGGTCGCGCTCGGTTTTGGAGAAAGGCCGGACGCGAGCGGCGCTTTTGAGATATGAAGCGCGCGAGCCGGCAAAGTTGCCGGATGGCGAGGAGGCGCGCATGACCTATGACACGATTGCAGTCGAGACGCAGGGCCGAGTCGGACTGATCCGTCTCAACCGGCCTGAAGCGCTCAACGCATTGAACGCACAGCTCATCGCCGAGCTCGACGACGCGCTCGCAGAGTTTGAATCAGACGACGGCGTCGGCTGCGTCGTCCTCACCGGCTCCGAGAAGGCCTTCGCCGCTGGCGCGGACATCAAGGAGATGCGCGACAAGGGCTTCGTCGACGCCTTCCTCGACGATTTCATCGGCCGGTGGGACGTCGTGGCGCGGGCCCGCAAGCCCATCATCGCCGCCGTCTCTGGGTTCGCACTGGGCGGCGGCTGCGAAATCGCGATGATGTGCGACTTCATTCTCGCGGCGGACACGGCGATCTTCGGCCAGCCGGAAATCAAGCTTGGCGTGATTCCCGGCGCCGGCGGCACGCAGAGGCTGACCCGCGCCGTCGGCAAGGCCAAGGCGATGGATCTCATACTGACGGGTCGGATGATGGGCGCCGAGGAGGCCGAGCGCGCCGGCCTCGTCGCGCGGATTGTTCCGGCCGCCGATCTTCTCGCCGAGGCGACCAAGACGGCGGCGACGATCGCGTCTATGTCGCTTCCTGCTGTGCTCATGGCCAAGGCGGCGGTCAACCGCGCTTTTGAATCGACGCTCGCGGAAGGAATTCGGCACGAGCGAGGGCTTTTCTATTCACTTTTCGCCACGGGCGATCAAAAGGAAGGCATGAACGCCTTCGTGGAGAAGCGGAAGCCGGCCTTCGTTAATCGATAGGGCCGCCATTGACGAACAGCGGCCGCCGCGCTTATAAACCACGCCACTTGGCCGCGATTTCGCGGCCGCTTGGTTTTTAGGCGGCGCATCGCCGTCACTTTCGAGGACACGCAAAGCATGGCCAATACGAGTTCGGCCAAGAAAGCCGTTCGCCAGATCGCCCGCCGCACTTCGGTCAATCGTGCGCGTCGCAGCCGCATGCGCACTTTTGTGCGAAAGGTCGAGGAGGCGATCGCCTCGGGCGACGCCTCTGTGGCGGCGGACGCGCTGCAAAATGCCGTGCCGATCGTGATGCGCGCTGCGCAGCGCGGCGTCATTCACAAGAACACGGCCTCGCGAAAGGTTTCGCGACTGACCGCGCGAGTGAAGGCGCTGGCCGCACAGGCGTAGAGGTTTCGCTGCGCATAGCGTGAACGCAACATTCTAAGAGCCCGGCGAGAGCCGGGCTTTTTTATTGCGCAGACGGCGACGGCAATTCGTCGCAATAAGGCCAGATGACACGGTCATGATTTTTTTTCGCAGCAATAATGCGTGATCATTCAAAATTCTCCCGATTCAATCTCTTGCAATGAAGCTGTCACGAACGGGAAAAAGCTAGGCACTTGACACGATTTTCTCGTTTGTTTCGCGCGGCGTTGGCGTGCGGCGAGCGACTCCAACGCGCCTGTCGCCTGTGGAATTTTATAGGCGGCGAATCATCGGCTTATGGCCAAAGATGACAAAAGATCGCGGCGCTCCGCTAGAGAACTCCAATCATTGTGACGGATTTAATCACGAGCGTCGTTGCGCGTGATGGCGCTGACGTGTAGCTTCTAAGGGTCGAACGAAAGGCGGTCGGCGTCGGTTTTTAATGGGCGCGCAATAATGAGGGGAACGACCTGCGTTCCCCGGCGCGGATGGGCCCAAAGTTAGACGCATTGCCGCCTTCCAGCCGTTCGGCTTGAAAACTCAAGTGATAGTTCGCAAGGGCGTAGAGTAGATTCCGTTTCCTGCGACGCGCATCAATCCGGGATTCTCGCTGATCCCGGACGAGGGGAGGCTTTTGCCATGGCGAAGAGGCGGTTGGCCGAGACAGTCGAGGGAGCGCGCAGCGTCAACGATCGCATCAGTGTGCGGTCGTTCACGGCGCCGTGCGGCGTCTGTTTCACGCAGGAGGCCAACGTCGGCAGATGCGCGCGGCTCGCGATTGGGCCGCCTACAAGAGTGCTGATTTAGCGCCGTTCGCGGCGGCAATTACTCGATCCAACTAGGTTCCTTTCGATCAGCGCCAGCGGCGAGATTCGCCGAGGGCTCCCTTTCTGGCGCTCGTTTCGGAAAAAAGGTCTGATATGTCCGATCATAGAGAACAATTGGCAGACGACGGAGTAACCGCTGAAGACCGCTCGAAATGGGACCGAGTCCGACACAGACTGAGGAGCGACCTCGGCGACGCGGTTTACAATTCCTGGTTCACGCGATTGGAACTCGAGCGCATCGACGGCGGCGCAGTGCATCTGACGGTGCCCACCAAATTTTTGAAAAGCTGGGTGCAGTCGCACTATGCGCCGCGCATCAAGGCGCGCGTGGCGAGCGAATTCTCGAAAGTAGAGCGCGTCCTCATCGACGTGCGTTCGCCTATGCGCAAGACGCGCTCGCGTGAAGACGGCGCAGATCAGGTCGAGTCCAGCACGCCGCACTGCGTCGCGCGCGCCGTCGCGACATTCGCGCCGACTCTCGAAGCGGCCAGCGAAGGCAATGCGCGCCGCGCCAATCGCCCGATGGCCTTGCGTCACGACGCCGACGCGTTCGTCGGCTCGCCGCTCGATCGTCGGCTGTCCTTCTCGACCTTTCTCGTCGGGCCGTCGAACCAGCTCGCCTACGCGGCCGCCTGCCGCGTCGCGGAGGCGCGCGCCGGCGATCTTCCGATGTTCAATCCGCTCTACGCCCATGCGGCGGTCGGGCTCGGCAAGACGCATCTCCTGCAAGCGCTTGCACATGCGTCGAACGACAACCGCCGCCACACGATTTATCTGACGGCCGAGCGCTTTATGAGCGGCTTCGTCTCTTCGCTGACCACGCATACGTCGCTGGCGTTCAAGGAGAAGCTACGCGGCATCGACGTGCTGATCATCGACGACGTTCAGTTTCTCCAAGGCAAATCAATCCAGCAGGAGTTCTGTCACACGCTGAACGCGCTGATTGACGCCGGCCGACAGGTCGTCGTCGCCGCCGACCGGCCGCCGTCCGAGCTCGACACGCTCGACGAGCGCGTGCTGTCGCGATTCAAGGGCGGGCTTTGCGTGGACATCGGCCCGCTGGACGAATCCTTGCGCATAAAGATCCTCGCCGCGCGCATCGCATCGGCGAAGGAGTCGCAATCCAGTTTCCACGTGCCGCCGGAGGTCATCTCCTACGTCGCGCGCACGATCGCCACCAACGGCCGTGATCTTGAGGGCGCCGTCAATCGGCTTCTCGCCCACGCCACGCTGACCGGGGCGCCGCTGACCGTCGAGACCGCGGAATCGGCCATTCGCGATCTCGTGCGCACTCAGGATCCAAAACGCGTCAAAATCGACGATATCCAGAAGCTCGTGGCGAGCCACTACAATATTTCACGCTCCGACATTCTGTCGTCTCGGCGCACCGCCAATGTGGTGCGGCCTCGGCAGATCGCCATGTATCTGTCGAAAGTGCTGACGCTGCGCTCGCTGCCGGAGATTGGCCGCAGATTCGGCGGCCGCGATCACACCACCGTGCTGCACGCGGTGCGGAAAATCGAGGAGCTCGCCGCCAAGGACAAAGGGCTCGCCGAAGTCATCGAACTTCTGAAGCGCATCTTGAGCGAGCAGTAGACTGCGGCTTGGCTGGGTTCACGCGTAACGCGGCGACGGGCGCGCAATCGCCGCCAGCCCGTCTTATCGGCCGGTCTTCACCGTCGTCCACATTCTGGTGATCAGTTTCTGAACTGTCTGATCGGGCGCCGTTACCGTAAACAGGCGTCGCATCGTGAGGTCGTTTGGATAGACCGACGGATCATTCGCGACCGCCTTGTCGATCAGCGGTCGCGACGGCGCGACGCCATTGGCGAAATTGGTGGCGATTGAATTGCGCGCGGCGATGTCGGGTCGAAGCAAATAATCGATAAAGAGATAGGCTTTGTCGAGATGGCGCGCATCCTTTGGAATCGCGAGATTGTCCAGCGACAGGAGCGAACCCTCGGTCGGTATCGCATAAGCGATATCGACGTCGGTGCCGGCTTCGCGGGCGCGATTGCGCGCTTGCAGGCTGTCGCCCGACCAACCGATGGCGACGCAAATGTCTCCGTTCGCCAGCGCATTGATATATTCAGAGGAATGAAATTTCTTCACATAGCGGCGCAGACTTCCTAAGAGGCCGGCGGCGCGCGAAAGATCCTTTGGATTTTTAGAATTGGGATCGAGCTTCAGGTAGTTGAGCGCGATCGCGAACATGTCCTCCGGACTGTCGAGCATGTAGACGCCGCAGTCGGCGAGCTTCTTTAGATTTTCCGGCCGCAGGACCTGATCCCAGCTCGTTATCGGCTTGNCAAGCCGCTCCTGGACCTTCGCGACATCGTAAGCGACGCCCGTCGTGTACCACATGTAGTTGATGGCGTAGCGGTTGCCCGGGTCGAAACGCGAAAGTCTGGAGTCGATCTCGGGCCAGACATTGCGCGCGTTGACAAGCTTGCTTCTGTCGATCGGCTGCAGCACGCCCGCCGCGATCTGCCGCTGGAGGAACGTCGCTGACGGCACGACCACGTCGTAGCCGGTGTCGCCGGCAAGAAGCCGCGCCTCGAGCATCTCGTTCGAGTCATAGGTGTCGTAAATGACCTTGATTCCGGTCTCTCGGGTGAAGTCCTCGAGCACGCTTGGATCGATGTAATCGCTCCAATTAAAAATGTTGACGACGCGCTCTGCGCCCAGGACGGGCGATGTTGCTGCGACGAGCGTGAGGAGGCATGCGAGAAGAAGCCGTTTCATGCGACTAGCCGTGTAGCGGATCAATGGGACGAACCTATCATGGTTGCGCGCGCTTTGGCGACGCGCCATGCTGGGTGGAGCGGGCGACACGCCAGCGGAGACACTATGACCGCGATCCTCGTAGAAGGCGCGACGGCGCTCGAAAGCCGCGCCGACGCGACCAAATGCGTCGCCCGCGGCGCCCGCCGCTACCTGAGGGCCTGCGGATTTTCGGTCGTTTGCGAGGCTCCTCTGCCGAACGGCCGACGCGCCGATCTCATCGCGCTCGCTTCCGACGGCGTCCTGCGCATCGTCGAGGTCAAGTCGAGCTACGCCGACTTTCGTGCGGATCTTAAATGGCCGCAGTATCGCGGCTTTTGCGATCGGTTCTATTTCGCGATCCCCGCATCGCTCGATCCGGCGATTTTTCCAAATGATGCGGGCTTGATCGTCGCGGACGCGCACGGGGCCCTGCTGACGCGCGAGGCGCCGGCTTTCCCCCTCGCGCCGGCCCGTCGACGTTCGATGCTGTTACGTTTCGCGGCGATGGCGGCGGACCGTTATTGCCTGCTGGCCTTCGGCGACGAACAGGCGAACTAAAGCCGTCAGCGGGGCGCACGCTTGGCGAGAATGCGTTGCAGCGTGCGGCGGTGCATGTTGAGCCGCCGCGCCGTCTCCGAGACATTGCGGTCGCACGACTCGAAAACCCTCTGGATATGCTCCCAGCGCACGCGGTCGGCGGACATGGGATTTTCTTGAGCGTCGGGTTTGTCGACCTGCGTCGCCATCAGCGCGTGATAGATTTCGTCGGCGTCGGCGGGCTTCGCCAGATAGTCGAAGGCGCCGAGCTTAACCGCGGTCACCGCGGTCGCGATGTTGCCATAGCCGGTCAGAATGATTCCGCGCGCGTCGGGACGTGACGTCTTCAGCTTTGAGATGACGTCGAGGCCATTGCCGTCGTCAAGCCGCATGTCGATGATCGCGAACGCCGGCGGGTTCGTCTCAAGGGCGGCAAGACCCTCGGCGACCGTTTCGCAGGGCGTCACCAGGAAGCCCCGCGCCTCCATCGCGCGCGTCAGTCTGCCAAGAAACGGCTTGTCGTCATCCAGAATCAGCAGCGAACGATCCTGTGGCGGCGCTGGAACTTGTTCAGGTTCCGAGACGCCTTCTCGATCGGCCTTCAATTCTTCGGTCGACATTGCGCGTTTCCAACCCTGATTTTTGTCAAATCTAGCTTATCGCCGGCGTCGCGTCGATTCTATTTGTCTTGTTGGGGAAGCCTTGGCCTGGCCGCGGCGGGCTCCAGCGCGGCCCGCGGCCATGTGACTTTGGCGATTGCGCCAGTGCGCGGCGGAGAAACATTCATTGTTTCGACTGTGGCGCCGGAGCGCTCCAACAGGGTTTTGGCGATGAAGAGGCCGAGACCAAGCCCTGACTCGGCGTCGTTTTTAGTGCGCCGCTCAACCGGCCGCCCTCGCAGATACGGGTCCCCTAGACGATCAAGAATGTCTGGAGAGTAGCCGGGCCCGTCGTCCTGAATGGCGATCGTCACGTAGCTTGAACTCCACCAAGCGTCGATCTTCACGCGTGACTTGGCGAAGTCCATCGCGTTTTCGACAAGGTTGCCCAATCCGTAAAGAATCGCTGGATTACGCGCCAGCACCGGCGCGTCGGAGGGTCCGTTTTTGGAAATTTCGACCTCGACGCCGAACTCACGCTGCGGCTCAACCACTTCCTGGATCAGCGTGTCGATCGACAGCAGATTCATCACGCTGCTCTGGTCTGTCGCGCCAAGCGAGGCCAGCTTGCCCAGGATCTCTCTGCAGCGCGCCGTCTCCTGCGCCAGGAGCGCGAGGTCGTCGCGCAGCGCTGGCGCATTCTCCGGCAGGGCATTCTGCAATTCTTTGATGATCAGCGTTATGGTCGCGAGCGGGGTGCCAAGTTCATGCGCAGCGGCGGCGGCGAGGCCGTCGAGTTGCGAGAGGTGCTGCTCGCGCTCGAGCACCAGTTCCGTCGCCGCGAGCGCATCGGCAAGGAGCCGCGCCTCGTCCGACACGCGGGCGGCGTAGATGCCGATGAACGCCGCGCTGAGCGCGAGCGCCGCCCAAACGCCGGTGCGGTAGAGGAGGGGGAACGTCAGCTTTTCGTCGGCGTACCAGGGCAAGGGATAATATTCGACCGTGAGCACCGTCGCGACCGCAATCATGACGATGCCGAGCAGCAGCGTCAGGTTGCTCGGCAGCGACACCGCCGAGATGATCACCGGCGTCAAAAACAACATCGCGAAGCTGTTCGTCAGTCCGCCGGTGAGATAGAGCAGAAATCCCAGCTGGATGATGTCGTAACCAAGGAGCACGGCGGCCTCGACGTCGCCGAGGCGGAAACTGCGCGGCGTGCCAAAGCGCATGCCGATGTTGAGCGTCGCCGACGCCGTGATGAAGACGAAGCAGAGGCCGACGGGAAAATCGAATCCGAGAATGAAATAAACGCCGATACATGCCGCCGCCTGACCGGTGATGGCCACCCAGCGGAGCATGAGAAGCGTCTCCATGCGCAGGCGCCGGGCGTCGTAGTCATAATCGACAGTTGTCATTTCAGTAATTCCATGGAGCGCTGCTTCCGGCGTGCTTCACAATCCCACGCCGCGCGACGCGCGCCAGATGCGCCACTGTCGCCGCAGCGGCGAGGGATCGCCAAGCGGGCGACACGGATCGTAATCGCTTCGGGCCAGCCGCTCCAGATAAAGTGGAGCGGTGGCGCAGGGGAGCAGCGCGGCGCGGGCGGGTCCGAGATCCACGGCCAGCCGGCGCGCCCGCTCATAGTGGGACTGCGCCAGTCCGTGCAATTTCTTCACGATCGGACCCAGCTCCTCGCGCCGACCTGACGGCCCGCCGTCATGCGCGAAGGCCTCGTCCGGCAGGAATTTCTGCTGTTGGGGACCCTCATCAAGAGCGCGCAAGATGCGCGTGAGGCCGAGCGCGACGCCCGCCTCATCGAAAGCGCCGGCCGACGGCGCTTGAAGATCTGCGCCGAGAATTCGCGCCGCCCAGCGAATCGGCGCCGACGCCGTAGCGCGGCAATAGTCCTCGAGCGCCGTCCAAGTCGGCATCGCATCGTCGTAGAGATCGAAAATATGCGCTTCCGTCAGCGCGACGAATTCGCTGCGGGGCAGGGAGAATCGCTCGATCGTGTCGATCAGCGCATCGGCCACGGGATTGGCGCGCACGCCTTCGCCTTGCGCGGCGTCGGCCTCCAGCGCGTCGACCCACCACTGTAGCCGCATCTCGCCGAGCAGCGGTTGCGTGACCTTGCCGCTGACGTCCGCCGTTTCCTGGGCGAAGGCGTAGAGCGCATGAATGTGCGGGCGCGCGGCCTGGGGCGCAAAGAGGCAGGCAAGCCAGAGGTCGCGGTCACGCGCGCGCAGAAGTTCCTCGCACTGCACATAATGCTCCTGCGAGGCGGCGGTCATGATGTCACACGGCGATCAGCAACGCGCCGACACGGCGATTCTCGTCGACGAGCACATTGTAGGTCCGCACGGCGGCTCCCGTCGCCATGGTTTCGCAACCAACGCCCGCCGCGCGCAGCTTCGCGCGCAAGCCGCCGGCAAGCGGCAGCAAATCCTTGCCAGTGCCGACGACAAACACGTCGAGCCCGCCGCTTTCGGAAAGCGCGCTGTCGATCATCGAATCGTCGATCTCCGCAGCGCTGGTCAGAGGCACGGCGCGCACGCCCGAGGGCAGCGCGAGAATCGAGCCGCGGTGGGACATGTCGGCGAAGCGGAACCCCCCGCCGCCATAGTCATCGATTTTGTGACGGCCGGGAACATAGCCGCCATCGCTGCTCGTCAAGCCGGCCTCGTCTTGGCGCGTTTGCCGGACGTCTTGCGAGCGGGCGCGGGCGTCGACTTCGTCGGCGTAGAGACCGGCGCCTCAGCAACGTCCTCGCGCGCGGCGACTGCTGCGTCGGCCTTGCGCTCCGTCTCGTGCTTCTGCGCCGCCTTGTCGGCGTCTTCATTGCGCAGCCCGAGATAGATCAGCATCGGCGAGCAGATGAAGATTGACGAGTAGGTCGCGACGAAAATGCCCCAAATCATCGCGACCGAGAACGATCGGATCACTTGGCCGCCGAAGGCGACGAGCGCGAACAGGGCGAGCATCACCGTCGTCGCGGTCATGATCGTGCGCGGCAGAACGGCGTTGATCGACATGTCGACCATTTGCGCTGTCGGCAATTTCTTGTATTTGCGCATGTTCTCGCGAATTCGGTCGAGCACCACCACGGTTTCGTTCAACGAGTAGCCGACGATCGTCAAAATCGCCGCGATCGATGTGGTGTTGAATTCGAGCTGCGTGATCGAGAAAAAGCCGACGGTGAGCAGCAGATCGTGCATCGTGGCGATCACCGCGCCGATCGCGAATTGCCATTCGAAGCGGAACCAAAGATAGGTCAGCACCGCGATGATCGACAGCACGACGCCGAGCGTGCCGGACTGCACCAATTCGTTTGAGACGCGCGGGCCGACGACCTCGACGCGGCGCAAATCATAGTATCCGCCGACGGCGCCGCGAACGCGCTCCACCGCCGCCTGCTGGGCGACGTCGCCGCCGGGCTGCAGACCGAAGCGCAATGTGGCGTCCGCCGGATTGCCGAACGCCTGCACCTCGATGTCGCCCAGCTGGAGGCCTTCGCCGAGCGTGCGCAGCGTGCCGACTTCCGCGGCGCCGGATTTGGCCCGCAGTTCGATCACCGTGCCGCCGGCGAAGTCGATGCCGAAATTCATGCCCTTGAAGACAAAGAGGGCGACCGCGATCAGCGACAGCAAAGCCGAGAATGGATAGCTCACGCGGCGGAACCGCATGAACGGAAACTTGGTGTTCTCCGGAGCGAGGCGCAGAAGTTTCATAAATGTCGACCCTTCAGATCGGCAGTTTTGTCGGCCGCGCGTAATGATACCAGACGGCGATCATCATGCGCGTCATGGTCACCGCGGTGACGATGGTCGTCAGAATGCCGAGCGCAAGCGACACGGCGAAGCCGCGCACCGGTCCCGAGCCAAGAAAATAAAGGATCGCCGCCGCAACGAACATGGTGACGTTGGAGTCGACGATGGTCGCGAAGGCGCGGGTGAAGCCCGCATCGAGCGAGGCGAGGATGGAGCGCCCGGCGTGATTTTCCTCGCGTATGCGCTCGTAGATCAGCACGTTCGAGTCGACAGCCATGCCGATCGTCAACACGATTCCGGCGATGCCTGGCAGCGTCAGCGTCGAGCCGAGCAGCACGAGTCCGGCGAAAATGAAGGCGATGTGCACGAAAAGCGCGAGATTGGCGAAGACGCCAAAGATGCCGTAGGTGACGAGCATGTAGACGACGACGAGGCCGGCGCCGACATAGGCGGCGCGTTTGCCGGCGTCGATTGAGTCCTGGCCGAGGCCCGGACCGACGGTGCGCTCTTCGACGATGTTGAGCTTCGCCGGCAGCGCGCCGGCGCGCAGCAGGATCGCAAGGTTGTTCGCCTGTTCGACGGTGAAGCGTCCGGAAATCTGGCCGGAGCCGCCCGTGATTGGCGTCAAGATCCGCGGCGCGGAAATGATCTTGTTGTCGAGGATTATCGCGAAGAGGCGCCCCACGTTCTTGGACGTCACTTCGCCGAAAGCCTGCGCCCCGCGGATGTTGAAGCGGAAATTGACGACGGGCTCGCCGCTTCTTTGCTGGTCGAATCCGGGCTGCGCGTCCGTGAGATCCTCGCCCTTGACCATCACCTGCTTTTCGACGCCGAGCTTGCCTTCCTGATCGACCTGATCGAGTTCCTCGATTTCCGACGGATTCTGGCCGGGATCGGCGACGAGGCGGAATTCGAGCTTCGCGGTTTTGCCCAGGATCTCCTTGAGAGTCTCGGGGTCCTGAAGGCCCGGCACCTGCACCAGCACGCGGTCGTCGCCCTGACGCTGAATGCTCGGCTCACGCGTGCCGAGGGCGTCGACGCGCCGCCGAATGACTTCGATCGATTGCTCGACGGCCTTGCGCGACTTGTCGGTGATGCCCGCGTCGGTGACGGTCACGCGGATGAGGCCGTCCGGCGACGCCTCGACGTCGAGCGGCGAAGGCCCGCCCAAGAGAGCTCCGCTGAAGCTGTTGCGCAGCAGCCGCAATTTTGGAAGGACTTTCTCTCGATCCGCAGGGTCGGCGACGCGCACCTGTACGCCGCGCGTGGTCGTTCCGATGCCGCCGGAGATGGCGACCTTCTCTTCGCGCAGGATTCGGCGCACGTCGTCGCGCAGATTTTTCACCTGCGTGCTGATGAGATCCGCCTGATCGACTTCGAGCGTCACATGCGAGCCGCCCTGCAGATCAAGGCCGAGCACGATGGTCGGAGGCGTAAGCCAGGAGGGCAGGCGCGACTTAAGCTCTTCATAATGGGACGGCGACAACATGCTCGGCGCGACGACAAGCACCGCAGCGACAGTCATCGCCACAATGGCGAGAAATTTCCAGGTCGAGAATCGCAGCATTGTCCTGCTATCGGCTAGTGATCGAAAGGAGCCGCGTCAGCTCTGCGAGCCGGATCCGGCGTCTCCGGGCTTGCTGTCGCCCGCCTTGCCGTTGCCGGTCTTAACGTCGCTCGACTTGGTTTCGGCAGACTTCGCCGACTTTCCGCCGCTTTTGGCGCCGCCGGTCTTGGCCGCCGGCGGAGGCGTCTCATCCCTTACGGGTTCGCCCTTGGCGCGCACTTCGGCGACGGCGGTGCGCAGCATGCGCACCCGCACGTTGGGCGCGATCTCGACCTCGATTTCAGCGTCGTCGATCGATTTCGTCACCTTGGCGACGAATCCGCTCGTGGTGACGAGCGTGTCGCCGCGTCTGACGTTGCGCAGCTGCGCAAGCTGCTCCTTCTCGCGTCGGGAGCGCGGGCGGATCACCAAGATGTAGACGATGCCCATGACCACGAAGATGGGAATAAGCTGTCCAAGCATCTCCGGCATGGTCGGAGGCTGGTGCGCTTCGGGCGGCGTCTCGACGGCTTGACCCGTCTGGGTGGCGGTTGGCGGATGTGGCGGGGTTGGCGACGCCGGCGTAGAAGGCGCGGTCGGCTGGGCCGGCGGGCTCACAGGAGACTCGGCGGCAGGCGGTGAGGGCGTCTGGGCTTGGGCCAAAGCGTCCGGGATCAGCTTCATCGCGAAAATCTCTTTAAGGGCTCGGGGCCCGGCGCGGATTATTTTCCAAGCGCCGGAATGGGCGCGGACTATAGCCGCTCACTTCACGAAAGCAATGGCGCGCGGCCGACTTCACGCGATGCGCACGCATAAGCGCGAGCAATCGAATGTGCGGCCACGCACCGTCCTTCGCCGCTGGACAGCATAGTCCGTGCAAGGCGCCTTAGGCGTCTTTGTTGTTAGGAGAAAATCATGTTGAAGAAACTTTCCTACGCCGCGCTTTTGGCGGGAGCGCTTTTTGCCTCTTCCCCCGCCGCCGCAGGCGGCCACTGGCACGGCGGCCATGTTGGCCATGGCTGGCATGGCTGGCATGGCGGCGGCTGGCACGGCGGCTGGCACGGCGCCGGTTGGCATGGCGGCTGGGGCGGTCACGGCGGCGGCTGCTGGCGCTGGTGGTACGGCCAGTGGCATTGGGCGTGCTGATCTTCGAACACAGCAGGCGATCTAACCTCTCTTCGGCGGCGGCCGAAGAGGCCTTTCGCTGCGCGACCCTTGAGGGCCGCGAGAACGGCTGTCGCCAAGCGATGCGCGTTCGCGAGGCCGCTCGCAAATTGTAGAAGCGACGCCACATAGACCTGTGGGGTCATGCCTCAGCCCAAGCTTTTCGCCGATCCGCGGATCGCTCTGAGCCATTCAATGGAAGGTGGAGCAATGTCAGCTTTCAAGAACATTTCTGTGGTCGCGGCGCTCATCGGCGCGCTGGCGATGCCTATCGCGGCCAGCGCTGCTGGCGGCGGCTGGGGTGGCGGCCAAGGCGGCGGCGGCCAAGGTGGGGGTGGCGGCGGCGGTAAAGGTGGAGGCGGCTGGGGCGGCGGCCAAGGTGGAGGCGGCCAAGGAGGCGATATGGGCGGCGGCGGCCAGGGCGGTGGCGGCGGCGGCCAGGGCGGTGGCGGCGGCGGTGGCCAAGGCGGCGGCGGCTGGGGCGGCGGCGGCAAGGGCGGCGGCGGCAAATGGGGCGGCGGTGGCCAAGGCGGCGGTGGATGGGGCGGCGGCGGCCATGGTCCCCACGGCGGCTGGGGCGGCGGCGGTCATCATGGCGGCTGGGGCGGCGGCGGATGGGGCGGTCGCCATGGCGGCGGACGTTGGTGGCGTGGACGCTGGTGGGACTACGGAGTGGGCAATTGCTGGCGCTGGCATCCCTACCGCCAGACTTGGATGTGGGTCTGCGGCTAACGCAGGATCCTTACGCGCGAAGTTGCTGCGCTAGGCCGCGCAGAAACTCAAGACAGGCGGCCAGCTCGGCGATGTCGATAAATTCGTCGGGCTGGTGCGCCTGGTCGATGCGGCCAGGGCCGCAGACGACGGCGGCCACGCCCGCGCGCTGAAACTGACCGGCTTCGGTGGCATAAGGGACGGCGATCGTCCCATTGCGCCTGGCGAGCCGCAGCGCCAGCGTCTCCGCCTCGGAGCCCGGCTGCGGCGCGAGCCCCGGCACCTGATTCTCAATCGTGGTCTCGACGCCGGCGTCGGGAAAGCCAACGAAAATCGTCCGCCTCAGCTCCTCGCAATAGTTCTCCAGCCGGTCGTAAGCGAAATTCGGCGGCGCGCCGGGCAACGCTCGAAACTCCCATTGGAACTCACAGTCCTTGGCGACGATGTTGCGCGCTGTCCCGCCCTGAATGACTCCGACGTGAATGGTCGAGAAGGGCGGATCGAAGCGCCCGCTCGGATCGCCGACCGCGCGCAACTCCTCGCCGAGGCGCTCCAGCTCGCACACGAGTTTGCAGGCGACATGCACGGCGCTGACGCCGCGATGCAGATTCGCCGAATGGATCTCGAAGCCCCGCACGCGCGTCACATAAGTGGCGACGCTCTTATGCGCGTCGGCGACCTCCATCGACGTCGGTTCGCCGACAATCACGGCTGAGGGGAGCGGCAGGTCCGCCCCGAAGCGCGCGATGACGTCGAGAGGACCGAGACAGGTGGTCTCCTCGTCATAACTCAAGAGGATGTGGATCGGGCGAGACAGCTGCGCCGCCTTGAATTCCGGGATCATCGCGAGGCAAGCGGCGTCGAACCCCTTCATGTCCACCGCGCCGCGCCCATAGAGTCGCGTCGCGTCGCGCCGCAGCGTGAACGGGTCAGCGCTCCAGACTTGCCCGGCGACCGGCACGACATCTGTGTGGCCGGACAGCAGCACGCCGCCGTCAGCATCGGGGCCGATCGTGACGAAGAGGGCGGCCTTGTCGCCGGAGGCGTTCGGCGCGCGCACGAAGCGCACGTCCTGTTCGCGCAGGTAAGCTTCGACGAAATCGATCAGCGGCAGATTGGATTTGGAGCTCACCGTGTCGAAAGCGACCAATCGGGAGAGCATGTCGATCGCGTCTTCCAGCCGGTCCATCTCGCCGGCCTAATTCAGCGTCGGACGCGACAGCGGACTGTCGAGCGAGAACGCGGGCACCTCGACGTCGAAGGTTTCGCCGGCGTCGGTGATCATCCGATAGCTGCCCTGCATCATCCCTGACGGCGTGCCAAGCGGACAGCCTGAGGCGTAACGAAACGTCTCCCCAGGCTCCAGCACAGGCTGTTCGCCGACCACGCCCGGTCCGCGCACTTCCTCGCGGCGCCCGTTGGCGTCGATGACGACCCAGTGACGCGACAAAAGCTGAACCCGAACGCGGCCGAGATTGGCGATCTCGATCGTATAGGACCAGAAGTAGCGATCCTGGTCGGGGTCTGAGCGATCCGGCAGAAAGTCGGGAAGCGCTGTGACCTGAATGTCTCTGGTGATGGAGATGTACATGGAGGCAAGATTAGAACGGGCGCCAGCAAAGTGAAACGTTTTTGATTGGGCAATGATCGGCGCGCGAACGATCACAGACTGTGGCCCAATGGCCACACCAACGGCTTTTCGCACTCATTTCGTCGCGCCGCGACTATCCGCGATGCAGTGAATTGTAAATAGTGGGTTGTCAGTTTTGACCGGAATCAAAATGCGGCTCACGACGCTTCGCACGCTGCTGCTTATCCTGGCCATGGTCGTCCAGACCGTCGCCGGCGGAGCCGGACTGGCGCGCGCCGCTTCGATCTCTCCCGAAGAGACGATTGCTGCTCATTGCCAGCAGGTGCGCGCAGGCGAACAGTCGGCGCCTCACGATCGGCTTGGCCATCGGCACAACTGTCAATCGTGCCTCTTGTGCGGCGAACCGCCGCCGGCCTGGGTTTCGCTGACTTCCGACTATGTCGTCGCGCTGGGCGAATATGCGCTCATCGAGGCGCCCACATACGTGGTGCGATCGCTCTTTGAGCGATCGTCGCGCGCGCATAGCGCACGGGCGCCGCCCTTCTCACGCGCCTGAGACCGCTGGCGCGCGCAAGACCGCGCCGTCCGGGTTCTCGCCGCTGCTCGAAACAGCCTCCACGTCACTGGTCCGCATGCGCTTGCGTTCAACGCTGCGGCCGCTCTCGCGTTATGCCGACTGTCGTCGGCGCCCAAGGAACACCGTCATGATCCGTCGCTCTCGCCTCCTTGGAGGAGCCTCTCTCGCCGTCATCAGCCTCGTCGCCGCTTCCGCCGCCGATGCGCAGCAGGCGCTTCCCACCATCAGCGTCGGCGGGGCCCGCGGCCCCGTGCGGCCGGGTCCTGTCGGCAGACCCGTCGGCGGGCAGGGACGCGTCACCACCGCGGCGCCTGTGCCGGGGCCCGCTTTGGCGGATCGTTACGCGGAGCCAACGCCAGCGCCTTTCAGCCGCACCTTGCCGGCAAACATTCCGGCGGTCGTCGAGAGCAGGACGCGCAAAGAGATTCAAAAAACCACAAATATTATGACCTCTTCCGACGCGTTCCGATACATGCCGTCAATTCTCATACGCGAGCGCTATATTGGCGATCGCAACGCAATTGTCTCGACACGCACCACGGGCACCATTCAGAGCGCGTTGGTGCTTGTCTATGCCGACAATGTGCTGCTCTCGAATCTGCTCGGCAACAGCTTCAACTTCGCGCCGCGCTGGGGCATGGTCTCGCCCGCGGAAATTTCGCGCGTCGATGTGATGTACGGGCCGTTCTCGGCGCTTTATCCGGGCAATTCGATCGGCGGCGTGCTGACGATGACGACGCGGATGCCGGATGAATTTGAGGTCCACGCGATGGGCACCGTGGCGGTGCAGCCGTTCAGCCTCTATGGCAGGAAAGAACTCAATCTCGGCGGCGTGACAAATATCCTAGTCGGCGATCGCATCAACGACTTCCGTTACTGGGTCGGCTATGAACACCTGGACAATCAAGGACAGGCGCAAACATTCCCCGGCGTCTTTTTGACGCCGGGCACAGGTTCGGCGTTCTCTGGGGGCTTTCAGGACTTCGACCAACAGGGTCGTCCACGCATCATTACAGCAGCCGCAGGCGCCGATTACGTCCAAACGGATTTGGCGAAGGTCAAAGTTTCTTATGACATCTTGCCGCTTCTGCGCGCCAAATATCAGGTTGGCTTCTGGACGCTGAACAACAACACCACCGTGGAAAGCTTCATTAGCGACAGGAACGGCTTGCCGATTTACAACACCCAAAGCGGCCGCGTGCAGCTTGGCCCGTATTCTGTCACGCCCGGCGGCGTCAATCCCGGGCACGGCGCCGCAAGCCACCTGATGCAGGCGTTAGAACTCAGACAGGACACGGGCGGCGTCTTCGATTTCGATTTGTCGGCGACGTCGTTCAATTTCCTTCGCGATTTCACCAACAATGCGCAATCCTACGGACCCCGCGTCAATAATGCCGGAACTGCCTATAATGTAGATCCGCGCGGGCTGAACACCAATAATGGCGGAACGTTCTGGCGCACCGGCGATGCGCGCTTTATCTGGCGGCCGCCTTACGACATCCTCGGCAAGCACGAACTATCCTTCGGCGCACACGGCGACCTTTATTCGCTGGCCACGACGCAGACCAGCACGGTCTCTTGGCCCAACAATTATTATCTGGGACTTCAGGCGATTAACTACGGTAAAACCGAAACGAAAGGCGCGTACGTTCAGGAAGTCTGGAGGCCGCTCCCGGATTGGAAATTCACCGCCGGCGCACGCGGCGAGTGGTGGCGCGCCTTTGGCGGGATGAACGCGACCGGCGGGTTTGGCAACGCGTCGAACCCGACGGGCCAGGCAATCGTCGGCCTGCCGCTTAGAGCCGCGAACATCACCTATTTCCCGGATTCCTATAAGGGCGCTTTCTCGCCGAAGGCGGCGCTCGAATATTTTTTCACGCCGGAACTCTCTTTGCGCGGCTCGATCGCGCGCGCCTATCGCTTTCCGACAGTCAACGAATTGTTCCAATCCCTGTCGAGCCCAAGTTCGGTGCTCATCAACAATCCAAATTTGCAGCCTGAAATATGCACCTGTTACGATCTGACCGGCGAGTATCGGAAGATCGACGCGTTCGGCGGCGCGATCGGGCTCTTCAACCCGCGCATCAGCCTGTTTCTTGACGATCGCTGGAACGCCATCGCCAGCCAGACCACGCTCTCCATTTTCGGCACGCAGATCTCGCAAAACGCCAATCTCGATAAGGTTCGCTTTCGCGGCATCGAGGCGGCGGCGCATATGAAGGACATTCTCGTTCCGGGACTGGACTTCGAGGGCGGCCTGACCTTCACCGACGCAAAAATTCAGAGCAATCTCTCGAGCCGCAATCTCGACAGCATTCTCTTTGCCGGCAACCAGTTCCCCCGCGTCCCCAGAATTCGTTTCCGCGGCGTCGCGAGCTACAGCCCCAATCCCGACATGTCGTTCGCCCTTGGCGCGCGCTACTCGTCCCCGGCGTTCGTCACCTTTGCGAACACCGACTTCAACCACAATAATTACGGCAATGTGGACAGTGAAATCCTCGTTTTCGATATGAAGGCGAGATACCGGGTCGAGCCGAATTGGTGGCTGTCCGTGGGCGTGAACAACATCGGCCGTTGGAAAGCCTATGTGAATCCGAACCCCTATCCCCAGCGCACCTTCTTTATCGCGCTCAACTATGACTTCGGCGGCCCGGACGGATCGGGCGTAACGATCGACCGGGGTGGTTCCGGAGGCACGGCGGCGGTCAGGTGACACCAGGGCGTTCCAAGAGTGCGATCGTCTGCTGAGACGCTTTGCCGCGGCGAGGCGGTCGCCCCAAGATTAACTTGTCGTGGCCTTCGCTTTTTGCTTACATCAGCGCGCGCATGTGATCCGCATGCGCGCCGATTCCAGGGTTCAAGGCTTTATGCGTCGTAACTGGCTGACAGTTCTGCTGTTCGCGCTCGCGCTGACCGTTCAGGCCTTCGCGCCTGCGGCGGCGCAGGTCGCGTCACGGCTGGGCGCCGGCGACGCCGTCAGCGAATTTTGCTTTACCGACGTCGCCTCGAGCGACCGATCGCAGGCTCCGGGCCACGCAAAGGGCCATCGGGACGTCTGTCTGTTTTGTCAAAACCATTGCGATGGCGTTGCGCCGCTAGCCGCGCGCGTCATTCATCTCGGCAAGGCGCCCGTCCAATGGACAGCGCTTAATTGGACGGTGGCGGACTGCGCCCTGCCGACCCGCCTGCAGGATTATTCCCGACAGGCGCGAGCGCCTCCCGCCAACTCCTGATCCTTCGCACGCTGCCGCGCCGCTTTGCGCTCTCGCCCGGATTCCGGGTCCGCGCACGGCATTGGCGCAGCTTAAGGACAATGCCGCGTCAAGCGGCGGGACGGGAGTTAAGCCCATGTTTCGTAAACGTAAGCCGAGCGCGAGGGAAAGCCTCGTCGCCGGCGCGACCCTCGAATCTTTGAATGAACGAGAGCGCGCGCAGCCGGGTCATGCGCCGGGCATGGCGGCGCTCGCCGCCATCGTGCCGGCGACGCCTCTGTGGCGCGGTAATGACCAGCGCGTCATTCGCCTCATCGACCTCGAACGCCGCGCGAGATTCTCGCGGCCCTTGACCGACGCGATCTGAACCGATGTCCCCGTCGGCGCTCAGGCTCGCTTCGCTGCGTCACGCGCGTGCGCGGCTTGGTGCGACTCTGCTGTTCTCGGCGGCGTCGCTCTTTGCCGTCGCGCCGCTCGCGCGCGGCGTCGCCGAGTCGGGCGTCGGGGGGCGTCTCTTCGCTCAACTCTTTATCTGTTTCGCGCCGGGGGCCTCCCAACCCGGCGCGCTTGCGGGGCGGCTGGGCCCCAAAGACGATCGCTCCGCCTGTATCCTCTGTCAGGCGTTTTGCAGCGGTCTTGCGCCTCTTCCGGCGCGGCCCGGCCCGATCGGCGCGACGCCCGTCCCGAGCTTCATGCTCGCGCGGACGGTGGCGGACTGCGTCGCGCCGACGCCCCGTCCCAGCCCAGCTCACCGCCCGCGCGCGCCGCCGGAGGCCTAGCGCTGCGTCGCGAAACGGCCTGCGTCGGCGTAAACTCTCTTCTCCCGCCGCCGCCGCGGGCCGCCGCTTCGACTTTCACCATTCCGCCGCGATTGCTTTCCAAAGGGCATGCTGATGAACGAACTGATGATGGGCGTCGTGCTTGAGACGCTTTGCGCCATACTCGCCGCGTCCTATTTCATCGCCGAATGCGCGATACAGGAGGCGAAAATCACCGCCCGCCGCAAGAGGCGGCCCGGCGCATAGCCGTAAAGCTCAGGCGCGCGCGGCGGCCCACAGCCCGCGGGCGAGATCGTCGACGAGATCGTCGGCGTCCTCAAGCCCGACCGACAGGCGCAGCAGCCCGTCGCCGATGCCGAGAGACGCGCGCGCTTCCGGCGTCAACCGCTGATGGGTCGTCGTCGCAGGGTGGGTGATGAGGCTCTTAGCGTCGCCGAGATTGTTCGAAATCTTGACCACTTCCAGCGCATTGGCGAGTCGGAACGCCGCAGCCTTGCCGCCCGCCATACTAAAGCTCACCAGCGTGCCGCCGCCCGACATCTGACGTCGCGCCAGATCTGCCTGCGGGTGATCGGCGCGGAACGGATAAAGCACGCGGCTGACGGCCTTCTCGTCGGCCAGGAAGTCGGCGATTTTGGCCGCGCTCGCGGTCTGCTGCGCGACGCGCAGCGGCAAGGTCTCGAGGCCCTTCAGCATCACCCAGGCGTTGAACGGCGACATCGCCGGTCCGGTCTGCCGCAGGAAATTGTGGACGCTCTCTTCGATCAGCGCCTGCGAGGCCAAAATCACCCCGCCAAGACATCGGCCTTGCCCATCGATGTGCTTGGTCGCGGAATAGACGACGACGTCGGCGCCGAAATCGAAGGGCTTTTGCAAGAGCGGCGTCGCGAAGACATTGTCGACCACGAGCTTCGCGCCGGCCTCATGCGCAATATCGGCGATCGCCTTGAGGTCATAGACCTCCAGCCCGGGATTGGTCGGGCTTTCCAGGAAGAAGAGCTTCGTCTCAGGACGGACGGCGGCTTTCCATTGTTCGATGTCGGCGCCGTCGACGAGCGTCGACGCAATTCCCAGTCGCGGCAGCAGGTCCTCGACGACATAGAGGCAGGAGCCGAAAAGCGCGCGCGCCGAAACCACGTGGTCGCCCGCTTTGAGCTGGGCGAGCAGGCTCGCGGTCACCGCCGCCATGCCGCTCGCCGTGGCGCGGGCCGCTTCCGTACCCTCCAGAAGGCACATGCGCTGCTCGAACATCGCCACGGTGGGGTTCGAAAAGCGCGAATAGATGAAGCCCGGCTCGTCGCCTTTGAAGCGCGCCTCGGCCGCCTCCATCGTCGGATAGGCGAAGCTCTGCGTGAGGTAGAGCGCCTCTGACAATTCTCCGAAGGAAGAGCGCTGCGTCCCGCCATGCACGAGTTGCGTCGCGGGTTTGAGCGGCCTGCGGGGCGGGGCGTCGGCGGACATTGATTCTCCCTAGGCGCTAAGGCGCGCCATTCACTTGATGCGCGCCGAACGGCGCTGCTACGCAAAAAGCGGGGCTTCCTTAGGGAGACCCGGCCTTTTAGCGCGTTGTTTTTCGTGGCGGCAAGCCGGCCGGCTCAAATAACCACGTCGTTGAATAAGCGGGAAAGAGGGGTGGCTGTCAATCGGAGGTCGATCACGGAAAGGCCCGCCGGTCAGCCCGGGCAGGCTGACTCAGCAGGCCTTCGATATAGGCTCCGCCTCAGGCGTTTGGCGTGCCGGGAGGCAGGTTCACGCCAGGCAGCTTTTTGGGCGTGATTCCCGGCTTACGCGGCGCGGCGCTCTTTGCCAGGCCACCATCATAAATGTCGTTTGCAAGCTTGCGTCCGAGAGGCACCCCGCCGACATGGCTTGCGTCTGTCAGGATGCCCGCCGCATCTCCGACATTATCGCCAAGGCCGTCGAAGCGCCAATGAACGCCGAGAAATAGCCGGCTGACGGCATTGTCGAACATCGCCTGCAGCAACGATGGATAGTGCCGCCGATGCAGCTCGCGGAAGGAGCCGTCCTCGGCGACAGCGCGTCCGTCGAGTTCGTCGGAAACGAGATTGAAGGCGAGATTGTCGGGAGCGTTGGACGCGACGCCAAAGAAGCGGCGCGTGATCTCGAAGGCGGCGGCGCCGAAGGTCGCATGTCCCGAAGGATAAGCCGGGAAGGGGGGCGTGAAGCTACGACGCCCTGGCTCATTTGTGCGTGGCGAACCAAGCGGCGTCCACCAGGGGTCGCATCTCTTATGCAGCCCGAAGGAATTCGCTTCATAGTTCTTACCCTGCCAGAAGCTGTTGTCATATTCGCGAATGCCGAGAATGGGCCGCCACAGCTGATAGACATATTTGTGATACCAGGCGGCGATGCCCGCGTCCGCCATCGCTACATTGACAAGCGTCAGCAAGCGCGCGGAGGCGGCCGGCCGCGCGGGACCATTGACGTTTTGCGCAATGATCTGGCGGACAACCTGGTTGTATTGCCGCGGCGGCGTCCCGATCTGCGACGCCCCGTCATAGGCCCAATAATAGCCAAGCAGCGTTTCGTATGGCGTGCGCGAGCCGCCGACTTTCACGCCTTTATCGCGCACGAGATCATGCGCCGCGTCATAGGCTGTGGAGCGGGGGACTGGATGGTCGGCGATGGTGGGGATGTCCGAGGCCGAAAACAGCTTCGTCGTTCCGTAGACCGCGCCAAGCAAGCCTTGTCCGGGATCAGAGGGATCCTCACGATGGCGCCAGAACCGCTCCATCTCTGGAACGGCGCCGAGGTCGCGAGCGCCATCGTTCTCGCGGTCAGCGAGGATCGCTTTCGCGACCTTGACGCCGAATTCGAAAGCCGGATTTCCGCTCATCGCCGGATTGAAGTCGAAACCGTTCAGCGCCTCATAAACGATGCTTTTGAAATCCGGATAGAGATCCAACAGCGCGGTTGAGGCGGCGCCCGAGACGGCCGCTCCCTCCGTCGAGGCGCCACCAGCGGGGGGAGTGAGGGATGCAATGAGCGCGGCCGGTAGATAGGTCTTGGTCGGCGTCTTCAGCCCATCGATCCCACTGAATACGGACTGCACGTTTTGTCGTCCGAAAAACGCATCGTGCATTGCAAGATGGAAGATGGCGAGGGCCCGCGAACTCAGCGTGGGCCCCTTATTGTTTTTGGCGTTCATCTTGCCGGTGTGGTCCCGGCGATTGAGCTCCAATGCGATGGAGTTCCACATCATTACGTAATCGTGCATAATAACCTCCAAAAAATATTCATATCGCTTAACGCGATAACGATGCAGGCAGCATTAAATGTTAGGAACGCGCGGGGGTCGCAGGCCAACGTTGCTCCAGAGGCACACGTTTCAATCCCTTGCTGCGGGAATCTCCTTTCGAAAGCACATAGGCGCTGCAAAAATTTCTCGCCCTGCTTTAGAAGTGTGAGCAGCCTAAGCGAATAGGAGTTCGGCCGCGTCATGCGAATGAGGGATATAATTGCACCGGGCGGGCAGCGCTTGCACGCATGGAGCCGGTGAACGCCCTGGCCGCGAAGTGCGGCGGCGTGCTTTCCAGCCGGCAGATTCAGGCGATGGCCGACGCCGGTCAGATCCGCCTCGCCGCGCCCTTGGCGCATGGGCAGATTCAGCCGGCCAGTCTCGATCTGCGGCTTGGCCCGAAGGCCTATCGGGTGCGCGCCAGTTTTCTGCCGGGAAAGCGGCGCAGCGTCGACGAGCTTCTCTCCGCGCTCAAATATGACGAGATGTCGCTTGAAGGCGACGGCGCCGTGCTGGAGCGCGGTTGCTTCTATGTCGTGCCGCTTTTGGAAAGCTTGGCGCTAGGAGCCGCTGTCCTCGGCGCCGCTAATCCGAAAAGCTCGACCGGGCGACTCGATATTTTCACGCGGCTGATCACGGATCGCGGCGACCGCTTCGATGAGGTCGCCCCCGGATATCACGGTCCGCTCTATGCCGAAGTGTCGCCGCGCAGCTTTTCGGTGCGCGTTCGCACCGGCACGCGATTGAACCAACTGCGTTTTCGCGTGCATGCGCAGAGCGAATCGCAGGGCGGGACGCTCGGCGACGCGGCGCTCGCCGAACTGCATCGCACATCGCCGCTCGTCGACGGGCCGCTCAATTTGCGGGATGGCGTCGTGCTGCGCGTCGCGCTCGACGCGGATGCGTTCGGGGGAATCATCGGCTATCGCGCGCAGAAGCACACCGACGTCATCGACGTCGATCGGATCGGCTCCTACCGCATCGACGACTATTGGGACCGTTTGCCGTCGCGCGACGGCCGGCTCATCCTCGATCCTGGCGATTTCTATATCCTCGCCTCGCAAGAACGCCTCGCCATTCCGCCCGATCTTGCCGCCGAAATGGCGCCGATGGACGCGGCGATCGGCGAGTTCCGGGTGCATTACGCGGGCTTCTTTGATCCCGGCTTCGGCGCCGGGCCCGACGGCCAACCGGGCGCCCGCGCCGTCCTCGAAGTGCGCTCGCGCGAAGTGCCCTTCATCCTCGAAGACGGCCAGTTCATCGGCCGCCTCGTCTATGAACGCATGGCCGAAACCCCAAAGGCGCTTTACGGCCAAAGCGGGGTATCGAACTACCAGGGGCAGGGGCTCAAGCTCTCGAAACATTTCATGGCGGACTGACCGTAGAGCCGCGAAATTTAGGCAGGTGTCTGAGATGCAGATTTCGATGGCGTCGCTCTTCGCCGCGCTCGTACTGGCATGCGCGCCCGCGCTCGCCGCGGAGCGCGTTACGGTCGATAATTTCAAGCGGGCGGAAACCGACTATTACATGCAGTCGAGGGCGGACGCCGGCTGCTTCGCGAAGCTCTGCAGCGAACGCGGACCGATGCCGGTCGACAAGCAAGCCGTCATTCGCCTCAATCGCGACACGCCCTATAGCAGCGGCGTATTCGACCTGACCTCGCCGGTGACGATCGTTCTGCCTGACGTGGGCAAGCGCTATCAATCGCTCGTCGTCATCAACGAGGATCATTACATCAAGCTCGTCGCCTACAAGCCGGGCCGCTACAAACTCACCCGCGACAAGATCGGCACGCGATACGCCGTCGTCATCGTTCGCACCTTCATGGATCCCAATGATCCGGCCGACATGGTCGCCGGCCACAAGGCGCAGGACGAGATCAAGGTCATCCAGGCCAACCCCGGCAAACTCCAACTGCCGGATTGGGATCAGGCCCAACGCGAGAAGCTGCATGACGCGCTGCTGGCGCTCACGCCCTTCGTCGGCGACAGCCGCCGCGGCTTCGGCGACGAGAAGGAGGTCGATCCGGTGCGCCATCTCATCATGACGGCGGCCGGCTGGGGCGGCAATCGCGAGCAGGATGCGCTCTATTTGAACGTCACCCCGAAAGAGAATGATGGCAAGACGCCGTATACGCTGACCGTCGGAGACGTGCCGGTCGAGGGCTTCTGGTCGGTCACCGTCTACAACGCCAAAGGATTTTACGAGGCGCCGGAAAATGCGATCTCGGTGAACGATATCACCGCACGCAAGGACAAGGATGGGAAAGTCACGATTCATTTCGGCGGCGATCCCAACGCGCCGAATTATCTGCGCATCATGCCGGGGTGGAATTACACCGTCCGCCTCTACAGGCCGCGCGCGGAAGCGCTGAGCGGCAAGTGGAAGTTTCCCGAGGCGGCGGTCAGCAAATAGCGGGTTTCTGAACTTGGACGTCAAAGCGGAGCGAATTCATGCGTAAGGCATTTCTTTTAGCCGCGCTCTTCGCGCTCTTGCTCGCGACGTCCGTCGCCGCTGAAGAGCTTGGCGCATCGAGCGCGAAATTTTGGTCCGTTCCGCAAGTCGACGCGCTGCCTTACGACGCGCATAGCCGGCTGATCCGCCACGGGCGCGATCTCATCACCGCGACCTATTCCCATATCGGTCCGGACATGCCCGACCCCGCGCAGCGTTACGCTGGGAACAATCTCGCCTGCGGCAACTGCCATCTCGACGCCGGCGTGAAGAAATTCGGTCTGCCGATTTTTGGCCTCTCCGAGGATTTCCCCGCTTATAGCGCGCGCGTTGGCGCGCAGATCACGCTGCAGGAGCGCATCAACTCCTGCATGACGCGCAGCATGAACGGGCGCCCTTTGCCCGTTTCATCCGCGCCGATGCGCGCCATCGTCGCCTATATTCAGTTTCTCTCGTCCGGCGTGCGCAAGGGCGAGAAGCTCTCCGGTCTCGGCGCGGGGACGATGCCGGAACTCGATCGCGCCGCGGATCCCGCGCGCGGGCGCGACATCTATCAGGCGCGCTGCATCGGCTGCCACAACGTCGACGGCGCCGGCGTGCAGAACAGCCTGCCGGGGCTGGGCGCCGGCTACGCCTTTCCGCCGCTCTGGGGCTCGGACAGTTTCAACGACGGCGCCGGCATGGCGTGGCTGATCACCGCGGCGAACTTCATCCATTCCAACATGCCGGACGGCGTCGATTATCTGCATCCGCGGCTTTCCCCGGAGGAGGCCTGGGACGTCGCGGCGTTGATGATCTCGAAACCGAGGCCGAATCGCCCCGGGGTCGAAAAGGACTTTCCCGACCTTCTGCAAAAGCCGATCGACGCGCCCTACGGCCCCTATGCCGACGGCTTCTCCGAGGCGCAGCACAAATACGGGCCTTACGGCCCGATCCGCGCGAAATTGAAGGAGATCGAGAAGCAGATGGGCGAGGTGAAGAACCCGAATGTGAAGTAGCCGCGAACACACGAGTTCGGGTAACGCGTGGCATCTGCGCGTCGGAGGACCGATGGGGTCCTCCGCAAAAGGCGCCGACTTCATGGAGCCATCAATCTCGCAAAATTCTGGGAGTAAGCGCGCTGTTGCGTGTGGCCCAGGCAGCATCAACGGAATTCGGCAAGGCGCACCGGCGGGCTTTCAGCATTGATCATGGCTTGGATCATGGCTTGGCCATGTGCGTCGCCGCGGCTTATCGTGACAACCTGCCACGCACGAGAGCTGTGGGTGGCGATAAGTTTGTTCGCGTCGTAGACCGCGTCGTGACTGGGGCACTCAAAACTCATCGACACCAGAACGCCCTCGACGTTGCCGGGATCCTCGCCGGAGCGCTCGACCTTACTTGGACAAGGGGCTCCACCTCCGCCGCGCACTGCCTGCTCTCAGCAATAAGGGTTTGAAAGCTGCTGTCGGATCACGGAGCCTATTTCCGATTTCGATGCCGACTTTCGATTACCGCCACGATGATTCCGCCAATGACTAGGGCAATCCAACTGAGGATGACGAACAGCCAAGTCTCCCTACTCCACATTCGAGGCTCCTTGAATAAAAGGCTCCGCCTACTGCTGCTGAATATGATCAATTATCTAGTTAGTCATACTAGCGCTGACAAATTTGTTCCGTCAAGGAAGGGCGTTCTCTTCCTTCGATACGCCTATCGGCGCTCCTCAAGATGAGGCAGGCCTCCGCTCGCCTCACACGCTGGTCCGTTGTAACGCGCCGCCAGCCGCGTTACACAAGGAGCGCGCGGGCGTAGTTCAGAGGTAGAACGTCAGCTTCCCAAGCTGAATGTCGTGGGTTCGATTCCCATCGCCCGCTCCAATTTCCAGCAATGTAATATTTTGTGTGCCCTATTTGTCCGTAGCGCTCACTGGAGTGTGGTGCGCATTCCGTGTATTAACCTTCAATGCCGCTTGAGCCTGAATCCGTCTATTTCCAACTTGGACATTTAGTTGCAACGATTCCAGACCTTGCTGCCAATGGGGACATACAACCGGAAACACACAGATGGCTTGGACGGGCCTACGCTCTAGTCAATGAGTTTGACCGGGGGTCGGAGGCCATTAATCTTAAGATGCAGGTGGATTTCCTTGCCTCCGGGTTGGACCGCCGCGGTGCAGCACAAAAAATTCAAGCGATACTTTTTCGGATTCTAGCAGTTGCCGAACTTCGCGCTCCGGCTGCCGCGCGGGGCGCTTTTATACCTGCAGGAAACGCCTTCGATGCAATGGCGGCGGTTGGCTCGGTCCTAAACAGAGCAACAAGCGACATTCTCATAGTTGATCCGTATATGGATGAGAAGGCGTTGACCGACTTCGCGGTATTAGTTGGCATAGAGCTACGATTACTGGCAGACGAGAGAGATCATAAGCCCAGTTTCAGGCCAGCGGTGAAAAGGTGGATTTCTCAATATGGGAGGGAACGTCCGGTGCAAGCGCGTCTCGCTTCTGCCCGTTCACTTCACGATCGCCTTATCGCGGTCGATGGACAGACTACCTGGGTTTGACACAATCCCTAAACGCTTTCGCATCGCGTTCACCGGCATCGATTGTTCGCAGTGATGCGAAGACCTCAGCGCTTAAAGTTGCTGCTTACGATGCCATGTGGCAGTCAGCGACACCCATTTAACCCAGGTTTGCTCGCAGATACGGTTCCAATAAATCGCACCAATCTGGGTCCAGAAGCGAAAAGACTCAGCGAGCAGCTGCTAGCCCCGGTGGTTGAGCATCGTCGCCAAAAGTGCGAAGCGGATGGCGATTGAATCGCGCTCGACCGAAAGCGACTATGCCGCACGCCGCCCATGCCCACGCTCCCGCCGCGCCGCTCAGCGCCCATAAATCCGGGCCGCTGTCGGGCCGCGTGCGCCCGCCGGGCGACAAATCGGTGTCGCATCGCGCGCTGATCTTCGGCCTGCTCGCCATCGGCGAGACGAAGATCGAAGGGCTTCTCGAAGGCGAGGACGTGCTGCGCACGGCGCAGGCCTGCCGCCAGCTTGGCGCGAAGATCGTCCGTCACCCCGATGGGGGCTGGAGCGTCTGGGGCGCCGGGCTCGGCTCTCTGCTGCAGCCCACCGAGACCCTCGATTTCGGCAACGCCGGCACCGGCTCGCGGCTGATGATGGGCGTCGTCGCCGGCCATCCGATCCTCGCGCGCTTCGACGGCGACGCCTCGCTGCGGAAACGCCCGATGAAGCGCATTCTCGATCCCCTGGCGCTGCAGGGCGCTCAGGTTCTGGAGCAGGCGGAAGGCGGCCGCCTGCCGCTGGTGCTGCAAGGATCGAGCGAGCCCTTGCCGGTCGAATACAAGACGCCCGTCGCTTCGGCGCAGATCAAATCCGCGGTGCTGCTCTGCGGGCTAAATTCCCCCGGCCAAACGACGGTGATCGAGGCCGAGGCGTCGCGCGATCACACCGAAAAAATGCTCGCGCATTTCGGCGCGAAGGTCGTGAGCGAGCCTTACGGCCCGCACGGCCGCAAGATAACGATCGAAGGGCGCCCGGAAATGATCGCGCGCGAGGTGCGGGTTCCCGCCGATCCGTCATCCGCCGCTTTTCCGCTCGTCGCCGCGCTGATCGTCGAGGGCTCCGATATTGTCATCGAAGGGGTGATGACCAATCCGCTGCGCAGCGGTCTGTTGACGACGCTGCAGGAAATGGGCGCCGATATCGGGTTGGAGAACAGGCGCGAGGAGGGCGGCGAAGAGGTCGCCGACATGCGCGCGCGCTTCTCGCATCTTAAGGGCGTCGATGTGCCGGCGGAACGGGCGCCATCGATGATCGACGAATATCCGATCCTCGCCGTCGCGGCGTCTTTTGCCAACGGCGAAACGCGGATGCGCGGGCTCTCCGAACTGCGGGTCAAGGAATCGGATCGTCTGGAGGCGGTCGCCGCCGGCCTCAAAGCCAATGGCGTCGACTGCGAGATCGTCGAGGACGACTTGATCGTGCGTGGCGGCAGGGTCGCCGGCGGCGGCATGGTCGAGACGCATCTCGATCATCGCATCGCCATGAGCTTTCTGGTCATGGGGCTCGCGGCCGAGAAGAAAGTCACGGTCGACGACGAGACGATGATCGCGACGAGCTTTCCGGCGTTTCGCCCGCTCATGGAGCGACTCGGAGCGCGCTTCTCGTGAGCTTCGTCATCGCGATCGACGGCCCTGCGGCGTCGGGGAAGGGCACGCTGGCGCGACGTCTTGCGGCGCATTACGGCTTGCCGCATCTCGATACGGGCTTGCTCTACCGCGCCACGGCCTGCGCGCTACTGGAGGAGGGGCTGCGGCTCGACGACGTCGAATCGGCGGTCGCCGCGGCGCGCAGCCTGTCGCTTACCGACTTCGACGAAAAGCGGCTGCGCGCCCGCGACATGGGCGAGGCGGCGTCCGTCGTCGCCGCCATGCCGGCGGTGCGCGCGGCGCTCGTCGACATGCAGCGCGGCTTCGCGGCGCGGCCGGAAGGCGCCGTGCTCGATGGCCGCGATATCGGCACGGTGATCTGCCCCGACGCGAAGGTGAAGATTTTCGTCACCGCCGCGCCGGAGACTCGCGCCACCCGCCGCGCTCTGGAGCTTGCGCGCGCCGGCGAAGACGCGGACTACGCCGCCATTCTCGAAGACGTCAGGAAGCGCGACGCGCGAGACAGCGCCCGCAGCGCCGCGCCGTTGAAGGCGGCGGCCGACGCGGTGACGCTCGACACGACCGACTTCGACATCGATGAGGCGTTCGCAGCCGCGCGGGGAATCGTGGAAAAGGCGCGACGTTGAAGTTTCGTCATTGCCAGCGAAGCGAAGCAATCCAGGCATTGGTGGGCGGCTGGATTGCTTCGTCGCTGCGCTCCTCGCAATGACGTCGGGAGTGACAGCGGATAGCCAGCGCGTCTTCCGCTTTGCGCCGTCGCCGAACGGCTATTTGCATCTTGGCCACGCCTATTCGGCGCTTCTGAATTTCGATCTGGCGCGCCAATGCGGCGGGCGCTTGCTGTTGCGCATCGAGGACATCGATACAGGCCGCGCCCGCGCTGAATTCGAGGCGGCGATCTATGAAGATCTCGCCTGGCTCGGGCTCGATTGGGAGCGGCCGGTCCGCCGCCAGTCCGAGCATTTCGAAGACTACGCCCGCGCGCTCGAGCGCCTGGATGCGATGGGGCTCATTTACGCCTGCGATTGCAAGCGTTCCGACATCGCGCGGATTGCGGCTGGCAAGCCGGGCTGGCCGCGCGACCCGGACGGCTCGCCGCTCTATCCGGGGACATGTCGCGTTAAACCGCGCCGTACGGCGCGCGAGGTTCTCGCAAAAGGCGGCGTCGCGCTGCGGCTCGACATGCGCAGGGCGTCGACGCTCGCGGGGCAGGGACCTTCAGGGCAGGGGCTCGCGTGGCGGGAATTCGGCGCGGATTCGCCTTCCTTGCGCGGAGGCATAGACGACGACCCGCAGGGCACCATGATCGCCGCCGATCCAGCGGCGTGGGGCGACGTCGTCCTCGCGCGCAAGGATACGCCAGCGAGCTATCATATCGCCGTCGTCGTCGACGACGCGCTGCAGGGCGTGACCGACGTGGTGCGTGGCAAGGATCTGTTTGAGGCGACGAGCCTGCATCGACTGCTGCAGCGCCTTCTCGACCTGCCGGCGCCGAATTATCGGCACCACGGGCTCGTTCTGGACGAGAAGGGCGAGAAGCTTGGAAAGAGCGTCGCCTCGACGGCGCTGCGCGCGCTGCGGGCGGAGGGCTGGACGCCGGCCGACGTGCGCCGGCGAATAGGGTTGTAGAGCGTAGAGCCTACTTTGCGGGCGATTCCCCTGCGGTTCTCCATGTGTGTCGGCGCACGAACATTTTCTCGGGCTCCCGATAGCATTGGATCATCGAATTGCGAAGCGGCAAGGGAGAGCGAAATGTTCGAGACCATCCAAAGCCTGATCGACCAGGAAGCCCAGATCTGCGTTCCGGCGCGCCATCTGACGCCGCGCGCCAATCTCTATGAATTGGGCATGACGCCCTATACGGCGATCCGCCTGCTGCTCGCGATCGAGCGCGACTTTCGCATCGAATTCCCCCGCGACTCGCTCAATCGCCAGACGATGGCGACGATGGAGAATATTGTCCGCGTCATTCGCGCCGCCCAGTTCGCTCCCGCCTACGAATGGCTCCAGGCGGCCTAAGAGACGTCGATTCGGGCCCGCTGCGTCGTAGCGACAACAAAAGATCGTCGCTTACCGGGCCTGACGAGTCGCCACTTTGGCGCTGTTGTTCGGCGCCTTCGCCATCAGCGAATCAATGCGATCGCGCTCTTTCCTGAATTCTGCGAGAAGCCGGCCCTCGATCTCGCGTGTGCGCGCCAGCTTGACGCGCATCGGATCGACGAAATGGCCATTGACCATCACCTCATAGTGAAGGTGCGGTCCCGTCGACAATCCGGTCGAGCCCAGGAAGCCGATCACCTGGCCCTGCTTGACCCGCATGCCTTCCTTCACGCTGCGCGCAAAGCCTGACATGTGGTTGTAGGTGGTGATGTAGCCGTTGGCGTGCTGGATCTCGACGCGCCGACCATAGCCCGAATCCCACTGCGCCTTGATGATCGTGCCATTGCCGGCGGCGAGAATCGGCGTGCCGATCGGCGCCGCCCAATCGACGCCCGTATGCATCTTGTAATAGCCGAGAATCGGATGGCGCCGCATGCCGAAGCCTGAGCGCGTCTCGCCGATGGCGATCGGCTTGCGCACAAGGAATTTGCGGCTCGATCGGCCGTTCTCGTCGTAGTAGTCGAGCAGCCCGTCGTCGGGCGTGAAGAAGCGATAGTAGCGATATGTTTCGTTACGAGTCGTCAGCGACGCATAGAGCAGCGCGTCGCGACCCGCGCTCGCGCCGTCCTCCGCTTCGTCGTAGAAGATGTCGAACGTATCGCCGCCCGAGACGCCGCGCTGCAGATCGGCGTCATTTGCGAAAACCCGCACGAGTTCATTGATGATCGGCCGCGGGATCTGCTGCTTGAGAGCGGTTTCGTAAAGGGAATCGTAAAGGCGCATGGCGCCTTCATCTTCCTCGCCCTCATTGTGCGACTTCGACCGGCCATTGTTAGCGAGAGACGTGGGCGCCGTCGGCGTCTGCATAAATGCGCCCCGGTCCGTCGCGGCGACGACCGATTCGATGGTTTCATCGTTGTAAACCGACATGCGCGCGAGCTGCATGTTCTTGCCCGAGCCGTCGAAGTCGGCGAAGAGCAGCTTGACGCGCTGGCCTTCGCG
>NZ_KB889963.1:2321922-3545962 GCF_000372845.1 Methylocystis rosea SV97
CGAAGATGTAACGGGGCTCAAGCCACGAGCCGAAGCTTTGGGTTTGCCCGCAAGGGCAAGCGGTAGCGGAGCGTTCCGTAATCCGTCGAAGGGATAGCCGTGAGGCGTCCTGGAGGTATCGGAAGTGCGAATGCTGACATGAGTAACGACAAACACTGTGAAAGACAGTGTCGCCGAAAGTCCAAGGGTTCCTGCGTAAAGTTAATCTTCGCAGGGTTAGCCGGCCCCTAAGGCGAGGCCGAAAGGCGTAGTCGATGGGAACCACGTTAATATTCGTGGGCCAGCAGGTGGTGACGCGTTGCGGAAGCTGTTCGAGATTACTGGATTTCTCGGGCAGCCTAGCGGCGCCAGGAAATAGCCCCTGCATGAGACCGTACCCGAAACCGACACAGGTGGACAGGTAGAGTATACCAAGGCGCTTGAGAGAATGACGTTGAAGGAACTCGGCAATCTACCTCCGTAACTTCGGGATAAGGAGGCCTTCCGTTCGCGCAAGCGGGCGGGAGGGGCACAGACCAGGGGGTGGCAACTGTTTAACAAAAACACAGGGCTCTGCGAAATCGCAAGATGACGTATAGGGTCTGACGCCTGCCCGGTGCCGGAAGGTTAAGAGGAGGAGTGCAAGCTCTGAATTGAAGCCCCGGTAAACGGCGGCCGTAAATATAACGGTCCTAAGGTAGCGAAATTCCTTGTCGGGTAAGTTCCGACCTGCACGAATGGCGTAATGACTTCCCCGCTGTCTCCAACGTCAGCTCAGTGAAATTGAATTCCCCGTGAAGATGCGGGGTTCCTGCGGTCAGACGGAAAGACCCCGTGCACCTTTACTGTAACTTTGCATTGGCATTCGTGTCGGCATGTGTAGGATAGGTGGTAGGCTTTGAAGCATGGGCGCCAGCTCGTGTGGAGCCACCCTTGAAATACCACCCTTATCGTCATGGATGTCTAACCGCGCGCCGTCATCCGGCGCCGGGACAATGCATGGTAGGCAGTTTGACTGGGGCGGTCGCCTCCCAAAGAGTAACGGAGGCGCGCGATGGTGGGCTCAGACCGGTCGGAAATCGGTCGTCGAGTGCAATGGCATAAGCCTGCCTGACTGCGAGACAGACAAGTCGAGCAGAGACGAAAGTCGGTCATAGTGATCCGGTGGTCCCTCGTGGAAGGGCCATCGCTCAACGGATAAAAGGTACGCCGGGGATAACAGGCTGATAACCCCCAAGAGTCCATATCGACGGGGTTGTTTGGCACCTCGATGTCGGCTCATCACATCCTGGGGCTGGAGAAGGTCCCAAGGGTTCGGCTGTTCGCCGATTAAAGTGGTACGTGAGCTGGGTTCAGAACGTCGTGAGACAGTTCGGTCCCTATCTGCCGTGGGTGTAGGAGAATTGAGAGGATTTGTCCCTAGTACGAGAGGACCGGGATGAACATACCTCTGGTGGACCTGTTGTGGCGCCAGCCGCAGTGCAGGGTAGCTATGTATGGACGGGATAACCGCTGAATGCATCTAAGCGGGAAACCCACCTCAAAACGAGTTCTCCCTTGAGAGCCGTGGAAGACGACCACGTTGATAGGCCGGGTGTGGAAGTGCGGCAACGCATGGAGCTTACCGGTACTAATAGCTCGATTGGCTTGATCGCTCTCATTTATCGACGCCCATACTCGTGTGGCGCGAATAGAAAGACGTCATTTGCTTCGAAGATGTGTTTCGCCGGCCTGGTGGCCTTCGGCGGAGCGATCAGACCCGATCCCATCCCGAACTCGGCCGTCAAACGCTTCTGCGCCAATGGTACTATGTCTCAAGACCTGGGAGAGTAGGTCGTCGCCAGGCCTGCGAAGCACATCGAATCCTCTTATCGAGACTTTTTCAGCAGTGCTGCTTTCGCCGCGCTGCTTTTTTGTCTTAGCGCGTATAGTTTAGCGTGTTTCTCTTGGCGCGGGGTGGAGCAGCCCGGTAGCTCGTCAGGCTCATAACCTGAAGGTCGTCAGTTCAAATCTGGCCCCCGCAACCAATCCAATGCCAAAAACCCCGGCTCTTGCAGCCGGGGTTTTTCTTTGCGCGCTGGTGCCCTTTTCGGCATCCGCGTCGCGGATCCGTCGCCGCAGAACGTCAGAGAATCGGGGAACCAATGTCCGATCCCAGCGGTTAGGCGCAGGGGCCTGCCGGGTGAGATTCTCCATGTTCTTTCATAGCCTCTATGACCTCGAGCGCATCGCCGTGATCGGCGTCCTCGCTTATATTTGGTTGATCGTCATGCTCAGATTCACGGGCAAGCGCACGCTTTCAAAAATGAACGCATTCGATCTGATCGTCACCGTGGCGCTCGGTTCAACCTTGTCGGCAGCGATCCTCAACAATCAGGTGTCGCTCCTCGAATGCGCGCTCGCTTTGGCGCTGCTGTGCGCGCTTCAATATGTCGTGACCTTCACTTCGGTGCGCTCGCAAACATTCGCCAATCTGGTGAAATCGGAGCCGGCGCTGCTTTATTTTGAAGGCAGCTTTCTTCCGGAGGCCTTACGGCGCGAGCGCGTCACCGAAAAGGAAGCGCTCGCGGCGATGCGCAGCCAGGGCGTCGCCGATCTCGATCGTGTGAAAGCGGTCGTACTCGAAAACGACGGCAGTCTTAGCGTCGTGCAGGACAAGGGCGGGGGGCTCGACACGCTGCGGGATGTGAGCGGACTTGATGTGAGCGGAGTCGCCGAGAACAAATAGTCTTCTCCTTGCGGCCTGTGCGTCCTAAGCGATACAGCCAACGCTAAATTCCGACGTCACATTGCTGATGAGAAGTAAGGCGCGCGAATGTTTGATCGCGCGTCTTTTTGCGGGCATCGGCGCGACACTGGGCAATTCGAACAAGGGGGCGCGATGGCGGAGTGGCTCGATAATCTCATTCCCATCAAGGCGCCGGAACTGACGCACGAACAACTCGCGGGCTGGCGGGCGACCCGCGCCGCGGCTGAGGGGCTCGGCTGTCGCCTTCTCGCCGACCAGCGCATTGACGTGGCCGGCGGCGTCACTCTGTCGGCCGATGTGTATACGCCCCATGCGCCGGGCCGTTATCCGGCGATTGTCCAGTTCGCCGCCTATACGCGTGAGCTGCACACCGCCGGCGCGCCTACCGGCAGCAATGAGATCGGTTCGCCGCCCGTCTTCACTTCCCGCGGCTATGTCCAGGTGGTGGTGGAGCGGCGGGGTATGGGCCGCTCGGGCGGGACGCAAAATGTCTTTCTGTCTCCCGAGGATGTTGACGATCACGAACAGGCCATCGCCTGGGCCGCCGCCCAGCCCTGGTGCGACGGCCGTGTGGCGCTGTTCGGCACGTCGTACTACGGCATGACGCAGCCTCTCGTCGCCATACGCCGCCCGCCGGCGCTAAAGGCGTTTTTCTGCAATGAGATCTGCACGGATTATTTCCGGCACCTCGTGCAGTTCGGCGGCGTCTTCAACCTTTATTTCTGCAATCTCTGGATGGGCGCCAACTTCACGCCGGCGATGTATGGCCTGCGCGTGCCGCCGGTCGCCCGGGCGCTCCTCAGCCATGTCTTCAACTCGCCGCTCCAGCGGTTGTGGCGACCTCTGCTGATGAAGCGGATCGACGCCATCTACCGCGCCTTCATGGCGAAAACGCCGGTCAAGCCGGTGCGCGAATGTTACGCGAACTGGATGCTCGACGGAAAATCGCGAGAGACTTGCGTGCTTCAATCCGGCCCTTCGGGAGATCTCGGCAAGATCGAAATCCCCTTCGTCGTCGTGCAGAATCTCGGCTATTTCAACCTGCACCAGTTCGGCGCCTATGATCTGTTCCAGAACGCCGCGACGCCGGCGGACCGCAAATGGATGATCCTCGCTCCGCCGCGCTACGAGCTTCCGGTCTATGCCTGGCAATTGGAAGCGCTCGCCTTCTTCGATCACATTTTCTACGGCGTGGACAATGGCTACGCCAGCCAACCGTCCGTCCGCTACTGGCTGGAAGGCGAGGCGCGGTACGTCGGCGCGGCCGATTTTCCGGCGCCGGGAACGGCGCAGCGGCGCTTCTATCTCGCCTCGGGCGGCGCCGACGCGGCGCGCCACAAACTGTCGGAGACGCCGGGGGAGTGCGAGAACCGCTGGGCCGCCGTTCCACTGGGCCTGCCGGTGCTCGGCGGGTTCGATGAAGTGGCGAATCAGACGCTCACATTCGAACTTACCGCGGAGCGGCTGATGACGCTCGCCGGCCCCGTATCGCTCAATCTCGTCTTCAGCTCCAATGAGATCGATTCCCATCTCGTGGCGCGGCTCGGCCGCGTCGCCAAGGACGGCGCCTACAGCCTTCTCTCGCTCGGAGCCATGAGTCCGGCGCGGCGGCGGCGTGATCCGGCGCGCGATACGGCCTGTGAGATCGTGCATGACACGTCCGTGCGCGAGCCCTTAGAGCCGGGTCAGCCGGTGACGCTCTCCTTCAGCCTTACGCCTGGACCGACCCGGCTTCAGCCCGGCGACCGGCTGCGACTCGACGTGGCGAGCCGCCTCGATCTGCTGCGGAGCGACGTCAGCCACGGCTACGTGCATTTCGATATGCCGGGGCCGCCCTATTTCGCGCGGAACACGCTGCATTACGGGCCGGATACTTATCTTACCGTGTCCGAGGCGCCGGCGGCGTGAGAGCCGTGTTCACAAACGCGAATCTATGAGTTCGGCTTCCTCGACAGCAGCCATAGCGCCGAGATGAAAAATCCCTTCGTAAGCGGCAGCAAGAGCAACACGAGCGCGATCGTTAGCGGCACAACGATCAGCATCTCGACCGCGTAGGAGTAACGTCCGCTGCTCTCCAATATGAAGAGAAGCGGCACGACTGTAATCGTCACGGCGCCGACGGTCAGCCATGCTGGGCCATCATCCGCATCGAGGCCCGCAAAACTTTCGCGGCAATGCGCGCAAGACTCGCGCGGCTTGAGGTAGCTCGCGAACAGCTTGCCCTCGCCGCAGTTCGGGCATTTTCGCGTCAGTCCGCGAAACAAGGATCTGCCCGGCGATGGATCGCTGTTCATTGACTAAACCGAATGACGGCGATCGCCACGCCGCTGCGCGCTGATCGCATTGCAAGTCCATCTCAAGCGTGGATCTCGCTTCTGATTAAAGGGGATAGGTTTTTATGGCGCCGCAGGCAACCGCCCACTGGCGAGCGACGGTTCAGGGACGCTAGGCGGCGCAAGACAAGGGACGCGGTCGGCGCTAGGCTCTTTCCCGTATTTGTGCGGGGCCGGCCATTCTTGAACGACATTTCACGCACCGCTGAAAGGGAGGAGCGCGGCCGCGATCTTTCATCGCGCGTCTTTCCGCTGCGTGTGCGAGGATTGGCCGAGGCCTTGCGCACGGCGCTGGAGCAGGAGCGGGCGCTACGCCGTCCGTTTCTCTGGCTGGTCGTCGCGTCAGGCGGCGGCGTCGTGCTCTATTTCTCGGCCGAGCGTGAACCTTCGCTGGCGCTTTGCCTTTGCGCGCTCGCCGCCTTTGCAGTCTTGGCCGCGCTTGCGCGCCGCCATGCGCGGGCCCATGCGCTTTTCCTGACGCTCGCTTTCATCGCCCTCGGCTTTGCGTCGGGCGCCTGGCGGACGGCGCGCGTTGCGGCGCCGATCGTTCCACGCGTCGGCATCGGTGAGCTGACCGGCTTCGTCGAGGAGGTGGATCTGCGCCGGGCCGGGGCGCGTTTTATTCTGCGCGTCGCGAGCGCCGAAGGCTTTCCGGATGACATCGTTCCCTCCCGCGTGCGTCTGACGACGCGCGGCGAGCCGAATTTTTCAGCCGGCGACTTCATCGCCTTCAAGGCGCGGCTGATGCCGCCGGCGCGGGCGGCGCTCCCCGGCGGCTATGATTTCGCGCGGGACGCTTTTTTTGCGCGCATCGGCGCGGTCGGCAACGCGCTTGGACGAATCGAGACGATGTCGCCGCCCGAACCGGCGCCATTCTCGCTGGGTTTTTTCGCGCACGTCGACCATATGCGCAACGCCTTGGCGATGCGGGTCTATCGAATCATCGAAGGCGATGCGGGCGCGATCGCCGCCGCCATGGTGACCGGCAAGCGCGACTTGCTGTCGGAAGACGCCAAGAATCTCATTCGCCGGGCGGGCATATTTCACATCATCACCATTTCCGGCGTTCAGATGACGCTCGTCGCGGGCATCTTCTTCGTCGGCTTTCGGCGCCTGTTGGCGATGTCGCAAACGCTTGCGCTGAATTATCCGATCAAGAAATGGGCGGCGGCGCTCGCGATGCTCGGCGCCATTCTCTACGACATCGGCACGGGCTCTCGAGTCGGCACCGAGCGCGCGCTCGTGATGACTCTCATCATGCTTGCGGCGGTTCTCTTCGATCGGCCGTCGCTGTCGATGCGCAATCTGGCGCTTGCCGCGCTCTTCATCATCGCTTTCGAGCCGGAGGCGCTGCTCGGCGCGAGCTTTCAGCTCTCTTTCGCGGCGGTGGCGGCCTTGATCGCGGTGTACGAATGGCGCGGCGAATATCTCGCGAAGCGCCGCATCGACGATCGCGCGCCGCGAGGGCGATTGGGAGCGCTTCGCGAATCCGTCGCCGAGCGCCTGCTGCACGGACCGGGCGCGGCGATCTTCGCAACGCTATGCGCGACCTCGGCGACCGCTTCATTCATGGCGAATGATTTTCACGAGCTGAGCCCCTATGTGCTGATCGGCAATCCGCTGACGCTGGCCATCATCGAATTCTTCGCCGTTCCCTGCGCGCTCGTCGGCGCCGCGCTTTACCCTTTAGGGCTTGACGGCTTCATCTGGCGCTATCTCAAGCTGGGCATCGACCTCGTGACCTATCTCGCCGGGCTGATCGCCAGCGCGCCTGGCGCGAGTCTGCCGGTCAAAGCCTTCGCGCCCTGGGCGATCCTCTTCCTTTCGCTTGCGGTCTTGTCGCTCGTGCTATGGCGCACTTGGGCGTGGCGCGCGCTCGCCATTCCCCTCGCCTTGATCGGACTGATGGGCGCGAGGAGCGGCGCGCCCTTTGATCTCGCCGTGCCGGCGACCGGAGAATCGGCGGCGCTGCGCCTGCCGTCCGGACAGCTCGCCGTCTTGGGGCAAAAGCCGAGCGCTTTCGCCGCGGAACAGTGGTTGCGGGCGGACGGAGACGCGCGCCAGTCTGCTGACGCCAGGAGCGGCGTCGCCTGCGACGACACGGGTTGCGTGGCGAAGGCCGTCAATGGCCGCTTTGTCGCGCTCGTCGCCGGGCGCGGCGGCTTCTTCGAGGATTGCCCGCGCGCCGCCATCATCGTGACGCCGCTCTACGCGCCGTTGGGCTGTGCGGCGGAGATCGTGATCGATCGCCACAGACTGTCTGAAACAGGGGCCGTGGCTTTGAGGTTCAAGGCGGAGGGCGTCGAATGGACGACCGCGCGCGCGATCGACGAGGATCGCCCATGGTCGCCGGCGCCCCGCAATCGCCGCACGTCCGGATTTACCGCGCCGCTGAGCGATGAAGAGCGCAGCGCGGAAGATGCGCGCGCGATGGAGCAGCTGGAGTAGCGGCGTTGCGCCAACGCCCCCGAAACTAATATTTCCGCAGGAGGCTCACGAGCCTGCCCTGAATGCGCACGCGATCGGGGCCGAAGATCCGCGTCTCATAGGCGGGATTGGCGGCCTCCAACGCGATCGAGGCGCCGCGCTTGCGCAGGCGTTTCAGCGTCGCCTCCTCATCGTCGATCAGCGCCACGACGATGTCGCCGGTGTCGGCGCTGTCCTGCTTGCGGATGACGACCGTATCGCCGTCGAGGATTCCGGCTTCGATCATCGAATCGCCGCGCACTTCGAGCGCGAAGTGCTCGCCGCTCGAGAGCAGGTCGGGCGGCAGGCTGATGGTGTGGCTGCGATTCTGGATGGCGGAGATCGGCGTGCCGGCGGCGATGCGTCCCATGACCGGAATGGCGACCTGACGTTCGCCTTCGTCCTCGAAACGTTCGCTGAGCGGCCGCACGCGCCCGAGATTCCCCTCGATGACGGACGGCGAGAACTTGCCGTTGCGCCCGCCGGCGGTGCGCGGCGTGGCCGATTCGGGCAGACGCAGCACTTCGAGCGCGCGGGCGCGATTGGGCAGGCGGCGGATGAAGCCGCGTTCCTCGAGCGCGAGAATCAGCCGATGAATCCCCGACTTCGACCGCAGATCGAGCGCGTCCTTCATCTCGTCGAAGGACGGCGGCACACCCGACTCCTTCAGACGTTCATGAATGAAGCGCAAAAGATCGTTTTGTTTTTTGGTCAGCATCGCCGCACCGCCCCGCAAGCCGAATCGTTGATTTTGGCTGAGCCGCAGCTTCTGGCTCGATAACCTAAACAAATCATGAACAGAACGATATCGGTTCTTACTGCGTTCCGCAAGCCATATGTCGAAGGTATCCCCTTTGAACATGTGCAGGAATCGTGGTATGGTTAATCGCACTTTTTTACGAGCGAAAAAAAGATGGCAATACGAAATTTTTTCAGGGTCACAGTTGGGTGGTTCAGGGACGAGCTCGCCCAACAAGGTCTTCAATATCTATGGACGATTGTAATGTCGTCCGCGCTCACCGTTCCTCTCGGATTAGTACAGGGGTTGCCATGGATGTATATCTATGTAGGGACTGGAGTTATGTTCGCAGCTGTCACGCATGGAGTTCTGCGCTTCAGCGAACTTAGTTCCAGAAGCCGCGTAGAAGGAAAGATACATGCAATTAATGGCACCGTAGGAAAAGACATAAAATCTAACTGCTTTGTTGTTGGGATAATGATACGCAATATGGCGTCATTCCCTATCGAGATAGAATTTTTAGAAATAAGAACAAAACTTGGTAACACTGTGCCGCAAGATAGTTTGAAAAATCATAAGTTCATTATAAATCCCAATACAATAACAGTCACAAACGATCACGGGATTGATTTAGCAAATATCCCTCGCGGTAGTACAATTGAAGGCATGGTGGAATTTAAGCTAAAATACGGCGCAAAGGGCAGCGCCTTGCCATATGTAATAGAAGGGAAAAAACGCGTTGTAGCTTCATTTAATGATGATGGAATTTTAAAGGAATGCGTATCAATGGAAGGATGAGACATGTCAGCCCAGAACGACAGATTCGACCAACTGCTGGCTTCTATGCTCGGTGTGCCGGCTTCGCAAAGCCAACCATCAGACACGGCAACATCAGATGCGGAGCATGACGAAGGTTGTGGCGATACTCAAACTCCCACAGATATTTCTGAAGATGCTTCTTAGAAACGCTGATGTAGGTGCCTTGAATGCCGCGCTTCAGGTTTGACCAGAAGGCTTCGATATTGTTCGTATGCGCTTCTCCGCGCACATATTCTTTTTCGCCGTGATTGACGCTTTCGTGAACGAAGCCTTATGCATATGCTGGAAAACGCGGGCGTCGTCAGTCATGACGCGTGAACCTTCAATGACCCAAGTCGTCACTTGCGGCATGACGTGGCGGCCGTGACGACCTGCGACAATCCGAGTGACCACGTCGCCGTGACGTTCCATCATGCCAAGAACAACGGCCTTGTCGTCCTGTCCTTGGCGGTCTTTGCCGCCAATAAAAGCCTTGTCAACTTCGACGATGGGCGAGAAAGGGCGCACGCCGCCTAACGGCCGGTCGCCGTCGACCGTTCCCATATAGGTGCGGATTTCTTTGCACATGCGCCATGCGGTCTTGTAAGTCACGCCGATCTGGCGCTGAACTTCTTTGGCGGCGACGCCATTGCGCGAGGCCGTGAACAGGAACATGACAAAAAACCAGTCGGTCAGAGGCGTGCGCGTCTTTTCGAAAGGCGTCCCGGCGGTCGGGTAGACCTGATAGCCGCAATGCTCGCACTCGTAGCACCGGCGGCCTTTGACCCGATAATAGTGGGCTTCGCGGCCGCAGCTCTCGCAAGCGAAACGCTGGCCGTAACGGACCCGCATGATGTGCTCTAGGCACACGTCATCGTCGGGGAACCGCTTTTGAAACTGCTTAAGTGTGGGAGGCTTCGTGCTCATGCCGACTTTATCGCACAAATCGGCTTACATGTCTAGAGGGGATAGAGCCCCCATATGTTCACGCTTTGGTTAAACCATCATCGTGACGAACTATGTTCGCCTCGCGTGTCCCGTGCTAGACGGGCCGACCCCAAGCCAAGGAATCCACCTCGCTCATGTCTCAGGTCGTCACCCGCTTCGCTCCGTCGCCTACCGGCTTTCTGCACATCGGCGGGGCGCGCACGGCGCTGTTCAACTGGCTTTACGCCAAGAAGCACGGCGGCCGGATGATGCTGCGAATCGAAGACACCGACCGCGAGCGCTCCACGCAAGCGGCGATCGGCGCCATCATCGATGGCCTGCAGTGGCTCGGCCTCGAATGGGATGGCGACATCGTCTACCAGTCCTCGCGGGCGGCGCGCCATGCCGAGGTCGCCGAAGAGCTGCTGGCGCAGGGACACGCCTATCGCTGCTACGCCACGGCGCAGGAGCTCGAGGAGATGCGCGAGAAGGCAAAGGCGGAAAAGCGCCCTTGGCGCTACGATGGCCGCTGGCGCGATCGCGATCCCGCCGAGGCGCCCGCCGGCGCGCCTTATGTCGTGCGCATCAAGGCGCCCCAGGACGGCGAGACGATCGTCGATGACGCGGTGCAGGGACGCGTCGTCTTCCAGAACAAGGATCTTGACGACTTCATTTTGCTGCGCTCGGACGGCGCGCCAACCTACATGCTCGCAGTCGTCGTCGACGATCACGACATGGGCGTCACGCAGATCATTCGCGGCGACGATCATCTCACCAATGCTGGGCGACAGACGCATATCTATCAGGCGATGGGTTGGACGATTCCGGCCTTCGCGCATATTCCGCTGATTCACGGACCGGACGGCGCCAAGCTTTCGAAGCGCCATGGCGCGCTCGGCGTCGACGCCTACCGCGCGATGGGCTACCTGCCGGCCGCGCTGCGCAACTATCTCGTTCGATTGGGGTGGTCGCAGGGCGACAAGGAGTTCTTCACGACGCCGGAGATGGTCGAGTCGTTCGATCTCGCGCAGGTGCATCGCTCGCCGGCGCGTTTCGATTTCGCCAAGCTTGAAAATATGAACGGCCATTATCTGCGCGATAGCGACGATGATGAGCTGCTGGACTTGCTCATCGCGACGCTTCCCTATCTCGAAGGCGGCGGCGCCATCGCACAGGCGCTCGACGACCGAACGCGCGGGCAGTTGCGCGCCGCCTTGCCGGGCCTGAAGGCGCGTGCGAAGACTTTGAACGAACTTCTCGACGGCGCGGGCTTTCTCTTCGCGCAGCGTCCGCTGTCGCTCGACGCAAAGGCGGCGCAGCTGCTTTCGGCGGAAGCGCGCGCGCGGCTTGCGCAGCTTGTCGAGAAACTTGCAGGGCTTCCAAGCTGGACGGCCGCAACGACGGAAGCGGTCGTGCGCGATCTCGCGACAGCGCTTGGCGTCAAACTGGGCGATCTCGCACAGCCTTTGCGCGCCGCGCTCACCGGCCGCGCGACGTCGCCTGGCATATTCGACGTGCTGGAAATTTTGGGGCGCGAGGAAAGTCTTGCGCGAATTTCCGATCAGGCCGCCGTCGGGTAAGCCGGCGCGTCGCTGGGGCGTTGGCGCGCGTAAAAATCGCTGACGCGGTTTTCGGCGCCGCGCCGTTTTCCGCGCCACTGCGAAACACATAGCCCTTATTCGCAAGGCATGCGCGAAACGCGTGGCGCGCGCTTGACAGCCCTTGCGGTTGATATAGCTTTTTGCACCGCACAACAAACCGAATGCAACGCATCGGCGTGCGCGAGCAAAGCGACGACATCGCGAATGTGACGCAATTCATGCATAGCGTTCGCGCGCGTCGCGCCGCGATCCGGCTCGTTGCGAGCGCGGGGGCGGTTGAGAGGGGAGCGGGTATGCCGGAGAAGAATGCTATCTTCACAGTCGGCGACGGATCGGTCGATTTACCGATCAAGGATGGCACGCTGGGGCCGTCCGTTGCGGACATCCGCAATCTCTACGCCGAAACCGGCATGTTCACCTTCGATCCGGGATTCACCGCGACCGCGTCATGCGAATCGAAGATCACCTTTATCGACGGGGAAGCCGGCGTTCTGCTCTATCGCGGCTATCCGATTGAACAGCTTGCCGAACATGGCGACTTTCTCGAAACCTGCTACCTGCTGCTTTATGGAGAATTGCCGTCCGCCGCCGAGAAGGCGAATTTCGACTATCGGATCACGCGCCACACAATGGTGCATGAGCAGATGGCGCGATTCTTCCAGGGGTTCCGCCGCGACGCGCATCCGATGGCGGTGATGGTCGCCTCCGTGGGCGCGCTCTCGGCCTTCTATCACGACTCGACGAACATCGCCGATCCCACCCAGCGCATGGTGGCGTCGACGCGCATGATCGCGAAGATCCCGACGCTCGCGGCGATGGCCTATAAATACTCGGTCGGCCAGCCGTTCGTTTATCCAAAGAACGACCTCGACTACACGTCGAACTTTCTGCGCATGTGCTTTGCGGTTCCCTGCGAGGAATATAAAGTCAATCCGGTGCTGTCGCGCGCGCTCGACCGGATTTTCATCCTGCACGCCGATCACGAACAGAACGCGTCGACCTCGACCGTTCGACTGTCCGGCTCGTCTGGGGCGAATCCTTTCGCCTGCATTGCGGCGGGCATCGCCTCGCTGTGGGGGCCGGCGCATGGCGGCGCCAATGAAGCGGTGCTGAAAATGCTCGCGGAAATCGGCACGCCGGACCGCATTCCGCAGTTCATCACGCGCGCCAAGGACAAGAACGATCCGTTCCGCCTCATGGGCTTTGGCCATCGCGTCTATAAGAACTACGACCCGCGCGCAAAGATCATGCAGCGCACGACGCGTGAAGTGTTGAACGAACTCGGCGTCAAGGACGATTTGCTCGACGTCGCGTTGGAGCTCGAGCGCATCGCGCTGCACGATGATTATTTCATCGAGAAGCAACTCTATCCCAACATCGACTTCTATTCCGGCATCACGCTCAAGGCGATGAATTTCCCGACGGCGATGTTCACCGTATTGTTCGCGGTCGCGCGCACCGTCGGCTGGATCGCCCAGTGGAAGGAGATGATCGAGGATCAGGGTTCGCGCATCGGTCGTCCGCGCCAGCTCTATACGGGCGAAAAGCAGCGCGACTACGTGCCGATGTCGAAGCGGTGATGATGCGCGCCGGGCCGCGGTAGGCGCATCGTCTTCATCCCATCCGGCGCAGAATCGTCCCGGCCAGTCTTCACCTTGGTTTGCAGCGCGACATGTTCTCACCAGCGTCTCTTGAAGGGACGCGACGTGATGCTATAGGTCGGCGGACCCGGAGCGCCTTTGTCGCAATTATCCGATCTGCTGTTCGAAACGCGCATCGCCACCGAGAGCGTCGCCGACTTTCTCGCCGGCGGCCGCCTGCGGCTTGGCGTCACCGGCCTGTCGCGCGCCGGCAAGACGGTCTTCATCACCGCGCTCGTGCACCATTTGACGCGGGCGATATCGGCGCGCCCGGAAAAGGGCGGCGAGAGCAAGACTCAGCTCCCGGTGTTTCGCGCGCTCGCCGAAGGCCGCATTACGTCGGCGCATCTCGATCCGCAGCCAGATTACAGCGTCCCGCGCTTCGCTTACGAGGAGCATCTCGCGGCGCTCACCGGGCTAGACCGGCATTGGCCGCAATCGACGCGGCGGATTTCCGAACTGCGGGTGACGCTGGAATATCGCTCGAAGGGCTGGTCACTGCGTAAAGGCTTCGGCCAGGGGCCGACGCGACTCGACATCGACATCGTCGATTATCCCGGCGAATGGCTGCTCGACCTGCCGCTTCTTGGCAAATCCTACGCCCAATGGTCTCACGAGACGCTCGACGCCGCGAGCGCCTCCGCGCGGGCGATGATCGCAAGCGAGTGGCGGGGCCTGACCGCGAATACGGACGTCAAGGCGCGCTATAGCGAAGAAACCGCGCAGAAGCTGGCGCAGACCTTCACGCAATATCTGCGTCTGGCGCGCTCCGAGCGTTTCGCGCTCTCGAGCCTGCCGCCGGGTCGGTTTCTGATGCCGGGCGATCTCGAAGGGTCGCCGGCGCTGACCTTCGCGCCGCTTCCCGTGTCGGAGGGCGAGGAGTTGCCCTATCGCAGCCTCGGGCGCGAAATGGAGCGACGATACGAGGCCTACAAGTCGCAAGTCGTGCGGCCGTTCTTTCGGGATCATTTCGCCCGGCTCGATCGGCAGATCGTGCTCGTCGACGCGCTTGCGGCGCTCAATTCCGGTCCAGAGGCGGTGCGCGATCTGGAGACGGCGCTGACCGACGTGCTGACGGCTTTTCGCACCGGCCGCGCCAATCTGTTCTCCACGATCTTTCGCCCGAAGATCGACCGCATTCTCTTCGCGGCCACAAAGGCCGACCATCTGCATCACACGAGCCATGACCGGCTCGAAGCGATCCTGCGTCACCTGACCGCCCGCGCCATAGAGCGCGCGGAAGGCGTGGGCGCCTCGATCGACGTGATCGCGCTCGCCGCCGTTCGCGCCACCCGCGAAGCGATGGTGCGGCATGAGGGCGATAAGCTTTCGGCTATTGTCGGCACGCCTGTTGCTGGGGAGCGCATTGGCCACGAGACTTTCGACGGCGTGGCGGAAGGCGCCATTTTCCCCGGCGAGTTGCCGGCGGATCCGCGCGACGTGTTTAAAGGCGAGGCGCTGGCCGTTTCCGATGAAGAGGCTGACTTCCGCTTTCTCAAATTCAGGCCGCCGGCCGCGGCGCTGGGCGCCGACCAGAAGCCGCTGCCGTTGCCGCATATCAGGCTCGATCGCGCGATGGAGTTTCTTTTCGGCGACCGATTGAAGTAACGCGGCTGTCGGCGGCGAAGGCCGCGCTACCTATCGAAGGCAAAGCCGTTAGACAGCTGAATTGAGGGAGCTTCATATGGAAGGTCATGTCTATAAGGTCGTCGAACTCGTAGGCTCGTCCCCGGACAGCGTCGAGGACGCCGTGGCGGCGGCGCTCAAGCGCGCCGGCGAAACGCTGCGTAACTTGCGATGGTTCGAAGTCGCGCAGATTCGCGGCAACATCAATAAGGGCGCGGTCAGCGATTATCAGGTGGTGCTGAAGGTCGGCTTCACGCTCGACCGCGAAGACGAGAGCATGGGATAAGCGGAAGCCGCTGAGGGCTTCCGCTTCACATCGTTAGGACATGAACCGTCCCGCGGATTCTGGACTTGGCGCTTGCGCTGAGTTCGACCAGAAGCGCGTGCTTGCATTGAGCATTTGCTGCGCGTCGGAGAATAGGCGGCGCGTGTCCTCCGTCGTCATCTCGATATGTTTGCTCGTCCAATTCTGAAGAACCGACGCGGTCTCCGTGAACGAGCGCGACGCCGTGAGCTTTGAGGCAAGTTCCGCCGTCAACGCCGCTTCCTGCTGCATGCGCTCCATCAAGACGCGGTTGGCGTCCTGCAGACAGTCCCAGATCTCGGTCCGCGCTTCGCTGAAATCTTCCAGCCGCCGCCGTCCCTCCGCAGCAACTTCCGCCGCCGCTTCGGCGGGTTGCGCACTTTCGCTGAGCCGCTCTTCCTGCTGGGTCATGTCGCGTCTCTCCCTCGTCTGAAACGCCAGCTCCCCGGGGCCAGTATATAAGACCACTTCAGGGAATGTCTGTGACGATCGCTCCTCCGCACATTGCCGAAGCTTGACGATTTCGAGCGACCCCAGGCGGCTCGACAATGCGCCGCCTTTCGGTTATGGAACGGGACTCAACTAGAACAGCGTTCCGAAACGCTCGTCGGCCCCAAGGCTAAGACGAAACGGCAGGAGTTTTCGTTATGAACATTATCGAGCAGCTCGAGGCGGAACATGCCGCCAAGCTTATCGAGGGCAAGAAAATCCCCGAGTTTCGGCCGGGAGATACGGTGATCGTCAACGTCAAGGTGAAGGAAGGCGAGCGCGCGCGTATTCAGGCCTATGAAGGCGTCGTCATCTCCCGCCAGGGCGGCGGGCTGAACGAGAGCTTCACCGTCCGCAAGATTTCCTATGGCGAGGGCGTCGAGCGCGTCTTCCCGATCCATGGGCCGCTGATCGACTCGATCAAGCTCGTGCGCCGCGGCAAGGTGCGCCGCGCCAAGCTCTATTATCTGCGTGATCGCCGCGGCAAATCCGCCCGCATCGCCGAGCGCATCGACACCAAGCCGAAGGCGGCCGCGGGCAAATAACGACAGTTTTCGGAGAATGCCGCCGTCCGCAGCCGCCCGGTTTCGGGCGGCTTTTTTTAGGTCTCCAGCGGCGCGTTGAGGATCCAGCGGTGGCCGAACGGGTCACGCAAGGAGGCGTAGCGCGTCCCCCAGAAAGAATTCGTCGGGGCTGTCTCGACCTTGCCGCCAAGCTTGGTGGCGCGGGCGCAGATGTCGTCGACGTCCTGCGCCTTGTCGTATTCGAGGCTGATGGAGACGGTCACGTGCTCGCCGGGCAGAGGCACGCGGGTCTGGCCAAATTCGGGAAAGATGTCGGCGAGCATCACCGAGCCGCCGTTGATCAGCAGTTCGCAGTGGGCGATGCGCAGCCCGTCGACCGACGGCATGAGGGCCCGCTGCTGGGCGCCGAAGGCGCCGGTGTAAAAAGCGATGGCTGCGGCGGCGGGGCTGACGGTCAGATAGGGCGCGACCCTCGGACGTGGCTGTTTCATCAAATTTCCTCCGCCGGGGCGCGCAGCGGATCGCCCCAGTCTTTTTTCCTGATCTTTTCGTAGCGCGCCTTGTCGCGCTTGGGAATGAATGTCTCTTCGAATGCTTTATCGGCGCAGAGCGTTAGGGAAATTCCCGCCTTGCTGACGCGGGGCGGGGCGATGACGCGCGCCCATGGCGGCGTCCCACCGGACCGCCCCGCGACGAGATAGGCGAACTTCTCGTCCTCGAAGGGCGCGTCGGCGCCTTTGACCAATTTGTGCGCGCGCCGCCGGGGCAGCCTGACCGAGAAATGGCACCAATCGTTCGCCGGCAAGGGGCAGGGCGCCTGGTGCGGACAGGGCGCGAGAATATTCGCGCCGAGAGCGATCAGTCGGCTGCGGACGATCATCAGCCGGGCATGGTCGCGAGGCGTGCCCGGCTCGACGATGACAAGCGCGCCGCTTGTGCGCGACCAAAGCCGATCGACGACGGCGGCGAGGTCGGCTTCGGCGATTTCAGTAAGCGCGTAGCCGACGACGACGAGGTCGAACGAGGCGGCGTCCTCGCCCGCCCGTGGCGTGGCCATATCGGCGTGCGTCGCTTCGATCGTCGCGCGAAGTCCGCTCTCCTGCGCCAGCGCCGCCGCGAGGTTCAGGAATAGCGCGCTGCGGTCAAGGAGTGTGATCTCGGCGATGTTTGGCCACACGGTCGCGGCGGCGCACGAGGCCGCGCCAAGGCCGCACCCGACGTCGAGCATCCGCTTGGGGGCGAATTCAGGGCTCTGCTCGTCCAGCCGTCCAAGCGCCGTCACGATGGCGGCGTAGGTCGCGGGCATGCGCGTCGCCGCATAGGCCAGGGCGTCCGTCTCGTCCCGAATAGTTTCGCTGGTCGGCCTATGGGCTCTATAGCGCTCCGACAGCTGTCGGGCTCTGTCGCGCAGCGCGCTATGCGAGAGGCCCTCAAGCCTCGCCTCGATGGCCGCCGAAAGCGGCGCAGGAAGCTCTGGGGAGGGCAGGCTCATCGCGTATTGGCTCGGGGAGGGCTGCGCCTTGAACTCTCTTCCATGCAGCTTGCGTTACGGGTAGAAGAGCCTCAATTCAAGGGAGACGAATAGAGGCGGCCAATCGCAGTCGGCCTCATGCTGAGGAAGAGCGGAGAGCCGTCTCCAAGCACGAGGGCGCCGCCCGTGATGTCCTTGTCCTTCGAGACGCGGCCTGCGGCCGCTCCTCAGGATGAGGAAATCAATCAGCGAGCCGGATCGCGAGAAGCCAGCAAGAGGAAGAGATAAATGTCCAAAGCCGCGCCCCGCACCGTTTACGACAAGATCTGGGACGACCATGTCGTCGACCACAAGGATGATGGCGCGTCGTTGCTCTATATCGATCGTCACCTCGTGCATGAAGTTACGAGTCCGCAGGCGTTCGAAGGCTTGCGCATGATGGGCCGGTCGGTGCGCGCCCCGCAACGGACGCTCGCCGTCGTCGATCACAATGTGCCGACGACCGATCGCTCTTTGCCGATTGAAGACTCCGAGAGCAGGGCGCAGGTGGAACAGCTTGCGCTCAACGCGCGCGAGTTCGGCGTCGAATATTACGACGAGCACGACCGGCGCCAAGGCGTCGTGCATATCGTCGGCCCGGAGCAGGGCTTCACTCTCCCCGGCATGACGATCGTCTGCGGCGACAGTCATACTTCGACTCACGGGGCCTTTGGCGCGCTCGCGCATGGCATCGGCACGTCGGAAGTCGAGCATGTGCTCGCAACCCAGACGCTGATCCAGAATAAGGCGGCCAATATGCTGGTGCAGGTCGACGGCAAGCTCGCCGACGGCGCCACCGCGAAAGACATCATCCTCGCGATCATTGGCAAGATCGGCACCGCCGGCGGCACCGGACACGTCATCGAATATGCAGGCGAGGCGATCCGCGATCTCTCGATGGAAGGCCGCATGACCGTTTGCAACATGTCGATCGAAGGCGGCGCCCGCGCTGGGCTCGTCGCGCCGGACGAGAAAACTTTCGCCTATCTGAAGGATCGCCCAAAAAGTCCAAAGGGCGAAGCGTTCGACATGGCCCGAAAATATTGGGAGACGCTGTACACGGACGAGGGCGCGCATTTCGATAAGATCGTCAGGCTCGACGCCAGCAATCTGCCGCCGATTGTGACCTGGGGCACCTCGCCTGAAGACGTCGCGACCATCGACGGATTCGTGCCTACCCCCGACAGCGCAAAGACGCCGCAAAAGCGCGCCGCCATCGAACGCGCGCTGGACTATATGGGTCTGAGGGGCGGCGAACGCATCACCGACATCGAGATCGACCGCGTGTTCATCGGCTCCTGCACCAACGGCCGTATCGAAGATTTGCGTGCGGCGGCGAAGATGGTGGAGGGAAAGAGCGTCGCCGAACGCATCAACGCGATGGTTGTGCCGGGATCGGGTCTCGTAAAGGCGCAGGCGGAAGCGGAGGGTCTCGACAAGATCTTTACCGCCGCCGGCTTCGAATGGCGGGAGCCGGGCTGCTCCATGTGTCTGGCGATGAATCCCGACCGGTTAGCGCCGGGCGAGCGCTGCGCCTCGACGTCCAATCGCAATTTCGAGGGGCGACAGGGCTTTAAGGGTCGAACCCACCTCGTCTCCCCGGCGATGGCGGCCGCAGCCGCAGTCGCCGGACGCTTGGTGGACGTGCGCAACTGGCGCTAATCAAAAGAAGCGACGCCGCAACCTCCCTGCTGGCGTCGCAAAAAAGCAGAGCGGAGAGCAGCGACTGAAATCGCGTCAGTCGTCGTCGTCCGGAGCGTTCTGATCCAAATCTGGGTCGTTCCGCCATTGATCATCGCTCCAGGGACGCGTATCGCGCCACATGCGATCGCCGCCGCCGCCACGACCCCAATAGTCGCCCCGCTCGCCTCTCAAGCCCTGATCGCTCAAGCCCTGATCGCGGTCATCTGCTTTCTGCATAAGACCATGGTCCGCTTGCGTCAGGCGCCCGGGAAAAAACTCCGGTGCGGCAACTGCGGACTGCGCGAACCCGAAAGCGCCAAGCGCAAGCGCCGCGATCGACAGTCTATTCATGAGTTTTCTCCTCCTGATATGATCCTGCCTGAACATCGCATCGCGCCCGATTGTTCCTGTGTGATCGCGCGGATTCGCGGCGTCGCCGTGGCTCGCCATGCCGGTGCCAAGGAAAGGGGCGCCCGCATTGCGGACGCCCCTATGCGTCGAACGCCTTGCGTCGAGAGGCTTTCGCTTAGTCGCGGTCGCGCCCGCGGCGGTCGTTGTCCCAGTCGCGCTTGTGCCCACCGCGCCAGCTGTCGTCGCGCCAGGAGCGGTTTTCACGGCCCCAGTAGCCACGTCGGTTTTTATCCCAACCGCGATGGTAGCCTCGATTCTCCTTCCAGTCCCCGTCACGATCGCGCGCGTTCTGCACGAGGCCGTCATCGGTCTGGATCATGCCCGGCGCATGAGAAGCGGTGGGCGCCGACATTGCGGATTGCGCGAAACCGAAAGCGCCAAGCGCAAGCGCCGCGATCAACAGCTTATTCATGAGTGAGCTCCTATGATGGTGATCCTGCCTAACACCGCGCGGCGCCGATTGTTCCTGCGCGTCGTGGCATATCGCCTGCGATGATCTGACGATGACTGAACAGGATTGGACTCGGTTAAGAGCGCCGACGCTTGCCGATATCGAAGCGCTCGCGGACGCGGCCTACGCTGCTCTGCCGACAAGCTTCACGCGGCTGTGCGAGGGCCTCGTCATCCGTGTCGATGACTTTCCGGACGACGAAACGCTCGACGACATGCAATGCGAAAGCGAATTCGATCTTCTGGGCCTGTTTCGCGGGCGCGGCCTGACGCAAGGCGCGCATCTCTCCGAGACGGGCGAACAGCCGAACATGATCTGGCTCTATCGACGACCGATACTCGACTATTGGGCCGATAGCGAAGACACGCTTGGAGCGATCGTCACCCACGTGCTCGTGCATGAGATCGGCCATCATTTCGGATTGACCGACGCCGATATGGAGGAGATTGAACGGCGCGCTGAATAAGATTCAGGGCGCGCGTTCCGCGAGCAGCGTTCCGATGATGGCGCCAAGCGCCATGTCGTCCTCCTGTCCAAATCCATGATGGCGAATGCGCCCGTCGCGGCCGATCAGGATCGCGGTCGGCGTTCCGCGCATTTCATAGCGCGCCATGGTGACGGGAATCGGCCCGCTCTCTGCCGCTTGGTCGACGCCGATCGGAAATGACAGCCGATATTCATGGATGAAGGCTTCGAGCGACACGGGCGTCATCGCCGCGTGATGTTCGAACACCGTATGCAAGCCGATGACGGCGAGGTCGGAGTCGCGGAACAGCGCATGCGCGCGCTGCGCTTGCGGCGTGCCATGCGCCACGCAACCGGGACACAGCATTTGAAAGGCGTGCAGCATGACCACGCGCCCGCGGAGCGCCGCGAGTGTGATCGGCGTCGGCGTATTGAACCAGCGCGATACGGCAAGTTCCGGCGCTTGCATTCATGCCTCCTTTGCACGTTCGTCTTGCTGCGCGCGGCCGTGCTCGACCGGCGCTGTGGGCGAATACATCAGAGGATCACATCCGTCGATCGCGAAACAGACGGCAAAGTTCAGCCGCTCTTCGTCCTCATCAGGTGCACGAACGTCAATACTGCTACAATAACAACCGCCGCAATAACGAACAGCTTCGTCAAGGCACCGTCAATAGGAACCTCAGGATAGGCGATTTGAAATCCCACTCGGAGGAGAATAGCAATAAAAATTATTGCCGTGATTTGGAAAACAAGCGTCATTTCTTCCCCGAGTCATTTAAATTCTCGGTAGCGTTAACTTGGTGGACGATTCCCAGCAAAGCAGCGGTTATTGGTTCCAATGAACGGGCAGAGTGAAGTATCAAATTCAAGAGCGTGTTCCTAAACGTGTCTATTTTCTTTCTGTCATCAAATTTTTCCTCCTGAACCTGAGAAAGATAGGAGGACACTAGCGTGCCAAAAGCTGATTCATCCACCGGGGTTAAGTCGACAAGTAAGAATGGGGGAGGAAGAGGGCTGGTATTCCCTATCTGTTTAGCATAAGTAACTATATATGGACCACTAGTTTCGTCTCCATTGCACAAGCTTTTGACCTCGTCCACAGGTCTGTTGCATATCGCTGCGATCAATTGGCCTGCAATTGCAAAACTATAATGAGCAGAAGATTTTGATTCATTTGACAAAAACCTCCGAATGTTTCCTTCATTTTTATAAAAGTCATTTTGTTTTCTCCTCCCCATTTCCTTTGTGGAAGGGACGAAAAGAATATTAGTTTCGGCGGGCGATGCTATAAGAGAGTGGACATCTTTGACTTGGGTAAAAATCTGTTTCAGTAGGGCTGCGCTCCGCTGTGATCCGTTGCGAAGTATCGCATACGAATACAAACCATACCCAGAAGCTTCAGATCCCCTACTGTATAGAAACGCGTAACCACTTGCATTTATTGCCAAAACAGCAGAGGCTAACGAAGCACTAGCGTGACTGTATGTTATGGCCGGAGCAAGGGACGCAGGCACAGCTTCGGCGGGCTTGGCTTCAGCCGGCCGCTCCGCCAGCCGAGCGCGACACGCCTTCAAGAAGTCCTGCCAGCTCTGTCCGGCGAGCTCATTGGCGGTCTTGGCGGACTGATATTGCGATCCGCATTCTTTCAGGACATTCGCTTGAGCTGCAGCCTCGGACGTGCAGGCGAGCGTGATGAGTAGAAAAGAATAAATCAATAACCGTAGCAACGAAAATCCTCCTCAACACAGCAATGCGCCATCGGAGAGAAAAAACCATTAAAAGGATAGCATCCTGCCCCTGATTTGAAAAGCTGACTAATGGCTCCACTTAGGACGAACCTACGACCTAGCGATCAACAGTCGCGTGCTCTACCAGCTGAGCTATCGGGGAATGCGGTCCCGCCTTTATAGGCCAGGGGCGTGGTGTGCCAAGTCACGAGTCTCGCTTCGCTCTATTCCCCATAGTCGCCGCCGTCAGTCCCGGGCGTTGCGCGCGATCGGGTCAGAGGATCACGTCCGTCGGTCAATGTCTCTTCCGGCTTCGTACTCGCGCTCGAAAGCCTCTCTTTCAAACGGAATATTGCGGTAGGCGGCGTCGTGATTGCGTAAGCGCCAAAGGTTCGAAAGATAGTCGCGGAAATAGATCAGATAGAAGCGCGCGATCCCGTGCCGATCAATCTGCTCTTGGTGAATGAGTTCATGCCGAAGGAGCGTCTGTGAAACCTCCGAATCGTCTCCCTTAAAGAGGATCGTGCGTCCAACCACCATCCCACGATAATTGCGCACGAATGGGAGTCTGAAAACCCAATGACGATAGCGCACGCGGAGCGGCCGACGCGGCCAGCGTTTTTCGGCTGAAATTTCGCGCGATCGCATGCGCGCGCTCTCCTCAATTCGGGCGTCTCTCTCGGCAGGCGAGTTGATGTCAGTCTCGTCCTTTCGGGTCAAGCGTTCGGCCTGCATACGCTGAGTCGCCCGGCCGTGCGATCATCCGACACCCGGATACGCAACCCTACACGCGCGCGCGGCATGTTTAGGACACGGCCGCAGGGTCGCCGTCCACGCTTTAGCTCGCACGCCGTGGATATTCCGTCTGCGCATTGCCGCGATTGCCGAGGCGCATAGATATTTGCTCTCAAGACCCCCGCCATGGGGTTATCGACAGAGAGATCAGAGCGTTCCCCAATGAATCCCACAAGCGTCCTTAGGGTCGCGCTCAGCAGCGTCGCGTTGGCGTTCTCTTGCTGCGTTCCTGCAATCAGCCAAGAACGGATCGTCAATGTTTTGGGCTGGGGCGACTACGTCGATCCCCGTGTGCTGAGAGATTTCACCAGGACGACCGGCATCGAGGTGACTTACGAGAGCTACAGTTCTGACGAGAGCTTAGAAAAAACGCTTCAGCCTGGGAGCCGCGCTTTTGACGTCGTGATCGTCTCGAGTGGAGTGTTGCGAAAGCAGATCGCCAGGGGCCTCTATCAGAAGCTCGACAGGAGCAAGCTTCCAAACGCCGTCAATCTTTGGCCAGAGATTATGGAGCGCCTTGCCACCTATGACCCCGGGAACGAACACGCCGTCAATTATGCGTGGTTCGCGATGGGGATCGCCTACGACGTCGGCAAGGCCCGGGAACTCATGGGCAAGGCCTCGCCGTCGGCGGATTCCTCGTTCGACTCATGGGGCTTACTTTTCCAACAGAAAAATTTGAAGAAATTGTCGACATGCGGGGTGGGAATTTTGGACAGTCCTGAGGATTTATCTTCAGCTGCGTTGCAATATCTGTGGTCCAACTGGCGGCTTTCGCCGGGATTGGATCGACGCACGGACGGCATCCGCGCCGCCGAGCTTTTGACCGCCGTCCGGCGCGACAGCAAACGCCTCGACTCTCGCGACTATGTCAACGCGCTGGTCAACGGCGACGTCTGCGTCGCGGTCGGCTTTTCCCTGGATAGCCTGCGCGCCCGCTACACAGCCGGCATGGTGGAGGAATTCGTCGAGATCGACTTTTTCATCCCCCGGGAGGGCGCTCCTATTCGACTCGACAATCTCGTCATACCGATCGACGCTCCACATGTCGAAGAAGCATACAAATTCATCGATTTTCTTCTGCAGCCGGAAATTGCAGCCCGCAATACGAATTTTATTGGCGTCGCCAACGGCGTCCTTGCCTCGAAATCCTTGGTCGATGGGAGCATCTCAAGGAACAAGTCGATATACCCGGACGCCGCCATGATGAAGCGTCTGGTCGCTCCTCAACTCGACGACGGCGCGCCCGCGACCGGACAGACGATCAGTCGCGAAGGAACGCCGATCGGAAGGGGAGCTACGATGTGGGGACTAGGCCGGCGTGTCTCTAAGCCGGCCAAGTCGTCTATCTTCTAAAGGCCAACTGCGGGGCGTCGTTGCCTACTGGCCTCCACCGACAGGTTTTTCAACGCGCTCGGCGGTTGCTGGAACCGATGTCGAGAGACACATCGTTGGACGAAGCTTTTCGATCGTTACGATGGCCTTCTGCGAAGCCTGCATTTTTTCGTTGAGATCGAAAATTTGTTGTCTTGTGGCGGCGACATCCTTCAAGTCAGCCTCAAGCGTGTCGTTCATCGACTTCAATATGTCCGCCGAGTGGGGCATATCGCCCAGATTCACCTGTTTCAGGTTCTGCTCGACTTTCATGGCGCAGCTGATGCGCCGGTCGTATTCGATCCTCAAGTCCTTAAATCTCGCGGCGAAAGTGCCGGCTTTTGTCAAATCCGCCGAAAGCGCGTCGGGCCTGATGCGACAGATCGCATCGACATTGCCGACCGCGAGATATTTAGCCTCGATGATGTGTCCGAAATCGCTGTTGAGCTTTTTGGCTTCATCCAAGAGCGTATTAAGGCTGCAAACGAATTGCTCGCGCCCGCGATAGCAGCTGTCCAATCTGATCGCGCCCTTGGCGCCTGGCAACGTTAAGCTTGCCGTTCCATTCGAGTCGCAGGCGGCCAGCGCCGCCGCCAGAGCCCCGCTGTTGCTTGCTGAGTTCAATTCTTCCGGAGCTTCTTCCTGAAGTCGATCTTCCGAACGGCGGACGCCGTGATGGCGATATTCGCGCCGAGCGATCTGTTGCGGCTCATAGGCCGGTTCCAAAGCCCAAGCGGCGCTTGGCCCGCGTCCGACGGACGAGGGGCCGATCAGCACAAGGAGCGCGGTTCCCGCCACGAGCTGCGCCGCCTCTAGTGTTTTTCTGTTCAGAATGGCCATCATCGGGCCCTCTCGGATTTTCAATGCCCGACGAACTCAGGCTCAATACTGAAAACATTGTCTTGCTCGAGCAAATGGCAACTCATGGCCTTGCATGAAACAATTGATGCAATGTCTAAAGGACGTGTCCCACATACAAAGATTGCTGCCGCCGTGTCCGGGGGAAGCGCAGGTGCTTGTTAAGTAAGCCCGTGGGGCGCCTCCATCACTTGGGACGGGCGCGACGTCACGACGCCGGGCAGGCGCTCGCCTTCGAAAAATTGAAGTTTTGGAAGCGGCTCTGCTGTCCGCCGGAAGCCGAAGCCGGGCGCCAAGCCTGCGCATCAGGACCGAGCCCTACGGATGCGCAGGTCGGAGCCTAGGGCGGGGACGCCATTCGCGTCACGCCGCGCCTAACCGGCGAGGCGGATTTCCTGCGTCGAACTGGCGGAGCTGAGAACCCCGCCGCCCGATTCACAAGTGATGGTGATGATGGTGGTGAAGATTATGATGATGGTGGTGATGATGATGCACGACGCCAGCCGATCTCGCCATCGCGGGAGCCGGTGAAGGGGCGACAGGCATAGAAGTAGTCTTTCCCGTCACGTTGTTGAGCACGTTCGTAACCGCCAGTCCCGCCTCGGCCCCCACGCGATTCACTCCAGAGGCAAGCTCTGAAATAGGATTTTGGGCTCTCGCTGCTTGAGCGGTGAGAGCAAAGCCGACCATCAGGCCAAATACCAATCCCGCGTTCTTAAAGCACGCCATGCCAACCTCCCTGTTTCTCTCTGCAAAAGGGTCCTCATCAATAATTGGCGGTCGCGGCCGAGCCAATGCCTTTGAGCCGGCGACGCCCGAGTTTTTTAGGGTCCGGCGTCACTTCGCCGACCTCCGCGAGCGTATTCAGGAAGCGGAAGCACGGCGACGCAAGAGAGGTGAGAATCCCTACCTTCTCACGCTAGCTCACGCTTCCGCCGAACGTGATGGCACAAGCTGACAGGGGACCGAAATGGCCCGCCGGACGCCCTCGCCCTCGCCATGAATTTTTCCGCTGGCGGGGACAGGCGCCTCCGCCGCGGAAGGAGCCTTGTTTCCGTCATCGCTCGACCAGGCCTCGATCAGGTTCTCTCCGTCGTAAAGTTCGACCCGGTGATTTTCAGTGGAATTTTTATAGCGCGCCACAACGCCGCCGAAATTGCTGAGCGCCCGGCTGGCGTCGCGATCTCGTAGCGTTCCGAGTTGCTTCGCGCCATTCCAGATGACGATGTTGAAACGTGGTTCGCTCAATCGATTGGCATTCATTTTTGCAGCCCCGATTTCGAATCGCCTGTGTTCATGCTTGCATAATTCGCGCAGCTTAAATTCACTCGATTGTGTTCAAAAACCCCTCCGAAGGCAGAGGCAAACTCTTTTTTGGGGAACTCAGGTGCTGAATAATTTTAATGAAACCAATGTCTTGGCAAAACTCGGCCTAAACGAGTGACATGATTTCGGTAGCGACTGCTTGCGCGATCAGCAGAAATTTCCCGGTTGGCGTCATCGACGTTTTCGGTCACTTGTGCGGTATCGGCCGGGAAGATCGGAACGTATGTCAGAGACGGAGGGTCGCCGGAATGACGGCGCCGGCTTGCAGGACATAGCGGGAGGCGGGGCTCTGGAGCCGATCGGAGTTCACGTTTCGACGGTCGGCCGCAGCATTTTACGCACGGCGTTCGCAGTTTCGTTCCGAGATGGCTCCCCGAGTAGGACTCGAACCTACGACCTAGCGATTAACAGTCGCGCTCTGGTCTGTTTTATAACAAAGACTTAGCTCAAAAATTTGTGTCTACACGCCCACGGAAAACCAATGGAACATGACAAGACTGTCTACACAATTTTCGAGCGACGGCCGCACGGTTTCATAAAGCTCAGCCTCTTGATATGATTTTTTCACAATCACTCACCCCGTCCGGAAAATAGTCGCCCTCAAGGGCACAGAGGAGGCGTCTTCCGATGGACGATCGTTCAGAAATTGCGTCGAATGCCGCTACATTTTTCAGCTACCTATCAAACAATTTCGTAGTTATATCTGCCGCAGTCACCATTACTATAGCCGGTATGGTAACTACGTTTATATATTCATACTTGTCAGTTTTTGACAGCTCTCTTGTTTGGATAGTTGAATCAACGGATCTTGTGAAATATTGTGTGATCGGTTTCGCCTTGGCTACGGGATATATATTTTCATTATACGTAGTAATTGATATTTTCATGAAATGGGAAAAGCTATCTACCGGCACGAAGATAGCGGTTTTTGGAATAATGGGATTTATTTTGATTTTGAGTTTAATCTTAGATATATATCAGGATATAACGTCAAATAATAGTCGTATAGAGTTCCATATATACAAGTATTTAGCATTTTTTATTATGCTTGGCTTTGCAGCGCTTGCGTTTATGTTTATAGAAATGTGTAGAGAAGTTGATTTTTATCTAATTAACGGAGCATTGGTGATACTTGTCGGCGTATTTTTGGTGATTGGGTCTTGGGCGATGGGCCGGACGTATGGTTTATGGCTAAGGGATGTATCGACAGAAAAACATGTTATCCTAGTGCGAAGCGAAAATGGCTATTTTGATGAAATACTAGACGCTAAAATAGTAGTTATTACCGCAAATCATACTGTGATTAGGGAAAGAAATAACAATATTCTGCTACCATCGACTGCGATAGCGCGAATTACATTGACGGAAGCGTCAAAATGATCGTCGAGCTTGATGCCTTACAGGCACGGGCATTGGCGCGTTGTGCAAGCTCCGGGACATTCTAGGCCAGCGTTCAACGTCGATGGCTCGCCACTACTCCGAGAACGCAGCGCTCCCGGATCACGCGAAGGCGCTTGTCTCAGGTCTGAATCTGACAGGGAAGGGCGTCGCCGAAGTGTCTACACTCACCGATTAAAGTGTCTACACGCTTCCGGCTATTTCCGTAATTTATTGAATTTATTGGCTCCCCGAGTAGGACTCGAACCTACGACCTAGCGATTAACAGTCGCGTGCTCTACCAGCTGAGCTATCGGGGAATGCGGTCCCGCGTATACAAGGCGGGCGGCGGTTTGCCAAGCCCGCCTCGGCGACTCCGTCGTGCATAAGTATCGGCGTCGTTCGGGCGGCTTTGGGTCGTCGCGACGATTTGCTCAAACCGGGCTGAGCGCGTCCGCCGGCGCAAAGGCCGCGAGCGCCGCCGCGACGTCGTCGGGCGAGGGCAGCCCCGCCTCATTGCCCAGATGCTGGATTTTATGCGCCGACGCCGCGCGGGCGAATTCAAAGTGCTCGCGCCAGGGGGCGTCCGGCCGCTCGAGATAGGAGGCGCAATAGGCGCCGTGAAAGACGTCGCCGGCGCCGGACGTGTCGACGATGAGTTCGTGCGGCACGGCGAGCGAGGCCATCTGCGAAATCTCGCCGTCCTCGTCATACCACAGCATGCCCTTTTCGCCGGTCGTCACCCCGCCGATCCGGCAGCCCTTGGATTTCAGCCAGCCAAGCATGTCGAGCTCCGACAAGGACATTTGCTCGCAGAGCTTTTCGGCCACCACCGCGACGTCGACGTAACCCGTCAGCTCCTCGATGCAGGGCCGCAGCGCGCCGCCGTCAAGCGAGACGAGAGCGCCGCGCGCCCGAGCCCCCTTCGCGTAATGGAGCGCGGCGTCGGCCATATGCCCATCGATATGGAGAAGTCGCGTTTCCGAAATGTCGAGGCGCGGAACGCCCTGCAGATAAGTGTCGTCGCGCGCGCGCAGGATCGCCCGCTTGCCGTCATTGGGCCAGACGAACGACAGCGACGAGCGCGCCACCCGTCGCGGATGGACATCGATCCCGTAAGTATGGGCCATGTCCATGAACATGTGGCCGAGCCAGTCGGGCGCGAGCGTGGTCAAGAGATCGACGGGATGGCCGAGCTTGGCGCAGGCGAAGCCGGCCGTGACGGCGTTGCCGCCGAAACTCACCGCATAGTCGCGCGCTAACGCCTTCTGGTCGCCCGAGGGCATGCGCTCGGCGCGCATGGTGACGTCGATATAGGCATGGCCAATGAAGAGAGCGTCCAAGGCTGAGACTCCCAAGATGGCGCCGAGCGGTCGCCGCAAAATGATCCCGCAGCAGCGTGACGCACGCCTGCGACGCGTCTGTGGCGTCAGACTGAAAAGCTGGTGCCGCAGCCGCAGGAGGAGACGGCGTTGGGATTAACGACACGGAAGGACTGTCCCATCAGATCGTCGACAAAGTCGATGCTGGCGCCGGCGAGAAAGCCAATGGACGCGGGGTCGATCGCAACCCGGGCGCCGGCGTGCTCAAGAAGCGCATCCTCCGCGCCCGGAGCGGAGTCCACGGCGAAATGATACTGGAAGCCGGAGCAGCCGCCGCCCTCGACTGAAACGCGAAACACCGCGCCGGGCGACTCATTGGCGAGAATCGCGTGAATGCGCCGCGCCGCTTGATCGGTGAGCGCGATATCGCTTGCCGCCGTCGTCATCCGTTTCTCCGTCACTTGCCTGCGCGGGCCGTCGCGAGTTACTGCGGGCGGACGCCCGATCGAAAGAAACTCGCCCGAAATCCGAAATTCGGCATATCCCATTCTACGGCGGCCCGGCCGTTTGCGGGATATGCTCTCTGCAGCAAGATAGGTCCAAACCTGAGGCGTTTCAATGAAAGGCGCGCATATGGCGGTTCGTGGCCCTCTCGCGGCATACGCCAGCGACGCCGCGCGCTCGCGCGGCCGGCTCTATGCAGAGGCGCCATCGCCCACACGCAGCGAATTTCAGCGCGATCGCGACCGAATCATCCACTGCACCGCCTTTCGCCGCCTCGCGCACAAGACGCAGGTCTTCGTGCCGCTCGACGGCGATCATTTTCGCACCCGCCTCACCCATACGATCGAGGTCGGGCAGATCGCCCGCGCGCTCGCCCGCGCTTTGCGCGTCGACGAGGATCTCGCGGAGGCCGTGGCGCTCGCCCATGACCTCGGCCATACGCCGTTCGGCCACGCCGGCGAGGGCGCGCTCGAGGCCTGCATGGCGCCCTTTGGCGGGTTTGATCACAACGCTCAGGCGCTGCGCGTCGTGACGCTGCTCGAGCGCCGTTACGCGCGCTATGACGGTCTCGATCTGACCTGGGAGACGCTCGAAGGCATCGTCAAGCACAATGGGCCGCTCGTGCGGCGCGATGCAGATCCCGATTCGCCTCTTCCTCATCCTGAGGAGGCAATTGCCGGCGCGGCAAAAGATCGTCCACTGTCGCGCTATATCGCGGCCTTCGACGCCATCTTTCCGCTCGATCTCTCGACCTTCGCCAGCATTGAGGCGCAGGCCGCGGCTCAGGCCGACGATATCGCCTATATCGGCCATGACATCGACGACGGCCTGCGCGCCGAACTGTTTTCGCTCGACGACATTGCGCGAACGCCCTTCATCGCCGGTGTTCTCGTGCTTGTCCGCGACGAACACCCCGGCCTCGAACGGCCGCGCGTCATCCACGAACTCGTGCGCCGAGTCATCACCGCCTTCGTCGAAGACGCGATCGGCGAATCGCAGCGCCGGATCGCGCGGGTCGCGCCGGCGAGCGCCGACGATGTGCGGGGCGCGGCCGAAACCCTCGTCGGCCTTTCGCCGCCGATGGCCGAAGCCGAGCGCGACATCAAGGTCTTCCTCTTCGCCAACATGTATCGGCACGAGAAGGTCTTGGGCGTCTGGGAGCGGGCGCGCGACGCGATTTCACGGCTGTTTCCGGCTTTTTTTGAGAGCCCGGAGCTGATGCCGGCGGAATGGGCGGCGCAGGCGGTGGCCCAGGAGGGCGCCGACCGCGCGGTGGTGGTCGCCGATTATATCGCCGGCATGACCGACCGCTATGCGTTGAACGAAGTGAAGCGGGTGTTTGGAGGTGAAGCCGCTGGTCGATCATAGGACCTGCCGCAGGACAGCGTGTCGTCTGTCGAGCCCTGCGGAAGGGGTGATTTCCCTGGCCCAAGCTGTTAAACGGGCGGCCGACCTTGCCCACGGACCTCCATGAACATTTTCGACGACTTTCACGCTCGCATCGCCGCCATTCTCGATCGCATCGCGGCCGATGGCCGCCTGCCGAAGCTCGATCACGCGCGCTTCGTCGTCGAGCCGCCAAAGGACGCAACGCTGGGCGATCTCGCGTCGAACGCCGCCATGGTCTTCGCCAGGGAGGCGAAGCCGCATTTCGCCTCTCCGCGCGAACTGGCGGTCGAAATCGGCTACGCCCTTGCGCAATCGCCGGACGTCGTCGCGACCGAGGTCGCCGGGCCGGGCTTCATCAATATTCGGCTGAAGCCCGAGATGTTCACGCAGGTTCTTCGCGCCGTGTTGCGCGATCCGCAGAATTTCGGCCGCGTCGGCAAGAGCCGGTCAAGCGCTCTGCAAGGCAAGGTGAATGTCGAATATGTTTCGGCCAATCCGACGGGGCCGATGCATGTCGGCCACGGCCGGGGCGCCGTCTTTGGCGACGCGCTCGCAAATCTACTGGCCTTTTCGGGCTGCGCCGTGACGCGCGAATATTACATCAATGACGCCGGCGCCCAGGTCGACGTCCTGGCGCGCTCCGTTTATCTGCGCTACCGCGAGGCTCTGGGCGAGGCGATCACGATCCCCGAGGGGCTCTACCCGGGCGACTATCTGAAACCCGTCGGCGAGGCGCTCGCCAAAGCGCAGGGCAAGGCGCTCGCCGGCGCGGCGGGGAGCGAGTGGCTGCCCGTCGTTCGCGCCGCCGCCATCGACGCGATGATGGAGTTGATCCGCGGCGATCTCGCCGCCTTGAACATCACGCATGAGACGTTCTTCTCCGAACGGTCCTTGCATGCAAAAAAGGACGGCGTTTCGGCGATCGACGCCGCCATCGACTGGCTTCGAGCCAAAGGCCTCGTCTATGAAGGCCGCTTGCCCCCGCCGAAAGGGCAATTGCCGGACGACTGGGAGGATCGCGAGCAGACGCTGTTCAGATCGACGCTCTTTGGCGACGACGTGGACCGCGCCTTGAAGAAATCCGACGGCTCGCCGACCTATTTCGCGGCCGATATCGCCTATCATAAGGACAAGATCGATCGCGGATTCGACACGCTTGTAGACGTCTGGGGCGCCGATCACGGCGGCTATGTCAAACGCATGACGGCGGCCGTCGCCGCGCTCTCGGACAAGCGGGTGACGCTCGACGTCAAGCTTTGCCAGCTCGTCAAGCTGATGCGCGCCGGCGAACCGGTCAAAATGTCGAAGCGGGCCGGGGACTTCGTCACTTTGCGAGAGGTCGTCGACGAGGTCGGCGTCGACGCCGTGCGATTCATGATGCTCTATCGCAAAAACGATGCGCCGCTCGACTTCGACCTTGCCAAGGTCATCGAGCAATCGAAGGATAACCCGGTCTTTTACGTCCAATACGCCCATGCGCGGGGAAAGTCGGCGCTGCGCCAGGCGCTCGCCGCTTTTCCCGATATGAACCTCTCGGCCCAAAGCCTAGCCGAGGCGGATCTGGCGCTTTTGGCGGACGAGGGCGAACTTGCTTTGGCCAAGATGATCGCTCAGTATCCGCGCGTGATTGAGGCGGCGGCGGCGGCGCATGAGCCGCACAGGGTGGCCTTTTATCTGCACGAACTGTCGAGCGTGTTCCATTCGCATTGGAATCGCGGCAAAGATCAGCCGCAATTACGGTTTGTTAAGTCTGAAGAGAGAGAGTTAACCATCGCTCGGGTTGCGTTGGTTAGCTCTTTAACGATCGTCCTGGGGTCAGGCTTGAGGCTGCTCGGCGTGAGCGCCCCCGACGAGATGCGCTAATCGACGCCTTGAGCGGCCACGGCCAGGCGTAGGACGCGCTTAACAATTTTGCTTCGCGCCCCCCCAGGAATTAACGAGCGAGGTGCATCATGCGCGAGACATCGGTTAGAGGCCCGGCGATCGATCTCGGCGAATTCGAGCGGCGGCTGCGTGGGCCCGAACGCGCCCCGCAAGTCGAAGATCCGCTCAGCGAACTCGCGCGGCTGGTCCAAGGACAGGACCACGTCGCCGCTGATCCCTACAGCCAAATTCTCGCGGAGGCGCGCGACGCTCGCGTTCAAGCCGCCGAACTGCGCGGTTCCTATGACGCCGCGCCGCCAGTGGCCGCTGAGCCGCCCTATTATCCAGAGCCGTCGATGGAGCAGCCTCTGGAGCCCGCCTATCCGGTGGATCCCGACTATCGCGATTTGCCGCCGGGCTATAGCGCCCAACAGGCGGGATACGAGCCCGCCCATTACGGCGCAGAGGCCGGCTGGAGCGATGATTCGCAATATCTCGATTACGGCCAGAGCGATGAAGAATATGAGGATCCCCACGGCGGATGGCGCTCCTGGTTCCGGCCCTGGCACGCCGTCGTCGCGATATCGCTCGTCGCCGTTCTGAGCATCGGCTTCGCTTTCTGGCATCGCAGCGGCTCCGGCGCCTCGCGCGAGATCGCAACCATCGTCGCGCCGGAAGGACCGGTGAAGGTCAAGCCAAGCGCGGAGGCCGAAACGACGGCGCCAGACGCCAGCGCCGCTGTCGTTCTGGACCGCAGGGAGCAGGCGCCGGTTCAGAAAGTCGTCACCAATCAGGAACAGGCGGTGGATCCTTCGGTCACGCCGACTACGGCGCAGCTCGGCGACGGACCTGTCAATCTGCCGCATGAGCCTCCGGCTCCCGCCACGGCCGCGCCAAAGAAGGTCAAAACCGTCACCGTGCGGCCGGACGGCAGCCGGGTGGAGGATGGCGCTCTGCCGCCCGCCGTCGCCATGGCGAGCCGGCCCGCGGAGACGGCGGCGCATACAGCCGTGGCCGGCGCCATCGGCGCGGCGACCGCGACGCCGCCGGCCCAGGCCAAGCCAACGGCGACGCCCCCGCGAATCGCCAAGCCGAAGCCTGTGGCGCCGAAAGTGGCCGCAGTGGAAGAGTCTTCGCCGGATGCGGATTCCGGTCAGTCGGCGCCTCCGAGCAAAGGCGGCTTCGCCGTGCAGTTCGGCGCAGCCGACAGCGAGGCCGACGCCCGCGAATTGCTGAAGACGGTCGTGAGCAAATATCGCTCACAGCTTGGCGGCCTGAAGCCGACCTTCAAAATGGCGACCGTGAATGACAAGACCGTCTATCGCGTGCGCGTCGGGGCGGTGAGCAAGGAGTCCGCGAACGCGATCTGCAGCAAGGTGAAGGCGTCCGGCGGCTCCTGCTTCGTCGCGGGCAACTGACGGGACGACATGCGCGCCTTCATCTGTGGATTAAAGGGCCTCACCCTTGAGGCCGACGAGCGCGCGTTCCTGCGCGACGCCGCGCCCTGGGGCGTGATCCTCTTTCGCCGCAATGTCGACGCGCCCGAGCAGATCGCGCGGCTGACCGCCGACATTCGGGACGCGCTCGGCCGCCATGCGCCTGTTCTAGTCGATCAGGAGGGCGGCCGCGTGCAGCGTTTGGGCCCGCCCCACTGGCGCGCCTATCCGGCCGCCGCACGCTTTGAGCTGGCGGGCGCCAACGCCGCGCAAGCCGAGCGATTGGCTTGGGTCAGCGCGCGGCTTATCGCCCATGATCTGCGGTCAGTCGGAATCGACGTCGACTGCCTGCCGGTGCTCGATACGCCGGCGGAGGATTCCCACAGCATCATCGGCGATCGCGCCTATAGCCGCGATCCCGCGCGCGTCGCCGCGATCGGCCGCGCCGCCGCCGAAGGGTTGATGGCGGGCGGCGTCGCGCCGGTGATGAAGCACATTCCCGGCCACGGGCGCGCCCGCGCCGACAGCCATTTGGAGCTGCCGGTGGTCAGCGCGCGCCGCGAGGACCTGGAGCTTACTGATTTTGCGCCGTTCAAGGCGAACGCCGATCTGCCGATGGCGATGAGCGCGCATGTCGTCTACACGGCGATCGATCCGACCGCGCCCTGCACGCTCTCGAAGGCGGTGATCGGCGACATTGTGCGTGGCCATATTGGCTTTGAAGGTCTCCTCATGACCGACGATCTTTCGATGAAGGCGCTTTCCGGGAGCTTTCGCCAGCGCGCCGAGAACGCGATCGGCGCCGGATGCGATATCGTGCTGCACTGCAACGGCGATCTAGCGGAAGTGCGGCCGGTCGCCGAAGGCGCGCCGCCCCTTGAGGGCGCGGCGCTCGCGCGCGCCGAAAAGGCGCTCGAATGCGTGTGGCGGCCCCTCGAAACCTTTGACGTAGCGGAGGCGACGCGCGAGTTCGACGCGGCGATGCGAGCCGTGGCGTGAACTCTTGCGCGCAGGCGCATCCGAGCCTAACTGTGAAATTATGAAGAACATCACAGTTTCACTGGACGACGAGCTGTATCGCCGGGCGCGGATCAGAGCGGCGCAGGACGATACTTCTGTGTCGGCCGTGGTTCGCCGTTTCCTGATTGAATTCGCTTCGGAAGGAACGGAGTTTGATCGGCTGAAACGCGAGGAGAATGAACTCCGCACGCAAATCCAGGAATTTCGCGCTGCGGATCGGCTCTCGCGCGAGAGCGTTCATGAGAGGCCGATCGGGCAACCAAAGAGGTGACCGGCTTTCTGGACACCAATATTCTGCTTTACTCGATCAGTCGCGATCGTTCTGAGGCGGAAAAACGCGAGCGGTCCATCGCATTGCTGGATCGGGATGACTGGAGCCTGTCGACGCAGGTATTGCAGGAGTTCTATGTGCAGGCGACGCGAGCCTCGCGGCCGGACGCCTTACCGCATGAGATCGCCGCTGGTCTCGTGCGCGCGTGGCAGAGGTTTCGGGTTCAGGAAATCACGCTGACGATCGTCAACGCCGCGCTGGACATCAAATCGCGCTATGGATTTTCTTATTGGGACGCCGCAATCGTCGCCGCTGCGCAAGCGCAGGGGTGCTCGCGGCTTTATTCCGAAGACCTCTCGCACGGGCAAGTCATCGACAATCTGCAGATTATCGACCCCTTTCGATAGCAGTTCTCTCCTGTGGACTGGCCTTCCCAAAGCGCCGGCTGCGCTTGCGATAGCGGGCCATCGGGGCCAATCTCGGGCCGAAGCCGTCGGTGACGCCGATTCGCAAACGGAAACAGGCGCAAAGCGGGAATGGCCCAGGAACTGAGCTTCGAGCTGGACGAGCCTCGCGGCGACGCCGAAGAGGCCTTTCTCGTCGACGTCGACGGGTTCGAAGGGCCGCTCGATTTGCTGCTCGAGCTTGCGCGCCGGCAGAAGGTCGACCTCGCCCGCATTTCCATTCTCGCGCTCGCCGAGCAATATCTCGCCTTCATCGAGGCGGCGCGGCGCGTGCGCCTCGAGCTCGCCGCCGACTATCTGGTGATGGCGGCCTGGCTCGCCTTCCTGAAGTCGCGGCTGCTGCTGCCGGAGCCGCCAAAGGGGGATGAGCCCTCCGCCTCCGATCTCGCCGCCGCGCTCGCGGAGCGCCTGCGCAGGCTGGAGCTGATTCGGCGCGCCGCCGACAGGCTCACAGAGCGCGCGCGGCTCGGGCGCGATATGTTTCTGCGCGGCGGCCCGGAAGGCGTAGAGACGATCTCGCATCCCAAATTTCAGGCGAGCCTCTACGATCTTCTCTCGGCTTACGCCCGGCAGCGCCAGAAGACGGCGACGTCGCGGGTGGTGATGCGGCAGCGCGCGGTGTGGTCTTTGGCCGAGGCGCGCGAAGCCCTGGAGCGGCTGGTCGGCGTCGCGACGGAATGGACCGTGCTCGACGATTTTTTGCTGCATTACTGTGTCGACATGCAAACGGCGCGCACGGTGCGCGCCTCGGCCTTCACCGCTTCGCTCGAAATGGTGCGGGAGGGGCGATTCGACATCCGTCAGGACCGGCACTTCGCCCCGCTTTGGGTGCGGCGGCGGGCGCCTGATCAAGCGGAAGAGACTGCGGGCGCGTCTTAGCCCCGAACTTCAGGAGGACGCGTGGTGGCGCAGGCTGCGGAGAAGATCGAACTTTTTGACGTGAACAGCGACGACGAGCTTGCGCGTCACGAGGCTCGGCTGCGCGAAGCGGAGCGCATCATCGAGGCGCTGCTCTTCGCCTCCGCCGAGCCGCTTGATGAAGCGGAAATGGCGCGCCGTATCGAGGAGGGCGTCGATCTCGAGCGCGTCCTTGAGCGGCTGCGCGCCCATTACACGGGTCGCGGCGTCAATCTCACCCGCGTCGGCAAGAAGTGGTTTTTCCGCACCGCCGCCGACCTCAACTGGATCCTCGCGCGCGAGCAGGTCGAGGAGAAGAAGCTCTCCCGCGCGGCGCTGGAGACGCTCGCGATCATCGCCTATCACCAGCCGACGACCCGCGCCGAGATCGAAGAGATTCGTGGCGTCGCCATTTCCAAGGGCACGCTTGACGTGCTGCTCGACACCGGCTGGATCAGGCTGCGCGGCCGCCGCAAGGCGCCGGGCAGGCCGATCACCTATGGCACGACCGACGCCTTCCTGATGCATTTCGGGCTTGAGCAGATCGGCGATCTGCCGGGGCTCGACGAACTCAAGGGCGCTGGCCTGTTCGACGGCCGGCTGCCGAAGGGCTTCGGCGTGCCGCAGCCTTCGGACGACGCCGCGTTGCGCGAGGATGAAGAGCCGCTTGAAGACGACGCGCCGGAGCTGCTCGACATGGAGTTCCCGGACGAGCCCGAGGCGCTCGAGCCGCCCGAACTCGGCGACGACGAAGAGCATTGACGGCGCCGCCGAGCGGCGCAGTTAGGCGACAACAAATTTCCGCGTCCCCTTAAGGCCGTCCGCAGCGTGCGTCTGTGCGCCGCGTCCTTGTTTTTATGGCGAGGGGCGCATAGTTTCCCGGCAAATGCCGGTCGTCCCGGTTTTCTCGTTAGGAAGGATGCGCGCCATGGGCGGTCTGTCGATCTGGCACTGGATCATTGTCGGCGCGGTCGTCTTCATTCTCTTCGGCGGCAAGTTCAAGATTTCCGACGTGATGGGCGACATGGCCAAGGGCATCAAAGCCTTCAAGAAGGGCATGTCGGAAGACGACGTCGCGGCCGATGACGCAAAAAAGCCGCTCGAAGGCCAGGCCAGCGAGCGCCGCGCCCTGGAGAGCGACAAGGCGGACAGCAAGAAGGTCTAGCGTCGACCCCCTCCCCTTGAGGGGGAGGGTCGCGCTGAAGGCGGGTAAGAGAACCCCTGGAACCTCGCCATCGTCACTCCATCCCGAAGCGCTTCGCGCTTCGACCCTTCCGCAAGGGAGGGAGCAAGGCGCCCGAGCAACACGCATGTTCGATCTCGAACCCGGCAAGCTCATCGTCATCGCCATCGTCGCTCTTATTGCGATTCCGACCAAGGACCTGCCGCGCGTATTGCGTTCGCTCGGGCAGTTCACCGGAAAGATGCGCCGCATGGCGGCGGAGTTTCAGGGACAATTCATGGAGGCCATGCGCGAGGCGGATCTTGAGGATTTGCGTAAGGAGGTCGGCGAGATGCGGGACGCCGTAAAGGAGAGCGTGAAGCTCGACGGCGCTTTCGATCCGATGGCCGAGGCGCGCAAGCAGATCACTGGGGCAATCACAGGCGACGCAGAGCGGTCGCCTGTGCAACCGCCTCATCCTGAGGAGAAGCGCAGCGGCGTCTCGAAGGATGAGGACGCGCCAACCGCATCCTTCGAGACGCGGCCTTCGGCCGCTCCTCAGGATGAGGATTCTGGTCTTCCTGTCGGCGAGCAGGCCGATTCGCCAAAGAAGACCGCCACATGAACGAGGCCGACGAAGCCGAAATCGAAGCGAGCAAAGCGCCGCTGATCGAACATCTGATGGAATTGCGCGAGCGCCTGATCAAGGCGCTGCTCGCCTTTCTCGCGATGTTCGTGCTCTCCTTCTTCTTCGCCAAGGATATCTACAATCTGCTTCTCATTCCCTATACGCAGGTCGCTGGCCCTGAGGCGCGGCTGATCTACACGGCGCCGCAGGAATATTTCTTCACCCAGATCAAGGTCGCGCTATTTATGGCGGCGTTTTTGTCCTGCCCGATCGTGCTGTCGCAGATCTACGCCTTCGTCGCGCCCGGCCTCTACAAGCACGAGCGCACGGCGTTCCGGCCCTATCTTTTCGCGACGCCGATCTTCTTCGCCTTCGGCGCGCTCGTCGTCTATTTTCTGGTGATGCCCAATCTGCTGCGTTTCTTCATGGGGATGCAGCAAGCGAATGAACCGGGCAAGGCGCAGATCGAATTGCTGCCGCGCGTCTCCGAATATCTTTCGCTGATCATGACGCTCGTGCTCGCCTTCGGCATCGTGTTTCAATTGCCGGTGGTTTTGACGCTGCTCGGTCAGGTCGGCATCGTGACGTCGGAGTTCTTAAAGGAGAAACGGCGCTACGCCGTTGTGCTCGTCTTCATCGTCGCGGCGGTTTTGACGCCGCCGGACGTGTTCTCGCAGCTCGCGCTCGCTGTCCCTGGCGTGCTGCTCTACGAGGCGTCGATTTACGCCGTGCGCATGATCGAGAAGAAGCGGGCCGCGGCCCAAGCGGCGGCGAGCGGTGGATCGTAAGCGACATCTCGCCGCTTGACCCTGCCATGCCCGCGAGAGAAAGGCGCCCTCGACAAAGCCCCCGCCGTCATGGCCGGGCTTGTCCCGGCAGCCCAAGCGGCGGTCGCGCGAATAAAGCGGCCACTTGACGTTGTGGGGCGCGAGGAGGAAGCAGAGAAAGCAGTCTGATTCAGCGGCGTCATGCCCGGCCTTGGGCCGGGCATCCACGTGGTTCGGGTCGCTTGCACTTACTTGTTTGCCGCAATGTCTTGGCGTGGATGGCCGGGACAAGCCCGGCCATGACGGCCTCCTATCGCTTCATTCAACACTGTCCGAGCATCATGTACGACATCAAATGGATTCGCGAGAACGCTGAAATTTTCGATTCTGGCCGCGCGCGGCGCGGGCTGGAGCCCCTGTCGACGCAGCTTCTCGCCTTTGACGATTCGCGGCGCGCGGCGATCGGCGAATTGCAGCGCGCGCAGGAGCGGCGCAATGCGGCCTCGAAAGAGATCGGCGCGGCGATGAAGGCCGGCGATAGCGCCAAGGCCGAAGCGCTCAAAGCGGAAGTCGCGGGGATCAAGGAAAACTGGCCGGGGCTCGAAGAAGCCGAGCGCTATGCGATCGCCGAACTCGACGCTGCGCTCGCCGCCATTCCCAACACGCCGCTCGATGAAGTCCCCGACGGCGCCGACGAGAACGACAATGTCGAATTGGCGCGCTGGGGCGAGCCGCGCGTATTCGACTTCACGCCGAAAGAGCATTTTGAAATCGGCGAAGGCCTCGGGCTGATGGATTTCGAAACGGCGGCGAAAATTTCCGGCGCGCGTTTTGTCGTCAACAAGGGCGGATTGGCGCGGTTGGAACGCGCGCTCGCGCAATTCATGCTCGATCTGCATACGAATGAGCACGGCTATATGGAGGTGAGCCCGCCGCTGCTCGTGCGCGACGACGCAATGTTTGGCACGGCGCAACTGCCCAAGTTTCTCGAGGATCAGTTCCTTGTAAATACGACCACCTTTTCTGACGGTTTGATGAGAGAGACGGTCAAGGGCACGTGCGAGGCAATTGACGAAATGGCCGCCGACGGAACTTTGAACGTGGCGCGCATTACGAAGGTGTTGCATTCGCAGGTCAGTCTTGCCTTGGCTGAGGCTGCTCGTATGCAGAAGTGGCTCATCCCCACCGCCGAAGTGCCGCTCACCAATCTCGTGCGCGAATCCATTCTCGACGAAGCGCAATTGCCGATGCGCATGACCGCCGGCACCTATTGCTTCCGCGCCGAAGCCGGCGCCGCCGGCAAGGACACGCGCGGCATGATCCGCCAGCATCAGTTCTACAAGGTCGAACTCGTGTCGATCACGAAGCCGGAAGATTCGCTCGAAGAACATGAGCGCATGACCGGCTGCGCCGAGAAGGTCTTGCAGCTTCTCGAGCTGCCCTATCGCAAGGTCGTGCTCTGCACCGGCGACATGGGCTTCGCGAGCCAAAAAACCTATGACCTCGAAGTCTGGCTGCCAGGGCAGGGGAAATATCGCGAGATTTCCTCATGCTCGGTCTGCGGCGACTTTCAGGCGCGGCGCATGAACGCCCGTTATAGACCCGCTGACGGGAAGCCGCGCTTCGTCCACACGCTGAATGGCTCCGGCGTCGCGGTCGGGCGCGCCATGGTCGCGGTTCTGGAGAACTACCAGCAGGCCGACGGCTCAGTCGACGTTCCGCGCGTCCTTCGGCCTTACATGGGCGGGCTCACGCGCATCCCGAGCTGAGCGCCGTCGGTGGACGCAGCGCCCGCGTTTCGCGGGCTCTTCGCAGTAGGGCTCGGGCGACGTCCCAAAAAACGGCGTCCAGCCATAGCCGTAATCGGCGCGCGGCGCATAGCCGTCGCTGAGCAGGCCAGGCGCGGCGACGGGCAGCACCACGGGCGCGGCCAAAAACCCCAATAGGCCAGAGCCGGGCGCGGTCGGCGGCGCGCCGGGGATGACCAGCGGCGCCGGGACATAACCCATGGTCCCGCCATATTGCACCTGGCACCAGCGGCCGCAGCCCAGGACATTGAAGGGAATATTCGCCGCCATCGTCGTGACCGGCCGCGCATCCGAACTCGGGCTCACGCGCAGCGGCATCACCGCCGCCACATAGGCCTCAAAAGCGGCGGCGCCGCCGGGAGGGGCGCTCATCGCCGCCGCGAGCAAAAGCGCAAGTCGTGAACGCATCAAAATTCCTCCAGAGAATGAGGCGAGCCGATATAGGGTCATTGTGGACGTTCGGCGTCGAATCGTCCAAAGAAACTCGGGCTCCTCAGACGCCCGCCAGGCGAGGCGAAACCGCTGTAAGCATGCGCATTCTCATCACCAATGACGACGGCATTCACGCGCGTGGCCTCGCCATCGCGGAGGCGATCGCGCGCGAATTCACCGACGATATTTTCGTCATCGCGCCGGAATTCGAGCAATCGGGCGTTTCGCATTCGCTCTCGCTCAACGATCCGCTGCGATTGCGGGAGATTTCGCCGCGACACTTCGCGCTCAAGGGAACGCCGACCGATTGCGTCATCATGGGCCTGCGCAAGCTGATGCTCGATCATCCGCCCGATCTTCTCATTTCCGGCGTCAACTGCGGCCAGAATGTCGCCGAGGACGTCTCCTATTCCGGCACCATCGCCGGGGCGATGGAGGGCACGATTCTGGGCATTCCGTCGATTGCGCTCTCCCAGGTCTATGATTTTTTTGCAGACCGCCGGACGATCCACTGGGAATGCGCGGCGACGCATGGCGTTGAGGTCGTGCGCCGCCTGCTCGCGGCGGGCATCCCGAAGAACGTGTTGATGAACGTGAATTTTCCGCATTGTGCGCCCCAGGACGTCGCGGGCGTCGCGATCACGATGCAGGGCAGGCGCAGCAGCGACATCATGCGGATCGAGGACCGCAAGGACGGCCGCGGCAATCCTTATCACTGGATCACTTTCCAGCGCGGCGACTTCAAGCCGGGGCAGGGCACCGACCTGCTGGCGCTCGAAGAAAAGAAAATCTCGATCACCCCGCTGCAGCTCGATTTCACCGATCACCCGACGGTGACGCGGCTCGCGGCGGCATTCGAGGGCAGGGAATGACCGAGGAGGCCGGCGCGCGCCAGGCCAGCCAACAATTCGAGGAGCGCGCGGCGCTGCTGCTGACGTTGCGTCAGGCGGGGCTGCGCGATCTTTCGGTCTTGCGCGCCATCGAGGCGACCCCGCGGGAGTCGTTCGCGCCCTACCGCTTTCGCGATCTCGCCAATCGCAATCTCTCGCTGCCGATCGGCTGCGGGCAGACCATGTCGCGTCCGGTCGAACTTGCCAGACGGCTCGAGGCGCTCAAGATCGGCCGCGGCCATCGGGTGCTGGAAGTGGGCGCGGGGTCGGGCTATGGCGCGGCGGCGCTCGCGCAGCTCGCAAGCGAGGTCATAAGCCTCGAGCGGTTCGAGACGCTCGCGATCGAAGCCTCGCGCCGCTTGACGGCCCACGGCGCGGCAAACGCCAAGGCGATTTTCGCCGACGGCCTCGATCCGCCTCGCGAGCTTGGACGCTTCGATAGAATCATCGTCCAGGCCTCGGTCGGCGCCGCGCCTGCCGCGCTCATCCAGATGCTTACGCCGGGCGGCGCGTTGCTCTTCGCACGAAGGGAGCACGCGCAGGCCGGCGCGCGGGCGAAGGAACGATTGATTAAGCTTGATCGCAATGAGGACGGCGAGCTGCGTGAGATCGATCTTGGCCCGTGTCGCTTAGGGCCGGCCATCCCAGGACTGGCGCAGGCGCTCTAAAACATCATGCTGAAAATTTCAGTCGCGCACGCTTTGCGTTCATCTTAAACGCCTCCTTAACCGCGCGCTGTTACCCATAAGACCGTTCAATGTTGCGTTCGGGTGGGTCGCGTCATGGTTACCAAGCATCATATTGCTTATTCCCGCGCCGCTGTGCGGTTCATGGCGGCCGTTGGCGTCGCCGCCCTTGTCGCCGGCTGCTCGGACGCCTCGCGCTTCGGAGCCGATCCCTTTGCCGACCCCTTCTCAGGCTCGGCCAAGACCGCCTCGCTTGGCGTCGATCGGGCGCCTGTTGGCGCGATCACTGACGCGCCTGCGCAGAGGTCGCCGTCATCGACGGTGGAAACCCGTCCCTTGCCGGCTCCCGCCGCCGCCAGCGCGTCCGCTGCTCCAAGCGGCGGCGCTTCCACTACGCGAACCGCTACGTCAGCGACGCAGTCGTCGCCAAAGAGCATTGCAGCCGCCGGCGCCGCAGGCCACTGGAGCGCCGAAGGCGGCACCCCGGTCGTTGTCGCCCAAGGCGAGACGGCGGCATTGCTCTCCACCCGCTACGGCGTGCCCACCGACGCGCTGCTGCGCGCTAACGGCTTCAACGTCGCGTCTCAGGTTCAGCCGGGCTCTCGTCTGGTGATACCGGTCTATCGCGCCGGCGGCGCTCTGGTCATGGCCGCGCGCGTCCCCGCCGCTCCGGCCAAAGCTGCCGCCGCCGCCCCAGCCGAGATCAAGCCGGTCGCCGCGAAGTCCGCGGCGCTGGCGAAGCCTGTGGCCGCCGTCAAGCCGGTGGAGCAGGCGAAGCCGGTGCGCAAGACCGAAGTAGAACCGGCGAAGGCCAAGCCGGCTGAGAAGACGAAGACCGTCGCCAAGACCGCGCCGGAGAAGACGCTTGTCAAAGCGGAGGCGCGCATCGCCGCCGCAACGCCGGGGCGCCCCGTCAAAACCGAGCGGATCGCGCGTGGGCCGGCTTCTGCCGAAGCGCCGGAAGCTGAACCCAAGATCGCCGACGCTCGTAGCAAGCCCGTTGTCGCTGAAACGCCGGCGGAAACGCCGAGCGCCCGCAAAGTCGATACGACCGCGACCGCCTCCATTCCCCCGGCGACTGACGCGAAAGCGGTGGCGTCCGACGAAGGTCGGCCCGAGTTCCGCTGGCCTGCCCGCGGCCGCATCATTCAGGGCTTCACGTCGGGCGGTAACGACGGGATCAACATCGCGGTGCCTGAGGGTACGCAGGTCAAGGCGGCCGAAGGCGGCGTCGTCGCCTACGCCGGCAGTGAGCTCAAGGGCTACGGCAATCTCGTGCTCATTCGCCATCCCAACGGCTACGTTTCGGCCTACGCCCACAATGGCGAACTCGACGTCAAGCGCGGCGATCAGGTCAAGCGCGGTCAGACGATCGCCAAATCCGGCCAATCGGGCAATGTCGGGTCGCCGCAGCTTCACTTCGAACTGCGCAAGGGTTCGACGCCCGTCGATCCTACGCGCTATCTGGCGGGGCTGTAGCCAAGGCGCAAGGAACGCTCCGGCGTCCGCGAGACACGAAGGCGCTGGAGACTTCGGGGCGGCGGGTCCAAAGAAAGGCCCGCCGCTCTCGTCTTTTGATGTCTCACGGCCGACCAAAATGCTATATGGCGCGGGTCATAACCGGAGGATCCCGCGCCAGTGAAGCATCGTCTCGCTTTCGTTTTCCTGCTTGCCGCCACGCCGGCTTTCGCGGTTGATCCGACCGGCGTCCCGCAGTGTGACGCGCTGCTCAAGCGCTATGAGGCCTGCTCGGGACAACTGCCGCCTTCTCAGGTCCATGATGCGCAAAAAGAGCTGCTCGATGGCGCGGTCGGCATTCGCTCCGCGGCGACCGATCCCGCGAAACGGTCGGATCTCGAACGCTATTGCGCCGATCGCTTCGAGTTGATGAAGCGCGCGAGCGACATCAAGGACTGCATGTCGAAGCCATGAGCGCCGCGCGGGCGTCGATGTAATCTTTGCCCCGCATTTCCATCAGTCGAGAGGCCGCGCGCTCGAATTCACGCGCCTCGGCGCCAAAGCCCACGCGGTAAAGTTCGGAAGGCTCCGCCGCAGCGGAAACGACCAGGAGGACGCGCGCCTCGTAAAGGACATCGATCAGCGTGATGAAGCGGCGCGCTTCATTCCGCTGTTCAGGCGCCATTGTTGGAACGTCTTCGACGATCACTGCGTCGAACCTCTCCGCGATCGCCATATAGTCCGCCGCCGACAATGGTTGGCCGCAGAGCGCCGCGAAGCTCAGACGCGCGATGCGGCCCGCCGTCTGCGGGATCTCGATGCGGCGTCGCTTGACCTCAATTGTCGCGGGCGTTTCCGCCGCGCCGCCTGCGAGCGTCGCATAGAGCGCGTCAATCGCCGATCTCGCGCAAGAGTCGGCGGGCGTGAAATAGACCTGCCCGAGATCTTCGCGCCGCTGCCGATAATCATTCGGCGCTTCGAGACGCAGGATGTCCATTCGCTCCTGCAACATGGCGATAAAGGGCAGGAACAGATCGCGATTGCGGCCGCCTTCGTAGAGCCGCGAAGGCTCGACGTTGGACGTCGCGACAATGACGACGCCCGACTCGAGCAGCGACGAAAAAAGCCGTGCGACGATTGAGGCGTCCGCGATATCGTGCACGGCGAACTCATCGAAGCATAGCACACGGGTTTCCTGCGCGATTTGCTGCGCTACGCAGCTCACCGGATCGGCGTCCTTATTATGGGGCTTCTGACGCAGCCGATGCAGCCGATCGTGCACATCCGCCATGAAGGCGTGAAAATGCGCGCGCCGCTTCTTTTCGACCGGAAGCGCGCCGAAGAACAGGTTCATCAAAAAGGTTTTGCCGCGCCCGACCGATCCCCAGAGGTAGAGGCCGCGCGCCGGCCGCGCTCGAGGGCGAAGGGTCGCGAGGAGCGCTTGCGTCACACTGGCGCTTTTCGGCCTGCGGCCCGCGAGAGCGTCGGCGAGCGCTTGCAGCCTCTCAATCGCTGCGCGCTGCGACGCGTCGCGTTCCAGCGCGCCTTGCGCGACGAGCGCGTCATATTTCTCGATGATGGTCTGCGCGCGCGACGTCATGCGCGCCGCATCCTGCCGCTCGCCTCAGCGAGCGCGCCAGGGCGGAGTTCGCAATAGAGCAGGCGCTCCGGGTCCACGGGACCGGGCATCGTGATTTTGCCCCGCGGCACAGGCGCGAATCCCAGCCGCGCATAATAGTCCTCGTCGCCGACGAGCAGGACGAGCCCATGTCCGGCGCCGCGCGCGGCGTCCAGCGAATATTTAACCAGCGTCTCGCCGACGCGCTGCTGACGAAACGCCGGCTCGACAGTCAACGGACCAAGCAAAAGCGCTGGCGTTGACCCGACGAGGATGGGCGTCATGCGGTTCGCGCCGACAAGCAGCGTCCCGATCCGCGCGACAAAGGACAGCGAACGGTCCGGCTCGACGCCTTCGCGCAGGCGATAGGCCGTACGTGCATACCTGCCCGGACCGAACGCGCGTTCGTCGAGCTTTTCAATATGCGCGTCGTCTGCGGCCGTCAGCGGCGCAAATTTTACGGCGAGATCGATCATGTGGCGGCTTGACCCTGGGCGCAGGCCATATCACGCGCCGTCTGCGCGGCAAAACCTCTCGTTGCGCCGCGACATGCCGTCATGCGACGCTATGGGCGGAGAGAGGCCAATGGCGGAGTATCGCTTGCGCTCGGCAAGCATCGAGGACGCCCGATCCATCGCCGAAATTCACGCCAAGGCCTGGCGGGAGACCTACCTCGGGGTAATGCGCGCGGAGGCGCTGGCGTCGATCAATCTCGACGATTGGACGCGGCGCTGGCGGGAGCGGATCGGCTCGAGCGAAGGCGCTCAGGCCGTGTTCATCGCCTGCGAGGGCGAGAGGCCGGTGGGGTTTGCCCGCTGCAGTCGCCTGTCCAATCCAAAGCTCGTTCCGCTTGGCTTCGAGGGCGAGATTGCGTCGATTTACCTGCTGCAGCGGAGCCAGCGCCGGGGACTGGGCAGGCGCCTGGTGGAGCGGATCGCAGAGCATCTGATTTCCGCCGGCTGTGCGAGCGCCGCCGTTTGGGTTTTGCGCGACTCGCAGAAGGCCCGCGGCTTTTATGAAGCGCTAGGCGCGGAGCCCGTCGGCGTCGAGGGCGTGTGGGAGATTGAGGGCGTCGTCCTCCCCGACATCGCTTATGGATGGCGCGATCTGCACGCCTTGAGCGCCGGAGCCGGCTCCATCACGCGTTCACCAATAAGGTGAGACAGGCGTGTTCTCGAGCGCCTCGGACAGCCGCGCCCGCGTCCCTGCGGTCGTATCCGCTGGCAGAGCGTCGAGCGCGAAAAAACCGGCCTCGGCGATCTCGCGATCAGGGGCGCGCGGCTGCGTGAGGCGGAACGCGCGCACGACGTAAAGCGCGACATGGTCTCGCATCGAGAACCGCCGATTGAAATACATGCCGAACAGTTCAGGCGGCGCATCGAGCAGGACATTCGCCTCCTCGCTCAGCTCCCGCTCAAGCGCCTCCACAAGCGTTTCGCCGCTTTCGACGCCGCCGCCCGGCAAGTAAAAGCCCTCCACATAAGTATGCCGGACAAGCAGCACGCGGTTTCTTTCATCAACGACGAGGCCGCGCACGCCCAGGGTCATGGGACGCTGAAAGCGTGCGCCAAAAGCGATGAGTCGCGACGCAAAGCGCGTGCGCCTCGATGGCGCCGAGCGTCCTTCTTCAGGCTTCGTCAAAACCGCCTCCGATCGCCCGAAACTATGGCAAATGACGCCCGAAAGCTCTAGTGTCGCTGACGCATCCGATGAGGAAAGCGCCGCGCGCGCAACAGGCAGTTAGCGAGGATTCTTGAACTTCCGGCTTGCCCATCTTTCCGACGCGCATATCGGCCCAATTCCTCGGCCTAATCTCGCGGAGCTCCTTGGCAAGCGCGTCACGGGCTATGTGAATTGGCTGTATAAGCGCGGCGATCAGCACGATATGGGCGTGCTCGCCAAGATCGTCGCAGATATTAAGGCGCAGGCGCCCGATCATGTCGTCATGACCGGCGACATCGTCAACATCGGACTTCCCGGCGAAATCGCGCTCGCCAAAGACTGGCTCGCCTCTCTCGGCGCCTCCGGCGACGTGAGCTTCACGCCCGGAAATCACGACGCCTATGTGGCGAGCGTGACCGATCTCGTTCGCGAAGTTTTCGCGCCTTGGACGAGCAGCGAGAGCGAAGTCGCGGGCTTTCCCTATTTGCGCCGGCGCGGCGGCGTCGCGCTGATCGGTCTCGACACCGGCGTGCCGACGGCGCCATTCGTCGCTTCCGGGCGGCTGGGGGTGACTCAGCTGGCGGCGCTCGCGGATCTGCTGGAACGCGCCAAGGCGGAGGGGCTTGCGCGCGTCGTTTGCCTTCATCACCCGCCACATGTCGGCGGCGCCAAGCGGCTGCGCGGGCTCGAAGACGCGGCGGCATTCGAAAGCGTCATCGCGCGTCATGGCGCTGAACTCGTTCTGCACGGGCACAATCACAAGCCCAGTCTGCATCGTCTGTCAGGGCCGGGCGCCGGGACGCCTGTCGTCGGCGTCGCCTCGGCTTCGGCGCGGCCCGGCGGCCATTATCCAGGCGCCGCCTACAATCTTTACCAGATCGAGCGCGAAGCTGACGGCGTCAGGATTTCGCTGCGCAGGCGTGGACTGAACGACGCTGGCGAGGTCGTTGAGCTCGAGTCCGTTCAGCTATGAAGTTTAGCCTGCGAAATAGGCGCGATAGATCCATGCCGCCAGGACCGCCAAGAATGCGAAGAAAGCGGCCGCGCCAAAAAACTCGGCGATGAACGCGGCTGCGCGAGTCGTTTTTCCGGTGAGAGATTTGTCGTTTTCGCGCGCGTTCGCCCTCTCGCGCGCTGCGGCGATCTTCACGCCAAGCGCCTGCGCCGCGCCGCCGCTCGCATAATCGACCGCCAGCGCCTTTTCACGCTCGATCAGGCGATGCGCGATGTAGCTGGTGATCGCTTCGACAAGGTCGTCGATGCTGTCGCTTTCGCGAAGCGTCACCCGGCCGTGACGCGTATCCTGGAGAAAGCGATAGGTCCGCCTGTCGCGATCCATCTCGACGAAGCCGATCTGGTCGATGAACAGGCGCGGCCGCTCCGCCGGCGCCACGCCAACGTCGAAAATATCGCAATCGCGCGGCAACTGCGCCAAAACCGGCGACAGAGCCTCGCCGAGCATTTCCAGCCGGGCGATTTCCGCGGCGCGTAAATCGGAAATGGCGGCGGAGCGCTCCGCGTTCTCGAGGCGCGCGCGGCGCAGCGCGCCGGACAGACTGGCCATACGCTCGTCAAGCGAACCCGCCGGGCCTTTGCGGGCGACGCGCTCGCGCTCGACGAGAAGCGATAGACGCTCGGCGGGCGTGGCGGCGGACGCGTGCGGTTGGTCTGCGACGCGAGTGTCGGCTGGCGGCGCGGGCAGGGGCTCTTCCATGTCGTCCACTCGCTGAGGCCCTCGCTGCGCGGCCGGGGCATTAAAGCGTTGTGGACTATAGCGGCTCTCGGCGGCGCTGCGAAGCGCAAGCGCGACGAAGGGAAGCGGGGAGTCGACTTTTTCCCCCGGCTCCGGCAAGGGATTCCATACGATCGCCGCTGATTCCGGCCATTAACGTTAAAAATCGCCGGATTCAACAAAAGGCGCGGAGGGAATCCATGGCCGTCAATCGCGGCGAATCGGACGTCAACAGCGCATTGTTCGAGCGCATTTTGATCGGCATGGGCTTTGCGGTCTTTGCGGCGCTGGAGGCGGCTGGCGGCGGCGAGCATGCGATCGTGGCCGGGTTTTTCGCCGGCGCGACGATTTTCGTGCTGCGCCGCTCCTCGGAAAGCGCGCGCCAGGCGGCCGATTTCGCCGTCGATTTCCTCGCTGTCGCGACATTTACGCTGCTGTGCGACCGCGCAGGCCTGTTGTGGCGATCGCCGGAAACTTTCGCCGAACTGTTCCGGCTCTCGCCGGTCGGCGCGGCGACCGCCACCATTCTCTATCTCGCCGGGGTCGTCACGCTGAGAGCGCGTTCGCGCATGGCGGTCCGCGCGGCCCTTTTCGTTTTGCCGCTGCAGTTCAGCCTGTTGATCGCGCTCGGCTCGCCGCCCGTCGCCCAGATCGGCGGCGCGCTGCTCCTTGGCCTCGACGTTCCGGAGGCCTTCAGAAAAATCGTCGGGCATACGCTGATCCTGTTTCTGCTCAACGAATCGATTGTCGTCGGCATCCCCCTCGCGCTCGGTCGTTTTCTGCCCCGACAATGGCGTCCGCATAGCATTCTGCTCGCCTCGGCCTTCGTCGCTTCGCTGACGCCCTACATCGCGACGTCGGTCTCGTATTTCGTCGCGCCTTATTTGCCCTATCCGGTGACGGCGCTGGTCGCGACGGTGGCGGCGGCGCTCGCGCAAGCGGGATTATGGGGCCAAACCTATCTCGTGACCCAGGCGATGGCTGGTCTTTTGCGCGCGACGCCGTCGCTGCAGGTCGTGGTGTTCCATGACTGGCGGACCGGCGCCGAAAAGGGCGCCGTCTATGGCTTTGTGTTCATGGCGCTGCTGCTCGCGGTTGGACTGGTCGTGTCTTTTGCGCCCGCCGTCGCCGTCGTTTCAGCCTCCGGCCCGATCGGCGGCGCGCTGATTGGCGCCGCGCTTTTTCCGCTCGCGCGCGCGATCGTGGAGAGCACCGATTCGACTCCGCCCTTCTTTGCGCGCGTCGAAGAACTCTATCTGCATCCGTCCAACTATTTTCGCGGCGCGGTCGCCGGCGCGGCCATCGGATTAGCCCTGATGATTGGGCTTCCCGAGGCGAGTGGGAGCGGGCGGTTTCTGTTCGGCGCGGCCGCGGGAGCGCTCGCCTATGCCGGCGTCGATGCGGCGTTTGATTTCGCGGCGCTGACGCAAGGGCGCCGGCAGCATCTGCGCAGTTGGCGCGTCTATTCGCTGGGCGCGCTTCTCGGCGCGCTCGTCGCCGGCGCGGTCGCCTGGTATCTCGACGCGGGGCAGGTCGAGAACATCACGGCGAAATTCTTCGCCTACACGTCGCTCGACTACGGCGCGGACGGACGTCCCATCACCGAATATGTCATTCGACCGCTCTTCTCGAAGTGGGGCGCGACGGATCTCGGCAGGGTCGACGGCGGCGTGAGGCTGCTGTTCGACGAGTCGCTCTCGGGCGTCATCCAATGGGTGTTCGCCGCGCCGCTCTTTTCGATCAATCTTTTCTTCCTTACAGCGCTCGTTCAGCGCAGCCTGCAGCCGCTTCGCCAACTCGCGAGCTGGCAGGGCCTCGACATGCTCATCGAAAACGCCGTGCGCGTTTTGCGCTGGGGCCTGTGGATGGCGCCGGTGATCTATTCCTTCCTGAAAGCGTCGCCCGACCCCGCCTGGTACAATCAGGACGGACTCATCCGCACCGGCGTCGCGAGCTGGATGAGCTACATCCTGCCGGACTCCGATTTTCGCGCCTGGAGCCTCGACATTTTCACGGCGCTTCTCGCCTATGACGCCCTGCGGGTGCTGATCTGGTTCGACCACATGGGCCTGCGCGTCGCGACGCTCGTCAATCTGTCCTTCGTCGGCGGCGACGTCGCCGATGAGAAAGCCGCGCGCTTCCTTGGAAAGGCGCAAACAAGCCGCGCGATCCCCGAAGGCATCCGCCGCTTTGGCACCTGGGCGCCGCTGCTGTTGCCCTTCTATATCCCGCGCGGCGCCGAATGGGACAAGGCGTGGAGCGCCGCCGAGCAGATGTCGCAGACGCGGCCGCCATCCTATGCCTATCTTGTCAGCGGATATCTGATCTACGCCGGCATTGTCGCCTTCGGCCTTGTCCTCTTCCTTCTCGGACGGCTTGCGCGCGCGCAGAAAGTGACGATTGAAGGCATTACCGGCGCTGGCGGCGTGCCGGGCTCGCGGCCGCTGAAACTGACCAACGGGCTGATGATCAGCGAATGGTTTCAGGACGGGCAGGGGGCCATGCGCATTGAAGGCGTGGCGCGCGGCGGCCCTCCGATCGATTTGACGCGACGCCCGGACGATCACGCCCACCCGCGCGGACGTTTCCTTTTTTTGCGTGAAGACGGCGGCGAGCTATGGTCGATCGGCGAGGCGCCGACGCGCTGCAGAGCCACTCAAGCGTCGCTCACCGACGCCGGCGAGAACTGCCTGTTCTTCATGGCGGAGCGCAACGGATTCGCGATCGAAGCGCGCGTTTCGCTCGCCGCCGACGAAGCGGTCGAGATCACGCATCTCAAGATCGTCAATCTCGAGCAGCGTCATCGTAAATTGATGCTGGCGTCGCTGCGTGAGTGGGTGCTGAACGAGACCGGCGTCGAGCTTCGCGACGCCGCGTATAACGCGATTCACATCGGCACTTGGTACGTTCGATCGCTGAACGCGATTTTCGCCCAGAACCGTTTGCTCAAGGGCGGGGCGCGGCGCCAATCCGATCGCCGGCTGTCCCCGGAGATCGGCTTTCACGCCATCGGCGCCAGCGCCGACGCGAAGATCTCCGTCGTCGGCTATGAGGATGTGAAGTCGCGTTTCTATGGAATGGGATCGACCTATGCGCCGGACAGCCTGCTTGGATTGGCGGCGCCCCGTGATCCGAAGGACGAAGGTCTGCTCTATGGCTTCGAGCCCTGCGCCAGTCTGCGCGTCGAAGTCGAACTCGCGGCCGCCGGCGCGACGGAACTGATCATGGTCGACGGCTGGGCGCGCGACATGGGACGCGCGACGGATTCTATTGCACGGCATCTGGGGATCGCCCCCGTTGCGCCTGAGACGCTGAATAAGGCGTTGTCGCGCCGCCGCGGGCTCATTTTGCCGCCCGCGCCCAAGAAGCCGCGCTACGCCTTTTCTCAAGACGGCAAAAGCGTCACGCTTGCGCCCGGCACGCCGCGTCCTTTCGGCCACGTCATCGCGAACGCTTTCGGACAGGGCGCAGTGCTCACGAATGACGGCGAAATTTTTTCCTTCCACGGCAATTCGCGCTTAAACAGCTTCACCCCGTTTCGCATGGGCGAGGGCCGCATGGCGCCGGCCGGGCAGAGGATCTACGTCTATGATCTCGCCCGCACCGACGCGCATAGTCCGACCTTCGTCCCGCTGCGCCGTCGCGACGCGGAATATCAGGTGACGTTTTCGCCGGGCGCTGCGGTTTTTCGCGCCGAGCGCGATCATCTTGAGCTCGAGATGACTGTATTCGTCAGCCCGACGCAACCGATCGAGTTCAAGATCCTGAAGATCCGCAACAAGACCGACCATGAGCGTCTGCTGCAGATCACGCCGTCAATGGAAATCGTATTGGCGGAAACGCCGAACGAAAGTCTCGGCGTTTTGGAATCGATCATCGACGAAAATGTGCATTCGATTTACTTCCGCAATCCTCGCAATAATTTCGTGCAGGGCTGGGCCTTTGTGACGACATCGATACCGGCGGAATTTGCCGAGACGTCGCGTCGCCGCTTCCTGGGGCATGAGAGCCGCGATCCTTACCTTCCTTATATGGTCGAGCACGGCCATCCGGACGCTGGCGCGCCCGCGCATGAACGGAAAGTCGCCGCGTTCAGCGGCGCGATCGACGTGCCTGCCGGAGAAGAAGCCGTCGTCGTCGTGGCGCTTGGACAGACGACCACGATCGAAGACGCGAAGCGGCTCGCCGATTATGCGCGCGATCCCGACCACGCCTATGCCGAACTCGAGGCGAATGCGCGCGCATGGGACGAACAATTGTCCGTGTTGCGCATCAAGACCAATCGCCCCGACTTCGACCGCCTCGTCAACGACTGGCTGCCCTATCAGTTGCTCGCCGCGCGCCTGTGGGGACGCACAGGTCCTTCACAGCGTTCCGGCGCCACGGGCTATCGCGACCAGCTGCAGGACGTCATCCCCCTCATCCATCTCGCGCCCGAGCGCGCCCGGGCTCAAATTCTGCTGCACGCAGCGCATCAATATATCGAGGGCGACGCCTGCAAATGGTGGCATCGCGCGCCCAACGGCGGCACGGGCCTCGCGGACCGCACGCATGCGTCGGATCCGCACTTGTGGTTGCCGTATGTGACGGTTCGCTATGTCCGCGGGAGTGGAGACTACGCCATCCTCGACGAAGTCGAGACCTTCCTCGAGGCAAGTCCCGTCCCTAAGGATCAGGAGGGCGAAGCCACCGTGCCGCTGACGTCGCGCGACAAGGATACGCTGCTCGGCCACTGCGCGCGCGGCATCGACTGGACGCTCGAGCGTTTCGGCGCCCATGGCCTGCCGCTGATGGGATCTGGCGACTGGGACGACGGCATGAATCTCGTCGGCGACGAAGGCCGCGGCGAGAGCGTTTGGCTTGGCTTCTTCCTGCACGGCATCCTCCTCGACATCGCGCCGCTGTTCGAGGCGAAGGGCGACGCCGACCGCGCCGAGCGCTATCGCGAACGCGCCGCGAAGCTTCGGACCGCGCTTGAGAACTGCTGGCGCGGCGATCGCTACATCCGCGCCTATGCTGATAATGGCCAGGAAGTCGCGCCGATGAGCGCGATGACGTCCTCATGGCCGACTCTGGCGCGCGCCGTTGACGCTGCGCGTGGACGCGAGGCGATCGAGAACGCCTTGGCCGTTCTCGGTCTCGGCGATCGCGTGCTGCTCGTCCATCCGCCTTTCGACGAACACTCGCAGCCCTATCCCGGGCGCAGCGCCGAATATCCGCCGGGCGTGCGGGAGAACGGCGGCCAATATTCGCATGGCGTGTCCTGGTTCGTCGACGCGCTGGCGAAGCTCGCCGCGCAGGCGCAACAGGACGGCGACTCGCGCGCCGCCGACGAACTGTTTCGCCAGGCCTTTGAGACATGGATCGCGATCTCGCCGATCTCCAAGCTCACGACGCCGGCCGCCGCCGACATTTACGGGCTGCCGCCGCATCAGCAGCCGGCAGACGTCTATAATGGCGAGGGCTATGAAGGGCGAGGCGGGTGGAGCTGGTACTCCGGCGCGGCGGCGCGCATGTTGTCGGCCGCATATGCGATGCTTGGCCTTGAATTCGAGAACGGCGAGTTGCAGCCGCGCCCGGACGCCTTCCATCCCAAGGGCGAACTGCGGCTGGAGCGCGTCGTCTACCTTGGAAAGACGTTCGAAGCGGAGAAGCGTCGCCGCGTTTGGTAGCGGCCTGGAGGCGTGAGTGGATATGGCCGATCGCGTCGTCACGCTTAACGCCGGGTCGTCTTCGGTGAAATTCGCCCTGTTTGCGGCGGACGCCGACTGGCCGCGGCTGATCGTTTCTGGCGCGGTCGAAGGGCTCGGCGCGAAGCCGCGTTTTCGCGCCGCCATTGTCGATGGAGAGATAAGCGACAGGCCGCTCGCCGCCAAACTCACGCACAGGCAGGCGATTGCAGCGATCTTCGAATGGATCGAAGACGCTTACCCGGCGGCGGCCGTAAGCGCGATCGGGCACCGAGTCGTGCATGGCGGGCTACGCTTCGCCGCGCCGGTCATTGTCGATGCGGAAGTGCTCGCGGAGTTGCGCCAACTCATTCCGCTCGCGCCGCTGCACCAGCCGCATAATCTTGCCGGAATCGAAGGCGCCAAGGAAGCCTTTCCGCATGTGCCGCAGGTTGCGTGTTTCGATACGGCTTTCCATCGTGGACATGCTTTCGTCGATGACGCCTATGCGCTTCCCTATTCCTACTACGAGCGCGGCCTGCGCCGTTTCGGCTTCCACGGGTTGTCCTACGAATATATTTCCCGGCGCCTGCGCATGATTGATCCGATTCACGCCGAAGGCGGCGTCATCGTCGCGCATCTTGGCAATGGCGCATCGCTTTGCGCGATGAAAGGCGGGCGTTCAATCGCGGCCAGCATGGGCTTCTCAGCGCTGGAAGGCTTGCCCATGGGCACCCGCTGCGGCCAGATCGATCCCGGACTGCTGCTTTATCTGCTCCGGAGCGAGGGCATGACTCCCGAGGAGCTGTCGCATCTCCTTTATGAACGCTCGGGCCTGCTCGGCCTTTCCGGCGTGTCGCATGACATGCGTACGCTCGAGGCGTCAGACGAACCCCGCGCCCAAGCGGCGATCGCCTATTTTATTCATCGCATCAAAATGGAGATCGCGGCGCTCGCGGCGGCGCTCGGCGGATTCGACGCGCTGGTGTTTACCGCCGGAATTGGAGAGCATTCGCCGCGCGTGCGCGGCGGCGTGGTCGAAGGCCTCGGCTGGCTAGGGCTGACGCTCGACGCGGCGGCCAATGCGCGCAATGACATTGTCATTTCGGCGCCCCAGTCGCGCATCCCTGTGTTCGTGACGCCGACTGACGAGGAATCGATGATTGCGCGCCACACGATTGAAACGGCAGGACTGACGGCTGTGGCGAGGTGATTGCGGCTCGGTGCGCGGCGGCCGCCGCGGCAAGAGCAAATGGAATCGCTCGGCCAATTCAAATCAGAATCTGACAACAGTCGAGCGGGGACAGCCAACAAAAGCGATTGACCCGCCGGGCGCAACCGTCCAAAATATTTATAATTATTGCCGATACATAGCGTGATTGTGCCGCTGCGGCGCGGAACCAATCAATCGTAAATTCGCCGCCATATCTGATTGGCGCATTGACCGAGGTCGTAGTGCCCATCCTCAGGGATAACGAACGCCAGTCGTCTGATGGTGGGGGTCTTACAGCCTTCGTCGCGCGGCATATTCCGGACGCCATATCGCCTGATCACCTGACGTACGCTGGACTTGTCGGCGCCGTCCTTGTCGCCATTGGGTTTATCGCCAGTCGGTGGTCGAACTGGTTCCTCGCGGTGGTCGCGCTGGGGCTGACCCTCAATTGGCTTAGCGAGAATCTGGTGCGCGCTGTTCCGGAACGTCGTGGCGCCGCGCGTCCGCTTTATGGATATTTCATCGACAACTCGGCGGACCTCGTCGCTCAAACGCTGATCATCATGGCGCTTGGCTTCTCGCCTTATTTCACCATTCCCTCGGCGTTGCTCGTCCTCTCTCTCTATCTGTTGCTGAGCTCATACAAATATCTGCTTGTCGTGATCCATGGCGGCAAGCAGCCAGGCGGCGGATTCGAGCCGAAGGGGCTTCGACTGCTCGTGATGGGCTGGTCACTCTCTGCGGCATTGATGGGACATGAGCTCGCGTCGCAACGCGTGCTATCATTCGCAGCGCTCGACGTCATCGTCGCCGCTCTGTCGATTTGCGCCTTTGTGATATTCGTCTTCATCGTTCGCAGAGATTTGGGGCGGGTTCGGCTCCAGGAGAATAGAGCCGGCGACGATAGCGATGACGAATCATTGGATGAACGCCAGGCCATTTCGCTTGTCTCGCAATTGGCGCCTGTCCGTCGTCGCTCCACGGCGCGCGCCGACAAAAAGATTTCAGCCGGCTAGGGCTTAGTCGGACGCGGGAAACCTCGACTGTGTTTGCGCCGACTTGTCGCCGCATGCGGCGAAGACGGCGCGCCCACAGCGCCGGGCGTCGCCGGGTTTTTACGTTCGCTCTTCAGTTCAACGGAAGCGTTCAAGTTTATATTTGAGTCGCACGAGCGATCATCGTGGGGGAAGGCGCGGCGTCAAAGCATTGCTGTTGCAGAAAAGGCACATCCGTCGTGAAACGGCGTAAACGCGCGGTCGAAGCGAAAGGTTCGAATTGCGAAACGCCTCTCGCCTTGCTCATTTGCCCTCATTGTGGAGTTCTTCACGGCGAGGACAATGATGGCCCATAAATTTTTGACAGGCGCTGTTCTGGCGCTGGCGTTCGCAACGGGATCGGCGCTCGCCGCGGATTTGCCCTCCCTCAAGGCGCCGGCTTATCTTCCGCCTCCACCGCCGATGTGGAGCGGGTTCCATGCCGGTTTGAATGCGGGCGGCGCATGGAACGCAAGCACGGGGACCAACTTCGCTTCGGCGCCCTTTCTCATCAATGGCGCCGACAATGTCCCATGGGCGGCGGCTGCAGCCATCTCAGGAACGGGCAGCGTCTCGACGAATGGCGCCGGTTTCATCGGCGGCGGCCAACTCGGTTATGATTTGCAGTTCAACGGCGCGTTTCTCGCTGGAATAGAAACGGACATCCAGGGTGTCGCCAGCTCGAACGGCGCCGCCGCTGTCGTGACGCTCGCGCCAACGCCCGCGCCCGGACTCAACCTGCTGACGAGCATCGCCAGCAACAAGTCGCTTGATTTTCTCGGCACGGTGCGCGGTCGGCTTGGCTATCTCATAACGCCGACGTTGCTCGCTTATGCGACCGGGGGACTGGCTTACGGACAGGCGACGTCGACCACGAGTTTTTTCCAACACGTGCCGAATGATTTCTCCGGCTTTTTGTTGCTCGGCGCCAATCAGGGACGATTTTCGCAGACGCGGGTCGGCTGGACGGCGGGCGGCGGACTGGAATGGATGTTTTGGCCGCAATGGAGCGCCAAGATCGAATATCTCTTTTACGATCTCGGCGCCGCCGCCTATCCCGTCGCGATCACCACCGATTGGCAGCTCACGAACCTGTTGTTCGCCAACGCCACTCAAGCGCGCACGCACTTTGACGGTCATGTCGTCCGCGTCGGCCTGAACTATCACTTCAACTGGGGCGCCGCGCCCGTCGTCGCGAAATATTGATTCGCCCGAAGGGGACGCCAGCAGAGAGGCCGCGTCATATGCTCACCTCCATCGCCGATCGGTCGGTCATCGTCACCGGCGGCAGCCGGGGCATCGGTCGTGGCGTCGCGCGTGTTTTCGCAGCCAAGGGCGCGCAGGTGCTAGTGGTTGGCCGTGACCTTGCGCAGGCCGAGGCGACGGCGGCGGCGATTCGAGCGGAAGGGGGACGCGCCAGCGGGTTCGCCGCCGATGTCGGCAATCCGGGCGATGTCGAGCGGATGGCGGCCGCGGCGCTCGAGCGGCACGGCGGCATCGACATTCTCTGCGCGAACGCCGGCGTCTTTCCGGCCGCGCGTATGATGGACATGACGCTGGAGCAATGGAACGAGGTGTTTTCCACCAACCTCGCCGGCGCCTTTCTGAGCGTGCGAGCCTGCGTGCCTGCGCTGGCGCGCAGCGGTCGGGGGCGGATCGTGCTCACCTCCTCCATCACCGGCCCGATCACCGGCTATCCCGGTTGGACGCATTACGCGGCGAGCAAGGCGGGACAACTCGGCTTCATGCGCACGGCGGCGCTGGAACTGACGCCGTACGGAATCACCATCAACGCCGTTCTGCCGGGCAATGTGCGCACCGAAGGACTCGACGCGCTTGGCGAAGACTATTTGGCGCAGATGACGGCCTCGATCCCCCAACGCCGGCTCGGGAGCGTCGAGGACATCGCCTACGCCGCGTTGTTTTTCGCGAGCGACGAAGCCGGCTACATCACCGGCCAGACGCTGGTGATCGATGGCGGACAGGTGTTGCCTGAGTCGCTGACAGCGATTGAGGAAATGGTTCGCTGATGTTGGGTTGGGACGCGCGGACGAGGCGCAGTCTTGCTGATCTGCGGCGTCGCGATCCTGTTTGAAAGTCTCGCCGCAGACGCGTTCCGTAGACCCATTCACTGCGTGCGCCCGCTGAAAATTTGCCTGTTGATTTATGCCAACGGCTTCGCTGACTGACTCATTTGGCGCGAGGGAAATTTGCGCCACGCCAGCGAGGACTGCTCGGCTGGACAGCTTCGGGGCTTTTGCTCGGCGCTAGAAGGACGTCAATCAGAGCGGGCGCTTTGTTGCTGGCTGAGATTTCGTGACGGCGCGAACCGTTCCGAGGCGACGGCATGGATCGCCAGAGGCTGCGCAATTGGGTGCATCGCTTCAACCCCGGCCTGAAGCCTTGTTGAACGGATGGCCGAAGCCCGCGCCTTCGCCGAGCTACCTTTGAAGGCGCGTCCGCTCGATCTGCCGCAGCGAACGCCTATCGAAAATCTGTTTCCAGGACGAAGTGCGCATCGGCCAGAAGAATGGCCTCGTGCGGCAAGTGGCGGCAAGGGGCGGCGCGGAACGCGCGGTCAGCCCGCGGATCCAAGCGCTCGCCTATCTCTTCAGTACGCTGTCCGGCCGCGAGAGAACGTCACAGCAGGGCGCGCCGCAGAGGGCGAGCCGGCTCATCCAACCAATTGTGGCGCCTTTGCCACAAAGGACCAAAATCGACACGAGAGAGTCAGGAAAAGTTCCAGCATCGGTAGAAAAAATCAGAATCTGATGATTAAAATACATGATCCGAGAAGTTAACGCACAGTTACTTTCGGCGGCTGCCCATATGCTTTCGAAAGCAGCAGTGCAGGATGAATCGCATGTCTAATAAAGATATTATTCGCGCGCGACATAGTATTTGTCCTGCTTCCAAAACATCCCGATCCTCTCGTCATACGCTCTTCGCGTCCAGCGCTTTATCGAGCGTCTTGTCCGGCGCCTTAGCAGGCGGCTTCGTGCTGGCGACAGGGCTGGTCGCGCCGACCCCCTCTCAAGCCTTTACCTGCGACAGCGTCACCAATCCGGCGGGCGGCAACGCCGGCGCGACCGATGGCGGCAACGCCACTGCGACTGCTTGCGGCCAGAACGCCAACGCCAACGGAGCCCTCGCCACCGCTACAGGCAGCACGGCCAACGCGAACGGTACCGCCGCCACCGCGACCGGCGCATTGAGCACCGCCAACGGCGCCAATGCCACGGCGACGGGTCAGAATGCTCGCGCCACCGGCGCTAACGCAACGGCGACCGGGAGTTTGAGCATCGCCAACGGCGCCAACGCCACCGCAACCGGGGCGAACAGCTTCGCCAACGGCGCCAACGCGACCGCGACGGGGCAAGCCAGCATCGCCAACGGCGCTCAAGCCACCGCTACCGGGCAGAACGCCAACGCCACTGGCGCGCAGTCGACCGCGACCGGGCGGAACAGCCGCGCCAACGGCGCCGACGCGACCGCGACGGGACAAAATAGCTTCGCCAATGGCGTTGGCGCTACCGCGACGGGCCAGGACGCCTCGGCGCAGGGCAATAACGCCACCGCGACGGGCTCCAATTCATTCGCCAACGGCCTTGGCGCGACGGCGACGGGGCAGGCGGCGGTCGCCAACGGCGCCAGCGCCACCGCAACGGGCGACGACGCTCGCGCCAACGGCGCCAATTCCACCGCGACGGGACAGGGCAGTCGCGCCAACGGCGCCAACGCCACCGCAACGGGCCAGAACGCCAACGCCACCGGCGCCAATGCGACGGCGACCGGCATGAACGCCAACGCCAATGGGGCGAACGCCACCGCGACGGGACAGAACAGCTTCGCCAACGGCTCCCTCGCGACCGCGACCGGCGCCAACGCCAACGCCAATGGCGATCTCGCGACCGCAACGGGCGCGAACGCCAAAGCCAATGGCTTCGCGGCCACCGCGACCGGCCAGGGCAGCTTCGCCAATGGCGTCGCGGCCACCGCGACCGGCCTTGACGCCATCGCGAACGGCGCCAACGCCACCGCGACGGGCTCCAACGCTAACGCCAACGGCGAGTTCGCCACGGCGACCGGCTCCAGCGCGAAGGCCATCGGCGCGAGCGCCACGGCGACTGGCGAAACCAGTCTCGCCGACGGCGCCAACGCGACGGCGACGGGCCAGAACGCCAACGCATTTGGCGCCAGCGCCACCGCGACGGGACAAGCCAGCCGCGCCACTGGCGAGTTCGCCACCGCAACGGGACAGAACAGTTTCGCCAACGGGTTCGAGGCCACCGCGACCGGCGCCAATTCGAACGCCAGCGGCGACGCCGCCACGGCGACCGGCGTAAGCAGTCGCGCCAATGGCGCGCTCGCCACCGCGACGGGCGTCGGGAGCTTCGCCAACGGCACGAGCGCCACGGCGACGGGCCAGGGCAGCACGGCCGACGGCGGCTCGGCCACTGCGACGGGACGCGGCGCCTTCGCTAATGGCGGCAGCGCCACGGCGACCGGCGAGAGCGCCTTTGCGAACGGCCTCAACGCTACCGCCACGGGCCAGCTCAGCCTCGCCGACGGTCTGAATGCGACGGCGATGGGCCAGAGCAGCAACGCCGTCGGGACCAACGCCACGGCGCTGGGCGCCTTCAGCATCGCCAACGGCGGCAACGCCACCGCGATCGGTGCGAGCAGCACGGCCAACGGCGCCAACGCCACGGCGACGGGCCGAGGCAGCGTCGCCAACGGCGCCAACGCAACCGCGACGGGACGGAACGCCAACGCCAACGGCGCGAGCGCCACGGCGACGGGCGACAGCGCGAACGCCAATGGTTCGGGCGCCACCGCCACGGGCCGGAGCAGCGTCGCCAACGGCGCGAATGCAACAGCGACAGGACTGAACAGCTTCGCCAATGGCGCCTCCGCCACGGCGACGGGCGCTTTCGCTAGCGCCAACGGCGCGTCCGCCACGGCCACGGGCCGAGGCAGCGTCGCCAACGGCGCCAACGCAACCGCGACGGGACAGAACGCCAACGCGATTGGAGCCAGCGCCACGGCGACGGGCCAGGCGAGCAACGCCTTTGGAGCGAGCGCCACTGCTACGGGGCAGAACAGCTTCGCCAATGGCCTTCAGGCAACCGCGACGGGTCAGAGCGCCAACGCCAACGGCGCCAACGCGACGGCGACCGGGCAGAACAGTTTCGCCAATGGCGCCAGCGCCACCGCGACCGGCAGACTCGCCACAGCCAATGGAGATGACGCCACTGCGACAGGCGCCAACGCCAACGCGAACGGCTTGAGCGCCACCGCCACCGGCTCCAACGCGAACGCCAACGGCGAAAACGCCTCGGCGACGGGCGCCTTCTCCAACGCCAACGGCGTCTTCGCCACCGCGACCGGCGCCTTCGCCAGCGCCAACGGCGGAGCCGCCACGGCCACGGGCAACGGCAGCACTGCTAACGGCGCCAACGCTACCGCGACGGGACAGACCAGCCTCGCCAACGGTTCCGAGGCCACCGCGACGGGGCAGAGTAGCTTTGCCAACGGCGCCGGCGCCACGGCGACCGGCCAGGGCAGCTTTGCCGAAGGCGCTCAAGCCACTGCGACGGGAAAGAGCAGCCGCGCCAATGGTTCCAGAGCCACCGCCACCGGCGCGAACTCTAACGCCAACGGCGACTCGGCCACGGCGACCGGCGTGAGCAGTCGCGCGAACGGCGTCCTCACGACCGCAACGGGCGTCGAGAGCTTCGCCAACGGCGATGCAGCCACCGCGACCGGGGCCTTCGCCAAGGCCAACGGTGGCTCCGCTACCGCGACGGGCCAAGCCAGTTTCGCCAACGGCACGCGCGCCACCGCGACCGGGCAGAACGCCAACGCCACCGGCGCCAACGCCACCGCGACCGGGCAGAACGCCAACGCCAATGGGGCCAGCGCCACGGCCACGGGGCAGGACAGCCTCGCCAACGGCCAGTTCGCCACCGCGACGGGGCAGTTGAGCAACGCCAACGGCTCCGCTGCGACGGCGACCGGGCAGTTCAGCAGGGCCAACGGCGATAAGGCCACAGCAACAGGCGAGACCAGTTTCGCCAACGGCGTGAACGCTACGGCGACTGGTCAGAATTCCGTCGCCGACGGCGCCAATGCGACCGCGACGGGTCAGTTCAGCACCGCCTCTGGCGCGAACGCCACCGCGACGGGACAGAACGCCACCGCCGTTGGGGCCAGCGCCACGGCCACGGGGCAGGGCAGCCTCGCCAACGGCCAGTTCGCCACCGCGACGGGCGCCATCTCCAACGCCAACGGCGTCTTCGCCACGGCGACGGGGCAGGCCAGCACCGCTAATGGCGACGCCGCGACCGCGACAGGGCAGTTCAGCACGGCCAATGGCGCCGAAGCCACGGCGACCGGGGCTAAGTCGAACGCCAACGGCGAAAACGCCACGGCGACGGGCGCCTTCGCCAACGCCAACGGCGCCTTCGCCACGGCGACGGGCGCCTTCTCCAGCGCCAACGGCGAGTCCGCCACGGCCACGGGCCGAGGCAGCATTGCTAACGGCGCCAGCGCCACCGCGACAGGACAGAACGCCAACGCCAACGGCGCCAGCGCAACCGCGACGGGACAGGCGAGCACGGCCAACGGCGCGAATGCGACAGCGGTTGGCCAAGGCTCGGTCGCCAATGGCTCGACAGCCTCCGCTTTCGGCCAGAGCGCCAACGCGACAGGCGTGGGGGCGACGGCGCTCGGCCAAAACGCGCAAGCGACGGCCGACGACAGCACGGCGGTCGGCGCGGGCGCTAACACTGCGGGATTTCTGGGGTCGACGGCGATCGGCGCAGGCGCGACAAGCACCGCCGCCAATCAGATGACGTTCGGCACGTCTTTAACCACATATGTCGCGCCGGGAATCACTTCCCTCGCGAGCACGGCGTCGCAAATCGGGGCGATACAGTGTGTCACGACCGATTCGTTTGGCCATCTCGCAGCCGGGGCTTGTAACGCCGGCGGCGTTCCCGCTGGCGTCGCGATCGGCGCCAAAGCCACGGCGATAGGTGCGAACAGCCTTGCCGACGGCGCCAACGCCACGGCGACCGGGCAGAACGCCAACGCCACCGGCGCCAACGCCACCGCGACGGGCGTGAGCAGCCTCGCCAACGGGGCGAACGCCACCGCGACGGGGCAGAACGCCAACGCTACTGGAGCCAACGCCACTGCGACCGGGCAGAACAGCTTAGCCAATGGCGCCGCCGCAACGGCGACGGGTCAGAATAGCGTCGCAAACGGCGAGTTCGCCAGCGCCTCGGGCCAGGCGTCGCGCGCCGAGGGCCAGACCGCCACCGCCACGGGACAAAACAGCTTCGCTAATGGCGCCGCCGCAACGGCGACGGGTCAGGCGAGCGTCGCGAATGGTCAGTTCGCCACCGCGACCGGCCAGAACAGCAACGCCAATGGGGCTCAGGCGACAGCGACGGGGCAGAACGCCATCGCTGACGGCGCCAACGCGACCGCCTCCGGCCAAGCCAGCAATGCAAATGGCGCTAACGCGACCGCCTCCGGACAGGCGAGCGTCGCGAATGGCGCCAACGCCACGACGACGGGGCAGTTCAGCTTCGCCAACGGGGCGAACGCCACCGCCACGGGACAAAACAGCTCCGCCAATGGCGCCGCCGCAACGGCGACGGGGCAGAACGCCATCGCTGATGGCGCCAACGCGACCGCCTCCGGCCAAAACAGCAACGCCAAGGGAGCGAACGCCACCGCCTCCGGCCAAGCCAGCACCGCGAATGGCGCCAATGCCACCGCGACGGGACAGTTGAGCGCCGCCAATGGGGCGAACGCCACCGCCACGGGACAAAACAGCTCCGCCAATGGCGCGGCCGCAACGGCGACGGGTCAGGCGAGCGTCGCAAATGGTCAGTTCGCCACCGCGACGGGGCAGAACGCCAACGCTAGTGGAGCCAACGCCACTGCGACCGGGCAGAACAGCTTAGCCAACGGCGCAGGTGCAACGGCGACCGGCCAGAATAGCCTCGCAAACGGCGAGTTCGCCAGCGCCTCGGGCCAGGCGTCGCGCGCCGAGGGTCAGACTGCGACAGCCACGGGACAAAACAGCTTCGCTAATGGCGGCGCCGCAACGGCGACGGGTCAGGCGAGCGTCGCAAATGGTCAGTTCGCCACCGCGACCGGCCAGAACAGCAACGCCGATGGAGCTCAGGCGACGGCGGCGGGGCAGGCGAGCAACGCCAAGGGTGCGAACGCGACCGCCTCCGGCCAAGCCAGTAATGCGAATGGCGCCGCCGCTACGGCGACCGGGCAGGCGAGCGTCGCGAATGGTCAGTTCGCCACCGCGACCGGCCAGAACAGCAACGCCAAGGGAGCGAACGCCACCGCCTCCGGCCAAGCCAGCAATGCAAATGGCGCTAACGCGACTGCGACCGGACAGGCGAGCGTCGCGAATGGCGCCAACGCCACGACGACGGGGCAGTTCAGCTTCGCCAACGGGGCGAACGCCACCGCCACGGGACAAAACAGCTCCGCCAATGGAGTTCAGGCGACGGCGGCGGGGCAGAACGCCATCGCTGACGGCGCAAACGCGACCGCCTCCGGCCAGAACAGCAACGCCAAGGGAGCTAACGCCTCCGCCTCCGGCCAAGCCAGCACCGCGAATGGCGCTAACGCGACTGCGACGGGACAGGCGAGCCTCGCGAATGGCTCCAACGCCACCGCGACGGGGCAGGCGAGCATTGCGACGGGCGAGTGGGCCACCGCGACAGGCGCAGGCAGCTCCGCCAACGGCCTCAACGCCACATCGATGGGTCAGAACGCATTCGCTGTCGGGGCCAACGCCACCGCGACGGGCCAGGGCAGCTTCGCCAATGGCGCCAACGCCACGACGACGGGGCAGTTCAGCTTCGCCAACGGCCTCAACGCCACCTCGACAGGTCAAAACAGCGTCGCCAACGGAACGAACGCCACCGCGACAGGCCAGGGGAGCTTCGCCAATGGCGAATTCGCCTCGGCGACAGGACGCAACGCCAACGCCAACGGCTCCAAATCGACGGCGACCGGCGCGGGCAGCAAGGCGGAAGGCGCATTCGCCACGGCGACGGGCGCCGAAAGCATCGCGCAAGGCGAGAACGCGACGGCGACCGGCGAGAACAGTTTCGCCAATGGCCTTCATGCGACGGCGACCGGCCAAAAGGCGACGGCCAATGGCGCGAACGCCACCGCGACCGGTCAAAACAGTTTAGCGGATGGAACGAAGGCGACCGCCACGGGCGTCGACAGCGTCGCGCAAGGGAACAACGCGACAGCAACCGGACATCTCGCTCTGGCCAAGGGCGACGCATCGACCGCGACGGGCGCCGGCAGCGTCGCCAACGGCAAGAGCGCCACCGCCACAGGCGCTGTCGCCGTAGCGACCGGCGACTACGCCACAGCCACCGGCGTTTTCAGCCAGGCGACGGGTAACGCCGCGACGGCGTCAGGCTGGGCGAGCTTCGCCGCCGGCGAGAACGCCACCGCCACGGGGGCAAACAGCAAGGCCACCGGCGAGAACGCCACCGCCGCCGGCTCCAACAGCAACGCAATCGGCCAATTCGCGACGGCCGCGGGCGCGAACAGCATCGCTAATGGCGCAAGCGCCACCGCGACGGGCGCCAATAGCAACGCCGCCGGCCAATTCGCCACTGCAACCGGCGTGGGCAGCCTGGCCGCCGGCCAGAGCGCCACCGCGACCGGCCGCGCCAGCAACGCCACAGGGACGTTCGCAACCGCGATGGGCGCAGAAAGCATGGCCAGCGGCGAAGAGGCCACAGCGACCGGACAGGGCAGCAAGGCGATCGGCGACAAATCGACGGCGACCGGCAGAAAGTCCAACGCCACGGGCGAGAAGGCGACCGCCATGGGCTGGAACGCCAACGCCATCGGCGAAGAAGCCACGGCGACCGGCGCGAACAGCCAGGCGGAAGGCAAACGCGCCACCGCGACGGGGCAGTTTGCGCGCGCTTTGGGCGGCAACGCCACGGCGAGCGGACAATTCAGCACGGCGAGCGGCGCGAACGCTACCGCCATCGGCCAGCAGAGCGCCGCCTATGGCGAATACGCGACCGCTGTCGGCCAGGGTTCGGTTGCGACGGGGGCGACGGCGTCCGCTTTCGGCCAAAACGCCAACGCCGCCGGCGAAGGCGCGACGGCGCTCGGACAAAACGCCAGCGCGACCGCGAACAACTCAACGGCCGTGGGCGCTGGCGCGAATACCGCAGGCTATGCCAACGCCACCGCAATCGGCGCTGGAGCGACCAACACCGCCGCCAATCAGATGATGTTTGGCGGCGTGACAACGACCTATGCGGCCCCGGGAATTACCTCCGCCGCGAGCCGCGCCGCGCAGAGCGGCGCCACGAATTTCGTGACTTCGGACGGGAACGGCAATCTCGCGACGAGCGATTACGGCCCAAGCGCCATCGCCGGCCTTTCGGGCGCGGTGAACGGTCTCGGCATGAACGTCGCGGGCATTTGGCAGAGTGTCGGCAATTTGCAGAGGTCGGTTCGGCGCGGCTATGAAGGTTCGGCGGTCGCGATCGCCAACACGGCGCCGACGATTTCGCGCGACGCCAGATTCGGCGTCTCGGCGAAATGGGGTAATTTCCGCGGTGAGAACGCCTTCGGCGCAATGGCGCAAGTTCGCCTGAATCCGAATATCGTCATCAACGGGAGCCTCGCCGTCGGTCTGCGCTATGGTGGCGTCGGCGGCGGAGTCGGCGGACTCTACGAGTGGTGATCGCGTCACGCCGGGGAGGGGTTCGGAGATCTGGCGCGCGCCTGCCGCCTGTTTGCGCGGGGGTGTTTCTCGCGCAGCGCCAGCCCGCGCTCGGGAATGCCGATCGCCGGGAGCAAGGAGAGAGCACTCTTGTTCACAATTATCGACCTGCGACGTCGGCGTATTTTCCGGTCTTTCCGTCCAGCCTTCGACGATGCACGGAAGCGCCGGTTCGCTACGATCGCCTTAAGCCTCTACGTGGCGGGCGTCTGCTTGGCGAGCGCCGCTCTTACGAATTCCGCGCGCGCCGAACAAGCGGCGAGGCCTGCGAATATCGAACGCGTGGGCGTGCTGATCCTGGTGCGCTCCACCCTGCTCGCTTTGGATCACGCCAACAAGACGGGCGTATACACCGTTCTGCGCGATCTCGGTTCGCCGCAGTTTCAAACCAACACGGCCGCGCGTCTTTCGGATATTTTCGCGGCCCAGCGGCGCGACAAGCTCGATTTGTCCGCCGTCGCGGCGGTTGACCCGCAGCTGACCACGCCGCCACAGATCGACCCCAACGGCATGTTGCGCTTGGTTGGCTTCTTCCCCGCCGGCCAGCAGCAACTCAACTTTGACCTGAGCTTCGCGCCGGTGAACGGGCAGTGGCGATTGTTTGGAATTTCGGCGGGCCTCGGTCCATCGCCCGCCACGGCGCAACTGCCTCAGAACCGCCAAGCGCCGAAGAAATGACGATCCCTGGATAGCGCGCGTCGAAGCGAGACGATAGAGAAGAGCATGCTTCCCGATTCAGCATTGCAGTCCATGAATGTGATGTTTGCGACGCCTTGCTATATTTCGGCGGTGAGCATGAACTACGTCACAAGCATATTCAATCTGACCTGGCATTGCGCGCGCTTCGACCTCAAATGCATTTTGCACATGCATGCGGAAAGCCTCATCACGCGCGGCCGCAATAAAATGGTGATGAAGTTTTTATCCGACGAGTCGCTCACGCATCTGTTCTGGATCGATTCGGATATCGCGTTCACGCCGCAGTCCGTTTGCCGCTTGCTGCTTGCGGACCGCGACATTGCCGCAGGCGTCTATCCGATGAAAAGCTTCAACTGGCCGGAAGAAGGTCTGCCCGCCGGCACGACGCGCGAAGAGTTCGAGAAGCGTTACACCGACTACCCATTCAATCCGATCGGGCACGGCTCGAAGCGGGTAAGCGAATTTGCAGATAGCGACGGCTTCGTGGAGGTGGCGGAGGCGCCCACGGGATTCATGTGCGTCAAGCGGCATGTGTTCTATGACATGATGGAACACTATCCGCATCTGCGCTACACGCCGGACGGTCCGCCGAACAACCCACAAGCGCATCTGCATTGGCGCTTCTATGATTGCATGGTCGATCCCGACTCCGGCCGTTATCTTTCCGAGGACTTCGCCTTCTGCCGTCTGTGGCGGGACATGGGCGGCAAAGTATGGGTCGATCTCGACTGCAAGCTGACGCATCTGGGTCAGCACAACTATCCTGGAGACCTGGCCGAAAGTTTGCGCAGGCAGGGCCGTTGGTGACAGCACAGGGACGTTTCGATCTTTAGCTTCGACTGGCTAATCAGTTGGCGATGGCAAGCGTCCCACAGCTGCAAAAGGCGTCAGCACATGGTCGCGATCCGCGCCAGGCGCAACGCGGACTATTCCGGCGGTGTCAAATATTGGTTTGGTGCCGCTTGAGGGATTCGAACCCCCGACCCCCTCATTACGAATGAGGTGCTCTACCAGCTGAGCTAAAGCGGCGATTGGCGGACGCCCGAAGGCGCGCGGCGGGTCACTCTTATCGGCGCGCGGCGGGTTTTTCAAGCAGCCTCGCGCCTTGCCAGGGCAGGGACGCGCAGAAAAGAGGAGGGCGCTCAGAATTAAGGACGCGCCCCGGCAAAGGCCAAATAGGCCAGCGTGACGGCGCGGGCGATGTCGGGCGTCGCATTGACCGGCGCACGGCGCCAGTCCTCGAGCGCGCCGCTCCAGATGCGGATGGCGCCGGCGTCGGCGAGCGCCGTGAGATAGGCGTCGATCTTGCCTCGGCGGCCGGGCGGCGGAACGACATAGACCGGCGCGGCGGTCGCGACCGCCTCTCCCACCATATTGACGCTGTCGCCGGTCACGACGATCGCGTCGGCGATCGCGAGCATCGAGAGATAGGGATTGTCGCCGGCGCTGTTCCAGAAGAAACCGCCCGGCGCGGCCAGCGCCAGAGTGAGCGCGTCGCGCAAAGCCATCGGCGTGCGTCGGGAGGCCGTCGCCATGACGGAGCGGCCGCTTGCGCGGAGCGACGCCGCGATGTGAGCGAGCTGCGCGATGTCTTTTGCGCCATAGGCGCCGCGCCGACTGTCGCCGCCGACGATCAGCGCAACGCGCGGGCGGGGCAGGGCGGCGATGCGGGGATTGGGCGCCGCGCGCGCCGCGGCGAGCCGCTCCGGCGTGAGCCGATTGGCCGGGGTGAGCGGCGAGAAGACATTCGCGCCGCGAAGGCCGTCATGGCGCGGCGCGATGATGAGGTCGGCGGCGCTCAGTCCGTTCGCAGGCTTGTTCAGATAGACCGTGAATGTCCGCCCGCCGGAGTCGCGCTTCAGTCGCTTGAGCGCCGGGATCGTCCGGCGTCCCGCGCCGATCGCAATATCGGGGTAGGGCGGGGCGTGTGCGAAGGCGTCCCGCGGATCGGCTGGCGCAAAGGGCGCGAGCGCGGCGTAGATGTTGCGGGAGGCAATGCAGCGGATTTCAGGCGCTACGCCTAACGCTTCGGCGAGGCCGAGCGTCTGCGCCTCATGCCCGGCGCGGCCGTCGGAGAGAATGCGAAGCGTCGTGGCCTGCGGAAGCAGGCTGCTCGAAGCGCCCCCTCCCTGTCCCTCCCCCGCTAAAGCGGGAGAAGGAACCCCAATCACGAAAGTTGCGCGGTGCGTCGCATCGTCCTGAATCTGACCCCCTCTCCCGCGAAGCGGGGGAGGGTTGGGGAGGGGGTCGGCGTCCCGCGCCTCACCCAAACGCAACCTTCAGGATCTCGTAGCTCTTGCCGCCGCCCGGAGTCGTCACCTCCACGGTGTCTCCGACCGTCTTGCCGATCAAGGCGCGCGCGATGGGGCTCGTGATCGAGACCCGGCCGCTCTTCACATCGGCCTCGGTCTCGCCGACGATCTGATAGGCCTTCTCCTCTTCGGTGTCCTCGTCGACGACCGTGACCGTTGCGCCGAATTTGATCGTCGAGCCCTTGAGCTTTGAGACGTCGATGACCTCGGCGCGCGATAGCTTGTCCTCGAGCTCGGCGATGCGGCCTTCATTCAGCGACTGCGCCTCTTTCGCCGCGTGATATTCGGCGTTCTCCGAAAGATCGCCGTGCGCGCGCGCTTCAGAGATCTGCTGAATGATTCGCGGACGGTCCTCCTGCTGTCGGCGGCGCAATTCTTCGGTGAGCGCGGCGTAGCCGCCGGCGGTCATGGGTACCTTGTCCACCATTGCTTTCGCTTTCTAGTCTTTTCTTGAGTTTCGCCAATCACGCGGCGCATCGGCGGAGGTTGCACCCGCCGAACTGCGGCCATGCGCTAAAGCATAGGCCGCCAAGCAGTGGTCAAATGTTACCGCACCGCCGCTTGCGTCGCAGAACTCCCAAATTTCACTTGGTCGCGTTGGGCGGAAAATAGTCCTGCAGCGCCCGGACCCTAAGGTCTCCAGACACATAGGCGCGTATTCCCTGGGCCGCCGCGACCGCCCCCGCCAGGGTCGTATAATAGGGAACCTTATGCAGAAGCGCGGCGCGGCGCAAGGAGCGCGAGTCCGCAAGCGCCTGCGCCCCTTCGGTGGTGTTGAAGACGAGCGCGATCGAGCCGTTCTTGATGGCGTCGACGATATGCGGCCGTCCCTCCGACACCTTGTTCAGTTTCTGTGCGGGAATTCCCCGCTCGACGAGATAGCGCGCGGTGCCGCCCGTGGCGACGATGGAGAAGCCGACCTCCTTCAGCAGGCGGACCGCCGGAATGATTCGGCCTTTGTCCGCGTCCCTGACCGAAACAAAAACGACGCCCTCGCGCGGGGCCTTGGTGCCGCCGCCGAGCTGGCTCTTGACGAAAGCGGCGTCAAAAGAGGTGTCGAGACCCATGACTTCGCCCGTCGAGCGCATTTCGGGGCCAAGGACGGTGTCCACGCCCGGGAACCTCGCGAAGGGGAAGACAGCCTCTTTCACGCCGACATGCGCCGGCTTCGTATCGAGCGGATCGAAATCGACGAGCTTCGCGCCGGCCATCACCCGAGCCGCGATCTTGGCGATGGGACTGCCGATCACCTTGGCGACGAAAGGCACGGTACGCGAGGCGCGCGGGTTCACTTCGAGCACATAGATCTCGCCGTCCTTGAGCGCGAATTGCACATTCATCAAGCCGACGACTCCAAGCGACATGGCGAGGCTTTTGGTCTGCGCCTCCAGCGCGGCGATCGTCTCTGGCGCGAGCGAGCGCGGGGGCAGCGAACAGGCCGAATCGCCTGAATGAATGCCCGCCTCTTCGATATGTTCCATGACGCCGGCGACGACCGCCTCGTCGCCATCGGCGAGACAATCGACGTCGATTTCGATGGCGTCGGTCAGATAGCGATCGAAGAGCAGCGGATTCTTGCCGAGCACCGTGTTGATCTGCCCGGTCTTGTCGTTCGGGTAGCGCGCCTTGATCTCGGAGGGCACGAGGCTTGGCAGCGTGCCGAGAAGATAATCGTCGAGATCGCTTTGATCGCGGATGATGGCCATGGCGCGGCCGCCCAGGACATAGCTTGGGCGGACGACGAGCGGCAGCCCAAGCTCCTGCACGACGATGCGCGACTGCTCGACGGAGTAGGCGATGCCGTTCTTGGGTTGCTTTAAGCCCAGCTTGTCAAGAAGCCGCTTGAAGCGATCGCGGTCCTCGGCGAGGTCGATCGAATCGACCGGCGTGCCCAGAATAGGTGCGCCCGCCTGCTCGAGGCCGTGCGCAAGCTTCAGCGGCGTCTGCCCGCCATATTGCACGATGACGCCCACAAGCACGCCGTTGGACTTCTCGACATCGAGAATTTCGGCGACGTCTTCATTCGTCAGCGGTTCAAAATACAGCCGGTCTGAAGTGTCGTAATCCGTCGAAACCGTTTCCGGATTGCAATTGATCATGATCGTCTCGAAACCGGCTTCGGCGAGCGCGAAGCAGGCGTGACAGCAGCAATAGTCGAATTCTATGCCTTGCCCGATACGGTTCGGGCCGCCGCCCAGAATGACGATCTTGTTCTTGTCCGAGGGCCGCGCCTCACTCGCGGGGCTCCCGATGAACGGCGTCTCATAGGTCGAATACATATAGGCTGTGGGCGAGGCGAATTCGGCCGCGCATGTGTCGATACGCTTGTAGACGGGTCGCACGTCGAGACGGTGGCGCATTTTGCGCACATCTTCCTCTTCGAGGCCCGCAAGCGTCGCGAGGCGCGAATCGGAGAAGCCGGCGAATTTGAGCTTGCGAAGATTCTCGGCGTCCTCCGGCAGGCCGTAGTTCTTGACCTTGTTTTCGAGCGCGACGATTTCCGCGATGCGCTCGATGAACCACATGTCGATCTTGCTGGCCTCGTGAATGGCTTCAGCGCTCATGCCGAGCCGCAGCGCCTGGCCGACGACGAGCAGCCGGTCCGGCGTCGGCGTGCCCAACGCGCCGCGCAGCACATTCATATCGTCGCCTTTTCCGAAGCCTTCGATCTCGATCTCGTCGAGGCCGCAGAGGCCGGTCTCCAGCGAGCGCAACGCCTTTTGCAGCGACTCGGCAAAATTGCGGCCGATCGCCATCGCTTCGCCAACCGACTTCATGGCCGTGGTCAATGTCGGTTCGGCGCCCGGAAATTTTTCGAAGGCGAAGCGCGGAATTTTGGTGACGATGTAGTCGATCGTCGGTTCGAAGGACGCTGGCGTCGCCCCGCCGGTAATGTCGTTGGCGATCTCGTCGAGCGTGTAGCCGACCGCCAAACGCGCGGCGACCTTGGCGATCGGGAAGCCGGTGGCTTTCGACGCCAGCGCCGACGAACGCGACACGCGCGGGTTCATCTCGATGACGATCATGCGGCCGTTTGAGGGATCGACCGCGAATTGCACGTTCGAGCCGCCGGTTTCGACGCCGATCTCGCGCAACACCGCGATCGAGGCGTCCCGCATGATCTGGTATTCCTTGTCGGTCAGCGTCAACGCCGGCGCGACGGTGATGCTGTCGCCTGTGTGCACGCCCATCGGATCGATGTTTTCGATGGAGCAGACGATGATGCAATTGTCCGCCTTGTCGCGGACGACTTCCATCTCGTATTCCTTCCAGCCGAGAACGCTCTCTTCGACCAGCACTTCATTCGTCGGCGAGGCGTCGATGCCGCGCTCGACGATCTCGATGAACTCCACCTTGTTGTAGGCGATGCCGCCGCCCGTGCCGCCGAGCGTGAAGGACGGACGGATGATCGCCGGCAGACCGATATCGTCGAGCGCCTCGAGCGCGGCGGACAATGTCTTGACGTGATGCGAGCGCGGCGTGTCGAGGCCGATTTTCGTCATCGCCTCGCGGAACAGTTCGCGGTCTTCGGCTTTGTCGATCGCATGGGCGGTCGCGCCGATCATCTCGACGTCGAATTCTTTCAGCACGCCCATTTTTTCGAGACTGAGCGCGCAATTGAGCGCGGTCTGTCCGCCCATCGTCGGCAGCAGCGCGAAGCCTCCGGGCGCCGCGTAGCGCTCCTTCTCGATGATCTTGGCGACGATTTCGGGCGTGATCGGCTCGATATAGGTGCGGTCCGCCATATCCGGGTCGGTCATGATCGTCGCCGGATTGGAGTTGACGAGAACGATCCGATAGCCTTCCGCCTTGAGCGCCTTGCAGGCCTGGGTGCCTGAATAGTCGAATTCGCACGCCTGGCCGATGACGATGGGGCCGGCGCCGATGATCATGATGGTGGAAATGTCGGTTCTTTTCGGCATGTGATCCCGTTGGCCGTCCGCAGCGCGCGATACCTGGCCTCGTGCTGAGGCGCGCCGTAAGGCGCGTCTTGGAACCACGAGGCGAGATATGTTCAGCGGTTCCCTCGTCCTTCGAGACGGCGGCTTCGCCGCCTCCAGGATGAGGACACCTTTCGTCTTTCAACCTGACGCACCCCGCACGGCTGGGGAGCGCGCATAAAAAAGGGCCGCGATTCCGGCCCTTGGACCAGAACGCGTCCCGAACTTGCCCGTCATTTTGTCGGCGAACCGGTGATGCGGGCGGCGAGCGGGGCGCGCCCGGCTCGAAAGTCGCCGACTGTCTAGACGAGAATGACGGTCATGTGAAGGGGCGGCGAGGGTGGGAGAGGGGCCTCAAGGGGGACGGACCGAGCCTCAGGCCGGCGAATCGCGCTATCATTCCCGTTCCTCGTCCCTTCAAGATGGCGGCCATGCGGATTACGAGCTCACTGCTTTTTCCGATGTTGCTTTTCCTCGCCGGCGCGGGACGCGCCCAGGCTGACGACCTTTCAGCCGTCTTTGCGCAATGCGCGGCATGTCATGGCGCGGACGGGATCGCCAAAAGCGCCGACGTTCCGCATCTTGCCGGCCAGCACGAACTCTATCTCTTCAATCAAATCAAGGCGTTCAAAACCGGCAGGCGGGCGCATAAGGAGATGCGCTATATGAGCCGCCAAATGTCGGAAGCCGAGATGCGGGACATCGCGCGCCACTACGCAACGATGCCGCGCTGAGCATGTCGACGACGCGTCAGCTTGCGACTTACGCGTCGGTCGGCATCGGCGCGACGCTCGCGCATTACGCCATTCTCATCGCATTGGTCGAAGGCGCGGGCTGGCGCGCGGTGCCGGCGACGCTGTGCGGCTATGTGGTCGGCGGCGTTGTGGCCTATCTCCTGAACCGGCGTCACACCTTTGCAAGCGATCGGCCGCATGCCGAGGCGACGTGGCGATTTGCGCTGGTCGCGTTTGCGGGCTTTTGCGTCACCTATGTCTTGATGAGTCTCTTCGTCGATCGCTGGAGCGCGCCTTATCTCCCGGCGCAGATGGTCACCACTGTGCTGGCGATGTTCGTGACCTTTGCGCTGAACCGGCGATGGACATTTGGGTGAGGCGCTGTCTGGCCGTCATGGCCGGGCTTGTCCCGGCCATCCACGCCGTGACGTTCCACGAATACTGCAAGGAGGCCGCAGCGGCGCCGCGTGGATGCCCGCGACAAGCGCGGGCATGACGCTGCTGTGGCTAATAACGCGCGCCTCAACCGCGATGGACATTTGGGCGACGTTACTGCCCGCTCCCGACTTTTTGGAAAGCGCATTCACATGCCCATCCCGATGGACATCCAGCATGCTTCGGAAGAGTTCGACGCCTTCCTCGTGGATGCGCGCGATCGTTCGGGCCTCGCGACGCGCAATCAGACCTATACGATGACTCAGGGCGTGTTGCAGGCGTTTCGCCGCCGACTGTCGGTCGCCGACGCCATCCGCTTCGCCGGCGCGCTTCCGCCCGTTCTTAGGGCGATCTTCGTCGCCTAATGGAATCCCGAGGAGCCGCAGGCGCCCTTTGGCGATCGCGAGTCCATGATACGCGACGTTCAGGCGTTGCGGCGCGATCATAATTTCTCGCCGGAGACCTGTATCGATGACGTCGCCGTCGCCCTGCGCGCGCATATTGACGAGCGCGCGTTCGAGCGCGTGTTAGCCGCGCTTCCCGCCGGCGCGGCGGAGTTTTGGAGGGTTTAGGGCCACTTCACCAGAGGCGGCATCGACGAGAGGATCGAGTCGACGTTGCCGCCGGTCTTTAGTCCGAAGATCGTGCCGCGGTCGTAGAGCAGATTATATTCGACATAGCGGCCGCGGCGCACCAACTGCTCGTCGCGCTGCGCCTCGCTCCAGGGCTTGGCGAAATTGCGCCGCACGAGTTCCGGATAGATGTCGACAAAGCTTTCGCCGACGTCGCGGGTGAAGGCGAAATCTTCATCCCAGGCGGAATTTCCCGCGTCTCCGGCGCTGTTGAAATAATCGTAGAAAATGCCGCCGATGCCGCGCGGCTCGTTGCGGTGGGCGAGAAAGAAATATTCATCGCACCATTGCTTGAAGCGCGCATAGTCGGCGACCTTGTGGCGCTCGCAGGCGCCGCGCATGGCGGCGTGAAAGGCGATGGTGTCGGGATCGTCCTGCGTGCGGCGCGCGTCGAGCACCGGCGTCAGGTCAGCGCCGCCGCCAAACCACGCCTTGCTCGTCACCACGAAGCGCGTGTTCATATGCACGGCGGGAACATTCGGATTCCAGGGATGCGCGATCAGCGAGATCCCTGTTGCAAAAAAGCGGGGGTCCTCCGCCGCGCCCGGGATCTGCTTGGCGAATTCAGGCGCGAAGGTTCCAAAGACGGTGGAGCAATGCACGCCCGCCTTTTCGAACACCCGGCCATGGATCATCCCCATGCGGCCGCCGCCGCCCGGCGCGCCGATGTTTCGAGCGGCGCTTCCTAAAGTCGCGCCGCCGATGTTTCGCGCGGCGCTTCCTAAAGTCGCGCCGTTGTGGTCCGTCCGGCTCCATGGCGTGAGAACGAAGCGGCCCGGCGCGTCGGCGCCTTGAGCGAATGGCCCCGGCGCTTCGTCCTCCAGCGCTTCGAAGGCGGCGATGATGCGCAACTGCAGAGACTCGAACCATGCGCGGGCGGCGTCTTTGCGAGCTTCGAGTTGATCAGGCGCGGCGTTCATCGACGTCTCCTCTTCTCGCCGCTTCATCCCGCCGGCGCCGCGCCTTGTCAATTCAGCAGAACTATTGCGCCAGGGCGATCGGGTGAAGGGTTTCCTCATCCTGAGGAGCGTGCGCAGCACGCGTCTCGAAGGACGAGGAAACCCGTTTTCGCGTATTCTTCCTCACCCTCGTCCTTCGAGACGCCGCCTGCGGCGGCTCCTCAGGATGAGGGTGAGGAAAACTATCCTTCCCGATTCCCCTGACTATTGCGCCATGCCTGCAACTTTCAACTTGGAGTCACGCGGCGCGGCCGGGGTTGCTGTCGCCGCCGCGAAGCCGGCGCGCAGAAACTGCGCCAGCGCCGTCTTGACGTTTCTGCCGCGCTCCGTGAGTTCGGTGACATAGCAAAAGCGCGGCTCGCCATTGGGCCAAGCGTCGTTTCTGGCTTTCGCCAGGCGCATGTCTTCAAGCACCTGCGCCTTCACCTCGCGCGAGTCCTTCATCGTAATCAGCCCGTCAGCGGCCAAATGCCGGTCCGCGGCATAGTCCTCGCTCATTTTCTGCGTGGCCGACGCGAAGTCGCACAGCTTACCCTGATCGCCGACGTAGAGAATGCGCTCGACCCAGTTCGCGCGGAGCGACAGAATGTCGTCGGGCAGCATTCCCCTCATTTCCGCGGGCAGGGAGTGATAGATCGGCGTCGACTCGGCGATCTGATCCACTGCGAACGCGGCTTTCACATTGAACCCTTCGAAGCTTTGGATCTGAGTGAGTTTGACGAAGGCCTTGCCGATTGCGCCGCGCGCCTCGGCGAAGTTGGTCACGAGGGCGTAAAGGCCCACGCAGAGCATTCCCGTGAACACGGCCGCATTGAGAGATTTGAGCAGCCGCTGCCAAAGTATTAGCGAGACGCGAATTGCCTGATGGGTCATATCGCCCTCCCAAAATTCGTTAACATCGCCTTAAAAACGGCGACGGTCTCAAATTAAGCGGGCTTTTTCGTAATGCGCTGTGCGCCGCCGCACCCCGTCAGCGGGCGCGCAGCTGCCGAAGCGCCTCGCTCATGACGATCGCCGCGGCGACGGCGACGTTCAGCGAACGCATGCCGCCGCACATGGGAATGCGGAGCGTCAGATCGGCGGCGGCGTGGACCTCTTCCGGCGCGCCTGCGGACTCCCGGCCGACGAGCATGATGTCGCCGTCGCGATAGTCGCAGTCGAGATAGGACGCCGCCGCCCGCGTCGACAGCAGCAGCAGCCGGCGGCTCTCGCCCGCCTGGCCGGACGCAGCCCGCCATGCTTGAAAGGACGCGAAGGATGCATGTCGGTCAATCGTCACGTGATCGAGATAGTCCATGCCGGCGCGGCGAAAGTCGCGATCGCTTGTCGGAAACCCGGCCGGCCCGATGATCGCCGCCGAAACGCCGAGGCACGCGCATGTGCGCAGCATGGCGCCGGCGTTCTGAGGGATGTCCGGCTGGTACAAGGCTAGCTTAAGAGAAGTCATGGTCCGTTCGAGTGGGAGGAGATGGTGAATTTGCGGCATATCGCCGCGAATATCGGCAACGGTCTTGTGTGGCAGGGTGAATACCCAAATTTCCCTATGTCGGCTTGTGGACAGCGGCGGGGATTCGCGTCACATATCACCTCCGCCCCGCCGCAGCCTTGGCATTGCCTTGGTGCGGCGCCGCAGCGATTGGCCGGAAGCGGCAAACGTGGAACGATCGCCTTGGGCGCAGCCGCAGCCTCGGCCGCGAAGACTTGAGAGCGTTGGGAGAGGTTCGAGCGTGACAAGCAAAGACACCGCCGCAAAACCGGCGGAGCCAAGCCGGCGGGACATTCTCTATATCGCAACGGGCGCCGCCGCAGCAGGCGCCGCGGCCGGGATGGTCTGGCCGCTGATCGCCCAGATGAACCCGGACGCGTCCACCCTCGCGTTGGCCTCGACGGAAGTCGATCTTTCTTCGGTCCCAGAAGGCCAGATTGTTACCGTGAAATGGCGCGGCAAGCCGGTTTTCGTGCGCCATCGGACGCCGGCCGAAATCAAGGCGGCGGAGGACACGCCGCTGTCGGTTCTGCCGGATCCGGAGGCCGATTCGAAACGCGTTCAAAAACCCGAATGGCTGGTGATCATCGGAGTCTGCACGCATCTCGGCTGCATTCCGACCGGCAAGGAAGGCGAATACAACGGCTGGTTCTGCCCCTGCCACGGCTCGGTCTACGACCTTTCGGGCAGGATTCGAAGCGGCCCGGCGCCGACCAATTTGGAGGTGCCGCCTTACGCCTTCATCGCCGAGAGCAAAATTAAGATCGGCTAGCCAAGGCCAAGCGCCTTTCATTTTTCCCGCGCGAGATTCCGAGAGCACCAGGCCCATGGAAGGACATTCCCAATACACGCCCAAGAGCGGCTTCGCTCGCTGGTTGGAGCGCCGTCTGCCGATTTTGAGCTTCATGCATGGTTCTTTCGTCTCCTATCCGACGCCAAAAAACCTGAACTACATGTGGGTGTTTGGCGCGATCTTGAGTTTCATGCTCGTCGCGCAGATCGTCACGGGCGTCGTCCTTGCGATGCATTACACCCCGGAAACGACGCTCGCTTTCGATTCCGTCGAGAAGATCATGCGCGACGTGAATTGGGGCACCGTGCTGCGCTACGCGCACGCCAATGGCGCGTCGATGTTCTTCCTCGCCGTCTACCTCCATATCTTCCGCGGCATGTATTACGGGTCCTACAAGGACCCTCGCGAGGTCTTGTGGATTCTCGGCGTGGTGATCTTCATGCTGATGATGGCCACGGGATTCCTCGGATATGTCTTACCGTGGGGCCAGATGTCCTTCTGGGCGGCGACCGTCATCACCAATCTCTTTTCCGCCATTCCGGTCGTTGGAACCGCAATCACCACCTGGCTGCTCGGCGGCTATTCCGTCGACAATCCGACGCTCAATCGCTTCTACGCTTTGCATTATCTGGTGCCGTTCATCATCGTCGCCATCGTCGCTCTGCATGTATGGGCGCTGCATGTGACCGGCCAGAACAATCCGTCCGGCGTCGAAGTGAAGGACATCAAGAAGGAAACTGTTCCTTTCACGCCCTATGCGACCATGAAGGACGCGGTCGGCATCGCGGCGTTTCTCGTCGTCTACGCCTGGCTGACGTTTTTCGTGCCGAATTACCTCGGCCATCCGGACAATTACATCGAAGCCAATCCGCTCGTGACGCCGCCGCATATCGTGCCGGAGTGGTACTTCCTGCCGTTCTATGCGATCCTTCGCGCGATCCCGAACAAGCTGCTCGGCGTCACTGCTCTCTTCGCCTCGATTTTGATCACCGCGGCGCTGCCGTGGCTCGATACGTCGAAGGTGAAATCGGCCGTGTATCGGCCGCTGTTTCGCAAGGAGTTCTGGATTTTTGTCGCGGTGTGCATCGGGCTTGGCTATCTGGGGGCGCAGCCCGCTGAAGGCGCATATCTCTGGTTCGCGCGGGTGCTCTCGGCCTATTATTTCCTCCACTTCTTGGTGATTTTGCCGGTCATCGGCAAAGTGGAGAAGCCGGAGCCAGTGCCTGAATCCATCGACGCTTCGATCATGCGGGGGGAAACCTCCCATGTCTAAGGCGCGCGTAAGATCCACAAAACGGCAGTTCTATGTGAAGCGCCTCTCGCTCGTTCCCCTCGCGTTGGCCGCGACGTTGACAATGGTCGGCCCGGCCTGGAGCCAGCAGGAAGCGCCGCCATCCGCGACCGATCAGGTCGCTGCGCCCGAGGCCACGGAAAAGGAAGCGCGGCACGAGAGCGAACGACATGAGCGGACGCCCAAGCGCTTTGACTGGAGCTTCGCCGGCGCGTTCGGCCGCTACGACAAGGCGCAGTTGCGCAGAGGTTTCAAGGTCTACAAGGAGGTCTGCTCCTCCTGCCATTCGATCAAAATGCTCGCCTTCCGCAATCTTTCGCAGCCCGGCGGGCCGGAGTTTCCTGAAAAAGAGGTCGAAGCGCTCGCCGCGAGCTACAAGATCAAGGACGGCCCAAACCAGGCGGGCGAATATTTCGATCGGCCGGGTCGCCCCAGCGATCGCTTCCCCCCGCCTTTCGCCAATGAACAGGCGGCGCGCGCCGCGCTGGCCGGCAATTATCCGCCGGACATGTCGGTTCTGGCCAAGGCGCGAGGCTATTCGCGCGGCTTTCCACTCTTCCTGTTCGACGCTTTGCCGGGCTTTTCGTATCAGGAACACGGCGTCGACTACATCACCTCGCTGATGGAGGGCTACGAAGACCCGCCGCCAGACGTGAAACTGCCGGAAGGGCAGTTTTACGATCCCTATATGCCGGGCCGGCGCATCGGCATGCCGCCGCCGCTTTCCGAGGGCGTGGTGACCTATGAGGATGGCGCGCCGCAAACGATCGACCAATACGCCAAGGATGTCGCCGCCTTCATGATGTGGGTCGCAGAGCCGCATCTTGAGTCGCGCAAGCGAGTCGGGCTTGGCGTCGTGGCCTTCCTGCTCGTCTTCGTCGGACTGCTCTATTTCACCAAACGCAGGATCTGGTCGAACGTGCCGCATTAGGCGGGACGCTCGCCGCGAGCCGCGCGCGAGCGCGAATTGCGCCAAGAGAGAGCGGCGAGCAGAATGCCGAGCTATCTGGCGGCGACCATGCCGCCGCCATGAGTCCTTGCCGCGTCGCGCGACGCCGTCACTCGATCTTCTTCAGTTCGGCGAGCGCGCTGGTCGCGTGCTTGACGGCACGCGCCGAGTCGCCGAACCGTGCGCGCATTTCGGCCAGGCGCAGATGCCTGATCGCGCGATGCAGCAGCTTGTTGGCGGCGCGGTCCCGTTCGATGGCCTTTTCGTGCAGCGCCTCGCGCGCATGGCCGAGCGCGCTCATCATATGCGTAACGATCTCCTTGGAGTCGCCCTTCGCGCCGTCGTCTATCGCTTCTTGAGTATGCTCAATCGCCGCCTGCACATGCACGCCGATGCCGGCCAGCGCATAAGTGCCGGAAAAGCCCAGCGCCAAAGCGGTCAGAATCGCGAATACGCTCATTCGAGGCGTCATTGTCATCTCCCCATCGCCACCAGTGGGCTTGGCTTCAGCTTGTCCAAGAGTTAGGGCGTCCATTGCAACGGCTCAATCCCCTCGTGACGTCGGCGGTTTCTTGATTGAAGGCGCCAAATCGGGCACAAGGCGCTAGCGTCTCTGGGGCTTTCGTCGCCCGCTCATTTTCCCGGAAAGGTTGCAATGTCGGAGATCTTGCGCGTCGGCATCGCGGGCCTCGGCACCGTCGGCGCGGCGGTGGCGCGCCTGCTCCGCCGCCAGGCCGAGGCGCTCACGGCCCGCACCGGACGGCAGATCGCCCTGGCGGGCGTTTCGGCTCGCGACGCCGCGAAGGATCGGGACGCCGATCTTTCCGGCGCGGAGTTCTTTCCTGATCCGGTCAAGCTCGCGTCCTCGCCAGCGATCGATCTTTTCGTCGAATTGATCGGCGGCTCGGAAGGGCCAGCGAGGGCCAGCGTCGAAACCGCGCTCGCACATGGCAAGGCGGTCGTCACCGCTAACAAGGCCTTGCTCGCCGCGCATGGCTTGCATCTCGCAGCGCTCGCCGAGGAGAACCATGCCGCGCTCGCCTTCGAGGCGTCCGTCGCCGGCGGCATCCCGATCGTCAAGACGCTGCGCGAGGGGCTCGCCGGCAATTCGATCGAGCGCGTCTATGGCATTCTCAACGGCACCTGCAATTACATCCTGTCGCGCATGGAACAGGAGCAGCTCTCCTTCGAGGAATGCTTGAAGGAGGCGCAGAGGCTCGGCTATGCCGAGGCTGATCCGACCTTCGACATCGGCGGTTTCGACACCGCTCACAAGCTTGCGATCCTCACCTCGCTTGCCTTCGGCACGCGCATCGCCGCCGGCGCCATCGATATCGAGGGCATTGAGCGCGTGACGCTTGCCGACATCGACGCGGCGGCTGAGCTTGGCTACCGCATCAAGCTGCTTGGCGTCGCGCAGCGCACCGCTGATGGGGTCGAGCAACGCGTCCATCCAACGATGGTCAGCAAGAACTCCGCCATCGCCCAGGTGATGGGCGTCCTGAACGCCGTCACCATCGACGCCGACGCGGTGCATGAACTGACGCTCGTGGGGCCGGGCGCCGGCGGTGACGCCACGGCCTCGGCCGTCGTCGCCGATATCGCCGACATCGCCAAGGGCGTGCGTTCGGCGCCGTTCGGTCTGCCGACCGCGAAGCTCGCCGAGCTCAAACGCACGCCGATGCAGCGCCACGAAGGCGGCTATTACATCCGCATGTCGGTGCGCGACGTCGCCGGCGCCTTCGCCAAGATCGCGACGCGCATGGCGGAGCGCCGCATATCGCTTGAAAGCATCGTGCAACGCGGCGCGCGGGGCGCGCCGGGCGATTGCGTCGATGTCATCCTCATCACCCATGCGACAAGCGAACATCTCGTGCGCGAGGCGCTGGACCTGATCTATCAGGATGGCGTCATCGTTTCGCGCGCGCAGGTCATCCGCATCGAGCGCGAGTAGCGAGACATGACGCAGCAGCCTGAAACCGACGCGTCGAAGATCGACCGCTACCTGACGTTGGAGCTGGCGCGCGCGTCAGAGCGCGCCGCGGTCGCCGCCGCCAAATTCCGGGGACGAGGCGACGAGATGGCCGCCGACCTCGCGGCGGCGGAGGCGATGCGCGAGGAGCTATCGCTGCTTCCCGTCCGCGGGCGCATCGTGATCGGCGAGGGCGACAAGGACGCCGCGCCGATGCTTTACATCGGCGAAGAAATCGGCGCGGGCGTTGGTCCCCGCGTCGATCTCGGCGTCGCGGCGCTCGAAGGCTCGACGCTTTGCGCCAAGGACATGCCGGGCTCGATGGCCGTCGTCGCCATGGCGCCGGCGGGGTCGCTCCTTCATGCGCCCGACGTTTACATGGACAAGATCGCCATCGGTCCGGGCTACCCTGAGGGCACAATCGATCTCGATCGCGACCCCGGCGACAACATCAGAGCGCTCGCTATCGCCAAAGGCGTGCGCGCGAGCGAAATCACGGTCAGCATTCTCGATCGGCCGCGCCACGCCGAAATCATTCGCAATTGCCGCAACGCCGGCGCCTGCGTGCGCCTCATTACCGACGGCGACGTCGCGGCGATCATTCTCACCACCCATCCTTTTGAAACCGGCGTCGATATGTATCTTGGCCGCGGCGGCGCTTCGGAAGGCGTGCTCGCCGCCTGCGTCCTGCGTTGCGCGGGCGGCCAGATGCAGGGACGGCTGGCGCTCGAAACGCGTGAACAGATCGCGCAGGCGCAGCGTTTGGGCCTTCTCGATGCGCGGCGCAAATATTCGGTCGGCGACATGGCGGCCGGCGACGTCGTCGTCTGCGTGACGGGCGTCACCGCCGGGCCGCTCGTTGGCGGCGTGTCTCTCGGCAAGACGACGATCGACACCGAGACGATCGTCTATCGCTCGGCGACGGGCACGATCCGCCGCATCCATGCGATACATCGCGCCGCCGGCAAGTTCGATTGACGTCGGTCCTAATACGTCCGGCCGGTTTCGAGCTGAGTTTTGGCGTCGAGCTTGCGCATCGGCGGCGGCGGATAATCCGGTGGCGGCGGGGGCTGCGTCGCACAGGCGGCGAGCGACAAAGCGAAAAGCGAAGCAAGGATCAGATGAAGGCGTCGCATCAGTTTCGTCCATATTTCTCAAGAGGGCGCGCATCTTCGCGCCTCTTGCGTAAGAGCGTGGCTGTGGCGACGGAATTATGTCCATCGCGCGCCGCTTGGACGGCGCGCCGATGACTCCTGCCGCACATATCTCCGCTGCGATCGAGGTGCTCGACGATGTTGCAAAGCGCCGCCGACCCGCCGCCGAGGCGCTAAAGGACTGGGGCATCGCGCATCGCTTCGCCGGCTCGAAGGATCGCGCCGCGATCGCCAGCCTCGTCTTCGACGCGCTGCGGAAGCGCGCTTCGGCCATCTATGTCATGGGCGCGGACGATCCGCGCGCGATCATGCTCGGCGCGCTGCGCGAGGCGCGCGGCCAGGGCGCCGAGGCGATCGCGGCGCTCTGCTCGGGCGCCGGCCATGCGCCGGCCCCGCTTTCGGACGAGGAGCGCCATCGGTTGGAGACGGGCTCGCTCGCTGACGCGCCGGATCATGTGCGCGGCGACTATCCGGAATGGCTGGCGTCGCATTTTGAGGCGGCGTTCGGCGCGCGCGCGGCCGAAGAAGGCGCGGCGCTCGCCGCCCGCGCGCCTGTCGATCTGCGCGTCAATATTCTGAAATGCTCGCGCGAACAGGCGCTCGAAAAGCTCGCGCATCTCTCTCCTGCGCCGACGCCGCTTTCGCCGATCGGCATGCGCATCGAGGCGGGGCAGGGGCGGGGTCCGGCGCTGACCGCCGAGACCGCTTATGTGAAGGGGCTCGTCGAGCCGCAGGACGAGGCCTCGCAGCTCGCGGCGCTGCTCTGCGCCGCCGGGCCGGGCGAGCAGGTTCTCGACCTTTGCGCCGGCGGCGGCGGCAAGGCGCTGGCGCTCGCGGGGCAGATGCATAACCGCGGGCAAGTCTACGCTTATGACGCGGACGGGCGCAGGCTCATGCCGATCCATGAGCGGCTGGAGCGCGCCGGCGCCCGCAACATTCAGGTGCGCGCGCCGCGCGGCAAGGCCGACGTGCTCGCCGATCTCGAGGCGCGCTGCGACCTCGTGCTGATCGACGCGCCCTGCACGGGCGTCGGCGCCTGGCGGCGCCATCCCGACGCCAAATGGCGGCTCGCGCCCGGCGCGCTGGACCGAAGATTGAAGGAGCAGCGCGAACTCTTGGCGATGGCCGTTCGCTTCGTGAAGCCCGGCGGTCGGCTCGCTTACGTCACCTGTTCGGCGCTGCGCGAGGAAAACGAGGACCAGATCGCGGCCTTTCTCGCCGCCAATCCCGATTTCGCGTCGCGATCAGCCGCCGAAACTGCGGAAGCCGCCGGCCTCCCCGACCTCGCCCGCTTCGCCTCGCCGCACGGACCTGGCATCCGCCTGTCGCCGGCGACAAGCGGCACGGACGGGTTTTACATTTGTGTCTTGGCGAAAGTGAATTCGTCTGAGCTTGCGCAAATGTCGAGTGTTGGCGTCCCCTCTCCCGCGAAGCGGGGGAGGGACAGGGAGGGGGCGTGACAGACGCGAAGCTTCCGAAAGTTGATTTCGCGCGCAATCTTCGCCGCGACATGTCGAATGCCGAGCGAAAATTATGGTCGGCGCTGCGCGGCCACCGGTTTCATGGGCTGCAATTCCGCCGCCAAGCGCCTTGCGGCCCCTATATCGCGGATTTTCTCTGTCACGCCGCACAACTTGTCATCGAGGTCGATGGGGCGACGCATTCCACCGATGCTGAGCTTGCGCGCGACAGCCGGCGCGACACCTGGTTCGAGGCTAACGGCTTTTCAGTCTTGCGCGTAACCAATGCAGCGGTTTACGCAGAATTTGACGGCGCGTTGGAAATGATACGATTACGCGTCGAGGAAAGATTGCCCTCACCCCAACCCTCCCCCGCTTCGCGGGAGAGGGAGTCCGACTCGGGTCCTGACAACAAACCGCGCACTCTGCGTCGTTAGGGTCCCCTCTCCCCTTTAAGAGAGACAGGGTGGGGGCCTACAAAAAAGAGAACCCATGACCACCGCGCCCGACGTCTTCCATCACGACATCGCCGATCGCCATGACAAGGTGCTGATCGTTGATTTCGGCTCGCAGGTGACGCAGCTGATCGCCCGGCGCGTGCGCGAGGCGGGCGTCTATTGCGAGATCGCGCCGTTCCAGACCGCCGAGCGCGCTTTCGCCGAGATCCGCCCCAAGGCGGTGATCCTCTCGGGCGGGCCGTGCTCGGTGACGGACGAGGGGTCTCCCCGCGCCCCGCAAAGCGTTTTCGACTCCGGCGTGCCGGTGCTCGGCATCTGCTATGGCGAGCAGACGATGGCGACCCAGCTCGGCGGCAAGGTCGAGGGCGGTCATCATCGCGAATTCGGCCGCGCCGATGTGACGGCGCTGGAGCACAGCGCGCTGCTCGACGGCGTGTGGGAGAAGGGCGGCAGCTTCCCCGTTTGGATGAGCCATGGCGACCGCGTGACGAAGCTGCCGGAAGGCTTTCGCGTCATCGCCGCGTCCGAAAACGCGCCCTTCGCCGCGATCGCGGATGAGACGCGCCGCTACTACGGCGTGCAGTTTCATCTCGAAGTCGTGCATACGCCCGACGGCGCCAGGCTCTTATCGAATTTCGTGCATAAGGTCGCGGGGCTGAAGTCCGACTGGACGATGGCGGCGTTTCGCGGCGAGGCGATCGCGGCGATCCGGCGCCAGGTCGGCGATGGGCGGGTGCTCTGCGGCTTGTCGGGCGGCGTCGACAGCGCCGTCGCGGCGGTGCTCATTCACGAAGCGATCGGCGAGCGTTTGACCTGCGTATTCGTCGATCACGGCCTGTTGCGGCAGGGCGAGGCGGAAGAGGTCGTGCGGCTCTTTCGCGATCACTACAACATTCCGCTGCATCACGTCGAAGCGGCGGACCTGTTCCTCGGCGCGTTAGAGGGCGTCGACGATCCGGAGGTGAAGCGCAAGACGATTGGACGACTGTTCATCGAGACCTTTGAAGCCGAAGCGAAGAAGATTGCTCAGGACGGGCGCGGCGCGCCGCAGTTTCTCGCGCAAGGCACGCTCTATCCCGATGTCATCGAGAGCGTCTCCTTCACTGGCGGCCCGTCGGTGACGATCAAATCGCATCACAATGTCGGCGGATTGCCGGAGCGCATGAACATGCGGCTCGTCGAACCCTTGCGCGAACTCTTCAAGGACGAGGTGCGGGCGCTCGGGCGCGAACTCGGACTGCCGGAAGCCTTTGTCGGGCGTCATCCATTTCCGGGGCCTGGGCTCGCGATCCGCTGCCCCGGCCTCATCACCCGCGAGAAGCTGGCGATCCTGCGCAAGGCCGACGCCGTCTATCTCGACGAGATCCGCAAGGCGGGATTGTATGACGACATCTGGCAGGCCTTCGCGGCGCTCTTGCCGGTGCGCAGCGTCGGCGTGATGGGCGACGGGCGCACTTACGATTACGTCGTCGCGCTGCGCGCCGTGACGTCGAGCGACGGCATGACCGCGGATTTTTATCCCTTCGACATGAGCTTTCTTGGCCGCGCCGCGACGCGGATCATCAATGAAGTGAAGGGCGTCAACCGCGTGGTGTACGATGTGACGAGCAAGCCGCCGGGGACGATTGAGTGGGAGTGACCGGATACCCTCGGCGGCTTAGACTCGGCCGCGCACCACGAGGTGGCGCGGCAATGTCGCAACAAGATTGCTCTCGGCCAACTGCGCCAGCGCCAATGTGAAATTCGGCACTGTAAGCGCGACGCGGCGTGCGAGCCCCATCTCGGCCAGCTTGGCGTCGACGACCCCATGCGCGTCGCCGATGGCTGAGACCAACATGTGCGACGCCTTGAGGTAGGTGTCGCGCCTCGGCTTACGCGCTAACGGATGACCCGCGCGCATGGCGACCACGAAATCCTCCTCGAGGAGCAAGCGATAGACGAAACGTGGTGGCGGTGGCGCGCCAATCGGCAGCACTGCCAAGTCTAGTCTCCGCGCATCGAACTCCGTCGAAGTGGTATGCCAAAGTTCGCTCCTCAGCTTGCCGTGATGCTAGGGCATGAGTTGCAGAAGACGAATATCGACGCGTGTCGCCGCTTGCGTCAGACGATCCATGAGCGGCGAAAGAAAAACAGCCGTGATCGCATCAGGCGCGCCGATGGTGAACGGACGCTGCGCCGTTTCGGGATCGAACGTTCCGGCCCCTGAAACGATGCCTATTCAGATCGCTCGCCGTTTTTGCGAGGAACCAGCAGTAGGAAATGCCGGCGGACGCATTCAGTCCCGTCTCAGCCTTGATCCTCGCTCGGATCAATTCGGCGATCGTCGTGCCGATCGAGATGTTGTTGTGGTTCTCGGTGACGTCGAGATAGGATTCATCACGCGTACCTGCGCGCTCCAACACTACCTCTACCACGAAGCGCCTGGTCGGCTTCGTCGCGCACCGTGACGAGGCGCGGACGCTCGGCCGATTCTCATTAGGATAATCCGCATGGGCGCCGCGCAACCAGCAGCAATCCGGAACCTTCGTCATCGGTCGACGGAATGCCACGGATCCAGTGCGCAATGGCGCCGCTGGCTAGCCCCACTGCAGCTGAAGCATGCCAGGACCACGCTTCACTGTAATGCTGGCCGGTGCTTTTGATAGGCGTACAATGTTCTATCCAATAGATCAGGGCATCGTGTTTACCCCAGGGAACGTTCTCTATGCTGTCGATGACGACGTTGACGCCCTTCGCCAAGTGGATCAGCGCAGACTTCGTCCACCACGTTAGATGGTGGGGTGGCGCGTTCATTAAAAAATTTGGTATGCGGGTCATTGCGGAAGGGACATGCGGCACGCCGACCATAATGAGCCCCCCCGGTTTGACTGCCTGCACCATCTCAGCGAAGAGATTGACGGGCGCCTTGACATGCTCAAGGACCTGAAAGGCGCACACGACGTCATAAGCACCCGTGTGATTTACGAGGTGCTGAGCTAGCGTCTCGCTGCACACTGAGCCGTCGGCGTCGCCCTCGGCGACATGCGGGTCAAGCCCAGTGTAAGTCGCCTGTGGCACGCACGTTCGGAAGTTCGCAAGTCCGCACCCGATATCGAGCACGCGCGCGCCGGGCTTGACGTGTCGGGCAGCCATCACAAACTCCGGGCGGGCGGTTTGTTTGGAATAGAGACCTAAAGCGCGAAGTCTTGAATAGAAAGCCGCGTAAAATGCGTCGTCGCCTTCAACAGGTGGGTCGAAGAAATAGAGACCTGTGGGCGACTCCCACAAGCCGAATCGATCGACCCCGTCGAAGCTCGGCCGGGGATCCGTCTTGAACTCGATTCGCCATAAGCGAATGAGGAGAAGTGCTGGCACCCACTGAATATGGCGGACTGCTGGAAGGCCGGTAATCGGGCAAGCCGGAACGCGTCCCTGATCCAAGGTCATTGAGGCCTGCCTCCGATTTCGTGCTTGCTACCGGTTGGTGATTTTGTGGCCGGCATTGAGGCGCATGCAAGCAAAATCAGCATGGACACTCGGATCAAGTGTCAGAGTCATGACCGTGGAACGCGAGGCGAGCCGTTGAGCGATTACGGCCACCGCAGCGGAGATCGGCGGTTGTCCGGGATGCAAGACCCCAAATCACGCCATCACAGCAGGCAGAGAACTATTCTATAAAAAAGTTTTGAATCGCCGATCGTCGGCGCAGCGCTTTGCAGGTCCCCCAGACTTCGTCGCGTTGCGCGCGCTATGCGGATTCGAAGGATTCTTCGCAGCAAAGACATGAAGCGACTCGACTGCTAGGAATTTACGAGATTCATCGCGTGGCCGGCTGAGCAACCTCAATCAGCTCCGCTGTCCACGCTCACATTGCAGGAGCGGCCGGTCATGGACTAACATGCTCTAGCCCTGCCCACGAGCAGTCTCGCGATGGGATAAGTAGCGTGCGCAAAAGGACAACCCCATGATGAATGCGGTCATTCATGCGTCCGTGCCGATGAAGCAATTCCGCTGCCCAAACGGACTCCGTGTTTGGAATGCTCCGAAGTCTCGCCATGATACGCGCTTTCTCTACAAGGAGATTTTCGAACGGCATTGTTACGAGCAGCATGGAATTTCGGTCAATAACGGCGATGTTGTTCTCGATATAGGCGCAAATATCGGGATGTTTGCGCTTTCACTGATGGAGCGCTTTCGTGATCTCAAAATCGTATGCGCGGAGCCGGTGCCCAACACGTATGCCTGCCTCGAACGGAACCTGAGAGGATCACCACGTCGGAGTTTGCACGACATAACGCTTCTTGATTACGCGATTGGATCAACGAACGCAGAAGCGACGATCGCGTTTTTTCCGCAAATGCCAAGTAACTCGACACTGCATTTGCAAGAAAAGCGGCGCCATTGGGAGAGATTTTCTGCAGAAGTAACCTCGTCTGAGCTCTCGAATCTGCATCGCGCGTTTGCGTTCCTTCCTCGCCGCGTGTTTGCTCTAATCGTGAAGCCGATACTCAAAGACACGCAGACTATAAAGTGCAAGATACAGACCTTGAGCGACACAATTCGTCAACAGGCGCTGCGAGGCGTTGATCTGTTGAAGATCGACATCGAAGGTGCCGAGATCGAAGCTCTGCATGGTTTGGAAGAACAACACTGGCCTCTAATCCGGCAACTCGTGCTCGAGATAGAACCTTCAAACAAGCACGTATTGTCTTCACTTGTCGCGAAACTCGGCGCCTTGGGATTCAGCAAAGTGACGGCCGAGAGTTTCGCGGGCGGAACGGTCGACATCGAAGACTCAAAGCCTTGCACAGTCTACGCTTTGCGCATGACAGGATAGCAATAGGCAAAAGCGGCGCAGTCGCCTTTATTGAAGGAGACTGACGAAAATGCAGATCTCGGATTCATGAAATCTCCATCGAAGAGCCGCCGACCTTTTTTGACAGGTCGAGCTAGGGTTTGATCGCCCTGACGTCGACGTCTCGCAAGATTAACTCAGTGCGCACCGCCTACCGGACGGGGTGGCGCGCCGCTTTGCCCACGACAAACTAGGCGGCGCGCCATGCGTAAATGCCTGTCGGCCTCGCCGATAAAGCGTGTGTTATTTGAGCCGACTGGTTCTTGCCACCGCGCCCTCGAAGGCACTCAATACGGCAGGTCTGCCTGTCGCCAAGGTCAATCCACGACGGACGCATCGCCGAGGCCGTTGGGAGACTAGTCAAAACCGATCATGTTGATGCCGCCACTCTCGCATGCATGGGCGAGCTTCTCGATTTGCCGGAGCGGCCTGTGCCAGCCAAAATCATCATTGATTTGAAGAAGCTTGCATCTTGCCCGTGCGGCGCTCATCAGAGATTGCACACCCGTAAAAGGCCGCGCCATTTCGCGCGCTATGCTCGAGAAGCGAAACAAGAGACGCCTCGAGATCGAGACCAAGATTGACAAGATCGACGCTGCGATCAAAAGGCTGATCAACGACGGCGTCCAGCTTGCGCGGCGTCTCGACATTCTGCCTTCGATTTTCGGCCTCGTGAATGTCACTGCTTTCGCGCTGCTTATCGAGATGCCGGAATTTGGAAGCGTTGAAAGCGAACTGGCGGGAACCTCTCCCCAGCCTCGCGCCGGTCGCCAGGCAGACGGATCGTTGCTGAAGATTGATATTTCGTCGCGCGTCGCAGCGGTAAGGCGATGATCCATGCGGCGGCCGTCGCATTGGTGAAGCGGTCGATGAGGATAAGAGCGCCCGTCGTGCGGTTTTGATCGTAAGAGTTAAAAGCTCGGCGCGGCCGCCGAGATGTTGCAGAATTAAGGGGCGACAACAAAAACTCAGGCAAGACCGCAATCACCCGATGGCTTTCAATCTGCCAATTTCTTTAGGCAATCACCGGCAGCCTCGGCGGTCGTCTTTGCGGTTAAAGGGCTTAATCTGCCGGAGCTTACCTTGCTTAGGGTGATTGCTGTTACGACCGCCTCGTTGTCGGCTCCTCGACGCATTTTCCCGACTGCTGCCGCGTAGATGACTTTAGAGTCAGGTGAAAGACCCGCTGCACATGCGTCCGCTTTTTTTCGGTCGGCGTAAGCTGGCGAAGCGAGAAGGGCGGCAACTACCCCGACTTTAAGTGCCCTCATGTGTATTTCCTTCGGCGACTTGTGGCGCTTGCTACATCGGAACATCTCGACACCGAGTTAAGCCCATATTGGGCTGCGCTAGGCGGTCGAGCCAGCGAGAAAGGCGCGTCAGCGGATACGGCAGCGTCGCGCCCTGATGCACGAGGAGCGCGCACAGCTTCCGCGTCCAGGTCGTTCCGCAGTTGGGCGCTGAGCAGACGAAGATGTGGCCCGCGCGTAGCATGAGGCTGTTCCAGCACGCGCTATCGTAGACGACTCCGGAGTAGGTGTGGATGCGCTCCGGCGCGCTCATCTTGAGATCCCCTTGCGCGGCGATGACATCGGAGAAAACTTCTCCGGTCAAACAAGCAAAAAATGTTCCTTGCGTCATTGCGATTGGGAGTCAGCCGGAGTGATGGTCGGCGGCAGTTGCGCTTTCTCTTAAACACGCTTCAGGAACGGATCGTCATGCAAACGCATTAGTAGGTTTAGTAATGAGACGCCGACCGATTGGATCACGGCGCGATTTGAAAAAAAAAATCTACATCAAGGAAGTCACTGACACATCGAAATAAATTCACGCATTTGCTCGGGGTGCGACGAAAAAATTCAAGAAAATTGCGCGCGCGATGCAACGAATTTTAGAGCGGAACGTTGACAGATAGCGGTTGCTGCAGTGCACCTAACGATTAGGCGCAATGCACATAATTTGGCCAGAGCGCGGTGGCGATTTTCTTGGAGGGACATTGATGGAAGCCATCAATGCGGTCTCGCTCAATACATGCTTTGAATCGGATAAATCCATTCGTGGACGCCGTTCGGAAGAGGTCGGCGTAATTGTCTTAAACCGGCAATTCGTGGCCGCCGAAGATCAATCTCTCGATCACGAAGTGAATGTGTTGCGCGCTAAAGCGCGTTCGGCGCTGCAACTGGCGCAGCGTGAGCGGGATATAATCAAGGCGACGAGAGACCGCATCCAGGAAGCCGTCGAACGCGCCAACAATTTTTCTGCTGCGATCCAGAGAAGGCTTTCCAGATTCGCCAATCTTGACAAGCGGATCGCTGAAGAGTGCGCGGCATCGATACTTCGTTCGACAGGACAAGAGGCGGGCCGCGCGCTCGAGCTATCGCCGAAAACGAAGAAGCTCGCTGAAAGGATTTTCTCTCTTAAAAATCAATCGGCCTCGTTTCGACGCGCTTCAGATTGCCTTCGTCAAGAACTCGCGAACGCCGAAAGCAGTCTGAAGTTAGCCGAGGGCGAAGTTATAAAGGCGGCTGTCGCTGTCGCCGCTGCTGAAATGGAGCCGATCGCGGCTGAACTGGCGCGCGTTGAAAGTCGGGCGGCGACGCTTCGGCGTCTTCTTCTGGGATACGGCGCTCTCCGCCATGACGGTGGATTTCTGCCGATGAGCAGCGCGACCGCGCAGCTTCTCAGGGCGCCGCCGAAGAATGCGATGGTGGGCGGAAGCGTGCATTGCTTCGAGGCCACCGCGCAATGGGCATCCTATTTGCAACAGCTCAGTATCGATAGCGAAGCGACGCTCGATGCGAAAGTGCGTTGTTGAGTGTGTTGCAGCACAGATTTTTTCATGCGCAGGCGCGATACAGCGCAAGCGAACAAGCTGACGAAGTGAACATTAAAGCGCAAATAAGCATAGCTGAAATAAGCTTTTAGCCGTGTTTTTTGGACACAAGCTGAACTCGAGGAGATATAGATGGAAACGGTGATTGCGATCACTCCGAGCCATTGCCTCGACCCGCAAATCGCCATTGCCGCCTGCAAGGCGGGCGAGACTGGCGTCCTCGATTTGGGTTGGCGTGCGGACGCCTCCGTCATCACTGACGCGATAAACGCTCTGCGGAAGTCGGTGGGCGTCCGCGGAACATGGGGTGTCAGATGGGACGCCGCCGCAGGTCCTTACCGGGATCTGAACGAACTTTCGCAGCTCACGCAAGGCAAAGTTCCGCTTCTTATTTTTGCGGGCGTTAAGGCGCGAGAGGCGACCGGTCTACTAAAATCTACGAAAGAGTTGGCGCAACGAGTCCTGCTCGAAGTCCATGATCTCGACTCTGCGCTGCTCGCAGAGGCGGAAGGCTTCGACGGGTTGATCGTGAAAGGCCACGAGGCCGGGGGATGGATTGGTTCCGCCACCTCATTCATCCTGCTGCAGGAATTGAGCGGGAAGGTCCAGATTCCTTACTGGATACAAGGCGGCGTCAACATGCGCAGCGCCGCGGCAGCCGTTCTTTCGGGCGCGAGTGGAGTCGTTCTCGCCGAGCAGCTTTGGTTGACGGAAGAGGGGCCGAGCGCGTCCGCAGAGCAAAAAAAGCTCTGGAGCCAATTCGACGGCAGCGAAACGATCGTCGCCGGGCGAGGCGCTGATCTGTTTCGTCTTTCCGCTCGACACGGTCGAGGCAAGCTCCGCGAGCTGGAAGTCGGCGTCGCCAAGGGCGACGACCTGCGGGATCTCTTGCGACGATTGTTGGCGGAGCCAGAAGACGCGCTCACTCCGCTCGCACAGGACATCGCCTTCGCCGCCTCGCTCGGGCGTCGCTACGGCACAACAGGACGCGTGATCACCGCGCTGCGCGACGCAATAGCGCCCGCGATCGGCGAGGCCCGTGCTCAAAATGTGCTGCGACCCGACTCGGCGCTCGCCAAACTGCACGGCGCCCGTTTTCCAATTGTGCAGGGTCCGATGACGCGCGTCAGCGACGTCGCGCCCTTTGCCGACGCGGTGTCTCGGGCGGGAGGCTTGCCGTTTCTGGCGCTCGCCGTGATGCGCGGTGTGGAAGTGCGTTCGCTGCTGACGAAGACCAAAGAGCTGATGGGCGCGCGGCCCTGGGGCGTCGGCATCTTGGGCTTCATGCCGCTCGACCTGAGACAGGAGCAGATGGAGGCCATCCGCAACGTCAAGCCGCCGTTCGCGATTGTCGCCGGGGGCAGGCCGAGCCAGGCCAAGGAACTCGAAGCGCTGGGCATTTCCACCTATCTGCATGTGCCGTCGCCTGGTCTGCTGCATGGCTTCATCAAGGAAGGCGCGCGCAAATTCATTTTCGAGGGAAGCGAGTGCGGCGGGCACACCGGACCGCGCACGAGTTTCGTGCTGTGGGAGTCGGCCATCGAGACACTTCTCAGCGCGAAGATTGATGATCCCGAGACGGTGCAGATCCTCTTCGCCGGCGGCATTCATAACGGGCTTTCCGCCGCGATTGTTTCGGTGTTGGCGGCGCCGCTCGCGGCCAAAGGAATGAAAGTCGGCGTGTTGATGGGCACCGCCTATCTCTTCACCGAAGAAGCGGTGCGAACCGGAGCCATAGTCAAGGAATTTCAGGATCAAGCCGTTGACTGCCGTGAAACTGCGCTGCTGCAATCGGGAGTCGGCTCATTCACACGCTGCGCCAACACCAGCTTTTGCGATGAGTTCGATAAGACGCGGCGCGATCTGATTTTGCAGGGCAAGTCGGAAGAAGAAATTCTCATGGCGCTCGAGCTGCTCAACATCGGGCGGCTGCGCATCGCCTCAAAGGGCGTCGCACGCAATGAGAATCCTGCGGCCGAGGGTAACAACGAGAAATACGTCAGCCTCGACGCCGACGCGCAGCGCCGTGAAGGCATGTATATGATGGGCGAAGTCGCGCGCTTGCGCGACTCGCGGTTGAGCATGGCCGAACTGCACCAGGCCGTCTCCTCCGGCGCCCAGGCGGCGCTCGCCCGCGGCGACAACCGTAAGAGTTCGTCAAAGCGAGAACCGCGCGAAGAAATCGCTGTCGTCGGCATGGCCTGTCTGTTGCCGGGCGCGAACGACGTGCGCAGCTACTGGCGCAACATCATGCTGGCCGTCGATTCAGTTCGCGAAGTAACCGAGGATCGCTGGCGCGCGTCCGACTTCTACGAGCCAAAACGCGGCGTGAAGGACAAGGTCTATTCGAAGTGGGGCGGCTTCCTCGACGACGTCGCTTTTGACCCGACGCGTTACGGGATTCCGCCCGCCAGTCTGCGCTCCATCGAACCCGTGCAGCTCCTCGCGCTGCTGGTGTCGAGCATGGCGCTGGAAGACGCCGGCCTTGATCGCCGGCCGTTCCCGCGCGAGCGCACCGCGACAATTTTTGCCTCTGGCGGCATGAATGATCTCGGAACGATCTACATCTTCCGGACGTTGCTCGCGCATTATCTGCCAAAAGCCGAAGGCGTCTCCGAAGAAGCGCGCAAGCAGATCCTGGAGTCCCTCTATCAGGATGAGTTGCCGAAGTGGACGGAAGACTCCTTTCCGGGATTCCTCGGCAATGTCGTCGCCGGGCGCGTCGCCAATCGACTCGATCTGCGCGGCGCGAATTTCACCGTCGACGCGGCCTGCGCCTCCTCTCTCGCTGCGCTCGACGTCGGCATCAGACAGTTGCGCAGCGGCGACGCGGACATCGCGCTCGTTGGCGCGGTGGATGGGACCAACGGCCCCGTCAGCTTCATGTCCTTTGCTCAGACCCATGCGCTGTCGCCGCGCGGTCGCTGTCGCCCCTTCGATGACAGCGCGGACGGCATCGCCATTGGCGAAGGCGTGTGCGCCGTTGTATTGAAGCGGCTCGCCGACGCCGAACGCGATGGCGACAGGATCTATTCCGTCATCAAGGGCATTGGCAGCTCAAGCGACGGCCACAATCGCAGCCTGACGGCGCCGCATCCAGAAGGCCAGGTTCTGGCGCTCGAACGCGCCTATGCCGACGCCGGCGTCGATCCATCGAGCGTCACGCTGATCGAGGCGCATGGCACTGGCACGTCGGTCGGCGACAAATCCGAGATCGGCGCGCTGAACATGGTCTTCGGTCCCGCGTCGAGAACGCCGCAGCAATGCGCCGTCGGCTCGGTGAAGTCGATGATCGGCCACACAAAAGTGGCGGCTGGACTCGCGGCGCTCATCAAGGCGAGCCTCGCGCTCAAGCACCGCGTGCTGCCGCCGACCATCGGCGTCGAAAAACCAGTGTCAGGCGTCGATTTCGCCAAATCGCCTTTCTACATCAACACCGAAATTCGCCCCTGGCTCGGCGTCGGCGACAGCGCGCCGCGCCGTTGCGGCGTCAGCGCCTTCGGGTTTGGCGGCACCAACTTTCATACCGTGCTCGAAGAATATCGCGGTGACTTCCGGGCGTCCGACGCGCAGGATCTGAACCCGCGCGCGGCCGAGATTTTCGCCTTCAGCCGTTCGAGCGTCGAGGCGGTTGAAGACGCGGCGCGGACTCTGCTGCAAGGCGTCGAGCAGATTCAGGAGCTCGATCTCGCACAGCTCGCTTACTCGACGTCCCTTGACGACGCCAGGCTGCGGCCGAAGAACGGCGGTCAGATCGTGCAGCTCGCCATCGTGGCGAACTCGGTCGCCGACCTAAAGGGCAAGCTTGAATTCTTCCTACGCAGCCATCAAGGCAAGGCGACGCTCAGCGCGCCGAGCGGGATCTACTATCGGAACCTGCAACATCGCGCCGACAGTGGCGCCGTCTGCTTTCTGTTCCCGGGGCAGGGATCGCAGCAGATCAACATGCTTCGCGATCTTGTCCTTGCGCGTCCGTCCGCTTACGCCTTGTTCGAAAAGGCCGACGCGCTGCTAAAGAGCACGCTGCCGAAGCCGCTGTCGCAATATGTCTATCCCGTGCCTGTCTTCGGCAAGGAGGAGCGGGAGCGCCAGCAAGCGGCATTGAACGACACGCGCATCGCGCAGCCGGCGCTCGGATTGGCGGGCCTCGCGGCCTATGATGCGCTATCGGCCTTCGGCTTAAAGCCCAACTTCGTCGCCGGCCACAGCTACGGCGAATATGTCGCGCTCTGCGTCGCCGGGGTTCTGTCGCGGGAGGATCTTATCCGCATCTCCGATGCGCGCGGCCGTATCTCCAAGGAGATATCCGTCGCACAGCCGGCGACGATGGCTGCGGTCAACGCCAACGAGGCGTGGACGCTAGAGGCGATCGCGCGTCTCGAACTGGCGGTGAGCGTCGCGAATTTGAACGCCCCTGACCAGACGATCATCGCAGGGCCAATCACCGCGATCGATGCTGCGGTGAAGGCCCTCAGCGGGGAGGACGTGCGAGTCAAGCGGCTGCCAGTGACTGCGGCGTTCCACTGTAACGCGATGGCGGGGGCGCAAGCGGCGCTCGCCGCGGAGTTCGGCTCGGTGACGTTCCGACCGCCGAAGATCAAAGTGTTCAGCAACACGACGGGCGACCGCTATCCCGAGGAGCCCTCTGAAATCCGCGCGGTGTTGGCGCGCCACATCGTCGAGCCCTTGCGCTTCGTCGATGAGATCGAGCGCCTCTACGCGGCCGGGGCAAGAGTCTTCATCGAGGCGGGTCCCGGGCAGGTGCTGAGCGGGCTCGTCGGCCGCATTCTCGGCGACCGGCCGCACACGACGCTGTCAATCGACGCGCCGGAGCGTTCGGGCTGGCTGCAGCTCGCGCAGCTGCTCGCGCGGGCGTTTGCGCTCGGCCTTCCGGTCGATCTCGCGCCATGGTTTGCGCGCCGCGGACTTGCGGAAATGAGCCTCGCGCAAGTCTTCGAACAGGCTCGCGCCAAGGCCAATCCAGGGCCTATGGCGTGGCGGGTGAATGGCGGGCGCGCCGAGCCTTGGCGCGGCGAAGCAAAGCCGCCAAAGCGCGCCGCCGGCGCCGCCGCGCAACCGGCGCCTGTGAAAGCGCCCGCCGCGCTCCTCCAAACCAGACCCAATGGGAACGCAGCAGCCTATCCACCATCGGCGCCATTATTCGGCGTCGAACGCGAGAGGAGCAAAGCCTTGTCTACTCACGTACCATCGCCAGCGCTTGGCGCGGTCAGCGCGTTAGGCGCTGAATCGCGGTTCGCCCAAGTGCAGAACAGTTTGGCGCAACTCATCGATCTACAGCGCGAGCAGCAGGACGTATTGCGTCGTTTCTTCGAGTTCCAGGGACAGCTGCTCGGCGCCAACGGCAATGGCGCCGCTGAACGAACCGGGTTTGGCGCTGAGCCGATCCCGTTCCTGATCGCCGAACAGGCGACGGCGGCTCCGACGACGGCCGGCGTCTTCGTTCCGCCGGCCCCTGTGCTGCCGAAGCTTGCCGCCACGCAGAACGGCAAGGCTCCGCAACCGGCGCCGCGCCCCGCGAGCGCGCCTCCGGTCGCCGCGAAACCGGCGGCGAATGGCGCCGGCGCTGCAAAGACGACGGACCAGAAGGGCCCAAAGCAGCTTGCGTCGACCGAGGCGTTCAAGGCCGATCTGTTGCAGGCGGTCGTCGAGCGCACGGGCTACACCGAAGACATGCTCGATCTCGACGCGCATATGGAGGCGGATCTCGGCATCGACTCCATCAAGCGGATCGAGATCTTGAGCAAGCTCAAGGACGATCACTCCTTCATGGAGAACCAGGACGAAGAGAAGGTTTTCGAGGAGCTGTCGGGCCTCAAGACCCTGAATGCGATCGTCGATTGGTACGATCAGTTTCGGAAGTCGCAGGCCGAGCCGGGAGGCTCCGACTCAATAAAAAAAGCTCAGACTCCGCTGTCGCTCTCCTTGCCTGAGACAGCGGAGTCTGACGCCCCGAAGGCAAATCCCGCGGACGTGCAGCGCTACGCGGTCACCCCCGTGGCCGCGCCGCGGGACGCTTCAAGGCAAGTTAAGGATTTTCCCGCAGACCGCCTGATCCTCGTGGTCGGCGGCGCGGGGGAGTTGAGCGTCGCTATCAGCGACGCTCTGAGGGCTAACGGCCATAAGGTCTGGCGGGTCACGCCCGGCGGCGAGACTCGCCTCGTCGATAGTGAGCGCATCGAAGCCAACTTGTCTTCGCTTGACGCAGTGACCGCGCTTCGCGAGATGCTCGCCGACGAGGGCGCCAAGGTAGGCGCGATTTTCAATTTGTCCGGCTTGCAGTCGATCGGCGGCGTCGCGCATGACGCCCGTCTGGACCACGCACGGCAATTGTTTCTGCTCCTCAAGGCCTTCGAAAAGGATTTGAGGGAAAGCGCCAAGTGCGGCGGCGGCGTCCTTTTCAATCTGACCGATTTCGATGGACAATTCGGTCTTCGCCGGGCGCGCCCGTTCGCCGCGGCTCCCGCCGGCACGCTCGGCGTCGCCAAGTCAGCGGCGCGGGAATGGCCGGAGTTGCGAGTCAAATGCATCGACGCCGATCCCGATATCGACGTGAAGCGGCTGGTCGACGAATCTTTGATGGAATTTTACGACGACGATCCGACGGTCGAAGTGGGCTTCACCCAGCGCGGACGCTTTCAGCTCGAACTCGCGGAGGAGTGCGTTCCGACGGCCGATCTGTCGGGCCTGAGCTTGGAGCATGACGGCGTGCTGCTCGTCACGGGTGGCGCCTACGGCATAACCGCGGACGTCACGAGGGCGATGGCGGAGAAATTCCGGTCGCGGCTCGTTCTCGTCGGACGCAGTCCGATGCCGGAGGCCGAGCCCGAAGCTACGCGCAGCCTGAACGAGCGCGCCGCGTTACGGCAGTTTCTCATCGGGGAGGCGCGCGCACGCAACGCCAAGGTCAAACCGGCGGAAATCGAAAGCGGGATCAAACGCATCCTCAAAGACCGTCAGATCCGCAACAACATCGCGGCGATGCGTTCGGCCGGGGCGCAGGTCGAGTACCACGCGCTCGACATCCGCGACGGCGACGCCTTCGGGCGTCTGATAGATTCAATCTACGATCGCTATGGCCGCATTGACGGCGTGCTGCATGGCGCGGGCGTCATCGACGACAGGATGATGAGAGAGAAGTCGCCCGAGTCCTTCGACATGGTGTTCGAGACGAAGGTGATCCCGGCCATGGTTCTATCCGAGAAACTGCGGCCGGAAACTCTCAAATTCCTAGTGTTCTTCTCGTCGATCGCGGGTCGTTTCGGCAACGCCGGCCAGAGCGACTACAGCGCGGCGAACGAGGTCGTCAACAAGCTGGCCGATGGCCTCAGCCACAAATGGCCGCATGTTCACGCCGTCGCGATCAATTGGGGACCGTGGGACGGCGGCATGGTGAACGACGATCTGCGCAAGCTCTACGCCTCCAAGCAGATCTATCCGATCGCCATTGATCAAGGAAAGCGGCGCTGCCTCGAGGAGCTCGAGCGCGGAAACACCGGCGCGCCGGAAATCGTCGTCGCCGCAAGCCTCGAACAGATCGCCCGACAGGGCATGCGGCAACAATAGCAGGCGTTCGCCAATTACCGACGCCGAAGTCGACAGATCGAGGAGTAGGCGATGTCGTTTTGCCTGACAAACTTTGTTCCCGTCCGCATGATCGAGCCTGTGCCGCAGGCTTTGACTCTCGAACTTTCAGCCTATGGATTCGCCAAGTCCTATTGCCGCAGTCACGGGATCACCGATGCGGAGAGCTTTGGAACGATCATTCACGAAACGCGGCAAAAGTTTGAAAAGTTCGCTCTGTCTCCCTCAGTGATCAAGCGGCGCCAATTGGTGTTCTTTCCGCGTCTCAGCGACATCAGCTTCAGCAATGGCGAGTTCACGGTCGCAGAGCCCGAACACGAGTATATGCAGCTCTTCGACAACTACGAGAACCTCCAGGCGAAGGACATCAAGACGCGCCATTCGAGCTATGCGAAAGTCGCCGACGGCTGCCTCAAGGAGATGTACGGCGACGCCGAGGAGGCGCCGGACGATCTCATCCATGTGACCTGTTCCGGCTATCTGGCGCCCAGTCCCGTGGAGCGGATGGTGGCCGGCAAGGAATGGTTCAACACCACCGTCACGCATAGTTACCACATGGGCTGCTACGGCGCGTTTCCGGCGATCAAGATGGCGCACGGCTTTCTCTCGTCGTCGCAATTCGCCATGACCAAGCCCAAGGATCGCGTCGACATCGTGCACACCGAGGTGCTCTCCGTTCACCGCGGCATCGAAGAGCTCAAGGCCGAGAACATCATCACGATGACGCTGTTTGCCGACGGCTTCATAAAATATTCGATGGTGACGGAAGATTACCTGCGGGAACGAGGGCTTCGCGGCTTGAGGATCCTCGCCTTCAACGAGCATCTGCTGCCGAACTCGGCCGACGACATGACCTGGGTACCTGGCTCAACACGCTTCCACATGACGCTCTCCGTCATGGTGCCCGTCGTCATCAAGCAATCGGTTCGCCCATTCGTCGAGCAGTTGCTGCAACGCGTCGGCGTCGATTTCGAGCATGACAAGCACAGGCTGATTTTCGCCATTCATCCTGGCGGCCCGAAGATCGTCGAACATATTCAGGAGGCGCTCGGGCTTGAGCCGGATCAGGTGGCGATCAGCAATTCGGTGTTTACCGAGAACGGCAACATGTCCTCGGCGACAGTCCCCCACATCTTGAAGGAAATTTTGGAGGAGCCCTCGATTCCTGCGGGGGTCCGCATCGTCTCTCTCGCCTTTGGACCGGGTTTGACGATCACCGGCTTGGTGGCGGAAAAGATATGAGCTTCGAGCGCGCTAAGAGAGTCAACGGCGGCGACGCTCCATCCTGGCCAGCGACGGGCGAGGGCGGAGCGCCTCTCATCGCGCGCATGTTCGAGGTTCAGGACGCGAAGGAGCTGGCGCTCGCCGTCGAGCAGCCGGAAGAAGAAGCTCATCTTTCCGAGCGGCCCAGCCCGATGGCAACAGCGGGCGCGGGAAGCTGTGTTCAGATCCAAGAGGCGGATACAAGCGAACCGCGCATGCCGTTCATCGGTTCCGTGCTCGATTACGTTCCCGGCGAGCGCATCACGATCGAGCGCAAACTCAGCGTTCACGAAGATCTCTACCTCGCCGATCACGCTTTCGTTCATGCGCCTGGCATAAAGCCGACGTCGGCCTGTCTGCCGGTCGTGCCGATGACGATGAGCCTCGAAATCATGGCCGAGGCGGCGGCGTGTCTCGCGCCGGGCTGCGGTCTGATCGGATTTGAAGACGTACGCTCGGTGACCTGGATCGATCTGGCGGACGTTGACGAAGTCGCGCTAAACATTGAGACGCAGATCGTTCGTCACGATGCGAAGCGCGGGGCCTTCAGCATTTCCGCCGCCATTTACGTCGAAGGTAAAAGCTCTCCCGCGATCACTGCGACTGTTCTTTTCGGAGATCGCTACTTGGTCGAATTGTCGCCGACCTTTAGCGATTTGAGCAACGCGCGCGCTCACTCGCTCACAGCGGATGAAATCTATGCCGAGCGGCATATGTTTCACGGACCGAGCTTTCAATGTCTCGTTGGAGAGTCCGTTCTCGGAGACGAAGGAATCGTCGGCGAGCTTTGTGTGCGGTCTGCCGAAGAGCTTTTTGGATCGACGCGTTCTCCGCAACTTTTGACGGACCCCTGCTTACTCGACGCGGTGGGTCAAATCGTCGGCCTCTGGGCGATGGAGCAAGAGCGCTACGTCTTTCCAATCGGTCTCTTGAAACTTGAAATTTATCGGCCGACGCCGCCGGTCGGAACGCGCGCGCCTGTGCGCGTTGAGATCTTGCAGTCGGAAGGCAAGACGCTCGTCGCCGATGTCGAGGTGCAGGATGGCGAAGGCGGCGTTTGGATGCGAATCTCAGGCTGGCGGACATGGAAGTTTCGCTGGGAAAAGCGCCTGGTGGATTTCCGTCGTCAGCCCGACAGACACTTGTTAACGACGCCAGCGCCCGCGCCGCGTTTCGAGGGCGCCGTTTCATTGATGCTTTCAAGCGCCGAGCTGAAGCAATTCGATCCCGCCTTGCTCGCGCGCTATTGTCTGAGCGCCGACGAAATGCTGACCTTCAAAGAACTGGAACGCTTTCCCCAGCGCCAGCGGCAGTGGCTCTATGGCCGCGTCGCGGCCAAGGACGCCGTCCGCCTGTGGGTGGCGAAGCGACAGCAAGGGGAGATGTCGCATCCGGCGGCGTTCGCCATCTCTTCGGATGAACGCGGACGACCGTTCGTCAAGCCCGCGCCGGGCTTGGGATCCGCGCCGTCGGTGAGCATTTCCCATTGCGATGAACGAGCGATAGCGGTCGCTCACGAGCATGACATCGGCGTCGATATTGAGCGTATCGCCACGCGCGACGTCGGCGTAGTCGAAGCCTTCGCCTCAGCGAAGGAACGCGAGATGATCGGTAGTTTTCCGGTCCAAGAACGCGACGCTTGGTTGACCCGGCTGTGGTGCGCGAAGGAAGCGGTCGGCAAGCTCTTGGGCGTCGGTCTTGAGGGGAAACCGCTTGCGATGGAGGCTGCCGAAATGACCGGTGACGGACAGATCGTCCTTTCGCACAAGGACAGGAACGCGCGCGCGCGCATTTCGACGATTGAAGATGACGGATTCATTATCGCCTACGCAGACTTGGAGCAGTCAGTCGCGTAATCGGAAACCATTTGTCGGCATTCGCCGAGGAGGGATCATGCTGCAGACGATGCTTCCCAATGAACAGCGGGTGTACTGTGTGAATCCCTTGGAGGCCCCGATCATTTTTGGACAGATTGCGCCCTACTTCAAACATGGGATCGAAATTGAGGAGGGAGACACCATCGTCGACGTCGGCGCGAACATCGGACTCTTTGCCTTGACCGCGTGCGATTGGGGCAAACGGGCCGTAAAAATTCTCGCCTTTGAGCCAATTCCTGACCTGTTCAAGTGCCTCACGGCCAACGCCAAGAAGTACAAGCTCGATAGCCTCGTCACCTTGCCCTACGCCCTCTCACGAGAGAGCGGCGCGATCGAATTCACCCACTATCCGCTGCTGACCTCCATGTCGACAGCCTATCCCTATGATTCGAACGCAGCGTCGGTTCGACTTGGCTTTCGAGACATACTGCCTCAGTTCCCGCCATTTCTGCGATGGATACAGCGACTGCCGCCCAAGCCCCAGGAAATTGCTCTGCGCATTCTTCTTAAAATCCTGCTACGCGGCCGACGCGTTTCGTGTCAGGCGTTGTCGCTCTCAGACGCAATCCGCGATCAAGAACTCACACGCATCGATCTCGTGAAGATCGATGCTGAAATGGCCGAACTCGACATCCTGCAAGGCGTCACAGCCGACGACTGGGGAAAGATCAACAAGATCGTCGTCGAAGTGCACGACGTTGAAGGCCGCTTGAACAAGGTGCGGAGCCTGCTTCAGGCCGCCGGCTTCCGGCGCATCGACGATGAGCAGGATCCGCAGATGAGGGAGTTTCGCGTGCACACCGTTTACGCGACGAAGTGAGGAGAATGGTGGCGTCGATTTCCGCTCAGGCCTGGTTGGCTGATGCTAATCCGAGGAGCAGAATATGCTTTACGCGCTGATTATCGCTTTCCTGGGGCTGCAACTGCTCGTGGTGCTCGCGCCGATGCTACGCTTCGCAAAGTGTTTCCGCCGCGCGCCGTCCTTGCGAACAGAGCAGCCTAAAGCAGCTGTCATCTTGCCGTGTAAGGGGATAGATGGCGCTCTGGTCGAAACCGTTCGGCGGTTGCTGCGCCAAGACTACAATAACTACGGGCTGCTGTTTGTGACCGAGAGCGAGGAAGATCCGGCGCATAAGTTGATCAAAGGCCTGATCGAGGGCGCTTCACCTCCGGCGCGATTGATCACTGCTGGCCCCGCCGCGGCCTGCGGACAGAAGGTTCATAATCTCGCCACCGCGGTCGACGCTCTCGATGAGTTCTTTCCCGACATTGAGATCATCGCCTTTTGCGATTCTGACGCACAGCCGCAAACGGATTGGCTGACCAATCTGGCCGCAGGACTCGCGGACCCTGAAGTGGGCGTCGCCACCGGCTATCGCTGGTATCTTCCGGCCGGCAGCGGCCTCGGGTCTCTGCTGTTGAGCGCCTGGAACGCGCAATCGCTGTTCTTGTTTGGCGATGAGTCGAGCTTCGCCTGGGGAGGGACTATGGCGATGCGCCGCGTTGATTTCGAAAACTTGGAAATCCGGCAACGCTGGCGGGGAGGGGTGAGCGACGACGGCAGCGTGACGACCGCGGTTCGTTCGCATGGGCGGCGCATTCAATTCGTGCCCCGCTGTCTGGTCGCCTCGCGGGGCGACGCGAGCTTGAGTGACGTTCTGGAATTCACGAACCGCCAGATCATCCTGACGCGAGTTTATATGCCACGCGCATGGCGCGAGATCGTGGCGCTAACGTTGTATTTCTGCGCTCTTTTTGTGCTTGTCGCGTCGCTTCTCTACAGAGCCTTCGCCCAACAAGGTCTGCCCGATGGCGTCGTCAGTCTGCTGCTGCCGGGCATGGCGTTTGCAATGGTCTTACAGTGCTGGCTGCAGACCACCTTTGCGATGCGCATTCTGCCGCAGCATCGCGACGAGTTGAGACGCCTTCGATGGGCCTATCTTGGAGTAATGCCTCTGGTGGCGCCTCTGGCGCTCTGGAACGTGATCGTATCGTGCTTCTCTCGACGCATCGTTTGGCGCGGGATCGGCTATGAGCTGCTCGGTCCTAATCAGACCGTCATCTGGAAACGCGATCTTCCCGATCCGCGCGCGATTTAGGGCGGCTGCGTTGTATCAAAGGAATCATGATGTCCGGCCTGCAGAGCAAGCGTACTGATGTTTTCGTTCTCCGGAGCGTTGTGTGGCGGCGTCATCCGATAAGACGATGCGCGTTTAGCGGAAATTCGCTGGAATCGTGGGAACGGTTTTGGACGAATGTTGTTACTCCTCTAGCGGAGGGACTGTGATGTATTTCCTTCCTGATCAAGATCTAAAAATCGAATGGGTTCGCAAGGACGAAAGTTGTCCGCACGAGGGCCATTCCTGGTACGGAAGTCGATACTGCTACTTCGAGATCGATCGTAGCGAGTGCGACTCGGCGATAGACGTTTGCCCTGTCTACGTTCTCTATTCAATGACCGGCGAAACGCTGATCAACGAGCTTGCACGGCGCAAGGCGTCTGAACTGAGAGTGGCGCCGGCAACCGACGCCGTCAGTGAAATCGAGCGCTTGACGAGCGGCGAAGTCAGACATCGCTCGGACGAGATGCAGTTTATCGGACGCTTCATCATGCGCTCGATCGAGGACGCCTGGGACGATCGTACGAATGACCAAGCTATGTCGACATGGACAAGATTGGCGTCAATGGCGCCATCGTGGAGATTCGGCTTCAGGCGAAGAAAGATCCAAGTCAATCGTGACGCCATACGGCTGACGAAGGACGCCGCTGAAGTCTTAGAGACCAGAGAAGCGGCGAGCCGGCTGCGGTAGGTTCATTGAGGCGCTAGGACGCAGTCCGTCGGCTGCGTCATCCGATGTTGCGAGCGGAGAGAATATGGCGCCTGGCGCTGCGCGCAGTCACCGGCAAGGTGCGCTTGAAGAACTAGAATAGCTGCGGGAGCCTTTCGAAATGTCGCTAGGAAAAGAAATTGGCCTCGCCACGAGACAATTTGGCGGACGCAGCGGCGTTGCATGGATGCGTCCGAGTCTGACGCTTCTCATCGCTTGGCGAAACCTCGTCCACGATCGTGTCCGTTTCGCTGTGACGATCGTCGGAATCGCCTTCTCGACAATCCTCGTCGGCATTCAGTTGGGCATGCTCCTTAATTTTCTTCACACGACGTCGACCGTCGTGGACCATGCCGGCGCGGATCTTTGGGTCGCCGCGCATGGCGTTCCCAGCGTCGATCTTGCAACGCCGATCGACGGCAGACGCAGATTCCAGTCGCTGGCGGTGGAAGGCGTCGCCGTCGCCGAGCCTTATCTTCTGCATTTCGGCTTTTGGAAGCGCGCCGACGGGATACGGCAGATTGTCATCCTCATTGGCGTCGAACCGGGCGCCGAGATGGGCTTGCCGCTGACTTTGCCCGCCGGGCAAAGCTTCCGAGAGGCGCTATCCAGCCCCGATGGGATTATCATCGATCGACTCTACGCCGAAAAGCTTGGTGTCACCGGACTCAATCAACTTGTTGAAATTAATGATCGCCGGGCGCGGGTCGTCGGCTTTACGGACGGGATAAGAACATTCACGCAATCGCCCTATGTCTTTACCTCGCTACGTAACGCGCGATCGCTGCTGGGTCGAACAGACAATCTCATCACTTACGTGTTGATCCGGCTCGCCCCCGGTCAGGATCCGGCTACGGTGATCGAGAGACTGTCCGCCCGAATGCCAGACGTCGACGTAATGACCTCGCGGGAATTTGCGGCCAATAGCCAGAAATACTGGCTTCTGACCACGGGTGCGGGCATTTCGATCATCTGCTCTTCGCTGCTTGCGCTTTTTGTTGGCGTCGTGATCGTCGCACAAACGCTCTACGCTAGCACCATGGATCGTCTTCCCGAATACGCAGTCATTCGTGCTATGGGCGGGCCGCGATGGTATCTCTACAAGATCGTCATTGAACAGGCGGTGATCGGTGGTCTGATCGGAAGCGTCGTCGGGATCGGCGCCGTGGCGGTGCTTGTGTATCTCGGCCGGAACATGAGTTCGCCGCCGCTTTTCCCAGCTTGGCTTGCTGTTGGCATCGGCGCCGTCACCGTGCTGATGTGCGTCGGCGCCTCGCTGGTGTCGATCAGCAAGATCACATCAATTGATCCAGTGAAGGTGTTCAGATGAAACGCGCCGTCATCAGCGCCTCTGGCGTCAGTCATTCCTTCGACACCGGACCGACGCCGGTCACCGTGCTTCGGGACATCGACGTTGAGGTTTACGCCGGCGAGTTGCTGATGCTTGTGGGACCGTCGGGCAGCGGTAAGACGACGCTGCTCCATATTCTGGGTCGGCTGCTCAGCCCTTCGAGCGGAGTGGTGATGCTTTATGGAAAAAACACGCAGGCGCTCGGCGAAGAGGAGCTCGCAGCGCTGCGGCTGAAATATTTTGGCTTCATTTTTCAAGCCTACAATCTGTTCCCCGTGCTGACCGCCACGGAAAACGTGATGGTGATGCTCGATCTTCTCGGAGTGTCCCGGCAGATTGCTCGGGAGCGCGCGCGCGAACTCCTGAAATCGGTGGGCTTAGGTCAGCGGCTCGATTCCTTTCCCTCTCAATTGAGTAGCGGCCAGAGACAGCGCGTCGCGATCGCGCGCGCTCTGGCCGGCGATCCCAAGATCCTGATGGCCGACGAACCGACTGCCGCGCTGGACGCAGAAAGCGGACTTCGCGCCATTGAGCTTTTGCAGATGCTTGCGCATCAGCAGGAGCGAGCGGTGGTCATCGTCACCCATGATCCGCGCATTCTTCAATTCGGGGATCGGGTGATACATCTCGAAGATGGACAAATCGCCGAGCGTTTGGCGACGCCGCGTGGTCCATCTCCCCTACACGCAATGGGAGCCTTGTGATGAAAATGTCGTCACGCGTCGTCGCAATTCTGACTTTCCTCGGCCTGGCTGCGCTGGGCCTCTTTCTCTTTCAGTCGATCGAGAGCACGCAGTCAACCGCTCGCGCCACAACGTCGCTCGCCAGTCTTGCGCAGCATGTCGCCGCCGCGCCGGGAATGGTGGAGCCTGAAGGCGAGGAGCGAGAAATCTCCGCGCAAGCGACAGGCGTCATCCGCGAGATGCGGGTCGAGGAGAACGATGAGGTGGCGGCCGGTCAGATCATCGCGGCGCTCGATAATACCGAGCAGGTCGCTCGACTGGAGTCCGCGCGCGCCGCGCTTGCGCTGCGGCAGGCCGAACTTGAGCGCCTCACCAATGGCGCGCGCGCCGAGGAGCGCCGAGAGGCGAAGGATGCTCTGATGGAGGCAGACGCAGCGCTCGATTTGGCGCGACGCGAACATGAGCGACGGCTGCCGCTCACTAAGAGCGGCGTTTCGCCCCAAGCGGCGCTTGATCAGGCCACGTCCCACTGGAACGTCAACAAGGCGCGGCGCGCGGCGATCGCGGAAAGGCTCGCGATGCTCGAGGCTCCGCCGCGCGCGGAAGATCTCGCGGCGGCGCGCGCGCGGGTGCGGCTCGCGGAGGCGGATGTGGCTCTGTCGGAAGCGCTTTTGGAAAAGACGCTGGTGCGGTCGCCGATCGCGGGTACGATCCTGCGTCGCTCTCGCGTCGCCGGCGAAGCCGTGACGCACGTGCCGCCGACGCCGATCGCCATCGTCGGCAATGTTCGCGGTCTGCGCGTGCGCGCGGACGTCGATGAGACCGACGTCGGAAAAATCGTCGCCGGGCAGCGCGTCGAGGTCACTGCGGACGCGTTCCCAAATCAGAAATTCGGCGGACGAGTTTTCCGCGTGTCGTCCAGAATGGGCTCCAAGATGGTTCAGACCGGTCGGCCGACCGATCGCGTCGACGCCAAGGCGCTGCAGGTGCTTATAGATCTCGACCCCGGCGTGAAATTGCCCGTCGGGCTGCGCGTTGACGCTTATTTTTTGGTCCACCCGCTCTCGGCGCAGACAGGTTGGCTCCAACCAATGAAGGCGCAAAAATCCGCGGGGCGATTCGCCATAGCGCGCGACTGACGGAGCGCGAGGAGTCGCGCGAATTGATTGGCTAATTCTAGATAACGCCCAGGCGGGCGCCGGAATTATCCTAACAGGGCTATCAGAAGGAGAGCGCCAAAATGGCTAAGCTCGCTCGCGCAGTATATCCTGAACTTTTGGATTCTCTTCCATGCGACGATCCCCGAGCAATGCAGTCGCGCCGCGACCTGCAGCGCGTCAACAGCTGGATGTTGCAGACCAAGATTATGGCGACGATGCTTTCCCGCCATTTCGACAGGACGCCGAAAACTATTCTCGATCTCGGCTCCGGCGACGGTGCATTGATGCTCGGCGTCGCAAATCGCCTGGCGCCGAAGTGGCAAGGCGTGACGGTGCGCCTGCTCGACCAACAGGACATTCTATCGGACGAGACGCGCCAAGCCTTTGAAGCGATCGGATGGCGGGTGGAGAGCGTCGTCGCAGACGTCTTCGATTACCTTTCGCATGACGCCGCGACGACGGACATCATCTCAGCAAATCTGTTTCTGCATCATTTTGAAAACCCCGACCTCGCCCGCTTGCTTGAATTGGCGGCGGCGCGCACGACGCTGTTCGTAGCATGCGAACCCCGTCGCGATCGCTTTTCGCTCATGGCGAGCAGCCTGGTCTGGGTCATCGGCTGCAACGACATCACGCAATGGGATGCGAAGACGAGCGTGCGCGCCGGCTTCAACAACCGCGATCTATCGAAGCTGTGGCCAGATCAGGATGACTGGGTTCTCGACGAGAGCCCCGCAAGGCCATTTACGCACTGCTTCGCGGCGCGGCAGTCGAATTCCGCCCCAGGCGACACGCCTTCGTAAGCCGTCGCTCTCGCGAGCGGCTGGCTTGGGCCCATCGACGCAACAATCGCTTCAACAGACGGTGAGGAGCCCCCAAAGGACAAACCGGTCACTCCGGAATTGCTTCGCGAAGAGGTAGAATGAGGAGTCGTATCGTGACGGAAGCAAGCGTGATCATCGGCGGCGGCGTCGCTGGAGCTACGGCGGCCCTTGCTTTATCCCGCGCGGGTCGGCGCGTCGATCTCTATGAGCGCTCGTCGTCGGCCAGTCATAAGATTTGCGGCGAGTTCATGAGCCGTGAGGTCAGCGCGAATTTGCGATCTCTTGGCGTAGACCCGGTGGATCTGGGCGCTCGACCGATCAACCGTGTGCGATTGGTTCGGGGAAATCGCAGCGTGGACCAACCGCTGCCTTTTCCGGCTCTGGCGCTATCGAGAAAAATCCTCGACGAGGCTCTCCTCGAACATGCGACGTCCTGCGGCGTGAACGTCATTCGCGGCAAGGCGGCGCGACGCATCGAGCAATCGGATGACGGCGGCTTCGAAGTGTCCTTCGGCTCCGGAGATAGCGCGCCGGCTCGCGCGATTTTTCTTGCGAGTGGCAAGCACGATTTGCGTGGCGTCAAGCGCGCTGCGCCTGGGCGCCAAAGCGATTATCTTGCTTTGAAAATGTATTACCGTTTCAACAAGAAAAAGACTGAGCATCTGCGGTGGGTGACGGAGCTCATTCTCCTCAAGGAATGCTATCTCGGGCTAATGCTTGTCGAAGACGATCGCGTCAATTTGTGTTTCGTGATCAGCGAAGACCGCTTCGCCGAAGGAGGGGGAACCTGGCAAGGTGTTCTGCAGCAATTCAGCAGCGAGTCGGGCTACGTAGCGGCTTACTTGGAGGGCGCCGTGCCTTTGCTGGATCGCCCGCTTGCGATCAGCCGCATTCCTTATGGTTTTGTACACAATCCGTCCCCTGCGGACCCGCCGGGCCTGTGGCGGCTTGGAGATCAGATTGCGGTGATCCCTTCTTTCACCGGCGACGGGATGGGCATGGCGAGCTGCAGCGCAGTTCTGGCGGCCAACATGTTTCTCGAAGGCGCGACCTCGCATGAGTTTCATGACCGCTTCAGTAAGATCGTTAGAAAGCAAATGCGCGTTTCAAAGCCGTTGAACAGCATGTTCTTCAGACATTCGGTTGGCCAGGACGCCCTTATATGGCTCGCCTCGCAGTTTCCTAGCGGCGTCCGCGCGATCGCGCGCGCGACGCGCGTTCCCGAACAGGCGATGCCGCGTATCGACTAAGTCCATATTCCCACCGAGCCACGTTTATGGCTGCTAAAAAGACACAAGCCTCTTCTCCAAATCAACCGACCAGACTCGCCGCGCATCATGCGGTTGAAGGTCGGCCATTAACGGCGTTTACAGATCAAGTATCAACTTGTACAAATAAACGCATGAGCCAAGAAGCGCCCGATGCGATGGTCTCGGGCTAGGCGCGTCATTTCAACAACGGAACTCTCGAACGCTACTGCGGTCTGCCCCAGCGAGATGAATGTGAGATGGCCCAACGATAACGTTTTCGGCGCGGCGCTTGACTGACCCGACTTTTTCCCTGGTCTCCCTTGAATCGACAGCTTGTTTCAGCAAGGAGATCGATAATGATACTCTTGAGCCGGATTTTCGATCAGGAAACCCAGATGAACTCGAGCCGCTCGATACGACAGACGCGGTTCATGGTTCTTCTGCTGTCTGTTGTGATCTTCTCAGGCGTGCAGGACGCCCAGGCTCAGTCCCTCAAACGCGATCTGCGGGGCTTTTCGCTCGGCATGTCCAAGGATGAAGCGGCGAGACTCGCGCGGTCGCAATGCAACAACTTCGGAAAGGTCTCGTTTCATGGCGGCATGCGCGCCGAGGAGTTCTTCGCATCGTCATCTGAATATGGGAAACAGTTCTCCTGCAGATTTGAGGACGGCTCCATCGTCAACTATGCGCTCACCCCGCGGACCGGCAAGGTCTACAGGCTGAACGGCGTGTTCCTGTCACCGATGACCTGTCCGGAGCTTCTCGATTTCATCATCGAAGAATTCAAAGTGAGCGAAAAATATTCCAAATACCATCCAAAGCCCAAAGCCGAGCGCGACTGCCAGGGATGGGCGTGGCAATCCGGGCCGAGCTACGATTTGAAAGTCTGGCTCAACGAGCCCGACGCCACGCGATTCAACGTGAGCTTGATGGACAGCGAAGTTGTCCGGCAGAATGAGGCCTCGGCCGAGGATCCCGAAAAACAGTCGGGCGTCAAACCTCGCTTGTAGGTTCAGGCGTTGCTCGTCGCGGCGCCGCGCCGCGCATGTTCATCGATCAGGCGTATCGGTTCCGTACCATTTGTATTTGACCTGCTCGAAATGAACGACAGGGTCGTAGCGCACGACATTGAGATTGAGCGTCTCGGCCGTCAGTCTGCCGATCGCGGCTAAAATCGCGTATGAGGCAACGACACGGTCCCTTTGGGAAATGACCAGATTGGCGCGCGCATTGAGCAAAGTCTGCTGAGCGTTCAACACGTCGAGCGTCGTGCGCTGCCCCACCTGCGCCTCGTCCCGAACGCCTTTGAGAGCGAGTTCGGCCGCCTTCACCGTCGCCTGATCCGATCTGATCTGCGATCTGGCCGTGTCCAGCAGACCATAGCTCGAGACAACGTTAGCACGAACGCGGTCGCGCTGTGCGTCGGCGTTGAGGCGCGCCTTGCCGAGCACCTCTTTCGCCTTACGGATCGAGGAATACTCCCCTCCTCCCTGGTAGAGGGGGACATTGAGCGCGCCGTTGACGCCCGCCGAAAATTGCCGCGAGCCGGGCAGTCCAAGGAAAGAGTCATACTGCTGGGATACTTGCGCATTGACCGACAGCGTGGGCAAAAGCGCGCCCTCGGCGACTTTCACCGCCGACTCCGCGGTGTCCACCCGATGTAAGGCCGCGACGATGGCGGGATGTTCGACAAGCGCGACGTCAATCGCATCCCTCACTGATTTGGGCAACATCCGCTCAACCGATGGGGCCGGCTCGAGACGTTTCGGCTCCACACCGATTATCTGCCGGTAAACGGCGGCGCTGCTTTTCAGTTGCGCCTCGGCGGCAAAATATTCTGAGCGCGCATGGGAGACGGAGGCTTCGCTTTGCGACACGTCGGTATTCGTCACGTCACCGGATTGATAGCGCTTCTGCGTATCGTGCAACTGTAGATCGAGCACGGCGATGTTGCTCTTGCGCAGCGATAGGATCGCCGCGTCGCGCATCACGTCCATGAAAGCGGTCGCGCCGCTGCGCAATATCTCCTGCTCAGAAAGCCGCATCAGGGCGCGCGACTCGAATACGCTCGACTCGGCGCGGCGCACCGAATTCTCCGTGCGACCGCCATCAAAGACATTTTGCGAGACGTTCAGCGTGGCCCCACGCGGATATCCCGTATATTCATCAGTAAGCGGGATGCGCTGATTGATCACCGGCAGTCGCACTGGAATCCTGAGGTTCGAGCGCTGCGCGCCGACGCTTGCCTGAATATTGGCGTTGGGACGCAGTCCGGACCAGGCGCTCGAGACGTCTTCGTCACGCGCACGCACGTCGGCGCGTTGCTCGTTTAGGTCCGGGTTACCCGCATAAGCCCGAGCGAGCGCAGAGGAAATTGTTTCGGCTGAGACATCGCTTGCGCTTGCCAACGCGAGGCCTGCCCCTGCCGCTACGACTGTAAGCGCGCCGAACGATTTCATGGAATCCCACTCTCTCGCTCCAGCGCGAAGCGTACCGCTCAACGCCGGAATGAGCCTTCCAGGCTCTTACGCCGCTTTGAAAATTGGGAGCGAATGCGTGGGCGCAGCAGATCTGATCCCGTTCACTCGTCACAATCATGATATCTTTGCGTATAGCGGTAATTGTAACAGCAGCAACGCATCACAGGAAGATGAGTAACGTTGATCAGTCGACATTTATTGTTGACGTGGCAAAAATGACACAGCGCTTGCTCCGGACTTGAGCTCCTTTTCATAAAAAACTGATTTGGTTAATTTCAAAAGGGGTTTAATGACAAAATTTATTGGAGAGAATTATTTGGGCGGCGATGCCTATTCTTTGAGCAGCGACCCCAATCCGACGCAAAGCCTCCGCAAGCAGATCGGCGCCGAGCATCTTGCCGGTTCGCGGTTCACGGCTAGACGCCCGATTATTGAACGGGGATGGCGTCGGGGGCGTTGCGGCGGGGCTTGCCGGGCGCGGCAGCGCGCTCGACCGAGCCGGCCGAGAGGCAATCGATCTAGTCAGATAGCTAGGCTCTTGGCGGTCGCGTGTCAGTGTCCGGGGAGGCGATACGCGTCGCTCGCGCAGTTTGCTTGAGCGGCCGATGGACGAAAAAATGTCGGACGGAAAGGCACGAATGGAGGATCACCGCTCGAGAGAAATATGTTTGCTTTCCCAGATTGCGGGCCGCGCTAGTTACCGACTCATTCTAACTTCTCTCAATTTAAAGGAGTTTGTTATGCGTAATCTTCTCATCCTCGCGATCGCCGCGTGCATTGGCGGCGGCGTTATCACTTCCGCGGCGAGCGCACGCCCCGTGACGACGGACGAGTGCCTCGCGCGCGGGCTTTGCGCTTACGTCAGCCCGAAAGGTCGCGTGACATGCGGAAAATGCCCAGGCCAGGTAAAGTCAGTCGGGTTCGCCACGCGCAGCCAGGCTGCGAAGCACCGCAAGTAAGTTGATCCTTTCGCTGGTCCCGTGCGTCGCTCGGGGATCGACCAATAAGTTGGACCCATGATTTCCATGCGTCCGCTGCTGATCCGCGCGCTGGCCGTGGCGCTGTCCATCGGCCTTTATCTCGCGCTGGCGATCCTTGGCGCCGGCGGGGTTGACGCCTACTTCGCCAATTCGGCGCGGACGGCGCTTGTCGTCGTCACGCTCGCGCTCGGAGTCGCGTCGCTCTTCGTCGGCGGCAATCTCAGCTCTGGCCAGCGGGAAGACCGCGGCAATCGGTGGGTGATCCCGACCTTTCTCGTCATCGGGCTTCTCGGCGCCTATCTGCCTGCCTGGGCCGATCGGCAGGGACTGTGGAGATTGGACGGAGACGCCGTGCGGTGGCTCGGCGTCGCTCTGCTCGCCGCAGGCGGAGCATTGCGTCTGTGGCCGGTCGCCGTGCTCGGGCGCCGCTTCAGTGGCCTTGTCGCCATTCAGCCTGGACACGAACTCGTCACCACGGGACTTTACAGCCGCATCAGACATCCAAGCTATCTCGGCCTGTTGATCTCGGCGCTTGGCTGGGGGCTGGCGTTCAATACGGCGGTGGGCGTCGTCCTGGCGCTGGCGAATATTCCGCCGCTCGTCGCGCGGATGAACGCCGAGGAACGCCTGTTGAGTTCGGAGTTCCGCGCGGCCTATGAGGCCTATCGCGCACGTACGGCGCGGCTCATTCCGGGCGTATATTAAGCTGCGCGACTGCGCCCGCAGCTTCACTACGGATCGCCAACGCGGCAAAGGGAAACTCATGAAGCGTCTGCTGTCGCGCTTGCTGCTATTCAGCCTTTTCGTCGCGCTGCCGGCGCAAGCCAGCGACGTCATAAAGCTCGCGCCGGGCGGCAGCGCGATTTTTTCGCTGCAGGAGAATATGACGACCGGCTATTCCTGGCGCATCGATCCGGCTGCGAGCCGTGATCTCGACATTCTGTCGATTTCGGACGGCGGCCGCAGCGGCGGGCGGCGACGCATGGTCGGCAGCCCCAGCGTGCGTCATTGGAAAATTCGCGCGCTCAAACCCGGACATGCCGAAATCGTCTTCGCCTATCAGCGCCCATGGGAGCCTGCGCCCGTTAAAACCCGCAGCGTCGAGGTGGAGGTCGCGCCTTAGAGCAGGTTCCGAAAAAGTTGACAGACTTTTTCGATGAGAATCTGCTCCAAAATTTTGATGTTGAGCGATTCCTTATCGATCACATGATTCCATGTGATCGGGAAGCGCTCGAGTTCAGGATTCGCTCTCGCGCGGGAATTTCATCGCGTCTTCGAGACTCATCATGGCCGAGCCGGGCTTCGCCGGCTTTTGCTGGCTCTCATGCGGCGCCCAGCCCGACGCCCAGACGATTTCGAAGCTCGCGCGCACGCGTCCATCGGGGTCCGAGAAGCGCTCGGCGTAGATTTGCGCCGCGCGCGCAACCACGTCGCGCCGCAGGGGTTTGCGAGACCGTTTGACAAGGACGTTGGCGGCGCCCATCGCGCGCAAATCCTTCATCAGCCCCAAGATTGACTCATAGCGCAGCGTGAAGCTGTCGATGTCGGCGACGGGCAGGGCGAAGCCCGCGCGCTGCAGCAGCCCGCCCATGTCGCGCACGTCGACGAAAGGCGATACGCGGGGACTCGCCCCGCCGGTGATTTCTTCTTCGGCCTGCGCCAAGGCGGCGCGAAGCTCGACAAGACTGGCGCCGCCGGCGAGGCAGGCGAGGAAGAGTCCGTCCGGCGCAAGTATGCGTCTCGCTTGCGCCAGCGCGCCCGGCAGATCGTTCACCCACTGCAGCGACATGCCGGAGACGATCAGATCGAATGAGCCCTGCGCGAAGGGCGGAGCTTCTTCGTCAGCGATGACGTCGCCGGCATGGCCGCTCGCGCGCAAAGGCCGCGCACGGCCGCTCGCGACGACGGCTTGCGCGAAATGCGCGCTCGGCGAGCCGAGATCGAGCGCGCGCGGAAATTCGCGCTTCACCGTCAGCAGGCGATCGAGCAGATCGTCGGCGGCGCGCGTCATCAGGAAATCCGGCGCGCCTTTCGACATGGCGCGGCGCAAGCGCCGCCGCAGCAGCGCGCGATCAAAAATCTTCGGCGGTCCGACTGTCTCGCTCATGCCTTATTACCGCGCCCGCGCCAGTTACCCTGCAAGTGCGCAAAGCGCATGAATTTCGACGAAAGGATGGCGCAATCTTGAAGCGATGATCTGAAGCGAAGCGGTCGCGACGATAGAACATCCCAAATTATCTTAACGTTAAGCCATAACCTGAAAACGCGAAACGTTTCGACAAGATCATGGCCAAAGTTAGACTGCCGCCATTCGAGAAGTCGCTGTCGAGGCTTCAACACGTAGGGTGTAGCGTCATGCGTAATCTATTTGCTTTTTTGCGTCGATCCCACACCGCCAAGTCAACCGGAACGTCAGCTGGAACGTCAATCGGAACGCTTCAGTCAGTTTTGATGGCGACAGTTGTCGGCCTTGGCGTCGCCGCGCTTCCGCAGGACGCGAACGCGCGCAACATCGTCTCTTTCTCTCCCCACGTCGCTCCCGGCACGGTCGTGATCAGCGCCAGCCAGCGAAGGCTGTTCTATGTTGTCGATACAGGAGTCGCCATCAGCTACCCCGTGGCCGTCCCCAAGCGCGGCAAGGAATGGTCGGGCGCGACGTCCATCGAGGGAAAATATGTCAATCCCGACTGGGTTCCGCCAGCGGTAGTGAAAGCCGACCACCCGGAACTGCCGAATTTCATTCGTGGCGGCTCGCCGCGCAACCCGATGGGCGTGCGCGCTTTGACGCTCAGCAGCGGCGAAGTGGCGATTCACGGCACGACCCAGAGGATGCGCGCTTCAATCGGCACGGCCGCCTCCTACGGCTGCATTCGAATGTTGAACGAGGACGTTTCCGACCTCTACGATCGCGTCGACGTGGGATCGCCGGTCATGATGACGCGCTAGCCCAGGCGATCCATCAAATAATCGCAAGCCTCGCCCGCGAACGTGCGGACGAGGCTCTTTCGTTCTCCGCGCGATTCGTCTTTTATCCAGAGCTTTTTTTTGGCGCGCGTGGCTGTGGAAGAGGGCAGCCGCGGCATGGACGCAGACACGCGAATCCCGCAGTCTCCGCCTCGAACACAGTCTGACGATCGCTTTTTTGGCGTCCTAGTTCTTGTGTGGAGTATAGTGATCGCAAGAGATGATTCGACTTTGAATCAATCGCTTGAAAAGGAGGCACCCTCACGCAAAGCTCCACGACGCATCGTCGCCTGTCTTTTAGTCGCCGCGTTATGCTGACATTGAGAAAAAGGTTGGCACATGCTGATCGCAACGGAAAAAGAAACGGAACGCGCTGAACATCCGGTGGATGTTGTGGAGCAACTGGCGGCCACCAATGATTGGTCCTTCGATCGAGACGATGAAGACGAGATTTCCATTTCCGTCGCCGGAGCTTGGACGGAATATCACGTCGCCTTTACTTGGCTTCCGCAGCTCGAAACGCTGCACGTCAGTTGCGCTTTCGATCTCAAGGCGCCCGAACGGAGGCGCGGTGAACTGATGTCGCTCGTCAATGCGATCAACGAGCAGATGTGGATCGGGCACTTCGACTTCTGGCCGAAGGAGGGGGTCGCGATGCACCGTCATGGCCTCATCCTGACGGGAGGGGCGCAGCCCTCGGCGACGCAATGCGCGGCCTTGCTCGACAACGCGCTTCAGGCGTGTGAGCGGCATTATCAAGCCTTTCAATTCGTGCTCTGGGCCGGAAAGAACGCCAGGGAAGCGCTCGCCACCGCCAATTTCGAGACGAAAGGCGAGGCGTGACCGACGCGGGCGAGCTGCGCGGAAAGTCGGTCGCTCTGATCGGCGCCGGAAACATGGGTCTGGCGCTACTCGAAGGCTGGGCCGCGCAGGATCTGCTGGGAGCAGCGTCAATCGTCGAGCCGCAGCCGTCGCCGCGGCTCCAGGAGCTGTGCGCCGCGAAGGGCTACGCGCTGAACGGCGCCGCTGCTCCTTGCGACGCCGTGGTTCTCGCCGTCAAGCCGCAGGCGTTCGATGCGGGTGCCGCGGCCGCGTCCCCTTTCGTGGCGCGCGGCGCCATTGTCGTGTCGATCCTCGCCGGCAAGCGCATCGCGGACCTCGCCGCGCGCCTGCCGACGCAAGCCGTCGTGCGCGCGATGCCAAATACGCCGGCGGCGATCGGGCGCGGCGTCACCGGCGCCTACGCCAGCGCAACGACGAGCGCCGCTCAGCGCGCGCTCGCCGACGCATTGCTTAGCGCCGTCGGCGGCGTCGAGTGGGTCGATGACGAGGCGCTCATCGACGTCGTGACGGCGGTTTCCGGCTCGGGTCCCGCTTATGTCTTCTATTTCGCCGAGTGCCTCGCCGCCGCCGGCGCCGAAGCCGGTCTGCCGGCCGCCCTCGCGGCGCGGCTCGCCCGAGCGACGGTCGAAGGCGCCGGCGAACTGATGCGCCGACAGCCCGAGACAGGCCCCGACGAATTGCGCCGGCGCGTGACGTCGCCAGGCGGCACGACGGCGGCGGCGCTCGAGGTTCTTGAAGCGCCGGAGGACGGCCTCGCCGCGCTGATGCGCCGCGCCGTAGCTGCGGCGAAGCGCCGGGCAGGGGAACTTTCCGGTTGAGACGGCGCGCGCCTTGTCCCGCGGCCCGGCGACAATAGAATACTGACTAGAAAATTCCTTCGGACCTGGAGACAGACATGACCAGCGGCGGCTCCCGCGACCGAGTGATCGATGCGACGCTGCGGCTCGCCACGCGGCGAGAGTTCAGCGACGTGACGCTCACCGATATCGCTCATGAGGCTGGCAACTCGCTTGCCGATCTGCGCGAACTTTTTCCATCGAAGGGCGCGATCATGGGGGCGTTCTCTCGGCGCATCGACCGGGAGGTTCTCGACGCGGCGCCCAAGGAAGCCTCACACGAACCCGCGCGCGAGCGGCTCTATGACGTTTTGCGCCGCCGGCTCGATTCGCTCGAACCGCATCGTGAGGCGCTGGCGAGCGTCGGCCGCTGGGCGGCGCGCGATCCGCTCACCGCCGCGGCGCTCAACCGCGAAACCGTGAACTCGATGCGCTTCATGCTGGAGGCGGCGGACATCGACAGCGAGGGCCCGGTCGGCTCGCTCAAACTGCAGGGGTTGGCGTTAGCCTGGAGCCGCGTGCTCGAGGATTGGTTCGCAGGCGATATTCACGACGCCCTATCGACGCTCGATCGCGAACTCACGCGCGGCGAGCGCTACGTCGATCGGGCGGAGGATTTCGCAAGACTGACGCGGCCCTTCTATTCCTTCGCGCAAAGTCTGTTCGGCTGGCGGACGCGACGTGGTGGGCGCGATTACCACGACGACGACAGCGGCTATCCCCACGCGCGCGCGTGATTGGCTGCCGCCCGGAGCAGGTTCCTCGATGAGAACCTGCTCCACCATTTTGGTATCGAGCGATTCCTTGCTCTAAAGCGGGAGACTTGCCGTCGCCCGCAAGCCGCCGAGCGGGCTGCGGTCGAGCGTAATGTCCCCGCCATGGCCGCGTGCGATGTCGCGTGCGATGGCGAGGCCTAGCCCTGAGTTTCCGTCGTTCTGGTTGCGGGATTCGTCTAGCCGGTAGAACGGCCTGAAAGCGTCTTCGCGACGCTCGACGGCGATGCCGGGCCCGTCGTCATCGATATGAACGGTCATCATCGCGCCGTCATTGATCACTGAGAGTTCGATCCGCTTGCCGTAGCGCTGCGCATTGCCGACCAGGTTGGCGAGCAGCCGCTTGATCGCCGCCGGCCGCGCGACGATTGTCGGATCGCCCTCAATCTTCACGGACGCCGCGAGACCGCGCTTCACAGTGTCCGCCCGCAGTTCGTCGAGGATGGCCGCAATATCGGTGGGGGAGGATTTTTCGTCGCCGTCGCCGCGCGCAAAGGCGAGATAGGCCTCGACCATGCGCTCCATCTCGTCGACATCCTTGCGCATTTCGACGGCTTCATGCGAATCGCGCATCAGCGCCAGCGAAAGCTTGAAACGCGTGATGATGGTTCGCAGATCGTGCGAAACGCCATTGAGCATCGTCGTGCGTTGCTCGATCGCGCGTTCGAAACGGCGTTTCATGTCGAGAAAGGCGGCTCCCGCCTGACGCACCTCGCGTGCGCCGCGCGGACTGAATACGACATTGCGGCCTTTGCCGAACTCCTCGGCGGCGCGGGCCAGCCGCAGGATCGGCCTGATCTGATTGCGCAAGAAGGACGTGGCGATGGCGAGGATGATGACTGAGGCGATCGCCATCCACATGAAGAAAATATACGAGTTCGAGGCGTATGCGTGCGTGCGCGTGGCGAGCATTCTCAACGTCGCGTCGTTGAGCGCGACGCGGATTTCGATCAGGCTGCCGGGAAGCGCGGTGTTGATCCAGAAGGGCTCCTTAAGTTTGCGCGTGAGCTCCTTCGTGAGCGCCTTGTCCAGCAGCGAGAACAAAGACGACTTTGGCGCCGGCCCAGGCAGGTCCTGCTTGGGGAGAACCGCAATCTCCATATTGAGATCGAAGGCGGCGATGCGGCGCAGTCGCGCGTGATCCGGGTCGTCCGGGAACGTCTGGTAGATATCGACGAGCGCCGCCACTTGCCGGGCCACCCCCGCGGAAAGACGGTAGGTCACGACCTCCCAATGCCGCTCCATGAAAACATAGGCGACCGCGGACTGGAGGAGCACGACCGGCAGGATCACGATCAGCAGCGCGCGGGCGTAAAGCCCCTTCGGCATGCGGTCATGCAGCCAGTTGGCGAAGCGCCGCCACAGATTGCGGGGCGCGGCGAGAACTTCCGGTAAGACGACTGTCATCGTGACGACTCTATCATTTTCAGCCGTTGGCGCGTAGCGGGTCGACGAGCAGACGATAGCCGTGCCCGCGCACCGTCTGAAGATAGCGCGGCGCATTCGGGTCGGTCTCGATCTTTCGCCTCAATCGGGCGATCTCAACATCGACGCTGCGCTCGCTCGCGCTTCGTGCGGGATCACGTTGCGCCAAAGTTTGGCGGGAGACAATCGCGCCGTCGCTTTCGGCCAGCGCCCGCAACAGATCGCGCTCGCGCGTCGTGAGGCGGACCGGCGCGCCGTCGTGCAGCAACTCGCCTCGCGACGGATCAAAGGCGAATTCGCCAAAGCGCTTTGGTCCCGCGGAATCTGCGCGCCGCGCGCGGCGCAAAATGCTGGCGATGCGCAGCGACAACTCCCGCGGATCGAAAGGCTTGGCGAGATAGTCATCGACGCCGGCTTCAAGCCCTTCGACACGGTCCGCCGTCTCGGTAAGCGCCGTCAGCATCAGGATGGGCGCGGAGCGCAGCGGTTCCGCGCTCTTGCGCAGCCGCGCCACGAAGGCCGTGCCGCTTTCGCCAGGCATCATGACATCCAGGACAATGAGATCGAAGGCGATGTCGCGCATTCTGGCGCTCGCCTCCCTCGTATCGGCCGCAGCGCTAACGAAATAGCCCTCATTCATCAAATAGCGCGAGAGCAAGGTGCGAATGCGCTGATCGTCGTCAACGACGAGGATATGGGCCGCTTTCGCGTGCGGCGCGGCGCGTTGGGAAATAACCGTCATGTCGCGGCGCCGGCTGTTTTCGCGCATGCAAGATGCGCTCGAACGCGTTCGCGCTCGCCGGAGTCGATCATCGCGAACAGGAATTTTGAGGCGGCGCCGCGCGCCGCAGGCGGGAGCTCGTCCATGACTGTCCGGAAACGCGCTGATTGCAGCGCCGCGAGATCGCGCGCGAGCGTCGCGCCCTTGGGGGTCGGATAGAGCAGGCGCTGGCGGCGGTCGACGACGCCGGCGCGCGCCTCGACGAAGCCCGCCTCAAGAAGTTGTTTGAGCACGCGGTTGAGGCTCTGCTTGGTGATTTTCAAAATGTCCAGCAGCGCGGCGATGGTGAGGCCAGGGCGACGGTTGACGAAATGCAGCACACGGTGATGCGCCCGTCCGAACCCATAGTTCTCGAGCAGCCGGTCGGCGTCCCCCACGAAATCACGATAGGCGAAAAAAAATAACTCCACGAGCTCGAGCGCGTCGCCGTCGCCCGCGGCGGCGGCCGCTTCCGCGGCCGTATTCGGCCAGGCGGCGACGCTGGGCGGCTCGGGGATTTTTCCCGCTACGAGTTCATCCACGCTATTTATTGCCTGACGTTTTGGCACGAGCTATTTACGTCAACTATATTGACATAAATCTGACCGATAGCTAGTGCTGACCAAGCGTCGCAGCGCCTTGTTTGGCCTCTCGATCGCGTCTTCCGGAGTTCGCCATGTCGCTTCCGCCCTTCGATCAGCGCGACGGATTCATTTGGTATAATGGTGCGCTCGTTCCGTGGCGCGAAGCGAAGCTTCACGTTCTCTCGCATGGGCTGCATTACGCGTCTTGCGTCTTCGAAGGCGAGCGCGCCTACGGCGGGACGATCTTCAAATCGCGGGAACATTCCGAGCGGTTTCAGACGTCCGCTCGAATCCTCGATTTCGAGATTCCATACAGCGTCGAAGAGATCGACGCCGCTAAGCATGAGACCGTCAAGGCCAATGGCCTCTCGAACTGCTATGTGCGTCCGGTGGCTTGGCGCGGCAGCGAAATGATGGCGGTCGCGGCGCAGAATTCGACGATCAACGTCGCAATCGCCGTTTGGGATTGGCCGAGCATGTTTGACGTCGAGACCAAGATGAAAGGCATCAAGCTCGACATCGCCGAATACCGGCGCCCCGATCCGCTGACCGCGCCTTCGATGGCGAAGGCCGCAGGTCTTTATATGATTTGCACCATTTCGAAGCACCGCGCGGAGCGGCGCGGCTTTGCCGACGCGCTGATGTACGATTGGCTCGGCCGAGTCGCCGAATGCACCGGCGCAAACGTCTTTTTTGTTCAGGACGGCGCGCTGCATACGCCGATCGCCGATTGTTTCCTCGACGGCATCACCAGGCGCACGGTGATTGACCTTGCGAAAAGACGCGGCGTTGAAGTCGTCGAGCGCAGGATCATGCCTGAGGAGCTGGCGTCGTTTTCGGAGTGCCTCATCTGCGGCACCGGCGCAGAAGTGACGCCCGTTTCGGAAATCGGCGTCTATCGCTTCACGCCGGGCGAGCTTTCGCGCGCGCTGATCGAAGACTATTCGCGCGAGGTGGAAAAGCAGCCTTCGCCCGCGGCTTGAGCGCGACTCTGCGCGCGGCTCCCACGCGCGCAAAAGCGGTCAGCCGCTCATTCGCGCCTTAATCGCGTGTTCCGCCAGAGTCTTGCCGAGCGACCAGACGGCGGACGGCGCCTTATGCGCGTCTGCAATGACCGCATCGAAGGATTGCTCGATCCAATCGCAATCTTCATCGGAAATCGTGAGCGGCGGCAGCAGCTTGATCGTGTGATTGCCGTGCCCGGCCACTTGCGTCAGCACTTTATGATCGCGAAACAGCGGGATGGAGATGAGTTGGCAGAACAGGCCTGAATTCACCGTCTCCAGGAGATTCCAAGCGGCCTTCAGTTTGAACGACTTCGGCGGCCCGAATTCGATTCCGATCATGAGGCCCTTGCCGCGCACGTCGGCGACAAGCTCGTAGCCGCCAGCCATCCGTTGGAACGAAGCGAGCAGACGGTCGCCCGTCTTGGCCGCATTCTCGATCACCCGCTCGTTCTTCAGCACGTCGAGCGTTACGACGCCGGCCGCCATAGCGAGATCGTTCTTGCTGAAGGTCGAGCCGTGCACGACGGCGCGATCCATGCGGTCGAAGACCTTGTCGAAGATCGCTTTACGCGTGAGCACCGCTCCGACCGGAACATGGCCGCCGGACAGCGCCTTTGCGACGACGATCATATCGGGTTCGACGCCCGGGAAGTGATCGATGGCGAAAAACCGGCCCGTCCGGCCCACTCCCGTCTGAATCTCGTCGGCGACGAACAGCGTTCCGTATTTGCGGCAGAGCGCCTGCGCGCCGAGAAGATAGCCCTCTTGCGGAATGTTGACGCCCTTGCCCTGGATCGGCTCGACGAAGAAGGCGGCGACGTCGCGGCCCGCCAAAGCGCGTTCGAGCGCTTCGAGATCATCGAACGCGACCTCGCGCGCATTCGGCAGCAGCGGCCCAAAACCCTTCTTGAAGATTTCGTCGCCGTTCATCGACAGCGAACCATATGTCAGACCGTGAAAGGAATGCGCGCAGTGCAAGATTCCGGGCCGACCCGTCGCCGCGCGCGCGAATTTGATCGCCGCTTCAACCGACTCCGCGCCCGAATTGGCGAAAAAGACCTTTTCCAGCCAAGGCGCGTAGGCGAGCAATTTTTCCGCGAGAACGCCGGCCAGCACTGAAACGTCAAGTTGCACGAGATTGGCGAACTCGCCGTCAAGCACGCTTACGAGCGCATCGCGCACGGCCGGATGGTTGCGTCCGAGCGCGAAGACTCCCCAGCCGCTGAGGAGATCGAGATAGCGGTCGCCCTTGCGGTCCCACAGATAAGGCCCAAGGCCCCGGGTGAAGCCAACGTCATAGCCGATCGTCTTGAGAACGCGCACCCACATTTCATTGAGGTGCTTTGTATGCAGCGAAAAGCGCTCGCTCTCGCGGGCCGCCACAAGCGCGGCAAGATCATAGCGGGGATCAACTTGCGCTGGGGCGCTTCCCGTAGCGCGGACAGTCTTGGGCGCGTTCGCTGGCGCGGTCGACGAGTTGGTCATTGGCGGCGCTCCAACCGAGGAAAGGCGGGCAGGCGACAGGGCGCACGAGGCTCGCCGGGTTCCGATTGCGCGCCCGGGGCGCGTTTGTCAAATCCCCGTCGATGTGGCGCATGAGCCACAGGCTCAAAGATTTTGGACGTCTCCGCCGATTTTATCCGCGACAGAATCTGCGTTTATCGCGCAATATCGCTGCACGCGTCGTGGCGCGCGCGCATGTTTCAGTTTCTGCGACAATGGCTTCGCCCATTCGCGCAGCGCGGCGCGCGTATCCACAGACATTCGTTGGTGGACGAAATTTGCCGGTTGGATGGCGCGCCGTGGGTGTTATCTTGTTAAGAGTGATTCATGAGCGACGCGGGGTGATTCGCGCTACAGGATAATTGCCAGCGCGCGCCAATCGAATGCTCTGGATCAGCACGGGGAGTTGGTCGGTGAGCGCTAAAGTGACTTTTCAAGATGATTTGACAACAAGCGCGACAGAATCCGATGAGGCCGGCCTCGAATTGGTCGAAGTCGCGGGACGGATTAAATGGTTCGATGTCGCCAAGGGCTATGGTTTCGTGGTGCCCGACGACGGCTCCGACGATATTCTCCTGCATGTCACCATTCTCCGCCGCGGCGGTCTGCAAACGGCCTTTGAAGGCGCGCGAGTCGTTTGCGAGGCGCAGAAGCGCGGCAAGGGCATGCAGGTCTTTCGCGTCATCGCGATGGACGAAACCACTGCGGTGCATCCGTCACAATCCTGCGCCGGGCGCACCCATGTTCAGGTTGTCCCGACAAGCGGCTATGAGATCGCCATCGTCAAATGGTTCAACCGCATGAAGGGATTCGGCTTCCTCACGCGCGGCGAAGGCACCGAAGACATCTTTCTGCACATGGAGACGGTGCGCCGCTACGGCATGACCGAACTCAAGCCGGGCGATAGCGTGCTCGTGCGTTACGGCGACGGTCCCAAGGGTCTGATGGCGGCCGAAGTGCGGCCGCTCGACGCTAAAAGCGTCCCGTCGCACTGAAGACATCCATGCTGCGCACGGCTCTTTGGAGCCCACCCGAATGAGAACTGCGCAAATCTTCCGCACGATAGTTATGTCGATCTTTCTGGCGCTGATCGCCTCGACAGTCGCGCGGGCCGAACCCGCCGTTGAAATCATGCGCATCGTGACGGCGACGGGCGAGCATGACTTCAAAGTCGAAGTCGCCGACACGCCCAGGGCGCGCGCCCGCGGCCTCATGTTCCGCAAATCGATGCCCGCCGATCACGGCATGCTGTTCGAATTCAAGGCCGAGGGGCCTGTTTCGATGTGGATGAGAAATACTTACATTCCGCTCGATATGGTTTTCATCGGGCGTGATGGGCGTGTGGTGGGCGTAGCCGCCGACACCGAGCCGATGTCGGAGCGAATCATCCCTTCGCCTGCGCCAGCCTATGCGGTGCTGGAGCTGAACGCCGGCGCCGCGCGGAAAATGTCGCTCGCGCCCGGGGACCAGGTGCGGCACCGCATGTTCAAGCGATAGTCGCATTCCCTTGTGAGGGGCGGCCGTGCGTGGTAGCGAAATTTGAGCGAGGGCAGAGCCGCCGTAGGCGCGGCTTGGTCCGGCGGGGTATAGCGCAGCCTGGTAGCGCGGAAGTTTTGGGTACTTCAGGTCGCAGGTTCGAATCCTGCTGCCCCGACCAGCGCGAAGACCGCCGCGCGCCGCTCTCATGACGCGTCTACGAGCGCAGCCAACGACGAGGCCCTATGACCGCACGCATTTATCTTCCAGCGCCGAGCGCCACTCAGTCCGGTCCGGGATCGGACATGTGGCGGCTTGACTTCGAGCCGGAGCTTCCGCGCAGCATCGAGCCGCTCATGGGCTGGACGAGCTCCGGTGACATGCGCCAGCAGGTCAGGCTCAATTTTTCCACCAAGGAGGAGGCGATCGCCTACGCGGAGCGCAGCGGCCTCGCCTACCGGGTCGAGGAGCCGAAGCCCAATCTGGCGGCCCGGCGCGGCGCATCCTATTCAGATAATTTCAAGACCAGCCGCATCGGTCTCTGGACGCACTGAGGCTGTTTCGACCCCGTAGCTCAGCCGGATAGAGCAACTGCCTTCTAAGCAGTAGGTCGCAGGTTCGAATCCTGCCGGGGTCGCCATATATGACTACCCTGTCGGGCGTTGCTGGCGCCGCGTTGGCCGAACTGATACGGTCCCGCGGCGAAAGCTGCGCCGTCGACGGCTCCGTAGCTCAGCTGGATAGAGCAACTGCCTTCGAAGCAGTAGGTCGCAGGTTCGAATCCTGCCGGGGTCGCCAGTCGAAGTATAGTAGACGGGGACGGCGAATGCGGCTCAACCGCCCGGGTGCGACAGGGATCGCCGGCGCTCTGGCGTTCGCCTTGGCGCTCATCTCACCCTTCGACGTTTTGGCTCAAGGTGAATTTTTAGATTTCTTGTTCGGACCCGATCAACCTCCGGCGTTCTCGTCCCACCGCTCCTGGCGGGTCATGCGTGCGCGCCCGCGGCAGCCGCGGCGCCCGCCGAAGACTTCAGTTCATTACGCCAAACCCGAACCCGTAGGCGCCGCCGACACGGACTCGATGTCCGGCGGCGGCTACTGCGTGCGCGCCTGCGACGGCTATTATTTTCCCCTCGTCAAATTATCGCGGATTTCCGGCCAGCACTCTTGCGAACTCGCCTGTCCGTCGGCACAGGTGCAGCTCTACGAGGGCGCAAGCATCGAGCAGGCGCGCAACGCCAAAGGGCAACGCTATTCGGCGCTTCCGGCGGCGTTCAGCTTTCGCGACAAGCTGACGGCGGGGTGCGCGTGCAACGATCCGGCCGCGTCTCACGACTATTACCTTGGGCTGTCCCGCCGCGATCCCACATTGCAAACCGGGGATATCCTTGTTGGCGAGAAGGGCGCATTCATTTACAGCCGCTCAAGCCTGGTGAGCGTCAGTCACGCCTCGCGCCAGATCAGGGCGCGGCTACGAGGTGTGCTGTCGCGCGACCTTGCGCGGGAAGAGGCGCACGCCTCCCGGAACGGATTCCGTCGCGCTGAATAGACGCAGCGCCCGCCAAAATCGTCGCGGCCGCGGCGTCTCGCGCTTTACACTCGAAGCCGCGCCGGCTATGTGCCGCGAGCTCGTTTGTGACGCTTTTGTGACAGATTCGCGGGAGGCGAGAGCGCCATGCTGTCTTGGTTTCAGGCGCTCATGCCGAGAGAGGAGCGCTTCTTCGATCTTTTCGAGCGGCATGCGGAGACGCTCGTCGCCGGATCACACGCCTTGCGGGACTTGCTGAACGGGGGGGACCGCGTGCTCGTCTGCAGTCAAGAAATCCGCCGCCAGGAACATGAGGCGGACGCGATCGTCCGCGAGGCCCATCTGGCGGTTCGCCGCACGTTCATCACCCCGTTTGATCGCAGCGACATCCGTGACCTGGTCACCGCGATGGACGACGCGATCGACCAAATGCATCAAACGGCGAAGGCGACGCTGCTCTACGAGACGCGAGATTTTGAGCCCGGCATGCGTCGCATGGGCGACATTATCGTCCAATCGGCGGAGCTCACGCGCAGCGCCATACCTTTGTTGCGCTTGATGCGCCAGAATGCCGGCAGGCTCAACGCGTTCAGCGAGGAGATTACCCGCATTGAGGACGAGGCCGACGCTATCCACGATCAGGGCCTGAAGGAGCTGTTTCTGGCGCACCGCCACAAAGACCCGATGGCGTTTATCGTCGGCGCGGAAATCTACGGCCATCTTGAAAGAGTCGTCGACGGCTTCGAGGACGTCGCCGACCGCGTCGCCGGCATCGTCATCGAGCATACTTAGGGACGACGCTTGCAGAACTTTTCATTCTATCTGATTGGGCTCGTCGCGGTCGCTCTGATCTTCGATTTCCTGAACGGTCTGCACGACGCCGCCAATTCCATCGCGACGATCGTCTCAACCCGCGTTCTGCGTCCGCAGTTCGCAGTGGCGTGGGCCGCCTTCTTCAACTTCATCGCCTTCCTGTTTTTTGGGCTTCACGTGGCGCAAACAGTGGGCGCTGGCATCGTCTCACCGGATATCGTGGATGATTTCGTAGTGTTCGGCGCACTGATGGGGGCGATCGTCTGGAATCTGATCACATGGGGATTGGGCATTCCGTCATCGAGTTCACACGCCCTCGTCGGAGGTCTCGTGGGCGCCGGCGTGGCCAAAGTCGGCGCGTCCGCGATCGTCTGGAACGGGCTGCTCAAGACCGGCGCAGCGATCGTATTGTCGCCGGCGCTCGGATTCGTCCTGGCGCTCGCGCTGATCCTGCTCGTGTCCTGGATATTCGTGCGCCGGACGCCGGGCGGCGTCGATTCGCTGTTTCGCATCCTGCAATTCGCCTCCGCCTCGCTTTATTCGCTGGGCCATGGCGGCAATGACGCGCAGAAAACCATGGGCGTGATCGCGGTGCTCCTCTATTCGCACGGGGCGCTCGGCGGTGAGTTCTACGTGCCATTTTGGGTTGTCATCGCCTGTCAGGCGGCGATGGGCCTTGGAACCTTGTTCGGCGGATGGCGGATCGTGCGCACGATGGGATCCAGGATCACCCGCCTGACGCCGGTGCAAGGGTTCTGCGCCGAGACGGGCGGCGCGATCACTCTGTTCCTCGCGACGGCGCTGGGCGTTCCTGTGTCGACGACGCATACGATCACCGGCGCGATCATTGGCGTGGGCGCGTCGAGGCGCGTGGCGGCGGTCCGCTGGAATGTCGCGAAGGACATTGTTGTCGCGTGGGTCATCACCATGCCGATGGCCGCCTTTTTCGCCGCGGCCTTCTACGTGCTCGCGAGGTTCGCGGCATGAAGACGCCCAAAACGAAGAAGAAGCGCGTCGGCGCAGGTTCTGTCCTTCGCACGCAATACGCGGCTTTACCTTGGCGAATCAACAATGGCCGCCTGGAGATCATGCTGGTCACCTCCCGCGACACAAAGCGCTGGGTGATTCCGAAGGGCTGGCCGATGAAAGGCCGCAAACCGCATATCGTCGCGGCGATCGAAGCGGTGCAGGAGGCGGGCCTCGTCGGCAAGACGGACAAAGTGAAGCTCGGCGATTTCCGCTATGAAAAACGCCTCGACAGCGGCGCGGCCGTCGACTGCTGCGTCGAGGTGTTTTCTCTCCGCGTGCAAAGGCAGCGCAAGAATTGGCGCGAGAAGAAGCAGCGCGCCACCCGATGGTTCGAGTGCGTCGTCGCCGCCGGACTCGTCGAGGAGCCAGAACTGCGCGACCTGATGCTGGCGTTCTGCGACGCGTCGACTCCGCCAAAAGTCTAGCGCGCCTAGCGCGTTTTCGCCGACGGAGGATCGGCGCGCATCCAGCCTTTCGGAAGCTTCATGCGGGCGGCCTTACAAAACCCCGTAGGTTCGGGAACTTTGGCGGTCTTGTCTCTCCTGCTCGAGCGGCTCTTGGCTCCAGCTGCTGGGGCAGCATCCTTGTCGCCTTTGTCGTAGACCGTCTTATCCTTGCAGACGTCGGGGCATTTGCCGATGAGGTCCGACTTGTTCTGGCCACATCCCTTGCAGGCGCATGTGGAGTTCGGAAAATCTTGACCACTGGCCGCCAGCGCCGACGCGACGCCCGCAATCAAAAAACTGCAGACGGCCACATAGGCAGCAACCCGGGAAACGGCCACCATACTGCTTCTCCTCTTCAACACATCTTTTCACGATAGGTATGCGAAAACCTGGAATGCGCTGCGGCGCGCCGCCTTCACGAGCCGTTGAGCCGAGCGAGCCCCGCCTCGAGATCCGACTTCAGATCTGCGACATCCTCCAGTCCGATCGAGAAGCGCAGCGCCGGTCCTTCCGGCGTCCAGCGCGTCGCCGTCCTGTATGAAGAGCAGTCGAAGGGCAGGACAAGGCTTTCATAGCCGCCCCATGAGAATCCGATACCGAACAATTCCAATCCGTCGACAAAAGCGGCGACCGCCTTTTTTGAAGTCTCTTTGAGGATAACCGAAAAAACGCCAGAGGCGCCGGTAAAGTCGCGTTTCCACAGCGCGTGTCCGGAATGCGTCGCAAGGGCGGGATGCAGCACGCGCGAAACTTCCGGTCGGTCCTCCAGCCACTGCGCGATGTCGAGGGCGGCGCGCTCCTGTTCGCGCAGCCGTAGCGCCATGGTGCGCAGCCCGCGTAAGGCGAGCGCAGCGTCGTCGGGACTAGACCCCATGCTGAAGGCGTTGAAGGTGGCGCGCAGGCGCTTCGCCCACTCAGAATTGGCGGAAACGAGCCCCATGAGGAGATCTGCGTGGCCAGCCAGATATTTGGTGCCGGCTTCGACGGCGAGGTCGCAGCCGCGCTCATGCGGCGGGAAGAATAGAGGGGTCGCCCAGGTGTTGTCCGCGATCACGCAGGCGCCATGGGCGTGGGCGGCGGCGGCGATTGCGGGAATGTCTTGAACTTCCATGGTCTGGGAACCGGGCGACTCGACGAGCACCGCGGTCGTTTCGGGCTTCATCATCGCGGCGATGCCGCCGCCGATCAAGGGATCATAATAGTCGACTTTGACCCCGAAGCGCGCGAGGAGACCGTCGCAGAAGATCCTCGTCGGCTGATAGGCGGAATCCACGATGAGCGCGTGCGCGCCCGCATGCGTCGCGGTGAGCAGCGCCAGCCCGATCGCGGCAAGGCCGGAGGGCGTCAACACCGTATCAGCGGCGCCGGCGATCTCGCTCCAGCCCTGCTCGAGCGCGCGAGTCGTGGGCGTTCCCTTGGTGCCGTAGGTGTACGGCTGCCGTAACGCCTCGAGAGCGGCGACCGTCGGGAAGAGCACCGTCGAACCGCGATAAATGGGCGGATTGACGAAGCCGAAATGATCGAATGGCGTGCGGCCGGCTTGCGTCACCAGAGTGGCCGGCTTTAACTTGCGCTTTGCTTTTCTCTTTTCTTCGGACATGCCGCCTCTGACGACTCGCTTTTGCGTGAACGCCGCGCGACCGTAGTATATCCTCCGCCGGATGCCGAGCCCGCCATGATCCGCCGCACAGCTTTCGCCTTCTTTGCGGCCTTCGCCGGAGCGCTTTTCGCCCTCAGCGCCGGGGCGCAAACGGATGTCGGTCCGACGCTTGCGCAAATCATGAAGCGCGGCTTTTTGACCTGCGGCGTCACCGACGCGCCCGGCTTTGCTCAGCGCGACGGCGCGGGCGAATGGCGTGGCTTCGACGTCGATTTCTGCCGGGCCGTCGCGAGCGCCGTCCTCGACGACCCGGCCAAGGCGCGATTCGTTGAGCTTTCGCAGAAAGAGCGCGCCGGCGCGCTGCAAGCCGGCGCCGCCGATCTGCTCGTCAGCGCGTCGCCGTGGACCCAGTCCCGCGACGCCGGCCAAAAGCTGATCTACGCCGCCGTATTCATGCACGACGGACAAGGGTTTTTGGTTCGACGCAAGCGCGGATCCGCTTCGGTTCAAGACCTGGACGGCGCATCGATCTGCATCGAGCAGGGCACGCCCTATGAACTCGCGGTCGCCGACTTTTTCCGCGCTCGCAAGGCGAAATATGATCCCAAGCTGTTTCCGAGCCTCGAGGAAGCGGCCAAGGCCTATGACGAGGAGAAATGCGAGGCGCTGACCGCTGACGTTTCCATGCTGCACAGCGTCCGCATCGGCTTGACCGCCCCTGCGGATCACGCGGTTCTGCCGGACCTTCTTTCGAAGTCGCCGCGCGGCCCGCTTGTGCGCCAAGGCGACGACCAGTGGCTGAACATCGTTCGCTGGACGCTTTTCGCGATGATCGACGCAGAGGAGCTGGAGGTGTCGAAGGCGAACGCCGACTCCGCTTTGTCTTCCGAAAATCCGCAAATACGGCGGCTGCTCGGCGTTGACGGCGCCCATGGCGACGATCTCGGCCTTTCTCAGGATTGGGCCTACCGAATCGTTAAACATGTCGGCAATTACGCCGACGTTTTTGAGCGCAATCTCGGGCAGGGCGCGCCTTACGCCATGGAGCGCAGGCTGAATGCTTTGTGGAACAAGGGCGGCCTGATGTATGCGCCGCCGGTCAGATAGACGTTCGATCCGGCGAGGGCGCGCGTAGCTTCGCCCACCAATCCGCCAACGCTTGGCGCTCGGGCGCGATGTCTTCCGCCAGCGGCCCGGCGAAGGCGCGCCATTCGTCGCGATAATGCGGAGAAACCGCCGCGATCACCGGAATGCGCGCGGTCATCGCCGCTCGGAAGGCGTCGCAGAGACCGCCGCGCGAGGCCTCCTGTTTGGAGAACTTGCTGACCACGATCAGTTGCGCGCCGTCGCGCGCCGCGCGCTCAATCGCCGCGCAGGCGAGCGCCAGTTCGCTCGTATCGAGATTGCAGGCGACCGAACCGGGGCCGAGGTCCTGCGAGATCGGATAAAATGCGCCGGTGGCGACGTCGCGCAACATGATCGCCGATCGGCCAGAGGGCTCAGCGACGCGCGTCTGCGTCACGCCGCCGACTCGCACGCCATCCCGCATCAGCTCTTCGGCGAAAGCTTGCATGAGGGACTGAACCCGAACGCTATCTTCCGCGGGCAGGGCCGCGATGCGCGTCCATCCGATCGCGGCCGACAGCGGCGACTCGCTCAAGGCATGAGATTCTTCGCTGGGGATCGACATCGAATCCTCGCCGTGCGCGCTGAAAGAGCCTATGTTTCAGGTTGCGCGCCAAGCCTCTTGTTTATCAGAGAGCGCGGCCGATTTGATAGAGAGCGTCCGATAAAACGACGTGAACCGCAGTGGGCGAACATTCACCTAAACCGCCGGCAGCTCAAGGCTCTGCGCAATCGGGGCCGATAGACGCCTTCCTGGACAAGGCCAAGAACGTCGCGACGAGCGCGTCGCGCGGACGCCTGATTTTCGCGCTGGACGCCACAATGAGCCGACAGCCGACCTGGGACATGGCCCAGTCGATTCAGGGCGAAATGTTCCGCACGACCGCCGCGCAGGGCGGACTGGACGTTCAACTCGTCTATTTCCGCGGCTTCGGGGAATGCCGCGCCTCGCGCTTTGTCTCGGGAGGCGAGGGGCTCGGCGCCCTGATGTCGCGCATCGCCTGTCGCGGCGGCCGCACGCAGATCGGCAAGGTTCTGCGTCACGCTCTCGATGAATCGCGTGCGGGACGCGTGGGCGCGCTTATTTACATCGGCGACGCCATGGAGGAACGGCTCGACGCCCTCGCGGCGACGGCAGGCGAACTCGGGTTGCTCGGCGTCAAAGCCTTCATGTTCCAGGAGGGCCAGGACTTAGCCGCACAGCAGGCCTATCGTGAGATCGCTCGCCTGACGGGCGGCGCCTATGCGGCGTTTGACGCCACGGCTCCGCGGCGTTTGGCGGAGCTTCTCGCCGCCGCGGCGGCGTATGCGGTGGGGGGCAGACGCGAATTGGAGCGGCGCGCCGACGAAGGCGAGGGCGCAGCGCGCCTGCTACTGTCTCAGATCGGTTGAGGATAAAAGGATGCCCATTCTGATCGGACTCATCGCCCTGCTCCTGACGATCATGGCGCTGAACGCCTATACGAAGACGTCGCCGGCGCTATTGGCGGTGATTTTCAAGCGCGGGGGCGGCTTCCTTGCTCTCGCGCTGGGCGCCTTGCTTCTGGTGCGGGGACGCCTTGACCTCGGCATGGCGCTCTTGGGCTTTGGCGTTTGGCTCATGGGCGTCGGCGGGGGCGCGCTGAGCGGCTTTCGCAAAGCGGGGGCAGGCGCCGGCGGCGTATCACGGGTTCGATCAGCGATGATCGAGATGGAGCTCGACCATTCCTCGGGAGCTATACGGGGCGTGATTCTGGCCGGGCAGCACGAAGGCGCGCATCTGGATTCATTGGCGCGGCCTGCGCTCCTCGAACTTTACGACGTTTGCCGCCGTGACGATCCTGACGGCGCCAGGCTCTTAGAGGCTTATCTGGACCGCCGATTTTCCGGCTGGCGTGCGGCAAGCGATACGCACGCAAACTCGGGGGGTTTTCGTCCGGGCGAGGGCGGCGCGCGTCGCTCGGGCGCGATTTCGGAAGACGAGGCTTACGAAATCCTCGGCCTCAAGCGCGGCGCGGCGGCGGCAGATATTGCGCGCGCCCATCGTGAATTGATGAAGAAGCTTCATCCAGATCTTGGCGGAACGACGGATCTTGCGGCCAGGGTAAACGAGGCCAAGGACGTCCTGATGCGGCGTCACCAGCACTGACGCACGTCGCGCGCTGTAGTCGTGGTCCCAAGTCGCGGACATGATCAGTTCTTTGTCGTGAAGCAGGAGAAGCCGGAGCGCTTGAGCGCCTTACACGCCGACTGCGCCGTGTCTTCCTCGAGTCCAGCGAAACGCGCGCGATAGAGCGTTTCGCTTCCCCTCTGAACCTTCTCGGTGAACGCCTTCGCGGTCGCGGGAAAGCCTTGCAGCTGGCTCCGAGCGCGCACGAGCAACTGGTTGGCTTTATCCTGATCGTCGGTCGCGCCGATCTGAATCATCCAGCCCGGGCGCCCAGGACGCGCGGCGTCCGCCTTGACCTGTGATTTTGCGCCGCTGCCGCGAATGGCGGAAGGCGTCGTCGACACGGGCGTAACGTCGATTTTACGCGCGCCGTTCGTCGTCGAGCCGTCGCGTGCGGCGACTGGCGTTGCGCCGGCGCGGCCTTTCGCGCCCGGAGACGCGCCCTTGCGTTCCGCATCCCTGTCGTCGCTCGTTCGCTTCTGACCGCCAGAAACGAAGGCAGGACGAACTGCTGGCCGCTCGGCGCTCTCCTGCGGCGGAATGGCCGCCGCCGGAACCGGAGCGTTCAGCTGGCGGACAAACGGTTCGGGCTCCGCACCCGAATTTTCCTGAGGCTCTGCATAAGCCAAGCGCTCGGCGGCGATCTGTTGGGCGCGTTCCGCGGCGCGCTCGGCGCGCATCGCGCGCTCAGAAGCGAGCCGGTCTTGCGCCTCGATGGCGCGCGGATCTTCGCTCACCGCCGCCGCAGTTCTTACGGAAGAGCCGCCGTCGATATTTTCCTCGATCAGTCCCGCCATGATGCGATCCCGCCCGTAGGCGGTCTTGCCGCCCATCACCACCGCGACGATGTGATGCCCGCGACGGCGCACGGAGGTCAGAAGATTGAAGCCGGACGCGCGCGTATAGCCGGTCTTGATGCCGTCCATGCCCTCGACCTGGCCGAGGAGATGATTGTGATTTCGGTGCAGCGCGCCATTGTAGGCGAAGCTCGGCGTCGAGAAATAGCGATAGTAGCGCGGAAAGCGCTCCTGGATGGCGCGTCCGAGCACCGCAAGATCATAGGCCGTCGTGACCTGATTTGGATCTGGAAGTCCCGATGCGTTCTCATAATTGGTGTTGCGCATCCCGAGCGCATGGGCCTTGCGCGTCATCATCTGCGCGAAACTATGCTCGTCGCCCGCGACGTTCTCGGCGATCGCGCAGGCGATGTCATTGGCCGATTTGGTGACGACCGCCTTGATCGCATTGTCGACGCTGATCGTCTGTCCAGGACGCAGGCCTAGCTTGGACGGCGCCTGCGCCGCCGCGTGTTGCGAAATCATCAGAGGCGAGTCGAGGCGCAGCCGCCCTTGTTCGAGCTGCTCGAACAGAAGATAGAGCGTCATCACCTTTGTGACCGAGGCTGGATGGCGCAACTCGTGCTCGGAGCGGGAATAGAGCGCGCGGCCGCTGTTGGCGTCGACGACGATGGCCGAAAAGCCGCGATGTTCGCCGACGACAGGATCGCTATTGGCGTTGGCGCGCGCCCGAACGGCCGAATTGCGGTCGTCAGAAGCGCTGCGGTGATGAAAATGATGTCTGCCGCGCGCCTCCGCGGGGATCGCCGACATTGTGACGAGGACCGTGATCGTGGCAAAGCTTGCCGCGAGGGAGCGGGGCCGCGGCAGGCGGTCCGACAAACTCGATCTCAGCATAAACGCGCCCCTTGACTTCACTGTTGTTCGCGCAACCGCCCAGCCGCGCCAAAAGTGACGATTTGGCAATTTAAGGGCTTGCAGTTACCCGCTGGTTAAGCGCTAGCCTCGCGCAACGTTTATTGCGCCGCAACATTTTCATTGACTTTAATTTGTGCATTGCATATAAAAAAGTCGTGAGCGGGCGCATAGCGCCGCATAGGGCGCCTTTGCGCCAAAATCATGAGGACGAACCCATGGCAGCTAATTTCGACAGCGTTCAGAAGCTCGGCAAAGAGCAGTTTGAAGCCGTGTCCGCCGCTGCGGCCGCGGTGACCAAGGGCTGGCAGAGCATCGCCGCCGAGACCACCGATTATTCCAAGAAATCCTTCGAAAAGAGCCGCGTCCTGGCCGAAAAGCTGATCGCGGTCAAGAAGATCGACGAAGCGCTTCAGCTTCAGTCCGATTTCGCCAAGAGCGCCTACGAGGATTTCATGGCCGAAGCGACCAAGCTCGGAGAGCTCTACACCTCGCTCGCCAAGGAAGCGTTCAAGCCGATCGAGTCTGCCGCGAAAGTCTATAGCCCGGCCGAGTAATAGGCGCTAAACACGTACGTCCAAAGCGCGGCTAGGACACATGAGCCCCGGGGAGGCTGTCGCCTCCGCCGGGCTTTAGACTGAGCGCCGTTCGTGCTGCTTCGCTGGAGACCTGTGGTCAAGCAAAGTCCGAACGGCCGTCTTTAGCCAAGGAGCACCACATGAGTCATGGAAAGCCGGCCCTCGCCGCCCTCGCCCTGTTTGGCGCGTTTCTTCTGAGCGCTGCAACGCCCGCGACTGCGCAGGATGTGCGCATCGGCTGTTCCCTCGTCCAGCAATATGGCGGGGCGGAAGTGAACGCCGTGCTTGAGCAGGTCCGCTCAACCGTTGGCGAAGGGGAGGCGAACGCCCTTCACGAAAAATACGTCGGCCTCAAGAACGACTGCAGCTCGAATCTGAGCGCGTCTCGTGTGGTTCGCCTCTCTCCCGCGATGCACCGGCTCCTCACCGAATATGGCGTGAACGTTCACCGCTTCGCGGTTTTGCAGCGATAGACCGCTTTCCGCCCCAGACCTGAAACCGTCGGGGCGGGCGCCGCTTTTCACGCTATCTGGGGACGGCGGCGCGCGAGGAGTTCCGGGACGGGGCGCCAAACTGTAGACTTCGACCCGATCCGCCCCGCGTTCCCCAAGGCCTGCGACCATGCCTGCCGCCGAAGCCGGCTTTGTGCATCTTCACCTCCACACCGCCTATTCGCTGCGCGAGGGCGCGCTTTCGCTTGGCAAGCTGATTGATCTCGCGGTGCGCGATCTCCAGCCCGCGCTCGCTGTCACTGACACCAATAATCTCTTCGCGGCCCTGGAATTTTCGGAGAAGGCGGCCAAGGCCGGCCTCCAACCGATCGCAGGCGCACAGCTCCGGGTCGATTTCGCCGACGGCAAGGGCGGCGCAGTCTCGGCGCGCGACGATCGTTTCGCCAATATCGTGCTGCTGGCCAAGACCGAGGCCGGCTATCGCAATTTGATGCGGCTCGCCTCGCGCGCCTTTCTCGAAGTCGAGCAGGGCGACGAGCCGCATCTGACGCTGGACGCGCTCGCCGCCGACGCCGAGGAGTTGATCGCGCTGACCGGCGGGCCCGACGGCGCCTTGGACCGCGCCCTGGCGCAGGGCAGGCCGGAGCAGGCGGGCGCGCGCCTGGCGACGCTCGAGCGTCTCTACGGCGACAGGCTGTATATCGAGGTCCAGCGCCACAATTTGCGCTCTGAACGCGACGTCGAGCCGCAGCTGCTGGACCTTGCCTATCGTCGCGGCTTGCCGCTCGTGGCCACCAATGAGCCCTTCTTCGCTCCGCCCAGGACGACTATGAAGCGCATGATGCGCTGCTCTGCATCGCCGAAGGCGCGGTGACGAGCGTCGACGATCGGAGGCGGGTCTCGCCCGAGCACTACTTCAAGACTCGCGCCCAAATGCGCGCGCAGTTCGCCGATCTCCCAGAGGCGACCGCCAACACGCTGGAGATCGCCCGTCGAGTCAGCTTCCGACCGCGGACGCGCAAGCCGATCATGCCGCGATTCGTGCAAGACGCGCGCGATGCTCAGTCGCTCGACGACATCGAGGCGCAGGAGCTGCGCCGTGAAGCGATCGAAGGGCTTGAGCAGCGCCTCGCCGCGCATGGGCCGGCGCCGGGCCGAACGCGGGTGGAATACGCCGCGCGTCTAGATTTCGAACTTTCCGTCATCGAGAAGATGCGCTTCCCAGGCTACTTCCTTATCGTTTCGGACTTCATCAAATTCGCCAAATCTCAGGGAATTCCGGTTGGACCGGGACGCGGCTCCGGCGCGGGCTCGCTCGTCGCCTACGCGCTGACCATCACCGATCTGGATCCGGTTCGCTTCGGACTCTTCTTCGAACGCTTCCTTAACCCTGAGCGCAATTCGATGCCGGATTTCGACATCGACTTCTGCCAGACGCGCCGCGGCGAAGTGATCGACTATGTCAGACGCCGCTATGGCGCCGACCGAGTCGCGCAGATCATCACCTTCGGCTCCTTCCTGGCGCGCGGCGTTTTGCGCAGCGTCGGTCGCGTTCTCGAAATGCCGCTCGGACAGGTCGACAAGCTCGCCAAGCTCGTGCCGCAGAATCCCGCCAAGCCCGTCACGCTCGCCGAAGCGCTGGCGAGCGAGCAGAAGTTGCGCGAGGCCGTGGAGGAGGACGAGCGCGTCAAGCGGCTCTTTAAAATCGCCGGTTTGCTCGAGGGGCTTTATTCCAACGCCTCCACCCACGCCGCCGGCGTCGTCATCGGCGACCGGCCGCTGCACGAGGTGACGCCGCTTTACCGCGACCCCAAGTCCGACATGCCGGCGACCCAGTTCAATATGAAGTGGGTCGAGCCGGCGGGGCTGATCAAATTCGACTTTCTCGGTCTGAAGACGCTCACCGTTCTCGCAACGGCAAGCCGCCTGGCGCGCCGCCGAGATCCCCATTTCGATCTCGCCAAGGTTCCGCTCGATGATCCGGCGACCTATGCGCTGCTCGGCCGCGGCGAGACCGTCGGGATATTCCAGCTGGAAAGCGCCGGCATGCGCAAGGCGCTGGTCGAAATGCACGCCGATCGGTTTGAGGACATCATTGCGCTGGTGGCGCTGTATCGCCCCGGACCGATGGCGAATATCCCAACCTATTGCGCGGTGAAGCTCGGCGACGAAGAGCCAGACTACATTCACCCGGCGATCGAGCCCATTCTGAAGGAGACCTTCGGCGTCATCATCTACCAGGAGCAGGTGATGCAGATCGCTCAGCTCCTCTCCGGCTATTCGCTCGGCGAAGCCGACAATCTGCGTCGCGCCATGGGCAAGAAGATCAAGTCCGAGATGGACGCCCAGCGCGACCGTTTCGTCAGCGGCGCGATGGAGCGGGGGCTCAGCAAGCAGAAGGCCAACGAAATCTTCGACCTCTTGGCGAAATTCGCTGATTACGGCTTCAACAAGAGCCATGCGGCGGCCTATGCGCTGATCGCCTATCAGACCGCCTGGTTCAAGACGCATTATCCGGCGGAGTTCCTTGCCGCCTCGATGACATTCGACAAGAGCCAGACCGACAAGCTTGCCGAGTTCCGCGACGAGGCGCGGCGCATGGGCATCGCGGTCGAACCGCCGTCGATCAATGAGTCGGGCGTCGACTTTGACGTCGCGCCGGGCGCCGAAGGCAGGCTCGCGATCCGCTACGCATTTTCGGCGCTCAAGGGCGTCGGCGAAGCGCAGGCCGAGTCGCTTGTGCGTTCGCGGGCGGAGCGCCGATTTGCGAGTCTCGCCGACGTCGCGAGACGTCTGAACCCGCGCGAAGTAAACAAGAAGACGCTGGAGAGCCTCGCCGCCTGCGGCGCGTTCGACGAACTCGAGCCTAATCGCGCCCGGGCTTTCGCGGCGATCGAGGCGATGCTCGCCGCGGCCAACAGGCACGCCGAGGACCGCAAGGCCGGACAAAATGCGCTCTTTGGCGAAGCCGAGGCTGCGGACCTTGCGGTTCCAAAGACCCCGCCCTGGCCAGCGGCCGAGACGTTGCGGCGCGAATATGAAGCCGCTGGCTTTTTTCTCTCGGGCCATCCGCTCGACGCTTACGCCGGCCTCTTGCCGAAAATCCGCGTGTCGCGCTGGAGCGAATTCGCCGCCTCGGTCAAGCGGGGAGCCACCGCTGGCCGGCTCGCCGCCGTGGTTCTGGACAGGACCGAGAGGCGCACCAAGTCCGGCTCCAAGATGGGCATCCTGCAGCTCTCGGACGTCAGCGGACAATATGAGGCGATTCTGTTCCAGGAGGGACTGACGCAATATCGCGACCTTCTGGAGAAGGGCGCGGCGGTGCTGGTGACCCTCTCCGCGGCGGTCGAGGGCGAGGACGTCCGGGCGCGCATCGTCACGGTCGAACCTTTGGCCGCGGCGGCGGCGCGCGCGCAAAAGGGCCTGCGTGTCGTGGTCGGGGACGAGGGGCCGCTCGACGGAATCAAGACGCGGCTCGCCGGCCGCGGCGACGGCGAGGTGTCGATTCTTCTGAAGCGCGATTCGGGACGGGAGGAAATCGAAATCCGACTGCCCGGAAGCTATCCCATCACTCCGGACGTCGCGGGCGCACTGCGCGCCATACCGGGCGTTCTGGAGGTCGAATATCTGTAGAGACGACGTTAAACTTAAACAATAAGTTTAACATTCAAGTACATGATTTAAAAGCATTATGTCTGCTTATTTTGAATCAGCTTGGTGACAGCGGCACAGGAGCGCACCGCGAGGTGCGCGGTTTCCGTAGGAAAGCTGGGAACAAAGCCTCGTCTAAATCGTTGATGGGGCGTCAGCTCTAGCTGCAACCTTTCCTCACCCCGCCGGGAGGCACTCATGGACGCGTTGCTCTCAGCCGCAGCCGCGATCGTTGGCGCGCCCAACGCGCAGTTCCTCGCTCTTCTGCTCATCGGCGGCCTTGTCGGCTGGAGCGCCACAAAGCTCTCGCATGTTCTGCACGCCGACGTGCGAGCAGGGGCTTTGCTGCTCTCGGGGGTCACGGGGGCATGGCTGGCGGCCGAACTCGCGGTTCGGGCCGGCGTGGGGCAACGATGCGCGGAAGCGGTCTTGGTTTCCGGCGCGGTCGGCGCGGCGCTGTTCTGCGTCGCGTGCGGAGCGCTGCCTCTCGCCAATAGATCTCCCGAGGACATTGCCGTTCGCCATTGATATGCCTAGCTTGGTGAGAGAGGAGACTCTCCGCTCTTGACCGTGCTTGATCTCTTGAATGACGACCCCCGAAAGAAACGGGGCGAGGCGCCTCTCCGTCATCCTGAAAAGGCGGGCCGGCCCGACGCGCCTATGCTGCGCAAGCCGCCGTGGATTCGCGTCAAGGCGCCGGGTTCGAAGGCCTGGGCGGAAACCAGCGGCCTCTTAAAGGACGCCGGGCTCACGACCGTCTGCCAGGAAGCTTCCTGTCCCAACATCGGCGAATGCTGGGAGAAAAAGCACGCCACCTTCATGATCATGGGCGAGATCTGCACGCGCGCCTGCGCGTTCTGCAATGTCGCCACGGGCCTGCCGACGCGGCTCGATCCGACCGAGCCGGGCAGGGTCGGGGAAGCGACGCGCGCTCTTGGCCTGTCGCATGTCGTGGTGACGTCCGTCGATCGCGACGATCTCGATGACGGCGGCGCCGGTCATTTCGCCGAGACCATCGCAGCCATCCGGTCGGCCTGTCCCGAAACGACGATCGAAGTGCTCACGCCGGACTTCCTCAGAAAGCCTGGCGCGCTGGAGCGGGTGGTGGCGGCGGGGCCGGACGTCTTCAATCACAATCTCGAGACCGTGCCGTCGCTCTATGTGACGGTGCGGCCGGGCGCGCGCTATTTCCACTCGCTGCGATTGCTTCAGCGCGCCAAGGAGCTGAACCCCTCGCTTTTCACCAAGTCGGGAATCATGGTCGGGCTCGGCGAGAGCCGTCTCGAGGTGATGCAGGTGATGGACGACATGCGCTCGGCGGACATCGATTTCATCACCATCGGCCAATATCTGCAGCCGACGCGCAAGCACCACGCGATCGAGCGCTTCGTGACGCCGGAGGAATTCGAGTCCTATAAGACGCTCGCCTACGCGAAGGGCTTTCTCTACGTCGCCGCCTCGCCGCTCACCCGCTCGTCGCATCATGCCGGCGACGATTTCGCCAAGCTCCGCTCGGCGCGCGAACAGCGGCTCGCGGAACGGTAAACGTGCCGGGTGGACGCGGACATGCGGAATTAACATGTGGGCGCGGCTTAGCCCCCACCCCCACCCTCCCCCGCTTCGCGGGAGAGGGAGTTAGACTCGGCGCTTCATCGAGCTTTCCGAAATGCGGCTCATTGGCGTCCCCTCTCCCGCGAAGCGGGGTGGGACAGGGAGGGGGCTCGTCCTCCCCGATTTTGCAAATTTTCCTCGAAAAACGGAGGTAGATTAAGCGCTAAGCGCGGTGGAGATTTCCGCCAGCGTCGCGCGTTCGGCGTCGGTGACCTTCACGCCGCCAAAGCCCAGAAAACCGCCCTCGACGCCCGCTTCCGCCACCAGATTGGCGATATGATTGAGCCAGTTCTTGAACGCCTTCGACTCATTGGGCGCTTTCGAATCGAGGATGGAGGCGGTGCGGCGCAACTCGACGAGCGCCCGGTCTTTGAACTCCTCCACTTTGGCCCCGTCAACCACGCCCTTCACCCCGTCGCGGGCCGCAGTGCGTCCGTCCGGCGTGAGAAGGTCCTCGACAACCGCCTTGATCAGCGCGTCGGCGTTGGGATCGGATTTTGCGGCGGCCAAAGCCTTGGCGCTCGCGAAACCCTCCTGCAGCGTGCCGATGAAGCCGCTCGGATCGCCGGCGCTTACGGCGAAGCCGGCCAGCAGCGGCGATTCAAGCAGTTTTTTCCATTCATCAGCTGTGAAATCTGATTTGTTGGCCATTGTTCCCTCCGTAGAATATCTCATGAGCCAGCGAGAGCTCGTCGATAGAACTGCGATGCGACGCAATTGTTCCAGCCGCGTGACGGCGCCGACTTTTGCCGCTCTCGTCAATGAACTAGAAGCTTGGCCCATGAAGAGTTTCCGCAACCGTCGCTACGTGCCGCACAGCGCAGGAGAAATGTTTGCGCTAGTGCGCGACGTTGAATCCTATCCGCAATTCGTGCCCCTCTGCGAGGCCGTTCGCATCCGCAGACGGTCGGAGATCTCGCCTGGGGTCGAGGTGTCGCTGATCGAGATGCAGGTCGGCTTCAAAGCGATCTGCGAGCGCTATGTGAGCCGCGTCTGCTGCGACTCCAACAAACTGGACATCCGAGTCGAGTGCGCCGAGGGACCGTTTCGAAAGCTCGATAATCGCTGGACGTTTCGCGACGAGCCGGCGGTGACCGCCGGCGCGCCGCGGTCGATGGTCGAGTTCTACATCGCCTATGAATTCAAGAGTCCGGCGCTTGGCTTTGTGATGGGCGCGATGTTTGATCGCGCGTTCCACAAATATGCGGACGCCTTCGCCACGCGCGCCGACGAGGTTTACGGCCGCCGTTGAGCCGCGTCGACGGCGTCCATCATCATGTCCAGCGCTTGCATGACGGAGGCGGCGCGGATCTCGGCGCGCGTCTGCGGTCCATAGCGCCGCTCAACATGGTCGACGCCGCCGTCGCGCCGGGCGCAGGCGAAATGAACGAGCCCCACAGGCTTTTCCGCCGAACCGCCGCCGGGTCCGGCGACGCCCGTCACCGCGACGGCGACATCGGCCAGCGAGTGATCGACGGCGCCCAGCGCCATGGCGCGCGCGACCTCGGCGCTGACGGCGCCATGCGCCTTGAGCAATGCGTCAGCGACGCCCAGCATGTCGCGCTTCGCCTCATTGGAATAGGTGACGAACCCGCGCTCGAACACATCGGACGAGCCTGGGATTTCGGTGAGCGCTGCGGCCACCAGCCCGCCGGTGCAGGATTCGGCGCACGCAAGACGCAGGCCTTTGGCGCGGGCTTTATCGAGAAGCGCATTAGCTTTTATGTAAGTCGTATGTTCACTCATTACGTATCTCATAAATCTGGATTACGTATGTCATACGACATCCTTTGAACGGCTCAAGTGTCATTCCCGATCGCGCGCAACGCGCGCGATGGGAATCCAGGGCAAAACCAGCGCTGCTGTATCGGCTCTGGATTCCCGGTCAGGCCTGCGGTCTGCCGGGAATGACATGGCCCAACACGGATCAGCCGGATCATAACTCATGTGTCGGCTTGCCGCGCAGCGCCTTCACGTCGCCGCGCTGCTTCTTGCCGTCGAGACGTCTCAGCTTAGAGCCGAGCGTCGGTCGGGTCTTCTTTCGCGGCGGGGGCGGCGGAGCCGCCGCGATGCGGATAAGGTCGATGAGACGATCGAGCGCATCCGCCCGATTGCGTTCCTGCGTGCGATGGCGGCGCGCTTCGATGAGGATGACGCCGTCCTTCGTCAACCGCCGGCCGGCGAGGCGCGCGAGCCGCGCCTTCACGTCATCCACGAGGCTGGGCGAATTGCGGATATCGAAGCGCAGCCGCACGGCGGTTTCGACCTTCTGCACATTCTGGCCGCCGGGCCCCGACGCGCGCGCGAACTCCTCCACGATTTCCCATTCGTGGAGCGCGATTCTATCGGTCACGCGGATCATGAGAGGCCTCGGCTTTGCGAACCGGTCTTAATAGCAGGTCATGCGGGCCAGTCGTCATTGCGCGCTGTGTCATTCCCGGTCAGGCCGCAGGCCTGACCGGGAATCCAGAGCAATAACGAGGATACTTGTTGCGCCTCTGGATTCCCGATCGCGCGCAAGCGCGCGTCGGGAATGACAATCCGATTCGTCAGCGACACTGGATCGCTTCGCGTCCGGCGCGCAGTGACGCGACTGGGAGCAGACGCAGGTTCGCTCAGTCCCTCACGGCAACCTTACCGTCGCGATCGCCAGCGCCGCCATGCCTTCCTGCCGGCCGGTAAATCCCAGCCGCTCGGTGGTCGTCGCCTTGATCGCGACGCGGCCGATCTCGACGCCCATCGTCGCGGCGAGGCTTTCACGGATCCGCTCGCGGTGCGGGCCGATCTTCGGCGCTTCACAAATGATCGTGGCATCGACATTGGCGATCGCGCCGCCGCGCGCCCGGACCAGTTCGCAGGCGCGCGCCAGAAAGATCGACGACGCCGCACCCTTCCATTGCGGATCGGACGGCGGGAAATGCGCGCCGATGTCGCCCTCGGCAATCGCGCCGAGAATGGCGTCGGTGATGGCGTGGGACAGCACGTCGGCGTCCGAATGGCCGGCGAGACCATGCGTATGCGGGACCGCGACGCCGCCGAGCCAGACGGCACCGCCCGGCCCGAAGGCGTGGACGTCATACCCCTGACCCATGCGGATGTCGGGCAGATCGGCGAATGCGGGTTGCTTCAACTGCTCCATGGCGCGCGCGAAGTCCTGTTGCGTCGTGAGTTTGAAATTGGCGGCGTCGCCTTCAAAAATATGCACCTTCACGCCGGCGGCTTCGGCGATCATGGCGTCGTCGGTATAATCGCGCCCGCCGGCGGCCGCAGCGCGATGGGCTTCCATTATCAGATCGAAGCGAAAGGACTGCGGCGTTTGCACGGCGCGGAGCCTCGCGCGGTCGGGCGTCGCGACGACGACGCCGGCGGCGTCGATCTCCTTTATCGTATCGGCGAGCGGCACGCCGGGGGCGGCGGCGCCATGAATCTCGGCGGCTTCGATCGCGCGCGCGATGAGCGCGGCGTCCGCGAAAGGACGCGCCGCGTCATGAATCAGCACGATGTCCGGCGCGCCCTCGCTCGCGAGTGCCTCGAGGCCGTTCCTGACGCTTTCCTGCCGACTCGCGCCGCCGAAGGCCGGCGGCAGAAGCCGCGCCCGATCGGAAGGGGAGAGCTCCGCGACGCTCGCGGCGTATTGGTCGAGGTCGTCTTTATGGATGACGACCTTGAGCGTTGCCTGGGGCATGGCCATATGCAGCCCATGCAGCGTTCGGGCGAGCAGCGTCATGCCGGCGATCGGTCGATATTGTTTGGGCAGGCCGTCGCCCGCCCGCGCGCCGCGCCCGCCGGCGACGATCAGGATGGCGATGGAAGGAATGTGGTGAGCGGCGCCCATGGCCGCTCTCTGTCGGTTTTCGCCAACGCCGTCAAATGGCGACGGGCTGGAGAAATGCTATGTTGCAAGTGCGAAGAGAACTGCTTATGATGTGGGCAAGATGGCTACTGCCAAAAAACTAGGCGTTGGCTTTGACCCTTCGCCTTTGAGCATTGGCGGGATCACGCTCACCGGTCGCGCGCTGCTCGCGCCGATGGCCGGCGTGACCGACCCGACCATGCGCCGTATCGCGTCGCGTCTGGGGGCGTCGGCGACGGTAAGCGAGATGGTGATGGCCGCTGGCGTCGCCCGCGGCGATCGCGAAACGGCGATGCGGCTGGAATGCGCCGGCGCGTGGCCCCGGGTCATTCAGATCGCCACGCGCGAGCCGGCGGAAATGGCGGCGGCCGCGCGAAGCGCCGAATCCTCTGGAGCTGACTGGATCGACATCAACATGGGCTGTCCTTGCAAGCGTGTCACCGGAGGCCTCGCGGGCGCCGCGCTGATGCGCGATCTCGATCAAGCGGCGCGGCTGATCTCTGCAGCACGCGAGGCAATATGCGTGCCGCTGAGCGTCAAGATGCGGCTTGGATGGGATGAAACGACCCGAAACGTCGCGGAGCTTGCGCGACGCGCGGAAGCCGAAGGCGCCGCGATGATCACCGTGCATGGGCGCACGCGCCAGCAGTTTTATGCAGGCAAGGCCGATTGGCGGGCGATCGCGGCGGCGAAAGCGGCCGTGCGAATTCCGGTGATCGCCAATGGCGACTGCGCCGGCGAAGACGACGCCGTGGAGATGCTCGAGCATTCGCGCGCCGACGGGGTCATGATCGGACGGGCGGCCCTGGGGCAACCCTGGATCGTCGGCGATATCGCGCATTTTCTGCAGACCGGCGATCGGCGCGCGCCGCCCACGCTGGCGCAGCGCGCCGACATCGCGCGCGAACACCTCGAAGGTCTGCTGGCGTCGATGGGCGCGTCGGCCGGGTTGAGGCACGCGCGCAAACATCTCGCCGCCTATGTCGATCGCCTCGTCGGTCGCTCGGCGGTACATGCCGCAGCCGATGCGCGCCACGCGCTGGTCACCACAGATTCGCCCGATGAGGCGGCGCGGCTGATTGAGCTGATTTTTCTGAAGGCGCAGCCTGCAGAGCAGGGGATCGCGGCATGAGCGTTTTCGACCGCCCTCGACGCAATAGCGCGCATTGCGGCGGCTACGAGCCGCTCAAGATCATCAATGACGCCGGCCGATCATGCATGCTTGAGGCTCTGCCCAACGCGATTCTGACCGTCGCCCGCGATGGCGTCATTGAGGACGCCAACGCCGCCGCGGAGGCCTTCTTCGAACTCGGCAAGCCTCTGCTCATCGGTCAGTCGCTTGATCGGCTGCTGCCGTTCGGATCGCCGCTCACGGCGCTCATCGAGCAGGTTCGCGAACGTGGCGCGACGATTAACGAATACAAGGTCGATCTCGGCCGCCCCGGCCAGGAGGCCGACCGACGCGTCGACGTTCATTGCGCGCCGCTGCCCGAAGGCGACGGGCTCGTGCTTGTCATGCTGCAGGAGCGGACAATTGCCGACAAAATAGACAGGCAATTGACGCATCGTGGCGCCGTTCGCTCGGTTTCTGGGCTGGCCTCGATGCTGGCGCATGAAATCAAGAATCCGCTGTCCGGCATTCGCGGCGCCGCACAACTGCTCGAATCGGCGCTGGGCGATCAGGACCGCGCGCTGACGCGGCTGATTTGCGACGAGACCGATCGGATTGTGCGGCTTGTCGACCGGATGGAAGTGTTTTCCGACGCGCGTCCGTTGCAGCGCGAGCAGGTGAACATCCATTCGGTGCTGGATCACGTGAAGCGCGTCGCACAGAGCGGATTCGCCCGCAACGTTCGCTTCGTCGAGAACTACGACCCATCGCTGCCGCCGGTTTACGCCAACCGCGATCAATTGGTGCAGGCGTTCCTCAATCTCGTGAAGAACGCGGCGGAAGCCGTCGGCGAAGCCGTCGATGGGGAGATCGAACTCTCGACCGCTTTCCGGCCCGGCGTCAGCCTGCGCGCGCTTGGCGAGAAAAGCCCCATTGGACTGCCGCTCGAATTCTGTGTGCGCGACAATGGCCCCGGCGTTCCGGAAGACATCGCCGCGCATCTCTTTGATCCCTTTGTCACCACCAAATCGACAGGAACTGGCCTCGGACTTGCACTGGTTGCGAAGATCGTCAACGACCACGGCGGCATCGTGGAGTGCGAGTCCCTCCCCAGACGGACAACGTTTCGGGTTTTGATGCCGATGTACAGGGCAAAGCGGCCCGATCAACGCGAGGAACGGCGTGCATGACATCTCGCAAAGGCGGGAGACCGAAGCAATGACGCGAGGAGAAATTCTGGTCGCCGACGACGACGCGTCCATACGCACGGTCGTCGCGCAGGCGCTTTCGCGCGCAGGCTATGAAGTGCGCACCACCGGCGCGGCCGCGACCTTGTGGCGGTGGGTGCAGTCGGGCGAGGGCGATCTCGTGGTCACCGACGTCGTCATGCCCGACGAGAACGCTTTCGAGCTTCTGCCGCGCATCAAAAAGCTTCGTCCTGAGCTTCCGATCATCGTCATGAGCGCGCAAAACACGTTCATGACCGCCATTCGGGCGTCAGAGCGCGGCGCATACGACTATCTGCCCAAACCTTTCGACCTCAAGGAGCTCGTGGGCATCGTCGGCCGCGCCATGGCCGAGCCCCGCAAGCAGCCCGAAGATGACCGCCACGATGAGATCGAGGGAATGCCGCTCGTCGGCCGCTCCCCCGCGATGCAGGAAATCTATCGCTCCCTCGCGCGATTGATGCAGACCGACCTCACGGTCATGATCAATGGCGAGTCGGGAACCGGCAAGGAGCTTGTCGCCCGAGCCCTGCACGATTACGGAAAGCGCAAAAAAGGCCCCTTCGTCGCCGTGAATATGGCGGCGATTCCGCGCGATCTGATCGAAAGCGAACTCTTCGGCCATGAGAAGGGCGCCTTCACCGGCGCCAACCAGCGATCGGCCGGGCGCTTCGAGCAGGCCGAGGGCGGCACGCTGTTTCTCGACGAGATCGGCGACATGCCGATGGAGGCGCAGACCAGGCTGCTTCGCGTGTTGCAGCAGGGCGAATACACGACCGTGGGCGGTCGCACGCCGATCAAGACCAATGTCCGAATCATCGCCGCCACCAACAAGGATCTACGGATCCTGATCCAGCAGGGCCTGTTCCGCGAGGATCTCTACTTCCGCCTGAACGTCGTGCCGCTTCGGCTGCCGCCGTTGCGCGAGCGCGCCGAGGACATCCCCGACCTCGTGCATCACTTCTTCAAGGTGGCGGCGAGCGAAGGACTGCCGCAGAAATACATCGATCAGGCCGCGCTCGACCGGATGAAGAGATATCGCTGGCCGGGCAACATCCGCGAACTCGAAAACCTCATCCGCAGGCTTGCCGCGCTGCACCCGCAGGAAGTCATTTCCGATCAGCTCGTCGAGACCGAACTTGAACATGAGATTCGGCAGGCTGACCCGGGCGACAAAGGCTCAGCCGCAGCCGCGCCGTCGCAAGAATTGTCTGATGGACAAACGCTTTCGAGCTCCGTCGAGCTTCATCTCGCCAAGCTCTTCCGCGACTATGGGGATCAGTTGCCGCCGCCCGGTCTCTATCATCGGATCATTCGCGAGATCGAAATTCCGCTTGTGTCCGCGGCGCTTGCGGCCACGCGCGGCAATCAAATCAAGGCGGCGGAATTGCTCGGACTGAACCGCAATACGCTGCGCAAGAAAGTGAACGATCTAGACATCCGCCTGATGCGTTCACCGCGATAGCGACTCTTCGGGCCGTTCAATTGCAACCGGCGCGGGCGGAGCCTATACAGGCGCCATGGCCCTGACCGGAGACTCGGCTTCTCCGCCAAAGGCGAAAGGCAGAACGCCGTTTCGCAGCTGGTTCGGCCCGATCATTGTGATCGGCGCCGTCGGCTGTGCTTTGGCTACATTCCTGGTCGTGGCCGAATTCGGCGCGATATCGCCGACAGACGACCGCCTATTGCCGCTGCTCATCATCAACGGCGTCTTTGTCGCCGTTCTGCTCGCGATGGTGATCGTCAAGGCCTGGCGCCTCTACCGAGTCTGGCGGCGCGGGGAAGCGGCGGCGCGCCTACACGTGCGCACGGTCGGCTTTTTCGTGGTCATTGCTTTGATTCCGGCGATTCTGCTGGCCGTGGCGGGATCGCTGACTCTGGAGCGCGTGCTCAATCCCGCCTTCATGTCGAGCGTCAAGGTCTTCGTCCACAATACGGCGGAAGCCGCGGCGGTGTTCCGCGAGAGTCAGTGCCGGGCCTTGCTCCAGGAGGCGCAGCTCACGGCGTCCGATCTTGATCGCGCAGCCATTCTCTACAACTCGGACCGTCCGTACTTTCATCAAATATTTCAGTCGCGAGCGTATTTTCTGGGCTTCTCCGTCGCGGCGCTGGTGAAATCCAACGGCGAAATTCTCGACCGCGTCGACGTGGCGCAGAACGCCGCCTCCATTATCATCGCCCCGCCGCAATCCGAGTTCGACGACGCGCGGCGCGGGGAGCCTCTGTGCCTCGTGATCGATGACGGCAAGAGCTTCGTCGCTTTGCGTGCGCTTAGCGCCTTTCAGGACACATTCCTTTACGTCACTCGGCCAATTGACCCGATCGCCGTGGAATTTCCCAAACAGGCTCAGAACCTGATCAGCAGCTATGACGTCTTCGACGCCTATCGCGCTGCCGTCCAGCGCGCATTCGTGCTGATGTACGCCTTCTTGACGACGATCATGCTGCTGTCGTCCATCTGGTTTGGACTGGATTTCGCCGACCGGCTGGTGACGCCGATCCGGGATCTCATCGCCGCAACCGACGAGGTGTCGGCCGGCAATCTCGATGTTCGCGTCAACGTCGACAAGCAGCATGGCGATTTGGCGCGCCTCGGCGACGTCTTCAACAATATGACGACCGAGCTCAATCTTCAGCAAAACCGGCTGATCGAGGCCAATCGGATCAATGACGAGCGTCGCGAATTCACCGAGGCCGTGCTCTCCGGCGTGCCGGTCGCGGTGATGGGCGTGGACTCGGAAAGCGTCGTCACCATTCTCAACCGCTCAGCCGAGGAATTGTCGCTGGCGGACCCGACGGGGCAGGCGACCGTCGGCGCCTCGGTGGCGTCGGTCTTGCCGGAGATCGTCCCGATCCTGAAGGACGCGGCGGAAGTCTTTCCGCGCGCCGTTCAAAGCCAGATCATCATCAAGCGCGGCGTCGCCGAGCGCACCTTGAATGTGCGAGTCACCTCGGCGCGCGCCGATGCGGGACATCACAACTACGTGGTGACGCTCGACGACATCACGGACCTCGTGATGGCGCAGCGCACCTCCGCCTGGGCGGACGTCGCACGGCGCATCGCGCATGAAATTAAAAATCCGTTGACGCCGATTCAGCTTTCGGCCGAGCGGCTGCGCCGCAAATACGGCAAGGTCATCCAGGAAGATCGAGACATTTTCGACCAATGCACAGACACGATTGTGCGCCAGGTCGACGACATCAAGCGTATGGTCGACGAGTTTTCGTCCTTTGCGCGTATGCCGAAGGCGCGCCCGGCGCGCGACGATCTCAACGAATGCATTCGGCAGGTCGCGTTCCTCATGCGCGTCGGCAACGCCGATCTCGACATCGTCGAAGAGTTGCCGGAAACGTCCGTCATCGCGCAGTTCGATCGCCGCTTGCTGTCGCAAGCGCTCACCAATATCGTGAAGAACGCCGTCGAAGGCATCGCCGCACGAGAAGAAAAAGACGCTCTGGAAAAGGGAAGAGTCGAAATCAGATTGAATGTGCGCGATCGCATGGCGGAAATCTACGTGATCGATAATGGTAAGGGCTTCCCGGCGATGAACCGGCAGCGCTTGCTCGAGCCTTACATGACGACGCGATCGGACGGCACCGGACTGGGTCTGCCGATCGTCGCCAAGATCGTCGAGGATCACGGAGGCCGGCTGGAGCTGCTGGACGCGCCGTCGGGTCGGGGGGCCTGCGTCAGGCTCATTGTGCCCCTTGCCGCGGAAACGTCCTCGAAAGAGGAGCCGCGCGCGGCTGGCGCACAGGCTGAAAAAGCGCCGGCGCATGCAAGTGAGCCGGGACAGAGCGGGGTATAATGGCCAGCGATATTTTGATCGTCGACGATGAAGAGGACATCAGAGAGCTTGTCGCCGGGATTCTGAGCGACGAAGGGCACGGGGTCCGCACCGCCAAAGACTCCGATGAAGCGCTTGCGGCGATCGCAAGCCGGCGTCCGCATCTGGTTTTTCTCGACATCTGGCTGCAAGGGTCTCGGCTCGACGGCCTCCAGGTGCTCGAAGTCGCGCAGAAGCAGCACAAGGGCCTGCCCGTGGTCATGATCTCGGGCCACGGCAATATCGAAACCGCGGTCAGCGCGATCAAGATCGGCGCATACGACTTTATCGAAAAGCCCTTCAAGGCGGATCGGCTGGTGCTCGTCGCCGAGCGGGCGCTTGAAGCCTATCAGCTGCGGCGCGAACTTTCCGCGCTGCGCCAGCGGGCAGGAGCCTTCGACCGCATCGTCGGCGATTCGCCGGCGGCCCATCAGCTGCAGCAGCTCATTGGCCGCGTCGCCCCTGTGAATTCGCGCGTGCTGATCACCGGCGCCCCTGGGACAGGCAAGGAACTCGCCGCCCGCTGCATCCACGAGGCCTCGAGTCGCGCCGGCGGGCCGTTCGTCGTCATCAATTCGGCCACGATCACGCCGGAGAACATGGAAATCGAGCTGTTCGGTCGCGAAGGCGCCGACGGCGAGCGCAAGATCGGCGCGCTTGAGGAGGCGCATGGCGGGACGCTGTTCCTCGACGAAATCGCCGACATGCCGAAGGATAGCCAGGCAAAAATCCTGCGCGTGCTGGTCGATCAAACGTTTCAGCGGGTCGGCGGATCGAACAAGGTCGAGGTCGACGTGCGCATCATCTCGTCCTCGGCGCGCGATCTCGCGTCGGCGATCGAAGAGGGGACGCTGCGCGAGGATCTATTTCATCGCCTCGCGGTGGTGCCGATCCGAATTCCCTCGCTGGCGGAGCGGCGCGAGGACATCCCGGCGCTCATCGACTATTTCATGGAGAATATGTCGCTCGCTTCCGGCATGCCGCGCCGACGGATCTCGGAAGACGCCCTTGCTATCCTGCAGTTGCATGACTGGCCCGGCAACATCCGCCAGTTGAGAAATAATGTCGAGCGCCTGATGATCCTTACGTCTGGCGATTCCAGCGCGACGATCACGGCCGAAATGCTTCCGGCCGATGTCGGCGAACTCGTGCCGGCGACTCCCGCCGGAGTGCGCGGCGAGAAACTGATGAGCCTGCCCCTCAGAGAGGCGCGGGAAGTTTTCGAGCGCGAATACCTCGTCGCTCAGCTCAATCGCTTCTCGGGGAATATCTCCCGAACGGCGGAGTTCATCGGCATGGAGCGCTCGGCCTTACACCGAAAACTTAAGTCGCTCTCGGTCGAGTCATAGAAACATTAACTTAGAAGAGCTAGTTAAAGCGTTACATTATGTTGGCGGCGAGAGTCGGCGCGGAGTTAAAGCCGAACGCTTGCCATGAACTGGCGGCGGAAAGCGCGCGACTTGCGCCTTGCGCTTCGCCATTTGAAAGGTTCTAATGAACACGGCGGCGAAAAAAGAAGAACGATCCCCTGGGGGCGGCGTCATTCCGCTCGGCTCACAAAAAAGAACAGGACAGCCGATGTCGTCAGAGCGTTCGCAGAATCTGCAAGATACATTTTTGAATTTCGTCAGGAAGAATAAAGTCCCGCTCACGATCTTCCTCGTCAATGGCGTCAAGCTCCAGGGAATCGTCACCTGGTTCGATAATTTTTGCCTGTTGCTGCGACGAGACGGGCATTCTCAGCTCGTCTACAAGCACGCCATCTCGACGATCATGCCCGGACACCCCATACAAATGTTTGAGCCGGGCGACGACGAGGGCCAGGCCGACAAGCAGCGGTAGGCGATTGAAGGCTGACAGCGGAGCAGATAACGGGACGGCGCCGAACGGCGCCGGCGCCCGCGCATTGGTCATTGGGCCCTATGGGACTCAAGGCGGCGCGGCGCGTGCGCGCGACACGGCGGCGCGTCTCATGGAGGCGGTGGGGCTTGCCGAGGCGATCGACCTCGATGTCGTCGGTCAAGTCCCCATATCGTTGAACGAAGTTCGGCCCGCGACATACCTAGGGAAGGGCAAGGTCGAAGAGATCGGCGAACTCGTCAAGGCGAAGGACGCCGTGCTCGTCAGCATGGACTGCCAGCTCTCGCCCGTGCAGCAGCGCAATCTTGAAAGGGCGTGGGACGCCAAGGTCATCGACAGGACCGGGCTCATTCTCGAAATCTTCGGCGAGCGCGCCCGAACCAAGGAAGGCTCGCTGCAGGTGGAGCTCGCGCATCTCGCCTATCAGAAGTCGCGGCTCGTCCGCTCCTGGACCCACCTTGAACGCCAGCGCGGCGGTTTCGGCTTTCTTGGCGGACCCGGCGAGACGCAGATCGAGACGGACCGGCGCCTGATCGAGGAGCGAATGCGGCGCATCGAGCACGATCTTGACAAGGTGAAGCGCACGCGCGCGCTGCATCGCAAGACGCGGCGAGACGTTCCCTATCCGGTCGTCGCGCTCGTCGGTTACACGAATGCCGGAAAGTCCACGCTTTTCAATCGCCTGACCAAGGCCGAGGTGCTGGCGCAGGACATGCTGTTCGCGACCCTCGATCCCACGCTTCGCCAGATCAAACTGCCGCATGGCGCGCGCATTCTGCTCTCCGACACGGTGGGATTCATCTCCGACCTGCCCACCATGCTCGTCTCCGCCTTCCGGGCGACGCTCGAAGAAGTGACGCTGGCCGACGTGGTTCTCCATATTCGGGACGTCTCGCACGAAGATTGGGAAGCGCAGGCGAAGGACGTGGAGTCGATCCTGAGCGAACTCGGTCTGAAAGGCGAAGCCGAGGGGCGGATTTTGGAAGTTTGGAACAAGATCGACGCGCTCGATCCCGATCGGCTTTCGGCGCTGCAGCTCGCCGTGAGCGGGATCGAGCCTCAACGGCGGCCGACGCTCGTATCAGCCTTGACCGGGCAGGGGCTCGATGAGTTGCTGGCAAGAATAGAGTCCACCCTGGCGGCGGGACGGGTTCGATTTGAAATGAACCTCGACGTCGCCGACGGCGAAGGGCTCGCCTGGCTTCACGCCCATACCGAAGTGCTCGAACGTGAAGCGTTGCCGGAGGGCGGCGTCCATCTCGTCGTTCGTATCGATCCTGAACGTTCGGAGGGCCTCGCGAGGCGGTTCCCGCAGGCCGAAATGATCCGTGAAGCCGGCGCGGGGCGCTAACAGACGGCGCGTAATCTTCAGACGTTTGAGAGAGCCGTCAGCGCGGCTTGCGCTCCGCGCCTTTCGCCTCGACCCACAGCGCCTCCATCTCATCGAGAGACGCTGCTTCAGGCGAATGGCCCATCTCCTTGAGACGCTGCTCGATGTGGTGGAACCGCCGCTCGAATTTCGTGTTGGCGCAGCGAAGCGCCTGCTCGGGATCAACCCTGGCGTGGCGCGCAAGATTGGTGACCACGAACAGCAGATCGCCGATCTCCTCCTCGAGCGCCGGCGAGGCGCTGGCGCCGGGAGCCGCGAGTTCCGCGGCGACTTCCTCGGTTTCCTCGCGAATCTTGCCAAGAACCTGCTGCGCGTCGTCCCAGTCGAAGCCGACCGCGGACGCCTTCTGTTGCAGCTTCAGGGCGCGCGTCAGCGCGGGCAGGGCGAGGGGCACGCCGTCAAGCAAACTGGCCGGCGGCGCGCCCTGCTTGCCCGCCTTCTCGCGCGCTTTGATTGCGCTCCATTGTGTGGTCACGCCGTCGGCGTCGAGAGCCTGGACGTCGCCGAAGACGTGCGGATGCCGGCGAATGAGCTTGTCGCAGATGGCGTCGACGACGTCCTTGAAGGCGAAGGCGGCCTGCTCCTGCGCCATTCGGGCATGGAACACGACCTGCAAGAGGAGATCGCCCAACTCATCTTTGAGATCGGTGAGATCGTTGCGCTCGATGGCGTCAGCGACCTCATAGGCTTCCTCGATCGTGTAGGGCGCGATCGAGCGGAAATCCTGCTCGAGATCCCAGGGACAACCGCTGCCGGGCGTGCGCAGCGCCGCCATGATTTCGATCAGTCTGGCGACGTCGCCGTGCGGTCGACCGGACATGAGGTTTCCCCAAAAGAAAAGCGCCGCGGCCCTCAAGGAGGATCGCGGCGCACGGATCTACGGAGCGAGGCTCAATCCAGGATGATCGACAGCGCTTCTCTGCCTTTCGCCGTATCGACGACCTGCATAGTGACCGGCTGCCCCTCGGCGAGCCGGTTCACGCCGGAAGGGCCCAGAATCGAAATATGGACGAACACGTCCTTGCCGCCGTCGTCCGACTGCACGAAGCCAAAGCCTTTTGTCTCGTCGAACCATTTGACCTTGCCGGCGACCGGAACGGCGGTCGACGGATCGGGCGCCTGACGACGGGGCCGGGGGCTGTCAAAACCGCCGCCTGCGCGCGGCGGCGGCGGAGGCGCGCGCTCAGCGGCGCCAGCCAAATCGACCTCGAGAATGCGCGCCACTTGCTGGCCCTTCACCGAGCTCGTGACCTGCACCTGCAATTTCGCGCCGGGCGGCAGCGTGTCGTATCCCGCCGCCTGAACGGCGCCGATATGGAGGAACGCATCGCCGGTGCCATTGGCAAGCTCAACGAAGCCGAACCCCTTGTCAGTCTTAAACCACTTCACGATGGCGTCGACTGCTGGCTCGTTCGACATCGGAGGCGGCGAATCTGGAAATCCGCCGCCAAAGGGTGATCGCGGCGCCCGGCTCGTGCGCGGCGAATCATAGCTATACGGAGCGTCGTCATCAAATCCGCGCTTGCGGGGGCCCCGAAAATCTCTACCTTTGCTCATGTCTACCTGCTCGTCTCCGCCAAAAACGGCAAGACCGCTATGCCAACCTTGTGCGCCCAACCGCTCCAGTTGGCGCGTCTCAAATAACGCGCCCGCCCGGAAACGACGATGATGTGCCTCTTGAATGCCATATAGTCCCGCGCAGCGAGCCTTTTACCAGAGTTTTGCCCCCGAAGGCCAGAGAAATCCGTGGGGTGATCCAAAAATCCAAACAGTCGCCATGGTTTGACAACAAGGTCAAATTCCTGCGTCGGCGGGAATGTTCGCGATTGCAGGAGTTTAGATGAGCTGCGCGGGTGGGATTGCCGCGCCATGCGCTGAACACGCGCCGCCTTGTCAACATAATGCGTCATCCGAGGGCGCCGGCGGCGGCGTTCCGCCCGACATGACATCGACGCAAATTCTCAGGCGAGCGAAAGGCATGAGCCGACGGCGCCAGCGCATCCCTCATCCACGATTCGCATAATCGATATTATGGAACCAAAATATATCATTTTTGGCGATGCCTGCGACGTCAGACTTCGAGCGCCATTCCGTCAAAAGCCGGCGTGACATTTTCCGGCAGCGTCGCGGCGAGCGCGTCGTAATCCAAATCGACGTGCAGATCCGTCAGAACGGCGCGCTTTGGCTTGAAATGCGCGATGAAGTCCAGCGCCTGACTGACGGACAGATGCGTGCCGTGCCGCTGATGGCGCAGCGCGTCGATAATCCAGAGATCGAGCCCTTCCAGATACTGAACGCTCTCTGGCGGAATTGCGTGAAGATCCGGCGTGTAGGCCACGTTGTCGAAGCGAAAACCGAGTGCGTCCATGTCGCCATGGTCCAGGCGAAAAGGCGTGGCGACGATCGCGCCGCCCGGTCCGTCGACCGTCTCGGCGCGCCCCAGATGCAGCCGATGTTCGGTCATCAGCGGCGGATAAAAGCTCCCCGGCGGCGTCTTGAAGATGTAGTCGAACTTCGTGGCGAAGGACCGCGAAGTCGGTTCGTCCATATAGGCCGGGATGCGCCGACCGCTCAGAATGACCAGGCCGCGCACATCGTCGACGCCGTGCGTGTGGTCGGCATGGGGATGGGTATAGAAAACCGCGTCGAGCCGCTTGACGTCGGCGTCGATGAGCTGCTCGCGCAGATCCGGTCCGGTGTCCACGAGCACTTGCGTCGCTGCGTCAGCAGGGCCGCGCGCGACGAGAATCGAGCAGCGCCGGCGCCGATTTTTAGGATTGTCCGGATCGCACTTTCCCCAGCCCTGCCCGACGCGCGGCACGCCGCCCGACGAGCCGCACCCAAGGATCCTGATTCTCAGGCTCACGCGACGGCGTCCAGAGGCGGCATTTTGGAAAACAGCCGCAGCGCATTTTGCGTTGTGGCGATTGCAAGTTCGGCGGCGCTGATTCCCTTGAGGTCGGCGAGCACGCGCGCGGTGTCGACGACGAAGGCCGGCTCGTTGCGCTTGCCGCGATGGGGCGTCGGCGCAAGGAACGGCGCGTCGGTTTCGACCAGCATGCGCTCCAGCGGCACGTCGCGGGCGATCTCGCGCAGATATTCGGCGTTCTTGAAGGTCACGACGCCGGAAAAGGAAATATAGAGGCCGAGCTGCAGCGCGGTTTGGGCGAGCGCGGGCCCGCTCGTGAAGCAATGGAGCAGGGCGGGGAAAGCCCCCTTCCCCATTTCGTCCTTCAAAATCGCGGCGCAGTCTTCATCGGCGTCACGGGTATGGATGACGAGCGGAAGGCCGGTTTCGCGGGCGGCCTGGACGTGAATGCGGAAGATGCGCTGCGCTACGTCGCGCGGCGCGTGGTCATAGTGATAGTCGAGGCCCGCTTCGCCCAATCCGACGCATTTTGGATGTTGCGACAGAGTCACCAGCGCCTCGACGGTCGGCTCGGCCTCTTCGTGCGAATGGTGCGGATGCGTCCCGACGGTGCAAAAGACCTCCGAATAGGCTTCGGCAACCGCCTTTACACGCTCGAAGCGCGATAGATGCGTCGAGATCGTGATCATTCTCGCGACGCCGCGCGCTTTCGCGCGGGCGATCGTCTCCGCGAGCTCTGGCGCGAAATCGGGAAAGTCTAGGTGACAATGGGTGTCGATGAGCATCAGACTCGGTCAGGAAAGAGCAACACGGAATGGCCGCGGGCGCGGGCGCCGGGTGCTTGATGACGCGTTTGGATCTATGCGGCAATATGGCTCGGACGGCGGAAAACACAAATATTTAGCCTAGGGCTCCTTCGCGGCTAAGATGCGCGGCGCTATATTTTCTTGGCTATGCAACGCGCCTTTCTCATCGCCGGCATTATGCGAGACCGTCACGGATCAAGCTCGGGCGGGACGTTGCAAGCGCGAGGAGCAAAAACTTGACGCAGTCTTCCGCGCCGGACGGCGACGGCCGCCCGCTGGCGACGATCAAGGACGTGACGGACGTCCTCGGCGATATCGACGACGCGACGCTGTCGGCGATCATGGATCTGCGGCCAACGATCGCTGATGTCGAGGAGGCGGCCATGTGGATGTCCGGCGATCCGGACATCTTTGGCGCCGGCGCGCCGCTCAAGGACGTGGCGGGAGAAATCGTCTCGCTGGTCGCCGGCGACGACGAAGAGAATCTTCCCCCAACGATATGAGCGTCGCCGCGCCGCCGCGTGACGGCGCGCCGGCCGTCCGACTTTTCCTGTGTGGCGATGTGATGATCGGCCGAGGCGTCGATCAGATCCTTCCGTTGCCCTGCCCGCCGAACCTCTATGAGGAATATGTTTCCTCGGCGCATGAATATGTTCGCCTGGCCGAAGCGGCGTCCGGGCCGATTCCGCGGTCGGTTGATCCTTCCTATATCTGGGGCGACGCGCTCGCCGAGCTTGAAGCGCACGCGCCTGACGCGCGCATCGTCAATCTCGAAACGAGCGTGACGCGCAGCGAGACGGCCGAACACAAGGCGATCAATTATCGCGTCAGTCCGCAGAATGCGGAATGTCTGCGCGCCGCCGGAATCGATTGCTGCGCGCTTGCCAATAATCACGTTCTCGATTGGGGCCGCTCCGGCCTCCTCTCGGCGTGCTCGAGCGTCTGAATATCGCCGTCGCCGGCGCCGGACGCTCCGCCGGCCAAGCGCAGCGGCCGGCGATTATTGAGATCTCGAGCAAGGGACGGGTGGTCGTGCTGTCCTTCGCCCTGCCCGACAGCGGAACGCCCTTGGAGTGGGCGGCGACGCCGTCGTCGCCCGGCGTCAATCTTCTGCCTGACCTTTCTGCGGAAAGCGCCGCCTTCGCCTGCGACCTGGCGCGAAGCGCGGCGCGGAGCGAAGATATTTTGGTGATGTCGATCCACTGGGGCTCGAACTGGGGCTATGGCGTTTCGAACGCCCAGAGACAATTCGCGCATCGGCTGATCGAAGACGCCGGCGCTTCCGTCGTCCACGGACATTCGTCACATCATGCGAGGGGATTCGAAGTCTATCGCAACCGCTTGGCGCTTTATGGCTGCGGTGATTTCCTGAACGACTACGAGGGCATCAGTGGCCACGAACGCTATCGCGGCGATCTCTCACTGATGTATTTCGTCGATCTCGACGCGAACGGCGATCTCATCCAACTGAGATTGGTCCCGCTGCATATGCGGCGCTTTCGTCTCGAACGGGCGTCGAGCGCCGATGCCGAATGGCTCGCGCAAACGCTCGATCGCGAAAGCGCGCCATTCGGCGTTCGCGTCCGGCGCCAACCCGATGGCGCGCTGTCGGCGTCCTGGTCCGGCGGCGAAGTAGCGCCGCGACGCTCGTGACTGGGAGGCCGCTACTCCCCATCTGAAATTCGTCGAGAGACAGGCGGAGCTTGAACGATGGCCATCATTCTCAATCACACCATCGTGCCGGCGCGCGATAATGAGGCGGCGGCGCGCTGGTTCGCACGGATTTTCGGTCTGCGCTACGACGGCGCCAAGGGCCATTTCGCGCCTGTGAAGGTCAACAGCGAACTCACCCTGCTGTTCGACAAGGATGAGGGCTTCGGCGCCAGCCACTATGCCTTCCACGTCGGCGACGAAGAATTTGACGAGATCTTCCGCCGCGTGAAGGACGAAGGAGTCGTCTTTGGAAGCGCGCCGGGTCGATTCACGGACGGCCAGCTGAACGACTGGAACGGCGGCCGAGGAGTCTATTTCAAGAGCCCGGACGGCCATGTGCTCGAGCTGATGACCATGCCGCAGTAGGACGCCGCCCTACGCCGCCCTGGCTTCATAGAAAATCGCCTGCATCGGCAGGCGCATGGGGTTATCGCCGAGTTCTTGCGTGAACCTCTCCGCCAGCGCCTCGACAAGCGATTCGGGGCGCACGCCGCCGCGCTCGCGAATCTGTTCAAAGAGCGGACTGCCGAAAACGAGCCCCCTCGCGAAGGCCGCAGGGTCGGCTACCTCCTTGACGCGCGGCCGTACGGAAATGGTGATGTCCGTGAAGCCGGCGCCCAGCAGCGATTCCTTGATCGGATCAATCTCGGAGCATGAAAAGGGCGCCTTCAAAAACTGCGGCGGATCGTCGGGAAAGAAGAGCTCGACCACCTCGAGTCCGATGCGGGAGAAAGGATTGTAGCTCGGCGCATCCCAGACGCTAAAGAGGTAACGGCCGCCAGGCCGCAGCGTGCGTCGCGCCTCGCGATGCGCACGGTGCTTATCGGGAAAGAACATCAGTCCGAACTGGCAGACGATCGCGTCGAAGGCTTCGTCGTCAAACGGCAGGGCGGTCGCATCGGCCGGTCGGAATATCACTTGCTCGGTCGCGCCGAACTTCGTCATCGCCACTTCGAGCATAGGCGCGTTGAGATCCGACGCCGTCAACTTCGCCTGCGGGCTGAGAAAGTCGCGCAGCTTGCGCGTGACGATTCCCGTGCCTGCCGCCGTTTCGAGCAAGTCGAGGGGAGCGCTCGCGGCCGTCCGATGGGCGATATCGGCGGCATAATCCTCAAAGATCACCGGGCCGAGGCCCCGGTCGTAAAAAATGGGAATGTCGCCGACGAAGCGCGCTGTGTCGCTGGTCATGGCGACATTCCCTCGATGAACAGAGCCAGAAGCGCCTGCTGCGACCCCGCCCCTGCTCGTGAGCGAAACAGGGGCTGGGCGGCGGCGACTGGCGCTTTACTGCGCAGGTTGTTCCGCCGGCGCCTCGACCGGAGCTGCGGGCTTCGGCTTGGGCTTAGCCTTGGGCTTCGGCTTCGGCTTGGGCTTGACCGGCTGCTCGACCACTGCCTCTGGGGCCGGAGGCGCCTCCGGCATCGCCATGGGCGCGGGTTGGGGCGGCGGCGGCGCTTCGGTCAACGGCGCCGGAGCGGGCGCAGGCGCGCTCTCCATTGGAGCCTCTACGGCCGCCGGCTGCTCAGCCGGAGGCGTCTCAGGCGCAGGCGCGGCCGAGGCGTCGGGTTGGGCCGTCGCGTCCGACTCGGCGGGAGTCGCCGGGGTTTCGGCCGGCGCAGCGTCCTCGGCGGGCGCAGGTTTAAACCGGCCCTCGATCGCGGCTTTCAGATTGGCGACGCCTTCGGTCGGCGCAGCGTAGATGCCGAGCCCAAAACCGATCGCGCCGAAGATAACCGCCGTCAGAATTGTTGAAATGCCACGCGCCATTCCATGAGTTCCTCTGTAAGAAAAAGAGCCGTCCGAGATACGACACAACGAAGGCGGATATTGTTGCGCGGGCGCTCGACCGAGCGGCGCGAGTTCCTTCACAAGGAGCCCGGGCGATCATAATTGCACGCCCGCGCTTTGGCCGACAAGCCCGCAATGACGAAGGTCATTGCGCGCCGCTGCGCCGCCGCCATTTGAAACGGCTGATTATGGTCAGCACATGGCGAGCGCGGCGGCGGCTCCCCGCGCCTGCTGGAGCGGGCTAATTCGCCTTCTCTTCCACAAACCGTGGAAACACCGGCGTCGGCGGCGGCAGTGGCGCGCCCTCCTGCAGGGCGTTCGCCTCGTCGGCATGCGCCAAGTCGCGTTCATCCGGGCCAACGCCCAGGAGATCGAGAAGCTTGCCGGCGGACTCGGGCATAAACGGCTGCAGGGGAATCGCCAGACGGCGCAGCGTCTCGGCGGTGACGTAGAGAATCGTCTCCATCCGCGCAGGGTCGCTCTTCTTCTTCGCCCAGGGCTCTTCACCGGCGAAATAACGATTGGCCTCGGCGACGATACGGAAAATTTCCGCCAGGGCGTGGTGCGGCGCGTAATCCTCCATGGCGGCGCGCGCTTTCGCGAGAACGTCGGCCGCCTGCGCGAGAATGTCTTGGTCGGCGTCCGTAAGCGCGTGTATACGTGGTACGGCGCCCATACAATTCTTGGCGATCATCGACAGCGACCGCTGCGCGAGATTGCCGAGATCATTGGCGAGGTCGGCGTTGATGCGATTGACGATCGCCTCGTGCGAATAATTGCCGTCCTGGCCAAAAGGAATCTCGCGCAAGAAGAAGTAGCGCAGCTGGTCAACGCCATAGCGCTCGGCCAGATCGATGGGATCGACGACATTGCCGACCGACTTCGACATCTTCTCGCCTTTGGAAAACAGGAAGCCATGCACGACGACCTGCTTGGGCAGAGGCGCGCCTGCGGACATCAGGAACGCCGGCCAGTAGATGGCGTGAAAGCGGGTGATGTCCTTGCCGATGACATGCGCGTCGGCCGGCCAGAAGCGTGCTTTATTTCCGCCTTCCGTAAGATATCCTGTAGCCGTTACGTAATTCGTAAGCGCATCGACCCAGACATACATCACATGCTTCGCGGCGGTCTGCGCGCTGGGCGGAATTTCGATGCCCCAGTCGAAGGTCGTGCGCGACACCGAGAGGTCCGTGAGCCCGCGCTTCACGAAGGCGACGATCTCGTTTCTGTAGTGTTCGGGCGTGATGAAGTGCGGATAAGCCGCGTAATGCGCAAGCAATTTTTCCGCATAGCCCGAAAGTTTGAAGAACCAGCTTTCCTCCTCCACCCACTCGACCGGCGTGCCCGTGGGCGCGAATTTCTTGCCGTCCCGCTCGGTGAGTTCGTCCTCGTCGTAATAGGCCTCGTCGCGCACCGAATACCAGCCGGCGTATTTGGAGAGATAGAGGTCGCCGTTCGCCTCCATCCGCCGCCACATTTCGAGCACGGTCTGCTTGTGGCGCGCCTGCGTCGTGCGCACGATGTCGTCGGCGCGGGCGTTCAGCGCCTCGCCCATCCGGGCGAATTGCGCGGCCGTGCGGTCGGCGAGCGCCCCCGGCGTCAGCCCCTCCTTCTCGGCGGTGCGCTGCATCTTCTGCCCGTGCTCGTCCATGCCGGTGACAAACAGCACGTCATAGCCGTCGAGCCGCTTCCATCGCGCGAAGGCGTCGGTGGCGATACGCTCATAGGCGTGGCCGATATGCGGCGCGCCATTCGCATAAGGAATGGCCGTCGAGATCATGTAAGGGGGACGTTCAGGCATGGCTCGGGTCTAGCGCGGTTTTTGGGCGCGGGGAAGCGCCCTAGAGCTATTCGAGAAATGGGGCGAGAGCGGATCGCCATTTTTCCTGCTTTTTAGCGAATGTCATCGATGCATGCGCGGGACTCGTTGAGGGCAGTCGGCGTGAAGCGATCGCCGCGGCGCGAACCGACAGTCTGGGCAGAACCAGCCGTTGATACAGACTGGCCGCTGTAGCGCCATTGAAGCAAATCAGCGTGATATCTGGATGCATCTCGAAAAAGCGCTCAAAATCATTGGCGCGCACAGTCGAGAGTTCGATTCGCTGGTCGAGACTGCCAGGTCGATGGGCGCTTGCGCAGACATCCCAGAGGGCGACGCCGTGCGCGTTCAGGCTCAGGAGACGATCGACGTAACAAGCGTCGGCATCGAAGCCGAACAGGCTGCCCGTCAGCGTCCAAAACGCGTTGCGCGGCTGCGCGTAATACTGCTGGCGCTCCAGAGAACGCTGGCCGGGAAGTGAACCAAGAATCAAGAGCTTTGCGTTGCGAGTCGCGGCAGGCGGGAAGCCGACGGAATAGGTCATGACGGATCTGCGACTCCCCTTCCCGGCTCCGATGCGCTAAATTGATCGCTCGGAGCATGAGTATGAGCGTAACCAAAAACGCGCCGAGGGATCTTGCGACGCGCTTCGCCGAGAAGCGGAGCGGTCACACAAATGGCTGGCGGCGCGAGACCTTCTCGCTGGAGCGCCTCGAGGCGCGCGCGAAGGCGCGCGAGTGGTTCGAGCGCTTCCCCAAGGCCGCCTATATGACCGAGATCGAGTTCTGGCGCGAGCTGGAGGATGGGCGGATCGAGTTCACGATGCGCCGCCTTCCGAGCGCAGATTAGCGCCAGTCCTGGCTTATTCGGGACCGACGTCCGGCGTGCGCCAGCCCAGATGCTGGCCGCTGTCGACGGCGATCATCTGCCCGGTCACGCTTTTCGCCCGGCTGAGGTAAACGACGGCGTCGACCACGCCGGAGACGTCGGCGGCCCGCTGCAGCGGCACGCCCCGGGCTTCCATCTCAAACTCCCGCTCGCCGAGCGCGGCATTTGCAAAGACCGGCCCCGGTCCGACGGCATTGACGCGAATACGCGGCGCGTAGGCCTGCGCCATGGTGCGCGTCGCCGCCCACAGCGCCGATTTCGATAGCGTGTAGGAGAAGTAGCGTGGCGTGAGACGCAAAACGCGCTGATCCAGGATATTGACGATGGCGCCATCGACGCTCGCCGGCAACGCCGCCGCAAAGTCGCGCGACAGCAGCAGCGGCGCGCGCAGATTGACCTGCATCTGCCGTTCATAGAGCTCGAGCGAAAAGTCCTGCGCCGCGTCGACTTCAAAAATCGAGGCGTTGTTGACGAGGAGCCGCAGCGGTCCGAAGGCTTCGCCGGCCTGCTCGATGAGGCGCTGCGTCGACTCCGCATCGGCAAGATCGGCGATCGCCGTCGCCGCGCGCCCGCCGCGTATCCGGATCGCGTGCGCTGCAAGCTCCGCCTCCTCCGCCGAACGCGGAGAGGCGTGCAGCACGAGGGGCCGCCCCTCGCGCGCGAAGCGCTCGGCGATGGCGAGGCCGATGCGACGCGGCGCGCCCGTGACCAGCACGGGGCCGTCTGCGTCGTCGCCGCCCTCGCTCATGCGTCTACCCTATCGTTGAGCGTCCAGATTAGGCTTCGGCGTCCTCGCCCTCGCCGACATCGCCGATATGTTCGACGGAAACGACGCGCTCGTCTTCGGCCGTGTCGAAGACAATGACGCCCTGAGCGCCGCGCCCGGCAATGCGGATGCCATCGACGGAGCAGCGGATCAGCTGGCCCCCGTCCGTCACCAGCATGATTTCGTCGCCATGGCCGACGGGGAATGAGGCGACGAGCTTGCCGTTTCTGGCGTTCACCGCCATAGCGACGATGCCTTTGCCGCCACGACCCGTCGTACGATATTCGTAAGAGCTCGTACGCTTTCCGTAACCGTTCTCGGACACGGTAAGAATGATCTGCTCGGCCGCCTGCATCTCGTAAAAGCGGGTATCCGAAAGCTCCACGGCGATCGCCGCCTCTTCCGTCTCGGTCCCCGCCTCGGGAGACACATCTTCGCCCATGCGCCGGCGCAGCGCGTTGGCGCGCTTCAGATAGGCGGCCCGTTCCTCGCCGGCGGCGTCGAAATGATTGAGAATGGACAGCGAGATCACCCGATCGTCCTGCCCCAGCGCGACGCCGCGCACGCCCATCGAGGTGCGGCCCTGGAAGACGCGGACCTCCGGCACGGCGAAGCGGATGCATTGGCCGTCGCGTGTGGTCAGCAGCACGTCGTCGCGCTCGGTCGCGGTCGCGACGTCGACAATGGCTTCGCCGTCGTCGAGCTTCATGGCGATGAGGCCGTTGCGGCGAACGTCGACGAAATCGGAGAGTTTATTGCGCCTCACCGTGCCGCGCGTGGTCGCGAAAATGACGTCGAGCGTCGCCCAGCTTTCCTCGTCTTCGGGCAGCGGCATGATCGAGGTGATGCGCTCGTTTTGTTCGAGCGGCAGCAGATTGACGAGCGCCTTGCCGCGCGCCTGCGGCGCCGAGAGCGGCAATCTCCAGACCTTTTCCTTATAGGCCTTGCCGAGCGAGGAAAAGAACAGCACCGGCGTATGCGTATTGGCGACGAACAGACGGTGGACGAAATCCTCCTCCTTCGTCTGCATGCCGGAACGGCCTTTGCCGCCGCGCCTTTGCGCGCGATAGGTCGAGAGCGGAACACGCTTAATATAGCCGGCGTGCGAGACGGTGACGACCATGTCTTCGCGCGCGATCAGGTCCTCGTCCTCGACCTCGCCGTCTGACTCAAGGATTTGCGTACGGCGCGGCGTGGCGTGAGCTTCCTTCACCGCCAGGAGTTCGTCCTTGACGATTCCGAACAGGCGTTCGCGCGAGCGCAGAATGTCGAGGTAATCGGCGATCTCGACGGCAAGCTTGTTCAAAGCTTCGGAGATTTCCTCGCGTCCGAGCGCCGTGAGCCGTTGCAGTCGCAATTCGAGGATGGCGCGCGCCTGCGCCTCCGAAAGCCGGATGGCGCCATCATCGCTGAGCCTGTGGCGCGGGTCGGCGATCAGTTCGACGAGCGGCGCCATGTCCTTGGCCGGCCAATCGCGCGCCATGAGCGCTTCGCGCGCCGCGGTGGCGTCGGGCGACGTGCGGATGAGATGAATGACCTCGTCGATATTCGCGACCGCAATGGCGAGGCCGACCTGCAGATGGGCGTTGTCGCGCGCCTTGTTGAGGCGGAATTTCGTGCGGCGGGTGACGACCGTCTCGCGGAAATCCACGAAGGCGCGCAGCACGTCATGGAGCGTCATCAGCTCCGGGCGGCCGCCGTTCAACGCGATCATGTTGACGGGAAAGCTTGTCTGCAGCGTCGTATGACGCCAAAGCTGGTTGAGCACGACGTCGGCGACAGCGTCGCGCTTCAGTTCGACGACGATGCGCATGCCGTCGCGGTCGGACTCATCGCGCAGATCGGCGACGCCCTCGATCTTCTTCTCCCGCACCAGATCGGCGATGCGCTCGATCAGCGTCGCCTTGTTCACCTGATAGGGAATTTCGGTGAAGATGATCGCCTCGCGATCCTTGCGCAGAGTTTCGATCTCTGACTTGGCGCGCATGATGATCGAACCGCGGCCAGTCGTGAAGGCGTTGCGAATGCCGCCACGCCCGAGAATGCTCGCCGCGGTCGGAAAGTCCGGTCCCGGCACGATCTCCATCAGCTCGGCGATGGTGATGTCGGGCCGATCGATCATGGCGATGCAGGCGTCGATGACTTCGCCGAGATTATGGGGCGGAATGTTCGTCGCCATGCCGACGGCGATGCCGCCTGCGCCGTTGACCAGCAGATTGGGGAAACGCGCCGGCAGAACCGTCGGCTCGTTTTCCTTGCCGTCGTAATTGGCCTGGAAGTCGACGGTGCCTTCGTCAAGATCTTCGAGCAGCGCGAGCGCAGGCTTTGCGAGCCGGGACTCGGTGTAGCGCATCGCTGCCGGCGGATCATTGTCGACCGATCCGAAATTGCCCTGCCCGTCGATGAGCGGCAACCGCATCGAAAAGGGCTGCGCCATGCGCACAAGCGCGTCGTAGATCGCCGCGTCGCCGTGCGGATGATATTTACCCATCACGTCGCCGACGATACGCGCCGACTTCACATATGACTTATCGGGCGTGTGGCCGTTCTCGTGCATCGAGAACAGAATGCGCCGATGCACGGGCTTCAGGCCGTCACGCACATCTGGCAGCGCGCGCGACACGATCACGCTCATCGCGTAATCGAGATAGCTGCGCTTCATCTCGTCGGCGATCGAAACCGGCCTTATGTCAGAGCCGGGCTTGTCGGAATCGCTTTTTTTGGGATCGTCTTCGGCCAAGTGAGCGCCAGTTCAAGGATAGCGTCTAGTTCACATGTCTATAGGCGATTCGAACGCGCGGCGCCAGCCTTAGCGCCTTATGAAGATTGATGTTTTTCAAATGCTTATTGGCGCCTTAGCAGTCTTTCTCAGTGGAATTTGGCGCCTTGCGCTTCCCCGCGGCCGGAATCCGCCGTTTCGGGCCTGCCCGGCGCGCGGCTTCAACCGCAAACTTCGCCCATCGAACCAGTTCGTCGGCGTCTTCGAGCGCCTGGTCAGGGAGGCTCCAATAGGAGACCGTGATCGGTCGGTCCTTGCCTTGGTAAACGAAAGGCCGGGAGCCGGCCTCTTGAAACCGCACGGCGCTATGCCGATTGGCTTTCAGATAGATTTCGCCGCCGGATTCAATGGCGAAGAAAAGGCCATCGGCGTAAACGCCGTGACCGCCGAACATGCGCTTGACGGACACAGCGGCAAAAGGCGCGAAAAGCTCCTCGATACGCGCACGGTCCATAGTGGCCTCGACGCGATCAGGAACTCCCCACCTGCGACGCGGCGCCGACCTTTTCCGGGTCGGCCGGCGTCAGCTCGACGCTCTCGCCGCAGCCGCAGGCCGACGTCTGATTGGGGTTTTCGAACACAAAGGTCGAGGAGAACTGCGTCGTCTTCACGTCCATTGTCGTGCCGAGCAGGTACAGCACCGCCGCAGCGTCGACGATCACGCGACCGCCCTCGAGGTCGATGACCTCGTCGCCCCGCTTCGGCTCGGCGATCTCCATCTTGTAGGACATCCCGGCGCAGCCGCCCTTCTCCACGGAGACGCGCAGCCCCTTGCCCTCCGCGCCGGTCGCCAGCAGGCTGCGGACCCGCTCCGCCGCAGCCGGGCTGACGTTCATCACGCTCATCTTCTGCATGGAAGTCATCGCAAAATCGTTCCCATAAGAGTGTCCGCTCACCACATGTCGAGCGCGACCCGCGCTTCGTCCGACATACGGCTTTGATCCCAAGGCGGATCGAACACCATGTTCACCTTCACCTCGCTGACGCCAGGCACAGCGCTGACCGCATTTTTGACCCACACCGGCATCTCGCCGGCGACCGGGCAGCCAGGCGCTGTCAGCGTCATGTCGATCTCCACGAAGCCTTCTTCCGCGATGTCGACCCGGTAGATGAGGCCAAGCTCATAAATGTCGGCGGGAATTTCAGGATCGTAGACGGTCTTGAGCGCCTTAACGATGTCGTTCGTCAGCCGCTCATTTTCAATGGCCTGCGACGTCCGATCCGCAGTCGCGGAGCGCTGGGTCTCGCTCGTATTGGGAGCATCGTTCATGAACACGAAATTCTCCTCAGGCGAAAAGAGAGCGGGCCTTTTCGAGCGCCTCCGCCAGCCGGTCGATCTCCTCGCGCGTGTTGTAGAGCGCGAAGGATGCGCGACAGGTGGAGGTGACGCCCAATCGCGAAAGAAGCGGCATGGCGCAATGCGTCCCCGCGCGCACGGCTATGCCGGAACGATCGATCACCGTGGCGATGTCGTGCGCATGCGCCGCCGCCATGTCGAAGGAAAGGATCGGCCCCTTATCCGGCGCCCGCCCATAAATTCTGAGCCCCTCGATCTGCGACAATCTTTGATGCGCGTAAGCGGTCAGCCCAGCTTCATACTCGCGGATCGCGTCCCGGCCGATGCGCTCCATATAGTCGAGCGCCGCGCCGAGCCCGACCGCCTGCGCGATGGGCGGCGTGCCCGCCTCGAACCGGTGCGGAGGAGTGTTATAGGTAACGCTCTCAAGCGTCACGGTTTCGATCATCTCGCCGCCGCCGCAGAACGGCGGCAACGCTTCGAGCCATTTACGCTTGCCGTAAAGCGCGCCGATGCCGGTCGGAGCATAGAGTTTGTGGCCGGTCACCACATAAAAGTCGACGTCGAGCGCACGCACGTCGACATCGAGATGCACAGCGCCTTGCGAGCCGTCGACGACCAGCGGCACGCCATGCGCGTGGGCGATGCGGGCGACCTCGGCGATCGGGGTCGGCGCGCCGAGAACATTCGACATATGCGTGAGCGCTACGATCTTCGTGCGCTTGGTGAACAGTTTCTCGAAAGCTTCGAGGTCGAAGCGGCCATCGTCGTCGACCTCCAGCCATTTCAACACGGCGCCCTTGCGCTCGCGCAGCAAATGCCAGGGAACGATGTTGGAGTGGTGCTCCATCATCGACAGGATAATCTCGTCGCCTTCGCCGATATGCGCTTGGCCGAAGGAAGCCGCGACCAGATTCAAGGCTTCGGTCGCGCCGCGGGTGAAAATGATCTCGTCCGTCGATTCGGCGTTGAGGAAGCGGCGCAGCGTCTCGCGCGCGCCCTCATAGCCTTCGGTTGCGGCGTTGGCGAGATAATGCAGTCCACGATGCACATTGGCGTATTCATGCTCGTAGAAATGCGTCAGCCGATCGATCACGGCGCGCGGCTTTTGCGCCGAGGCGGCGTTGTCGAGATAGGCAAGCGGCTTCCCATAAGGGCGCTCGGAAAGAATGGGAAAATCCGCCCGAACCGCTTCAATGTCATAAGCCGTCTGAATGCGGGTAATCTCGTTCATCGGCTGATCCTTCTAGAAAGCCACGCGCTGACGCGATCGCTGAGAAACGCCCTCAACTGTTCATCCTCGATTGCGTCCATCGCCTCATTGGCGAAGCCTTCAATGAGCAAGGCTTCGGCCTCGCGGCGCGGCAGTCCGCGCGCAGTGAGATAGAACAACTGATCCTTGTCGAGCCTGCCACAGGTCGCGCCATGGCCGCATTGCACGTCGTCGGCGAAGATTTCGAGCTCCGGCTTGTTGTTCATCGCCGCCTGCTCGGAGAGCAGAAGCGCCTTCGACTGCATGACGCCGTCCGTCTTCTGCGCGCCCGGACGCACGATGACCTTGCCCTGAAACACGCCGACGCTCTGGTCATCGAGGATATTACGAAAAACTTCCCGGCTTTCGCCGCATGGTTTTGCGTGATCCATGATGAGGGTCGTGTCGGCGTGCAAGCGGCCACGTCCCAAAGTCGCGCCGTTAAAGACCGCCTTCGCGTTCTCGCCGTCGAGGCGCGCGAAGATCTGCCTTCGGTTCAACCCTTCGCCTTCGATCAGCGCGAAGGAATTGATCATGGCCCCCGCGTCGAGATGCGCGAGCAGCGACGCGACGCGGATCGCCTGATCGACGCCGCCCGAGAAATGAGTGACGAGGTCGAGGCGCGCGCCTGGCGCCAATCGAAGCACGAGGGCGCTATTGTCCTGCGCCGGCGCCGACGAAAGGGCGCCAAGAGTTTCGATCACTGTCGCTCGAGCGCCCTCGCCCAGCATGACGAGCGCACGCGTATAGGTCGACTGTGCGGCTTCCGCCGATGCGAACGTCGCGAGTTCGAGCGCGCGGTCGATCGCAGCGCCCGGCGCGATCTGAATGACGACGCCGTCCTGCATCAGCGCCGCATTGAGCGCGAGGATCGGATCCTGCGCGCCAATATCGGCGCTGGCGAGCGCTGATAGGACATGCGGCTCTCCCTGCGCCAGCGCGTCGCGCAGCGATTGCGCGACGACGCCGTCAGGAAGCCGAGCGATATCCGAAAGATCTGGCCGGAAAACGCCATCGAGCGTGACGAGCCGCAGAGAATCATGCGCGCGCGGCAGCGACAATGCGGCGCGGGAGGCGGTGGCGAGCGGCGCCGGCCTGCCCATCGCCGTTTTCAGGTCCGTGTAATGCCACGACTCCACGCGCCGGTTCGGCACGCCAAACTCCGAGAACGCCGCCCAGCCGGCCGCGCGCAGACGCGGCGCGCCCTTGTCGCGCATCTCTTCGTAAAAGGAGGAAAGCGTCGCTTCCGCTTCGCTCGCCAGCTTGATCATCGCTTAAGCCGCCTCTTGCGCGATGTAATCCTGATATCCGCGCTCTTCGAGCTCCAGAGCAAGTTCCGGACCGCCCGACCGCATGATGCGCCCCTGCGCCATCACATGCACCGAATCTGGCCTGATATATTCGAGCAGGCGCTGATAATGCGTAATGACGATGAAGGCGCGCTCGGGCGAGCGCAGCGCGTTGACGCCGTCCGCCACGACGCGAAGCGCATCGATATCGAGCCCCGAATCCGTCTCATCAAGGATCGCAAGACGCGGCTGCAGGAGCGCCATCTGCAGAATTTCCATCCGCTTCTTCTCGCCGCCTGAAAAACCGGCGTTGAGCGGCCGGCGCAGCATGTCCTGCGCGATGCCCAGCGACGCCGCGGCCTCCTTGACGCGCTTCATGAACTCCGGCGTCTGTAATTCCGGCTCGCCGCGGGCGCGCCGCTGCGCGTTGAGCGCCGCCTTGAGGAACGTCATGGTCGCGACGCCGGGAATTTCGACGGGATATTGAAAGGCGAGAAAGACGCCCTTGGCGGCCCGCTCCGCGGGGTCGAGGTCGAGAATGTTCTCCCCGTTGACCCGCACGTCGCCCGTCGTCGCCTCATAGCCTTCGCGGCCGGCGATGACGTAGGAGAGCGTCGATTTGCCGGTGCCGTTGGGGCCCATGATCGCCGCGACTTCGCCGGCCTTGACGCTGAGCGTCAAGCCCTTGAGAATCTCACGTTCGCCGACGGAGACGTGGAGGTTTTTGATTTCGAGCATTTCTTTAAAACTCTTCTCGATCTCTGGCGTCATGGCCGGGCTTGTCCCGGCCATCCATGTCTTGCTGTTCCGAAAACTCTCATCGAGCGTCGCGCTGCGATTGGCGTGGATGGNCGGGACAAGCCCGGCCATGACGCGCTGAAACTATCACCCCACGCTTCCTTCGAGCGAAATCGAAATCAGCTTCTGCGCCTCGACGGCGAACTCCATCGGCAGCTGCTGCAGCACGTCGCGCACGAAGCCGTTGACGATCAGCGCCGTCGCCTCTTCCGCCGAAAGCCCGCGCTGCATCGCATAGAACAGCTGGTCCTCGGAAATCTTAGACGTGGTCGCTTCATGCTCGAACTGCGCGCTCGGATTCTTCGACTCGATATAGGGAACCGTATGCGCCCCGCAGTTGGGCCCGATCAGCAGACTGTCGCACTGCGTGAAATTGCGCGCGCCATCGGCCTTGCGATGCGCGGAAACCTGGCCACGATAGGTGTTCTGCGAACGTCCGGCCGAGATGCCTTTGGAGATGATGCGGCTTTTGGTGTTCTTGCCGAGGTGCAGCATCTTTGTGCCGCTGTCGACCTGCTGATAGCCGTTCGACACCGCGATCGAGTAGAACTCGCCTTGCGAGCCGTCGCCGCGCAGGATGCATGACGGATATTTCCAGGTGATCGCCGAACCCGTCTCGACCTGCGTCCAGGAAATATGCGAGTTGCGGCCGCGGCAATCGCCGCGCTTGGTGACGAAATTGTAAATTCCGCCCTTGCCCTCGCTGTCGCCGGGATACCAGTTCTGCACCGTCGAATATTTGATTTCGGCGTCGTCGAGCGCGACGAGCTCCACGACCGCCGCATGAAGCTGGTTTTCGTCGCGCTTGGGCGCCGTGCAGCCTTCGAGGTAGCTCACATAGGAGCCTTCGTCGGCGATGATCAGCGTGCGCTCGAACTGTCCCGTATTCTGCTCATTGATGCGGAAGTAGGTCGAAAGCTCCATGGGGCAGCGCACGCCCTTCGGCACATAGACGAAGGAGCCGTCGGAGAAGACCGCGCTGTTCAGCGTCGCGTAGAAATTGTCGGTCACCGGCACGACAGAGCCGAGATATTTCCGAACCAGCTCTGGGTGCGTGTGCACCGCCTCGGAAATCGGACAGAAGATCACGCCGGCTTTGGCCAGTTCCGCCTTGAAGGTGGTCGCAACCGACACGCTGTCGAAAACCGCGTCGACGGCGACGCGGCGGGTCTCGACGCCGGCGAGAATTTCTTGCTCGCGCAGCGGAATGCCGAGCTTCTCATACGTGCGCAAGAGCTCGGGATCGACCTCGTCGAGCGACTTCGGGCCGGGCGTCGATTTCGGCGCCGAGTAATAATAGAGATCCTGGAAGTCGATGCGGGGATAGTGAACACGCGCCCAGCGCGGCTCAGCCATCGTCAGCCAGCGCCGGTAAGCGTCGAGGCGCCAGTCGGTGAGCCACTGCGGCTCGCCCTTCTTGGCCGAGATGAAACGAACGATGTCTTCATTCAGCCCTTTGGGGGCCTTTTCCGATTCGATATCGGTCGAAAACCCGTACTTATAAGCGTCGACGTCGATTGACTCGACGCGCGCAACGGTCTCCTGACGAGCCGCCATCTGTCCTTCTCCTCGTCACGACGGGTTCAAGGCCCGCCGGCCGATCGTTCCGCCGCCGCCTGCGCGTTGGCGCCCTCTTAGGCGTCGACTAGGCGGCGAAATGCCGGGACCTCATGCGATCCACGACACGTGCAAGAACCTTTCCGAACTGTTCTACATCCTCTTGCGTCGAAGACCAACCGAAACTGGCCCTCAGCGCCTCTCTTTCAGCCGCGCCCATCGCCGCAAGCACGTGCGATTCCGTCATTTTGCCTGAAGAACAGGCTGAGCCTGCTGAAAGCGCGACATTCTCAAGGTCAAGCGCCATCAACATTGTGCGTGGGGCGAGGCCGGGAAGCGAGAAAGCGCTGGCGTTTGGCGCGCGCGGCGCCCTTGAACCGTAGAATCGTGCGTCAGGCGCGACTTTCAAGACTTGCCGCTCCAGCGCGTCGCGCAAATCAGCGAGTCGAGACGCCTCTCCTGCCAAATCTGTGGTCGCCGCCGTCAGCGCCGCTGCAAAGCCGGCGATTCCGGCGACATTCTCCGTCCCCGCGCGGCGTCCGAACTCCTGGCCGCCGCCGCGCAGCGCCGGCGCCTCCAGATGCAGGCTCTCGTCACGAAAGGCGAGCGCGCCGACGCCCATCGGCCCGCCCAGCTTATGTGAGGAAAAGAACATTATATCCGCGTCGGTCGTCGCAAATGTCGTCTTCAGTCGGCCGACGGACTGCACGGCGTCGCAGACAAGGACGCCTTTCGCCGCATGGATCAGCGCGGCAGCCTCGACGACGGGCTGGATGACGCCGGTTTCATTGTTGACGGCCTGCAGCGCGAGCATCACGCGCCCGCCGGAGCGCCGCACGAGCGCCTCTTCCAGCGCGTCGAGCGAAATGACGCCTGCCGGGGTCAACGGAAGGGTTTCAACTGCGTCGGGCGGAAAGCGATGCCCCTGCAGGACGCAGTGATGCTCGCCGGCGCCGATCAGTAACGCCTCGATCGGCGCTTCGTCGCCGTCTCGGCGAAGCGCCGGCGTAAGCGCGAGATTCGCCGCCTCTGTCGCGCCGCTGGTGAAGACGACGCTGCGCCGCTCCGCGCCGATCGCTTGCGCGACCGCGGCGCGCGCGTCTTCAAGCAGCGCCTTCGCCGCCCTGCCTTCGGCATGGACGGAGGAAGGATTACCTAGCGTCTCCAGCGCATGGAGCATCGCCGCGCGCGCCTGCGGGCGCAGCGGCGACGTCGCGTTGTGGTCGAGATAGACGCGGGCGGACATGAGCCTCGATTTCGGTTGCCGCATTATAGCAGAGCGCGGCGGCGCAGGCGCGTTCACGTGCTTGCGCCTCTCCTCACGATAAGGCGTCGCGCGCCGGCCTACGGCCGCGCCGACTTCGCCAGCCGCGCGAGATTGACGAATTCCGCGCGGTAGCCGAACGGATCGTCGCCCTTGGCGCTCTGCGCCAGCGCAATCACATCATCGTAGCCGTAATCGCCAAGATAGGGCGCGCCTTTCAGCAGCTGCGCGAAGGCCGCGACGGCGACGGAGAATCGCACATCCTGGGACGCATGCGCGATGCTTTCAGCGCTTGGCGATTCCGCGATCGATTGCGTGATGAGCCGTGAGGCGTCCTCCTTCGGCAGCTTGTAGCGAAGCTTGAGGAAGCCGAGTTCGCTTTCCGCACCCTGCGCCGCGACCGGCGTCTTCTTGCCGTAACGCAGATCGTCGACCAGCTTCTTTTCGGCACCGACCGGCGTGATCTCGTAGATCGCGGTGACGCGGTGACCGGAGCCGACATCGCCTGCGTCCACCTTGTCGTTGTTGAAATCCTCGCGGCGCAGCGCACGGGTTTCATAACCGATCAGGCGATATTCGGAGACGCGTGCCGGATTCCATTCCACCTGGATTTTAACGTCCTTGGCGATAGGAAAGAGCGTCGACGACGCTTCGTCAACCAGCGCTTTGCGCGCTTCGTTGAGAGTGTCGACATAGACAGCCGCGCCATTGCCGTTCTGCGCCAGCGCCTGCATCAGCGCGTCGTTGTAATTGCCTTGGCCGACGCCGAGTATCGACAGGAAAACGCCCTTCTCGCGCTTCCTTTCGATCAGCCCTTTCAATTCGCTCTGGTCGGTGACGCCGACATTGAAATCGCCGTCGGTGGCGAGGATCACGCGATTCACCGCCGACCTGTCAAAGTTGCTCTCCGCCAAGCGGTAGGCGTCCTGAATGCCTTGCGCGCCGGCGGTCGAGCCGCCCGCGCCGAGGGCGTCGATCGCCGCCAGAATTTTAGCCTTGTCGGCAACCTTCGTCGGCTCCAGCGCGACGCCCGATCCCGAAGCGTAGGTGACGACCGCGACCGTGTCTTCAGGCTTCAACTCGTCGACAAGCATCCGCAACGCGTTCTTCACGAGCGGCAGCCGATCCTGCGGCGACATTGAGCCTGAGACGTCGATGAGAAACACGAGATTAGCGCGCGGGCGCTCGGCGCTTTGCAGCGCATAGCCCTGTATCGCCACATGCACGAGGCGATTGCCGGCGCTCCACGGGCTTGGCGTCACCGTGATCGTCGGCTTGAACGGCGTTTGCGCGCTTTCGGGCTTCGGATAGTCGTAGGGAAAGTAGTTGACGAACTCCTCGACCCGCACCGAATTTTTCGGCGGCAGGCGCCCGGCGTTGAGCGCGCGGCGCGCGAAGGCGTAGGAGGCGGCATCGACGTCGATCGAGAAGGTCGAGACCGGCTCCGTCGCCGCTGACTTGACGGGATTCGTCTCCTTCGACTCGAACCTGTCGCGAAACTCGCTTTCCGGCGCGACATTCGTGTCGATCGGCGGCGACGGCCGAGCGCCTTCATTCATCGCGGCGACCGGTTTCGCGGGCTGAATAGATCGCGACAGCCGCGGCGCGGCGCCGTCTCGAACCGAACCGGCGAGGCGCGGAGGCGGCGGCGCAACAAGGCCCTCGCGCCGGCCGCCGAGCGCGCCCGCTGCAGTCGCCGTCTTCGCTCGCTCTTCTCGTGGCGCCGAAGGCGCGGAAGCCGGCGGGACCGCTTCCGGCGCCTCCATGCGCGGCGCTACGGCGACCTCGGCCGGCGGCGAGATGGGGCCGACAGGATTGGATATGCTCCCGCCGCCCGGCGCATAGTTGCGCGAAAGCATGAAGGCGGCGGGCGCGCCGATCATCAGCGCGGCGATCGAGGCCGCGAGCGCGCGGTTGAAATAGAACGTCTGACGCATCTTTCTTTTCCCTTCCAATGGAGAGGATGCGTAACTGAGACGTTGCGGCGCGGCCGATCCTTGGGCTTCGGCTGCGCTTTTTTCAAAAGCGGCCATCGCCGCCGCGAGCGCCATGCGCTTCGCCTCGCCCTCGAGCGGCGGGACGGGCGCGTCTTTGAGGCGCGTAAGATCCGGTTCGATCATCGCGCGGGCTCCAACTGGTTCTTCAGACGTTTGCGCGCCTCATGCAGATGCCACGACACGGTCTTCTCCGAACAACCCATCAACGCCGCCGCCTCGCCATGCGAAAGGTCCTGCGCATAGACGAGCAGCACGGCGTCGCGTTGCTGATCCGGCAGGGCGCGCACCACGCGCCAGAGTTCCTGCCCCATCATCTCATCCTCTGGGGTGTCGCCGTATGCGCCGTCCACAAGCGCCGACATTCGCGCCGGTTCGAGCGCCACAATTTTGCGCCGCGCCCGGATGTGATCGACCGCTGTCGTATAGGCGATGCGATAGGCCCAGGTCGTAAAGGCGCAGTCATTGCGAAAGGCGCTCATCCCCATCGCCATCTTCACCATTGCGTCCTGAGCGATGTCCTGCGCCTCTGCGCGTGCGCCGCACCAGCGCCAGGCGAGCGCATAGACGCGGTCGTAATGGCGCTCGGCCAGCACGGCGAAAGCGGCAGCCTCGCCGGCGGCCGCCCGTCGCGCCAATTCGCCGTCGGTGTCTTCGCCCGGCAAGTCGCCCCCGTTATTCAATCCCGTCGAGACTATTGACGGGTGTGACCGCCAATTCCTTGGGTCGGAGCGGCGAAATTTCGCCGTGGCCCGGGGGCAGCCGAATTTCCTTGCATTTTACAGTAGCCCGCGTGGTAGAAGGCGCGCCTGCCAGTTTCGCAAGGGATTCCGAATGCCCGAGGTTATTTTCACCGGTCCGGCCGGCAGGCTCGAGGGCCGGTTCCATCAGTCCGCCACACGCGGCGCGCCGATCGCGATCATTCTGCATCCGCATCCGCAGTTCGGCGGCACGATGAACAATCAGATCGTTTATCACCTTTACTACGCCTTTGCGGAGCGTGGTTTTTCCGTGCTGCGCTTCAATTTCCGCGGCGTCGGCCGTTCGCAGGGCGCCTTCGACCACGGCTCGGGCGAGCTTTCCGATGCTGCGGCCGCGCTCGACTGGGCGCAGGCGGTCAATCCGGAAGCGCGCGCCTGCTGGATCGCGGGCGTCTCCTTCGGCTCCTGGATCGGCATGCAGCTGCTGATGCGCCGTCCTGAGATCGAGGGGTTTATCTCGATCGCGCCGCCGGCAAATCGTTTCGATTTCTCCTTCCTGGCACCCTGCCCTTCCTCGGGACTCTTCATTCACGGCGACCAAGACCGCGTCGCGCCGCTCAAGGAAGTGACCGGGCTGATCGAGAAGCTCAAGACGCAAAAGGGCATTCTCATCGAACATGCCGTGGTCGAGGGCGCGAACCATTTCTTCGAGAACAGGATCGAGCCGCTGATCGCGCATGTCGACGCCTATCTCGACAGGCGTCTTGGCAATCCGCCGAGGATCGCCATTCCCGCGCGGGGCGACTGACGCTTCATTGTCATTCCCGACGCGCGAAGCGGTCAGGCCTTCGGCCTTCCGGGAATGACACTGGGATCTTTGACGCTTACGCGGTTGCTCGCGCGAGCACGCCGCCGCGCATGGCTTGAGGCGCGCCGGTCGTCGTCGGAAAGGTGATCGGCAGCCCTTCCAGCACGCGCGCCGCGAGATAGGCGAAGGCCTGCGCCTCCATCGAATCCGCTGACCATCCGACCGCGTCGGCCGTCGTCACCTTGCACGGCAGCCGCATGACGAGTTCGCGAACCAGGATCGGGTTGCGCGCGCCGCCGCCGCAGACGATCAGCAGTTGCGGCTGGCTCGGCAGATGCGGAAAAAGCCGCAGCACGGAAGACGCCGTAAAAGCGGTTAGCGTCGCGGCGGCGTCCTCGGTCGAGAGCTTGGCGACCGCATCGAGCGCGAAGGCGTTTCGGTCGAGCGATTTCGGCGGCGGCTGATCGAAGAAGGGATGCGCCAGCATCTTGAGTAGCGTCGCCTCATTCACCCGCCCGCGCGCCGCCATATGGCCGTGCCGGTCGATCGGCGCGCCGGTGCGCTGAAGCATCAGATCGTCGATGAGCGCATTGCCGGGGCCCGTGTCGCAGGCGATCGGCTGCTCGTCCTCCGCGACATAAGTGACGTTGGCGACGCCGCCGATATTGAGTAGCGCCACCTCGCCCTTCATGCCGCCGGCGAGGACAAGCGCGCGATGGAACACGGGCACGATCGGCGCGCCCTCGCCGCCGGCGGCGATGTCGGCGGCGCGAAAATCATAAGCGACGTCGAGGCCGAGACGCGCGGCCAGCGCCGGCCCGTCGCCGATCTGGATCGTGAGCCTTTGCTTGGGACGGTGCAGCACCGTCTGGCCATGAAAACCGACGATATTGACGCTCGCCGGGTCGATCTCATGATCCCGCAGCAGCGCCTCGACCGCCTCGGCGTGGCGGTCGGTCACCATGCGCTCGGCGAAGGCGAGAACGCCGGGCCGCGCGTCTCGATCTTGGAGCGTCGCGGCTTCGGCGAGCGCATTGCGCAGCAAGGCGCGGTCGGCGTCGCTATAGGGGTAGTGCCCCGTCGGCCCGAAGACGACGGTCGCGTCGCCATCGGTTTCGATCAACGCGACATCGACGCCGTCCATGGACGTGCCGGACATGAGGCCAATTGAGCGGTAGGTGGGCAAGCGAATCGCTCCGAGAGTAACAATGGGAGCCTTATTAGATCACGCGCAGCTTGCGCAGCGTCTCTCTTGATTTCAAACAAATTGGCTTGTCTGCCAATGAGAGGCCAGAGGCCCGGCGTTTCGCGCCTTGGCTTTCGCCCGCAATAATGTCGTCAAAACGCGTCGACAGTCAGGGAAACACAGCAGCCTTGATTAAGATTGCGGTGCTGCTAAACTCATCAAAAAGCAGGATAATTAGCAAAATAAGCGGTCATATTTTCATTTTGGAGCGCTCCCATGACTGATAGCGACGATCAATTATTTTCAAGTTTTTTGAAGTATTTCAGACAGGTTGACGCCGCTGCGTCGGAAGACTCCGTCAGAGCGCTGTTTGACGCCACCGACGATAAGGCGTGGTTGAAAGCATGTCTCTCGAAATTCACTGACAACACGGCCGGAGCCCGCCGCACCGAGACGCCAAATGTCGCTGCTTTCAAATACAGTACGCCAGCAACTCTCTTCGCGTACGCCATCATCGCGCTTATCCATATCAAACTGGATTTGCCTGCACTTGGACTAGAGTACAAGGGAGAAGGCGGAGGCGCGTTCGGAGGCGTTGTCGCACGGTCATGGGGTACTTTTTACTATAATAACCTTTCTGATTTGTCAGGTCAGAGCGATTTTGAATGCAATTTTGCTACCGCGTGGGCCAACCTAAATCTTATTCGTAACGGTCAAGTATATGGCATGTATCAAGGTGGAGGAATTCCGTTTGCGGGCATTGGCGGGGGAAGCGGCCAGTGGGGTCCTATCACCTGAAAAGCGTGTTGAGAGTCACTATGGCGGAGCCCAAAATCTACCGCCGCCCTCCCAGCCCCAGGCCGCGACGACGGCGCCGACCAGCGCCAGCATCGCCCATAGACCCAAACCCAGCGGCGCGATTTCAACGCCGACCAGCGTCGAGGCGCCGGTCTGGCGAATGCCGATCCAGTCCGAGCCGCCATAGCGGTTGGCGTCGCGCAATTCGACGACGCGGGGCATCGAAACGGTGTCGGCGCCGCCGTTCGATAAACGTCGCACCGTGCCGCCGGCCGCTTCCACGAGCGGTTGCAGTTTCTCCGTCGTCGAGGCCACTTCGCGAAACTCGCGCGGATTGGGCGGGCCGACGTTCACAAGCGCGGTGAGGCCTTCGCTCTGGAAGCGCCAGAGACCCATTTCCTTGGCGTCGAAACGCGCGCGCCACAGTCCCGGCTCGCCTTGCGCGACTGCGATCTCGTCGCGCGCGCCCGACGGCGCCGTCGCCATTACCGGCGCCGGTCGCTCCTTCATCGTCTGGCGCTCGACGCTCACTTCGCGGCCATGCGCGGACGCGCGCAGCGCCTCCTCTTCGAGGTCCGGCTCCTTCATCAGCCAATGCGCCAGGCGGCGCGTCAGATCGACATGCGGGCCGCCGCCCTCAAAGCCGCGCGCCCAGAGCCAGATCTGGTCAGAAAGCAGCAGCGCCACCCTACCCTTGCCTTCGTGCGAGAGCACCAGCAGCGGCTTGTCGCGCACGCCGGACATGATCGAGTCGCCCTTCACCACATTGGCGTCGACCTGCCTGAACCATTCGCCCCAATTCGGCGGCTCGGATTTGGCGCCGGCGAGGCCGCGCGTCACCGGATGCTTCTCGCCGTCCTTGCTGACGCGGGCGCGAAACGCCTGTTCGACGATCGCGCCGTCGGGTCGCGCCGGCAGGATGTTTTCCAGCGGCGAGTAATAGAGACCGCGCAAAGTCGCGTAATCCGGGCCGACGGCCGCGAGAAAGGCGCCGCCATTCTCGACGTAATTGGCGATGTTCTCGAAATAGATCGAGGGCAGCGTCGTCTGGCTCGAATAGCGATCAAAGATGATGAGATCGAATTCGTTGATTTTCTTCCCGAAGAGATCGGCGGTCGGAAAGGCGATCAGCGACAATTCGCTCGCCGGCGTGACGTCGAGCTTCTCCGGCGGCCGCAAAATGGTGAAATGCACCAGTTCGACATTGGCGTCGGCGCGCAAGAGATTGCGCCAGCTCCGCTCGCCGGGATGCGGCTCGCCCGACACAAGCAACACTTTGAGCCGGTCGCGCACGCCTTCGATCGTCAGCACGGCCTTATTGTCGAGCGGCGTCAGCTCGCCGGGCGCGGACGGAATTTCGAGTTCGACGACATTTTGTCCGCCATGTTCGATGCGCACCGGGATGCTGACGATGTCGCCCGGCACGGGGCTGAACGTCGGCAGCGCTTCGCCGTCGCGGCGCACTGAAATCGGTATGCGGGCGCCATCGCCGCCAAGATCGACGACGCGGGCGCGGATGATCTGATCCTTGCCAACGATACCAAAACGCGGGGCCTCGACGAGTTCGATGCGGCGGTCGCGCTCGCCCTTATGCCCGGTTACGAGCGCTTGAACGGGCGCCTTGAAGCCGAGCGCTTCGGCCTTGGCGGGAATATCGTGAACGACGCCGTCGGTCAGAAAAATCGCGCCGCCGACGCGCTCCGACGGAACGTCTTTCAAAACTTCGGCGAGCGCGCCGAAGAGCTTGGTGCCGTCATTGCCCGAAGCGTCGTTCGATACCGTGATCGTGCGCGTCTCGACGTCGCCGAATTTGGCGAGCGCTGAGTCGAGCGCCTTGCGCGCCTCTTCCGTTTGCGCGTTTCTCGCGCCGAAATTCTGGCTGTCGCTCTTGTCGACAACCACCGCGACGACGCTCTTTTGCGGATCGCGTTTTTCGCGCACGAGCGACGGGTCGGCGAGCGCCGCAATCAGCAAGGCGAAAGCGAACGCCCGGAGCGGCGCGCCACGCTGGCGTTTGGCCGCCATCAGCGCCAGCGCGCCGGCGCCAAGCACGCCGAGGACGATCAGCGCCCACCAGGGAACGAGCGGCGAAAAGGCGAGCGTGAGGTCGCTCACTGGCCCAGCCTTTCCAGCAAGTCGCGCACATGCACCTGATCGGACTTATAGTTCCCGGTCAGCGTATACATCACCAGATTGATGCCGCCGCGGAGCGCGAATTCGCGCTGGCGCGCGCCGCCCGGCGTCAATGGAAACAGCGGCTGGCCGCGTTTGTCATGCGCCCAGGCGCTCGCGAGGTCGTTCGAGGTGATGACGATCGCGGAGACGCTGTCCGTCGCGCGCACCGGACGCGCGGCCTGGTCTTTCGGCTCCGGCGGCAGCGCCTCGACCCAGGTCTCGCCATTGGCGTAACGGCCGACGAATCCATCAAGCAAATAGAAGGTCTTCGTGATGACGTGATCGCGCGGCGTCACTTCCAGCGGCGGAATGTCCAAGCCTTTCGTCAGGTCGCGCAGCCATTGCGCCTCCGGACTCGGCGCGCCGCCGACGCGTTGAGAGAGCGCGTCGCGCGTGTCGAAGATGATTGTGCCGCCCTGCTTCATATAGGCGGTGACTTTCGCCACCGTCTTCGCGGGCGGCTGCGGCGCGCTCGCGACGATCGGCCAGTAGAGCAAGGGATAAAAGGCGAGTTCGTCCTTCGCCGGATCGACGCCCACCGGATCGCCCGGTGCGAAAGAGGTGCGCGCATTCAGCGCCTGGGTGAGCGCTTCCAGGCCCAGCCGCGATATTTCGTCGACGTGGGCGTCGCCTGAGATCACATAGGCGAGCCGGGCCGTCAGCGCGGCGTCCTTGTCGCGCTGGGTGGCGGCGGATTTCGGCGCGGACTCGGCGCGCGTTTCGCCGGTCGTCATCGCCGTCGCGCACAGTAGGCAGAACAGCGCGGCGGTCGCGGCGCCGAGGGGCCGCAGCCGCAGCTTTCCGGCAAGCGCCAGAACGATCAGCGCGTCGGCGATGAAGGCGGCGAGCGCGAAGGCGAGCAGCGGCCCGCGCAAATCGAGTTGGCCGCCGGCGCGCAGGATGTCCGCGCTCAGTCCGGCGCCGGCGAAATCGAAAGCGCTGATCTCGTCAGTCGGGCGCAAGGTCTGCACCGCGACGAAAGCCTCCCCCGAGCCGTACAGCCCGGGCGGATGTTCGGCGCTTGCAGGCCCGTCGAAGCCCGGCGGAATGCTTTGCGCACTGAGGCCCGGCGCGCCGAGCGCGCCAAATCCATCGAGTAGGCGCATCGGTGCGAAAGCCGACGGATCGGCGACCATGCCAGACCGTTCGCCGCTCGCAGGCGCCGACTCTCCAGCCATGGCGCTGATCCGTTTCAGCATGTCAACGAAAAGTCCCGAGATTGGCAGATTCGACCAATTGGCGTCGGCGTTGACGTGAAACAGCACGATCAGCCCCTTCCCGCGCCGTTCCGCGGTCACGAGCGGCGTGCCGTCGGACAGTCGGGCCCAGGTCTTGTCCGCAAGACCCGGATCGGGCTCGGCGAGCACCTGCCGCTGCACCGTGACGTCTTTCGAAGCCGGCAGGCCGAAGAAGGGGCTCGTGGCGTCAAACTCGGCGAGCGCCTTTGGCTCTTCCCAGGACATGGCCCCGCCGAGCACGCGGCCGTTCCGGCGCAGGCGCACGGGCAGCAGACCATCGTCGGCGTTGGCGAGACGCGGACCGGCGAAACGAACGAGCGTCCCGCCTTCTTCGACGAAGCGCGACACCGCGTCGAATGTCTCGCCAGGCGCGAGCCCGACATCGGCGAGCCCCATGATATTGGGCTGTTCGGCGAGCAGCGCCTGCACCGGATCCACAACGCCGGGACGCGCCGTGCGGATTTGGGCGAAGGGCGCAAGCGCTTTTTCGAGGTAGTAGAGCGGCGAGAGCAGCGGCTGCGCCTCATCGGCGCCGCCGCCGCCGATCAGCGCCACGCGCTTCACTTTCGAGCGCGCGTCGAGAAGCGCGACGGCGCCGGCGGAATTTTCCCCTTCGATGCGCAGATGACTCACCTCGTTGCGAAGTTCGACCGGCAGTTCGATTTTCGCCCGAACGCGCCGCGCGCCGCCAAAATCCACTGCGGCTCGGCCGACCGTCCGACCTTTCGCGTCGAGCGCGTCGACGACCGCCGACGCGTCGTCGCCGATGCGCAGCACATCGACGCTCAGCGCGGCCGCATCATTTGTCGGCGCGGCGAGCGCGCGCGGCGCATGGTTTTCGACGTAAATCTCGACCCCGGCTGCGCCCGACTCTTTCACCGCGCGCACGAAGCCTGCGGCGTCGCCCTGCGCGACGCCGTCGCTGATCCACACGATGCGCGCCGCCTTATGGGCGTGGGCGAAGGCCGTGACCTGTTCGCCGATCGCCTTGCGGTCCGGCAGAAATGGCTTGGGCCGCGCCGAACGCAATTTTTCCATCGCGCGCGGCCCGTCGCCTGGAACCGGCGCGGCGGATTCGGACGCAAGCGCGACGGCGACCGGACCGCCGGCGCGCGCCACCGACTCGATGATCGACGCCGCGCCGGCAAGGCGTCGCTCCCATGTCGGCGCAGCCGTCCAGCCGTCGTCGAGGATGACGAGCGTCGGCGCGGAAGACGCGACGACGCCGCTCGGCGCCCAGACCGGTCCCGCCATGGCGAAAATCAGCGCGGCCGCGAGCGCCAGCCGCAGCGCCATCAGCCACCAAGGGGTTTTTGCCGGCGTCTCTTCGTCGGGCTTGAGCTCACGCAGGATTTTCGTCGGCGGAAAGACGATCTCGCGCGGACGCGGCGGCGTGACCCGCAACAGCCAATAGATCATCGGCAGGCTGATGAGGCCAAACAGCGCAAGCGGCGCGGCGAAGGAAAACATCAGCGCCGCTCCTCGAAGCTGACTCCATCCGCTCCGAGCAATCCCATGGCGAGCGCCAGCGCCGCTTCGGAGGCTGGCCTATCGGTGCGATGCTGCAAGAAGATAAAGCCGACGCGTTGTGCGGCCCGCCGGACGGCGTCGCGATGCGCCTCGAAGCGGCGCGCATAGGCCGCGCGCAAACTGCGCGCGTCGCCTGCGTAGAAGGCGGGGCCGCCGTCGGTGTCGAGAAAAGTGGTTTCGCCGGAGAACGGCAAGGTTTCTTCGCTGGGATCGGTCACCATCAGGACCGCGCCGGAGGCGCCGGCGTCGGCGAAGCGCCGCAGGCGCGCGGCCAGCGCGTCCGGATCGATGAGGAAGTCGGAGATCAGAATGACGCGGGCGCGGGGGCGGATCGGCGCCTGCGGCGGAAGCTCGTCGCGCGTCGACTCCGTTGCGTTGTCGGCCAGAGCGCGCGCCAGCCGGTCGATCACGTCGCGCGCCGAGATCGGCGCGGTCAGGCCCAGCGCCGCCGCCCGCTCGCCGCCGCGAACGAGCACGTCGGCGAGCGCCAGCCCCAGGGTCACGCCGCGGGACAGCTTGTCGTCGGAGGCGAGAGACGAGCCGAAGGCCATGGAGGGTGAACAGTCCATCCAGAGGAAATAGTCGTGCGCGGCCTCCCATTCACGCTCGCGCACATAGAGCTGATCGCCGCGGGCGGAGCGGCGCCAGTCGATGCGATGCGCCGACTCGCCCGACGCAAATGGCCGATATTGCCAAAACGTCTCGCCGACGCCCGCGCGCTTGCGGCCATGAACGCCATAGGCGAGGCTCGCCGCGATCTCATGCGCGCGCGCCACCAGCCTCGGCATCCGGCTCGCGAGATCAGCCGCCGTGGCGCCATCTGCGGGCTTGCGCTGTGCAGGATCGTAGGCGCGCGTGGCGACGTCGGCAAACATCGTCAATTTTCTCCGTCAGAGGGAAGAGCCGAGCGAAGGCTCGTCACCCGATCCGCGCCACGAGCGTCTGAACCACGTCCGAAACGGTCATCTCGCGGCGCGCGGCGAAATTGAGCGCCATCCGGTGGCGCAACACCGGCGCGGCGAGTTTCACGACGTCGTCGATCGAGGGCGCAAGCCGGCCGGTGACGAGCGCGCGGGCGCGCGTCGCCAGCATCAGCGCCTGCGCGGCGCGGGGTCCCGGACCCCAGGCGACATGCGGCGCGATTTCCGCGTCGCCCTCGTCTGGACGGGCTGAACGAACAAGATCGAGGATCGCGTCGACGACTTTTTCGCCGATCGGAAGCCGGCGCACGAGCCGCTGAGTCGCCATCAGCTCTTCGGCGTCGAGCGCCTGGCTCGCCTCGGCCATCGTCTCGCCGGTCGTTTCCAAAAGCACTCGTCGCTCGCTGGCGCGGTCGGGATAATGCACGTCGATCTGCATCAGGAAGCGGTCGAGCTGCGCCTCCGGCAGCGGATAGGTGCCCTCCTGCTCCAGGGGATTTTGCGTCGCGAGGACATGGAAGGGTCGCGGCAGGTCGTGGCGCTTTCCGGCGACGCTGACGTGATGCTCCTGCATCGCCTGCAGCAGCGCCGATTGCGTGCGCGGCGAGGCGCGATTGATCTCGTCGGCCATCAGCAGCTGGGTGAAGACCGGCCCCCTGATGAAGCGGAACGAACGCGAGCGGTCAGCCCCCTCTTCAAGCACTTCAGAGCCGAGAATATCGGCGGGGAGCAGGTCCGGCGTGAACTGAACGCGCTGCTCCGCCAGGCCGAGCACGCGGCCAAGCGTCTCGACAAGCTTGGTCTTGGCGAGGCCAGGCACGCCGACGAGGAGCCCGTGGCCGCCTGCGAGGATCGTCACCAGCGCCTGTTCGACGACCTCGTCCTGGCCAAAAATGACGGCGCCGATCGCGGCGCGAGCGCGACCGATATGGTCGAGGGCGCGTTCGGCGGATTGAACGACGGCTGATTCGAGCGAGGTTGTCCTGGTGTCGAATGAAGTCATTTCAGCGTGCTCAGGCAGCCTGTCTATGAAGAGGATCCGGCGCATCGTAGCGGCGCTGCCGTGTTTCGCCGCACGCGATTCAAAGCCCCCGCGCCATTCGGCTCCGCATAAAAAGCGAAGCGGCGGGGATTAGGGCCAATCGCAATCTTCGTCTCTCCGCCGCTGCAATTCAAGCGCAACCGGCGCGTTAGGGAGGCATTTTACCGCCAAAACCGCAATTTGGACGTGACAGTTTGTTCATGCATCCCGCATTAAACGCCCTTCGACGGACGCCATGTATATTCGTCGGAGTATATTCGTCGGACTCCTCCTCACGAAAGGCGTTTCCGCCCATGTGGCGCGCAATCGTTGAAACCGCCCTGCTCTTCCTCACGCCCTTCGTCGCCTATGCGCTTTTCCATTCGTTGCAGCTTCGCTGGCCTTTCGTGCGCGAGCTCTGGCATGGCAGGGTCGTATCGCTGCTGACGATCGCGGGTCTCCTCATCGCCATTATCGGGGTCGTGACGCTCGGCTTCAGCCGGCTTCACCAGGGCGCTTATGTGCCCGCCCACATGGAGAACGGAAAATTGCAGCCGGGCCGCTTCCAATGAATGCGGCGCAGAGACTGCTTGACGATCCCCGGCTGGCGACGCTGTTTGCGGCTCTCTCGAAGACGGGCGCAGAAACGCGGGTGGTCGGCGGCGCCGTGCGCGACGCTCTGCTCGGTCTGCCGCCTCACGAGATCGATCTCGCGACGACGGCGCTGCCCGACGCCGTCCTTGCGGCCGCGCGCGACGCCGGCCTGAAAGGCGTGCCGACCGGCATCGAACATGGCACGGTGACCATCGTCGTCGCGGGTACGCCCTTTGAAGTCACGACGCTGCGTGAGGACGTCGAGACCGACGGCCGCTTCGCGAAGGTGCGCTTTGGCGGCGATTTCGAGCAGGACGCGAAGCGGCGCGACTTCACCATCAACGCGCTGTCGCTCTCTTTCGATGGCGAGATTCACGATTATACGGACGGCCTTGCCGATATCGAGGCGCGGCGCATCCGCTTCATCGGCGACGCCGCGACGCGGATTCGCGAGGACTATCTGCGGATCCTGCGCTTCTTTCGTTTCAACGCCTCTCATGGCGAAGGGCCCTTCGATCGCGAGGGCCTGCATGAGTCGATCGTCGCGCGGGAAAATCTGTCGCGTCTGTCGCGCGAGCGCATCCGCGCCGAACTGATGAAGCTGCTGCTCGCGCGCCGGTCGCCGGACGTGCTGCGCGCCATGTCGCACGCCGGCGTCATCGAAGTCATTCTCGGCATCGGCTATCCCTATCGACTGCAGCGCCTCGCCGACCGCGAAGCGGCTGCGGGCAAATCGGCGGACGCGGTGCTGCGGCTGGCGGCCCTTTCGGTGCTGACCGCCGAAGACGCCGAGCGGCTGCGCGAACGGCTGCGGCTCTCCAACGACGAATTCGCGCGGCTTGCGGCGGCGGCGCGAACGCTTGCGCCTTTGCATGGACGCGAGGCTCCGCCACCACCGTCCCATCTGCGCGAGATGCTGTTCCTGTGCGGCGCGCGCGCGGCGGCCGATGCGCTAGCGCTGGCGCATGCGGAAAGCGCCGCGGCGGCGGACAATCAGGATTGGCGGGAGGCGGCGCGCTATCTCGAGGAAACGCCGACGCCCGCCTTCCCCATTAAGGGCGCGGATCTCATCGCGCGCGGCGTCGCGCCGGGCAAGCAATTGGGCGACGCGCTTAGAACGCTGCAAGCTGAATGGATACGCGCCGGCTTCCCGCGCGACCCCGCAGTCGTTCTGCAGCTTCTTGAAAACGCCATGGCGAACAGCGGCCGGGAGGCGCGCTAGGGCCCGCCACGAGAGCGCGCTGCGAAAAAGCGGGAACCGGTTTTTTCGCCTAGAGCGCGCTCTAAACTTTGGGAATGATCACGTTATCTGCATGTGGGCGATGCCGCCCAAATGCAGCGTGATCTAGCCGGCTTCGGCTTGAGCAAGCCGATCGAAGATCCCCAGCACCAGCGCGCGCTTGTCGAAATTGAACACCTCGGTTTCCCTGGCGGCGTCGCGAATGGCGTCCCAGGCGCTCGCGTAGCGGGCGAGTCTCGTAGGCGCGGCGCCGGACTGCGCGAGCGCGCGGACGCGGGAGTCGAGATGGCGCTGCGTCGCGCGCATGAAGGTCTCGTAGGCCGCTTCATTGTCGCGGCAGGTAAGCTTGTCGGCCAGCATATGCGCGCCGAGCCAATCGACCTGCGGCAACCTGTCGAAAAGCCGGCGCACGGCGGCGTCGAAGGCGACGCCGTCATCGCCCAGCAGCCGCAGCGCCTCCCGCACCGAGCCTTCGGCGCGGGCCGCGGCGACGAGCAGGTCGGATTCAGGCGCGTTGGACCAAGGGGACCCAAGATTTTTCACGGCGGCGATCGTGTCTTCCGGCGATAGCGCGCCGAGCATCAACTTGCGACAGCGCGAACGGATTGTCGGCAGCATGCGGCCGGGCTGATGTGCGATCAGCAGAAACAGCGAGCGTTGCGGGGGCTCCTCAATGAGCTTTAAGAGGGCGTTGGCGCTGGCGCGATTGAGGTCGTCGGCGCAGTCGACGATGGCGATCCGCCAGCCGCCGGTTCCTGACGCCTGATGGAAGGCCTGAATAACCTTCCGCACGTCCTCGATGCGAATTTCGGTGAAGTGCTTTTTGGTCTTGTCGTTCCAGGCGCGGCGCAGCAGAAAAATATCGGCAAGCGCCATTGAGACGATCCGACGCGCCGCCGGATGGTCCGCAGGCACCGCGAGGCTCTCCGCGGACTGAACCGCCGCTGCGGCGGGTTCGGGATGCGCCAGGAGAAACCGCGCCAGGCGCCAGGCGAGCGTCGCCTTGCCGACGCCTTCCGGCCCGCCGATGATCCACGCCTGCGCCATCTTGTTGCGGCGGTAGGCGTCGAGAAATTCATGCTCCGCCTCGGCATGACCGAAAAGCGCCAGGGTCTCCCGCGGATGCGGGGCGTCGTCGTAGCGATCGCTTTCCGGATTCCCCTCTTCGCGGCTCATTGCGCGGCTTGTGCGGCGTGCGCCAGGAAGCGGTCGTGAACGACACGCTGCACCGCTCGCGCGACGTCGTCGATGGACATGCCGGCGTCAATCACGCAGCAGCGTTCCGGCTCGCTCTCGGCGATGTCGAGGAAGGCCTGCCGCAGCTCCTCGTGAAAGGCCGGCGCTTCGCTTTCGAAACGATCGACCTCTTCGCCATGCCGCCGCGACGCCGCCCGCGTGAGGCCTTCTTGCGCCGGCAGGTCGAGCATGATCGTCAGATCCGGCCGCGTATCGCCGACCGCCGCTCTTTCGAGCAGCGCCAGAGTCTTGGCGTCGACGCCGCCGCGCGCGCCCTGATAGGCGCGGGTTGAATCGGCGAAGCGGTCGCACAGCACCCATGCGCCGCGCTTCAGGGCCGGCGCGATCAAGGTTTCAACATGATCGGCGCGCGCCGCCGAGAACAGCGCGGCCTCGGCGAGCGGACCAAGCGACGCGGCGCGGCCTGACAGCAGGAACGCGCGCAGGTTCTCGGCCTTTGGCGTGCCGCCGGGCTCGCGCGTCGTCACCACCTCAAAACCGCAATCGCGCAAATGCTCGGCGAGCCGCGCAAGCTGCGTCGACTTGCCGACGCCCTCGCCGCCTTCGAAGGTTATGAAGCGGCCTTTTTCGGGCGTCGCCTGGAAGGTCATTTCTTGCCGGAGAGTTTCTGGTGAATCGCCGCGGCGGCGGATTCGTAAATAGCGTCGAAGGCGCGCCGCGGCAGCGATCCCTGCTCGACCGCTTCCGCAGTTTGCAGCGGCTGTTCGAGCACGACGGAGTTTCCGCGTTTCACTTCGAGGCGTCCAACCGGTGCGCCCGCCTCGACCGGCGCCAGCACCGGGCCTTCGTAAACGATCTTGCCCATCAGCCTCTCATTGGCGCCGCGCGGCAGGAGCACTTTGACGTCTTCCTTGGCGACCAGCTCCACGGAGCCCTGCGTGCCGCCATAGACCTGCGCCGGCCCAACCGGCTCGCCGGCCTTGAACAGCTCCTTCTCTTCGAAGTTGCGGAATCCCCATTGCAGCAATTTGCGCGCTTCTTCGGCCCGCTCCTTCGCGCTCTTCGCGCCGTAAACGGCGACGATCAGGCGTCGGCCGTCCTGCGTGGCGGAACCCACCAAGCCGTAGCCGCTGTCCTTATCGATATTGCCGGTCTTCAATCCGTCGGCGCCGATGCTCATCGTTAGCAGCGGATTGCGGTTCTGTTGGCGAATCTTGTTCCAGGTGTACTCCTTCTCGCCAAAATAGCGGTAATACTCAGGGTAGGTCTTGATGATATGCGCCGCGAGCTTCGACATTTCGCGCGCCGTCACCTTTTGGTCAGGACCGTCCATGCCCCAGGGATTGCCGAAGCGCGATTTGACAAGGCCAAGCTCGGCGGCGCGCTTGTTCATCCGCGTCACGAAGGATTCTTCTGCGCCCGCGAGGCCTTCGGCGAGCGTAATCGCCGCGTCGTTGCCCGACTGGATCACCAAGCCCCGGATGAGATCCTCGACCCGAACGCGGCTGTTGAGGGCGAGGAACATCGCCGACCCGCCAGCCGGCGCCCCGCCTGTGCGCCAGGCGTGCTCGGAAACGGTGAATTCATCGTCGAGCTTCAGTTTTCCTTCCGCCAAAGCCTGAAAGATCAGCTCCGCCGTCAGAATTTTGACGGTCGACGCGGGCTTGGCGTAGTCGTCCGCGCCTTTCTCGAACAGAACGGTGTTCGTGCCAGCGTCGATCAGGATGGCGTGCGGGACGCTTGTTTGAAAATTCTGGGCGCGCGACGGCGCTGCCCCAAGCGCACACAATGCGAAAAGCGTCAGAATAAAGTGAAGCCCGGGAAATTTCGGCAAGACGCGCTCCCGTATTTACGCCGCAGCGCGGCAAGCCGGGAGAAGATGGCGCGCGACGCCGAAAATTGCAATCGCGGCGTGAGGCCGCTCAGTTCGTCCGAACCGAGGAGTTCAGCGCCTGTCGGACGGCGTTGTGAGCGGAAGCTTGACGGGCGCCGCCAAGATGCGCGGGCCGCACTGGCGGCAGCGGCGCCGCAGCTTTCCTAACCTTCTGGGTCGAAGCGACGGGTTCCTCGTCTATGCTGGCTTGCAGTCGTGAGGGAGGCAGGGGCGCGTCGCTCTCCTGCCTGGCATAGGCTCGCATCTGATCATCTGACGCCTGCCCATTCTCATTGGAGACGCGCGCCGCGAGTTCGGCGACTTCTGCCCTTTCATCATAGCGCGCCGCAGGCGCCGGATCCTCATTCGCCGCCGTCATCACCGGGGCGTCGATCTGCGCGGGTTGGCCATCGTCGCGCAGGGTCGCAAGCAGTTTTTCGTCGTCGTCGCCGGCAAGATCGGCTCGGCCGATCCATTCGACCTTGACGCGCGCTGTGCCGACGCCATGAAAATCAAGCGCATGCGCAACGCGCTGCGAAACGTCCATGACGCGTCCGCCGTGATAGGGGCCACGGTCATTGACGCGCACGACCATGGAACGGTCATTGCGCAAATTGGTGACGCGCGCATAGCTGGGGAGCGGCATTGTCGGGTGGGCGGCGGAAATCGACGCCCTGTCGAATATTTCGCCGTTGGCGGTGCGACGTCCGTGGAAATCCGAACCATACCAGGAAGCGGTTCCGACCGAGGAATAGGGCCTCTCGCTCGGGTAATAGGTTCGGCCGGCGATCTTATAGGGCTTGCCGACCATATAGGCGCCGCCGCCCTTCGGCACTTCTTCGCCATCGGCGATGACCCGCGGGCTGGGACGCACCCCGTAACGCGGGTCGATCTGTCCAAATCCGCCGAGGCCGGCGCTTCTATGCGATCCCGTGGTCGAAGAGCATCCGGCGAGTGCGCCGAGACAGACGAGAGGCAGCAGTTTGGAAAGGATGATTGAGGAGCGAACGAGCGGACGCGGCGCATGAGCAGCGTTTTTAAAGACGACAAATCGCATCCAGACGGTCCTTGCCACCAACTTCGATCCGCCGCCGACTGCACTGAAGCCCGCCCCACAAGCGGCGGCGCTTCCTTCATTTTCGACGCGACCTGAGCCGCCGCGCGGTACAACCTGCGGAGTGTCTCGTTGATGTGTGAAGTTGTCGTTAAACGCAGTTACGCTGGCGTCAGCAGGCGTCGCGAATGAGACCAAAATGCGACACATGCCCTCCAAAAGCGTGTGCTCATCGAGATTGAAAACAGATGTGGCCTGGGCGCCACAGTCTGCTCGGCTTCATTGAACGCGCGCCAGGTCGACGATTCGCGTCTCGACGCGCTCGATGCCGCGAAAGACATTGCGTGACAGTTTCGCCGCGACGTGAAGCTGTGCGCCGTCTCCTCTCAAAAGCGCCTCGCCGAGCGGCGACTGCACGGCGCGAAAGGCGATGGCGTCGACCGTCGCGCCGTCGCGCGAACGCAAGCGGGCGCGCACATGATCGGCCCCAACCGTCTGGGCGAATGTGACCTGCTGCTCAGGGAGAGCAAACAAGGGCTCGGGGTTGCCCTGCCCGAATGGACCGGCTCGCTCCACCCGTCGCAGCAGTTCAAGACAGACTCCTCGTCCGGCGACTGCCGCATCGACAACCAGCGCATCGTCGAGACGCGCGGCTTCGACGGACGCCTCCAGCGCCTCATCGAGAAAGGCGCGAAACTCGTCGATCTTGCCCCGGGCCAAAGTCACGCCGGCGGCCATCGGATGCCCGCCCCCCTTGACCGCCAGGCCCATTTCGACCGCGCGCCGCACGGCGGCTCCAAGGTCGACGCCACTTAAACTCCTACCTGAACCTGTTCCATATTCTCCATTGAAAGCAATTACAAATGCTGGAGTATTAAAGCGTTCCTTTAAGCGTGATGCGATCAGTCCGACAACGCCCGGATGCCAATCCTGTCCATGCACGACGAGACACGACAGTCGATTGGATCCCGCGATTTGCGCTTCCGCCTCGGCCACCGCCTGCTCCAGAATCATCCTTTCGACGACCTGTCGTTCGCCATTCAGCCGGTCCAGCTCGAGGGCGATGCCACGCGCTTCCACGCCGTCGGCGAGGGTGAGAAGCCTTGTGCCGAGGCCAGCGTCGCCGATCCGCCCGCCGGCGTTAATCCGCGGCCCTAGCGCGAAACCAAGATGATAGGCGCGCGGCGGGCCATCCAAACGGGCGGCGTCCATCAGCGCGGCAAGCCCCGGACGGGATCGCGCCGCCATCACCATCAGACCCTTGGCGACGAGCGCCCTGTTGAGCCGCGCCAGCGGGGAGACGTCGGCGACTGTCGCCAGCGCGACGAGATCGAGCGCGGCGAGAAGGTCCGGCTCCGGTCGATCATCGCTCCACCAGCCGCGCGCGCGCAGCGTCCTCGACAATCCGATGAGGACAAGAAAAACGACCCCGGCCGCGCAGAGCGCCCCCTGCCCCGAAAGATCATCGAGTCGGTTGGGATTGACGACCAGCGCGTCCGGCAGGATTTCCGGCGCCTGATGATGGTCGAGGACGATCACATCGACGCCTAGCGCGTTTGCGGCGGCGAAAGCGTCGTGACTCGAGGTCCCGCAATCGACGGTGACCAGCAGAGTCGCGCCCCGCGCGGCGAGATCGCGGATCGCCTCAACATTCGGCCCATAGCCCTCGATGATCCGGTCGGGAATATGGAGCAAGGGCTCCGGCGCGCGGGCTGCGCGCCAAAAGTCGATAAGCAGCGCCGAGGAACAGGCGCCGTCGACGTCATAGTCGCCAAAAACGGCGATCTGCTCGGACTTTTCAATCGCGTCTGCGAGCCGGTGCGTCGCGGCGTCCATGTCGCGCAGCGACGAGGGGTCGGGGAGAAGATCGCGGAGCTTGGGATCGAGATAGCCGGCGGCGTCGGCGACCGTGACGCCGCGCCCGGCGATCACCCGCGCAAGAAAATCGTCGATGCCATGCGCCTGGGTCAGCGCAAGCGCCTGCGCCTCGCCTCTGGCGTCCAGCCGCCCGCGCCAACGTCGACCGAGCACGGAGCGCTCGACCCCAAGAAAGGCGGGAACCATCGAATCGGACATTGATGCCTCAAAAGATTCGCTAAGCGTAGGCGGCGAGCGACGCAAGCTGCTCGATGACCATGACGGCGGGAATGCCCGAGTGGCGCAACAGCCGATCAATTTTTGACCCGCTGGGAATTCACTTGACATCTCTGTCCATTGGCGACGTCATATTCTCGGTGGAAAATCTTCGATCCAATCCGTTTTGATGAGGCGAACGTTCGACTGAAGTCTTTAGATTTTTCGTGCATTTAGCCAGCGCCTTGCAGCAGACTGCATAAAAGAAATTGAGCGGAGAGCTTATGGAGTCAAAGAAGCTCGAGACGGGCGCCGCCCCTCGCAAACTCGGCGACTATCTCACGCGCGCGCGCGATAAAGCGCCAGCGCATGCGGGTCATGGCGCGGGCGGCGCACAGTCCGTGCGCAAGGACAGCTACCGCGACCATGAGATAGAAATCGTCACGACTTACCAGATTTTGGTCGATGGAAAGAAGATTCGCGCGCCGCTCGGCGTCGACGCGTCCGGCCAGGTTCATTGTCATTCATTGCCGAACTACCAGACCGCGTCGGCGGTCGACATGGTGCGGGCGCTGATCGACGGCTTTCCGGAGGAGTTCGAGCGAAAGCCGGCGCCGAGCAAGAGCCGCCCTCCAGCAAGCCACAAGCGCCGGCCCGCTCCTGCTCGCAAAAGCAAGCCCGCAGCGAAGAAAGGCTCAAAACACGAGCATTGATTTTTCAGGCGAACATTGATTTTCAGGAGAGAGACGATGGCCGTCGTCCGAAGCAATATTTCAACGAATTCAGGGGTTCGCGATCAATATATTGAGGGCGTCAAACTATTGAAAAAAGAGGCGTCCGGCCGAACGACCGATGAATTCGGCATTCCCGGCGCGGCGCGTTCAGTGAGCACCTACGATCTTTTCGTGGTCTGGCATGTCACCGCAATGATGATCGAGACGCCGCCAGGAAATCCCGCGCAGCGGAACGCGGCGCACCGCGGACCAATTTTCGCGCCATGGCATCGCGTGATGCTGATGGTCTTCGAGCAGAACCTCCAGCGGGTTCTGAACGACGCGAATTTCGGTCTGCCCTACTGGGATTGGGCGGAAGACGGCGACCTGCCGCCGCAGGAGCAGAGCTCGGCCGCCATCTGGGGGGCGGACTGCATGGGCGGCGAGGGAAATCCGGTCGCTACCGGCCCTTTCGCGTTTCACGCGAGCGATCCGTCCGCGTTCAGAGTGCGCATCTCCACGAATATCTCCGGAGAGTTGCGTTCGGTGAACCGCGGCCTCCGACGCGCCTTCGGCGTCAGCACGGATGCGCTGCCGAGAACGGCGCATGTGACGAATGCGCTGGCGCTGTCGCCCTATGATTCGCCCGACTGGGACGCTGACACGAACAGCTTCCGTAATCGGATCGAAGGGTGGATGAACGACGACGGCGTTTCCGCGACCTGGCTGCACAATCTCGTCCACGTCTGGATTGGCGGAGAGATGTTGCTTGGCTCCTCGCCCAACGATCCGGTTTTTTTTCTCAATCATTGCAACATCGATCGCCTTTGGGAGAGTTGGATGTCCCGAAATGGGCGCGTCTACGTTCCCGACATGACGGCTGGCGCGGATCTCAAAGGTCATCGCATCGACGATCCGATCAGCTCGCCGCTCGGCCGCAGCGCGACGCCGCGCGAGACGCTCGACGTCAGCGCGATCTACGAATATGACGCGCTCGCCTGAGCGCCAAAGCTTATTGATTTTCAATTGAATTCGGATCGGCGATGGCGCTTAAATCCACTCATATTATTTTCGTGCATGATTTCTTCGGCTGGGGTCCTCAGGAATTCGGACTTCCTTATTGGGGCGATGCGCTCGATCAGATCGGCGAACCTTTCGCGGTCCATGAAGCGAAGGTGGGACCGGTCAGCTCGTTCCATGATCGCGCCTGCGAGCTTTTCGCTCAGATTGCCGGCGGAAGGGTCGATTACGGCGCGCAGCACAGCAGCGAGGCGCGCCACGCCCGCTATTCGCGGGAATACGCTGACCCTTTTGCGCCGGAATGGTCGGCGGAAAACCCGGTGATCCTTATCGGCCATGGCGCAGGCGCCCAGACCGCCATGCAATTGCAGGCGCTGCTCGCCAGCGATTTCTGGGGGCAAGGGACAAACGCTGGCTGGGTCGAAGGTGTGGTCAGCGTCGCCGGCGCCATCAACGGCTCGTTGCTTCCCTATGGCTTTGGATGCGACCGGGTAAATGGCCGGCTTAACCGCAAACCAAGCCGGCTTATCGCGGAGTCGTTCAACTTTCTTGGAATGGCCGCCGGCGTGCCGAGCGCCATGCGCAAGCCCTTCGATCTCCATCTCGACCAATGGACCAACGGCGAAGCCGATGCGAAATCGGCGATGGCGCGTCTGGACGCCGGCGCCTTCGTCGCGGGCGAGGACAATCTCGCCTTCGACATGACGCTGCAGGGCTGCCGCAACGCCAACGCGCGGTTCAGATCACATCCGGGCACCTATTATCTGTCGCTGGTGACCAACGCCACGCATGTTCGGGCTTCGGGCTTTTTCAGCAGGACCTGGCGGCCCGACCCGACGATCCATCCCATTCTCTGGCAGCCGGCGCTCTATCAGGCACTTGAGGCCAACTTCGCCAAGGCGCCGATCGTGGGTTGGGGCGGCGGCGACCTTTCGCTGCCGCAGTGGCGGCCCAACGACGGCGCAGTGAGCGTCATCTCGCAAAGATATCCCTTCACGGCGCGGGAAGAGCCGGTGGGAGGCGAAGGCGTCTTTAAACGCCAAAGACTTAAGCCGGGGCGCTGGTATTACGAATATCTCGACAAGGCCATCGGCCAGCGGTTCGACCATTTCGACGCTGTCGTCGGCGCGCAGCTCAAACCATGGGTGCCCGGACTGCGCGACGCGCATCGGGAGATCTATCTGAGGCTCGGCGAAACCTTGCGCAGCCTTTAGCCCGACCGGGGACCAAGGCTAATGCATGCCGCCAAAACCTTGTGATCGCAGCGCGTCCATGACGCCGTTGAAGATCAGCGACACGCCCATCGCCGAGACGAAAAAGCCGACGATCCTGGTCGCCGCGTCAATGCCCAGCGGCCCGAGCGTTGTGGTCAACCGCGTCGCGAAGGCGAGGCAGGCGTAAGTGACGCCCACAGCGAGAAAGATCGCGACGAGAATGACTCCGAACGCCAGCGCCTCATGGGACGAGTGCTCAACGGTGGCCATCATCCCGAGCACGGTGGCGATCGGGCCAGGGCCGATCATGAGCGGCATCGCAAGCGGCATGAAGGCGATATTGCCCGTCGATCTGGCGAACGCCGGCGTTCCGTCGCCGTCCGACGAGGGTAAAAAAAGCTCAAAGCCGATCTTCATCAGCACGATCCCGCCAGCGATGCGCACCATGCTGAGCGAGACGCCGAAGATTTTTAAGATCACCGCGCCAAAGAACAAGAAGAAGAGGATCAGCAGCAGCGCATAGAGACAGGACATGAAGGCCACGCGACCGCGCTCCTGGTTGCTTTTCTCGCGCAGGAGCAGAAGGAAGACTGGGAGCACCTCAAAAGGATTGATGACCGCGAGCAGCGTCGTGAACGTCGAGAAAAAGAGCGTCAGCTCGGTTCTGAAAGCTCCGGCGCCGATGTCCGAGACGAGACTACTGTTCATAAGGCCTTCTCATTGGCGATGCGCTGCGCGAACATGCGTGGCGGGTGCTGCGGCGTGGCGGCGCGACCTTATTGCGGCGGGCGCCGCCGCTCAAGCGCCGCACTGGAGGAACGCGCTGAATTCGAAGCTTCGCTTGGACTTGTGTCCGACAATGGAATTGACCCATGACCGACGCGATTCAGCTCACCCATTCCTCTGGCGACGGCGCGGAGATCCTGGCTTTCGGCGCGGAGCTTTCGAGCTGGCGCGCGCGGGGAGTCGACATGATCTGGGCGAAGGATCCTAAGGTCTGGGACCAGACCGCGCCCGTGCTGTTTCCTGTCGTCGGCTGGACGCGCGACGGCCGCGTGCGCATCGACGGCGAGACCTATCCGCTGGCGCTCCATGGCTTCGCCTGGAAAAAGCGCTTCGACGTCGCCGAGCGGCGTGACGACTATCTGCGCCTCGCGCTCGTCGACGACGCCGAGACCCGCGCGCTGTATCCCTTCGCCTTCCGGTTTGAAGTGGAATTCCAGCTGCGCGCCGGCGCGCTCGAAAATGCTCTCATCGTGACCAACGCCGACTCGCGGCCCCTTCCCTACGCTTGCGGACTGCATCCCGCCTTTCGCTGGCCGCTCGCCGGCTCTTCTTCGTCGCATGCGATCATATTCGAGAGGGCTGAGCGCGCCGAAGTTCCCATCATCGGACCGGGCGGGCTTTTCTCGAAACCCATCCGCGAAACGCCGCTTGTCGGCCGGCGACTGCCGCTCGAACCAGGAATGTTCGCGAGCGATGCGCTGTGCTTTCTCAATCTTGCGAGCCACAGCCTCGTCTTCGACAATGGCGAAGGCGCGCGTCTTTCGGTCACGCTCGACGATTTCCCCCATGTCGGATTTTGGATGCTGCCGCCTGCCCCTTATCTGTGCATAGAGCCATGGACAGGCCATGGCGATCCGGACGACTTTTACGGCGACCTCTATGAAAAGCCCTCGATGCGAATTCTGGCGCCGGGCGCGCAGGCGCGGCATGGCGCGATTTTCGCCTTTGAGCGGGAGCCGCCGGTCGGCTAGGAACGATCCGCCACTCGCCAGGAATCATCAATGACTGTCGTCGCCTCCAGCGTCATCGAAGCCATCGGGCGCACGCCGCTCATTGAATTGCGCGGCGCCTCTAAGGCGACGGGCTGCCGCATTCTCGGCAAGGCCGAATTCATGAACCCGGGCGGTTCCGTGAAAGACCGCGCGGCCCTGTCCATCGTCGAAGACGCCCGCGCGAAAGGATTGTTGAAGCCGGGCGGGGTCATCGTCGAAGGCACCGCCGGCAATACGGGCATCGGACTGGCGCTCGTCGCGAACGCGCTCGGCTTTCGCACGGTGATCGTGATTCCCGAGACTCAGAGCCAGGAAAAGAAGGACATGTTGCGCCTGCAAGGCGCGCAGCTCGTCGAAGTGCCTGCGGTTCCCTACGCCAACCCCAATAATTATGTGAAGGTTTCCGGGCGTCTTGCCGAGCGCCTCGCCAGGGAAGAGCCGAACGGCGCCGTCTGGGCCAACCAATTCGACAATGTCGCCAACCGCGTCGCGCATCTCACCACCACCGGACCCGAGATTTACGAAGCGCTGGAGGGCGCGGTGGACGCTTTCATTTGCGCCTGCGGCACCGGCGGCACGCTCGCCGGCGTCGGCATGGCGCTCAAGGAGAGAAATCCGGACGTGAAGATCGGGCTGGCCGATCCTTTCGGGGCGGCGCTTTATTCCTATTACACGACCGGCGAGTTGAAGGGTGAGGGCTCATCCATCACGGAAGGGATCGGCCAGGGCCGGATCACCGCCAATCTCGAGGGGGCGCCGGTCGACGTCGCCTACCGCATCCCCGATGACGAGGCGCTGCGCATCGTTTTCGATCTCGCCGAGCAGGAGGGCCTGTTGCTGGGCGGCTCTTCGGGAATCAACATCGCCGGCGCCATCAGGCTGGCGCGCGATATGGGGCCCGGCAATACGATCGTGACCGTGCTGTGCGACGGCGGCGCAAGATACGCTTCGAAGCTCTTCAACGCCGACTTCCTGCGCAGCCAAAACCTGCCGACGCCGCCCTGGCTCGAAGGCGCCGTCGCGATGGACCCAGGCTTTGTTTAGCTCTCTAGGGGTTCCGCGGGCGCGGGCGACGCCGCAGGCTCGGCTTCGCGCTGCGGTACGAAATTCTCGCGACGCACGAAGAGCACCTTTCGCAGCTCCGCCTCCCCGACCAGCTTGGCGAATTCGCGGAAGCCAAAGAACGGGATCAGCGCGGCGAAGGTGACCAATCCGACCGACAGGAGCGTGCGCAGATTGTGGAGGTCCACGGGGTCATGGTCCGCATGGGCCGGCCAAAAATGCTCCAGCAGCGCCTGTTCGATGACGTCCATGCCGATGAGCAGCAGGCCGAACAGCAGCGACTTGGCCAGGATGGGCACGATCAGCGGCTTTTTGTCGAAGACGCGCCAGATGCCAAACTTGTTGGCGACAAACAGCACCTTCGCGAAAGCAAGCGCCTTGGCGGCGGCGAAGCCCTGATGCTGCACGATATGCGCCTGCGACAGGACAACCGATTTGTGCACGCCGAGCACGGCGAGCAGGAACCACACGTAGAGGAACACCGGATAAAAGGCCCTGGCTTCCTCCTTCACCTTGCTCGTCAATCCCTTTTTCGTCTGCTCGCTCATGTCCCATCCTGCGCCGGTCTCTTCAGCCTTGGCTGCGCGTCAATTTAGCTGCGCGACTCCTCCTTGGCTATCGCATCGGCGCGCGCCAGATCTTCCGGTCGGTTGACGTTGAAGAAAGGGTCGTAGGGCTCGATCGGCCAATCGACGACCGTATTCGCATAACGCCCGATGAAGGCCGACACTCGGCGCTCGTCTTCCGCAACGAGCGCGCGCCGCAAATCCTCGCGCAGCGCGACCGGCCACAGCGCCACGGCGTGATGGGTTCGCCCATTCGACGCGGCGACGGCGATCGTCGCGCCTGCACTCACCCGAGCGGATTGAAGTCGCGAGCGGAGATCGGCGGGCAGGAACGGGGTGTCGCCCGGCGCGCTTAGCACATGCGCCGCGCCTTTCGCGGCGCCAAAGTCCATGCCGGCGAGAATGCCGGCGAGCGGCCCCGCGAAACCTTCAACGCTGTCGCAGATGACGGGCAGTCCGAAAGCGGAAAAGCGTACGGGGTCGCCGTTGGCGTTGATCGCGAGAAGGCCGCACTGCGGCTTCAGGCGGTCGATCACATGCTGAAGGATCGGCCGGCCGGCGATCTCGACGAGCGGCTTGTCGCCCCCGCCCATGCGCCGCGCCAACCCGCCGGCGAGGATGACGCCGATGCAGTCGTTCATGCGCTGTCCGGTTTGGTTTCAATGAGGGGCGCCATTATGTTCGTTCATAATCCTGAGCGCCGCTCGCGCAAGGGGCAGCCTTTCGAGGGAAGCACATGATCTCGCGTCGCCGACTCGCCGTGTCCGCCTTTCTTTTCGCTTCCGCGATCCTTTATTCGGCCGCGCCCGCCGGCGCCGCCGAACAGAGTTTTACGCCGCAGGCCTTCGCCGCCGCGCAAACGGCCGGCAAATCGATCATCGTGCATGTCTACGCGCCGTGGTGTCCGACCTGCCGCGCGCAGGAGCCGGCGATGCAGCGCGTCGAAGCCGAGCCGAAATATGCCGACGTCGCCATGTTCCGCGTCGATTTCGACGGCCAAAAGAGCGCTCTCCGCACGCTGAAGGCCAACCGGCAAAGCACAATCATCGTCTTCAAAGGCGATAAGGAAGTTGGGCGCTCTGTCGGGGTGACCGATCCGGGCGAAATTTCAGCGCTTCTCTCGAAGGCTCTGTAAATCGATGGACGCGAGCGCGCTTGGCGCCTTCGGCGTCGCCTTTGTCGCCGGCCTGCTCTCGATTTTGTCGCCCTGCGTCCTCCCGCTTTTGCCCTTGGTGCTCGGCGCCGCGGCGGCGGAGCATCGCTACGCGCCGGCGCTTCTGGCGCTGGGCGTCGCCCTGTCCTTCGTCGCGATCGGCCTTTTCATGGCGACGATCGGCTTCGCCGTCGGCCTCGATGGCGACTCGCTGCGGCTCGTCGCGGCGGCTTTGCTGATCGCAATGGGCGTGATCCTGCTTGCGCCTGAGCTGCAGACGCGCGTCGCCGCCGCCGGGGGCCCGATTAGCGACAGGTTGAGCGCGGCCTTTGGAGAGGGGGCTCGCGGCGGAATGTTCGGTCAGTTTGGCGTCGGTCTGCTGCTCGGCGCGGTATGGAGCCCCTGCGTGGGTCCGACGCTTGGCGCCGCATCGGTGCTCGCGGCGCGCGGCGAAGACCTGAGCGCCGTCGCGGCGACGATGGCCGCGTTTGGTCTCGGCGCGGCCGCGCCGCTGATGTTGCTTGGAGCCCTCTCGCGGCAAGCGATGGCGCGTTGGCGGGACCGGCTGCTGACCGTTGGAAAACAGGCGAAGCAAGCGCTCGGCGCGTCGCTCGTCCTGATTGGCGCGTTGATCGTGTCGGGCTACGACAAGACGTTGGAGACGGCGCTTGTCACGGCTTCGCCAGAATGGTTGACGCAGTTAACGACGCGTTTTTAGCGCTTCGACAAATCAATACGGTCGATGCTCGAGACGCTAACCTTGCCGAGCAGGCGCAAGACGCTCGATGCAAGCAAACCCAGGCAAAAGCGTAAGCGGCTCTGGTATTGGCGGGTGAGCGGGCGGCGCGCCAAGTCTCTGAACGCCGCATATTCCTAAAATTTAGTTTATTTTCCATTGCTTATAGAGGCTATCCGTTTAGGCAATTCTTAAAGCGGCGCCTTTATAAAGACGCTACAACGTGGCTGTTTGAGTAGCGAGTGAGTGAGATGACCGAGACGCACCGTCCCCGTGTCAAATATGTCATCGGTCCCGATGGCAGTCCGCTGACTATTGCGGATTTACCCCCCGCTTCGACCAAACGCTGGGTGATACGGCGTAAGGCGGAAGTGGTGGCGGCGGTGCGCGGTGGCCTGCTCTCGCTCGACGAAGCCTGCAGTCGCTACACGCTGACGGTGGACGAATTCCTGAGCTGGCAGATGTCGATTGACCAGCACGGCCTCGCCGGACTGCGGACCACGCGCCTTCAGCAATATCGTATGTGAACGCGGCGACAGACGCCGAGACGTTCGAAACGCCGGTCCGCGATGGCCGGCGTTTTATTTTTGAGGCTGTTCCTCTATCCGGCGCCAGCGCTCGACGAGTTTCTTGCGTTCGAAAAGCGCGACGACGACGAGCGCGATCAGCAGCGGGACGATGAGGTAGAAGAGGCGCCAGACGAGCAGCGCAGCGAGGACCTTCAGCCGCGGCACATCCGGCATGACATTGATAAACAGCAGCTCGAAGACGCCCAGCCCGCCCGGCGCATGGGACACCAAAGCCGCTGAAAAGGACAAGAGAAACGCGCCGAGCACGACGAGAAAGCCAGGATTGCCCTGCTCCGGCAGCGCGAAATAGATGATGCCGGCGGCGCCGATCAACTCCAAGGGAGCCGCGAAGAGCTGGCGCAGCATGATGCCGGGGCGCGGATAGAGAATTTCGAACCGCCCGAACAGCCGGATCGCGCGAAAATGCATGAGCGATCCGAGAATGTAGATAACGACGAAGGCCAGGCACGACAGACCGACGACGAGCGCGGTGTTCGGGTTTGTAATGATGTCCGGCAGGAAGCCCGACAGTCTTTGCATGATCGCGGGGTCATAGGTCAGCAAAAGGCCAGCGAGCAGCACATTGCCGAAGCCGAACGTGTAGGAGCACAACACCACCAGCGTGGCGACCTGCGTCGCCGTCAGTCCCTTGGTGGAATAGGCGCGATAGCGCACCATGGCGCCCGAGAAAACGCTTGCGCCGATGTTGTGCGACAGGGCGTAGGTTGTAAACGAACAAACCGAGATAAACACCCAATTGATGTGTTTGACGCCCAGGTGCAGGAGCGCGATGCGATCGTACCAGGCGAGCGCCGCATAGGCGACAAGCGTCGACAGGCCAGCGAACAGATAGCGGCTCGTCGGAATGGCCTGAAGATTGGCCCAAACCTCTGCGCCGACCGATTCTCCTTTGAATTCGTGATAGAGAAGGAAAAAAGAGGCGACGACCGCGACAAGGCCGACGAGCGGCCAAAAATATTCCAGCAGTTTTCTCATGCGGCCCGTCGCGTTAGATTTCACCGTCGATCATCAAACCGGCCGCAGCTGGCCGCACTCTCCCTCGCATGGAGGACCCGGCGCCCGCAAGCCCGGCTCCATGACCGCCTCGGTAATTAGCGCTTGCGGCAAATCAATGGAGGCCGGAATGCAGTTGCTATCGCGGATCAAGGGCTTAATCCTCGCGCCGCAGAGCGAATGGGCAAAAATCTCCGAAGAGGGGACGTCCGTCCTCGATCTCTATCGCAATTATATTGCGATATTGGCGCTTCTTCCGCCCTTCGCGAGCTTCTTCAGCTCATGGCTTTTCGGCTTTTCCCACGGCCCGCAGGGAATCATGCACCCGACGTTCACGGGCGGGCTTTATCGCGCCTTCGTTCAGTATCTGTTGAGCCTGCCGGCGTTTTTTATCGTCGCCTTCGTCATATCGGCCATTGCGCCGCATTTCGACGGGAAGACCGACGACCGCCGCGCTCTGATGCTGACCGCCTATTCGTACACGCCGGTCTGGCTCGCCTCGCTGTTTGGCCTGATTCCGGGCCTGCGATGGCTGGACGTGCTCGGCTTCTATGGAATCTATGTTTTTTCCGTCGGACTGCCGACGATGATGCGCGTGCCGCGGGAAAACCTCGACGTTTTCACGCTCGCGACGCTGTTTCTGGTCGTCGCGACCGTCGCGCTCCACGGGTGGGTCGTGCATCTGATCGCGCCGCAGCAGCTGATCTAGCGCCAACGGTCCGCAGCCGCATCGTCCTCGGATTTCGCGCTGACCCAGTCGCCGGGCGCGCCATCCGCGCGCCGTTCCTTTTTCCAAAAGGGCGCGCGGGTTTTAAGAAAATCCATCAAAAACGCCGCGGCGGCGAAAGCGTCCGCGCGGTGGCGCGCCGCCGCGAGCACTAGAACGATCTGTTCGCCCGGTTGGATGCGGCCGAAGCGGTGAATGACGGTCAAGGCCTGCAAGGGCCATCGTTCGAGCGCTTCATCGGCGACGCGACGGATCTCGGCCTCGGCCATTCCGGGATAATGTTCGAGCTCCAAAGCCTCGAGCGCGCCGTCCTCGTCCCTGCAGAGGCCCACGAAGCTGACGAGCGCGCCGATGTCACGCCGCCCCCGCGTCAGCAGCGCCTGTTCCCGCCCGAGGTCGAAATCCTCCGCTTGCACGCGCACCGCCGGAGTCGGCCGCGGCGCCATCTCAGCCGCCCGTCATCGGCGGGAAGAAGGCGATCTCTCTTGCTGCGCCGATTGGCGTGTCAGGCGCCGCATGCGTCTTGTCGAGCGCCGCGCGAATCGTCGCCGGGTTGGCGAAAGCGGCCGCATATCCCTCGTCCCGCGCCGACAGCCAGTCGATCAGCTCACGGACCGTGACAACTTCACGCGGCGGCGCGATCTCCTCTTCCGCCAGACCGATGCGCTCGCGCACCCAAGCGAAATACAGCGCCTTCATGCCGCCTCGTCTTCTCCAAAGTGGTTCCACGCCGACTGGAGGTAGTCGAAACCGGTGTACAGCGTTAGAATCGCCGCGGCCCACAAGAGCGCCGCGCCGATCTTGACCGTGCCGGGGAGAACGACTTCGCCGGCCGGTCCGGCGATCAGAAAGCCGAGCGCCACGAGCTGCGCCGCTGTTTTCCACTTGGCGATCGCGGAGACGGGCAAGCGCACCTTGAGCTCGGCCAGATGTTCCCGCAGGCCGGACACGAGGATTTCGCGGCACAGGATGATGATCGCCGCCCAGATCGTCCAGCCAGCGACCGTTCGATCGGCGACAAGCGCCATCAGGGTCGTCGCGACGAGCAATTTGTCCGCGATGGGGTCCAGCATCCGCCCGAGCGGCGACTGTTGCTGCCAGATCCTGGCGAAATAGCCGTCGAGAAAGTCCGTCACCCCGGCGGCGATAAAAATGCCGAGCGCGCCCCAGCGCGCCCAGTGCTCCGTAAAGCCAAGGAGCAACCCCGCCACCACGGGGACGGCGGCCATGCGACCATAGGTCAGCAGATTAGGCAGCGCCAAGGCTTGGGACCGACGCTTGGCGGTGAGGGCCGTCTGGGACATACCGCAAGGGAATATGTCCCCCGTCCCCAATGTCAATAGAAAGGGCGTCGCCGCCGGGATTCGCTTGAGGAGGGCGAAGTCACTCTCGGTCGATCGCGAAAGCGCCGGGTCCGGCTGCTGCAAAGAACAGAAATACGAAGCAGTAGAGCGCGGCGAGCTCTCCCTTGTTGATGAGCGGCCACAAATCCTGGCCGGCGTGGAAAAAGAAATAAGCGACCGCCATCTGGCCCGAAAGAATGAAGGCGACCGGCCGGGTGAAGAGGCCGAGCAGCAGCAGCAGGCCGCCGAAAAGCTCTAAGACTCCAGCCGCGCCCAAGAGCGAGAACAGCTTCAGGTCGTCGAACATCGCGACATGTGGAACGCCGAAAAGCTTGGCGGCGCCGTGCTGCATGAATAGCAAAGCGGCGGCGATGCGCAGCAGCCCTTGGGCGTGCGGGGCGAAGCGCTGGGGAATGATTCGTAGAGTCATAAATTGGCCTCCTAAAGAATACTGGCGATCTCCTCACAAGCGAGCCGCGGGCCGCGAGGATAGAGCTTTGCGTGATCACCGTATCCGATGTTGATCAGAAAATTGGACTTTATCCGCGTTCCTTGGAAGAATTCCGCGTCGACCTTCGCCCTGTCGAAACCGCTCATCGGTCCGCAATCGAGACCCACCGCGCGCAGCGCGAGAAGAAGATAGGCGCCCTGCAACGAGCCGTTGCGAAAGGCCGTTTCCTCGATCAACGTCTGATTGCCGACGAACCAGGAACGCGCGTCCGTCGCCGGATAAAGGTGCGGGAGAGTCTCCGCGAAATCGAGATCATAGCCGACGATTGCAGTGGCGGGCGCGGCCATGGTTTTCGGACGATTGGCGTCCGACATCGCCGGGGCGAGCCGGGCCTTCGCCTGCGGCGAGCGCACGAAAATGATGCGCATCGGCGAGCAATTGGCGCTTGTCGGCCCCCATTTCGCGTAGTCCACGGCGAGCTCAAGCAGGCTGTCCGGCACTTCTATGGGAAGCCAGCCATTGTGCGTCCGCGCGCCCGTAAAGAGCTGCTCCAGCGCTTCGGGCGCAACCGCGCTCGCGGCCTGCCTGTCGGTCGTCGTCATCGCATTCCCCGCAAGTTCAGATGTCGCGCCCCTCGACTTCAATATGCAGGCGCTCCTCGATCTTTTGAAGCGACTCCTGCTGGGGCGAGATGGCGAGCGACTTTCGATAGGCCGCGAGCGCCCCTTTCTTGTCGCCAGTCTTCTCCTTGAGCGCGCCAAGAGCGGCGAGCGCGTCAAAACGCTTCGGCTCAAGCGTCGCCGCGGTCTCGAGGTCGGCGATCGCGCCGCTGTCGTCCCCCTGCTCCGCCCGCACCTTGGCGCGCTGAACATAGCCCTCCGTCCATTGCGGCGAGAGGGCGACCACATAGTCGAGAAGCTTCAGGGCGAGAGGCGGCGCGCCGGCCGCATCCGCCGCGAGGGCGCGCGCCGCAAGCAGATTGATCGTGTCCGACTCGGAATGCGCCCAGCGGCTCAGGATCGCCGCCGAAACGCCTTTCGCCTCCCGCTCGTCTTCGGCCTGCTCCAGGCGAAGATAAAGCCGCGCCATCTCTTCGGCGCGCTGCTGGGCGGGGTCCTTGGGTGGGGGTGGCGCTGCGGCGGCCGGCGCGCGCCGCTCGGGATCAACATCGCGTCCGCCCTGTCCCGGGCCGAGCGCGCGGGTCCCAGGCGGCAGCGGAATCCTTCCGATCCCTGGGATGAAGAGGAAATCGCCCTCCTCCTCGCCCAATGATTCGATCGAAGGCGTCTCCGATGCCTGAGCCAGCGCGATTCCGGCCGGCAGGGCTCCAAGAAAGACCACGATCGTCAGCGGAAGAAGCAGCGGCGTTCGCATTGCTGCTAACATAGCGCAGATCAATAGAAACGGCCACAGCGCCGCGCGCAGCGGAGAATTAGATTAACCATTTGTAAGCCACGACTCGACGCACGCGCGGCGAATTCATCCTGCGTTCAGGCGAGGCGCCCGAATCCTTTGCGCGCTAGTTAAGGTTGTTAGGAAACCCTCGCGCTTATCGCGACAACAACGCTGCAGCCCGCCTCAACGGCGGAGCTCCTGGAGTTGGATCAATGATTGATACGATACGCCGTTTGCTGCAAGAGCACGGCCGTCTGCATACCCCTGTGGAACATTTGTCGGATTCGGACGATCTCTACAGCGCAGGGCTGACGCCCTTTGCCGCGATCCGCACCATGCTCGCGCTGGAAGAAGCCTTCGACGTCGAGTTCCCGGTCTCCATGCTCCGGCGACAAAGCTTCGCTTCAATCACCGCCATTCGAGACTGCGTCAGCAAATTGGCGCCGTCGGCGGAGCGCCGCGCCGCTTAAGCAGCGCGGGTTTTAGGTAGGATCTACGCCAAACTCGCGGCCACGCTGATCGTGTCCCGCCCGGCGCACGCGCAGGGCTAAACACCACGAAAGCCGCGGCTTCGGCTGCTCCAACCACAGTTGCGGCGGTTCGTTCGCTGCGATAGTCGTCTTTGGAAAGGCTCGAATGACGAGCCTTCGCGACGGCGAGAGTTCAATGCCTCCTTATCATTCACGCACCACGACCCATGGCCGCAACATGGCTGGCGCGCGCGGCCTCTGGCGCGCGACAGGCATGAAGGAGGAGGACTTCGGCAAACCGATCATCGCGGTCGCCAATTCCTTCACCCAATTCGTTCCCGGCCATGTGCATTTGAAGGATCTCGGCCAGCTCGTCGCCGCCGAGATCGAAAAGGCCGGCGGCGTCGCGAAAGAGTTCAACACCATCGCGATCGATGACGGCATCGCTATGGGCCACGATGGGATGCTCTATTCGCTGCCCTCGCGCGATCTCATCGCCGACAGCGTCGAATTCATGGTCAACGCGCATTGCGCCGACGCGCTGGTCTGCATTTCGAATTGCGACAAGATCACGCCCGGCATGCTGATGGCGGCGCTGCGCCTCAACATTCCGGCGGTGTTCGTTTCCGGCGGCCCGATGGAGGCCGGCAAGGTCGTGCTCGCCGGCAAGGAGCACGCGCTCGATCTTGTCGATGCGATCGTCGCCGGCGTGGACGACTCGGTCAGCGAAGCGGACGTCGCCACGATCGAGCGCTCCGCCTGTCCGACCTGCGGATCATGCTCCGGCATGTTCACGGCGAACAGTATGAACTGCCTGACCGAGGCCCTGGGGCTGTCGCTTCCCGGCAATGGTTCGACCCTCGCGACCCATGCGGATCGCCGGCGGCTGTTTGTCGAAGCCGGGCATCTCATCGTGGATCTCGCGCGCCGCTACTATGAGCAGGACGACGAAAGCGTGCTGCCGCGTTCGATCGCGAGTTTTGAAGCTTTCGAAAACGCCATCACGCTCGACATCGCGATGGGCGGCTCGACGAACACCGTGTTGCATCTACTCGCGGCGGCGCACGAGGCGCAGGTCGATTTCACCATGGCCGACATCGACCGCCTGTCGCGGCGGGTGCCGGTGCTGTGCAAGGTCGCGCCCTCCGCGCCCGACGTTCATCTTGAAGACGTGCATCGCGCCGGCGGCGTCTTCGCCATTCTCGGAGAATTGCTGCGCGCCGGTCTGCTGCACGGCGAGCTTCCGACCGTCCACAGTCCTTCGGTCAGCGACGCCGTGGCGCGCTGGGACATCGCCGTCACGCAGAGCGAAACCGCGCGCACGTTCTTTCGCGCCGCGCCGGGCGGCGTGGCGACGCAAGTCGCGTTCAGCCAGGACCGCCGCTATAAGGAGCTCGACGCCGACCGCGAAAAAGGCGCGATACGCGACGCGGCGCACGCCTTTTCCAAGGATGGCGGCCTCGCCGTGCTCACGGGCAATCTCGCCATCGACGGCTGCATCGTGAAAACGGCCGGCGTTGACGATTCGATTCTGAAATTCGCCGGCCCCGCCAAGGTCTATGAGAGTCAGGACGCGGCGGTGTCGGGCATTCTGACGGGCGACGTAAAGGCTGGCGAGGTGGTCGTCATCCGCTACGAAGGCCCGCGCGGTGGACCCGGCATGCAGGAAATGCTCTATCCGACGAGCTATCTGAAATCGAAGGGACTCGGCAAGGTCTGCGCGCTGGTGACGGACGGAAGATTTTCCGGCGGCACGGCCGGGCTTTCGATCGGCCATGTCTCTCCCGAAGCGGCCGAGGGCGGCGCGATCGCGTTGGTCCGGGACGGCGACAGAATAGAAATCGACATTCCGGCGCGAAGCATTACGCTCGCCGTTAGCGAAAACGAACTGGCGACGCGGCGCGCCGAACAATCCGCGAAAGGCTTCGCTCCGGCCAAGCCACGGCCTCGCAAAATCACCACGGCGCTGCGCGCCTACGCCTCAATGACGACGAGCGCGGCCAAAGGCGCGGTGCGACAGGTCCCCTGAACTTTCGCATTTGGGACGTGCGTCGTAGAGTGGCGCGCGTCCATCCAGTCGCCGGAACAAAATGTCTCCGACACGTAAACTCGTCGCTTCTGGACTGTTTGGCATAGCGCTCGGATTCGCGGTGCTTGCGCTCGCCAGCTATGTCGCCCTGCGCGCCGAATTGCAGCGCCGTGAAGCTGGCGCATGGCTGCGCCACACCATTCAAGTGCAAAACGATCTTTATCAGCTTTACGGACTGCTGCAGGCCGCCGAGAGCGGTCAACGCGGTTTTATCATCACCCAGGACGAACGCTATCTGGATGCCTCCTCCGAAGCGACGCGCAAATTGCCCGCCGTCGTCGACCGCCTTTCGGAGCGCGTGAGAGACAATCCCAAGCAGCTCGAGATCGTCGCGGAGATGCGGCCGCTGCTTGGCGAAAGGGTCGAGATCATCAATGAGGCGATCGCCGATACGCGCGCGCTCCGGCTCGACGAGGCCGTGCAGCTCGTCAAGTCCGGGCGCGGAAAGGCGCTGATGGACCGGCTCCACGCCATCATCGACACGATGATTGAAAATGAGCAAAACTTGTTCGATGCGCGAGAGCGTGAAGTCAACGCCGCCGGCGGCGAATTCGACGCGGCCGTGTGGGCGATCGGCGGCATCATCTTCGCGCTTGGCGCATTTTCATTTCTGAATGCGCAAAAGCAGATGCACGCGCTGCAAACGTCACGCGACTCATTAAAGACCGCCTATGACCAGCTGATTGGGGAAACGACACGCCGGGAAGCGCTCGAGTCGCAGTTACGGCAGTCGCAAAAACTCGAAGCGCTCGGCCACCTGACCGGCGGCATCGCGCATGACTTCAACAATATGCTCGGCGTCATCGTCGCGAGTCTGCATCTGTTGCGGCGAAAGCTTGCGAACTCGAGCGACGATTATATTCAGCTGATCGATTCAGCGATGGACGGCGCCGATCGCGCCGCCGCCATGGTTCGCAGGCTTCTCGCATTCTCGCGCCGCCAGCCTTTGTCGCCGCGCCCGCTCGACCCCAATAAGTTCGTCTCCAGCGTCTCAGACATGGTGCGCCGCGCCCTCGGCGAAAAGATCGAACTCGAAACTGTGCTCGCCGGCGGCCTGTGGGCGACAAAAATCGATCAGCACGAACTGGAAAGCGCCATCGTCAATCTCGCGGTCAATGCGCGCGACGCCATGCCCCACGGCGGCAAGCTGACGATCGAGACGGCCAACTGCTATCTTGATGACGCCTACGCCAGCGAAAACATGGAAGTGAACCCTGGCCAGTATGTGATGATCGCCGTGACCGACACCGGACAAGGCATGCCGCCCGAAGTCTTGTCGCAAGCGTTCGATCCGTTCTTCACCACCAAGCCCGCAGGCAAGGGTACCGGGCTCGGCCTTTCGCAGGTCCATGGATTCGTCAAACAATCGGGCGGCCAGGTCAAAATCTATTCCGAGCCGGGACGCGGAACCTGCATCAAGCTCTATCTGCCGCGTTTCAATCAGGTAGAACCGGCCGCCGAACTGCCCCTACCGCGTCCGAGACCTCTCGAACTTCCGCTTGGAAGACCGGAAGAGCTTGTGCTGATCGTCGAAGACGACGACACGGCGCGCCGCGTCACCGCGCAAGGCGTGCGGGAATTGGGTTACTCGGTTCTGGAGGCCGAGAACGGACGCGCGGCGATCGACATCATTCGCCGTCGCGCCGACATCGCGCTGATGGTCACGGATGTGGTTATGCCCGACATGGACGGCGCCCGTCTCGCGCGCGAGGCGGTGTTTCGCAGACACAGCCTGCGCGTTCTGTTCATCACCGGCTATACGCGCAACGCGATCGTGCACAACGGCGTTCTTGACAAGGACGTCAAGCTGCTCACCAAACCGTTCACTTTGGAGCAGCTGGCGATAAAGATGCGCGACATCCTTGACTCGAAGTAGCGAGCGTTCGTTGCGGCGCTGACCATCAGTTTTCGGCTTTAAGGGGGCGCATCAGCAGCGCTTCGATGGCGCCGTCAACGCTCAGCCGCGCGGAGAGAATGGAGTCGACGGCTTCAGCGATCGGCAATTCGACGTCATGCGCGCGCGCCATTTCAACTAAGACGCGCGCCGTGAAGGCGCCTTCCGCAAGCTTGCCATGCGTGGCGTCTTCCACCGACTGTCCCTGCCCCAGCGCTTGTCCGAGCGCAAAGTTGCGCGACTGCGCCGATCCGCAGGTGAGCACGAGATCGCCCAATCCGGAAAGCCCCATCAATGTTTCCTGACGCGCGCCCAACGCGCGCCCAAGACGCATCAGTTCGGCAAATCCGCGTGCGATGAGCGCCGCCTGCGCGCTCGCGCCGAGCCCACGGCCGTGGCTCATTCCAGCGGCGATGGCGAGAACGTTTTTCGCTGCGCCGCCGATCTCGGCGCCGCGCACGTCGGTCGAGCGATAAAGCCGAAACGTCTTCGTCGAAAGCTCTTCACTCAAGCGCCGCGCCAGCGTTTCGTCATGCGCCGCGAGAGTCACCGCCGTCGGCAATCCTCTGCACACGTCCGCCGCGAAGCTTGGTCCCGAGAGCACGGCGACATCGACTTGGGGCAGTTCTTCTTTGGCGACTTCGCTCAGGAACATGCGCCGGTCGCGTTCAATGCCCTTGGCGCAAATCACAAAGGCGGCGCGCTCGCGCATATGCGGCCGCGCGGCGCGCGCGGTCATGCGGATCGCTTGTGCGGGCGTGACGGCGAGTACGATGTCCGCCTCACGTACGACGGAAATGTCACTCGTCGGGGCGACGGCTGCGGCAAGCGGCAGACCCGGCAACCGGCGCGTATTCTCGCGGTCGCGCGCCAGGGCGTCGGCGGATTGAGGGTCATGCGCCCATAAGGGCACCCGCGCGCGGCCTTGCGCGGCGACATTGGCGAGGGCGACGCCCCAAGCGCCGGCGCCGAGAACAGCGACAGTCGCGCGCGTCATCGCACGCCGATCCGCTGATTGTCGGGACGCGACCATAGCCTTTCAAAAGTTTGATGAAACCGCGCGGCGGCCTGTGGGCTCTCGATCACGATCAAATCATTGTCCTGATAGATTTCGCCGGAGACGCTGAAATTGGCGGAGCCGCTGCGCAAGACGCGACCGTCCACCTGATATGATTTCAGATGCATCAGATCGCGCGCGCGGCCTTTGCGGCGCACTTCGACGTTCGGGGCGTCGGCGATTTCCTCGATCACAGACGCGCCGCGCCCCATCTCCTCCCCGTCGAGATAGATCCGCACCTTGACGCCGCGCATGGCCGCGCGGCCGAGCGCCGTCGTCAGAGAGCGGTCGGTCAGAACATAGGCGGCCATGTCGATCGAGCGGCGCGCGTCGTTAATCAGCCGCCCATCGACCGCGCCGAAACCGTCGCCGGGCCCGTAGAACACGCGCACGCCCGCGAAGGTCGGCTCCTCGGCGAGCAGTCCGGCCGGCTGCGGCGTTGGCGCAAGCGTCATGGCCGCAAGCGCCGCAGAAAAAAGGAGCCGCATCGAACCGCCCTAGGCCTTGCCGTGGTGTGATCGGCTCGGCGCGGCGTCGAGCGGCCATCGCGGCCGCGGCGCAAAGTCGAGGTCATCGGTCAATCCGCGTTTTAAGCGTTCGAGACCGGTCCAGGCGATGATCGCGCCATTGTCGGCGCACAGCGCCGCTGGCGGCGAAATGAACCGCAGCCCGCTTTCGGCGCAAAGCCGCATGAGCGCGCGGCGAATGGCGCCGTTGGCCGCGACCCCGCCGCCGATCACAAGGCCTTGCGGGGCTCGCCCCTCGCCTGCCGTAAAGAGGCGCACGCCGGAGCGCACCCTGTCCACGATCACGTCGACGATCGCAGCTTGGAAAGAGGCCGCAAGATCCCTGACGTCCTTTTCGCTCAGAGTCGGCAGTCTGAGGATTTCCTGCCGCACCGCGGTCTTGAGGCCAGAGAGGGAAAAGTCGGCCCCTTCCCGGCCAAGCATCGGGCGCGGAAAGTCGAATCGTCGCGCGTCGCCTTCAAGCGCGAGCTTCTCGATCTGCGGTCCCCCGGGATATGGCAGCTCCAGCATTTTGGCGACCTTGTCGAAGGCCTCGCCGGCAGCGTCGTCGACGGTGGAGCCCAGGCGGCGGTAGTCGCCGATGGCCTTCACCGCGACGATTTGCGTGTGCCCGCCGGAGATGAGGAGCGCCAGAAAAGGAAAGTCCAGGCGGTCGGTCAGACGCGCGGTTAGCGCGTGGGCTTCCAAATGATTGACGGCGATGAATGGTTTGCCCAAGGCAAGCGCCATGGCCTTGCCGGCCGTGAGCCCGACGAGAACGCCGCCGATCAGTCCCGGACCAGCCGCGGCGGCGATCCCATCCAGATCTTTCGCCTCGGTCTTGGCCCGCTCCAGCGCGCGTCTGATCAGCCGGTCGAGGACATCGATATGCGCCCGCGCCGCGATTTCCGGAACGACGCCGCCATAGGCGGCGTGGCGGGCGATTTGGCTCAACACCTCATTGGAAAGGATCTCTCCGCCTTCGCCGCCCAGCCGCTCCGAGACGACCGCGACCGCGGTCTCATCGCAAGTGGTTTCAATGCCCAAAACGCGCATGCGAACTCCCTGCGCAAGAAAGCCGCGCCGTTGAACTTCTCAGCGGCGGAACGGAGCTTATACCGCCGTACGGCGGGAAGTTCGAAAATTGTGATTGGAAAAGGGTTTACACCAATCATTCTTAGCTGTTTCGTCAAATTCACGTATAATAATGCAACGCTAAAGATAGTTCCATTAAATTTCTAAGAATTCGTTGACGTCCCTCTTGACACGATCTCGATAGATACAAGTTGGCACTGCAGATCGTTGCTTCCCCGACGACGCCATATCTTGAGCTTAATAGAATTATGGCTAAGGCGAAGAGGTAATTAGCGTCCAGGTTGAGGTTGCTGTCGGTCTAAACTGTATGGAGGTGAAAATGGCGTCGAACAAAATTAAGGCCTTGGCGTTTACGTCCGCGATTGCAATGACGGCCGTGATCGGCTCCACGAGCATCGCCGAGGCGAGGCATTACTGCCGTGCCCATTACGGCTGGCATCGCCACTGCGGCGGAACCAACTGGGGTTACGCGCGTCCGGTGCGCAGCTATTGGGGCTACGCGGCGCGACCCACCTATTGGGGTTCGGCGTATCGTCCGATGCGCTACTCCCGCTGCTACCGTCCGGGCTATTATGGCTATTCTGGCGCCGGCTATGGCTCCACTTGGCCGACCTATGGCAGTTCGTATGGTTGGGGCGGAAGCCCGGGCTATTACGGCTATGGCGGCGGTGGCCTGCTTGGCGCAGGATTGGGCGGTCTCGGCGCCGGCGTTGGCGCGGGCATTGGCCTCGGCGCAGGTCTCGGAAGCGGCCTGTTTGGTGGTTGGTGGTGATCAGTTTAGCAATCCGCCGGGCCGCGTAGAGTTCGCCCGCGGAGCTAAAAAAGAGCGTCCGCTCCGACGAGCGGACGCTCGCTTTTTGAGGAGTTCGGTCGCCGCGTTCGTTCCGCTTGCGCCTCGCGCGTTCCCGCCTATAGTCGCGCGGATAACGGCGGCGGATAATGACTTCTTCCCCTCCCCTTCGCATTGGAACACGCGGCAGTCCGCTCGCCCTCGCCCAGACCCATATGGTCCGCGATGCGCTGATGCGCGCCCATGGCGGAAGCGAATCGGATTTTCCGATCGAGATCATCCGCACGACGGGCGACCAGATCCAGGATCGGCCTCTGTCTGAATCAGGAGGCAAGGGGCTCTTCACCAAAGAGCTCGATTCAGCGCTCATCGCGGGGACGATTGATCTCGCCGTGCATTCCTCGAAGGATCTGCCGACGCACTTGCCGAGCGAAATCATCATCGCCGGCTATCTGCCGCGAGAGGATGCGCGCGACGCCTGGATATCGCGCGGCGGTCTCGCGCTCGATGCGCTTCCCGCAGGCGCCGTCGTCGGAACCGCCTCGCTGCGCCGCGCCGCGCAGGTGAAGCGCCGGCGACCCGACCTTGTGACGACGCTGCTTCGCGGCAATGTCGAGACTCGCCTGAAGAAAGTTGAGAATGGGGAGATCGACGCGACCCTCCTCGCGGTCGCGGGGTTGAAGCGGCTGGGTCTCGCCGATCGCGCGACGGCGCTGCTTTCCTTGGAAGAGTTTCCCCCCGCTTGCGGACAGGGCGCAATCGGCCTCACGCGGCGGGCCGGCGACGACGCCACGCGCGATCTGCTCGCGCCGCTCTTCGACGAAGCCACCGGCTTCGCGCTCATCGCCGAACGCGCCTTCCTTGCGGCGCTCGATGGGTCCTGCCGCACGCCGATCGCCGGCCATGCGCAGGTTCACGGCGCCGAACTGTCCTTCGTCGGCGAGGTGCTCAGAGCCGACGGCGCGGAAGCCTATGTCGTGCGCCGCCGGGGCCTCGCCATCGACGCCGCGCTGATCGGCGCGGACGCCGGCAAGGAAATTCTGCTGCGCCTGCCGCATGGCGTCGCGGGGCTTATGTGAATCTTGTCTTGGTGCTGCGCGCGGCTGAAGACGCCGCGCGCACCGCGGGGAAGCTGCAGGCGCTGGATTGTGCAGCCGTGCTCTCGCCGATGCTGGAGTTCGTGGCCACGGACGCTGTCATTCCCCATGGGGACTATGACGCCGTCATCGTGACCAGCGCGAAAGGCGTCGAGTTCGCAGGCGATGCGCGCCAGTTCAGAGCGGTGCCGCTGCACGCCGTTGGCGAGAAAACCGCCGAAGCGGCGCGCGCGCTTGGCTTCCACCCAGATATCGTCGCCGGGAACGCCGAGGCCATTCTTCCGCATCTTCTCGAGCGCTATCGGCGTCCGACGCATTTCCTTTATCTGGCCGGGCGCGACCGACAGCCGATTCTGGAGGCTGGCCTGCGCGCCGCCGGCCACGAGGTCCACACGGTCGAAGTTTACGAAGCGCGGGCGGCTCGGGAGCTGACCGCAGAGGCCGTATCCGACATCGCCGCACGGCGCGTCACCGCCGTCCTGCACTATTCCCAGCGCAGCGCGGAAATCTTCCTGCAACTCGCGCAGTCCGCCGGCCTCGCCGAGGCATTGCACGACATGACGCATGTCGCGCTGTCGGAACATGTCGCGGCGCCGCTTCGAAAACTCGGCTTGCAGACGCTTGTCGCGGCAAAGCCGGATGAGGAAAATCTTCTGTCGCTTCTATCGATTCAGCTGCGCACGAAAACGCCCTGACCGTTCGCGTTGAAATAGTCGATGACGACAGACATCGCCTTTTCGCCGCTACGAGAAAACCTTACCGGACTGACCCCGCTGGCGTTTTCTCCCGGAGGCTGAAAGGTGAAAATGTCGCCTGAATAGTGACGCAGCGGATAGGGCGTGGGCGTCGGCCCCAGCGTCAGCGAAAGCCCGTCGGCCGTTTCGACGACCCCGATGGGTCCGTAAAGCTCATTGCGGTAGGCACCGACATATGCCGCGCGCGACGCGCGCGCCGGCGCACTGGCGAGCGGCTTCGCGTAATCGGCGTCTCGACCGTATGCGGGGACCGCCATCTGCGCAAAAGCCTCGCCAAAGAGCGCGAGCCAGTCCCGTTCGATCGTCCCCGTCAGGACGATATCGAGGAAGCTGCGGCAAATCGTTTCTGGCGCGCCGACCGGCGCGGAATTGCTGAGCACGACAATGCCGAATCGCTCGGCCGGCATGACATAGACGCAGGTCGAAGCGCCAAGAGAGAATGCGCCCGAATGGCTCCAGCGCACCCGCGCCGGGCCGCCAAAGTCAATGTCCCAGCCAAGACCGTAAAAGGTTGGTCCTCGCATTGGGTCATGGGCCGGTCCCGTGGCGATCTGCGGGAAATGTGTGTCTGCGAGCGCCTCCGGCTTGACGATCTCGCGGCCGTCGAGGGCGCCGCGTCCGAGCTGCATCCTTACCCATGTCGCCATGTCGCGGACGGACGCCGACGCGCCGCCCGCCGGCGCCTGGGCGTCGGGATCGCGCTGTTCGCCGACGACCCATCTGTCGCCGCGACGCACATGGCCGAATGCGCGGTTCCTGCGCGCGGCGAAATCGGCGTGGCGCGAACTGGCGTTCGCCATTCCAAGCGGCCTGTAGAGATGTTCGTCGCAAATGTCTTCCCAGGACTTGCCTGCAGCTTTCGCCGCCGCGAAACCCGCCGCCGAAAACCCCATATTGTTGTAGGCGTAGTGCGTGCGAAAGCTGGTGTCCGGTTTGATGTAGCGCAGCCGGCGAATGATTTCGTTGCGGTCGTAACCGATATCTTCGACAAGATCGCCGGCATGGTCGGGTAGTCCGCTGCGATGGCAAAACATGTCGCGCAGCGTGATCTCGCGCGTGACCCACGGATCGCTCATCGCGAAATCCGGCAGGCTCCGCACGATCGGATGATCCCACGAAACGACGCCCTCTCCGACGAGGCTCGCGACAGCCGTCGTAGAGAGTGGTTTGGAAAGCGAAGCGAGCTGGAAGACCGTGTCGGCGTCGACGCGTTCGGCCGCGCCAGCGCGACGAACGCCGAATCCTTTCAAATAGAGCACGCGATCGGGCGAAACGACGGCGACCGACATCCCCGGCACGCCGGTTTTTCTCATGACGTCGACGACGAGCCCGTTGAGTTCGTTCAGATGTTTTTGGGTTGGCTCGCGAACGGGCGACGGTTTGGAGTTCTGTTTGGCGAGCGCTGGGGGGGACAGCAAGCCGAGCCCCGACGCAAGCAGAGCGGATCGTCTCGTGAAGGCCATATCGCTTCTCCGCTCGCGCCTGTTCGCCAACAATAGCGCTGAATCAGTTCTCCGCCAGCGCCCAGCCGATCAGCACCATCACCGGCCCAACAATGGTCTGTTCAGCCGCTTTTGACGGCAAATCCGCGATCGTGCCCCTGACCACCCGCTCTTGCGGCGTGGAAGCGCGTTCGATGAGGAAGGCGGGCGTATCATGCGACATGCCCTCCTGCAGCAGACGACGCGACAATTCCGGCAGCGTGCGGTTGCCCATATAGACGGCCGTCGTAGCGCGTTCGTCGGCGAGCGCGCCCCAATCGAAGTCTTCGGGAAATTCGCCGTCCTTCGTGTGCGCGGTGATGAATTGCAAACGCCGTGCCGTCTCCCGGCTCGTGAGCGATGCGCCGATCGCAGCGCCGCCGGCGCAGGCGGCGGTCACGCCGGGCACGATCTCTATGGAGAAGCCTGCTTCGCGCAGCGCGGCGATTTCCTCGTTGGCGCGGCCGAAAATGAGCGGATCGCCGCCCTTCAGCCGCACGACGTTCTTTCCCTCCCGCGCGAGTTCGACCAGCAGACCGCTGATTTCCTCCTGGCGCACCGAGGGCGCGTAGCCGCGCTTGCCGACATTGATCCGCGTCGCTTCGCGACGGGCGAGATCGAGAATGCTCGCCGGAACCAGGTCGTCGAAGAGCACGACGTCGGCGCCGGCGAGCGCGCGCATGCCCTTCAGCGTCAGCAGTTCCGGATCGCCGGGCCCTGCCCCGACGAGCGTGACGCGTCCGCGCGCCGTGGCCTTGGCGCCGGCGCGCGCCTCTTCGATCAGCGCCGCGCGGTCGTCCTCTTGCGGCGCGCGCTCGATGTCGCGGAAGGCGAGCCGCGTGAAGCGGCGCCAGAAATCGCGCCGGGCCAGAAAGTCGAGTCCGGACGTGCGCACGAACGGCCGCCAGGCCTGCGCCGCGCGCGCCCAGGCCTGGAATGTCGCGGGCACCAGCGTCTCGATCCGGCCGCGCACCGCCTGGGCGAAAACCGGCGATGCGCCGCCCGTCGAGACCCCGATCACGAGCGGCGAGCGGTTGACGATGGCGCCCATAATGAAATCGCAGAGCGCGGGCCGATCGGCGAGATTGATCGGCACGCCGGCCGCGCGCGCCCACTGATGGGCCTGACGCGCGAGCGAGTCGTCCTCCACCGCGCCCAGCGCCATCGCCGCGCCGGCGAAATCTTCCGGCGCGACGGCGCGCGGATGGATGGAGACATTGTCGCGCGCCGCTCCGATCTCGCGAAGCTTGTCACAGGGCGCCGGCGCAAAAACGTCTACCCGCGCGCCGGTCGCGGCCGCCAAATCGACCTTCCAGGCCGCCGCTTCGCCGCCGCCAATGACCAGCACGCGACGCCCCGCAAGGGCGTAGAACACCGGCAGAGTCGCCAGCGGCTGCATCAGATCGGCGGATATTTCGTCGGGTTTGCGGGTCACGGCGCCCTAGGTGCAGGACCAGCGGGCGCGGCGCAAGAGCTTTAAGCCGGCGCCGCACGCGTGTGCGGCTTCGAGAGTGCGGACTTTCACGGGCGCCAAGGGAGGCCATGCAAGCCAATCCGCGGTCCGGCAATGTTTCGCAGGCTAGAACCTCGCATTGACAGTGACATAGGCCGAGCGCGGGGCGCCGGGCATGATGTTGTTGTTGTTGTGCGCCGAGGCGTAGTAGTAGGCGCCGGTGAGGTTCTCGATGTTGAGCTGGCCGGAGATGTTTTCCGTCACCTTCACAAAAAGCGCGCCGTCAACGCGCGCGTAACCGGGCACGATCACCCTGTTGTCGAGAGACGGGTAGAAGCTCGAAGCGTAGATCACGCCGGCGCCCAATCCGAGAACGCCGGGACCCCCGCCAACGAACGACGATAAATCGTAACGGTTCCAGTACGAGAAAGTGTTTCTCGGGACCGACGGATTAACCTTGCCGACATCCGTCAGGAAGGGCTGCCGCGGATTGAAGGCGGCATCGGTCGACACCACGCGCGCGTCCTGGTGTCCGTATCCAAGCGAGACCTGCCATTCGTCGGTCACATTGCCGGTGAGTCCCAGTTCGGCGCCTTGCGTGCGCGTATTGGCGAGAACGGAGGTCAGCGCAGTCAGCGTCAACGCCTGATTCGAACGGTTCAGTTGATAAATCGCGCCAGTGAACAGCAGCGTCGGCAGGAGCTGCGCCTTAAAGCCGAACTCGATATTTTCGAAGCCCTGCGGCGCCAGACTCGCGGCCGACCTCGGCAGCTGATTGAACTGATCGCCCGACTGCGGCAGGAACGAGCGCGAATAGGTTCCGTATAAGGAGACGATCTCCACGGGTTTGAAAATCAGACCGAATCTCGGCGACCACTTGTTATCGAGGCGGCTCTGGTTTTCGAAGGTGATCCCGTCGTTGAACCTCATATGGAAGCTGTCGAACCGTACGCCTGCGAGAACATCGAAATATTTGGTCACCTCGATCTGGTCCTGGACATAGCCAGAGCCAATGTCGAGGTTCGTGTTCCAGCGCCGCGTCGCCGTATCAAAGTAGTTGTCGAAGAAGACCGGAGCGTAAACCGTCGGAGCCCAGAACGGAGTCGTCAGCCTTCGCGGCCCATTGAACGGATTGTTGAACCGCGAGATGTCTCTTCCCGTAAAAGACCATTGATTGCCGAACTCCGCGCCCACGAGCATCAAGTGGCGGATCTCGGGCGTCATCTCGAATTTATAGGTCAAGTCCGTCTGGTTGAAGATATTGCGTCGCGGCGTCGGCGCGAGGTAGCCGTCGAGTCTCGCGACGCCAACCGGCGTGATCGTGATCGGGCTTAGCCCGTTCAGCGCCGGATTGAGTTGTTGCGACAACTGCCCCAGCGTCTGATCGGGGAATGTGTTCTGATATAGCTTGTCGTAATTCGCCCAGGCGAGCTGATTGCGGATGTTCAACCCGAACTCAGTCGTATGATCGATGACGAGAGCGGCGCGGTCCATGTTGATTCTGGCGTAGTTCACGTCCCGCACGGTTGGATTGCCGACGCCGAAGAAAGCCGAACGCGGGGTTGGCAGCGGATAGCCCGGATAAATGTTCTCGCCGAGGAACTGGAACCCGCCGAATGACGGCACGCCGCGATCCACCGTGCGGCGATCGCGAAAATGCTCGTAATTGAAAAGCACGAAGGTGTTCTCGAAAGGCTTCCATGACAGCGCCGGATTGACGCCCCAGCGCTCGAGCTTGTCGAAGTCGCGATAGCCGTAGGAATGTTCGTAGAGGGCGTTGAGACGCACGGCGATCGTGTCGGTGATCGCCCGCCCGAAGTCGGCGGTGACGCGCTTGCGGCCGAAGCTGCCGGTGACGAACCGAAGATCGTTTATCGTTTCGCCGTCGGCCTTCTTGGTCACGCGGTTGACGACGCCGCCGCCGCCGCCGCGGCCGAAGATCAGCGCGCTCGGGCCTTTGAGCACTTCGACCGCCTGAATGTTGTAGAGATCGCGATAATATTCCGCGTCGTCGCGCACGCCGTCGATGTAGAAATCCGCTGTCGTATTTTGCCCGCGAATGGTGATCTGGTCGCGGTTACGCTCGCCCTGCGCCACCGTGACGCCGGGAACGTACGCCAGCGCATTTTCCAGGGCGAGACTGTTGCGATCGTCGAGCTGCTGTCGTGTCAGGACCGTGACCGACTGCGGTATGTTGAGTATCGGCGTGTTGGTCTTCGTCGCGGTTGAAATTCTCCCTGCGAAGTAGCCATGAACGTCGGTCGGGTTACGGCCGACATTGGCGACAGCCGCAGCGAAGGCCGCGCTGCCCGCGCCGGTCGAGGCCGCTCCGACAGTCCCGCTCGAAACGGTAGCCCCTGTGACCAAGCCGGAGCGCACGGGCGCGACCCGAGCGCTGCGTCGTGCGCCTCCAACGTCTATGGGCGGCAACTTTTGGGCGCCGCTCGCGGAGCGCGCCTGCGAAGCGACAGGTTTCGGCTTCGCCTGCGCGACCGCACGGGGTTTCTCCGGCGGCGCCTCGACTCGTATCGGTGGCAGGGGCCCGGACTGGGACTGCGCAAAAGCGGGAGGCGCCGGCGTCAGCGCGGCGGCAAGAGTCAGGGCGCCGACCGAAGCCGCGCCTGTCATCCGGTCAAACGCCCCAGCAAGGGAGGAGAGCGTCTGTAATGACAGGGATTGTTTCTGAGCCATGTCTGCCCCTTCCGCGCGGTTCAAGACGCGACTAGGCAATGGTTAAGGTTTGTCATTAAAAACTGTCAATTACGACAACGACATAGAATGGAATGCTTCCAAGTAATGTTTCCGATTGTAACGGAGTGTTGCTGAATTACGACATTAAAGCGATTTTTAGCTGGAACTCTTTCAAAGATTAAATCGTCACTTTTATTGACTGTTGTATTTTAGACACAGCGTGAACCTTGCGTCTCGCGCCTGATTCGTCTCCTCACGCAAGAGCGCAACAAAAAAGGCGGCCCTGAGAACAGGACCGCCAAAAACGTCATGTCAGATGAAGCGCGCTTACTTCTTCTTGCCGTCGGGGCCGAACTGAACAAGATAGGCCCACACGTTCTCCTGGTCTGCATCGTTGGGCAGGCCCTGGAAGATCATCTTGGTGCCGGGGATCTTGGCCTTGGGATTCTTGATGAACTCCTTGAAGCTGGCCTCGTCCCAGACGATGCCGGAATTCTTGTCAGCCTCGGAATAGTTGTAGCCCTCGACGGAGCCCGCCTTGCGGCCGTCGAGGCCGTTGAGCTGTGGCGCGACGGCGTTCTTGGCGGTTTCACCGACCTGATGGCAGGCTTTGCACTTCGCGAAGATTTTTTCGCCCGCAGCTGGATCGCCAGCGGCGAGAGCCTGGCCGGCGGATGCGGCGAAAGCGACGCTCGCGGCGAACGTCAGCAGGGAAATTGTCTTCATCCTTGTTCCTTTCCTCTTCCCGGCGTTCGCGTCGCGCCCGCCCTTTTTAAAATGCGCCCGGCCAAATACGGCGCCTCGCCGGCGCTCTTTAGACCGGTTGGAAACTACAACGAAGCCGGCGTTCAAGACAACTACGCCGGAGTTTACGTGCACTGCTCGGGACATTATCCCGGAAGCGGTGAACGCCCGCTGAACCCGAAACTTAAGTAACGCGCCGAAGCGTCAGATTGACGCGCACGCCAAGCGCCGCGAGCGCCGGCGGCAGAGTCGCCCCAATCGTCGGCAATATCCTGTCGACGCCGTGGTAGCGCATCCTGGCGGGTCCGGAGAGGACGAGCGCGTCTCCGGACGATAGCGTCAGGGCGATCGCGCGATCGCCGCGCCGCGTTCCGCCGAGCTTAAAGCGGCAGTCGGCGCCAAGCGACAAAGAGAGAATCGGCGCGGCGAAATCGGATTCATCCTTATCCTGATGGAGGCCCATGCGCGCCGTTGCGTCATAGACATTCACCAGACAGGCTTCAGGCGGCTTGTGGTAATGCGCGAGTTCGTTCCACAATTCGAGAAGCCTTTGCGGCATCGCCGGCCAGGGGTTCGCGGTCTGGGGATGGCGCGGCTCGTAGCGGTAGCCCCGTTCCTTATCGCTGACCCAGCCGAGCGCGCCGCAATTCGTCATTCGCACCGACATAGGGGCGCCGGTCTTCGGCATGGTCGAGACATAGAGAGGCGCGGCGGCGATGACCTCGGCGATCTCTTCAGCCAGGGCCGTCTGCGCCGCAGCGTCGAGAAAGCTCGGATAATGGAACGCGCCGGGCGCGATTTCAGACATGAAGCGAGATGTGGCGCCGAACGGGCGTTTCGTCCATCAATGCCGGACGCCGCCTGCGAACGCGAGCGAGAACAGAGCGGCTGAGCAGAACTGCGCTAAGCCAACACCGTCTTCGACGCCACCGTCGAATCGGCGTTGAGCTGATAGATGATCGGAACGCCGGTCGTGAGCTCGAGGGTCGTCACGCTCTCGGGCGTCATCTGTTCCAACACCATGCAGAGCGCGCGCAGCGAATTGCCATGCGCCGCGACCAGCGCCCGTTCGCCGCGCATCACGGGGGGCAGAATGCGCTGGACATAGAAGGGCACGACCCGCGCGACGGTGTCCTTCAGGCTCTCGCCGCCTGGGGGCGGCACGTCATAGGAGCGGCGCCAAAGATGCACCTGCTCTTCGCCCCATTTGTCGCGCGCCTCGTCCTTATTGAGCCCGGAAAGATCGCCGTAATGGCGCTCGTTCAACGCGCGATCCTTGATGGTCGGGACGTTCGTCTGGCCCAGCTCCTCAAAAATGAGATCGATCGTGTGTTGCGCGCGCAGCAAAGCGGAAGTGAAGCCGACGCTGAACAGAATATCCCGCTTCTTCAGCTCGCGGCCGGCGCGGCGCGCCTCTTCGATGCCGAGCGGCGTCAAATCGGGGTTTTTCCACCCAGTGAAAAGGTTTTTGGCGTTCCACTCGCTTTGACCGTGACGTACCAGAACGAGAGTGCGATTCATGCTCATAAGTTCTCGTCGATATCAGGCGCCGGAAAGGCCAAGCACGTCGGCCATCGAGTAAAGCCCCGGGGCCTTCTCGCGGGTCCATAGCGCCGCGGCCAGGGCGCCGCGGGCGAACACGCCCCGATCCTCGGCGCGGTGCGAGAATTCGATGCGCTCGCCGGCCCCGGCGAAGACGACCGTGTGATCGCCGACGACCGTGCCGCCGCGCAGGCTCGCAAATCCGATCTCGCCGATCCGCCGCGGACCTGTCAAACCATCGCGCCCACGCGCGCTGTTCTCGCCGAGATCGATTCCGCGACCGTGCGCGACCGCCTCGCCGAGCAGCAGCGCCGTTCCTGATGGCGCATCGACCTTGAGGCGGTGATGCATTTCGACGATCTCGGCGTCCCAAGCCGGTCCAAGCGCACGCGCCGCGCGTTCGACCAGCACGGCGAGGAGATTGACGCCGAGGCTCATATTGCCGGAACGCACGATCGCCGTTTCGCGCGCGCATTCGGCGATGGCGGCCAGATCTTCCTGAGACAGTCCGGTCGTGCCGATAATGTGCGCCACCCGCGCGCGCGCCGCCGCCCGAGCCATTTCCACGCTGTTGCTCGGAGACGAAAAGTCGACGATCGCGTCAGCGTCGCCGAGGGCGGCGCCGACGTCACTCGTGATCGGCACGCCGTTCGGCGCGCCGCCGCCGCTATCGGCGCCGAGCGCCGCGGAGCCGGGACGCTCCAAAGCGGCAGTCAGTCGGACGCCCAAAGTATCGGGTATGATCTGGGTCAGCATACGGCCCATGCGGCCCGCCGCGCCGACTACCACCAAACGCAGTTCGTTCATGTTCAGTCGCCCTCGCCTCCCGCAGCTTAGCGGCTTCGATTCGGTTTTCCTGACGCGCCATTTTCCTATACAGGCGAGGCGCCTCGATGAGAAGCGCGCAGCTTGGACCCGGGCGTCTGAAGCTGCCCGAACGGGCGGTTATTTGGGTTTGGGACGGAAGCTTTTGACGCGCGCCGGATCGGTCTCGACATAGGCCGCGCCGATGAGATCGAGGCAGTACGGCACCGCGGGCATGACGGCGTCGAGACAGAGTTCGATCGCCCTTGGCTTGCCCGGAAGATTGATCACCAGACATTTGCCGCGATGGGCGGCCAATTGTCGCGACAGGATCGCCGTTGGCGTCTGCGCCAGGGAGACCTGCCGCATCAGCTCGCCAAAGCCAGGCAGTTCGCGCGGGCAGGCCGCGAGCGTCGCCTCGGGCGTGAGATCGCGGGGGCTCGGGCCTGTGCCGCCGGTCGTGACGATGAGGTCGCAGCCGACAGTATCGGCCAGGTCGATAAGCGTATCGCGCACGCTTTCAAGCCCATCGGGGATGATCCGCCTCTCGATGCGGAAGGGCGTCGTCAGCGCGGCGCGTAGATAGGCCTCGATCGCCGGACCGCTCTCATCTTCATAGACGCCGGCGCTGGCGCGATCGGAGGCGGTGACGACGCCGATGATCGCGGCGCGCTTTTCGTCTGTCATTGGCGAGACTCCCCGGCGCGCATATTTGCCGCCTCTGCTCGCTCTTGTCACTCCCCGTCGCCGCAGCGCTTAAGCTAGTATAGACTGCACAGATATCGCGCAAAATGCAACTATGAAAAGACATATAGCGACATACAATCGAATAAAGCTACTAAATATCGAGAATATTATACGATGAGACGAACATATAAGCCTTGCTATTGGCAACACATATTTTGCCACAATTCACAATTAACTAATTTGTCTTCGCCTCCATTCAGACGGATGGAAACTGTGCGCTTGACGAAGCGATCGAGCTCGTCGGCATCCTTCACGCATTGTGCGTAAGCGGAGCAATCCTGAATGAATCGTATCTGTGGCGTACTGACGATCCTTGGACTGATGACAGCGCCGGCTCTGGCGCACCACGCCTCTCGCCAATCCTCGCGCCACGCCTCGCATCACGCGGAGGCTTCGCAGGGCTTCACCGCCCATGCGTCATTCTACGGCGGCGGCCCGCGCCGCTACGAACCCAACAGCCACACCGCCAATGGCGAACTCTTCAACATGTGGGACCTGACGGCCGCCCACCGCACCCTGCCGATGGGCACGCGTCTGCGCCTGACCTACGCCGGGCGTTCGGTGGTCGTGCGCATTAATGACCGCGGACCGGCGGTCTGGACGGGGCGCAGCCTCGACGTGTCGCGCGGCGCGGCGACCCAGCTCGGCCTCATCGAACGCGGCACCGGACAGGTGCGCGTGGAGGTCCTCGGAAAGAGCTAAGAACATCGCGCGTAACCCTCTCCCATCGGGAGAGGGTCGGACCGAAGGTCCGGGGTGAGGGGTTTCACGCCAAATGAAGAGGCGGCGACCCCTCACCCGGCGGCCTTCGGCGTCCACCCTCTCCCGATGGGAGAGGGTTACACGCTACGTCAGTCTCGGCGCCCTTATTTGCGCGCCAGCGCGCGCAGCGCCGCTTCGGCGTCCTCCAGCTCTTCCTTGCGCCGCCAATAGCCGCATTCTTCGATGAGCCGCCGCGCTTCGGCGAGGTCGCGCGCGGGCGAGTCCCACGGATAGTTTTCCGGCCGCTTGGCATAGAGACCGAACAGCCGCGCGCGATGGAGATGAATGTCAGCGAGATGAAGCTTCATCGGCCCGCGCTCGGCGATGTCGTAAGCCTCGTCGAGATCTTCCCGCGCGCCGGCGAAATCGTCGGTGACGGCGCGATAAAGGGCGCGGGTCAGAAAGCCGTGCGGCTGAAGTGTCCTTTCGCCCGCTTGGAGCAGTCCATTTACCGCCGCGTCAATATGCGCGCCGTCAGGCGCCGCGCCGCGCAACATCGCCGCATACCCCCCCGCGGGGGTGAGGTGGCCGAGGGCGATATCGAGTCGATTGAGGGAGCCTGCCAACATAATATTCAGCGCGGTTTCTCCGCGATGCGCAACTTCCTCGCACGCGTCGAGCAGCTGGTCAGAAATCTCCGCACCCTCATTGATAGCGGAGTGAAGCAATCCAGGAACCGCACCACCACTCTGTATTGCTTCGCCTTCGGCTCGCGATGACCGCGGGTTTTGCGAGTCCCCCGGCTCGCTGGCGCAGGGCAAAAGAACGCGTTTCCACACCGCGCGCTCGGAAGGCCCCAGCAGCAGGTCACAATAGCGAAAACCCAACATCGAATAGTACGTCCTGATTTCCTCCTGCGTCCCATCGACTTTTTCGAATAGCGCTCTCGCTGCGTCGCCAAAGCCTTGCTGGTGCAGGTCTTCGGCATGCGTTGAAGTGCAGACAACGCGTGTAATCGTGTCGTGGCTGCGGTCGGCATAGTCGACGCTCGAAGCGCCTGCTTGCACTGCCGCCTCGATATCACCCAGCGTCAGCGCTACTTCACTGATATTGTTTGCGGAAACGGCGGCATTTCGCCAATCTTGCTGTTCGACGCGCATTGCGAGCGCCGTCTCCATCGAACGCAGCGCCTCGCGCAGCCGCCCAAGCGGGCGCAGGCGATTACCTGCTTCGGCCAATAGCCAAGCCTGATCGGCCTGCGCTAGATTGGGCGATAGCCACGTCCAGGGTGAGTCGAAAAAACAGGCGACCGCGCCGAGATCGGCGCCCATGGCGTCGAGTTTTTTCCAACTGTAGAAGCCGTCCGGTCCAGTTCCGCGCAGAATGCGACGGTAATAAACCTCATCGCAGGCCTCCTGCTGAAAGCCCGCCTGACAGCCATGCGCCACGGCCTGATAGAGCGGGCGTAGATCGTCGAGCGTCGGCGCCTCCTTCTTGTCCGTCTCCGTCGCGCAAAGATGCTCGTATAGCCTCTTATGCGCCGCCTTCCACCCATCGGGATTTTTCTCGCGTAACTCTTTCTCGAAATATTCCCGCAGCAGCGGATGCGCGTCGAGTGAGACCAGCGCGCCGCCCTCGCGATTGACGGTGAGAAGCTTTGCATCTTCCAGTCGCTGGATCGCGATGTTGCGATGCGCCTCGCTGAGACCGACGATCGACTCAGTCAGCCCTTTAATCTCCGGCCCTCTCCAAAGGGCGCGAAGGCAACCGAAATCGGCCGGACGATCGAAAAGCCCCATGAGGCGTAGCATGCCGAGCGCACGCCGGCCGCCTTTGTCGTGCTCGAACCATCGCACATAGGCCGCCATCGCGCGAAAGGCATGGCCACCCTGCCCTTCCTCATCCGCTTCGGCGAGGTTGAACAGATCGCGCTTGCGAATGTCGCCGCCATGCGCATCGCGCAAATAGCCGCCGATCAGGGTCAAGGTCAGCGCATGGCCCTTGGCTTCTTCCGAAAGTTCTTCGCGCTCTTTCTGCGTGCCGACGACGCCGAGCATATTGAGAAGATGCGCGCCAGCTTCTTTTGACAGGCGCTTGAGGTCATGTTCCGGTGCGTTGGTGCTTCGATAGGCTCTCAGGTTGGGGATCGAGTGGCGCGTGGTGACAAGGCAGAGGCCTTTGCCGTTGGCCGCAAGCGCCTTGAGCAACGCGGCCATGGCGTCATCCTTGAGTTCTCCAGGAGGCTGCCACGTCGGCGGATATTGCAGCGGCTCCAACCCGTCGAGAATGAGCAGCGTGCGCTTCTCGCCGATCAATCTCGCGAGGCGCTTCGCCTTTTCGACGGCGCCTTCGCCCTCTTTCGATGCCTCGCCAAAGAATTTCAGCGCCTCAGCGAGAAAGAGATCTGAATCGCCGGCGTAATTGTCGCGCGTTCCCTGGCTATAGAATGACCAGGTGAAAGCCGCGTCACAATCCGACCAGCCGTCAATTTGCTTTCGCACGGCCCAGTCAGCGACGAGCGAGGTCTTGCCCTCGCCGCCCATCGCGACGAAGCTGAGCACGCGCGGTCGCTTTGCCTCCCCGCGAACGGCGGCGGCCCATGCGTCGTCGATCATCTTCGTTTCCGCCTCGCGGCCGATGAGACTTTCCGGCGCGTAGCTGTCGATGCGGGAGATGTCGTAAGAATTTGGCGCGCTTACTGGCGAGAATGCTGCCCGCTCGCCACTGGCCGCTCCGCGATTGATGCACAAGCGTTCGTAGATGCGCTCCACGACATAAGCGGCAGGATGTTTCTTGAAGTCGATGACGCCATCGCCATCGTAAATTCCCAGTTCCGAATAGTCGTCCTCGAAACCGTAGCGCAACAGCATGATGCGTTGCGAATCCGCTGTTGCAATCAGTTGCTTGATCGCACGCCATTCGAGGCGGCACCAACGTTTTTGCTTGTACTCTGGACAAAGGAAGATAGCGACGAGTTCCGATTGCGTCCGGTACAGGTTCGGAAGATAGGTATCCAGATCGAGCCGCGCGAATTCCGCCGCACACCAATCGTCGTAGAGCACGCGATTCTTGCTCAAGATGGCGGCGAGCTTGGTCGCGACTTCCTCGACATAGGGGCGGTGCTCACCCGGGAACGAAAGCCCTATATCAAATCGGCGGTCGGACATTAAATTGTGTCCTGAAAACGATGTGCGACGAAAGCATAGTTCTACTATTTGGTCGCGCAATCCCTTCTCGCACGAGTGAGAGATGAGCGACGGCATCTGGAAACTTGCGTGGCCCCTTCAGAAGCACTTCCTCACCCTGAGGAGCCGCCGCAGGCGCGTCTCGAAGGACGAGGAAGTCTTTCCCTCGTGATTTTTACCTTCCCCTCGTCCTTCGAGATGCCGCTTCGCGGGCTCCTCAGGATGAGGGGAAGGAAGGAGCAGCTTTCGTAGACCACCCTACTTCGCCTCGACGTATATGCTGGCGCCCTTTTCCAAAAATTCCGCGCTCTTTTCGGCCATGCCTTTTTGGCGTTCGATCTCTTTCGCCTCCTCGCGCAGATCGCGCGTGATCTGCATCGAGCAGAATTTCGGCCCGCACATCGAGCAGAAATGCGCGACCTTATGCGCCTCTTTCGGCAGCGTCGCGTCGTGGAATTCGCGCGCCGTGTCGGGATCGAGTCCGATCTCGAACTGATCCTCCCAGCGGAAGTCGAAACGCGCGCGGCTCATCGCGTCGTCACGTTCGCGCGCCGCCGGATGGCCCTTGGCGAGATCGGCGGCATGCGCCGCGATGCGATAGGTGATGACGCCGGTTTTCACATCGTCGCGATCCGGCAGGCCGAGATGTTCTTTCGGCGTGACGTAACAGAGCATCGACGTGCCGAACCAACCGATCATCGCGGCGCCGATGCCTGACGTGATGTGATCGTAGCCCGGCGCAATGTCAGTGACGAGCGGGCCGAGCGTATAAAAAGGCGCTTCGCCGCAGACTTTGAGCTGCTTGTCCATATTGGCTTTGATCTTGTGCATCGGCACATGGCCGGGGCCTTCGATCATCACCTGACAGCCCTTGTCCCAGGCGATCTTCGTCAATTCGCCAAGCGTCTCCAGCTCCGCGAATTGCGCCGCGTCATTGGCGTCGGCGTTGCAGCCGGGGCGCAGACCGTCGCCGAGCGAAAAGGACACGTCATATTTGCGCATGATGTCGCAAATCTCGTCGAAACGCTCGTAGAGGAAGCTCTCCTTGTGCTTCGACAGGCACCAGCGTGCCATGATCGAGCCGCCGCGCGAGACGATGCCGGTGACGCGATTGGCGGTCAGCGGCACATAGGCGAGGCGCACGCCGGCGTGGATGGTGAAGTAATCGACCCCCTGCTCCGCCTGTTCGATCAGCGTGTCTTTAAAAACTTCCCAGTCGAGCTTCAGCGCGTCGCCGCCGACCTTTTCCAGCGCCTGATAGATCGGCACGGTGCCGATCGGCACGGAGGCGTTGCGAATGATCCAGTCGCGGATGTTGTGAATGTTGCGGCCGGTGGAGAGGTCCATCACCGTGTCGGCGCCCCAGCGGATCGCCCACACCATCTTTTCGACTTCTTCCGCGACCGAAGAGGTGACGGCCGAATTGCCGATGTTGGCGTTGACCTTCACGAGGAAATTGCGGCCGATGATGACCGGCTCCAATTCAGGGTGATTGATATTCGCCGGAATGATGGCGCGGCCGCGCGAGACTTCCTCGCGCACGAATTCAGGCGTGACGAATTCCGGAATAGAGGCGCCGAAGCTCTCGCCATCGGCGATGCGTTCTTTCGCGACCTCCAGCGCGCGCTCTCGGCAAAGGTTCTCGCGATGCGCGACATAAATCATTTCTTCGGTAATGATCCCCGCGCGGGCGAACTCGAGCTGAGTGACGGGGCTGGCGCCGGCCGCTCGATGTAGCCTGCGCTCGGCCGGACACGACGGCACCAGACGCTCGCCTTCAGCGAAGCCATTGTCTTCTGGCTTGATGCCACGTCCCTGATAGGGCTCGAGTCCTGCGCGCGCCGTAAGCCAGGGTCGCGCAGAGGGAAGCCCCGCGGAAAGGTCGGGCGTAAAGGAGGCGCAGGTATAGGGTCCTGACGGGTCATAGACTCGAAGCGGCGGCTCGCCCGAAGACGGGTCCAACGGGATCTCGCGGCAAGGCACGCGAATGTCGTCGCGGCCCTTGGGCGAGGAATAGACCTTGCGCGATTTTCCGATCGGCCCAGTGGTGACGCTCGCCGGCATGCGCTTGTCGTGGATGTTCATGATCGCGCTCCTTCATCACGCTTCTTCAAGGGAAGCGGACGCTGAGTCAGGAAGACGAAGGAGGGATGCGCTATCATAGCGTCGACGCGGGCGCGCCGTTCGCTCTTTCGCTGGCCTTCCCTACGCCGGCATGACCCGGATCAGGTTCGACGGGTGCTTCTCAGCCGCGCTAGCGGCGCCCCTCGCCATTATGGAAAAATTACCGCGTTCCCGCGCGTGTCGCAAGTTTCGCGCGGCGAAACCGGCAAATAGCGTCTGGCCCCGCTGAGCCTAGACGCTGACAATTTAGAATTTCCAGCCCTATGGAAGCCTGGAGCGGTGCTATTGAATACGGGCCAACGCGCGGTCGAAGCCCCGTCCCGCATTTGGCGACGATTGCTCCCCTTGTCCGACGCGACGTGAAAAAGCGCTTGTGTTGCAAAGACGTAACAGGCGGACGAAATCTGTGCCCGTGAAGCGATATTTACGCCGCAAGATCGACGTGTCTGCTAATTGTAAAGCAACGTAAACATGCGTCGGTTCGCCGCGACGGCGAAGACAGCCCGTCGCCTGGATGAGGAATATTGCGCTTCGGGACTCGCCCCAATGAAAAACATTGTTTCGCGCGCCTTCCTGTTCACATTGACGGCCATCTCAGCGCTCGCGCCATCCTTCTCCTTTGCCGCCGACGGTTTTTTTGCGACGGGATACGGCCCGCGGCAGAGAGCGCTTGCCGGCGCCAGCGTGGCCGATGGCCGGGACGGCATGGCCGCTTCGGTCAATCCCGCGTCGATTGTCGGCCTTGACCGGCAGTTTGCGTTTGGCGTCGCCGCCAATCTTGCGTATCGCGGTTACCGCACCGAAGGACTTCCGAGGCTCATCGCGGCGGGCGACGTGCGCAGCGGCCGTCCATGGACGCCAATCCCCAACTCGGGCAACATTCGCCCGATCGACGCCGACTCCGCGTGGAGCTTTGTCACCTATTCGAATGGCGGCATCAACAGCGCCTATGACGTGAGGCATGCTCGGCCGCCGCTGGGTGGACCGTTCGGCGGCGGCTTCGTTGGCCTAGACCTGAGACAAGCCTTCGCCAGCGTCGATTATGCGCGTCGCTTCCACACGGCGATCGGCCCGATCACGATTGGTCTCGCGCCGACGATCGCGGTGCAAATGTTGAACGTTCAGGGCGTGAAGACGTTCGCGCCCTTTTCAATAAATCAGTGGGAGATGTCAGACATGGGGTTTGACTGGTCCTACGGCGGCGGCTTTCGCTTAGGGTTGCTGTGGGGAATTACGGACAGCCTGCGCTTCGGCTTTTCCGGCTCGACGCCCATGTGGATGTCGCGTTTCGACAAATATTCGGGTCTTCTCGGCGGCCAGGGCAGTTTCGACATCCCCGCCCAATTGCAGGCCGGATTCGCCTACGACATCTTGCCCAACCTTACGCTCATGGCGGATTGGCGACATGTCTTCTATTCCGCCGTTCCCTCTTTAGGCAATTCCAACGCGCCCCTGTTCGTGCGCTCGCTCGGCGACAGCGCCGGCATCAATATGAAGGATACGGATTCGGCATCCTTCGCCGCCGAGTGGCGCGCGACGCCGACGCTGGCGCTTCGCCTCGGTTATCATTACGCCACCAGCTCGCTGATTTCGCGTTCGTTGAACTTTGCGGTGCTCTCGCCGAGCGTGAACCGGCATCATCTCGGAGGCGGTTTCAACTACGCGATTACAAAAAACTCGTCATTTGATTTTTCCGTCCTTTGGGCTTTCAAGAATTCCGTATCCGCCTTTGAGGCGATCCCGCAGTCAGCAGGGCGGCCTTTTGGCGGATTCAATCCCGCCGCGACAATCAATGTGTGGGCCTATGGCGGCGCATTTTCAGTCGGCTACAATTACAAGTTCGACCAGGGGGACGATTCCTGGTTCCCGACGCATTTCTGAGCTCCCTGACGGCCGGCGTTGATCGGCCCGCCTGGCGCGCCTCCCTAAAAGGAGGCGCGATTTTTTTAACGGATGCGCCCTCTCTATTCGACTCGGGTGGCGATCCACCAGGTTGTGCCGCCGGCATCCTTGACGCCGCCGCGTTTGTCTTCGTCGTGTTTCTGCACGGGCGCCTGAACAGACGCCGCGCCAGCCTGCAGCGCGCGCGCGTAAGTTTCGTCCACCGAGGGCACATAGACGTGGACATGCGCTTCGATCGCGGGCCATTGCGGGGCAGCGTCGGCGAGCATGACGACAGTATCGTCGATGCGCGCCTCCGCATGCATCAATCTCCCATTCGCATCAGGAAAGGTTCGAAGCACGGTGGCGTCGAAAACGGCCTGAAGGAATTTGATCGTCGCGGAGGCGTCGGCGACGACCAAATAGGGAGAGACGCTGTTTTGTCCTGAGGGCTTGAAGGACATTCAAATCAACCTTCGTCAGTTTCAGCCAACGACGATCTTTGGCGCAGCGCGCTGTTTTTGCGTTTCGAGCAACGCTTTCACCTTCGCCGCGAGATTGAGATAGACCGCGGCCTGCGGGCTGTCGGGCTCGGCGCCCACGACGGGACTCCCGGCGTCCGAGGTTTGACGGATCTTGATGTCGAGCGGCGCCTCGCCAAGAAAAGGCACGCCCATCTGTTCGGCGTCGTGGCGCGCGCCGCCATGCGCGAAAATTTCCGAGCGGCCGCCGCAGTGCGGGCACAGGAAGTAGCTCATATTTTCAATGACGCCGAGAATCGGCGCCTCGACTTTCTGGAACATCGACACGGCGCGCCGCGCGTCGATCAGCGCCAGATCCTGCGGCGTCGAGACGATCACCGCGCCGGCGAGCGGAACCTGCTGCGCGATGGTGAGCTGAACGTCGCCGGTGCCGGGCGGCATGTCGATGACCAGCGCGTCGAGCTCTCCCCAGGCGACTTCGCCGAGCATCTGCGAAATCGCCTGCGACACCATCGGCCCGCGCCAGACCATCGGCACGTTCTCGTCGACAAGAAAACCCATCGACATGATCTTCACGCCATAGGCTTCGAGCGGCGCGAGCTTGCCGCCTTCGACCTTAGGTTTGCCAGTTAGGCCGAAAAGCCGCGGCATCGAGGGGCCATAGACGTCGGCGTCAAGCAGGCCGACGCGCCAGCCCTGAGCGGCGAGGCCGAGCGCGAGATTGGCCGACGTCGTCGACTTGCCGACGCCGCCCTTGCCCGAGGCGACGGCGATAATGAAGCGGATTTTTTCGAGCGCCGGAATTCCGGCTTTTTGCTGAGGCGGCGGCGCGCCAGGCCCAGGCGCATGGGCATGCGCATGGCCATGAGCATGAGCTTGAGCCCGAGGCGCCGGAGCCTCGGGGCGCGCGGCGCGTTCAGCGGTCAAGGTCACGATCGCCTGCTCGATGCCGGGCGCCGCCTTGATCGCGCGCTCGGCCGCGACACGCGCCGCCTCCCAGGCCTGCGTCTGGCTCGGATCGCCGGCCAGTGAAACGAAGGCTTTGGCGCCCGATAGATTGACGCCGCTTACCGCGCCGGCGAGCGGCGCTCCGCCCGGGCCGTAGAGCCCCTCCAGAGCCTTCAAAATGTCAGCTTCCGTCGCCACGCGCCCGCTCCTTGCCTGTTTAGAGCTGTTCCAGGCAAGCCATATGCCGCGATTAGGGACCCGCGTCCATCGGCCCGCCGCAACAATCGCCGTCCTTCTGGACGGGCGGGCATGGAACGTCGCCATAGGAGCAGAACACGCAGCAGTCTCCCGTCTTTGGCGTCAGCCGCGCGCCGCAGGAGACGCAGACATGCACGACGACGCAGGCGTCCTGCGGCATATCGAGCATTTCCGCGCGCGCGCAATGCGGACAGGTGAGGGTCGACTGAAGCTGCAAGTCGACCTCTCTCACGCGAACATCATCGCCGGATGTTCGATGACATGTTTGAATTCCGCCAAGAGCTCGGCGCCGAGCGCGCCGTCGACGGCGCGGTGATCGCAGGAGAGCGTCACGCTCATCATTGTCGCCACAACAGGCGCGCCGTTCTTGACGATCATGCGCTGCTCGCCCTGCCCGACCGCCAGGATCGTCGACTGCGGCGGATTGATCACCGCCGTGAAACTCTGCACGCCATACATGCCGAGATTGGACACCGCCGACACGCCGCCTTCATATTCATGCGGCTTCAGCTTGCGCGCGCGGGCGCGCCCGGCGAGCTCCTTGATCTCCTCGGAAATCTCGCGAACCGATTTCGCCTGCGCGTTACGGATGATCGGCGTCACGAGCCCGCCGGGGATCGACACGGCGACGCCGATATCCGACGATTTATGGCGCAGCAACGCGTCCGGCGTGTAGGTGACATTCGCCTCGGGCTTGCGCTGCAGGGCGATGGCGAGCGCCTTGACGACGTAATCATTGACCGACGTCTTCCATGTCGGTTTGCCATCCGAGGCGAGCGGCGCGGCGGCGTTGAAATCCTCGCGCAGGCGCAGCAGCGCATCGATCTCGCAGTCGACGTTGAGATAGAAAAGCGGAATGGTCTGTATGGCCTCGGTCAGCCGGCGCGCGATCGCCTTGCGCACATTGTCATGCGGAATTTCCTCGTAGGAGCCGGCCTCGAAGAATTTGCGCGTAACGTCGGCCGAAGGGGCTGCGGCGAGCGGCGCCGCCTTCGTCGTCTCTCCGCGCGCGAGCGCCGTCTGCACGTCGCGTTCGATGATGCGGCCGTGTGGCCCGGAGCCTTGGAGGGCGGAAAGATCGAGCCCGCCCTCCTTCGCCAATCGGCGCGCGAGAGGCGAAGCGAAGATGCGCGGCGCGCCAGTGTCGGGAGTGACGAGCGCCATCACTAAGACCTGTAAAGGACGGCCTTCGCCGCCGTGATGACATCCGCGACGCTCGGCAAAGCGAGCTTTTCGAGATTGGCGGCGTAGGGCATCGGCGTGTCCTTGCCGGTGACGCGCAGCACCGGCGCGTCGAGATAGTCGAAGGCTTCCTGCTGCACGCGCATGGCGATCTCGGCCGAGACCCCGCACTGCGGCCAGCCCTCTTCGATCGCGACGCAGCGGCCGGTCTTCTTGACGGACTTGATAATTGTCGCCGTATCCATCGGACGCAGCGTGCGCAAATCGATCACCTCGGCGTCGATCCCCTCTTTGGCGAGTTGCTCGGCGGCCTGCAGCGCATAGGTCATGCCGATCGAGAAGGAGACGAGCGTCACGTCCTTGCCGGGCCGGGCGATGCGCGCCTTGCCGATCGGCAGGACGAAGTCCTCAAGCGCCGGCACTTCCGACGTCTTGCCGTAGAGAATCTCATTTTCGAGAAACACCACCGGATTGTCGTTGCGGATCGCAGCCTTCAGCAGGCCTTTCGCGTCGCTCGCGTTTGACGGCGAAATCACGATCAGTCCGGGCACCTGCGAATACCAGGCGGAATAATCCTGGCTGTGCTGCGCGGCGACGCGCGCCGCGGCGCCGTTCGGTCCGCGAAAGACGATCGGACAGTTGATCTGTCCGCCGGACATGTACAGCGTCTTCGCCGCCGAATTGACGATGTGGTCGATGGCCTGCATCGAAAAATTGAAGGTCATGAATTCGAGGATCGGCCGCAGCCCGGCGAAAGCCGCGCCGACGGCGACGCCGGCGAAGCCATATTCGGTGATCGGCGTATCGACGACGCGTTTGGCGCCGAATTCCTGCAGAAGACCCTGCGTAATCTTGTAGGCGCCCTGATATTCGGCGACCTCTTCTCCCATTACGAAGACGTTCGGATCGCGCCGCATTTCCTCGGCCATGGCGTCGCGCAAGGCTTCGCGCATGGTCATCGACACCATCGTCGTGCCTTCGGGCACCTCAGGGGCGACGCGCGGGGATGGCTGCGCGGCGACGCTTGTCGCCTTGGGCGCGGGCGTCGCGGCCTCGACAGCGGCTTTGGTCGCGGCCTTATTGGCTTCGCCGGGTTCGTCCTGCGGCGCGGTCTGGCCCGGAACCGGTGGGGCGGCTTCAGCCTGCTTTTGCGCTTTGTCCTCTTCGCCGACGCGATCGGCCGGCGCGTGGTCGGCCGTATCGGCGACTTCCTCGCCTTCCTCGGCGATCACCGCGATCGGCGTGTTGACGGCGACATTCTCCGTGCCGCCGGGAACGAGGATGCGCGCCAGCACGCCTTCGTCGACGGCCTCGACCTCCATCGTGGCCTTGTCGGTCTCGATCTCGGCGATGACGTCGCCGGCTTTCACCGCGTCGCCTTCGTTCTTGAGCCATTTGGAGAGCTTGCCCTGCTCCATCGTGGGAGACAGCGCCGGCATGAGGACATTGACGGTCATTGACTCAATCCCTCACGACGCCAGCACGTCCGTCCACAACTCGCTCGGGTCCGGCTCCTTGTCCGCAGTGGCGAAATCCGCGGCTTCGGCGACGATCTTGCGTGCATTGGCGTCGATCTTCTTGAGTTCGTCCTCGCTCATGCCGTCGGCGATCAGCCGCGCGCGAACTTGCTCGATCGGATCATGCTCCTCCCGCATCTTCTGGACTTCTTCCTTCGAGCGATATTTCGCGGGATCGGACATCGAGTGGCCGCGATAGCGATAGGTCTGCGCCTCTATGAGATAGGGGCCCTTGCCGGCGCGGCACCATTCGATCGCCTCGTCCGCCGTCGCCTTGACGATACGCACGTCCATGCCGTCGATCTGCTTGCCCGGAATGCCGAAAGCCGCGCCGCGTTTGGAGAGGTCGATTTGCGCGGAGGCGCGGGAAATCTCCGTGCCCATCGCATAACGGTTGTTCTCGACAATGAAAACGACCGGCAGTTTCCAAAGCGACGCCATGTTGAAGGCTTCGTAGACTTGGCCCTGGTTGGCGGCGCCTTCTCCGAAAAAGGTCAAAGATACGCGGCCGTCGCCTCGATAGGCGTTGGCGAAGGCCACCCCCGCGCCGATCGGCGCCGGCGCGCCGACGATGCCGTGCCCGCCGTAGAAATTCGCTTCGCGCGAAAACATGTGCATCGAGCCGCCCTTGCCCTTGGAATAGCCGCCGCGCTTTCCGGCGAGTTCCGCCATAACGCGCCTGGGCTCCATCCCGGAGGCGAGCATATGTCCATGGTCGCGGTAGCTCGTGGTGAACTGGTCGCCGTCGCGCGCCGCCATCTTGACGCCGACGACCACCGCTTCCTGGCCGATGTAGAGATGGCAGAATCCGCCGATGACCCCCATGCCGTAAAGCTGTCCGGCCTTTTCCTCGAAGCGCCGGATGAGCAGCATTTCGCGAAAGGCGGTGAGCTCCTGCTCGCGGGTGAACGGGGGAATCATTGGCGCGCTTGCTGAAGCGACGCCGCTTTCCTCGACCATTTCACCGCTCCCGTCGCTAAGCTTTGCTTTGCAGCATAATCGAAGACGCTGATGAAAACGAGCGTCTCGCCTGCCTACAATTTGGGGAGCGCGCTAGCGCGCGTCGAGTTGCGATTGGAGTTCCTCGGCGAAAGCGGCGATTCTTTTGGCGTTCACGCCAAAGTCATGGCGTCCGTAACGCGACGCCGAGCGCAGATCGATGCGCGTCTGACCGGGCAGCGGCTTGAAGCGGACGGTGATGTCGTCGTCAAATCCCATGACGAGCGTTTTGTCGATGAAATCGATATGGCCGTCGCCGCTGCGTCCGCCCGGCGGCCGCTTGTCGACGAGCGTCCAGCCGCGCGCTTTGGCCGTTTTCAGCACCAGAGCATAGGCCTCGTCCGTGTCGAGATCGACGACGATCGGTTCGACGTCGGGATAGGCCGGCCGCTGCGCCTCCCGCGCCCGGGATGGGAGACCCGGAGGCTGGAAGCCGCTGCGCGCCTCGAAGGCGGCTTTGGAGAAGGAGAAATATGGCGGATCGGCGACGTCCGTCGAAATGTCGGAAAGCACCGGCAGACGCACCGCCTCGAAAGCCAGATAGGCTGGGTAGCCCAGCGTCAACGCCGCGATGACGAAGGCGGTCGCCGCTGCGCCCGCCCCGCGCCGTCCCGTGCGCCAAATCACGTTGCAAGCGGCGCAAAACAAAAGCAGCGCGATCAGCGCCAAGGCCATGGCGCCGCCAAGCGACGCGAGCGCGGACGCCGGGTCAAGGGCGCCGAGTCGCCCCAGAAGGATCGCCAAAATCGCCACAGTCGCGGCGAAAATCGCGAACCGTCGGCTCCACAGCGCGACTTTCGACCAGGGCTCGGGCGGAAGATGACGTCGCATCGGTTCAAAGACTCGCGTGACCGCCGCCCAGGGGGCGGCTCGCGCGCATTTTTCGCAATTTCACGGCGAATGCAACGGCTCTCGCGCATTTGAAAAAAAGTTGGGCGAGCGCCGCCTCGACCCCGGTTCCTTAGCGGCTCGTTAACTTGCCGAGGACAATCCTAGGAAAACGTCCCTTGAGTTCCCCTCCTGTCGTCGAGCGCGCCCATGTCCGACAAGTATTCCGTCGAGTTCAACGAACCCCAATCCAACGGCCATCCCCATGACCTTCTCGCGCGGCTTTACCGCGAGATCGGCATCTCCGCCGTCGCCGCGGCGCTGGAAGTCGAGCAGTTCGCTCAGCAGCCGACGGCCACGGTCGAGCGCCTAGACGAGCGCCGCCTGCCCGCGGTGCTTCTGGGCGAGGAACTCGCCGCCTGAAATGGCGCTAAGCAGCCCTTTACGGCTGCCGCTCGCCGGGCCGCTTCCTTGTGACCCCGGACCTCTATATGCTTCGGGCAGGAGGACAACGCCATGCGCAAGGCTGTCGCCCTATTCCTGCTCATCGCCGTCGCCACTATTGGTCTGACAACCGCCGCCGCTGCCGACGTACGCGTGCGCGGCGCGCACGCCCGAGTTCATCGCGTTGCGCCGCCGCCGTCATATACTGATGACGGCTATTTCGCAGACTATGTGACCGGACCGACGGGGGCTCCAACCCCCGTCATGCAAGTGCCGGGCTCCACCAGCGTCATCACCCGAAAAATGATGGACGACTTCCAGTCGCGCAATCTCTGCGACGCGCTGCGGCTCGCGCCGGGGGTCAGCGGCGGAGGCTGCTAGAATCCACCGTCATTCGTATTTGGCGGCTTCCGTCGGCCATCCAGTCGACATGCGTCAGTCGAAGAGTTCAGGGCGACGAAGACGCAGCGCCTGAACCAGCGCGAGCGTTTTCATGTCGACGATGCCGTCCGCCGCCATCAGCTCGGCGAGTTCCTTAAGGCCCAGTTCGACGACGCGAACCTCTTCGTCTTCATGTGCGACGCCGCCGCCGTCGCCGACGCGATCCTCGGCACGGTATTCGGCGAGATAAAGCGCCATGCGCTCGGTCGAAACGCCCGGCATCGACCAGGCGGTCGCGACATGCTCCAGCGCGCCGAGCTGCAATCCGCCTTCTTCAAGCGCCTCGCGTTTCGCCGTCGCCGCCGCGTCATCCTCGCCCTCGACGAGACCCGCGATCGCTTCGAGCGAATGCGTCGCGCCGACGGCGATCAGTTCAGCGGCGCGCAGCTGCTCGACGAGCAGCGCCGTCTTGCGCGCGGGATCGAATGGCAGCACGGCGGCCGCGCAGCCATGGTCCTCGACATCGCGCAGGAAGGTTCTTCCGTCCGGCATGCGGATGGTCGCGATCGACATCGTCGCCCAGCGCTCATGCGTGCGTTCGAGTTTGATGACGGAAGGCTTCATGGGCGCGGGTCCGAAAAAGGGCAATGGCGCGGCTGCCGCCCTTTTACTTTTGCCACGCTTCAGCGTCGACCCCCCGATAACCGATGCGACGATGCGGCGACGATGCATATCTTGACGGTGCGCCGATGCACTGTATATCCTCATTGGATATACATGCCAGCGAGGCGAAAATGACCACCGTCGCCACGACCATATTTCAAAACAATCGGACACAGGCCGTGCGCCTGCCGAAAGCCGTCGCCTTTCCTGATACCGTCAAGGAAGTGGAAATCGTCGTCGTCGGCGACTCGCGCATCGTGTCGCCTGCAGGCAAGAGATTTACCGAATGGGCGAAACGGCATCCGCCCTTCCCCGATTTCGAACGTCCCTCGCAGCCCCCGCTCGACGACGAAGCCATTTTTTGAATGCGCTATATGCTCGACACGAATATTTGCAGCGCTGTCATTAAGCGCCGGGATGCGCATGTGCTCGACAAGTTTGACGCCGAGGCGGGACGCATGTGCATCTCGTCGATTACGATGAGCGAACTGCTGTTTGGCGCCGAAAAGAAGCGAAACGCGGCGCTCGACGCCGCGTTGCGAGACTTTGCGGCCTGCATTGGGGTGGTCCCCTACGACGAAGCCGCGGCGGCGCATTATGGGCAGTTACGCGCCGAACTCGAAAGGATGGGATCCCCGCTCGGCGCGAACGATCTCTTCATCGCCGCGCATGCACGGTCCTTGGGGTTGGCGCTGGTGACGAATGACGCCGCCTTCGACCGCGCGCCGGGGCTGCGCGTGGAGAATTGGCTACGAGGCTGATGTCTCAAAGCGCGGGGAGGATGCCGCCCGGCCCCTCCCCGACGGGCTCACATTACTCGATGATGCTGGCGACGACGCCGGCGCCGACTGTTCTGCCGCCTTCGCGGATGGCGAAGCGCAGCTTCTCCTCCATGGCGATCGGCACGATCAGCGCGACTTCCATCGTCACATTGTCGCCCGGCATCACCATCTCCACGCCCTCGGGCAATGTGACGATGCCGGTCACGTCCGTCGTGCGGAAGTAGAATTGCGGGCGATAGTTGGTGAAGAACGGCGTATGACGGCCGCCCTCTTCCTTGGTGAGGATATACGCCTCAGCCTTGAACTTCGTGTGCGGCTTCACCGAGCCCGGCTTGCACAGCACCTGGCCGCGCTCGACGTCCTCGCGCTTCGTGCCGCGCAGCAGACAGCCGACATTGTCGCCCGCCTCGCCCTGGTCGAGCAGCTTGCGGAACATCTCGACGCCCGTCACCGTCGACTTCATCGTCGGACGGATGCCGACGATCTCGACTTCCTCGCCCACCTTGATCACGCCGCGCTCGATGCGCCCCGTCACCACCGTGCCGCGGCCCGAAATCGAGAACACGTCCTCGACCGGCATCAGGAACGGCTGATCCTTCGGCCGCTCCGGCTGCGGGATGTAGGCGTCGACCGTCTCCATCAGCTTCAGGATCGCGTCATGGCCGATCTCGGGGTTCTTGCCCTCGAGCGCGCACAGCGCCGAACCCTTGGTGATCGGAATGTCGTCGCCGGGGAACTCATACTTGCTGAGCAGCTCGCGCACTTCGAGCTCGACGAGCTCCAGAAGCTCCGGATCGTCGACCATGTCGACCTTGTTGAGGAACACGACGAGCGCCGGCACGCCGACCTGACGGGCCAAGAGAATGTGCTCGCGGGTCTGCGGCATCGGCCCGTCGGCGGCCGAGACCACCAGGATCGCGCCGTCCATCTGCGCCGCGCCGGTGATCATGTTCTTCACATAATCCGCGTGGCCGGGGCAGTCGACATGGGCGTAATGGCGGTTCTTCGTCTCATATTCGACATGCGCCGTCGAAATCGTGATGCCGCGCGCCTTCTCTTCCGGCGCCTTGTCGATCTGATCATAGGCCGTAAAGGTCGCGCCGCCCGTCTCCGCCAGCACCTTGGTGATCGCCGCCGTCAAAGACGTCTTGCCATGGTCGACGTGCCCAATCGTCCCAATGTTGCAGTGCGGCTTCGTGCGTGAAAACTTTTCCTTGGCCATGATCCTCGTTCCGAGTGGTCACGAGCCCGTCGCTCGCGCGCGGCGAGGCTTTAAGGCTATCGAGGGGATTCTTCAAGGGGCGCGGCTGGCCCTGGGCTATCCGGACCCGGCTGGGGCGTCGGCAATTCGCAGTTGCATCCGGAATGCGGACCCTAGCCGAGTCACCGGCCGTTTGGCGTTGCGCGGACATGATGGCGTGACACACGCTGCGAACATGCGCCTGCCTCTATTTCGTTTGCTCCTTGCCCTGGAACGCCGGACTTCCCTTGGCTGGGAATTCCATGTGTCTTTTGATCTCGGATTTAGGCTCCGGCGCAGTGTGTGGCGAAAAGCGCTTTCATAAATTCACTCCTAATTCTTAGAGCCCTTTAATTCTTAGAAGCAGTCGTATGTTCATAAGGCGGCTCACGCATTCCTCAAGAGTCGCTGATAGCCTTCCCAGGAGCATCATCGCAGGAGTCTTCGCCTTATTTGGCGTTTGTTCAAGCGCCGGGCGATGCCGATGGCCCGCGACTAAAGCGCTGCGCGTTGAAATCGCCGCCGCGCGCGCCAACTGGTTGTGGTGGGGCCTAAATGCGGCTTTGAAAATTGCGCTACGACTTCTTCGATGATCCGGTCGATTGGGCCTTCGCCGCCCTCTTCGCCCTGCTCACCCTCGTCGCTTGGGGTGTGCGACTCTGGGAGCCGTCGATCGGCGGCCCGCTCACAAATCTGGCGCTGAACTTCGCCGCGCTCGTCGTCATCCTGCTCGCCGCTCAGTATCTGGCCCAGCTGGTTTCCGAACTACCCTTTCGGGGTCGGCGCGGCCTGGAGGCGCGTCGCCGCCTATCCGCTGCGCCAATTCGTCTATGCGTTCGCGGGCCTGCTCATCGTCAGCAGCGGATTCGAAGCGATTTTCAGCGGCGCTTCGTTTGACGTCGTGGGGATCTCGGCCGGATCGCCGGGTCTCGCGGATCCTGGCTTCGCCGAGGTCGCACGCGCACTGAACCGGATCGCCGCCTTCGCGCTCCCGGCCGGATTGATCGCCTATCTCGGCTTCGTCGCTTTGGCCGGACCGGCGCGGCGCACGACGTCGACGGCGCTTGTCGCCGCCGCGCCGCCAAGGATGGCGTTGGCGCTCTCGCCGGAATCGGTTCTGATCGGGCAGGATCTTGGCCGTCGCATCCGCCTCATGGGTTGGATCGGATTTTGGCTGGATTTCGTCCTGGCGTTCCTGACCACCCCGCTCCTTGCGTTTGGCGCGGTTGGCCAATCCATCAGTTCCACCGTCTGGGTCAGCGATCCCATTCATTGGGGATATTTCGGACTGGGACTCTTGTTTGCTTCACTGTTCCTGGATCTATTTTCGACGATCGCCTCCGGCAGGCTGATGCGCGATCCGGCCAGCGTGCTCGGCGCCGACCAGTCCGCGGCGCTGTGGTTTTTGGGGGCCGGTTCACTCGTCAATGCGCTCGGCTCGGTGGTCTCATTCATCGGCTCCGGCTTGAGCATCGCGCTGCTTGTCGCCAAAACCGTTTCCCAGCCGCCGGGAATCGCGATTACCGATCCGGACAGGATCGTGCGCGCGCTCGACGTCTTCATCTTAATGGCGAACTTTAACTTGCTACTTGCTCATTTCATTAGGGTTGGAGCTGCGGTCTGGCTCAGTATGCAGGCGCTGAAGGCGCGACACAGATTCGCTGCCGCATTGGGATGAGGAACTGCGACGGGCAAAAAAAGGGCGCCAGACGGAACCTCGGACGGTCGCCGCGGTTGAAGGCGAGCTGGGGATTCGACCAAGGAGAATGTCATGACTGATAGCTATGGCTGGTTCGTTCCCGCCTGGATCCTGGGCGCGCCGTTTCTGCTGATGATCGCGGAAGCCGTCCGGTCGTCGAGCCGACACGTCCGCTGATTCTGGCCGGCGACAAGCGCAAAGCGCTGTCGCGGCCTTATTCCTCGTAGACGACTGTCCCCGCGACAACGGTCGTCCTAACGACGCCCTGCAATAACGCGCCGTCGAAAGGCGTGTTTTTGGATCGCGAGTGCAGCGTTGCGGGATCGACGACGAAGGGCGCGTCTGGGTCGAAGCGTATGATGTCCGCGGGGGCCCCTTTTTGGAGCCTGCCCCGCCGCAGCCCTAGAATTTCCGCCGGGCGCGACGTCATCGCCTCGAGCAGGCGGATCAGCGTGACGTCGCCCGAATGCACGAGCCGAAGCCCCGCGGCGAGCATCGTCTCGACGCCGATCGCCCCATATTCGGCTTCGGCGAAAGGCAACCGTTTGGTTTCGACGTCCTGCGGATCATGGTCGGATACGATGACGTCGAGCAGACCTTCGCCGAGCGCGCGAACGAGCGCCTTACGTTCATCCTCATGGCGCAACGGCGGCCTGAGCTTGAGGAAGGTGCGATAGTCGCCGATATCGTTCTCGTTCAGCGTCAGATGATTGATCGAAGTCCCGCAGGTGACGGCCAAGCCCTCGTCCTTGGCTCTGCGCAACGCGTCCAACGATAGCGTCGTCGTCACGATCGCAGCGTGATACCTCGCGCCCGTCAGCGCGACGAGCCTCAAGTCGCGGTCGAGCATGATCGCCTCTGCTTCGCGCGGCGCGCCAGCGAGGCCGAGCCGGTGCGCAAATTCGCCTTCGTTCATGACCCCGACGGAAAGATCCGGGTCTTCGGCGAAATGAATGACGAGCGCATCAAAATCACGCGCGTAGGTGAGCGCGCGTCGCATGACCAGCGCGCTTCGCACGGAGCGCGCGCCGTCGCAGAAAGCGATCGCGCCGGCCTGCTGCAGCAGGCCCAGCTCGGCGATTTCCCTGCCCTCGCGGCCGCGGGTCAGCGCCGCCATCGGCGCGACGCGGACGCGCCCGGTGTCGCGCGCGCGGCGCAGAACGAAATCGACGACGGCGGGATCGTCGACGGGCGGCGCCGTCGCCGCAGTTGACACGATTGTCGTCACGCCGCCCGCCGCAGCGGCGAGAGTGGCGCTGGCGATGGTTTCGCGATGCTCCGCCCCCGGCTCGCCGACAAAGGCCTGCATGTCGATGAGGCCCGGCGCGACGACGTCGCCGGCGCAATCGATGACCCGCGCGCCTTCGGGAGCGTCGCCCTGGCGAACGGATTCGCCGACCTCGGCGACGAGTCCGTCGAGCGTCACGAGGCCGCCGCGCATTTCGCGACCCGAGCCCGGATCGACAAGCCGTGCGTTGAGAAAGAACAGCGGCGCTGGGGCTTGTGTCGGCGACATGGCGTCTGCTTAGGCCATTTCTCGGCGGTTGAAAATGCGCCTGGGACGGGGGTATGGGGTTGAACTCGTCTCGCCAGCGCCTAGCTACCGCGAGTTGGGGCTGCGAGCGGCGCGTGCCGGGCGCCCCCGGGGGAAAACGTATGCGTTCCCTCAGCCTTCGAGACTCCCCACTCGCGCCAAGCGTAGCGGAAGGCGAAGAACGCCCTGATCTGCCGGCGATGATGAACGCCGCCTTCGACGGAATCATTGCGCTCGACGAGCACGGCGTGGTGCGCTCGATCAGCGCGGAGGCGGCGTCGCTCTTCGGCTATGCGCCTGGCGACATTGTCGGGCGGGATTTCGGCATGCTGACGCCAGAGGCGAACCAGCGCCACCGCGACTATCTGCGGCGGGGAACGCCAAGCATTCGCCGACAGATCGAAGGCTTGCGAGAGGACGGCTCCGTCTTCCCTGTGGAGCTTGTCGTCAGCGAAGTCGCCTGCGACGGGGAGCGGCTTTTTATCGCTTTGATGCGCGATCTCAGCTCCAGGCGCCGCTTCGAGCAGGGGGTTCAGGAACTTCAGGCGAATCGCCTTGAGTTGATTGAGAATATGGCGACCGGATTGGCGCATGAGCTCAAGCAGCCTTTGACGGCGATCGGCGCCTATCTCAATTTCGCGCGTCGGCATTTGAACGAAAAAGACCTCTCGATCGAGAAGGTCGAGGAGATGTTGGACAACGCCGATGCGCAAGTCTTCCGCGTCGCCGAAATTATGGACAATCTGCGCCAGTTCATCGCGCGCGGAGAGACCTCAAAAGCTCCCCAAAATCTGAACGCCGTCATCCGAACCGCCTGCGAGTTCACCGATGCGCTCGCCAAGGAACATCATGTCCAAACGGCAATCGACCTCGAAGCGTCGCCGGACACGGTGGTGATCAACAAAGTTCAGATTCAGCAGGTCGTCGTCAATCTTAAGCGTAACGCCGTCGAGGCGATGCAGAACTGCGAGCGACGCGAGATGAGGGTGTCGACTCGCCTGATTGAAGGCAATCTCATTCGCGCCGATGTCACGGACACCGGTCCTGGATTGCCCCAGGAGATCAAAGAAAGGCTCTTCGAGCAGTTCACGACGACGAAGCCGCACGGTCTGGGGGTCGGCCTCTCCATTTCGCGCTCGATCATCGAAGCGCATAATGGGAAGATCTGGGCGGAGCCTAACCCCGGGGGCGGAACCATCTTCAGCTTCGTATTGCCTCTGCAAGATCGGTGACGGGTCAGGCGGGTGATGGCGGCGGCGCAAAGCGCCGTCGCATGCATAGAAGTTCCGAGACAAGACATCGTTAAGAGTGATGATGGCTAAGCAGGGCTGAACTGCTATTGTCGCGAATCGTGCATCCGTCCCGAGCGTCAATCGAACCCCCGCCGTTGGGGCCATCTTTGGGGAGAAGACGGCGTCGTGTTGACCTTTGAGAATGTCGGCTTGCGCTATGGCGTCGGCGCCGAAACGCTCCGAGACGTGAATTTCCAGATCGAACCGCGTTCTTTCCAGTTCCTGACCGGCCCGTCAGGCGCAGGCAAGACCACCCTGATGCGATTGATCATCATGGCGCTGCGGCCGACGCGCGGGTTGATCAATATCTTCGGCAAGGACACGGCGGCGCTCAGCAATGAAGACGTCGCCGAGACGCGCCGCAAAATCGGCGTCGTCTTCCAGGACTTCCGCCTTCTGGATCATCTGACGCTTTACGAGAACGTCGCCCTGCCCTTGCGCGTGCTCGGGCGCGAAGAGTCGACCTATCGCGCCGAGGTGCTCGAACTGTTGCGCTGGGTGGGTCTCGGCGAACGCGCGCATGCCTTCCCGACGGTCCTTTCGGGCGGCGAGAAGCAGCGCGCGGCGATCGCCCGCGCGCTGATTTCGCAACCCAAACTGCTGCTTGCCGACGAGCCGACGGGCAATGTCGACCCGACGCTCGCGCGCCGGATCCTGCGCCTCTTTATAGAGCTCCACCGATCCGGAACCGCCGTCATCATCGCCACTCATGACTTAAGCCTCATGGACCAGTATGAAGATGCGCGGCGTCTTGTGCTTGCCGACGGCCGGCTTCACATCTTCGAATGAGCAGACGATGGCCCTGATGCGATTTTGGTCCTCGATTCGCCCGGCCGCGTCTGACGTCGATGAAGACGCCGAAGAGATTCCAGCGCAGAGCGCGCTGGTCCCCGCCGATTCCGTCGCCGGCCGCTCGCTCGTCATCGTCATCGCGATCATGACGTTTCTCGCCGCGCTCGCCGCTAACGTCGCCATTCTGGTCGCCGATGCGAGCGTCGAATGGCGCAGCGACGTCGCGCGCGAAGCGACCGTGCAGGTGCGTCCGGTCCCCGGCCGCAACGTCGAGGCCGATGTTAAGGAGGCGGCGGAGGCGATGCGGCGAACGCCCGGCGTGCGGGAAGCGCGGGTCTACGCCAAGTCGGAATCCGAGGCGCTGCTGACGCCGTGGCTCGGCGAGGGTCTGGATCTCTCTGAATTGCCCACGCCGCGCATGATCGTGCTGAAGCTCGACGCGGATAGTCGGGCGGATCTCGACAAGTTGCGCGTGGAGCTCGAGCGCGCCGTTCCTAACGCCGTGCTCGACGACCATCATGTCTTCATCGAGCGTCTCGGCGATATGGCGCGCGCAGCCGTGGCCATAGCCGCCCTCATCTTCGTTTTGATCCTGGCGGCCATGGCCGTCGCCGTGGCCTCAGCCACCCGCGCCGCGGTGGCGACTAACCGCGAGATCGTGGAAGTGCTCCATATCGTCGGAGCCGCCGACTCGTTCATCTCGCGAGAATTTCAGCATCGCTTCATGGCGTTGGGATTTCGCGGCGCGCTGATCGGCGGCGGCGGCGCGATCGCCTTTTTCGCCCTGGCGCAGTTCTTGGCGCAGCGGTGGCGCGCGACCGGCGGCGGCGATCAGATGGAGGCCCTGTTCGGCGATTTCACGATTGGCCCGAGCGGCTTTGTCGTCATCGTTCTGCTCGCGGGCGGCGTCGCCGCGCTGACCGGCTATCTCTCGCAGTTCATTGTGCTGCGCCACCTGCAGCGGCTCGGTTAAGCGCATTCACCCAAAACAGCCGCCCCGATAACATCGGCGCAGAAATAGCCCTATAGTCGCGTCAGAATCGCGCCTCGCGCGTTCTGGGCAGGAAGCATGGGCGAAGGACCCCAAGATTGACGACCTCCGCACGCCAGGGAGTGAAGAATGGGTAGCGCCGTCCGTAGGGCCGCGTGCGCGATCCTCGCCGGCTGCGCCTTTCTCGCCGCGGCGCTCCTGTTGGGTTTTGTCGGCTTCGCGCTGTCGCTGCCGCGCGAGGAGTTCTCCATTCCGGTGCAGGCGGAAGGCGTCGTCGCGCTGACTGGCGGCTCGGATCGCGTGCTCGACGCGGCGACCCTTCTCGCCAGCGGCCAGGCGCGACGCATGCTGATCACCGGCGTCAATCCCTCTACCCGCAGCTCCTTGCTCGCGAAAATACTCCCCATGTCGCGCGAGCTCTTCGACTGCTGCGTCGATCTCGGCTATCAGGCGCTCGACACCGCCGGCAACGCCAAAGAGACGCGCGATTGGGCGCGCGAGCACAACATCACCCGCACGCTCATTATCGTCACGTCGAACTACCACATGCCGCGTGCGCTGGTCGAAATCTCAGCCGCCTTGCCGAATGTCGAGCTCTATCCCTTTCCGGTCGTCAGCGAACATATCGACGTCGCCGACTGGATCAGCGATTTGCGCGTCGCCCGTTTTGTCGGCAAGGAATATGTGAAATACGTCGGATCTCTGCTGCGCACCAAGCTTTTCAGGAGATACGAGGAGTCGGAGCCTCTCCCGCAGCTTCGCCACAGCGTCGCATCTGAGTGAGAGCTTGTTCCAACGCCTCCTGGCGCCGTAAAAGCGCGCCACGCCTCCTTCGCCCAGATCTCGCCCATGCTCCTCCTGCGCTCCCTCATTTTCCAGATCGTGTTCTTCTTGAACATGTTCACGCTCATGATCATTTGGCTGCCGGGCCTGATGATGCGGCGCCAGATCAACCAGGAGCTTGGACGCACCTGGGGGCGCACGACTCTCTGGCTGCTCGACAAAATCTGCGGCGCGAAGATCGACTGGCGGGGTCTCGAGAATATCCCGAAAGGCGCAGTGATCGTCGCCTGCAAACATCAGTCGATCTGGGAAACCTTCGTTCTGCCGATCAGATTTCCCGACTTCAGCTACATCTTGAAGCACGAACTGATCTGGCTGCCTTTTTTCGGCTGGTATTTGCTGGCGGCCGAGCAAATCGCCATCGATCGCGCTAAGGGCGGCAAGCTGCTGCCGCAGCTGATCGCCAAATCCAAGAAGATTTTCGCCCAGGGACGGCAGCTCTTCATTTTTCCCGAAGGCACGCGTCGCCCGGCCGGCGCGCCGCCGCAATATAAGTTCGGCATCGCCCATCTTTATTCAGCGACCGAAACGCCAGTGTTGCCCGTGGCGGTGAATTCCGGACTGTTTTGGCCGCGCCGCTCGTTCCTCGTCCGGCCGGGAACCGTCGTGATCGAGTTCCTGCCCTTGATCGCGCCCGGCATGGAGCCGCGCGCTTTTTTCGACAAGCTCTCGACGGAGATCGAGGCGGCGTCCGACCGACTGATCGCCGAAGCGCTCGCGAAAGACCCGTCGCTCGCGGAAATCGTCGAGAAGGGCCGTGCAAACGCCCAACCTATGGCGTCGGCGCAGGAATGAAGGACGCCGTATCCTCCGGCCGAATCTAAAGAGTGTCCCGTTCAAGGTTGAGATGCTGCTCGACCCGCCGAAGACGCGCTTCAAGTTCGCTGATAAGGACGCCGTGGCCGATCGCGGACGTATGATATTCGATCACCGCTCGGCGCAATCCCACGATCTGCTCGCTTAAATCCTTGCGGGTTGCATCGACTTTGGCGTCGAGCGACATCAGATCCGAAGCGACATCGGCGCGCAAGGAGCGCGACTGGGCAGCTATCTCCGCCAGGTCATTCTTTGTGGCCATTTCCGCGCGCATGTCGCGAAGCAGCTGCAGGATCGGACTTTCAGGCGCCTCGGCCAAATCGGCGATCTTTCATTCGCGAGCATATTAAGCGGCTCTTAATCTCCTGCAATTGTTTACCCGTTTCTGCGTGCGCCTAACCTCCCGCCGTTCCTGTCAGCGCTTGCGGCGCCACAAGCAGCGGATATTCCGCCTCGACGATGTAGGGGCCGCCCCCCACGGAATCGCGCGACGAATAGAGCACGAAGCGCTCCGCGGTGAAGCGCAGCGGCGGGAAATAGCCGCGCGCGCCGAGATAGGCGGCGACAGCGCCGGCGCTGGCGCCGCGCAGACGCGCGAGCGTCACATGCGGGATGAATTTGCGCGGCTCGGGCGGCGCGCCGAGCCGGCGCAACAGCCGCTCCTGCTCCGCCTGCATGTCCATGAGGGTCGGCTCCAGCCGCGCGCGCGCGACGATGGCGCGGGGCTTGTCGCCGCCAAACGACGTCAGCTGGTCGAAGGTGACGGTGACTTCCGGACGGCGGATAAAGGAGAGCGCATTCGCCGCGTCGCGCGCGAAAGCGTCGTCAACATCGCCGATGAAGCGCAAGGTGACATGATAATTCTCGACGTCGATCCAGCGGCCGCCGGGGATTCCGCCGCGCAGGCGCGCGAGGCTTTCGGCGATTGATCGGGGAATCTCCAGGGCCGTAAACAGTCTGGGCATGACATCCTCCCCAAGCGGGATCGCGCAGCCTCATTGCGCGCGCGAGGTCCTACTCGCCCCCATGGAAACGAGCGTTCTTTCAACATAGGGTGCGATTTTTTTGACGATCTTCGCCACGCCGGCGGCGTTGGGATGAATGCCGTCCGAGATGAGGAGCGCGGGCGAGCCCCAGACGCCTTCCAAGATAAAGGGCACGAGCGGCGCCTCATGTTTGGCGGCAAGATCCGGATAAACCGAATCGAATTCCTTCTTGTAAGCTTGCCCGTGATTCGCGCTCGAGACCATCGCCGTCAGCACCGGGCGCACGCCTTTCTGCTTTAACGTCGCAAGAATCCGATCGAGATTGGCGCGCGTGATCTTTGGATCATGCCCGTTCAGCATGTCATTCGCGCCGAGCTCGACGACGGCGATGTCGAATGGCCCGGCGCCGAGGGTATAGTCGAGGCGCGCGAGCCCGGTCGTCGTCGTGTCGCCGGAAACGCCCCCTTGGACGACCTCGACATTATATCCGTCGTCGCTCAGCCGTCTCTTGAGCTGCGCCGGAAGCGAATCTTCGGCGCCGATGCCGGGCCCCGCCGTCAGGCTGTCGCCAAAGGCCAGGATGCGCACGGGTTCGGCGCGCGCCGATGTAAGCGCCATGGTCAAAAGGGCCAAGGACCCGAGAGCCGCGGCTTGGAGAGAACGGCGGAAAGCGCAATAAGGCGACTGGACTGCGGGCGTCGAATGCGGCGCATCATTCAAGGTTTTACTCCGTGCTGCGACAAGTCATCGAAGTTGAAGGCGTCGATCTCACGCTCGGCGAAGGCGCCGCCCGCGTGCATGTGCTCAAGAGCGTCAGCCTGAACGTAGACCAGGGCGAAACTGTCGCTCTTCTGGGACCGTCCGGCTCAGGCAAATCGACTTTGCTCATGACCCTCGCCGGACTGGAGCGACCGGACGCCGGAAGCGTCAGGATTGACGGGCGCGATCTTGGCGCCCTTTCGGAAGACGCGCTCGCGCGTTTCCGCGGAGAAAACATAGGGATCGTCTTCCAGTCTTTCCAGTTGATCCCCACCATGACGGCGCTGGAGAATGTCGCCATTCCGCTGGAACTCGCCGGGAAATCAGACGCTTTCGAACGCGCCGAGGCCGAGCTTGCGGCGGTCGGGCTCGCTGAACGCCTGTCCCACTACCCGGCTCAGCTTTCGGGAGGCGAGCAGCAGAGAGTGGCGCTCGCCCGGGCGCTCGCGCCCGACCCGCTGATTCTCGCGGCGGACGAGCCCACGGGCAATCTCGATTCGGAAACCGGGGCCGCCGTGATTGAACTTATTTTCGCGCAACAACGGCGCCGCGGCGCGACGCTCGTGCTCGTCACCCATGATGCGGCGCTCGCCGCACGTTGCAGCCGACGGGTTCTGCTGCGCTCGGGCCGCATCGAGGCGAGCGAGCGGGCGCCGTCATGAAGCCGGTGCGCTTCGTCGCCCTGCCCTTCGCCTTGCGCTTCGCCCTGCGCGACCTGCTCGGCGACCCGCGCGGCTTTGGCGTCTTCATCGCCTGCATCGTCATCGGCGTCGCCGCGATCTCCGGCGTGTCCGGGCTTTCACGCTCGCTGGCGCAGGGGCTCGCGAAGGAAGGCCGAACGATATTGGGCGGCGACGCCTCCTTCAGCCTCGTCTCGCGGGAGTTTTCGCCGGAGCAACGCGCCTTCTTCGAGGCGCGCGGGCGGCTTTCCGAAATTTCGCTGATGCGGGCGATGGCCCGGCGCGACGACGGCGAGGCCGCGCTGGTGGAGATCAAAGCCGTCGATCCGGCGACTTATCCAACTTTCGGCGCGGTCGCGCTCGATCCCGACATGGCTTTGGCCGAGGCGCTGGAGGTGCGAAACGGGCTGCCAGGGGTCGCGGTCGATCCGATGCTGCTCGCGCGCCTCGACGCCAAGCTCGGCGAGACCGTGATGATCGGCGTTTCGCGCTTCACGCTGCGCGCAATTCTGCGCAGCGAACCCGACAAGCTCGCGGGCGGAATTGGCTTTGGGCCGCGCGTCATGATGACGCGCGCCGCGCTCTCAGGCGCGGAACTGGCGACGCCGGGCTCCATCGTGCGGCATGTCATCCGCGTCACGCTGCACGGGGGCGCCGACGCCGACCTCAAGGCGTTCGCCGCCGACGCCGCGAACGCCTTTCCGCAAGCCGGATGGGAGGCGCGCACGCGTGACGCCGTCTCACCGCAGTTCTCGCGCAATCTCGACCGGTTCGCCCAACTGCTCACCCTCGTCGCGCTCACCGCCCTTGTCGCCGGCGGCGCCGGCGTCGCGAACGCCGTGCAGGGCTTCGTCGAGCGCAAGCGCGCGCAATTCGCAATTCTCAAGGCGCTCGGCGCCGAGGGCTCTCGGGTCTTCAAGATCGCCCTCGCTGAGGTTTTGGCGGCGGCGTCTTTGGCGATCCTGCTGGGACTCGTCGTCGGCGGGGCGATTCCCTGGGGAGCGGCGCAAGCGCTGCGCGATCTCGCCGATCTCCCCGTATCGGCGTCGCTCGACGCGCAAGGCGCGCTCTATGGGGCTCTGTACGGGCTGCTCGTCGTCCTGATCTTTGCACTCGTTCCTCTGGGCCGCGCGCATGAAGTTCCCGTAGCGGCGCTGCTGCGCGACGACCAGCGGGGCGCGACTCTCGCACGCTACCGCGCTGGCGCAGGGGCCGCGGCGATTGCGCTCGCCGCCCTCGTCATGGCCACGTCCTTTGACCTGAAGCTCGGCGCTGCCTATGTCGCCGCCGCTGTCGCGGCCTTCGCCCTGCTACGCGGCGCGGCCTGGGTCGCCATGCGGCTGGCCCGCAGCCTTCCCCGTTTGCGCGACGCGCGGCTGCGATTCGCGCTCGCCAACATCTGGCGGCCGAAAAGCCTGACGCCGGCGCTGATGATCTCCATCGGCCTGACGCAAACGCTGCTCATTTCGCTCGCGCTGGTTGAAGGCGCGATTCACAACGAGTTGGCGCGGGCGGACGCCGGAGAAATCCCCAACTTCTTCTTCATCGACGTGCCGAAGGCGCAAACTGAGGCTTTTGTTGATTTCCTCTCTGCCGAAGCGCCCGGCGCCCGCATTGAACACGTGCCGATGATGCGGGGCCGCATCGTCGCCGTGAAAGACGCGTCTATCGACAAGACCGCGGTGGCGGACGACGCCAAATGGGCGCTAGAGGGCGACCGCGGCGTGACGTTTTCCCCCACAATTCCGGCGAACTCCGCGCTCGCCGAAGGTGAATGGTGGCCGGCGAATTACGTCGGTCCGCCGCTCGTATCACTAGAGCAGAAGGTCGCCGAAGGATTGGGTCTGACCGTTGGAGACTCGATTCGAGTCAATGTGCTCGGCAGGGAGGTGACAGCGCAGGTCGCCAATATGCGCCGGGTGGATTGGCGCAGTTACGCGATCAATTTCATCATGGTGTTTTCGCCCAATGTTTTTGCCGGCGCGCCCTACACCGAGCTCTTCACCGTGGCTTACGGCGCGCCATCCGTGGCGGCCCGCGACGCCAAAGACGCGCGGCTCGCGCGCGAGGCGGCGAGACGCTTTCCGAGCATCGTTTCGGTGCGGGTCAAGGATGCGCTTGCCGCGATAGACAAGATCGCCGGGCAGTTGGCGCTGGCCGCGCGCGCCGCGGCCGGACTCGCCATCGTCACGGCGGTGCTGGCGCTTGCGAGCGCGCTCGCGAGCGGCCAGCGCGCAAGGCTGCATGACTCGGTGGTGCTAAAGACGCTCGGCGCGACCCGCCTCTGGCTCGCCTCAGCCTACGCTCTGGAATTTGGGCTGGTCGGCCTTGCCGCCTCCCTGATCGCGGTCGCCGCCGGATCCGCCGCCGCCTACGCGATGACGACGATCCTCATGAAAATCGATTTCGCCTTCCTGCCCTGGACCACGGCGCTGATCTCGCTCGCCACTCTCGCCGTCACTATCGTCCTCGGCCTCACCGGCGCCTGGCGGGCGCTCTCCAGACGTCCCGGACCGGAGTTGCGCCGGCCGTGAGCGCTTCCCGGTCCCATGGAATCATTTGATCGGGAAGAACCTGCTCAGGCGGAGAGGGAAGGCTCGACGATAAAGGGAAACGCTCCCTCAACGATCGTTCCATCCGTTGCGAGCACTCGATAGTCGACTTCATAAAGTCCTGGCTGCAGAACCGGCGTGTCGAGGATCAACTCTTTGGAGGCTTGTTTCTGGGTCGCTTTGGCGATCACCAGGCCGTTTCTGCTCTTGAGCGTTATCGTTGAGATGACGGCGTCAGCCTTCCCCTCAAACACAAGCTTGATTTGACGCACTGGCTTAACTACCCGCTGGTTCGAGGCAGGGAAGGACTCGACGAGGAACTGATGATGAGCCAGCCCGGCCGTCGCAGAGCACAAGCCCAGCCCGGCGGCGAGGAACGCCGCCCAAGCGTATCTGATGAGCTTCATTTGTCTTTCTCCTGACCGGCGAACCGCCGCCCGCCTCGATGTCTGGAGAAATAACTTTCCCACGCGCAATTTGTTCGAGCGCAGGCGCACGTAAGAGGCGCGGCGCGACGACACGAAATTTGCCGGAAATTTGCCAACGGCTGCGCCGCCTTGCCCTTTGGGCTGCGACCTCCTAAAACCCTTGGGCGTCGACGGTCCCGGCGCCTTTCGCGTCATGCGCCAATGCGCGACGCGCCGTCAGCGGAACCCAGTTTTGTCCGACAAGAACGCCCTCTCCTGGCCGAATTTCGCCGTGTCGATTCTCGGCGGCGTCGCAGCGGCCGTGATCTTCGCCGTCGTCGCGCGCGGCGGCGTCGGCGGGCTCCTCTTGGCGCATCTGGCACCGCTGCCGATTATGATCGTCGCCTTCGCCTTTGGCCTGATCCACGGTGCAACGTCGGCAGTCCTCGCCACGATCATCCTGATTTTCTGGCCGCATCCGGTGATCGGCATGGGCTATGCCCTGCTGATCGCTGCGCCGGCGTGGTCGGCTGTCTACGCGGCGCTCGGGGCGCCCCGCGGCGGCCGGAACAGGCTGACGCGTTATCTGCCGGCCTGGTCGGCGCTCGCGCCAGCGACCTTTCTGGCGACGGCGATCATTCTCTGGCTGATTGTCGCCACCCTCGCGTTCGGGTCGCTCGACGAAGCGCTAAATCCGATCCGGGCGCGCGCTTTCATCCTGCTCGACATGATGGTGAAAGAGCGCGACCTTGGCGATAGCATCGATCCGACGACGCTTTCGGGGTCCGTCGCGCGCGCCATCCCCGCCTTTCTTGCCGGTTATGGCCTGCTGATCCACGTTATCAATTTGTGGCTCGCCGCAAGGATTGCGCAAGCATCCAAGCTGCTCAGCCGCCCCTGGCCGGACATCGCCAATGAATTCCGCCTGCCCAAGCCGGTGGGCGGCCTCTTTCTGAGCGGAATCGCTCTGGTCTTCTTCCATGGCCTCGCCGGCGCGATTGGACTGGTGCTGGCGACGACCATGGGATTGCTCCTTGCGTTCCAAGGGCTCGCCGTCGCGCATATCTACCTGCGCGGTTCGCGCTCGAGCGCCCTGGTGCTGTCGGTCATCTATTTCACCCTCGGATTTTTGGGGTGGCCACTCCTGTTTTTCGCCGCACTCGGCGTCGCCGACCTGATCTTCAACTATCGCGCCCGAAAGACGGACGCCGGGCCCACCGCGATGCAAAAACCGGATTGACTTTCGCCCGGTTTTTCTCGACATAGCCCGCAATCTCGGAGAAGTAGCAAAGATGGACGTCATTCTGCTGGAACGCGTGGCCAAGCTCGGCCAGATGGGCGAGACCGTGCGCGTGCGCGACGGCTACGCCCGCAATTTCCTGCTGGCGCGCGGCAAGGCGCTGCGGGCGACGGAAAACAACAAGAAGCATTTCGAGACACAGCGGGCGCAGATCGAAGCGCGCAATCTCGAGGCTAAGAAAGAAGCCGAAGCCGTCGCCGAAAAGCTCAACGGACAAAGCTTCAATATCATTCGCCAGGCGGGCGAGAGCGGCCAGCTCTACGGCTCGGTTTCGGCGCGAGATATCGCCGAGGCGGCGACCACGGGCGGCTTCTCGGTCAATCGCGATCAGATCGTCCTGGTGCATCCCATCAAGACTCTCGGCCTTCATCAGACGCCCGTGCATCTGCATCCGGAAGTCGATGTGAAGATCACAATCAACGTCGCCCGTTCGGAAGAAGAGGCCGAGCGGCAGGCGCGCGGCGAAAGCGCTACGATTCGGGAAGAGACGTCGATGGACGATCTCGGCCTCGAAGTCGGCGCGGCTCTTGCGGAAGCCGGCGACGTCGAGATGTAAGCTCGCGTAACCGCGCACGCGTCCATCGCCGGCGGCCCTTGGGCCGCCGGTTTCGTTTTCCGGGCCCTCTCTGATTCTCTTTTAAATGCAAGAAGAGTCGGACACGCGCGAACGAATCTTTTTTCACCGTGTGGATAAGACTCGCTTCTCGCTGCAGCGGACAAAAGCCTATGGCGGCGCCGACGCGTTAATGTATTGTTAACGGCGTCTCAGGCTCGCGCGTCGCGTTCGCAGCCCGGAACAGTCTCAAACAAGTCCGATCATCGATGCCACCAATCGAACAATTGGCGGGCCGGCGCGCGTTTCAGGTCGCGCAGCCGGACGCGCCCGCCTATCGCGCGCCGCCGCACAATATCGAGGCTGAGCAAGCGCTGCTCGGCGCGATTCTCGTCAACAATGACGCTTTCGACAGAGTCTCGGACTTCCTGAAACCCGAGCATTTTTCCGAGGACTTGCACCGCCGCATCTATGAAATCGCGGCGCAGCTCATTCGCGCCGGCAAGCTCGCGACCGTCGTGACGCTGAAAACTTTTCTCGCCGACATCGAGCTTCCGGCCGGCGTGACGATCCAGGCCTATCTCGCCCGACTCGCCGCCGAGGCGACGACGATCATCAACGCCGAGGACTATGGCCGCACCGTTCATGATCTCGCGGTTCGCCGGGATCTCATCGTCATCGGGCAGGACATCGTCAACACGGCCTATGATTCGCCGATCGATTCGCCGCCGCGCGCGCAGATCGAAGAAGCCGAACGGCAGCTCTATTCGATCGCCGAGACGGGACGCTATGACGGCGGCTTTCAGCGATTTGCCGACGCGCTCACCACCGCGCTCGACATGGCGAGCAGCGCCTATATGCGCGACGGGCATCTGTCCGGCGTCGCCACGGGCCTGCTCGATCTCGACGAGAAGATGGGCGGTCTGCAAAAATCCGACCTCATCATCGTCGCCGGGCGACCGGGCATGGGCAAGACCGCTCTCGCCACGAACATCGCCTTCAATGTCGCGCGCGCCTATCAATTCGAAGCTGAGCCCGACGGAACGCATAAGGCGATCAATGGCGGCATCGTCGGCTTCTTCTCTTTGGAAATGTCGGCCGAGCAATTGGCGACTCGCGTCATCGCCGAGCAATCCGGCGTGCCGAGCTACAAGATCCGCCGCGGCGACATCAATGAGGACGATTTTCGGCGCATCGCCGACGCCGCACGGGAAATGCAGAGCATTCCCTTCTACATCGATCAGAGCGGCGGCATCTCGATCGCGCAGCTCACCGCGCGGGCGCGGCGCCTCAAACGCCAGAAAGGCCTGGACCTTCTCGTCGTGGACTATCTCCAACTGCTCGCCGGTTCGCGTTCCCGCAATGAAAATCGCGTGCAGGAACTCACGGAAATCACGACCGGCCTCAAGGCGCTATCCAAAGAGCTCAATGTGCCGATCATCGCGCTGTCGCAGCTCTCACGCCAGGTCGAGAACCGCGACGACAAGCGGCCGCAGCTGTCCGATCTGCGCGAGTCAGGCTCGATCGAGCAGGACGCCGACGTCGTCATCTTCGTCTATCGCGAAGAATATTATCTGCGTAACCGCGAGCCGCGCGAAGGCACCGAAGAACACATTCAATGGATGGCGGAGATGGAGCGCGCGCATGGCCGCGCCGAAGCGATCATCGGCAAGCAGCGTCACGGTCCGACAGGGACGGTGCAGCTCGCCTTCGAGGCTGAGGTCACCCGATTCTCCAATCTTGCCGACGAGGACAAGCTGCCGGCGCGAATGTGAAAAAACCTCGCCGCAGAGCGGCGAGGTTAGCGTCAAAACAGGCCGACGGCGGTTACTTGCGGCGGTTACTTGCTGCCGAGGGTCCAAAGGCCCTTGTTCTTGTCGAAGCGGAAGCCCGTTGCGTTCTTCAGCTCGTCCTTGGTGGCGTTGATCGTCAGCCACCATTTGTTGTTGCGCTCAGTGGCGCGGAGATCGCTGAAGGCGACGGCGATGTCCTTCTCGCCCATGCCAAGGAAGCCGCCCACTGAGATGATAGCCGCGGTGACTTTGCCGCCGCGATCCAGCACGAGATCCTTCACTTCGCCGATTTTGTTCTCCTGCGGATCGTACACGTTCTGGTCATGGATATTCGAGACCAGCAGCGCATTCTGCGGAAGCGTGGTCAGGAAATCCGGCCGACCCGCCGCGGCCCCAGTGGTCGAACGATCCATCGTCCCGGTCGTTGAGCGGTCCATCGCCCCGGCGGGACGATCGGTCGTGCGATTCATCTGCTCGGCCAAAGCCGCGCCTGACAGCGTCGCGATAAGCGCGCCTGCGAGGAGGTAGGACTTGAGCATGGCTGTCTCCGGTCATGTTGTTAGCGCCACACGAACGGCGTTCGTGTGTGTGCCTAGAACAAGCATCGAAGATCGATGTTCCAAGCTTCGCGGCAGATATCCATCAGGAGGACAGGCCGCCGCGCGCGTCTGGAACAGTTCAGCCGATCAAATCGGGTCCCACAGACCGGTGGCTTTGTCGAACTTATACGCGAGGGCCTTCTTCAGCAGGTCCTTCGTCGTGTTGAGCGTCAGCCAGCTCTTGTTGTTTTTCTGAGTGATGGTGATCGCGGATACGGGAATCGCAATATGCTTCACACCGAGCCCGAGAAAGCCGCCAACGTTCAGCATCACGGCGTTTATGGAGCCGTCGGCGGAAAACAACATGTCCGCAATCGAGCCGAGCTTCTTTTCATTGGGATCATAGACCGGCTGCTTGTACCAGGCGGAGACCACCGAACCATAGACCGGCAGCCTTTCGAGCGGCACGACTACAATGGTTTCGGTTTGGGCGCTTTGTGCGCCAGCCGGTAGCGGCGCCAAAGCGGCAAGAGCGAGCGAGGCTGTGACGAAGACGCGTTTCAGCATAGAAGAATCCTTTTTGGAACGAGCGGCAGCCGGACGGCGCGCTACGCGAAATTCTCACGGCGCGGCGCCCTTGCTACTTCACCTTCCAGGCGTGTTCGGCCGCATCATATTTGTAGCCGGTCGCCTTCTTCACGATGTCCTTTGTCGTATTGATGGTCAGCCACGTCTTGTTGTTCTTTTCTGTGACCGTGATGTCGTTGGCCGGAATGGCGACGTGCTTCGCGCCGATGCCGAGAAAACCGCCGACGTCGAGCATGACGGCGTTGATCTCGCCGCCTGAAAACAGCATGTCGGTGATCACGCCGACCTTCTTATCGTTCAAATCGTAGACTGGCTTTTTGTACCAAGCGGAAACGAGCGAGCCATAACGCGGCAACGCTTCCATAGGCACGACGACCTTGCTGTCGGGCGCGGCGGTTTCCGCGCGGACAGGATGGGCGACCGCGATGGCCATGCAGAATGAGAGCGCAACAAGCAAAGTTCTGTTCATTCGACCAATCTCCCCAACATCCTTGATACGACGGCGATCATAGCTGATTCATCGCGGCAGCACGCCCCAATAATCAAGATCAAGCAGCACCGCCGGATCGGGCTTGCCGTCGGCTCCGTAGAGCGGGAAATAGGCGCAGGGCTTGTCCTTGGTTGCGACGAGCCGCAGGCGCAACGCGCCGATATCCTGGCGCCCGGGGATCTCCGCCTTCTCCAGAACCTCCGACCAGGCGAAGACCGTGCCCCCCGCGAACAGCGGGTTGACGTGGCGTCCGCCGTTCACGGCCGAGATATGGAAGACGTTCTCCAGGCCGTTGAAGGACAGCGCCCGGGCGAGGGAAATCACATGGCCGCCGTAGATGATGCGCTTGCCGAAACGGCCCTGCGCCTCATAGTACTGATTAAAATGAACTTTCGAGTTGTTCTGGTAGAGCCGGGTCGCGAGTTGGTGCTCCGCCTCCTCGACCGTCATGCCGTCGATATGGTCGATTTTCTCGCCCTGGTCGTAATCCCCCCAAAAATAGCGGGAGCCGGCGAGCGCCTTGTCATAGGCGCCGACATTGATCGCCGGCGCCGCCTTGCCAAGTTCGGAAGGGGCGACGGACTTCGGCAGATCGGGCACGACCTCCGGTCCCACGGGGGCGTCCCGGTCGCGCTTTTTCACCATTACCCAGCGCGCATAGCTCAGCACGGTCTCGCCGCGCTGATTGGCGCCTGTCGTGCGCACATAGACGACGCCGGTTTCCTTGTTGGAATTTTCCTTAAGGCCGATGACTTCCGAGGTCGCCGACAGCGTGTCGCCCGGATAGACGGGGATCAGAAATTTGAAATCGGCGTAGCCGAGGTTGGCGATGGCGTTGAGCGAGACGTCGGGCACGGTCTTACCGAGCACGAGATGAAAGACGAGCAGATCGTCGATCGGCGCGCGCTCGTAGCCGATCGCCTGCGCGAAAGCGGTCGAGGACTGCACGGCGAAGCGCGGCAAATACAGGGCCGTATACAGTGCGACCTCGCCGACTGTGACCGTCCGCGGCGCGGCGTGGCGAATGATCTGGCCGATTTTAAAGTCTTCGAAAAAATTGCCGACGTTGATCTTCGACTTGCTCATGTCCTAACCGTTTGTTGGCGCCAGCTTCGCCAGCGCGTCGAGATAAAGCGCGGGCGCGCCCGCAACGAAAACTGTTTTGACGCGGCTGGTCGCGCCGGCGCGGATCGAAACCGCGCTTTTAGGGGTTCTTAGCGTCGACGCGATCAGCGCGATCAGCGCCGTGTTCGCTCGGCCGTTCTCCGGCGCGGCGCGCACCCGCGCCTTCAGGACGCTGCGGCCGTCGGCGAGAGTCTCCACGCCTTCGACGGCGTCGCGTCCGCCTTTCGGCGTCAGCCGCACGTAAACGGCGACGCCTCCCGATTCGATCGCCCATGCGGAGGATGCTTTCTCCGCGCCTCCTTCACCCAAGCGCGTAGGCGCCGGCGCTGTTGGCGATGAGATCGCGCAGGAACTGCATGAGCAGCAGCAGGATGAGCGGCGAGATGTCTAATCCGCCGACGCTGGGCAGCACCGAGCGGATCGGACCCAGCAGCGGCTCGGTCATGGCGTTCAGCCATTTCCAGATCGAATAGGCGACGTTCGAGCGCATATTGATGACGTCGAAGGCCGTGAGCCAGGACACAACCACCGTGGCGAGCAGAATCCACCAGTAAATATCGATGATCGTGAGAAGAAGTTTGACCATAGCGTAGGACATGACCGGCTTCCAGCGGATGAGGTTCCGCCCTGTCTAGCCTCCCTGCCCCGTCGCGGCAATCCTTGGGGGCGCGGCACCCTCATGCGACAAGAATTCGCGATGGCAAGCGCTTGGCGGCGCTTGGCGGCGCCAACACGATTGACAGGCTATCGCCCCCCGTGTACCCCACGCGCCGGAGCGGGGCTGTAGCTCAGATGGGAGAGCGCTGCAATCGCACTGCAGAGGTCCGGGGTTCGATTCCCCGCAGCTCCACCAAATGACAACATAAGCTCCTGAATTTATGTTACCTTTTGAAGCGGCCGCTTCTTTACGCGCATATCTGCGTACAACAAATCCCCTCACCGTTGCGTCCGCGCGCTGAGGGGGTGTTTGGCGAGGGCGCAGAAGCACGCTGCCGCTCGGCGCGATGAAGGGTTCAGAGCCGGCTCTTCAAATTTTCGGACTGCGGTCATGCGGAGCCGCGGAGCCGCTCTGGTGAAAGGCCATTTTAGGAACTGCCGGCGACGTTCAACTCCATGCCGAGACCGGTCGCTGAGAAGCCGATGTTTCGATCGGCATCAGTGCGCGCCGCGCGTCATCAGCTGGGCTTCTATGAATGGACGCGAGTACGCCGACTTTTCTTAGCGCCTGACCGCCGGCTGCTCGCCTTCGCTAGGCTCTGGGAAAGCGTACCAATCCCAGAGACAAAGAAGATGATCGACTCGACGACGATCATTGTCAGGCCCGCTAACGATTGGATGAGCCGCTTTCATGATCGGATGCCGGTAATTCTCGGCTGGCGCGAGGTCGGGGCGTGGCTGGTCGGCGGCGATCCTGCCGCGCTGTTGCACGCGCCTACCGAGGACGCGTTGCAAGAATGGATCGTCTCGCCGCGCGTGAACCGCTCGGGCATCGGCGATGACGATCCGACACTGATCGGGCTTCAAGACTGGGCACTTCGAAGACCGCTTAGCGCCAGGAGCAGACTTTCCGCGACCGCGACCGCGCCAAAGGCTTACTCGCGACATAAATTTTGAGCAATCGCCAAAAAGCACACGTCGGACATAACAATACGCCGAAAGAACGAACGCTCTGGTCACTGGCGCGATCGAATTCAACGCAAAAGATTTAGAGAGCGTCGGCGATGGCGAAACGGCGGCCCGCTCGAACATAAAAGCCGCGAGGATACTTTTTGGCGCTGCAACTGCAAAGCCTGCTCGTGATCCTCTTGGCGACGCCGCTCGTATAAACATCCGGGGTCGTCAGGAGACTCGATGTTCCGCATCATCTTTGCCTATGCAGGCGCGGCTTTCGGCATGCTGGCGCTGGACGTGATCTGGCTAACATCGATGGCCGAGAGCTTTTACCGGCCGCAACTCGGTGTGCTGCTCGCGGATGACTTTCGGGCTGCGCCGGCGATTGCCTTTTACGCGCTCTACCTATTCGGAGTTGTCTATTTTGCATGCGCGCCCGCGCTCCAGAATGGCGACTGGCGGAAGGCGACGCTGAATGGGGCTGTGTTCGGCCTTGTCGCTTACGGCACGTATGACCTGACCAATCAAGCGACGCTCAATCACTGGCCCGTGCTCGTAACAATCGTTGATTTGTGCTGGGGTGTTTTCCTCACCGCGATTGCGGCATCCGCAGGCTATGCCGCCGCAAGGCGCTTCACGGGATGAGGAGACCTTGTTCGCGCCGTATGGACATAAACATCCATGCTGCTATCACGCTCAAAGTAGAGGCGGAATAGAAGTTGAGGGAGCTTAGGGCTTCTTGCTGCGTCGCATCCATCGGATATAGGGGCTGCCCGTAACCGCCATGCAGCAGCATGAATAGGCAGAGTAGTGCTCCGACATAGGCGCCGAGCGCACGCATATCCGTCCTGCGACACGACAGAACGGCGATTATCAGACATGGCGCGAGAAACCACTCGACGCCGGACCCCTCGCCAAAAATGAAGGCGCAAAAAAACGTGTTGATCGCGCCGACGGCGGGGAACCACAAGCGTCCAACGTCCGGGAACCGCCTCGCCATCCATGGCGAAGCGAGAAAAAACGGGGTGGAAAGCAGCGTCAGAGCGAGAAGCGCGTGCGCTTCTCCGGTCACCCAACGCACGTAGAGCGGATAGAATGGCTGGTTCGACGCGAGGATCAGCGCGAGCCTGTTGGACGTCGCCGTCAGCGGATCGGCGGCGGCGGCGTAGTCTTTCACACGCCGCCTAAGCGCGTGCAGATTATCCACGGGATGGACGCAGGCGATAGTGGCTGACGCCCCATTCCTCACCATTGCGATCGCCGAAAAGGCCTTCTGTTGCGAGGAAAAACAGTCGCCAGCGGCGGCGCCAGAGCGTGGCGTCGCTTCCGTAGGTTTCGCTCAGGACCGCGTTGATCTCGTCCCGACGGGCGTCGAAATTGCGAAGCCAGTCGATCGCCGTGCGCTGGTAATGAAGGCCGCTCCACAGCCATTCTGCCTCGACTTCGAAGAGATCCCCGAAGCTGTGAATGAGCTGACGGCTTGGCATGATGCCGCCCGTAAAGAAATGCTGCGCGATCCAGTCGGCTTTCTCGGTGTGATCGAAGCGATAGGGTTGGTTGCGGTGCGTGAAGATATGGATGAAAAGCGATCCTTCCGGCGAAAGCCAGCCGCGCAACCGCGAGAGCAGCGGGCGCCAGTTCGACATATGCTCGAACATCTCGATCGACACGATCCGGTCGAAGCGCTGATCCATGGCGAAATCGTTCATATCCGCCGTGATCACGCGCAAATTCGTTAGACCCAGCTCCGCAATTCGCCCCTCAATATAGGCGCGCTGGCTCGCGGAGTTGGACACCGCGGTGATATGGGCGTTCGGGTAGCTCTGCGCCATGAAGAGCGAAAGCGATCCCCACCCGCAGCCGAGTTCTAGAATCCTCTGACCATCGGCCAGCCCGGCGTCCCGCGCGGTTTCTTCGAGCGCGCGCTCCTCCGCCTGGGCGAGCGTGGTTTCGGCCGAGTCGTAATAGCAGCACGAATATTTGCGGCGCGGCCCGAGCGTCAGTTCGAAAAATCGCGCGGGCACTTCATAATGCTGCGCGTTGGCTTCCCGCGTGTGGATCGCGATGGGGTAGTTTGCCATGTCGCGCGCAAATGCTTCCACGGCCGCTGGCGGGGCCAGGCTGAGGCGGTCCCGCGTGCGGCCGACGAGATAACCGACGCCCATGCGCAAAACCGAGTCAGGCAGGGGCGCGCGTTCGACGACGCTGACGGCCGAAGCGATAAGGGACATTCGACGATCCTCCAACCAGATTCACAAGCGCTTTTGCGGGCCGGGAAAAAAGACGTTCACACGCGCCTGGTAGGCGCGGAACGCGTCTCCGCGCGACGCCAGCATATGCTTTTCAAGCGGCGGAACGCCGGAGACATGGGCGAGCAGCCAGTACATGAAGGCCGGCGCCAGCATTGCGAGCCAGCCCTGCGGCCAGGCGCCGCTAAAGTCGATCGCGACGACCGCGAAGCCGGCCCAGTTCAGCCACTGGAAAAAGTAGTTGGGATGCCGCGACCAAGCCCACGGCCCCTCCATGCAGACGCTTCTGCCAGGACCGCGCGTCGCGCGAAAGCGCGCAAGCATCGCGTCGGACCAGGCCTCGCCCGCGATCGCGGAGACCAGAATGACCGCGCCGGCAATGTCGGTTGGGGCCGGAAAGGCGACGGGATTGCGGGCGGCAAGAAAAACAGCGAGCGACAGCAGGAACGCGCAGCCCGCCTGAATCTGCAGGAACCAGAACAGGCGCCACGGAAAATCGGCGCCCCACTCCACGGCCAGCTCGAAATAGCGCGGATCTTCGCCAGCGTTGATGCTGCGCGCGATGATATGCAGTCCAAGACGCGCCGCGCCGGCAACCGCGAAAGCGGCGACGAAAACCTGCCGTGCGCCCGGCGCTCCGCCATCGAGCGGCGCCAGCGCGAGAAACGCTCCTGCTGCTCCGATGGCGAAGGACCATGTCGCGTCGATCCAGCCGGACTGGCCGGTCCTGCGCTGCAGGAGCCATGCAAAAGCCATGACCGCAGAGAGGCCGCTCGCCGTCGCGAGCAGAAGAAGTCCAAGACTCATATGTCCCGGAACTTCTGATAGAGACGTCCGAACCAGCTGCTCGGACGCGTGCGTCCTTCCATGGCGATCAGACAGAGACACGGATCGCCCGCGTCAATCATGATGTCGTGCTCGACCTCTTCGTCGACCTGCGCCACATCGCCCGGCCCGAAATGCGCGTCGCGATCACGAAACCCGCCGCGCAGCACACAGGTCGCCTCGTCGCCCACATGTCCGTGCCGGGGAACGGTCATGCCCGGAGCGATCTCGAGCAGAAAGGCGCGCGACGCGCCATGTTCCGGCAGGGCGATGCTTGCGGACCGGACGCCAGGCGCAATCCAACGCCAATGGTGGATGTCGACACTGGCGAGGGGGGCCGGCAAAGCAAATCCCTCTGGCAATTTGGGATGCGTCGCCTTGCGCTTGGGAAGGTCGACGGCCGGCTCCCCATCCGTGTCGAGTGCGCGCAGGGCGCGGTTCCACGCGGCGGGGTCAACATCCGCTGGCGCGAGTTCCTCGAGCAGTGCGCCGCCAAGCGCCTCGAAGTGTGCGTGCAGCCGCCGTGAGGCCGGCGACATTGCGAGATGCGTCTCGATGAGCAGCGAAAACGCCGGATCGAGCGCGCCCGTCGCATGGCGCAGGATAAGATCCTCGGGCGCATGGCCGGGATTTGTCATGATCCAAGATCCTCGAGTTCCGCACGCAGGCGCTGAACCGCCAGCCGCACGCGCGATTTCACCGTGCCGAGCGGCACGCCGAGCATCCGCGCGATTTCCGACTGGGGGTGTTCCTCGAAATAGAAGAGTTCGATGATGTGCGCCTGCTCGGCCGGGAGTGCGGCCAGCGCCGCGTGCAGGCGGGAGCGCCGCTCATTCATGATGGCGATCGCTTCGCCGCTCGGCGGCGCATCCGGCTCCTCACTTGGATCGCGTTCGAACCCATCGATGTTGCGCTCGCCGCGCAGTCGATCGATGCGCAGGTTTCGCGCAATGACAAAAATCCAGGTCGACGCCGCCGCCGCGCGCGGATCGAAGCTATCGGCCTTGCGCCAGACGCGCAGCAGCGCTTCCTGCGCGAACTCTTCCGCGCCGGCGGGCGACGCGCCAACGCGCAGCATATAGGCCTTCACGCGCGGGAAATAGTAAGCGAACAGGGCCGCGAAGGCCCCGCGGTCCTGCGTTTCGGCAATTCGCCTGATGAGGCTTGTCGCTTCCGCCGAAGACAAGGCGGCGGGCGCCGTTCGCAGGGTCATCGTCGACGCTTCCCGAAGACGCGATTCCGCGACGGCGCGCCGGTCCGGGATCTCGACAGTCTGTGTAGCGACAGCGCCAATCATGCTCCCTTCTACGCGCGGCCTGCGAATTTGGATCACCGGGCTACGCGGTTCGTCTGGCGGCGCCCGAAACGAGTGATCCATTGGCCAAGCCCGAGCGTATAACGCTGCAGACCGTAAAGGACAGGATTGTGACGGCGCAAGAAAGAGAGAAGTTGCACGAGAGGCGGAGGATGGCGCCTAGCGGCCTGAATAAACGGCTGAAAATTGCTGTGCTCGGGGCCGGCGTCACGGGTCTTTCAGCGTCGTGGCTTTTGTCTCATGCGCATGAGGTCACGATTTTCGAGCAGGGCGACTATGCCGGCGGGCATAGCAACACCGTCGAGGTCGAGGGGCCGTTGGGCCCGATCGCGGTCGACACCGGGTTCATCGTCTATAATGAGCCGGCCTATCCAAATCTGACGAAGCTTTTCGAGCATCTCGGCGTCCGCACGAAGCCGAGCGAGATGACTTTCGCGGTGTCGATGGCGGACGGGGGGCTCGAATATGCGGGCAACGACCTCTTCACACTCTTTGCGCAGAAGAAAAACATCGTCAGCCCGCGCTTCTGGTCGATGCTCCTCGACATTCGTCGGTTTTATGCTGAGGCGCCCAGTCAAATCGCGCAGATGGAGGGCATGACGCTCGGCGATTATCTCGACATGCACCGCTACGGCGCGCCCTTCCGTGAGGATCATCTTTATCCGATGGCGGCGGCGATCTGGTCGCTTCCCGCGCGCGATGTCGCCGCATATCCGGCGCGGGCGTTCACGCGCTTTTGCGAAAATCACGGGCTGCTGAAGATTACCGGCCGGCCGGTGTGGCGTACGGTCGAAGGCGGTAGCCGCGAATATGTGAAAAAGCTGACTGCGCCGGTCGGCGAGCGTGTGCTGTTGAACGCTTCGGTGCGGCGGGTTACCCGCGCCGACGATGGCGTTGTCGTCGAATGGTCCGGCGGCGCGCAGCGTTTCGATCATGTGGTGATCGCCGCGCATGCGGATCAGGCGTTGCGCATGCTCGGCGATCCGTCCGCGGAGGAAACGCGGCTGCTCTCGCGCTTTCGTTACAGCTGCAACGAAACTATCCTTCACGGCGACGCGGCGCTGATGCCGAGACTGCGTTCAATCTGGTCGAGCTGGAACTATCTCGCATCCGGTCCGGACTCTCCGCTCTGCGTCACCTACTGGATGAACCGGCTTCAGGACCTCTCGCCGTCGACGCCGCTCTTCGTGACGCTGAACGCCATTACGCCGCCGCGCGACGACCTTGTCTCCCGCCGCTTCGTGTATGAGCATCCGATATTCGATCTCGCCGCCATCGACGCCCAGCGCGAACTCTGGTCGCTTCAGGGCGTGCGCCGCACTTGGTTCTGCGGCGCCTATTTCGGGTCGGGGTTTCATGAAGACGGGCTGCAGTCCGGCCTTGCCGTTGCGGAACAGCTTGGCGGCGTGCGGCGGCCCTGGACTGTCGAAAACGAATCCGGCCGCATCCATGTCGGCCCGGCGCCGCGGGCATAGGAGCGGACGATGGCGGTGAACAGCGCGCTCTATGTCGGTTCGGTGGCGCATCGCCGTCTGCGGCCGAAAGCGCACCGGCTACGCTATCGCGTCTTCGCGCTGCTGCTCGATCTCGACGAGTTGCCGTCGCTCGACAAACAGCTCCGGCTGTTCTCGCTCGCGCGCTTCAATCTCTTCGGATTTCGCGCGCAGGATCACCTTTTCGCCCGCACTGGCGATCTGCGCAGCGAAGTCGAGTCGATCTTGCGCGACGCCGGTCTCGAGGCGCGGGGCGGCGCGATCCGCCTCTTGACCATGCCGCGCATTCTCGGTTTCGCCTTCAATCCGCTGAGCATCTTCTTCTGCTATCGCGTCGATGGCGCGATACAGGCGATCCTCTACGAGGTCAACAACACATTCGGGCAGCGTCACGCTTATCTCTTTCCGGTCAACGCGGACCGCAAAGAGCTTCGTCACGACTGTTCGAAGCAGTTCTATGTTTCGCCCTTCGTGGCGATGGACATGGCGTACAGTTTCCGGATCAAGCCGCCGGACGACGCCTACACGATCTCGATATCGGTTGCGGACGACGCCGGCGACATGCTGATCGCCACGCAGCGCCTCGCGCGCCAGACGCTCGACGATCACGCCTTGCTGCGCGTCTTTCTCTCGCATCCGCTGCTGACGCTGAAAGTGATCGCCGGCATTCACTACGAAGCGTTGCTGATCTGGCTCAAGGGCGTCCGGCTGCATGTCCGGCCGCCGCCGCCTGATCGCGCCGTAACCGTCGTCATCAAGCAAAACAGCGAAAAGGAAAGCCTTTCATGTCAGATCTGACGTCCCCCGGCACACAGGGTCTTTCGGTGTCGGGTCGCATTGCCGGGAGCGGCATGGGGCTTTCGGCGCTTGTCCTGCGCAAGGTGATGGCGGCGATGGAGAAGGGCCGTCTGATCTTCGTGCTCCCGGACGGGACGCGCGTCGACTGTCACGGTCCAAAGCCGGGGCCGGAAGCGACAATCGTTGTTCACAAAATGTCGGCGCTTCGGCGGCTACTGTTCTCCGGCGACGTCGCCTTCGCGGAGGCTTTCCTTCGCGGAGAGTGGAGCAGCCCCAATCTTGTTTCCGCAATCGAGGTTGCGGCTGTCAATGGCGACGCCTTCATGCGCGCGGTGCAGGGCTTCGCGCCGGCCCGTTTCGCAAACTGGCTGATGCATCGCTTGCGCGCCAATTCCCGCGCCGGCAGCCGGCGCAACATCGCCGCGCATTACGATCTGGGCAATGAATTCTATCGCCTGTGGCTCGATCCGCAGATGTTCTATTCGTCCGGTATCTATCCAACGGGAGAAGAGACACTTCAACAGGCGCAGCGCAACAAGATTGATCGCGTGCTCGATCTGCTCGACGCGCGTAATGGCGAAACGGTCCTAGAGATCGGCTGCGGCTGGGGCGGTCTCGCCGCCGAGATGGCGCAGACGGGCGCGGGCGCCATCACTGGACTGACGCTTTCGAAGCAACAGCTCGCCAACGCGCAAGACGTGATTGCGAAGCGCGGCCTTCAGTCAAGGGTCGATCTTCGTCTGCAGGATTATCGCGACGTCTCCGGCGTCTTCGACCGCATTGTCTCGATTGAAATGATCGAGTCGGTCGGCCGCGACTATTGGCCCGTCTATTTCTCGACGCTGCGCGATCGACTCGCGCCGGGCGGCTATATCGTGTTGCAGGCGATCACCATAGAAGACGGCCGCTTTGAGGAGTACATGAACACGCCGGATTTCATCCAGCGCTACATCTTTCCGGGCGGCGCGCTTCCCTGTCCGCGCGCCCTGCAGGAGGAAGCGGATCGCGCGGGTTTGCGCCTCGAAACGATCGAGACGTTCGGCGACGGCTATGCGCGAACGGTCGCCGACTGGCGTCGTCGCTTCCATGCGAACTGGAACGAGATCGAAGCGCTCGGTTTCGATCCGTCCTTCCGGCGGCTGTGGGACTACTACCTCTGCTATTGCGAAGGCGGCTTCCGCGCCAGCGCGATCGATGTAGGGCTTTATCGGCTCACCCATGCATGACGAAAGGAGGCAATAATGCGCAATAGGCTACTTGCCCGTTTCTTTTCTATCCTCTTCGGGACAATGCTGATCCCAGGATTCGCTAGCGCCGAGAATAACGGCATTCTCGGCAGTTGGGCGCGTGGCGACGGCAATGCCCGTGTGCGCATCGCGCCCTGCGGCGGCGCGCTTTGCGCGATTAATACCTGGATTCGCGATCCATCGAGCGACGAACATGTCGGCGATCGGCTGGTGATGAAAGTTTCGGGCGGCGATTCCTCCATGTCCGGCACTGCCTATGACCCGCAGCGTAAGCTCAATTACCGCCTCGAGATCAATTACGGCTCGCAGTCGATGCAGACTCGCGGATGCGTGCTCGCGGGGATCGTCTGCAAATCGATCAGTTGGACACGCGTGTCGCGTTGACGCGTCAGCGCCACCCGAGGGAGAACATGATGAAAAAGAACAGCGTCATTCGCTCTCTGCTGATCCTTCTGGCGCTCGGCGCCAGCGCGCAGGCGCTCGCGCAGGACCGCCCGGTAAGACCGATCGACCCGGCGCGCTTCTATCGGGGAACCTGGCTCGAAGTCGCCCGCCGCCCCATGTGGATCACCGACGGCTGTGTAAGAGGAACGACGAGTTATGCACGCGGCGCGCAGCCCAATCAGGTCCATGTGCGTGACGCCTGTCGCAAGGGTGCCGAAGAGACTGTTCTCAATGGCGACGCCGAGATCCTCGATCCGGGCGTCAATTCCAGGCTGATGGTTCGCTACAATCCGCTGCTGTCGGTCGAATACAACATCGTCGATCACGCGCGCGACTACAGTTGGTTCATCGAGACCAGCCCGACGCTGGACAATGTGTTCATTTTCACGCGCAGATTGCCATCGAAGAAACAGTTGTCGGCGCTGGTGAACCGCACCCGGGCGCTTGGTCATGATACATCGGCGCTGGAATTTCCATGGAGTAAATAGTCCCTTGGCGACGCGCCGCTCATCGTCGATTTGTCGGAGTTTTTCTTCCCAAAGCGTAACGTCTGCTTTGGGTCAAAACCGGACTGACGTGGGATTTGTCTTTTCCACGACGCCAGAGCCCAGGCGAATGCACGGCGACCGAGGCACTCGTTCATTCGCGCGCCTCTTTCTAATCGGTGCGCGATTGCGTTTTTGGCCAATTTGACCCCCGATATCAATTTCGCGACGGAGAAGACGGCGGACCCCACCCGGTGACCGCCCCCTGGGGCGGCAGGGATTTGCACCCCCCTACCCCTGCGCTCCACCTCGTGCGACATGGTCATCGCCCGGCTCGGACGGCGGCGGCGCCGATCAGAACGCCGCCGCGCCCGAACTCCTCGACAACTTCCTGATCGATACGCTGCGGTCCCGAGCGCTGGTATCCGGCGACCGAGCGCCCCAGGCGCGAGAGCGCGAGCCGGACATCCCCATGTCGGGCTCACCTGCCTCATTTTCGTTTGCGGAAAGTTGGGTGGCCACCATCCCAATTGATTCCTTATATGTCGTTGCCACCATACTTTCCGCACCATCCGAGAGGGTTTCCTCCAAGGCGGCTTGGCGCGCTTGGCGCGCCGCCGCCAGCAAGGCTCCGCGCTGTCCGGGGCTCCTGCGGTCGTATGTGTCGCGAGAAATACGGGCGAGCGCGCAGGCTTCACGTATCAGCGCGGCGTTGTCGAGATAGACCGCACGAGTCGGTCGTAGGGCGTCGCGGCGCTGCTTGGCGCGCCGCTCGCGCTCATTCACAGTCCTGGCCCGCCGACGTTCGGCGGCGCGCACGCGAGCCCTATCGCGGCGAGCGGCGTCCATCTCCTCGGGCGTCTGATCGCAGGCGCCGAGCAACCACGCCCTGTTTTCGAGACGCCATGCCGCCGTGATGCCGAGCCGGCGCGCGGCGGCGAATCGGTCATGACCGTTGTGAAGCTTGATGCGATCAAGCGAGGATTTCACGCAAGCGATGATCTCGTCCGGCAGCTCCTCGTCGAGATCGAAAGGAGCATTCTTGCCCTTGAAGAAGAAATCGCCGAGCCGGGTTCCCCGCCAATAGCCCGGCGAACCGTCGCTGTTTAGGGATTCATAGAACCCGGCGGGGGTGATGTTGCCCTCGTCGACCATCAGGTCGGTGAAATACTGCCAGTCGAACCCCGGGATCGTCCGGGCATGTCGGGCGAATTTTTGAAACTGCGCGCGACGGAAGCGCGCGACCATAACCATCTTTTTCAGACCGATGGGCAGGGAGCGGGCGCTCATCGGCGCGCCTCCCCGATAAAGGCGCGAAGCGACGCGAGGTTATCGCCACGCCGGCCGGAGGCGTCGTCACGCCATTTCCAATTCAGGCGATTGACGCGAAGCCGCGAGAATTTCGGGCGAGATCGGCCCGGCTCGGAATTTGTTGCCGCGACGAGTCCGCTGCGGTATTTTCGACGGTGACCCCACCCAAGGTGTCACGGTTTTGAAAGCTGCCCCCTGCCTCACGCGGGGGCGGCTTTCGCCATTTTGGCGCGGACATTTACGCGGCCGCCGACTCGCGGGAGGCGAGCTTCGCCTTCTGCCAAGCGGCGACTTCATCGGCGCGCCACGCGCAGAGGCGCGCGCTGATGCGAAAATTTTTCGGAAACGTGCCCGACGCCATCATTTGATAAATGGTCGACGTGGGCAGGCCCGTAATGCGGCTCACTTCGGGGCGACGCAGGAATTGAATGAGTTCCGGCCCGCACGACGCCGGGATATCGCGCTTTGTTGGTTTCAGCATGTTCCAAACCTCCTTAGAAGGTTCGGAACAACTACGCGCGATGCGTTGTGACAGTGGCCGGCAGTGTCACAACTTTTTTTCGCGGCGGTGGCGATACCACAACGCTCTATTGCCGGCCGCGGCGCCCAAGCCTTCCTTTGCGCACTGTCCGGCCGCTCCCGAGACAGTCATCTTCGGCATTAAACTTTCCATACGGGCGAGGACTCTTTCGGTCTTTGGCCTTTTCCACTTGGCTGCTTTGTGTCCCCCGGCCTTCGCGCTCTCCACAACTTTCTCTCCGCGAAGCGCGTCAGCTTCCCATCCCCACTTCAACTTCGCCGTAGCCCATTCCACGCCAACAATGGATGCTAACCGCGCCGCACGGTCGGCGTCGCCGCTGTTGATTGCCTCTTTCGTCGCTGCGATGAATTGAAGAATTCGTTGCGCAAAATCCTCGGGAGTGTCAATTATCGGGACGGCATCTTTCGCCTCCGACAAGATTTGTTCGCAGGTTCTGATGACGGGAAGCCACGTGGCATGAAAGATGCCGCCTTCTTTTACGGCTCGATTCCAGGCATTGGCAGACTTATCGAACGTTTCCGACAAGGCCGACGCATCTTCAGGGCTAGTTGCGTATGCAGTGACCTTGTAGGCGGTGATTCCAGTGCCCCTGTCGACCTTGCGCGGCATTAGCGCGCCCTCGCGATCGGGACGACGTTTCCGCCCTTCTCGGCCGGCCGCGCGCAATATGCGGCCCAGTCGCGCATGAGGCGCGCGCGCTTCTCGAATAGCTCGCCGCGCCGCTAAGCCGCCTCGACCTTGTCGCTGACGACATGCGCCAGCGCGGTTTCGCTCACGATGTTTGGATGGTTTGTGGCTTCGCTAGCCCAATCCTTGAACGCCGATCGGAATCCGTGAACGGTCAGGCCAGGACGCATGCCGCGCAGCAATTCCAGCATCGCCATATTGGAAAGGCCCGCGCCCTTCCTTGGCCCCGGAAACACGTGCGTCTCGCCCTTTAGGCGCGGCAACGCTGTGAGAACTTCGACGGCTCGGTCAGATAGCGGAATGCGATGCTCTCGGCCTCCTTTCATGCGATCGGCGGGGACCGTCCACTCCTTCGCCTTAAGATCTATTTCGGGCCAGCGGGCACCAATGACTTCGCCCGTCCGGGCCGCCGTTAAAATGCAAAATTCAAGCGCACGCGCCGAGAGGCTGTCACGCTCGCGCAGCTCACCCATGAACGCGGGGATATCCCGCCAAGGCAGCGCCGGATGATGCTGCACGCGCTTTGCCTTCCCAGGCGCAGGCAAAGGCATTCCGGCGTTCACCCAATGGACGACGCGCTCGATGCGCTGCTTCGTCCGGCTCGCCGTCTCCGGCGTTTTCTTCCAGATCGGCGCGAGAGTGTGATTGATGATCGGCGCGTCGATCGCCTTGACAGGGCGGGTGCCAATGGCGGGATAAGCATATTTTTCAAGCGTCGCTCGCCATTGCCAGCGATGCTTTTCATTCCGCCAGCCGGACTCGTGAACCTTCAAGAACCGCTCGGCCGCATCCTTAAAGGTGATGCGCTCCGCTTCGTCCTTGCGGCGCGCGTCACGCTCAGCAAGTCGCGCCTCGATAGGGTCTATGCCGTCCGCAATCTGTTGGCGCGTCAGCCGAGCGCGCTCTCGCGCCTCGGCGAGGGAAAAGTCATTGACGCTGCCCAAGCCCATTTTGCGGGCGCGGCCATTAAGCTGAAAGCGGAAGATCCATGACTTCGTGACGACGCCCTTGTCGCCGATGTCGGCGCACTGGAGGTACAGCGCGCGCGCTCAATTTCGCAAGCTTCCGCATTTCGATTTTTCTCAAAAACTGCGCACATGCCTACGCACGTTCAGTTCTTGGAATGTGCCAGAAAGTGTCGGAAGCGTCCAGAGCGAATGCCAGCGCAAGTTGTGGATAATCAAGGAATTATTGTAGGGCTTCGGAACACCTCGGAAGTTAACTTAGCGGGCCGCAGCTCCACCGCCCGATCGATGGATTGCGAACGGCTCGCGATCGCCGCGGACCGCGGCCGCGGTCCGCAAAACGCGCGCCGCCTCATCATTGTTTCGAGCAGGTCCCGCGCCATATCCGGAGAGAATCTCCCGGAGCGCGCCGATGTATCGCAAAATTCTGCTGCCGATCGATCTCACCGAACCTGAGATGACCGACCGGGCGATCTCCGTCGCACAGGCTCTGGCGAAGGCGTTCGACAGCGAGGTGCGCGTTGTCAACGTGCAATCGCTCCTGCCCATCTCATTTCTCGACTACGTGCCTGAAAATTTCACCGTTCAGGTGCGTCGCGGCTTGGAGAAGGAAATAGCGGCGGTCGCCGCCAAGATCGACTGCGCGCCCGAACGCGTGTCCACGACGCTGCTGTTCGGCCCCGTTTATCAAAAGGTCTTGGCCGAGGCCGAGGACTGGGGCGCCGATCTCATCGTGCTGTGCTCGCATCGGCCGGGCATGGACCGTTTTCTCATTGGCTCCAACGCAACGACCATCGTCAATCACGCGCAATGCTCGGTTCTGGTGGTGCGCGGGCTCGTATCCTAAGGCCTCTAAAACTTCGGCAGCCTTGGTTCGGGTTCGCCATTGGCGACCGGGGCGACCCCGCGCGTGTGAACCTAAAGTGGCGCTCGGGTGACGCGGCCTTCACGAAACTCTCATCACGCTCTCACATGACTTTGCTACCGACGCATGGATGCGGCGATCAGTGATGTCTCGCGAGGATGCCATGTCGAAAGAGGCGATGCAGAACGCCGGCGGTTCGGCGACGGAAAAACCTGAGAGCAACACCGGCAAGATCGTCGGCGGCGCGATCGCCGCGGCGATCGGCGGCGTGATCGGCGCGCTGCTGATGGGCAGTTACGCAATCCTGCCGGCGGCGGTCGTCGTCGGCCTGCTTGGCGTCGCGCTGGGCTCGGTGTTCGACTGAGCGGAATTTCGGGCCGGGCGTCGCGCGCACGCGCGTCCGGCTCGGGAGCGTGCGTTTCGAGTTCGCGCGTGAGAAACTTGGCGGCTGAGTCTTCCTTAACCGGCAGGCGAAGCCGCTTCTTTTTTGCCTCGCCATGATTCTTTTGCTCTGCCGCGAGCGCGGTCGATAACTCTAATGGAATTTGGTCGGCGCACAGCTCGGCCTTTCGCTTTGCTAAAGCCAAGCGTAGGAATATGTGTGCTTCGAGGACTACGGTCTTGGGCGGAACCGTTTCGCTCCGGTTTCGTTAGTCTTCGGAAACGGGCCTTGCTAATCGGCCCGGTTTTCATCTGGGGAGGATAGAGATGAAGAAAATTATCGGATTCGCTGCGGCGACTGCCGTTCTGTTCGGCGCTTCCGCTTTTGCCAGCCCGCTGACCAGCGCCGCGAACGTCCGGTCCGGCCCGAGCCCCAAGTGGCCCGTCATCGGCCAGCTGCCCGCCGGCGTCGACGTCACAGTGCTCGATTGTGGCGGCGGCTGGAAGCGCGACTGGTGCCAAATCCAGGCCGGCGACATGAAGGGCTTCGTCGCCGCGGGCGTGCTCGGCACGCAGGGCAACAACGTCGTCGTCGCGCCGGTGACCACCAACAACGATGTCGCCATCTACAAAGGCCCTGGCGTCAATTACAAGATCCTCGGCAGCATCCCCGAGAACACGACGGTCAACATCGGCTCCTGCGTTTATGGCTGGGGCGAGACGACCTGGTGCAAGGTGAACTACGGCGGAAAAAAGGGCTACGCTCTGCAATCCGAGCTGCAGCGTCAGAACTCCCTTTTCCCGATGTAATCTGCGTGGCGCGGCGCTGGAACGTCCCACCGCCGCGCCGCTCTTTCGAGCGCGCCTGCGACGCCTTATGATGCCGTGCGGCCCCTTGGTCGCGATGAGGGCGCCGTCATTCAAGCCGGAACACACCCAGCCGTTTCGGCGCGCCTGTCGGCGCTGACGCGACGCGCGCTCGCGCCAAACCCCGGTCCGTTCACCTTCACAGGAACATGCAGCTACCTCGTCGGAAACGGCGATGTGGCGATCATCGACCCCGGACCTGACGACCCGCGTCACATCGGGGCGCTGCTTGCAAGCATCGGCGGCGAAAGACTGCGTTACGTGCTGGTGACCCATACGCATCGCGACCACTCGCCGGCGGCGCGCGCCTTGAAGCAGGCGACGGGCGCAATAATCGCCGGCTGCGCTCCCTACATGCCCAGCGAGGCGGGACATCACGGCGCCCCCAACCTCGACGCAGCCCACGATCGGACCTACGCGCCGGATATCGTGCTGAGAGACGGCGACACGCTCGAAATCGGCGACGCTTTACTCGTGGCCCTGGCGACGCCGGGTCATACGGCGAACCATCTTTGCTTCGCGCTCGCGAAGGAGCAGGCGCTCTTCACCGGCGACCATGTGATGGCCTGGGCGACCACCGTGATCGCGCCGCCGGACGGCTCCATGGGCGCCTATATGGCGTCGCTCGAACGGCTACGCGGGCGCGGTGACCGCATCTATTGGCCGGGGCACGGCGAACCGGTGCACGATCCCCAGCGTTTCCTGCGCGCCCTGCTTCATCACCGGCGCGCGCGCGAGGCCGCCATTCTTCAGCGTCTCGAATTGGGGGACGAAACGATCGCTGAAATCGTCGCCCACATTTACGAAGGCGTCGACAAACGTCTCCACGTCGCGGCGGCGATGACCGCCCTCGCCCATCTTGAAGATCTGATCTCGCGGGACCTTGTCGACTGCGCGGGACCGCCCGGCTTGCAGGCGCGTTTCTCGCCGCGCCGAGGTTAGGGCGCGCCCGGCGGCGGCAAAAAGATCACGACGTCGTTCTTGTGCGCCCGCCCCAGTCGCTTGCGCGCCTCCTCGTCGAGGATGTCGGCGTCTACGGTCTCGCCCTTGATGAGGGCCAGGCGACTTTCCCAATGCATGCGCTGAAGCTTGAGCAGGTTGCGCTCCAGACGCAGCTGATCGAGCTTCTGCTCATATTCTTCACCGATCTTCAGCCCGCGCTGGCCGTTAACGCCGTGCCAGATGAAATAGGCGGCCAAGACGCCAGCCACTGTGTAGAGGCTAAGCGGGAGGACGAGCGTATGAATCATGACTCGGAGCCGATGCATGGCCGCGAGGATAGCTTCGACCCGTTTAAAGCGTCGTTAAGGCTGACTGGGTTTGCGCGCCGAAGCCGCAAGACGGTTTGCAGGCCGGGCGATCCGTTCGATTTCGGCGCGCACCAGCTGCTCCACGAGCGACGGCAGATTGGCCTCGAGCCATTGCTGCATCATCGGCTGCAGCAATTCTTTTGCGCACCTGTCGAGAATGTCGCTCTCGCTGAATGCTACGCCAGCGGCGAGCGCTTGAAGTTTTGACGCGACCGTCGCAGCGGACTCGTCCGACAGCAACGCCCTCTCAACGGCCGGCGCAACATCGCTGATCTCCGTGCCCGCCTCTTCGTGCTCAGCCACGCGTTCAATCTCGGAGGACTCTTCGCCCTCCGACAGTTCGGCTCCCGTCTCGTGCCCAGCCGCCTCGCCGGCGACATACACCAGCCGAACCTCCCCTGCGTCCTCGACCCCGTCGCGCAAGTCGTCAACGAGCGACAACGGCGGTTCGTCCTCGCGTCGCTCAAGCACGGGCGCCGGATAGGCGCTGCGCGCCGCGTCGATGTCGCGCGCACGCCGGCGATCATCGCGACGCGCCTCCGGCAGGCTGTCGTCGTCGGCGATGATACGACGGATGGAAGCGAGTATTTCCTCCATCGAGGGCTCGTTCGCGCGCGCTTCGTCCTGCAACGAGTGCGACGGGGCGGATGCGTTCGCTGCGCTCATGGAGTTCTGCCGCTTTGCGGGGAAAGGCCGCGCATGAGGATGGATCGGATCTCTGACCGCGCGAAATCCGCGAATCAACTCGGTCCGAACGAATTCCACACTTTTCGCGCTATGATGTCACCCGCATTCGCGAAATTCTTATCGGCCGTCGGGCGTGTCGAGACCGAACCACAGGTCGTGCACCTGATTGAGATGAACGCTCGGGTCATAGAGCGCGACCGCGAGGTCGAGTTCTTGCGCCGACAAGCGTCCGATCGACCCCAGCGCCGCATAAGAGGCGACGACCCGATCGCGCTGCGACGTGACGAGGTTGACCCTGGCGTTTAGCAGCGACTGCTGCGCGTTCAACACATCGAGGGTGGTGCGTTGCCCGACCTTGGCCTCCTCGCGCACCCCGGCGAGCGCGGTCTCCGCCGCCTTCACCGCGGCCTGCCCAGAGATAATCGACGCCTTGGCGGTGTCGAGGAGCCCGTAGCTCGACACGACGCTTGCGCGGACGCTCTCGCGCTGAACGTCGGCATTAAGCCGCGCCTGGCCGAGTTGCTCCTTGGCTTGGCGAATTGAGGCATATTCGACGCCGCCCTGATAGAGCGGGACATTCAACTGCGCTGTCGCTGATGCAGTGAACTGCTTCGATCCCGGCAATCCGAGAAACGAGTCATATTGATTTGACACCTGGCTGTTGACGGAGAGATTCGGCGCCAGCGCGCCTTCCGCGACCTTGACCGCGAGCGCCGCCGCGTCCACCTGGTGAAAGGCTGCGGTCACGCCGGGATGCTCCACCAATGCGATGCCGATCGCCTGCTCCAGAGATTTGGGCAACAACGGCTCGAGGCTGCGCCCCGGCTCAAGGTGTTTTGGCTCAGCGCCGATGATTTGGCGGTAGTTCGCCATGCTGTTCTTGAGCTGCGCCTGCGCGGCATAGAATTCCGAACGCGCCAGCGCGACCGAGGCTTCCGCCTGGGAGACGTCGGTTCGAGTCACTTCGCCGACCTGAAAACGATCGCGGCTCTGCTTGAGCTGTTCCTCAAGCACCGAAATGTTGTTTTTGCGCAGCGACACCACCGCCGTGTCGCGCAGCACGTTCATATAGGCGGTTGCGCCGTTCTGAAGGGTCGCCTGCTCGGTCAGGCGCATGGTCGAGCGCGCCGCGAAGACGCCCGATTCCGCCTGGCGCACGGAGTTTTCAGTGCGGAAGCCGTCGAACAGCGTCTGCGACATGTTCAGAGTCGCGCCGCGTGGGTAACCCACGTAGGTGTCCTGAAAATCGCCGCTCGCGCCGGCCGCGGCGCCGGCCTGCTGGCTACTGCTGCCGCCAAAGGGAATCTTGATCGCCGCATATTGCGCGCCAGCCTGTGCGGTGATGCTGGCTTTCGGTCGAAGGCCCGATTTTGCTTTCGGCGCATCTTCGTCGCGCACCCGCACATTGGCGCGGCTCTGGTTGAGATCCGGGTTGCCGTAATAGGCCCGCGCTAGAGCCGACAGAAGGCTCTCCGCGGAGGCCCGGCCCGGCGATAGAGCGACCGCTGCAAGCGCCAATGCGGCGGACGTGCAAGACAGGACGTTGGCCGACCGCCGCCACCCGAGGCCAAACCCGTCGATTCTCATTGTTCTCAACCTATCTTCGCGCGTCGACACGCACGCCAATCTACGGCAGCGATCAGTCTCGACGATGACACCGAACGCTACGCTAGAAACGCGAATAAGGCGAAATGGCGGCGCTAGAGGTTGAAGGCGGGAGCCTGTTCGAAGCCATCGAGCACCGGCGCCGTCGCCGAGAACAACGGCAGTTCGCCCGCCGAACGCCCGTCCTGGCGCTCGAAGCGTACGACCTGCTGGCCGGCGCGCGTCTCCGGCGTGACGATCGCCAGCAGCCGACCATCGGGCGTTAGCTGTTCGAACAACGCCTCGAGTCCTGCCTGAACGCGGCCTTGAATAATGATGACGTTGTAAGGGGCGCCGCCGGCGAAGCCCTTTTCCAAAGGCCCGAGCTCGAATTGCACGTTGTCGCAGCCCAAAGCCGCGAGGCCTGACTTGGCGCAGTCGGCGAGACCGGAATCACATTCCAGCGCGACAACCTTGTCGGCGAGGCCAGAGAGCAGTGCGGACGAGTATCCCACGCCCCCGATATCGAGCACCCTATCCGTCGCTTTGACATCGGCGCTTTGAAGCATCCGGGCCAACACGAGCGGCGGAAGCAGGTTGCGTTTGCGTCCGCTGGCGCCCTTTACGGAAATCGCCAAATCCGAATAGGCGAGCGAGGCGAGTGAGTCCGGGAGGAAAATCTCGCGCGGCGTCTCGAGGAAGCGCTCAAGCAAAGGCACATCGGTCACATCGAACGGACGAAGCTGGCGTTCGACCATGGTGTGGCGCAAAATCGCTGTCGCCTCGCCCGTCTTCGTCACTTGCGCCACCCTGTCCAACATTCGCTTTCCGGCCTTGCGCCGGTCCCTTGGAGGAATGCTGCGGCGCAAGAAAAGAATCTGCCGCCAGCGTTTTATAGGAGCCGGCTCACGCCATGTCCATGGCTTGGCGCACAGCTTCCCCACCGACGAGCAGACGGACGCCGTCGCCGCTCTCGCCCAATCCGCGCATCTGCTCAAGCGACGTCTTGTCGAGCACTTCTGCGATCGCCTGTCGCGCCCGCAGCATGACGAGGCGGACCGCGCATCGCGTCTCGTCCGTGCAGTCGTCGCACCGACGGTAGACGGTCTTACTTGCGCATTGGATAGGCGCCAGCGGTCCGTCGAGCGCGCGCACGATATTGCCGACGCCAATGTCTGAAGGCGGCCGCGCCAACATATAGCCGCCGCCTTTGCCTTTTTTCGAATGGACGAAACCGGCATTGCGCAGTTCGCCCAAAATTGCGTCGAGAAACTTTTTCGGAATCTGGTTGGAGGCGGCGATGTCCGCGACCAAAGCGGTTTCTCCCGGCCGTACCCCCGCGAGGTGAACCATGGCCTTGAGGCCGTATTTGGCTTTCTTTGTCAGCATTTCCCGTTTTGACCTTTAGGGCCTAGGTCCGGACCGGACGCCCTTTTGCGCCGTCATACTACTGCAGTCGACCGGCATGTTCATCTTTTCCCAAAATGTGGCGCGTCAGATTTGACAAAGTTGACTAGATTTATAGAGTAGAATTAGCACTGCCGACGAAAGAAAGAAATGCCCGCCTTTTTGGACGCGCTCAGCGCGATCAATCTCCTTTATTCCGCTTCTGGCTTCTTCGTTGGCGCGCTTGTCGGCTTTACGGGCGTCGGCGGCGGCTCGCTGATGACTCCGATCCTGATGCTGGTTTTCGGCGTGCCCCCGACGACCGCCGTTGGCACCGACCTGCTTTACGCCGCCGTCACCAAGACGAATGGCACGCTCGTTCACGCCCTGCACGGCACCGTCGACTGGCGCATCACCCGCCGGCTGGCCTATGGCAGCGTGCCCGCAAGCGTCGCGAGTCTTCTCGTCCTCTCTTGGCTCGGCAAGTCCGGCGGCCATTCGGCGAATGGGCTGATCACCTCGGCGCTTGGATTCGCACTGCTGCTGACCGCCTTCTCGATTCTCTTCCGGCGGTGGATCCTCGATCACATCGCGAAACACACGAACGACATGAGCGATCGGCGCTTGTTGTGGCTGACGGCGATTCTCGGCGTTCTTCTCGGCGTGCTGGTCTCGATCTCTTCGGTCGGCGCCGGGGCGATCGGCATGACCGTGCTGCTGGCGCTGTATTCGCACACGCCGACGGCGCGCCTCGTCGGCTCCGATATCGCCCACGCCGTGCCGCTGACGCTGATCGCCGGCTTCGGGCACTGGCTGATGGGCGGCGTCGACTGGTTGCTGCTGCTTTCGCTCCTCATCGGATCTCTTCCAGGCATCGCCATTGGCGCCCATTTCGCTGCTCGGGTTCCCGACCGCTATCTGCGGCCGGCCCTTGCCAGCGTCATGGCTCTGGTCGGAATCAAACTCTCAATCTAGACCTCATTCTTCTTTCCCTGGGGGCGAAACATGTCGCAGGCAGCACCGAGCTTCACGCCGCCGGCCAAACCTGGCCGAGGCCGAATCTATGATTCCATCACACAGACGATCGGCGATACGCCGCTCGTCCGGCTCGATCGATTCGCGCGAGAGCGCGGCGTAAAGGCGAATCTCCTCGCCAAACTCGAATTCTTCAACCCGATCGCGAGCGTCAAAGACCGCATCGGCGTCAGCATGATCGAATCGCTCGAGGCGAGCGGTAAGATCACGCCGGGGAAAACGGTGCTGATCGAACCGACGTCGGGCAACACCGGCATCGCGCTTGCCTTCGTCGCCGCCGCGCGCGGCTATCGACTCATTCTCATCATGCCGGAATCGATGTCGATCGAGCGGCGCAAGATGCTGGCGCTGCTCGGCGCCGAGCTTGTGCTCACTCCCGCCTCGCAGGGGATGAAAGGGGCCCTCGCCAAGGCCAGTGAACTCGCCGCCCAAAATCCCGACGCCGTTATTCCCCAACAGTTCGAGAACCCGGCCAACCCCGATATTCACCGCGTGACGACGGCGGAGGAAATCTGGAACGACACGAATGGCGAGGTCGACTATTTCGTGTCGGGCGTCGGCACCGGCGGCACGATCACGGGCGTCGGCCAGACGCTGAAAGCGCGCCGGCCCGGCTTGCGCGTCGTCGCCGTGGAGCCCGAAGATTCCGCCGTGCTTTCCGGACGTCCGCCCGGTCCCCACAAGATTCAGGGAATCGGCGCGGGCTTCGTGCCGCCCATTCTCGATCGCAGCGTCATCGACGAGATCATCACGATCGGCAATCAAACGGCGTTCGAGACGGCGCGGCTGCTCGCTCGGGTGGAGGGAATTCCGGGCGGCATATCATCCGGCGCCGCCGTCGCCGCCGCCTTGGAGATCGCCGGCCGCCCTGAGGCCGAGGGCAAGAATATCGTTCTGATCATCCCGTCCTTCGCCGAGCGCTATCTCTCGACGGCGCTGTTCGAAGGGCTGTAACGAAACGCGCCGAAAGCCCCGGAGCGCTTATCGATCACATAGAGTCATGTGATCGATAAGGCATCGTTCAAATCAAAATGGTGGAGCAGGTTCTCATCGAAAAAGTCTGTCAACTTTCTCGATGAGAACCTGCTCTATGAACATCAGCTGCGCTTGCGCTTTTGCGGCTGCTTGGCCGCCGGGCTCGCCGCCTGCGGCGGCTGCACCGCCTGTCTAGGCGTCGCCTGCGCGATCTTGCGGCGATGCACCGCCCCGCGCGCATAAGCGCCTGTGACATAGCCGACCGCGACAATGATAATGTAGACGATCACCAGGAAGCCGCCGCGCTGATTGGCGGACGCCGCCCGTTCGAGAAGGGCGATGACTTCCGTCTGGTCAATGAATTTGTCGGCGATGATGCCGCAGACAATGCCGACGATTGGCACGAGCCAGGACGGCAGCCGGAAATAGCCGAGCGCCGCGGCGAGAAGAAACGCCACGAGCCCGAAGACGTGCAAAAACTCGATCAAGATTGACTGGATGATGAGCCCAACAAAGCGGATGAGCTTGATCATTTCTACTCCCCTACGATCATTGATTTTGGAGAAGCTTACACATTTGGCAGATGCTGCGCGAGCGCTTCGAGCACCGCCATGCGCACCGCGACGCCCATCTCGACCTGTTCGCGGATAAGTGAACGCGGGCTGTCGGCGACGGCGGTGTCGATTTCCACGCCACGGTTCATCGGTCCCGGATGCATGACCAGCGCATCGGGCGCCGCATAGGCCAGCTTCTCTTCGTCCAGCCCGAAGAAATGGAAATATTCGCGGGCGCTCGGCGTCAGCGCGCCGGCCATGCGCTCGCGCTGAAGGCGCAGCATCATAACGATGTCGGCGGCCTCAAGTCCGCGCCTCATGTCGTGAAACACCTCGACGCCCAGCCGCGACAGACTGTCCGGCGCAAGCGTCGAAGGCCCGACGACGCGCACCCGGGCGCCAAGCGCGCCAAGCAGCAGAATGTTTGAGCGCGCGACGCGTGAATGGAGAATGTCGCCGCAGATCGCGATCGTCAGCCCCTCGATGCGCCCCTTGTTCCGCCTGATCGTCAGCGCGTCGAGCAGCGCCTGCGTCGGATGTTCATGCGCGCCGTCGCCGGCGTTGACGACGGAACAGTCGACCTTTCGCGCCAGAAGATGCGCCGCGCCCGCATGCGCATGGCGAACCACGATGATATCCGGCCGCATCGCGTTCAGCGTCACCGCCGTGTCGATCAGCGTCTCGCCTTTCGACTCCGAGGAGCGCGCGACCGACATGTTCATCACGTCGGCGCCCAGTCGCTTGCCGGCGATCTCGAAGGACGCCTGCGTGCGCGTTGACGATTCGTAAAACAGATTGATTTGCGTCCGCCCGCGCAAACTCGAACGCTTCTTGTCGACCCGCCGCGACACTTCGATCGCCTCCTCGGCCATGTCGAGGAGGGTGACGATGTCAGGACGGGTCAATCCTTCAATGCCGAGAAGGTGGCGGTGCGGGAAAGAAGCTGGCGTCGCCCCTGATTGCATGCGCCGTCTATAGCAGCTTTGACCAGCGCCGAAAGCGCCATCGGCGTAAGCCGGAACGGACCCCTCGCCGATCCTTCCCTTGACATATACTCGTGCCGAGCACATGTCTTACGCGACGAAGTTGCGAGATCCTCGTCCGCGGCTTAGTCTTGAAAGCTTGAGCGCTCCGAGCGGGGATCCGTCTCGGAGATTTATTGGGGGCTACTTATACTCACTATGAGTATAAGAGTGAGGCGCCAGACAATGACACTCTTGACCAGCGACGTTCGAAGCGCGCCGAGCGCGAGGCGCGAGCCTCCGGCGAACGCCCTTGGCGTTGGCCCTCGCGGCCGCTTTCGGGTTCTTCCCCGCCCCGCTCTGGAATGGACGCCCGAGGTCCAGGCCGCGACCGCGCATCTTTACGAGCGCGTGGCGAGAGTCATTCCGCCCGTCGAGTGGCCGTTCCACGCCCCTTACGTGAAGGCGATCAACGAGCTCAAACATGTGCGCAACGCCACCATCCTTGCGCATAATTACATGACGCCGGAGATCTACCACTGCGTCGCCGATCACATCGGCGACAGCCTGCAGCTCGCGAAACTTGCCGCGACATCCGACGCCGACATCATCGTTCAAGGCGGCGTGCATTTCATGGCCGAAACGTCGAAGCTGCTCAATCCGAACAAGGTCGTGCTCACCCCGGACATGAAGGCGGGCTGCTCGCTTGCGGAGTCGATCACCGGCGCCGATGTGCGCGCCCTGCGCAAACAATATCCCGGCGTTCCCATCGTCGCCTATGTCAACACCTCAGCCGATGTGAAGGCGGAGGTCGACATCTGCTGCACGTCGTCGAACGCGGTAAAGGTCGTCGAGAGCCTCGGCGCCGAGCGCGTGATCATGGTTCCCGACCGCTATCTGGCGCAGAACGTCGCCGCCCAGACGCAAGTGAAGATCATCGCCTGGAGCGGCGCCTGCGAGGTGCATGAGCGCTTCACCGCCGAAGAGATCCAAAATTATCGCGCCGATCATCCCGGCGTGCAGGTGCTCGCGCATCCGGAATGTCCGCGCGAGGTGATCGAGGTGTCGGATTTCGCCGGCTCGACGGCGGCGATGATCGACTTCGTGCGCAACAGGAAGCCGGCCCGCGTGCTGCTCGTCACCGAATGCTCGATGGCCGACAATGTCGCCGCCGAAACGCCGGACGTCGAATTCGTGCGACCGTGCAACTTCTGCCCGCATATGAAGCGGATCACGCTGCCGAAAATTCTCGACAGCCTGCTTTACGTCCGCGAAGAAGTGACCGTTGACCCCGCAGTGGCCGAGCGCGCGCGCCGCAGCGTGCAACGTATGATCGATCTGGGCTAGGCTGTGGCCTGACTTGAACAGGGCGGACAATGCTGGCGCTCGATGCGACGATTGCGGCCATCGACGCCGCCAATGCCGACGATCCGCGCCGGCTCGAGGGCCGAGCCTTTGAGCAGGTCTACGCCGAGCGCATGAGCGCGCGGCTTGCCGCGCTCTACCCCGACGCCTCCGATCTGCTGAAGATTGCGACGCGCGCGCAACATCTGCGCCGCTGGGAGATCGAGCGCACGAACTATGAGGAAGGCCGTCGCGGCTACAACGACTGGCGGCGCGCCTGCCGCATCCACCACGCCGATCTTGCTGCGCAGATAATGCGGGCGCATGGCTACGACGAAGCGGCCGTCGCGCATGTCGGCGCGCTGATCCGTAAGGAACAGCTCAAGAAAGACCCGGAGTCGCAGGCGCTCGAAAACATCGCCGCGATCGTCTTTCTCGAGCATTACTTCGACGAATTTCTTGAAAAGCACCGGGAGTATGCCGACGACAAGCTCGTCGACATTCTCGGCAAAACCTTGTGCAAAATGTCGCCCAAGGGCCATGCGGCGGCCCTCGCCCTGCCCCTGCCGCCGCGCACGCGCAGCCTCGTCGAAGCGGCGATCGCCCGTGAGGCCGCCGCGCTCGCGCGGCTCGCCGCAGTCGCGGTCGACTAGGCGTCGATGCGCGAGAATTTGCCTCCCATCCTCATCATCGGCGGCGGGCTTGCAGGCGTGTTCTGCGCGCTGAAACTGGCCCCGACGCCGGTGGCGATCTTCGCGCCGACGCCCGTCGGATACAGCGGCTCGTCCTTTTGGGCGCAGGGCGGCATCGCCGCGGCCGTCGAAGAAGGCGACACGCCGGAAAGCCACGCCGACGACACGGTCGCCGCGGGCGGCGGCCTCGTCGACCGCGACATCGCGCTCGGCATGGCGCAAGAAGCGCGCGCGCGCGTCGAAGACCTCGCGGCGATGGGAACGCCGTTCGATCGGTCGGCTCTCGGCGGCTTTCTCCCCTCGCAGGAGGCGGCGCATTCGCGTCGGCGCATCGTGCGTGTCCAAGGCGATGTCGCCGGGCGGGCGATCATGGACATTCTGGCCAAGGAAGTCGCCAGAACCCCATCGATCCAGATCGTCGAAGGCTATTCGGCGCAGGAGATCATCGTGCGCGGAGGGCGCGCGGTTGGCGTGCGCGCCCGCGACAACGCCGGCATGATCCACGAGACGCCCTGTTCGGCGCTGATTCTCGCGACGGGCGGGATTGGTCATCTGTACCGAGTCACGACCAACCCGTTGGAGGCGCGCGGCATCGGCGTCGCGATGGCGGCGCGGGCGGGCGCGCTGATCGCTGACGCGGAGTTCGTTCAGTTTCACCCGACGGCGATCGACATTGACGCCGATCCGGCGCCGCTCGCGACCGAGGCTCTGCGCGGCGAAGGCGCGACGATCGTGGATCGAGATGGCCGACGCTTCATGCTCGACATCGATCCAAATGGGGAGCTTGCGCCGCGCGACATTGTCGCCCGAGGCGTTTTCGCCAGCGTTAAGGCTGGAAAGGGCGCATTTCTCGACGCCCGTTCGGCCATCGGAGCCGAATTCCCGACGCGCTTTCCGACGGTTTACGCGAGTTGCATGAGCGCCGGGATCGATCCCTCGCGCGAACTTATTCCGATCGCGCCGGCGGCGCATTACCATATGGGCGGCGTGTGGACCGACGACCGCGGGCGCACCAACCTCGATGGCCTCTGGGCGGTCGGCGAAGTCGCTTCGACCGGCGTTCACGGCGCGAACCGGCTCGCCTCCAATTCTCTTCTCGAGGCGATCGTTTTCGGCGCCCGCGTCGCTGCGGACGTGCGCGCGACGCCGCTTTTGCCGGTCGAATGGCTCCCGAAGGCGGAGCGCATCGAGCCCGTGCCGCGCGACGCTGATTTCGCGGTCATCGAAGAGCTGCGCGATCTGATGTCGGCGAATGTGGGCGTCATCCGTAACGGCGCCGGGCTCGCGGTCGCGGTAAGGTCGATCCGGCGCATGATCTCGCGAACGAGCGATATTGAGGCGCGCAACATGTTGACCACGGGTCTGTTCATAGCGGCGGCTGCGCTCCAGCGCCGCGAGAGCCGCGGCGCGCATTTCCGCTCTGACTTTCCACAGCCGGTCCCCGCGCTCGCGCGCCGCTCGCTCACGACGCTCGACGCCGTCCTGCGCATCGCCGACGAGGTTTAAGTCATGATCCCCGATTTGCCCCCGATGCTGATCGAGGAGGCGGTTCGCGCCGCGCTCGCCGAAGATTTGGGGCGCGCCGGCGACGTCACGACGCAGGCGACCATCCCCCGGCGCGCCCAGGCCCGGGCGGGGATTGTCGCGCGCGATTCGGGGGTGGTCGCAGGAATTCAGGCGGCGCGCGCCGCCTTCGCGCTGATGGACCGAGAGATCATCTTCGAAGCGCAGGCGGCCGATGGCGCCGTAGTCGAGCCGGGAACGCTCGCAGCGATAATTTCCGGCCGGGCCCAGCCCATTCTCTCGGCCGAGCGGGTGGCTCTCAATTATCTTGGCCGGCTGTCCGGCATCGCCACGCTCACGGCGCGCTACGTCAGCGCCGTCGCCGGCACATCCGCGCGAATCTGCGACACGCGCAAAACCACGCCCTTGTTGCGCGCCTTTGAGAAATACGCCGTGCGATGCGGTGGCGGCGTCAATCACCGCTTCGGTCTCGATGACGCTGTGCTCATTAAGGATAATCACGTCGCTATTGCTGGCGGCGTTATCCCGGCGCTCAGAGCCGCCAAGCGGAATATCGGCCATCTCGTCAAAATCGAGATCGAAGTCGATACGCTCGACCAGCTGCGCGAGGCCCTGGACGAGGGGGCGGACGCCGTGCTGCTCGACAATATGACGCTCGACGATCTGCGCAGCGCCGTGGCGCTCGTCGGCGGCCGGATGACCTGTGAAGCCTCGGGCGGCGTCACGCTCGCGAGCGTGACCGAAATAGCGAAAACCGGCGTCGACTTTATTTCCGTTGGCGCGCTGACGCACTCCGCCCCGGTCTTCGATTTCGGTTTAGATGTTGAATTCGTATGAATTTATTCGTCAGAAGGACTTAAGCAGCTGGCTGCGGCCGATCGCTTCCTTGGCGAGGCTCGCGCTGCTATAAGCCGTCAACCTTTCGCGGACCCTTGAGAAACATCAGGAGCCATGCCCTCGTTCTTCGCCCGAAAGTTGATCAATCGAGTGCGGCGAAGGCTTTGGAGCTCACCGCTCTCATCAATGCCGTCGCCCCTGCGGGCCGAGGCGACGCGCGATAAAAGCCTCGCCGCCGAAATCGGGGACTATGAGCGCGCCTTCGGCTACGCCCACAGCGCGGGGTCGATGCCCCTACGCACCTTGCTGCGCATCGAGCGCCTGCTGACGGGAACGCAGATCTTCTCAGCCGAAACGGGCTGCGGAAAGTCCACGATCTTTTTTTCGCGCATCGCCGAACGGCACAAGGTTTTCTGCTTTGACGATCGCGGACAGAAGGCGTCAAGCGTCGACTATTTCATGAACTGTCCCGCGACCCGTTCGGACCGCCTCGACCTTGTCTTTGGCCCGACTCAACTCACGCTGCCGCGGCACGAAGACCATTCTCGCTACGACCTTGTCCTGATCGATGGCCCGCACGGCTTTCCGTTCCCCGAACTCGAATATTACTACTTCTATCCGCACCTGAAGACGGATGGGCTGCTCGTCGTCGACGATATTCATATCCCAACCATCAGCCGGCTCGCGGACTTCCTGAGCGAAGATCAGATGTTCGAAAAGGTGGAGTTTGTCGGCTCGACCGCGATCTTCCGCCGAACCGACGCGCCGGTCTTCGATCCGCTGGGCGACGGATGGTGGCTGCAGGCCTTCAACCGCCGACGCGCGTCGTTCTCGAAAGACATCTATCTGGAGGACGGCAAGAAACGGGCGCCGATCTCATTTGAAGGGATCTACTGAGCCGCCGTTTGCTCGGCGCTTAGGTTCCGGTCCGCCTGCGACAGACGACCCAAACGCAGGCCGCGCTTCTCCAGCATCTCCGGCAGTCGAGTCGACAGCAGGAAAGCAAGCTCCTGCTCGCGCGTGATCGTCACCGGATCGAGCCTTCGCAGCTCTTCGTCCACATGGCCAGGATGGCACATGATGAGATGTCTGCTGCCGGGAGCTCGAAGATAGCTTTGAAAAATCTTCGCGTAATCGAAGCTTGGATGGAAATTCGAGAATCCGGCGAAGCCGTCGTTGACGCCGAAGCCGCGCTGGCGCACCTCCCGGCGAAAGCCGCCAGCCAGCGAGAGCGCAGAGAGCGCCTTGCGGGCGTTGATGCCGCGCAAGAGAATGCGGTGTAAGCCATCCCCAGCGTCGCGAACCCAGGCCCGGCCGCCAAGCTTTCGCGCCTCCATCGCGTCAAGCAGCGCCGTCCTGATGCCGGGAAGGACGTGTATGTGCTGGTGGCCGTCGACATGGTCCGGCGGGCGGTCGATCACCGCTTCGAAGCGGTCGAACTGACGATCGATCTCTGTGCGAATCTCGTCCATGGGCAACCGTCGGCCGAAAGCCATCTGGACAACTTTGGAAAGCGGGGGAAACTCTCCATTAGGCGCGAACTGCGGCATGGACGAAAGAGGCCGCCCGAGGGTGAGATTGAAATGCAGGCCGATGTCCGCGTTTCGGCCGCGGCGAGACAGCTCTAGCCCCATGGCGGACCAGCGGGAACCATTCACCAAAGCCGAAACAGCAGTGAGCCTCCCCGCGTCGAGCGCTTCCAAAATGCCGGCGCTCACCCCATAAGACAGGCTGTAATCGTCCGCGCAAACCGCAACAATTTGGTTATCAACCATCGCCCGCTCCTTTGCGCCGCCCAGGCGACTGCGCCTATGCTGCGCCCGTTAATCCTATGCTCTGCCTATAAATATTGGTTTAAACGCCGCCATGAACAGGCCTGATGTATCGATCGTGATCCCCGTCTTCAACGAAGCGCAAAATCTTCGCGCTCTCGCGGCCAGACTCGCCCTCGCCGTTGACGCATGCGACGTCTCCTATGAAGCGATCTTCGTCGACGACGGCTCCAGCGACGAGAGTCTGGAGATATTGCGCGACCTCTGCGCCGAGGAGCCGCGCTTTCGCGCCCTGTCGCTTTCCCGCAACTTCGGCAAGGAAGTGGCGATCGTCGCCGGGCTGGACGCCACGCTCGGAAGCGCGGTCGTCATCATGGACGCCGACCTGCAGCACCCCCCGGAAGTCATCCCACAATTCATCGAGAAGTGGCGGGAAGGCTACAAGAACGTCTACGGCGAGCGCATAGACCGAGCCACCGACCCCAAGCTGCGCGCAGCGTTCACGCATGTTTTTTACCGTTTGCTGGAGGACTTTGGCGACGTGCGCCTGCCGCCAGGCGCAGGCGACTTCCGCCTTCTCGACCGGCAGGCGGTCGACGCGCTGCTGACGATGCGCGAGCGCGCGCGCTTCAATAAGGGCCTATTCGCCTGGATCGGCTTCAAATCGATCGGCGTGCCCTTCGACGTCGAAGGCCGCGCCGGCGGAACGTCAAAATTCAATTTCCTCCGGCTTGCACGATTTGCGCTCGACGGGCTGATGTCCTTTTCGTCGATTCCGCTCAAGGTGTGGACCTATGTAGGCTTAGCGATTTCCGCCTTCGCGATTGCGATGGCCGGCTACTACTGGGCCCGCACCATGGTTTTTGGCGTGGATACGCCGGGCTTTCCCACTCTGGTGGTCTCGATCGCCTTCTTCTCCGGCGTTCAGCTGATTTCGCTTGGCGTGCTCGGCGAGTATGTCGCCCGCATCTTCAATGAGGTAAAGGGAAGGCCGCTCTATCTCGTCGCCGAGAAGCTGGGCGAGAACGACGTAACCAACGGCAAAGCGGGCGACTGGGGCGTCGACAACTGAATGCGGGGGGCTTTCGCAGATGCGTCACGCGCTGCAACGGCACAAAGGGGACGAGGCGTGAATCCATGAACACCGAGCGCCGTTCGCCATTGCGCGGCAGAAACCTCTTGATCGCCGCGGCCTTGATTGCGCTATTCGCCGCCTTCGGCGTCCGCATGTGGCGCTTCGTGGCGGCCCCCGCCCTGCCGACCCTGCTCGACGGCCTCCCCGAATCGAAAACCGAGGCCGATCAGCGGGTCTTCCAAGCGCGGCTCGCCCAACGCTTTCACGTGGGTTCGACAGAAGTCGACGATCTCATTGATGAACTGCGCGAAGACGGATTCACGGTCGATGCGGATCAGGATGTCGCCACATACGAGCGCCGAGCCGACATTTCCGACAAATGCCGACGCAGCGCCAACATTCGCTGGTCTCGGGGCGAAGGCGACGAGCTCGCCACGATCACTGGCGGATACTCCCTGCACTGCCCGCAGCACTGACGGGAGCGCAGGCTTAACCGAATCCTGCTAGGACGATTGCGATGATTCGCAATCTGCTCTCGGTTGGCGGCTTCACCCTGCTCTCGCGCGTGACGGGCTTTCTGTCGCTCGCCATGCAGTCGGCGATCATGGGGGCCGGCGCCGTCTCGGACGCCTTCTTCATCGCCCAGCGGCTGCCGAACAGTTTTCGCGCGATCTTTGGCGAAGGCGCGTTCAACGCGGCGTTCGTTCCATCTTATTCGATGGCGATCGAGCAGAAGGGCGACGCGGCGGCCGAGGAATTCGCCGGAGAAGTTTACACGCTGCTCCTGGCCTCGCAGATCATATTGCTCGCCATCGTCTGGACGCTGACGCCGCAATTCGTCTCGCTGCTCGCGCCGGGCCTCGACGACCGGCCGGAAAAATTCGAGCTGGCCGTCAATCTGACGCGCATCACCTTTCCCTATCTGCTTTTCATCACCCTCTTCGTCTTGCACATGGGGGCGCTGAACGCGCGCGGCCGCTTCGCGCTTCCAGCCTTCGCACCCAATCTGATGAATTTCTCCGTGATGGCGGCGCTCGCCGTCGCCTTCCTTTTTCCAAACGCCGGCTATGCGGCGAGTTGGGGCATTACAGTCTCCGGCGTTCTGGAGCTCGGGCTGTTGATGTGGCAGGCGCGGCGCATCGGCGTCCTGCAACGCTTGCGCAAGCCGCATTGGGCGCGCGTGCGCGATTTCTTCATTCGCCTGGGGCCCGCGATCATCGGGTCAGCTAGTCCGCAGATCGCCGTGCTCGCCGACACAATTCTCTCGTCGATGCTTCCCGATGGAGGCGTGTCGTCGATTTCTTACGCGGAGCGGCTCTATCAGCTTCCGGTCGGCGTGATCGGCATCGCCGCCGGCACGGTGCTGCTGCCGGAAATGAGCCGACGCCTCGCCGCGGGCGACGAGGCGGGCGCGCTTCACGCGCAGAGCCGAACCATGGCGCTCACCGTCGCGCTGGCGGCTCCCTTTTTTATCGCCTTCGACACAATTCCCGAGTTGATCGTCGCGGGGCTTTTCCAGCGCGGCAAATTCTCGGCGGCCGACGCCTACGCCGCCGGGGACGTGCTCGCCGCCTATGGCGCCGGTCTGATGGCGCTCGTGCTGATCGCCTCGGCGCGCGCGAGTTTTCAGGCGCGCGGCGACACAAGAACGCCGATGCTCATCGCGCTGGCGGCGCTCGCCGCGAATGTCGCGTTGAAGATCGTGCTGTTTCGACCGCTCGGGGCGGTCGGGCTCGCGACGGCGACGTCAGTCGGATTGTGGATCAACCTCGCCGCGCTCGTCGGACTCGCGCTCGCCCAGGAAGGAATGCGATTCGACGCCGTTTTCGTGAAGACGCTCGGCGCGACATTTGTCGCCTGCGCCTTTCTCGCCGCTGTCGCCATTTTCGGGCGTTCATCCGCCTTGGCGCTCGGCGTGCATTTCGGCGCTCTCGCCAACCTCGTCGCGCTCACCGCGCTCGCGCTCGTCGGCGCGCTCGTCTACGCCGGCGTCCTTCTTGGGGCGCTGCGCGCGAGCGGGGTGACGATCGCAAGCCTTAGACGATAGGGATCAAACGAACTGCGCGATGCCTGGGATCGAATCGACGATCGCCCGCAGCTTTTCCGGCCCGACTTTCTCTTCGGCATAGCCGAAAATCTCATGACCCAGTTTTGGAATCTGGCTCATGTCGACGCCGGCGCCGTTCAGCTTGGCGGCAAGGCCCATAAGCCCGCCCATGCCCCCCATCAAGCCTGCGAGCCCGCCTCCGCCGCCGCCCGCGGATTCGGCGGACTGGATCGCCTCAGGGGCGCCGGGAACCTGAGCGAGTAACTCCGAGACGGCGCCGTCGCGCGATTCCTTTTGAAGGAAGCCCAGAACGAGCCCCACCGCCGTCCTGGCGACCTCTGCGTCAACGCCAAGGGCCGCCGAGACGCGCGCCACCAGTTCATCCATTGCAGGCTCCCCTTCGCAAACCGAAAGACGCCGGACTGTCGCCGCGACAGGAAGGAAAATCAAGCGCTCTGATTGCGTTTATACACGCGCCGGATGGCTGACGCGCGCGTCTCGCGCGTCAGCCAAATTGTTACGCCGAGTGGCGTAGATCCGTCGGCAGGTCGGTGCGCTCACGCAACGCGGGCAGAATGCCCTTGATCTTCTCGGCGCCCTCGGCCCCAATAATATTTTCAGCGCGATTGACCACTTGGCGAACCAACGCGTCGGTCTGCGCTTCACTGATCCCGAGCTTTTCGAGCTGACCAGCGAGAATATTCAGATCTGCGCGGCCGTGGCCAATAAAGCTCGTCATGCCTTCGATGACCTGCGTGACCCCGCCGTCGCCGGTGTACTGAGCTGTGTCAATCGCCTCTTGCGCGCGCGGCATCTTGGCGATCATTACCTGCATATTGCCGGTCGTATCCTTGTCGCGAAGAAAACCGAGTACAAGGCCGAGAGCCGCTTTGGCGACCGTCGGATCGAGCTTCGTCTCGGCGACGACGCTATTGGTAAGCTCTTCCATTGGACATCCTCCACGCGAACCATTGTGGTTGCGGTAGATGTCGCGGCAACGCTCGCTTTCAAGCGCGGCGATACTGCTCAACTAAGCGGCGTCGAGGCCGTAGAGTGAGTGAAGCGTGCGAACGGCGAGTTCGGTATAGGCCTCGTCGATCAACACCGAAAATTTGATCTCCGACGTGGTGATGGCGCGGATATTGACGCCCTTCTGCGACAGGGCGCGAAACGCCTCAGCGGCCACGCCGGCGTGGCTGCGCATGCCGATTCCGATCGCGGAAATCTTAGCGACGTCTTTTTCGCCCGTTATGCTCGCGAAGCCGATGGCGTCCTTGACCTTCTCGATGATCGCAAAGGCGCGCTCGTAGTCAGCGGTTCCTACGGTGAAGGTCATGTCGGTCATGCCCTCCTCGGAGACGACCTGCACAATCATGTCGACGTTGATTCCGGCCTCGGCCAAGGGCATGAACACCGCGGCCGCGACGCCCGGCTTGTCGGCGACGCCGCGAAGCGTGATCTGCGCTTCGTCGCGCGAGAACGCGATGCCTGTGACGACTTGCGCTTCCACAATGTCCTCCTCGTTGCAGATTAACGTCCCCTGCCCCGGATTTTCCGGATCGTCGAAGGACGAGCGCACATAGGTCGGCACGCCGTGCACCATGGCGACCTCGACCGAACGCACCTGCAGGACCTTCGCGCCAAGCGACGCCATTTCCAGCATCTCTTCAAAAGCGATCTTGTCCATGCGCCGCGCCTTCGGCACGACGCGCGGATCGGTGGTGTAAACGCCGTCAACGTCCGTATAGATGTCACAGCGGCTGGCCTTGATCGCCGCCGCGATGGCGACGGCGCTTGTATCCGAGCCGCCACGTCCGAGCGTCGTGATCCGCCCGGTTTCTCGGTGCACGCCCTGAAAGCCGGCGATGACGGCGACTTCGCCGCGGTTGAGGCCTTCGATGATGCCCGCGCCATCGATCGATTCGATCCGCGCCGCGCCATGCGTGCAGTTGGTGTAGATCGGCGCCTGCCAGCCGAGCCAGGAGCGGGCGGGCACCCCCGCCTTCTGCAGCGCCATCGCCAGAAGCCCGGCCGTCACCTGTTCTCCCGAGGCGACGACGGCGTCATATTCGCGCTGATCGCAAAGCGGCGCCGCCTCCTTGCACCAGGCGACAAGCTCATTGGTCTTGCCGGCCATCGCCGAGACCACCACAGCGACCTCACGCCCAGCATCCACCTCGCGCTTCACATGGCGCGCGACATTGTGGATGCGTTCGACAGTGGCGACCGAGGTGCCGCCGAATTTCATAACCAGGCGTGACATGGAGACCGAAAATGGGCGAGGCGCTCGCGTCTCGCGGGAAGCGGCGCTATATGTGTCCGCGTCGGCGGACCTGTCAACGGCAGCGCTCCGCCAAGGGAAACATGCGCAAGCTTCTCGTCCTTCGAGGCGCGCGCTTTGCGCACTCCTCAGGATGAGGAGCGCGCGCATAATTTTCTACATCTTCTCGAGGTTCCTCTTGCCCCAACAGTCCGCTCCCCACTCCGCCAGCGTCGACCCCGAAGACGTCGCGCGTTTCAACCGCCTGGCCGAGCTTTGGTGGGACAAGAATGGCAAGATGGGGATTCTCCACGAGATCAATCCCATCCGAGTCGCCTATATCCGCGATCACGTGCGCCGGCTCATCCGACACGACGCCAGCGCATTGAACGCGCCCGGCGACCGACCGCTGGAGGGCGTGCGCATCGCCGATATCGGCTGCGGCGGCGGCATATTGAGCGAGTCGCTGGCGGAGCTCGGCGCTCAGGTGACCGGGGTCGACCCCGCGACCAACAACATCGCCATCGCGAAACGCCACGCCGAAACGTCCGGGCTGGACATCGATTATCGCAATATCACCGCCGAAGACCTCGCCGCGGCCGGCGAGCAGTTCGACGCGGTGGCGGCGCTCGAAGTCATTGAGCATGTGGAAGGGCCGCGGGAATTCGTCGCCATGCTGGGGCGGCTGCTGAAGCCCGGCGGGCTCCTCTTTCTGGCGACGATTGACCGGACGACGAAAAGCTATCTGCTGGCCATCGTCGCCGCCGAATATGTGCTCGGCTGGGTGCCGAAAGGCACCCATAACCATGACAAATTCATCCGCCCGGACGAACTCTCGTCATGGGTGCGTCAGGGCGGCATGCGGGAGATCGATCGTGTCGGGATGAGCTTCCAGCCGCTGACCAGAAGCTGGCGAAAAAGCCACGATACGGACGTCAATTATCTGATGGCGGCTCGAAAAGAAGGTTAGGCTCCGGTCGGCGGGTAGCGAGAATGCGCTGAAGCTCTTGTTCGCGCCCCCTGTCCTCGGTAAAATCTGAGCCTATGCTTAGAGATTCTCGCACGCGCTCCCGTCTTCTCGTCGCTGTCGCCATCGGACTGGCGATCGCCTTCGCTTTTGACGCTGCCGAGGCGAAGCCCAAGCCGGGCGCGGAAGACGCTCCGGCCGAGGACGCAAGCGGCAAAGCCAACAAGCGAAAGCCGACCAAAAACGAGAAAGCCGACAAGGCCGAGAAGCCGGCGGCCAAAGGCTCAGACAAGCCGGAACAGCTCGGAAACTTCGGAGAATGGGGCGCCTACGCCGCCCAAAGCGGGCGCAACAGGACCTGCTATGCGCTTGGGCAACCCAAGGAGCGGACGCCGAAGGCGAAGCTCAAAGACGCGACCGCCTACATCTTTATCTCGACGCGGCCGGCGGAAAATATCCATAATGAGGTCGCGATCAATCTGGGCTATGCGACGAAGGACGGCTCCGCCGCTGTCGCCGATATCGATGGCGACAGCTACGAACTGATCACCAAGGGAACGAACGCCTGGGTGAAGGATCAGTCGCGAGAGAAAGAATTTGTCGGCGCGCTGCGCGGCGGCGCCAAGCTCATCGTGAAGGCCGCTTCGTCTAAAGGGACAAGCACCACCGACAGCTATTCCCTCAAGGGAATGTCGGACGCGCTCGCGCGCGCCCTGCAGGAATGCAAGTAGCTCCTACCGCGGCTGGCCTGCCGGTATCGGATCGCTTTTGACCGAAGCCGCGATTGAGCGGATCTCGGCCGCTACGCCAGGATATTTCGACGCCAGTTGATCGAGATCGCCGATCTCAACGTCCTGCGGCGTGACGCCCGGCCACTCGGTGCTGGCGCCAAAAAACCAGCGTCCGCCGCCCAGAAGCCGCGCCGTGTGAAATGTGTCGCCGGGAATAAGCAGCTGAACCCTCTGGCCGGCGCGCAGATCCGGTCCGACCACCACGCGCTCGGTTGAGCCGTCGCTATGGAGCATGAACAGCCCCAGCGGATCGCCGAGATAATAATGATAGAGCTGATCGTTGCGAATTCGGTGCAGCCGAACCGGCGCGTGCGGCGTCACCAGAAAATAGAGCGCTGAACCCACTGGCCCGCTGCGCGCGAAGGGCGCCGGCAAGGCGTCCGCACCCAAGGACAGCTTGCTCGTATAGGTGATGCGGACGAAGCCGCACGTCGCATTGGGCTCGAGCGCGAGCAGATCGACAATCTCTTCATGGCTCAGCGCTTCGGACATGGCGGCCCCTTCGGCTTGAACGAGTGGCGATGGCTGAAAAGTCGATAACACGCGGGTAAGCCGAACGGCAGGGCTTCCCGCCTCTCGCGTGACGCCTGGATCCAGCAAGTATAAGTTTCATGATACCAAGTATTTGACCAACGGAAATACTGTCTGTGGTCCTTGTTTCCGGGGACCGCTTCCGCAGACTACGCCCAGCCATGGAAGTCCCCCTGTAGCTGTCCTGGCGGACGGCGGCGGTTTTCATCGCTGCATCATCCGCCGCCGTCCCTGTCCTTCCGGCGAAAGCCGAACAACATAGAATGGGAGAGGCAAATGGCCGTTAATGTTCACGACGGCGAAGTCGGCAAGATCCTCGTGTATCTGATCGGCTTCACCGCTTTCGTCATCGTCGCTCTTACCTGGGTGCCGCATTGGATCTCGCCTGACAGCGCGAATATCACGGTTGAAACCGGCAACACGGCGCGCATGATCCAGTGACGTCGCGACGCTCCGGAAGCCGTCCCTTCCGGAGCGTCGACGCAGGCGCCTCGCGCCAGTTGCAAAGCAAATTCGTTTCCGGCATAACGACGCCCGCGACGGCTGCGCGACTTGCTTTGCCGGCGCGACGGATGCGGGTGTAGCTCAGGGGTAGAGCACAACCTTGCCAAGGTTGGGGTCGAGGGTTCGAATCCCTTCGCCCGCTCCAATTCAACGCTCCGCGAATTCCCCACTTGCGGAGACCGGGGTCAGATGCTGACGACGCGCGCCCCCGCGAAAATCAATCTTACGCTTCACGTGCTCGGCCGTCGGGAAGACGGCTACCACGCGCTCGAAAGCCTTGTGGCGTTTTCCGGCGCTGGGGACACATTGTCCTTCACGCCGGACGACGGCGCGCTGTCGCTCGATATTTCGGGCCCCACCTCCTCGGCCGCCGGCGCCGGCGCCGACAATCTCGTGCTGCGCGCCGCGCGGCGGCTCGCCGAAGAGATAAAGGGGCTGCGGCTCGGCCGGTTTCGACTTGAGAAGCGCCTGCCTGTCGCTGCTGGCATCGGCGGCGGCTCGTCGGACGCCGCCGCGGCGCTGCGCCTTTTAGCCAAGGCGAATCATCTCGCGCCGGACGACTCGCGCATCCGTGAGATCGCGCGCGCCATTGGCTCGGACGTGCCGGTCTGCCTCGACCCGCGAGCGCGGATGATGCGGGGCGCCGGAGAGACTCTTGGCGAACCGATTCGCCTGCCGCTCCTGCCGGCCGTGCTGATCAACCCCGGGGCGCCGGTCGCAACCGGACCGGTCTTCGCCGCGCTGGGACTGCGACCCGGCGCGTTGCGGGAAGGCGCCGCGCATGCCGACATCGCCGCCCGGCCAAGCGCGGACGAACTGCTTGCGGCGCTGGCGAAGGGGCGCAACGACCTCGAAGACGCCGCCTGTCTGCAGGCGCCCGTGATCGTCGACGCGCTCGCCATGTTGCGCGGCGCCCGGGGCTGCAGGCTGGCGCGGATGTCCGGCTCGGGCGCGACATGCTTCGCGCTGTTTTCGGCCCGGCGCGAGGCTGTGCGCGCCGCCAGCGTCATTCGCGCCCAGCATCCGGGATGGTGGGTCAAGACGGCCGTGCTGAGATGACCCGCCGGCCGCCGCCTAAAGACCGCAGCGGGCATGAGCGGGGCCGCCGCACGACGGTCGCACAGTCCGAGACGCGCAGCCCGTTCCGCTCCGCCTCGCCCGACCTCGTCACGCTTTACGGCGCTCACGCCGTGCGCGCCGCGCTGACGGCGCGCAAGCGCAAGCTGCTGACGCTTTATGCGACCGACACCGCGCTGCCGCGCATCAACGAGCTTGCGCAGGCGGCGGGACTCGAGCCGCGCCTCGTCGATTCGCGCGAGCTCGAGCGGCGACTCGGCCCGGAGGCGGTGCATCAGGGCTTGCTGCTCGAAGCGCGCCCGCTGCCGGAAGCGGATATTTCCGACATCGTCAGCGTCAGCGGCGTCGTGCTCGCGCTCGACCAGATCACCGATCCGCACAATGTCGGCGCGATCCTGCGCACGGCCTGCGCCTTCAACGTTGACGCGGTAATCGTCACTGAACGGCACAGTCCGGAATTTTCAGGCGTGCTGGCCAAAGCGGCCTCGGGCGCGCTGGAGTTCGTGACGATCGTCTCCGTCGTCAATCTGGCGCGCGCGCTCGACGACCTCGCCGAGCGCGGCTATGCCCGCGTCGGACTCGATTCGGACGGCGCCGAATCGCTCTCGACGATTCCTCTGTCCACGCCGCTGGTGCTCGCGCTCGGCGCCGAGGGCAAGGGATTGCGGCGCCTCACGCGCGAACGCTGCGACGCCGTGGCGCGGCTCGATCTTCCGGGGCCGATCAAGAGTCTGAATGTGTCGAACGCCTGCGCCGCGGCGTTGAGCGTGGTGACGACCCGGCTCGGGTGAGCGTGGGGCTGGGGATGAGGCTCGGGTGAGTCCCGGCGCGGGATTGACCTCTCCGCCGGCTTGGACGCATAGAGAAGTCGCGCGATGCGCCTCGATGACGCCACGGGCCGGTTTAGCTCAGCTGGTAGAGCAACTGATTTGTAATCAGTAGGTCGCGGGTTCGAATCCTGCAACCGGCACCAATAAAATCAAATAGTTGCGAAAAATTACGGATGAGCTGCCAGCCAATTTCGAAGTGACGAACAACGCCGTGGACAACAATCGACAAATTTGGCGGTCGGAGTTCTGAATAGTGCTTTTGCCACCTGACAAATGCGGTCCAGGGCAATTCTCGCAGGGGCGGAACACATGGCATCGGCGGCGACGCTTGGGCTCGTGCGTCCGGGGAACACTCATCGCAGAAGACCTGAGGATCATGCGGCGATTTGCACTAGCGAAGTCGCAGCGCTAAGCTTGGGGCGTTCAAGAGCGGAAGCACATTTTTGAAGTGTTCAAACGCTGTTGGCGACGAGCAATAATTGACGCCTTTGTGAACGGCTTAATGTTCTGGGATGAAAAAAAAGTGCATGCTCAAAAATATAGTCGTCCCCCAATAACCGAGGCTGTCGTTGAGTTTAGATTCAGAGATCCCCTCGACATTAAGGTTGTAGAAAGAGTATCGAAGAAAATCGGCCGCCGGTTCCCGTTTAACGAGGAGGCGAGCATTTTTAATATTGAAATAAATATTGCAAATCCGCAAGTCGGACCTGCGAATAAGGTGATATTTGGGAAAAAGCATAGCAGCGCTGACCGAGCGGACATTACTATTGTAAGGCAAACCGCTCTTGCGGTTTCGCGTCTCGCACCCTACCTCGGTTGGGTTCAATTTTGCGATCAGGCGAGGACTGCTTGGGACGAGTTTGTCGACGTTTCGAAGGCGAGACCGGCTCTCAGTCGAATTGGCCTAAGATACATCAATAGAATTGATGCCCCAATGGGTGAACACGAAACCTGGGCGCGCTATGCCAATATACGCCCATCAATTCCTTCTCTCTTTTCCCAGCCGATAAAAAAATATCTGGTTCAGGTAACCGGTGAACTAAACCACGGACTAAGCGCTACAATAAACACCCAGCCGATCGATTCGCCCGTACCCGGCCACGTATCGCTACTTCTCGATATGGATCTGGCGAAAGTCGCGGACATTAAATCGGCCGATAAGGAGCTCTGGGAGTCACTCGAGCAAATGAGGGTCGAAAAGAATAGACTTTTCGAGGATTTAATCACTAACGAGGCTAGAAGGCTGTTTTCCCAATGATTGGCACGGAAAGCATGGCGCTTGCTCGTTGCACGCCGCCCGGTTCCTTCGGATATACAATCGGGCAGAGTAACGAATCGAAGGTTCTAGAGCAAAGTTTTGCGCCGATCGGGCGGCGCGAGCCGGTTGCTTCAGAGACCGATAAATCAATTCAAGAGCGCTTGTTCGATGCTCTCGCGTCGTTCAAGGTTTTTGCCTCGCAAGTGGCTATGCATTTCGACCTAGATCGCCGCGACCGGCTGTTTCGCCAGTTGGATTTGCTCCTCGACCCGGAAGAGTGGTTGGATGACGATCTCCCGCCCGAATTTGCATCATTTCGAACACTCCTTCGGACGTTATTGACGCTTCGACCTACCAAGGGCCCGGGACTGGGTGCGAGTTCCAAAGGACATCTCGTTGCCGCTTGGACATCCGGAAATGATCGGCTGACGATTGAAGCGCTGAGGGATGACCGAGTCCGGTGGGTATTGTGTGTGGGAGAAGGCGTTGAACGCCGAACTGCAGCTGGAGATACAAACCTCAGACACCTGCAAGCAGAACTTGCGCCATATGACCCACAACGATGGTTCAGGTGAATGCCCCCAAAAAAGCTTTCGGAACATCACTCTCTTCTTCGATATGTACCATGGGGAAAACTTCGAAAAAACGAAGACGGAGACGTCTTGGGCGTCCTGAGCATCGCCTTCGAGCTCCGACCCGCCGAAGAGTTTTTGTCCGCTACGTGGATCGACTATTTTGAGGACAGTGATGAGCACGGTCCCGCACTGCATCAGGCGGTGCACGCTGTGCGAAATAGCAGTCTCAAGGTGACTGCGAAAAGCGGATTTACGCGCGGAACCGTTGCTGACATCAGCGGCGCATGCGCGGAAAAAAAGCCTCGAGTGCGATTTCTTCATGAAGAAGAACCAGACAATCGTGCTCACGCCGCCCTACGTCATTGGCCCCAGGATCAACTACTATATGAACAGCTTGCTGATAGGCACTGGTGCGAACTGCACTTGAACAAAGACATTCCTTAGCTTGAATGCCGCCCTGCCACTCCGCATCCGCCATGCCGCCGAGTCCTTCGTTGTTGAGGACGTCGGCGGCTTGGCGCTCGTCTATGTCTATTTCGAGGAAGATCCGAGCTGGCAAAGGCTCGTCAATCGGCTCTCCGGCGCCGACGCCAAGGTATGACGTTTACCAGCAAGGACCGCACCAGCAACGCCACCCGTTGCATCGACGGACAAATCCCGGTCCACATCCATAGCGCCCCCACGTGCCATTGCACGCGGCTTCCTGCTTAGGGGTATAATTGGTTTCCGGAAGAGATCTCGATGGTCCCGGACCGGTCATGGCGCTCGCTCCGCTGCTCGTGACAGCGAAGCAAAGAATCGAGGCGGCTAAGGCAATCGTAGTTCTGCGCATGTCTCCCACCCAGCTTTTATCTGAAGCAACGAAAGATAAACACCAAAGCCTATGATTGGTTCCCCCTCCGAAATGGATATGGGACTTGCGTGAGAGATGCTGCCTACCCCTCTTGTTCAATCGAAAAAACGCCTCGCCAGTTCATCCGTGCTCGGGGCATTATCGGGTGCCCCCTCCCTCACGAAAAAGCCCGGTCGTCGTCTATGTTCCCCGGATGCAGCGTCCCGCCCCGCCGACGATCGCCGACCTTCGCGCCGAGAGCGTCCAAGGCGCGCGGGTATGGTGCTTAATCGCGACTGCCAGCACGATGGTGTCGTGAGCTTCGAGACGATCGGCCCGCCCTCGAGCTTCACCTTCATCGACCTTCCGAAGACGCGACGCTTCGTCGCCGGGGAATGCGGCGCCCGTGAGGTGCAGGTCATGCCGGACTGGCCGCCGTATCTGGCTTCCAGCTAGATTGCGCCAAGCATGCGGACGATGGACATCAGCGACATTCCCATGCGGCGCGGCTTCGTGTATCTGGCGGCGACAATCGACGTGTCCAGTCGGCGGATGCTGGCGCATCGTGTTTCGAGAGAGGAAAATTAATGTTCAATAGTTGTGCACTGCCTTCCGGCGCTGTCCGCTTCTTTCTAATGTTCGCCTCGGCCTTCGCGCCATTTGGCGCCCCTGCGTCTGCCCAAGATGCTCCCGCTGGAAAGCCGTCCGCCACAGTGACGATCGAGCAAATCCAGGTCGCGTTTATTGGCTCCGGCTCGCTTGGCGGTGGGACACTAGAATACGCTGGAAAATCCTATCCCATCACTGTTGGGGGATTGGGAATTGGCGGTATAGGAGCTTCCAAATTGACGGCCTCTGGTGCCGTTTATGGCCTTACGAGGCTTTCGGATTTCCCTGGGGCTTACGTTCAGGTGCGACGAGGTTGGGCTATTGCTGAGCGCGGGCGAGGGACGATGTGGCTAACGAATGGGAATGGCGTCACCATGAAATTGAGCGCAAGACGCCAAGGATTGCAGACTGCGCTGGGGGCAGACGGCGTGTTGATTGAATTCAAGTAGCCCAAGCAAAACAAGAACGCCCCGCAGTTACATCCACGGTCGGGGCGTTCTATGGGCGACGACGATTTGGAGGCGGTCGTCGCTCAGCGTAATGTAAGGTTTAAAGCCTATGCCGCAAATAGTCCGACTTAAGCGCGCATCGCTCGGCGCTTCGACGATGCGCCGGGACATTTGCATGCGACGCCGTCGGTCGGTCACGCGCGCGAGCCAAAGGAAGAACCGTGCGAGTTTCCGATCTGCGCAGGCGCAGCGACTCGCTGCGCCCACCGTCACCGGAGTAAGGCGGTTAATCGCCGTCCGGCGCTCCTCCCCCTGCCGCGCCCTCAAGCACTATTCGGCCGGTGGGATCCTGCGGCTCGGCATGAGGCAGCGCATATCCCCAATACGTCATGCCCTCGACGTAGTACGGCGGCGGCGGGCCGCAGCGAGCGCTGACGTAACCTTCAAAACATCTGAGGCTCTTCGCGAGAGCCGAACCTGAACCAAACAGCACAACCAAAAGTGCGGCCACGATTGTTTTCGACATCTTACTCTCCCAGCAGCGCCGGTACGAAGTGAGCGCATGCGGGGTGTTATATTTCTGTCACTGAGTTGTGGTAGGGGCCGCGCCGCAATTTAAATGACGCCCTGAGCTCGACAATTTCGTCTGAAGCACGTTGACCCCAGCGCGACCCGACGACTGACAGTCATCGGCTTCACGCGCAGTGTTGAGCGTTGAGCTAGGCGCGCGAGGACTTCTCGGGGCGATCGCCGGCAATGTCCGGCGGCGCCGCTTCTTCGCGACTGTCTTTACCCTCGCCGACGATTGGCACGAACCGCGGCTCGCAGGGCTCATCTCTGCCGACCCTCAACGGCGGCGATCGAGAGAGAAAGTCGAGCAACGTCACATAGGCGAGATCGAGCATGAAATATCTCCACACAGACGTAAATGGTCCGCGCGGCGAGAAGGAGAAGCGCCAGAGTGGCTGCAACATCGGATGATCGTTGAACGTTCGCGCGCTTGGGCGACAGCGATCATGCGAAGACACCTGTCCAGGTGAAGCCCGCGCATTAAATGCGCGCATCCTGATCGATCATCCGGGCGCATCCGGACGAGACAAAAAGAGATTGCCGCCGAAAAAAGCTGGAAACTCGACAGCCCTCGAATGAACCCCAACCTGCGCGTTGGCGGCGGTGGTCATCATAAAACCGCCGCCGCTTAAATGGTGAACCGCTGCTATTACCATCCGTAGCCGTCGGGATACCCGTAAGCTGGGTAGCCATAGGCTGGATAACCATAATAATACGGTTGTTGTGCGTAAGCGCCTGCCGCTGCGGCGGCCCCGAGGACGCCCACGGCGGCTGCAGCCGCTGCAGCTGCGCCCGGATTATAGCCAGGCCGATAATAGCCGCCCCGATAGCGCCGATAGTAGATCTGATCCGTTAAAGATGGTGATGCCATGCCCTCGGAACGCACGACGTTCATCGGGCCTGCCCAAGCATTGGCTGACAAGGTCGTCGCGATCAAGCCGCTGCACAGGGCGCCCGTGACGATCGATTTCAATGTTATACGCATGTCTGCCTCCGCTCGCCTTTAACCAACTGCGACGCCCCACGCGAGAAGCTGGATCGTCGCCTTATATTTGGGGCTCAAGACGTTTTTGTCGAGGCCAAGGTGCTCGTTCGAGCGACGAAGGTCCTGTAGAGCGCTGAAAAAGAAGGGCGAGACGGCCAGCGTCTCGCCCTAGACATACGCCGCGAAATTCGGTCCAATCAATGAGACCAAGCCGCAGCCCACTGCAACTGTTGTCATTGCCGCAATGTTCAGATCAATGGTTCTTCCTAGCCTTCGGCGCAGCAGTGCTCCACCTGTGGAAAATACCTAGTTGATAAAGGGTTAGAGGACATGGAAGACGCGCGCCGGTCTTTCAAGTCCTCAAACCGGTCGCCGCCGCTCCCAAGACGAACTCGGCGCCATGCCGACCGCTCGGCCGTCATCGCCGTGCTCAGCCTCGGCGCGCTGCCCTCCGCCTTCGCGGCCAGGAGGCTATCGGCTATAAGGCTGGATCGGACCGACACCGAATTTCGAAAGGCGCATCGTGAGGATCTCGTTGAAAAGCACTTGTCTCGCGGTCTCAGCTGTACGCCGCCAGCGAAAACAACATCGAAGCGTGTGCGCCAGGTTCGACAGAGGAGCCTTTGCTATTGCTGCTTTGGCCGTTGCGCTCTCGAGCGCTGCCGATGCGAAGCAGAAGCATGCGGCTCCTCCGCCAATTTCAGCGGGCGCAGAGACGGCGCCGCCCATGGATCAATGCGGTCATCCGATCGTCACGGACAACGTCGGAAAACCTTACATCGACCCTGTCTGCATCGCCCTCTCCGATCACCTGCAACCCCCGCTCTATATTCCCCGGCCCGAATGCAACAGGGGCGTGGAGCCTTATGATTCGAGTTGCTTCTTTGAGCGACTCTATACGGTGATGACAGCTTCGCCGGGCCCCCGGCCTCTCAATACGCCGCCTGTTCCACATCACTTCAAGTAATCCTTCAGCGATTCTCGTCGGGCGACGCTCTCCACTCATGCCTGAACTGCCGCAGCATAAGGCGCAGCGGCGCAAAAGAATCGACGCCATTTCGCCGCGATTCAAGCGCATGCAGGAATCCTCCGCCCAATTCCGAAGGTGGGATTCCACGCATGAACGACCTCATCATTCCGCCGGAGCCGCCACAGCCGAAAAGACACGGCCCGCCAGCAAAACTGCCGGTGGAGATCGTCATTGACCGCCGCGGCGCTCGGCCGGTCCGCTATGGTCTGATCGCCGCGTTGATCGGTCTTGCCGGACTTGCGGCCACGCATTTTTATACGCCAGACCGTTCAAAGGACGCGGCAGTTCAAAAGGCTGAGGCGCCGGCGCCCCAGCAAGTCACGATCCCGGTGTTGGACGAAGCGTCGAAGCGTCGGATCGCCGCCCTTCAAGGTGAAGTGCAGGAGCTGCGCGCAAAACTCGACGCCGTGGCGAAACAACAACAGGCCGACCGCGATCGCGCGCAGGCCGCCAGCGCCCCTCCGCCCGCTGTCGAAAACCAGGCTGCCGCCGTCGCGGCGAAAGCTGCGCCCGCGACGCGTTTGCCCGAAAAGGGTCAGGCCAAAGTCGCCCGCGCCGTCGGGAACGAAAACGCCAAAGTCGACATGACGCCCGTTCAGACGATTGCGCCGGCTTCGAAAGTCGTTAGCGGCTACAGGGTGCGCGACGTTTATCACGGCGCCGCACTTATTGAATCGGACAGGGGCATGATCGGCGTCGAGCCCGGCGAAGTCGTGCCGGGCGTTGGTCGTGTGATCGCCATTCAGGAACGCGGCGGTCGTTGGGTGGTCGTCACGGAGAGCGGAGAAATTCTCGGAAATGCGCGCGGACAGTCGCGCGCCGCGGCTCCGCGTCAGCGCCAATTCGCGCGAGAACTCGACGGCTTTGAGCCCGGCCCCTTCGAACCGCCGATGTATCCTCGCTACTGATTATCGACGCGATCGCAATCAGTCGTTGCGGCGCGCCGGCAAGAGGCGAAGCGTTTCGAACGGTCCCCAGGCGAATTTGCCATTGTCGACGGCGAAATCGCCGTCAATGACATATTCGACGACGAGTTCGGAAATCCTCCGCCACTCTTCTGGCGTAGGCGCCTCCCAGATCGCTTCAGGCGTTCGCTCGTTATTGGATAAAGCGAAGATCGCTTGAGTGATTGCAGGATGGGTTTGCCGGTTGACGCTCCATCCGACCGGCGGCGGGATGCAAGAGCATATTCGATTGTTCATCGTCGCCTCCTCGGGCTCGTTTCGCCCGGCGCGAGGCGCGCCGTATTGAATGTTAGCATAGAACGCGGCAGGCTGGAGAGATCTTCGCCAATAATTTCGCTGGCTCGATCACAGCTGCGCCTTGTCTGATTGGCGCGCAGGCGCGATGTTTAGCCGGGTGATCGGGCCTATTCCTTTCTGCCGGCGCTGCTTTCGCTTCGCTTGCAACGGAAGTCGAGGCGGCGCGAGCATGCAAGCGAGAGGCGATGCATCCAAGCGAGAGAATGAAGAGCCGCGGCGCGTCTACTCAAACTCGTCTTGCCGAATTGTCCTAAACCTGATGCTCTGCTGCGGGCGCCAACTGGCTCAGGCGTCACGTCCCGCTGCTTGCCGGCGCCCTCTCGTCGCGGCGCTCCGCTATTATCGCGGCGATAACCCGAGGCGCCAGCGATGCGCTCGAACGACGGAGGCGACGATGCGGATATTTCGGCTAGCGGTTCTCCTGCCCTTTACGCCCGTGTTTGTTTCCCCAGCGTCGGCGCAAGCCACGGCCGCGGACATTGTCGCGGCGCATATTCGGAGCCAGGGATACCCCTGCGATTCGGCGCAAGCCGCAAAGCGTGACCCGCGTGCTTCCAGACCGGACGAGCAGGTCTGGCTGCTGACCTGCGCGAACGCCCGCTATCGCGTGCGATTGGTCCCCGACATGGCCGCGGCAGTCGAGCAAATTCATTGAGGTGACGCGGATTGCAAGTGGGCGCCGGCCGGAAGAAAAGCCCTTTGGATTTGTGGTCGCCGGAGGGCGGCTCGCGCGTGATTTTGGCCTCAGGGCTCGGCGCGACGCCCTAAAAGGCGTTCTCTTGCCATTGCGCCGGGGCTTTGGCATATGTCCTTTGCGCTCCGCGGCATTATTGCGGGCGCATGGAGACGTGGCCGAGAGGCTGAAGGCGACGGTTTGCTAAATCGTTATAGGGGAAACCCTATCGTGGGTTCGAATCCCACCGTCTCCGCCATGCCCATAATAAAATCAATAACTTATAAAGAAATTTAGCACGTGGCCTAGCATTTGCCATAACATAAAGCGCCCCGCCGGCGTCGAATTCGTAGAGCGGAATGGAGGCCCCGGCGTTCGGCTGCGCGAGACTGAGCATTCCGCGCGGAACATCCCATCGAGAATTGAACGCCGAAAACGATGAATCGGCGGCGTTGATTATTCTCGGGCCCAGACCCGGGATTACGGCCGTCGCATTCGGCTGAGTCGATCTCAAACCTGAATCAGCCGGGGTTTGGTGTATAGGAAGCTTTTGAGGACCTACGAAAAGCTGGTATGAAAAACGCCCGGGGCAACTGCAACGAGTGGACATTGTATGGTGAAGTGGCAGTTGATGAGTGCAAGGATAACGTTGTTCCCGGAAAAACCAGGGAACCGGACGGCTGCCCAGATCTATCGAGACCTCTGGTCCGAAGACCCTGAGTCTTTCCAGTCAGGGCAAGCAAACGTGTTTGGGCAGGCTTCGAACGCCTCGGGCAAGCGTGGTGCTAGTACGTTCACTGTCAGCGCGCAGCCTATTAGAATTGACTTAAATTTCACCGTAATTCCGGAGCCAGAGTCCCGCGTCCAGTTTTTGAGTGCTGATGAAATACTGCCAAAATTGGAGCGCCTAGCGGAGAGCGTGCCTCTTATTCCATCGAGGAGGATAGCTTGCTACGTGCAGCTGGGCTACGCTGCGTCTGACACGATCTCGGCTAACGCCGCTCTCTCCGAGGCAATTGACTCGCGGTTTCGCCCCAAGGATCTGCGGGATGAGGAGGATTTTGTTCTGCAGGTGAACAGTATCGCTGACTCAAAAACATTACCTGAAGTAAAACATAATCTTTTATTAAAGTATTCCGTAGAAAAATTGCAAACCATAACACTGCCGGGTCCGGCCTTGGTGCACGAGCAGATTATCTCAATGATACATATGGATTTTAATAACAAACCTGTTGAAAGGGCATTTGACGATAGCCAATTGAAAAAGCTCGTCCGCGAGCTGTGCGAACTGGCTGTGGCCAGAGCACGGGTGTATTTGGGTTAGAATGCGCCATGCCTGACTTTGAACCTACAAACATGAGCGGTTTAAGCAATGTATCGGCAGATGGTGGACGCCATAGCGGGATGTTTGTTTGCGGCAACCATCCCAGCGTTTTTGGGTGTGCCCCCGTCGTTATGAGCTATGCTACTGTGCCAGTCGACGCCGGAACTTCGGCCTCGCTGAGCTATGATCCTAGCCTATCGACGGCCTCTGGAGGTGCGATGGCAGGGTGGAAGCACGCTCTCAGTATAGGTTCAACTGCGTCAACTGACCTTGGCACGATGTGGCTCGATTATTTGGGCCTCACGACCACCCTAACCGCAATGTCCGAGTCCTGCGATGACGATTTCCATATCGATGACGAAATCGCGGAGTCCGCAAAAGCCGTCGCTGAAGTGCTTCGCAAATCACGGCTTCCGGCACCATCAATCCTCAGACATGGCCCTCGCTCCGCGGTTTTCAGCTGGCACAAGAGCGTTTACGCTCTCTATCTGACGATCGGCGCTCAAAAGGCCTCTGTTCTGGCTACCGATCATCAAGGTGTGATCGCTAGAGGTAGTTGCACATTAACGAATCCAGTTGCTGCCCATCAGCTTCTTGAAAGGACAAGGGTTCAGGAAGCTGATGTGCATTAGAATTCCAGACGATCAAGTTGTATTCCGATCCATACATCACCCTTACGCGTTCGCAAGCAAGGGCAAGAAATTTGACAGTTCTAGGTCCTGGAATCTGAAGCGCTACGACAACGCGCTGGTAGCGTCCGTCATTTGGCAGCGATTTGCGCCCAACGCATTGATGGTTCATCGCTACGGCTGTCGAAATTCGCAAAAGCGAAATTCTGCTGGAAACAAAAGAGACGTATACTGCGGATTCTACGCGTTAGATGTTTCCGCAGTTCGACAGATCAAGGCTTCGGAAGGGATTGTAGCCGCGAACGTGGAGCACAAGATCGAACTTGGCGAAATTGCCCACGCAAATCTATTTGCGACCATCGATGCCCATGTTGATCCCGACGACCTCGAAGCCGCTAAGACCTATTTTCTTGACAGATTGTGGCGTCTTATGGCCGGCCCATGCCTGTATACTTGCCCAGCAGACAGTGACCTAGCCGATCATCCTCGCTTGCAACTACCTGGGGGATACCTTGGGAGCTATATGGACTCTCGTCGACTCCTCCGCCGCATCTCGGATTGGCTGTGGTACCTAATTGGAACACTAAGATGGTCCAAAACTGCGCGTCAATTGCAGGAATAGCACTGACAACTCGAATATAGCTAGTCCGGTTCGGTCTTTAAAAAACGACCGATCGAAGACCGGTCTCGGCTGGCAAGCACTACGTCATGCTTCAGCTACTCAACTCCGACGCGGGAGCAACTTCTCCCTCGGCCGCGTCGCCGTCGGGTGAGCCCCCAAATTTCGTTACGAGCCCGTTAAAATGCCCCGCTTTCAGCCCTCAGCTAATCTCCCATATTCAAACGGGTGCCCGAACTGATTTCCCGAAGTGATTTTCTGCCCGAAGTGATTCTGCCCGAATTGATTGAAAACTTCGGACGCGCCGAAACGCCATATAAATCATGGCGTTGATCCGAAGTTTCGCCTCGACATGCGCCCGAAGTTTTGAATAACTTCGGCAGGCCGAGAAAAAATCTCCGCGTGACACCCCGTCCGGTACAGCGGGCCTAAAAGCCTAGACTTTCGACTCCCCCGCCCCTGGATGATTAAGGGCGGTTGCGCTGGCGGAGATAGCTTGCGTCAAGCTGGCGCTTCAGTCCCGCCGACGCAGGGACGCCCAGGCCGCGGATGTACCAGCGGGGTGTTTTTGGGATCGGGCGACGAGGCGCTGCGGCAATCTCGCCGCCCGAGCTGCGCCAAGGCTAGGGGTCGGCGACTGTTAGGCTTGACCACCTTGCCCGGCGGCGATGACCGGGCTTTTTCGCGCTCCGCGCGCCGTTTCGTGCGGCCGAACATCTCGACAAACCGTATTAACGATTCGAATGCGCCTAGTAAGCGTCGGATGCTGTTCCAGCCGCAGTCAATGCCCGCGCAATCGTCTGAGCGACCGCCTTGGCGTCGGCGCCAGATAGGCGACTGACGAGTCCTCGGCGGCTCGGATCTTCCTCGAAATAGACATAGGCGATCGCGACGCCGCTCGCGTCTTCGACGGCGAAGGACTCGCCGCTCCTTCGGATGCGCAGCGGCAAGGTGTAGGGCGCGGGCGTCATTTCAGCGCCGATATTGCGCGTATTTGATCTTGAGCCAATGCTTCGTTCGGCCGCGAGGATAAGCCTTGTCCACCCGCTTGGATACGATGCCCTTCAGGCCGAGCTTCTCGAAAAGCCCGCGGAAGCGGGCTTTTCGAGTTACCCTCGAAGGGCGGAAAAGGCCCTCATTCCATCGCTTCCTGAACAGCGGGAAGACCGTAGCGCTGAATCAATGCGCGGAGATATCCCCGGAGCACCCTTTCAGAATCTTCGCGAAGCTCCTCCGCGCTCCGAAGATCCAAATCCGCCATCTCTGCGATCTCATCGACTTCCGCGTTCAGTTGTTCTTCCGCTTCAATTTCGTCTGGCGTCGGCCGCGCGGGCCAGCGCCGCACCGTGCGAATTTGGGTGTTTGTCTTTTTGACCTCTTCCCCATTGGGTCCCAGAAGTTTGACGCGCAGCCCTCTGCTTGATGGGTCTACCAACAAGGCAGGCAGCAAATAATCGTCAATGAGCTCCCTAACCGTATGGTCGTCGGTAACTTTTCCTAGGAAGAGGCGGCGGGTAAAAGTTGTGTCATTTCGCGCCCTACGGGGGCGGCCGCGCGCTGTTGAAGAGCGATGTTTCTCCAAGACCAGCCTGGTACCGAAGGGCAGTCGATGATGGCGAACAAACTTATCGGACAACACACGCCATTCGTCCCGGACGAGCGGTCTTTTTTTCATCGGATGACCTCCACATGCAGCCAAATATCTCGACGGGTACTTAAATAAGTCCCCGTGCCGATAATTTCAATGATGGCTGGCTAAAACACTCACTTGAATGCAAAAATCAACGCCGATCCCGCCCGAAAAATCACCCCCTTTTGAGAGACGCGCCGGAACATGCAAAAGCCCGCCGGAGGGGCGGGCTTCGACCGTTCGATATTGGTAGGAGACTCAAATTGACCGAAGAGGAGAGAAAAGCTCAATGGGACGCGATGTGCAACGTCGTTGCCGACCGCATGAAGGTTTTCACCCGACCTTATGTGACTATTCTGGCGGGCGGTGAATCCGGTAAGCCAACCAAAATAGGCACGGGCACGTTTATCGAAAAGGAGGGGGTTCAGCTACTCACATGCGAGCATGTAGCCCGTTTCAATCCCACCGCCTTTTACATCGATGATCGCGGTAGCACGATACTTTATCCCGGTTCGTGGCGCATGGAGCCTGATCTAAAGAAGGACGTAGCCCTTGCTCCCGTTGCCGAAAAGGAATGGAGCAACGTCTCCCAAAGCGCACAGCCGCTTGCGATGTCGAAGTTCGCGCAACGCCATGGACCTGTGGATCGCGAGCTTCTCTTCTTTCGTGGGATAGCTGGTGAAAACGCCTATATTAGCGATTATGGGGCTGACGCCATTCTCAGCGGATATTGCTCCCAAGAAAAAATTGGGACGTGTGACACAGACATATTTGAAATTTTGTGGAATCCCCGCGATACAGCCGTCACGTCCGGCACAAGTAGCGAGGCCAGTGCCCGCGTCAAATACGACAATCCCGCTGGTTTTAGCGGCTCACTTGTCTGGAACACAAGGTTCGTGGAACTTGGCTGCGACTTTTCAAAGTGGAGTCCCGCCGACGCAGTTGTCACAGGGTTACTACGCCGATTTGACCCCGATACAAATATCCTTCTCGCGTGGCGAGTTGAGCATTTGTACGGGTGGCTCTAACAGGATCATGACGCCGGCGCGCTGTTGTTCGAGCAATTGCTCAAGTCGGCTCTTGCGCTCGGCAAGCGGAAATGGCCGTAGATCCTCGCGATCGATCTGTAGAAGATCGAACGCAATCAAAGTAGCTTCCCGTGCCACCCGCTGCTCAAGCAATGCGGCAAAATCGCTATAACCGTCGCTGCGCAGCACGACCGCCTCGCCGTCGATCAGCGCGCGCGCGACCTGCAGCCCAGCGACGGCGTCTCGGATGCGGGAACTCGCGCCGTCAGATCATTTCCGAAACACGACCATAGGCGCAAGCGATCGCCGTCTTTGATCGCGACAACGAGAAAGCCATCGGGGCGTGCGTAGCGCGCGTCGGCTCCGCGGGCGCGCCAAAGCCAGCTGGACGCCTCTGGCGGTTACGGGCGGAAAAGTTTCGTCATTCCATGCCGGCGATGTTGGGGAGTGGAGCGCGAAGTACAAGCGTCGCCGGAGTGTCCATCGTGCCCTGCGCACCTTCCGGCGCTCCACCGATGCGCCTAGCTTGCGCGTGGAGATGATTCCAACGGAACCCCAACGCTTTCTAGGGGTTGTCAAGAGCGATTAACAAATTGCAAAGGGGCGAGCGCTATGGTTTGCTCGAATGATCAAGTCCCGGAGAAACACGTGCCCAAGGCCTTGGAAATTTTGCTAGCCGCAGCTAGGAAAGCGACGCCTTCGCCTGAGCAACAGGAAGAGCAGCGGCGGAGCTTTGCCTATGGCAATACAGCTTTCGAAAACAAGCTGATCACCCGCGAAATGGTCGATCGTCAAGCGGAGGCCATCGAGCGAGAGAGAAATGAGCAACGAGGCCAGTGAGCGCCGAGATAGTCGCGCGCTGGAACCGAGGCTAATTACCGATCCATTGAAGCGGGCCGAGGCGGAAGCAGCGAATGGCCTCCGCCAATTTGATGCCGGCAAAGATGCGGCGCAAGAAGCCATCGACCGGCACGCCTTCAAATTGAGACCGTCTTTGATTTTGAGCCTCCACCGTGAGGCGTTGGCCGGCATCAGCTTATTTGCTGGTAATTTCCGACCTTCTGCTGTCGAGATCAGCAAGAGCAAACATGAGCCGCCACCGGCGCATTTAGTGCCCGCTTTAGTCGAAGAACTATGCGATTACGTCAACGACAACTGGGAAACTGAGACGCCACTGCACCTATCGGCGTTTGTCATGTGGAGGCTCAACTGGATTCATCCGTTCGCCGATGGCAACGGTCGAACTTCTCGAATCGTCTCATATGTTGTCCTAATGGTCCGCTCCGGCTTTATCCTGCCAGGGACGCCAACCATTCCCGATCAAATTGTAAGTGACAGACGAGGATATTTCGACGCCTTGGACAAGGCCGATGACGCGTGGAAAGACGGACGTGTGGATGTGACAGCGATGGAAGAGCTTCTGGGCGGGATGCTCGCGCGCCAGCTCGCTGCCTTTTACGAAAGCGCTGGCGGTAAAATGCCGTCGATTGGCGACGAGCTTGTTTAAGCGGCATTGGCGACGCTTTCCCGGCCTGAAGGAGAAGTTGCGGGTATTCACTTCGTGAAGGCTAGCTCCTCGTATTCCGCCCGATCGACGGTGCAGTCGACCATTCGGAGAAAATCTTTTTTCGTGAGCCCGATCTGTTTAGCCATCTGTCCTAACAGCGGGTCGCCGATTGTTCTATGAGATGAGCCGTGGCTCATCTTTGTTTTCCTTATCGTCTTCTTTCCGGCGAGATTCCAATAGATGTAATAGAAATGGTCGCCGGAATCTTTTTCAAAGCCCTTACGCTGCAGCGCGGCGTCGATATGGTCTCTTTCCCTGGTCACGGGCGCACCACTTTGAATCGTGACAGCAGAGCGTGTTTGACCGCCAAAGCTTCAGAGTCCAATTCATCGTCAGAAGCCAAGGCGTAGTGCCGCCAGAGCACATTCAACTCGGCCATCACGCACTGTCTTAGCTCGTCATAGCTTTGCGAAAACACGTCAATTCCTAACGACTTTTCCTGGACTAAAAAAATTCGATCTTGCCAGTCCACCGTCACCGGAATCGACAACGGGCGAACCGTTCCTATTAAATGCTCGTCTGCTCTGAACTGTTCGATTGGCTCTAGTGTCGGCTCCAGCTCTGTCGCAGTGTGCAGTTCTTTGAACGAACTGACGTCGCCCTTCTGATTGAACTTGGGATGGCCCACCAATTTGATGCGGCGCCGGACATTCGCCGTTAGCCAACGCTCCAACGGGAGAGGATAGTCGAGACGCAGCGCGGGTTCCTTGCTAGGCTTTATAGTCAAGATCGTCTGGGCGAAGTCGATCGCTCTCAGCTTCCCTACAATTGTCTCTTGATCTATCTCTGGGGGGCTTCCGGCTTCGTATCGCCGAAGTAGGCCCCGCGCTCGGTCTGCCCTGAAAGCGAATGGTCCACGGCTTCCCTCTCGTACCGTGATCTCTAGTCCGGTATCTTCCGGCGGAATAAGGCCAAGAGCGGCTTGCGCCATAAACCAACGCTCACGGGCGTTGGGAAGTGCCTGTTCGACCCTGCGCTCATCTCCACTATCGAACGCCTTCAATGTCTTCAACAGCTTGTTGCGGGCCGCCGCGACTGCAGGCGTGAAGGCGCCAGATTGCGATGCGATGTTAAACGGTTGGATGTGGCTCCCGGGGATGGGTGTCCGGCAGATGACAGCATATTCTCGCTTCACCTTCGCCGGAGGCTTCAATCGCTCACTAATTGAGCGCCCTTCCGATCGCATGCCAATGATGTAAACCATGCGCTGAAGCGCATTGAGGGACGCGATAACAGCATCGGCTGGAGCGCCGTCCAGCCGTTCCACAGACACACCGCCGAACTTGAGCTGTATATCGTCTGCCCGCTCTGCCACTTAGAGCCCGCCCCATCCGTTCGTCGGTCGTTTATAACTAGAACTGTGTTAACGCACTGCTTCAGCGCTGGAAAGGCACGGCCAACGAGTGACGCAGATGCCGCGGATCGCCGCCCATCGATGGCGCGCGAGCCTGCGCACGAGGTCGGGCTGGCGTGCGCCGCGGAGTAAGGCCTATGGCGTGCGCGCCAACATGCAGGGGCTCCCTCATCTTATGGTGAGTTCGATTCTTATGAGTTCGCCGTCGACATAGGGCGCGGGCCGTCAGCTTGACCAGCGCGTCCTCGGATCCGACCAGCGCGTCTAGCGACTTCTTCGCCGCGTCGGCGCCCGACGTTCGGACGTCGATTTCAATGCGTGAGCGGACGGCTTCGGCCATCGCTTAACCTCTCCTTAAACCCAGAGAAACCCGTCGGGACGTTCCGCGCTTTCGTATGCGGACGGCCTGCGGTCATCGTTCGACGCAATCTCTTCAACTTGGCTCATGCATGGCGACGATTGCGCCAAGCCGGCTAAACATGAAATCCGTTGATGCTTTCACGTTCTCGAATGCCTGGTCGCAAGCCGCTTTACGCGCCGCATTCGCTGTCACGGCGCCCTTGAAAAGATTACCGCCTCGCAAGTCTTCGCGAAGAGTTTTTCGGCCGCGTGCGTCGATCAGCCCGCACGACGTTCCCGGGACAGCGCCACGCTTGCAAATAGAGATCTCGCTCAGGTCGCACTCGTCGAGGACATGGACCGTCTTTCCCTCGATTGTGACAGTGTGCTCGCGAACGGTTCGGTAGCCTACTACAGACATCTCGGACCATTCACCAATTGCGACTTTACGAGCAAGGTGTTCTTGATGGTCGTCGCCTTTGCGAAGTTGGACCCGAAAGGCAAGGCCCCATTGATCTTGTATGAGCTCAAGCCGGTCGGCTGTGGTGGCGAACAAGCCAATTTCTTCGTGTTCCGTATAAGCCGAGATCGCCTTACCGCTCATCAGCGAAGCTGCGAAAGCGCCTGTCGCGAACGCTTCCCAACGCCGTAATCGGGCGTACCAATGGACCTTGTTCCAGAGACAGGCGTAGCCCTGGAGCGCCGGCGCAGACACGCCCACATCACGAAGGTCAAACCGATCAGCCTCGCGAACAAATTTAAACTCCATATCGGCGGAGAATCCGCTCATCGCAACGCCTCCGGAATTTCCTCGGCGCCGATTGCACCCTTCTCCACAGCCTCGCGGAGATAGTAGGCAACGCGGCCGCACCGATCGCGCGGGCTATCGAGAAATACCGGCGGATGTGCGAGTTGGCTCCACCAGACGTTCTCTGCGTTCAACATGTCGGCGATCTCGTCATACGCTCGCTGCGCCTCGCTGGCTGCAATCAAAGATCTAGCGACGGCAGCGATCCGCTCGAGTATCAGCGGCCCGATCTTCTCGCGCACAGCCTCCGACGCCTGGCCGTGAAGCACACGAAGCCGCGAGTCGAGGGCATTTATTGCCTGTTTGAGATCGTCCAGGTCGCGTTGCTTGGCGTTGAGCGTTTCTTGCTTCAGCAGGAAATCGTCGCGCGGCGCGGCGCTGGGTGCAACATCTCCGATAAGGTCAGACACGCGCGCCTCAGCCGCGCGATCAATCGGATTATGCCCGGTCTCTTCGCTGAGGGAGAGACTGCGCAGCTCGCGAGCGAGTTCGATGGCTTCTCGCTCGGTCGAAACCAGTCTGAGCGATAGCTCGTCGCGGCGCGTGCGCACCCGAGCATACTCCTCGCTCGCGCGGTCAAGGGACACCATCTCGGCGATGGTCGTATTCGGGGCCATTTCGGTCTTCGCCATTCTTTCCTTCCTCGGTGCCGCCAACATGATCGCCTCCATTCGTAATCACGAAAATAACTCCGCTCACGTCTGACAAAAACTGATGTGTCAGACTTTCTCTTTCTCGCGATCGGCGGCTCTCAACTTCCGAAACATGCGGCGCTCGAATGCAGCTAGAGCATAAGGCGCGCGAGCGCGGCCAACATGAAGGATCGCGGCGCGACATGACAGCCGACCGGCTGCTATCAGTTGGCGCACTTCCGAAAGCGCCGCGGCGTCGTTGATCGCCTGCCGCCGCCAGCCTGTACGAGGGCCCGAAGTGCTCGCTGAAAAGCCGCCCGTGAAGTTTCGTCCGCTGCCGTAGCCGATAGCTCCTCGAGCATCGCAGCCATCGTGTCAAAGTCCGGTCCTTGCATTGGCGTTCACTTTCGCTCGGATCCGGCGCCGACGTTCTCGGTAACGCCATCGCGAGAATCTTCGATTGCGAGACTCATCTGCGCCGGCGAAGGCGATGTGCGCGAGCCGATCGGACGCTTTGCGCCCGGGAGCGCTTCCTCAACAGCTGGCGGGCTATCGGCGTCAAGAGGGCGCGAGTAGCCGTGCGCCTGCAGCACATGCTCGAGCGCAACTTCGTCGACTTCGACGCGCAGCACGCGGCGGCCGCTCGCCCTCCGCACGCGACTGCGGCGCATGCGCTCGGCCGCGGTCATCTTTTCTGTTTCATTTTGCACGGGAAAATATTTTCTTCCTTAACCGGTCGCGCGCATCCGTTAGCATGGCTTTCATTGCACCCCCCAGGCAGACCTGCGAGCGCATGCGCGCGGCGGCGATTCGCGACAAGCGACCGAAGCCGCGCCACAATCGCGTCGGCGCTGAAAAACGCTTCAATATCGGTGGTGCCGCCTGCGATGAACTGCGCGATCGTGCGCTCATGAATCGTCGCGAGCGCACGCTCGAGCCGCGCGTCGTTGAGCACGGCGAGATTTTCGGCCTGCCGAAAGAGTTCAACGAGCGTCGCGGGATCGTCGACGTCGATCATCGGCGCCACCGATCCGCAAGCGCTTGAAGCTGCTCCTTCGTCGCCAGGCGCGGTGTGGAGTCACGCAAAACTTCGAACGGATCGAGTGCGTCTGGCGCGGTCGGCGGCGCCGCGGCGGGCGGTTGGGGCGTTGTCGCCGTGTGTTCGGGCGTCGCGTCGGGGTTGCGCGGCAAGCGCAATATGCGATTGCCGTTCTGTCCTCTCCGTTCGTCAAGATTCAAGGCCATCAAGTTCTGTTCGTTTCGGGTTGAATTTGTCGCCTAATTGCTCCGTTGCGTCTGCGTTGCACTTGCGTTGCATGCAACGCGCCCTGCGACGTGCGTTGCGTTGCACGCACCCTTTTAGGGGTGCAACGTGCAACGCACTCACGAGGGGATCTGGGGGATTTTCCATATAAGGTCCTCGTCCTCGGCGAAGACGCCTTTATCCAAGAGCCCGTTCTTCACGCGGCGGAAGTGCGACCGCCCCGTCGCCGAGAGCTGCCCCGTTTCGTTTTTGTCGAGGATGCCGCGGCTTTTGAGTATGTCGCGCAAGGCGTCGATAGAGACCCTGCGGCGAGCGGGGACGTTGTCCAAGCCCTGCGAAAGCACGGCGGCGCTCGCCAGCTCCTCGTAGGCGTTGATGAAGCTGCGCCGGACGAAGTCCAATTCGCTGCTCGCTCTGCCCTTCACGCCGGCGGACGCCTCTTCAGCCACGAATCCCGCGTCAGGATCGGAGCGGACGATTCGAGGCGCGAACTGCTGATAGTTCGCCGGTGAGCGTGTTCGAGCCTTTGTGAATTCGAGTCTGAACTGCGCGGCACAGGTATCCTCTTCCGCTCCATCCAGCTTGGAGAGCATGATGACGCTCTCCATCTGCCATTCGCGGGTTTTGGTTCCGAAGCCTTTCGAAGCATCGTGGCCAGTGTGGTGCATCCATACTTGCGCGATGCGGCGCGCCGAGATTTGCAACGTAAGGTCTTTGACTTGGCCCCACGCCTCTTCGTCACCCATGGCCCCCGCCAGCAGGGACATGATGTTGTCAAAAAAGATCACGTCCGGCTTTACGATATCGATCTCTCGCCAAAGCCATGCGCGCCCAAGGTCGCTGTTAAGGGGCGCCATTTCGTTGGGGCCGAGAACGTCCCGGTTGTAGCCGAATAGAGCAATGCCCTCGCCGTAGAGCCCGGCGACGATCTCTGAGCGTTCTTTGAAAAGGTCTGCACTCATTTCGCCGTCGAGATACATGACGCGCGCCGCGCGTCGGCCCTGCCAGCCGAGAAAATCCGCGCCTCCTGCGATCGCCGCAGCCCATGCAAGCGAGAATAGCGTTTTACCGATTCCAGTCGGGCCGATCAGAAGCAGGCGCGACGTGGTAGATAGGACGTCGCCGGAGACGAAGTCCCGTGGCGGCAAGTCGCGCGTGAGCCAGCTCGATATCCGCAGTTCGTCACGTGCCGTTGGCGGCGCGCCGAGGGCTTCTGTTATGCGCGCCTCGGCGCGCTCTTGAGCTTTCTGACGGTAGTCATCAATCCTGACGATCTCCGCATTCAAAGCGTTCTCATCGATCGGAAACGCATCAAAGGTCTCCGCGAGCGCCTGCGCCTGCTCGGCCGGCGTGACGTTCTCGGCCACCCAGGCGCGCAGGTCGTTCATGTTGCGGCTCTCGCAGTGGCCGTGGTGGCATTGGAAGCCGCCCGAGCCCGGCCGGTAGCCCGCCTCGTTGCGCGAATCGGAGTGCTCCGCCGCCCAAGGGCAGATGACTGAGACGAAGCCATTATCGTTGGGGGTGGCGTCGAGCAGCATCTCCTTAATATCGAAGAGCTTCAGAATGGGGTCGGCGCCGAGCTCCTCAGCGGTGGCGCGCCGCGCGCCAGCAATGTCTTTGAACTTCACGAGCGCGTCTTCGCTCAGGTCGACGCCCAGCCAGAAGGCGAGGTCCTCGACCGAATAGGCGATCTCCGGAGCCCAGACCGCCATTTGGTGCGGCCAGCCGGCGCCGCCGTTCTTCGCCTTGACGCTGTCCTTGTTGTTCGACCCGACGGGCAGGCGCGCGACGCGCGTGACGCCCTTCATGCCCGGATCTTTGAGCGACGGGTTGATGTCGGGATCATCGACTATGGCGCAGATCAGCGCGTTGAGCGCGCGGGCGTCGGTCCCGTTGGACAGCCGGTAGCCGTATTGCCAGTTGCCAGGCGATGTCTCCAGCTCGTAGGTCGCGGGCGGCATGACGGCGCGCACCTCGGCTTCGAGCAGCTTCGTGCCGACGTCGTCGATGACGAAGACAAATTGGCGCTCGAACAGCTCTTTCTTGCGCGCGAACTTGCCGTCACCGGCGGGCTTGAAGAGCGACACCGTGAAATAGTTGGAGGTCTCGACGGTTGGCTTGGCGATGTTCTTGCCGGCTTGGCGGACCCACCACGAATTCTCGCCCCAGGAGATCGGAACGCGGCGCCAGTCGTCGCCTGCGATAGCCTCCAAAAACTCCTGATTTGTAAGCGTGACGGGCGGCGCATTGCTCGCCTCGGCGTTTCGTGCCATTCTTCCGGCTTCCGTATGTCGTAAGAGAATGTTTTGAGGGGCGCGCCGGTCGCAGGGCGCGCCCCTCGTTTTCTAAGCGTCGCTAGGATCGTTTATTGACCGGCGCTTTCTTCGCTCCGCGGCGGAGGATTTTAGCGTCACGGCGCCGAAGGCTCCTGCGCGGCCTGCCCTCGTCGCCCGATTGCCGGCAAGTCCCGGCCCACGGATTGTAGGGGGCTGGATTTCGCGTTTTAGGACGCCGCATGATTATGCAGCCTCCCGCTCGGCGCCGCGCGCAGCAATGCGTGCCTCAAGCCACGCGATGACTTCGGCGCGGACGAATCCAATTCGCCGAGAGCCGAGAGACACGGCGACCGGAAAACGGTTTTCGTCGCGCAAGCGATTGATCGCCGTGCGTGACAACGACGTTAGCCGCGCGCACTGGTCCAAAGTAATGAGGATGGGGTGCTCCACTGTGCCGCTCCTTTCAAAATGAGCGGCCGGGGACGCAAGGGCCGCTTTGGTTAAGCAGCCCTAAACAATCACAAGTATTGATCTAATGGAAGCTAGACAATTCAAGTATTTACGGCGACAAATCCAACCATATTATTTGGCTACAAAACTAACCAGGAAGTATTAATTAGGCGACAAAACTAACCTAAATATCGCAGTAAGCCGCCCAAGCCTCCATCAATTCCCGCCGCTTTTCGAGCGCCGTTGAGCGCCGATAAGCCAATTCGACCTGATTCCCTACAGCATGAGCTAAACAGCCCTCGGCGATTTCGCGCTCGAATCCTGTCTTGTCGCCGGCCCAATCTCGGAAGCTGCTCCGCAGCCCATGCAGCGTTGCGGCCTTGTCGGGCGAAGCGAGGCGAAGCGCCTTCGTCATCGCTGTGTCGCTAATCGGGCGGCTATCGACGCCGCCGCCGAAAACGAGGTCGGAGGTCGCACGCTGGCGCATGGCCTCGACGATCTCCAGCGCGCGGTCGCAGAGCGGCGCAACATGCGCGCGGCCTGCTTTCATGCGCTCAGCCGGAACGGTCCATGTGCGGGCTTCTCTGTCGATTTCTGAAAAGGTCGCCCCGCGCGCCTCGCCGCTGCGCGCGCACGTCAACGCGAGAAATTCGACGCAGCGCGCCGCCACGCCGCTCGACGTCCGCAAAGCGGCCATCATTTCCGGGACCGCGGCATAAGCAAGCGCCACATGGTGGCCGCGCGAGAGCTTCTGGCGCGCCGGCATGACCTTATCGAGCAAGCCGCGCCACACTGCTGGATTGCCCGCCGTACGCCACTGGTGGGCGATCGCGTAATCAATAACGGCCTGAATCCGCGACCGCAGCCGGTCGGCCGTTTCCGGCCGTTCCTGCCAATGTGGCGCGAGACAGGCCTTGACGTCGCCGAGCGCGATGTCCGCGACCGGCATATCGTGAAGTGGCGCCGCATACTCGCGCAAGGTCATTTCCCATTGCTGGCAATGCTTAGCGTTGCGCCACTCCGGCGCCTTCGCAGATAGCAGTTCGTTCATACAATGTTTGAAGGTGACGACGCGCGGCGGCTTCCGTTCCGCCGCGGGGTCGAAGCCGCGCGCCAGCTTGTCGCGGATGGCGTCGGCCTTCTCTCTGGCCAGAGAGAGGGGGACGGGCGCCGTGCCCCGCCCAAAGCCGCCGAGGCCCAACTCTGTGCGCGTCTTGCCGCGCCGAAAGATGAAAACAAACTGCTTCGAGCCGCCCTTGCGAACGCGCAGGAAAAGCCCGTCGCCATCGGCGTAAATGCCCGGCTTATCGAGGGTTCGAATCCTCGTTTCGGAAAGCAACCGTCTCGCCAATTTCGCGTCCCTTTGCCATAACCGCGAAATCGACCATAGCGACCGATGCGTATCAATCAAGCACTTAGAGACGGTAAGGACGCCAAAAACGGCGGAGAAGCGGACACCGTCTCCGCCAGTCAAAATACGGTTTTGGGCCTGTTGGACGACTCGGTTGACGCGTCGCCGCGGGGCCCTGCTCCCGTCCGCCCCCAATATGTCAGCCGCGCCCGACGCTCAGGTTCAGGACCTGAAGCGCGTTCTGCGGGTTTTTCCCCCGGCATGTCCAAGGATAAAGCGGCGAGGCTGGCCCGGTCGACGTGCAACAACTTCCAGGGGTGCTAGGATTGCGCCGCTCCTCCTCTCAACGCCCGGAATCCGATGTCGCAACGTTTTGCCGTCCGCGCCTTTTCGCTCTCCATCAGAAGAAAGATTATGGGCATCGCTCTGGCGCTGATCGTTTTGATGGTCCTGACGTCCCTTCTCTCCATGATTATGGTTCGACGCACCGGCGAGCACTTCGCGCAGCTGTCGTCGAACTACATGCCCGCCTACGGCAATCTGGCGCGCGCCAATATTCGTTCTCTGGAGCGAGCGCTGACTCTCCGTCGAATGGTGATTGCGCGAACGGTCTCGTCGAATGATCACGGCGAATTTGAAGCTCTGAAGAAGGTGCTCGAAGAGAAGGGCGCCGCTGTTGAGAGCGAAATCCGCTCCGCGCGCGCCCTGATTGGCGGACTTATCCAGGACCGCAGCACCTTCGGCGACGAGTCGGCGCTGGTGCGCATCGACAGTCGTCTCGATAGCCTCTTAAGAGATTCACGCCGCCATCTGAACGAAGAGATCGACCGACTGCTCAAGGCGCTCGAAGCCAACGACGCGCGCGCCGTATCGGAAAACCTCGTGCGCGTCGACGAGTTCCGTGACGACGTCAATCGAAGCCTGGACGCCGTCCGCAGCGATATGCTCGCCCTGCTGCAAGCCGACAGCGCGGTCACGGTCGATATGCAACGTCAGGTCATGGTCGTCGCGGCCGCGCTAACCCTGTTCGCCGCGGCGCTGGGCGTTTTGTTCGCCATGTTGGTCAGCAATGGCGTCACGGTTCCGGTTCGACGGCTCCTCGAAGGGACGCGCGCTGTCGAGGCGGGCCAACTTGACGAAGTGATCGCCGTAACCACCTTCGACGAGATTGGTCATTTGACCGCCGCGTTCAACCGCATGGTCGAGCAACTGCGATTGAAAAAGCGCATCCTCGACACTTTCGGCAGATATATCGATCCGCGCGTGGTGAAGGGACTAATCGACGCCCCGACGCTGGCGGCCGAAGGTCAGCGCCGAGTCATGACGGTTCTCTTTTGCGACGTCGCCGGCTTCACCACGACGAGCGAACGCATGACGCCGCAGGGCCTCGTAAAAATCCTCAACCAATATTTCTCGACGATGTCGGCCCCGGTCAGAGAGCACGAGGGGATCATCGATAAATACATCGGCGACGCGATTATGGCCTATTGGGGTCCGCCCTTTAACGAGGATAGCGAGCAGACGCGTCTCGCCGCTCTTGCAGCAATCGACATGCTCAATCGCCTTGCAAGATTGCATGATTCCTTTCCTGAGATAATCGGCATGCGCAATGCGCCGATATCTTTCGATCTGCGCATTGGCGTTGCGACGGGAGAGGCGCTCGTCGGCAGCATCGGCTCCGAGCACATGATGAATTATACGGTGATCGGGGACACCGCCAATCTCGCTGCGCGTCTGGAGGGCGCCAATAAGATTTACGGATCGCGGATACTCGCATCGGAAGCGACTGCGATGGGCGCCGCCGATGTCGTCGAAACGCGCGAGATCGATCTCGTCGCGATGGCCGGTCAGGCCAGGCCTGAGCGGATTTACGAGATCATGGCTCGCAAGGGTTGCTTGACCAGCGAGCAGGAGGAGCTGCGCGCGCGCTTCTTAGAGGGCCTTGAGGCCTATCGCGAACGATCCTGGGACGCGGCGCGGCGCGCATTTTTGCAAGCTCTCGCGATTGCGCCGGAGGACGGGCCCTCGCTCACTTTCATCCGGCGAATCGACGCTCTGATCGCGGCGCCGCCGGAAAACGACTGGGACGGGTCCTGGAGGTTGGAGCAAAAGTGAAGCTCACGCGATCGCGAGATAGGCGCTAAACGCGGCGATCGTGAGCAGCAGCACGGCGAGGAAATACAGGCTGACGCTCGTCGCGCGCGCCGTATAGGGCTCGTCGCGCGCGAGCAATCGTGCGGTATGGATAAAACGAATCGTCGAAATGACGATCAGCATCACGCCCGCGCCAATGAGCGCCTCGCCGCCGTAACGGCCCGCCGGATGATCCAAACGATGGAGGTGCAGTCGTATGGCGTCGACGCTCACCGCGCCGGCGATGGTCAACAGGAAGAGATTGAATCGCTCAATGACGAAGCCAAGAGCGATGACCGCAATGCCTGTCCGCACCCAAGCGAGGAAGGTCCGCTCATTGGCCGCGATATTGGTGTAATCGCGAATCATGCCCTCTCCTCCGCACGAACGCTAATCGGTCGCGTCATTGCCGCAGCGCCGGCGAATGCCTATAACATTGCCAAACGCGGCGCGAGCGCCGCCCATTCCTCTTTATGCGAGACGACATGCCCTGGAGCGATCAAGGCGGGCCGCGCAATCAGAATAACAATCCGTGGGGTCAGCCCGGAGGTCCCTGGGGACAGGGTTCCGGCGGGCAGCCCCCGGACCTCGAAGAGATGCTGCGCCGTAGCCAGGAAGGCTTGAAAAAGGTTCTGCCGAGCGGATTCGGCGGACGCGGGCTCGCGATACTTGTGCTGGTCGCCGTGCTCGCATGGCTGCTCTCCGGGCTTTACACCGTCGGACCCAACGAGATCGGCCTCAACCTGATCTTCGGCAAATATATGGGAAAGACTCAGGCGGGCCTGAACTACAATCTTCCGGGTCCGATCGGATCCGTTGTCAAGCTAGCGGTTACCGACCGTAACATCACCGACGTCGGTTTCCGCGAAGAGCCGAGCGTCGTCTCAGAAGGGCGTCGCCGGGGGTCGGTCTCCGCGCCTCGAGGCCCCGAAGCGCCCGAAGAAAGCCTGATGCTGACCGGCGACGAGAACATCGCCGACGTCAAGTTTCGCGTCATCTGGCAAATTGATCCCGCGAAGCCGGAAGATTACGCCTTCAACGTCGCCAATCAGCCAGGAACAGTGAAGGCCGTGGCCGAAAGCGCCATGCGCGAGATCGTCGGCCAGACGCAAATTCAAAAAATTCTGACCGCCGATCGCAAGTTGATCGAGCCCGCCAGTCAGGCGTTGATGCAGAAGGTGCTCGAGGACTATCACGCCGGGGTGCTGGTGCTGCAGGTGCTCTTGCTTTCGGTCGATCCGCCGCAGCAGGTGATCGCGGCTTTTCGCGACGTGACCGCCGCCCAGCAGGATCTGCAGCGTCTCGGCAACGAGGCCGAAGCATACGCCAATCGAGTTGTTCCGGAAGCGCGCGGCGGCGCCGCCCGCATTCTGCAGGAGGCCGAGGGCTACCGCGAACAGATCGTCGCAGAGGCCCGCGGCCAGGCGTCGCGTTTTGAGCAAATTTACGCTCAATATAAAAACGCGCCCGCGATCACCCGCCAGCGTCTCTATCTTGAAACGATGGAGCGCGTGCTGGGCGGCTCAGAGAAAATCATTCTCGACGATCCGTCGAAAGCCGGCGGCGGCGTGACGCCCTTCGTGCCCCTGCCCGCCTTTACGCCATTCCAAGGAGGCCGCAAATGAGGTCTGGCCTTCTCTTCGCGCTCGCCGTCGCGCTACTTATCGGCGTCATCGCCGTCGGCGGAGCCCTCTTCACCGTATCGCAAACCGAACAAGCGGTGGTGCTGCGGTTCGGCGAACCCGTGCCCGGCCGAGGACTTATCACCGAGCCCGGCCTCCACTTCAAATTTCCGCTTGTCGAGAATGTCGTCACCTTCGACAACCGCATTCTCGACGTTGAGAGCCCGAATCTGGAAGTTCTCGCCGCCGACAATCAGCGACTCGAGGTCGACAGCTTCATCCGCTATCGCATCGTCGACGCGCTGCGGTTCTATCAGACCGTTAACAGCGTCATGGGCGCGAACAATCAGCTTGGTTCAGTGTTGAACTCCGCCGTCCGACGCGTGCTGAGCGAAGCCAACCAGCAGCAGATCGTGCGCGACGAGCGCGCCGGATTGATGGTGAAGATCAAGGAGCAGGCGGACCGCGAGGCGCGAAAGTTCGGGGTGCAGGTCGTCGACGCGCGCATTCGCCGCGTCGATCTCCCGCAGCAGATCTCCGAAAAGGTTTTCGGGCGCATGCAGACCGAGCGCCAGCGCGAGGCCGCCGAATATCGCGCCCAAGGTTCGGAGCAGGCGCAAAAAATCACCGCCAGGGCCGACCGCGACGTCGTTGTGCTGAAAGCCGAAGCGCAACAAAAGGCCGACCAGATGAAGGGCGAAGGCGACGCCGAGCGCAACCGCATCTTCGCCGAAGCTTTCGGCCGGGATCCCGACTTCTTCGCTTTCTATCGGTCGATGCAAGCCTATGAGAGCGCTTTCAAGCCGGGGGAGACGCGATTCTTGATCAGTCCACGATCGGAATTCTTCCGTTTTTTCTCAGCTCCGGAGGCGAGCGCCGCGCTGAGCGCGGACCAATTGGAACCGGAGCGAAACCAAAAAAAGTGACCCGCAAGCGCGTGCGTTGAGCCGCGCCCGGGCATATCTTGTCCCTGACAGGAGACATAACGCATGACGCCCGCACTTCGTCGCGCCGCGAGAGCGATCCTCGCGACCGCGCCCGTACTCTACCTCGTCGTCGCTCCGGCGCAGGCGAAAGGTCCCGATTCGCTGTCCGAACTCTCCACCCAGGTTTCGGACGCCGTGGTCAATATTTCCGCCACCACGGTAGATGCGAAACGCAGCTCCCGGAACGAAGGCGGCCCCAACCTGCCGCCCGGAGTCGGACCGGGCGCGCCCTTCGACGATCTTTTCGAGGAATTCTTCCGGCGGCGTGGCCAGGGAATGCCGGAACTGCCGCGTCAGCGCAGATCAAGTTCGCTCGGCTCCGGTTTCGTGATCGACCCCTCCGGCATCGTGATCACTAACAACCATGTCATCGCCGACGCCAATGAGGTGACGGTGATCCTCAACGACGGCCAGAAGCTCAAGGCGGAAGTCCTGGGCAAGGACCAGAAAGTGGACGTGGCGGTTCTGAAGGTGAAGCCGGAAAAGCCGCTGAAGGCGGTGAAGTTCGGCGACAGCGACAAGGCGAAGGTGGGCGATTGGGTGCTCGCCGTCGGCAACCCGTTCGGACTCGGCGGATCGGTGACGGCCGGCATCGTTTCGGCGCGCAACCGCAACATCGATAGCGGTCCATACGACAACTACATTCAGACCGACGCCTCCATCAACAAGGGGAATTCCGGCGGACCGCTGTTCAACATGGACGGCGAAGTCATCGGCATCAACACCGCGATCCTGTCGCCATCCGGCGGCTCGGTCGGCATCGGTTTCGCGACGCCGGCAAATACCGTTGAGCCCGTCATCGTGCAGTTGCAGCAATTCGGCGAGACCCGCCGCGGCTGGCTCGGCGTCCGGATTCAGAACATCGACGACGCCATCGCCGATACGCTCAATCTCGGCGCGACGCGCGGCGCGCTCGTCGCCGGCGTCGACGACAAGGGACCCTCCAAGCCGGCGGGGCTGAAGGTGGGCGACGTGATCGTCAAATTCGACGGCAAGCCGATCAAGGAGTCGCGCGATTTGCCGAAACTCGTCGCAGCGACCCCGGTCGGCAAGGATGTCGAACTCGTCGTCGTGCGCAGCGGCAAGGAGCAGACCAAGACCGTCAAGCTGGGTCGCCTTGAGGACGGGGAGAAGGTCGCGTCCAAGGACGGCGACGAAAAGGAGAAGTCCGAAAGCGGCGGCGACGGGTCCTCGCAGAGCGTGCTGGGGCTGGAACTGTCGCGTCTCTCGGATGCGTTGAGGTCGCGCTATCAGATCAAGGACACCGTTAAGGTCGGTGTTGTCATCACCGCCGTCGATCCGCGCTCGGAGGCGGCCGAGAAACGCCTGCAGGCGGGCGAGGTGCTGCTTGAGGTCAATCAGGAAGCGGTGAGCGACCCGGCGGACGTGCTCAAGAAAATCAAGACCCTGAAAGGCGCGGGCAAGAAGACTGCGCTGCTGATCGTCGCGAACGGCCAGGGCGACGCGCATTTCGTCGCCTTGCCGGTGGAGTGATTAATCACTCTTCCGCCTCCGGCGGGAGAGGGATTCACGCCGGGCGAGGCAGAAGGAGGGGGCTGTCAGTCGACAAACTCCTCGCGCCTGTACCCCTGCGCGAAGAGCACCGCGGTCAGATCGGCATGGTCGATACGCGCATCCGCCGCCTGCGCCACTTTCGGCTTGGCGTGAAAGGCGACGCCGAGACCCGCCTCGCGCAGCATGGCAAGATCATTGGCGCCGTCCCCGATCGCCAGCGTCGCTTCGCGCGACAGCCCTCGCGCCTCGCGCAATCCGATAAGGGACGCGCGCTTGGCTTCGCTTCCCAGGATCGGCGCGACGACCGCGCCTGTCAGCGCGCCGTCAGCAATTTCGAGGCGATTGGCGCGCGTCTCATGAAAGCCGATGCGCTCGGCGACGGGCTCGGTGAATTGCGTGAAGCCGCCCGACACCAGCGCGGTATGGGCGCCATGCGCCCGCATGGTGCGCACAAGCTGCCGCGCGCCGAGCGTCAAAGTGATGCGCGTCAGCAGCGTCTCGATCTGCGTAAGGGTCACGCCCGCAAGCAGCGCGACCCGCTCCCTCAAGGCGCCCTCGAACGCGACCTCGCCGCGCATTGCGCGCTCGGTGATCGCCGCGACATGCTCGCGCAAGCCGACGAGGTCAGCGAGCTCGTCGATGCACTCCTGCCCGATCATGGTCGAATCCATGTCGGCGACCAGCAGTTTCTTGCGCCGGCCCGTCGTCGGCTGAACGATGACGTCGATCGGATCGTCCGCGATCGCCACCTGCAGCCGCGCGCGCAAGTCGGCAAGGTCATGCCCCGCCCCCGCCAGGAACGCGTCAACGGCATGATCGGGCGCGAGCCAATCACGCCCTGCGTCGATCAATCCAGAGTCGTATAGCGCGCCCGACACCGCGCGTTCGTTCAGCGCCGCGTCCCGTCCGGCGACGAAGGTCGCGACGTACTCGATGGGCTTTGACATCTCCACCGTTTCAGCGGCAATAGCGCCATGCGCGCACGCGCCATTCTCATTGCAGGTCCAACCGCTTCGGGCAAGTCCGCGCTAGCGCTCGAATTCGCGCGCCGCCGGCGCGGCGCGGTGGTCAACGCCGATTCGATGCAGGTCTATCGCGACCTGCGGATCGTCACCGCGCGCCCGACGATCGAGGAGGAAGCCGCCGCGCCGCATCTTCTCTTTGGCCACGTCGATGCGGCGACGAACTATTCCGTCGGACGCTGGCTCGAGGATCTCGCACGCGTTCTACGCGACCTCGATGCGCGCGAATTGACGCCGATTCTCGTCGGCGGCACGGGAATGTATTTCCGGGCGGTGCTTTACGGACTTTCGGACATTCCCGCCGTTCCCGGCGACGTGCGCGATGCGATGCGCGCCTGGGCGCAGGACAAGACCCCGCAGCAGCTTCATGCCGAACTTGCCGCGCGCGACCCCGCAACGGCCGCCGTGCTGCGCAAGACCGATCCACAGCGGCTGTTGCGGGCTTTGGAAGTCCTGGAGGCGACAGGCAAGCCGCTCGTTTCCTTTCAGGGTCCGCGCAGCCCGCCGATTCTGAAGGCGTCGGAATGCGCCGCCTTTTTCCTGGCGCCCGAGCGGGAGACGCTTTACGCGCGCATCGACGCGCGCTTCGAGAGAATGACGCAAGCGGGCGCGCTCGACGAGGTCGCGGCGCTCAAGGCGCGGGGACTCGATCCGTCGCTGCCGGCGATGCGTGCGCATGGCGTGCCCCACCTCATCGCTTATCTCGACGGACGACTAACGCTTGCGGAAGCGATTTTGCGCAGTCAGCTCGATACGCGCCGCTACGCCAAGCGTCAGTTCACCTTCGCGCGACACCAGCTTCCGAATTTCGAATGGATTGCTGGCGAAACGCCGCTGCGCGACGTCGAAGAAGCGCTCAGCTCATGCGCGCGACCCACATCTGGAACAGGGTGAGGACGATCTCCATCGCGATCAATATGATGATCGTCCACTCCAGCCGAACCGAGCGCGCCGCGTCGATGAGATCGGTCAGCGCGCGGGCGGTCTCGCCAATCACATCGATCTTGGCGTTGAGCGTGCGGGCCCGCGGCGTAAGTTCGTACTCATCCTCGAGACGCGCATAGAGCCTTTCGAGGTCAGGCCGATCCCAAAGCACATCCGGCTTGTCGTCGACGGCGACGCGGCCTGAAACGCGGTGCCGCACGAGCAGTGTCTGGCCCATGAGCTCCAACATGGATTTGCGCTTCCATGGCGGGCTGCCCCTCGCCGCAAGTTCCGCGGCGAAGGGCTCGATCGTGTCGAAAACGGCGTTGACGCGCCGCTCGTCACGCCCCAGGGCGACGCTTTTCGCCAAGACGTCGGCGATCACCAGCAACCGCGCTTCGGAAAGGTCCTTTACCGCGAGGCGTCCGTCCGGCAGCGCCTTCTCCTCGCCGTCGGGAGTCGCTTCGATGATCAACGTCTCGTCGTCGCCCCGCGACGCGCCCGCAACGCGAAGGCCGATCTTTTGGACGATCTCATCCTCCTCCAACGGAGAAAGGCCGAAGAGAACGGCGACCCCGAAGCGGTAGAGCACGGCGAATCCGCTCTGCCCGGCGTGAAACGCGAGAGGCGCCGTGGAAACGAGATCAGCCCGTTCGAGCCCGTCGGTGTCGATCCGCTCGCCAAGCAGCAGGGCGCGCGCCGTCAGCGCCTGCCGGCTGATCGCGGTCGTCGCGGGCGAATTTATCGTTTCGACCATTTGCTGACCTTGTAGGTTGCAAGCGCAATTATATCTCTGACGCGCGCCCTCGTTCTGCTCGCCTTGCGTGACGCTGGCAAAAAAGCTAGCAAGCGGCAAGGTCGCGGGAGAGATCACCCTTATGACTTATGTCGTCACGGAAAACTGCATCAAGTGCAAGTATATGGACTGCGTTGAAGTGTGTCCGGTGGACTGTTTCTACGAAGGCGAAAATATGCTGGTGATCCACCCGGACGAGTGCATCGACTGCGGCGTGTGCGAACCCGAGTGCCCGGCTAACGCCATCAAGCCTGATACGGAAGAGAATTTGGAGCAGTGGCTGCAGCTTAACGCCGAGATGGCGCAGAACTGGCCCAACATCACCCTCAAGCGGGAGCCGCCCTCCGACGCCAAGGAATGGGACGGCAAGCCGGGCAAATTCGAGCAGTTCTTTTCGCCGGAGGCCGGCGAGGGAGACTGAACTGCGTTCAGAGCGAGTCTGGCGCCCAACTTGCGAATCCTGGCGCGCAAGTTGCCCGTGATGAGTTTCCACATCCTTAATTAATCTAAAATGTAAGGCATGATAATAAGTTAGCGTAGTTTGCGGTCTCAGCGCAGGCGCCGCTCGCGCGCATATGCCTTTGATTTTCACGTGTGGGCGTGTTATAAATCACACACTAAATGCACGCCTTGTCGAAGGGGCGATGCGGCGCCAGTCACCGTCTCGCGACAAATTCGAAAGCCTCTCTTCTCGAGGGCCGGCTGGTTGGTCGGCTGTTGGGTATGCGGCGCTAGCAAGGTTTCCACTAGCTGCCTTCGCGGCGCCTCCGTGGCTTTTTCGCCGGCGGTATGCGCGAGTCGTCAGGCAGCGATGGTCCCGTCTCCACAGCGGGACAGCATAGGAGTAGCCCGCGTATGCCCTCCAACAAAACCGAGAAAAAGTCGCCTGCGACTGCCTCCTCCGCAGCAGCACGCGGCAAGGGCTCGGCCGCTCGCTCCAAGACGCTCGCTAAGCGAGCCACCAAGAGCGGCGCGACGAAAACCGCCGCAGCGAAGAATTCGACATCGAAGAAGCCGGCCAGCCGCTCCGCCTCGGCAGCAAAGCCCGCGCGCGCCGCCGCCGCTTCGAGCCGGAAAGCAAGCGCAAAAACCTCCGCAAAAGCCGCGAGAACGATGACAGCCAAAACAACGACGACGAAATCGAAATCAACGGCAAAAGACAAGACCGCCAAGACCCCGGCGCGCGCCACGGCGACGCGGCGGACTGCGAGCGCTCGCAGCGTTGCCCGCGCCTCCGCAGCTAAGCCGGCGGCGAAGTCGACGAGCGCCAAGACTGCGGCCGCAGGCAAGACTGCGGTCGCCGGTAAGAGCGCGACGAAGCGCGCCGTGGCCGCGAAGGCGGCCAAAACGGCGGTGGAAAAGGTGAGCGCCAGCGCAAAGACGCCGGCGGCGAACCCAGTCACGCCCAAGACCGCGGCGGCGAAGCCCGCCGAAGCGGCGACGCCGACGGCAGCGGTCAAGCAGCCGGTGGCCAAGCAGCCGGTGGCCAAGCAGCCGGTGGCCAAGCAGCCGGTGGCGAAGCCCATCGAGCAGAAGCCGGCGGCGCCAGTCGCGCCTGCGGCGGCAAAGCCGCGTCCCCTCGTGGAGGCGGAGCCGAAACCCGTTGGAGAGACGGTCGAGCCCCCGCCCCTAGCGACTTCTCAGGAGCCCTCGGCGGCGCCCGGCGTCGGCGCACGACCGGGCATGCCCGCCAAGCCGAAGCCGGCGACGCCCTCCGCCAAGCCTGGTTTCAAGCTCAACGAATACATCGTCTATCCCGCGCACGGCGTCGGACAGATCGTCGGTGTGGAGACGCAAGAGGTCGCGGGCTTCAGCCTGGAGCTCTTTGTCGTGAGCTTCATCAAGGACAAGATGACCCTCAAAGTGCCCACCAGCAAAGTCGTCAGCGTCGGTATGCGCAAGCTCGCCGATACGGCCATCGTTGACAGGGCGCTGCAAACGCTGAGCGGTCGCGCGCGCGTCAAGCGCACCATGTGGTCGCGCCGCGCTCAAGAATATGAGGCGAAAATCAACTCGGGCGATCTCATCACCATCGCCGAGGTGGTTCGCGACCTGTACCGGTCCGATACTCAGCCCGAGCAGTCATACTCGGAACGCCAGCTTTACGAGGCCGCCTTGGACCGTATGGCGCGTGAAGTCGCCGCCGTGCGCAAGCTCATCGATTCGGAATCGCTGAAGTTGATCGAATCTTTTCTGCTGAAAGGCCCTCGCCGCGGGCCGAAGGCGGAGGGGGACGTGGGCGATGACGGCGGGGATGAGGCTGACGTGGACCGGGCCGCCTAATCAGCAATAAAAAACCCCGGAAGCGACTTCCGGGGTTTTTTTCTTACACTCGTGCCGGCTCATCTGGCGTCGCCGACTCTTGCATCCGCGACAGCGCGCGCCTCAACTTGATAAGTGCGCGACTTTCGATCTGCCGCACCCTCTCCTTGGAAATGCCAAGGCGGTCGCCCAGCGTCTCAAGCGTCACCAGATTTTCCGCCAGCCGACGCTCGCGCACGATGCGCAGCTCGCGTTCGGAGAGAATCGCCAGAGCATCCTTGAGCCAGCGCGCGCGCCGATCCGAATCGAGAGTCTCTTCGACGACCTCGTCGGGGAGCGGCTTCTGGTCGACAAGAAAATCCATCCTCTGCGCGGAGCCGGACGTGTCGTCGTCGACGAGCTGGGCGTTCAGCGACACGTCGGAACCCGATAGACGCGAATCCATCATCTCCACGTCAGCCCGCGAAACGCCGATCGCGTTTGCGATCGTCTGATAGGTGTCGACTGAACTCGCGCCGTGATTTTCGCGCGCCAACCGCGCACGCAAGCGACGCAAATTGAAGAATAGCGCCTTTTGCGACGAGCTGGTTCCACCCCGCACGATCGACCAATTGCGCAACACGTAATCCTGGATCGACGCTCTGATCCACCATGTCGCGTAGGTGGAGAAGCGTACGTCTCGCTCCGGCGCGAACCGCGCCGCGGCCTCCAAGAGTCCGACATGGCCTTCCTGGACAAGATCCGAGAGCGGCAATCCGTAATGTCTGAACTTGGCCGAAAGCGCGATGACGAGACGCATATGTGCGGCGGCGAGCTTATGAAGCGCTTTAGCGTCACCCCTCTCGCGCCACGCGATGGCAAGCTGCTTTTCTTCGTCGCGTTCCAAAAAGGGCGCCTCGGCCGCAGCCTTAATTAATTCGCGCCCCAATCCAGGCATATAAGCCATGACGCCCTCCATACGCGGCTATCCGCCACTAATGGTGGGAGTCCGCGCGCCAAGATTTGCCTTGTTGAGATAACCGTCAGGCGCGGCAGTTGTTCCCAAAGCGAGCAAAAACCGGGCGTCACTCGGTTACGATTTTGTAATGTTCGCCGGCGGTGAGGGCGTCGCCGGCGGACAGCCCGTTGAGCAGCAAAAAATGTTCGGCCGGCCGGTTAGGAACCACCATCCGTGCGGCCATTGTTTCGATCGTGTCGCCCGGCGCGGCGACGGCCACCGCAATCCTCAACGGCCGTGCGTCGGTGGTTTCATCGGGGCCGAGCCGGCGGAAGGATCTGATCGACTCCTTGAAGAGCGCGTCGGCCTGGTCGGTCAATGTGCGCGCTGCAAAAATCAGGCGGTAGAGAAACTCACCCGACCGGATCACCGCCAGCCGGAAATTCCACTCCCCCGCCCGAGCGACAGCGATGACGGCGGGTAGCCCATTGATGTCCATCTTGCGCACGGAGGAAGGAAGCAGGCCGTCGACCCAGCCCGAGCCGACATAGGCTTCGAGATTCTCGTCGGACGGCGGGCGCACGCTGTCGAGCCGCAGGGCTTCATTGTCGGCTTCGCGCACCCCGAATACCGCTTCGTTGGAATTCTCCAGAAGAAAGCCCTCGGGCGCGATGAAGGCGAAGCGCAGTCGCGGATGGATGAATTTGCGGTCGCGGACGTAGCCTTCCATTGGATCGTCGCCGAATGCGACGCCCTTGATAGCCTCGAGATAGCCACTGCGGTCCGCGACGCCGATCCCTGGCGCTCCGATTTGTCGCGCCGCAGCAACAGCCTTTGTGATGCGGTCGGGAGTGGAAGGATGCGTTGAGGTAATGTCGAAGTCGAGCGACTTCTTCTTTCCGTAAAGCGCCGCGCGCAAATCCGAGGACCGACCCAGCGCCGTCAGGAAGCGCGAAGCGCCATACGGGTCGAAGCCGGCTCTGGCGATGACGCGGACTCCGGCGGCGTCGGCGTCGAGTTCCTGCTGACGGGAGAAACTCGCGACGGAGAGCCGCTGACTGGAACGCACCTCGTCGCCTTTCTGGCGGTTCTGAATCACCGCCGCGGCCTGCGAGATGATCGCGGCCTCACGCTCGCGTTCGGCGCGGAGCGCGCTGTGACGCAGCGAGACGTGGGCGATTTCATGCGCCATCACCGCCGCCGCCTCCGAAGCGTCGCCGGCAAGAGCCAGCAGTCCGCGCGTGACGTAAAGATTGCCGGAGGGGAGCGCGAAGGCGTTGACGACCGGGGTATTGAGAATTGTCACCTTGTAGGTTGGCTGGCCGGGCGTTTCGCTGACGCTGGCGAGCTTTGCGAGAATGCCATCAAGGTAATGCTCTGCGCCCGGAGCCTCATATTCGCCGCCGAATTGGGCGACGAGCTCCTTATGCTGAACCGTGCTGCGATTATCGGTTCGCGGACCAGCCGGCCGCGTCGGCGGCAATGGAGCGGTAAAGATCTGACCTTGCCGCTCGAGCTCCGCGCAGCCTCCGATCGCCAAGCCGACGATGGCCAGCAGGGAGAGCGCCGTCCGCCTAACGAGAGGGGACGCCGTCAACAAACTCGATCTCGGCTGGCGTAGCGATTTCGATGCGAGCCCCGGTCTCAATAAGCCCTCGTACGCGCGCTCGCCGCCCGACGAGCGAGCGGGGCTCGATTTGCCCGAATACAGCCAAATTGCGTCGCAGAATCACGACGGTGAAGCTATCGCGCCATTTGTCGCCAAAATTAAGGTAAAAGGCGCGCCGCGACTCGCCGACCGAGCGGATGGCGCCGAGAACGACAATCATCCCCTTGCGGCGCTTCAAATCCTCCACTGCGCCGGGCGCGGAGACGTCGATCGGGCGGAACTCCGGCCGTGACCAAAGTCCGACGCCCGCATCGCGCGCCGGGGCTTCGGCGGCCAGATACGCCTTGGCGCAGGCGGCGGCCGTCGGATCCGGACGAAAGCGCGCCTCGCCAGCCGAGAGCAGCGCGGCCGCCACAGAGGTGAGGGGCACCGCATCGCCTCCGTCGGCCGGACTTGCGTAAATTCTCGCCGGCGCCCTGCCCCAGCGGTCCAGTGTCGAAGCAAAAGCGCCCAGGAATATGTCTCGGCCGACGAGCCACGACGACAGGCGGCTGCGGATGGCGGCGCGCAGCTCCGCCATTTCCCGCGGCGGAAAGTCGAGTCCCGCGAGAGCGGCGCGGCGGCCGTCATCGAGCAGCAGTTCGAAATCCTCATCGACGGCGGCGACGGTCGCCGGAACCGCGCCTTCGAGCGAGCACTCTCCGGTTTCGGCGGCAGGGGGAAGCGGCTCGGCGCGCGACGGCGACGCCGCGGCGACAAACGAGGCCATCGCCACTCTTTGAACCCAAATGAGACCAAACGACCGCATCGCCTAATTTTAGCCGAATGGGCGCCTATGGTAAGGCGCTGTCACGCCGCGTCGAATCGAGCGGCGCCTTAGAGCGCTTCCCGATCACATGGAATCATGGGATCGATAAGGAATCGCTCAACATCAGAATGTTGGAGCAGGTTCCCACCGAAAAAGTCTGTCACCTTTTTCGGAGCCTGCTCTAGCGCAAGTCTCGGCCTTCGCGACCATGTTCACACGCTACGCCCTCATCTTCGCCCTTCCCTTATTTGCGGCGGGCGCCGCTCAGGCGTTCGACGTCTATGGGGATCCTCGACCCGAGGCCGACCTCCGTCACGCTCAAACCTACAATGTTCCGCCGTCGGATATTTATGAAAGTCCCGAGGCCGGACCGGGGCCGGGTGCGGCGGCGATGCGGATCGATCGGTTGGAGCGCGAGCTACGCCGATTGACCGGACAGAACGAGGAGCTGCAGCATAGGGTGCAGCTTTTGGAAGAGCAGCTGCGCGCCGCAAAGCCCGAGCCGCACTCGGAGGCTGCGCCGCACGGGCCGACGGTTCCTTCAACCGTGGCGCAGACGGCGCCCGAGACGAGCGCCAACGCCGGCAAGCGCGGCGACGCCTTTGATCCCTCGATACAGCCGTCTGCGCCGGGCGCGCCGCGGCCGCTCGGCACAACCACTCCGTCAGCGCCGCTGGAAAGCGCTGCGCGAACCACGGGCTCGGTGACGACGGCCCCTGTGCGCGAAGCAGGCCAGCCGCTGGATATCGCCCACGGCCGCCTTGTTGGCGACCAGCCGGCGCCCGCGGAGATCGCCGCCGCGCCGCCAGTCGCCGGCCCCAAGGAGCAGTATGATGAGGCGGTGGGCGCGTTGCGCGCCGGCAAATATGAAGAAGCCGAGAGGTCGCTCTCGACGTTTTTATCGAAGAACGGCAAGAGCAAGCTCGCCGCCGCCGCGACATTCAACCTGGGCGAGAGCTTCTTTTTGCGCGGACGGCACCGGGAGGCGGCCGAAAGATATTTAGAAATCTCGACGAAATACGGCGACTCGGCGCAGGCGCCGGAAGCGCTGTTGCGGCTCGGCCAATCGCTGAGCGCCATGGGCGCGAAGGAGCAGGCGTGCGCCTCCTATTCCGAGATCAACGTTAAATTTCCCAAGGCGGCGACGCGAGTTCGCGAAGCGGCTCAACGCGAAAGCAAAAAAATTCAATGCTAGCCGTCCGCGCTGCGGTCGGCGCCCTTACGGCCTAGGGCATGCCGCGCACGGAGACGGAAGACCTCGCCGCCATCGACGACGACTCGCGCGAGGGAAATCGTGAAAACGCGCTCGATCTCCTCGCGCCCTACCCCTCGTTGCTGCTCGCGGTTTCAGGAGGACCCGACTCCGTCGCCTTGATGCTGCTTTGCGCGGCGTGGTCTTTGCGGTCGTCGCGCCACATCGCCGTGGCGACGGTCGATCATGGCTTGCGCAAAGAAGCGCGCGCGGAGGCTGAAGAGGTCGGCCGCTGGGCGCGCGCTTTGGGCTACGATCACCATTTGTTGACGTGGGAGGGAGAGAAGCCCTCGACGCGCCTCCAGGAGCGCGCGCGGCGCGCGCGATACGCGCTGCTTCACGCCTGCGCGCAGCGCATCGGCGCATCGGCCATCGTGCTTGCGCATCACTCGGAAGACCAGGCCGAAACAATCCTGTTTCGTCTCACGCGCGGCTCCGGCGTCGCCGGGCTTGCCGGCATGGCGCGCGTCGCACGTTGCGCGGACGTCGCGCTCCTGCGGCCGCTGCTCGACTTTCGCAAAGAGGAGTTGGAGGCGGTCTGCGCCCGCGCAGATCAACCGTTCTTTCGCGACCCGTCCAATGAAGACGAAAGCTTCGCGCGCGTGCGGCTGCGAAGGCTTTCTCCCATGCTCGCCGCGCAGGGGCTCGATCGAGACGCGCTTCTGCGGCTTGGATCGCGTGCGGCGCGCGCCGATGCCGCGTTGGCGCATTGCGCCGCCGAAATGCTGACGCGCGCGCTGCAGCGGAACGAAGCGTCATGTATTGAGCTCGACGCTGCGACGCTGTGCAAAGCGCCGCTGGAAATTCTTCAACGCGTGCTCGCAAGCGCGATCCTGAGTGTCGCGCCCGCGGCTGTGCTTCGTCTCGAACGCTTGGAGCGCGCCAGCGCGCGAGTGGCCGCTGCGCTGGCTGCGCACGGGTCGGTCCGCCTGACCCTTGCGGATGTTTCAATTGAAGCGAACGGCGGACGGATTCGGCTGCGTCCGGCGCCGCCTCGCCGCTCAAGCTTGACCTAGCAAATTTAGCTTTCGCGGGAAGAACTTGTCGAAACGGCCAAGTCGCCGCGCCACGACGCTTGGATTCACGGGCTTTTCCGAGACTTGGCAACGCGTCCTGGTGCGCCTAAATTAAGCACATGACCGGAGCGCTTCGGGGGATAAGCCCGACCGAGCGGCTCCCGACAGGCTTCCCACATGAACCCACACTTCAGAAACCTCGCGCTCTGGGCAATCATCGGGTTGCTCGTGGTTGCGCTTGTCATGCTGTTTCAGCAGCCGGGCCAGCGCACGCCGATCCGCGACATTTCATATAGCGAACTGCTGACGCAGATCGATCAGGGCCGCGTTCACGACGTGACGATCGCGGGCAACGAGGTCGTCGGCCACTTCAACGACAATCGGCCGTTTACGACCTATGCGCCGGACGACGCCAATCTCGTGCCGCGGCTGCAAGCCAAGAACGTCTCAATCAGCGCCAAGCCGAACAATGAAGGCGGCAGCTTCTTGATGACGCTTCTTCTCAACGCGCTGCCGCTCGTCGCATTCCTCGCGGTTTGGATTTTCCTTTCGCGGCAGATGCAGGGCGGCGCAGGCCGCGCGATGGGCTTCGGCAAATCGAAAGCAAAGCTGCTGACGGAGACTCAAGGCCGCGTCACCTTCGAGGACGTCGCCGGCGTCGACGAAGCCAAGGAGGATCTGCAGGAGATCGTCGAATTCCTGCGCGATCCGCAGAAGTTCCAGCGGCTCGGCGGGCGCATTCCGCGCGGCGTGCTGCTGGTGGGACCGCCCGGCACCGGCAAGACGCTGCTGGCGCGCGCCATCGCTGGTGAGGCGGGCGTGCCGTTCTTCTCGATCTCGGGCTCTGACTTCGTCGAAATGTTCGTCGGCGTCGGCGCTTCGCGCGTGCGTGACATGTTCGAACAGGCGAAGAAAAATGCGCCCTGCATCATCTTCGTCGACGAGATCGACGCGGTCGGCCGCCATCGCGGCGCCGGCCTTGGCGGCGGCAACGACGAGCGCGAGCAGACGCTGAATCAGCTGCTCGTCGAGATGGACGGCTTCGAGGCGAATGAGGGCATCATCCTGATCGCCGCGACCAACCGTCCGGACGTGCTCGATCCGGCGCTGATGCGTCCAGGCCGTTTCGACCGGCAGATCCAGGTGCCGAACCCGGATTTCATCGGCCGCGAGAAGATCCTCAAGGTTCACGCCCGCAAGGTGCCTTTGGCGCCGGACGTGGATTTGAAGATCGTCGCGCGCGGCACGCCGGGCTTCTCGGGCGCCGATCTGATGAATCTTGTCAACGAGGCGGCGCTGCTCGCGGCGCGGCGCTCGAAGCGGATCGTTACGAAACAGGAGTTCGAGGACGCCCGCGACAAGATCATGATGGGCGCCGAGCGGCGCACGCTGGTGATGACGGATGAGGAGAAGAAACTCACCGCCTATCACGAAGGCGGCCATGCGCTGGTCTCCTTGAACGTGCCGGGCTCGATTCCGATCCACAAGGCGACGATCATTCCGCGCGGCAGAGCGCTCGGCATGGTGCAGGGCCTTCCCGAGCGCGATCAGATCTCGCAGAGCTATGAGCAGCTCGTGGCGATGCTCGCCATGGCGATGGGCGGCCGCGTCGCCGAAGAGTTGATCTTTGGGGCGGCGAAAACGACCTCCGGCGCCGCCTCGGACATTCAGCAGGCGACGCGCATCGCCCGCGCGATGGTCACCCAGCTCGGCTTCTCGGACAAGCTGGGCACCGTCGCCTATGCCGACCCGCAGCAGGAGCAGTTCCTCGGCTACTCGCTCGGACGCACGCAGACCTTCTCCGAACAGACGCAGGAGACGATCGACGCGGAGGTGCGCCGGCTGGTGCAGGAAGCTTACGAGAAGGCCAGGCAGATCCTCGTCGATAAGCGTACGGATCTGGATACGCTCGCCAATGCGCTTCTCGAATTCGAGACGCTGTCCGGCGACGAGATCAAGGGCCTGCTGGCCGGCAAGCGGCCGGTGCGCGAAGAGTCGACGCCGACGCCGCCCCCCCGCGGCTCCGCGGTGCCGACGACGGGGCAAAAGCCAGAGCCGGACGTCGGCGGCCTGGAGCCGCATCCGATCTAACGAAAAAACCCAGCGGTCCCGGCCGCTGGGTTTTTTGCATCCGGTACCGAGAACGCCTCTAAGCCTTGGACCGCTAAGTCTTGGACCGCGCCATCAAATCCTTGACCGTCTCGGCGGGTCGGCAGAGCGCGGCATTGTCACCCATCGAAACGATTGGCCGCTCGATCAGAATCGGATGCTTTTCGATGGCGGCGAAAATCTCGACGTCTGACAGGGTGGGATCGTCGAGTTTCAGTTCTTCGTAGGGTGTCCCGCGCTTGCGCAGGACGTCGCGCACGTTCTTGCCCATGCGACGCAGAAGCTCCTTCAAAGTCGCCCGATCGGGCGGGTTTTTGAGATATTCGATCACTTGCGGCTCGTAGCCGGCTTCTCTCAGCGCGGCGAGCACGTTGCGCGAGGTGCCGCAGGCCGGATTATGGTAGATTTTGACTTCCATGTGGACTTCCGTTCAGACGATGTGCGACTGTTCTTACCCGTTCGTAAGGCTGGCGAAAACGCGCATTTGGCCTTATGGCCATAGATGCGCCGACTTGGTGTGACAGATAGCGTGAAGGATGCGCCGATTTGGCGCCGAGGCGCTCGCTGAGGATCTTGAATGACCCGCACCTATTTCGGCACCGACGGCATTCGCGGCCTCGCCAATGAGAAGATCACGCCGGAGCTCGCGCTCAAGGTTGGGCAGGCGGCGGGGCTGATCTTTCATCGCGGCGAAGGTCGGCATCGCGTCGTCATCGGCAAGGACACGCGGCTCTCAGGCTATATGATCGAATATGCGCTTGTCGCCGGCTTCACGTCCGTCGGCATGGATCCGCTGCTGCTGGGGCCAATGCCGACGCCCGCGGTCGCCATGCTGACGCGGTCGATGCGCGCCGACGTTGGCGTGATGATTTCCGCTTCCCATAATTCCTTCGAGGACAACGGCATCAAGCTGTTTGGACCGGACGGCCACAAGCTTTCCGACGAGATCGAACACGACATCGAACGCCTCATCGACGGCGATATGTTGCGAAAGCGCGCGGGACCAAGAGATCTCGGACGCGCCCGCCGCATCGACGACGTGCGCGCGCGCTATATCGAGTTCGCCAAGCGCACGCTGCCGCGCAATATGAGCTTGGAAGGCTTGCGCCTTGTCGTCGATTGCGCGAATGGCGCGGCTTACAAGGTCGCTCCCGAGGCGCTGTGGGAGCTTGGCGCCGAAGTGATCGCGATCGGCGTCGAACCCGACGGGTTCAACATCAACCATCGCGTGGGCTCCACTGCGCCGCAGGCGCTGCGCGACAAAGTGCGCGAGCTGCGCGCCGACGTGGGCATCGCGCTCGACGGCGACGCCGACCGCGTCATCATGGTCGACGAAAATGGGCGCCTGATCGACGGCGATCAGCTGATGGCGGTCGTCGCCGAAAGCTGGCGCGATCAGGGGCTGCTGTCCAAGCCCGGCCTGGTCGCGACCATCATGTCCAATCTTGGATTGGAGCGCCATCTGAATGCGATCGGGCTCACGCTCGAACGAACGCCTGTCGGCGACCGTTATGTGATCGAGCGTATGCGCGAAGCCGGCTACAACATCGGCGGCGAACAGTCGGGCCATGTCATTCTCTCTGACTATTGCACAACAGGCGACGGGCTCGTGACGGCGATGCAGGTGCTCGCAGAGGTGAAGCGTCGGGATCGTCCGGTGAGCGAAGTTTGCCACCGGTTCGAACCGTTGCCGCAAGTATTGGAGAATGTGCGCGCCCATCGTGCCGAATTGGAACGCACGGCGGTCGTCTCGGCAATCGACGATGCGCGGGCGCGCCTCGGCGGCTCCGGCAGACTCATTGTTCGCCCCTCCGGCACTGAACCCGTGATCCGCGTTATGGGCGAAGGCGACGACCGCGAACTGGTCGAATCTCTCGTCGCCGGGATCTGCAGCGTTTTGAAGGAATCCGCCGAGGCGGCCTGAGCCACGAGAAGGTCGCGGCGCGACGCGGATACGCTTTGCAGGCGCGCGCTGGGTTAAGGAATTTGGTTAAGCAATAGGGTTAACCTTCCCTTAACCGTTATCGCCCATGCTTCCTTTTCGGCGCTGCGCCATTCGACCGCAATGTCGCGCGCGAAATAGGAGCACATCATGCGCCGCTCCATCGCCCTCCTGTCGTTCATCTTGATTGCTGGCGCTGTAAACGCGCGCGCCGAAAATCTGCCGTCGCCACCGCCTCTTGATGTGAGCGGCTGGTATCTTCGCGGCAATGTCGACGCGCCCGAGCAGTTGACGGAAGGGCAGTCGCAGCTCCCGCCGAACCTTCTCTTCGACCTGGCGAATGGCCCGGCCCGACCGACGCATTATTCGATGAGCGAAATTCGATGAGCGAATTGCGCCAGATCATGCTGCATTTGGGCGGAATCGCCCAAATGCAGATAAATTGATCGATTTCCAAAGTTTAGAGCGCCTCTAGCGTTCAAATACGCGGGCCAAAACAATTTCATGTTCAGCAATGCGCGAGGGCGGACCGTTCTGCGCGCGTGTTAAAGCGCCTTAGGCGACCATGGCGATGAGCGTTGCGCCAAATGCGCCGAGGATGACGACCAGCCACGGCGGCGTCCGCCAGAGCACGAGCAAGAGGAAAGCAAGAAGGCCTAGCGCGAAATCCGCTGCGCCAAGGATGGCGTTCGTCCAAACAGGGGTATAGAGCGCCCCGAGCAGAATTCCGACGACCGTCGCATTGATCCCCTTGAGCGCCGATTGCGCCGCCGTTCGATGACGTAGAGCGTCCCAAAAAGGCAGCGCGCCGACGACGAGAAGGAAAGACGGCAGGAAAATCGCGGTGAGACAGATCAGACCGCCCGCCCAGCCGTTTGGCTCAGACTTCATCGCTGCGCCGAGATAGGCCGCGAAAGTGAATAGTGGGCCGGGCGCCGCTTGCGCCGCGCCATAGCCGGCAAGAAATGCGTCACGGTCGATCCAGCCTGGAGATACGAAGGCTTGCTGCAGCAGCGGCAGCACGACGTGCCCGCCGCCAAAAACCAGCGACCCTGACCGATAAAAGCCGCTGATAAGCTCGATCGTAGGATTGGGGATTGCCTTCGCCAGAATGGGCAACCCCACAAGCAAGACGGCAAACAGCGCGAGCGAGGCGATGGCTATGGGCCGGGTGATGGGGATCGATAGAGGCGTCGTGGCGCCTTTGTTTTCCCCCGAAAGGAACAGCCAGCCAATGACGCCTCCCGCCGCAATCGCGCCAATCTGACCGCTGGCGGTGGGGACCGCCAAAGTCAGCAGCGTCGCCGCCACGGCGATGGTCGCGCGGGCCCGATCAGGACAAAGGTTTCGCGCCATCCCCCACACCGCTTGCGCGACGACAGCGACAGCGACGACTTTGAGGCCGTGCAGCCAAGCGACCTGCGAGAGGTCGCCGAGGCGACCGACTCCATAGGCGAAGCCGATCATCGCAAGCGCTGATGGCATGGTGAACCCGATCCATGCCGCCAATCCGCCGGCGAGGCCGGCCCGCAACATGCCGATGATGATGCCGACCTGACTGCTCGCGGGGCCGGGAAGGAACTGGCAGAGCGCGACGATATCCGAGTAGGCGGCCTCATCGAGCCATTTGCGGCGCGTGACGAACTCAGCGTGGAAATAGCCAAGATGGGCGATCGGCCCGCCGAAGCTCGTCACCCCGAGGCGCAGAAAGACCCCAAGCACTTCCACGATGGAGCCAAATCCCTTGTTGAGCGTCGTCCCGCAATCCGCGCTCATGGCGAACTCGGCGCTTCAGAATTTCCATAGGCTGCGCCGAACAGCCGCTCACACAGCGACCACCGTCGCGAAGCTCTGAGCGGCATAAATGGGGGCGCTGTTTTCTTGCTGGCTTTGGGCATTTACATGATGATGTTGGGGGTCATTCGCGCCTCGCGTATCGTGCTGCTAGACCACCGCGCGGACAGTTCAATGTTTGCGTGAGGATGAAGCAAGAAGCAAAGCGTGAGCATATCTCATCCATGTCGGACCTGACCGAAATCGGCGGAGACACGCCGCAGACCAATACGCCTGAGATCAGCGTCTCCGAACTCGCGAACGCGCTGAAGCAGACGATCGAGGATCGCTTCGGGCGCGTGCGCGTGCGCGGCGAGATCTCCAACTATCGCGGCCCGCACGCCTCCGGACACGCCTATTTCTGTCTCAAGGATCAGAATGCGCGTCTCGACGCGGTGATCTGGCGGTCGACTTTTCTGCGCCTGCGCACGCGGCCGCAGGAGGGATTGGAAGTCGTCGCGACCGGCCGCGTCACAACCTTCCCCGGCAAGTCCTCCTATCAGATCATCATCGAGTCGCTGGAGCCGGCCGGCGTCGGCGCGCTGATGGCGCTGCTCGACGCGCGCCGCAAGGCGCTCGCGGCCGAGGGCCTCTTCGACGAAGCGCGCAAGCGACCCCTACCCTTTTTGCCGCGAGTCGTCGGCGTGGTCACCTCGCCGACCGGCGCCGTGATCCGCGACATCCTGCACCGTCTCAACGACCGCTTTCCGCGCCGCGTGCTGGTCTGGCCCGTGCGGGTGCAGGGCGAGAGTTGCGCTGAGGAGGTCGCGGCGGGCATTCGCGGCTTCAACGCGCTGCCTGCCGGGGGCGCCATTCCCCGCCCCGACGTGCTGATCGTCGCGCGCGGCGGCGGCTCGCTCGAGGATTTGTGGGGCTTCAATGAGGAGGTCGTCGTTCGCGCGGCGGCGGAGAGCGCCATTCCGCTTATTTCGGCGATCGGTCATGAGACCGATACGACGCTCATCGATTTCGTCGCCGACCTTCGAGCGCCGACGCCGACGGGCGCGGCGGAGAAAGCCGTTCCGGTGCGCGTCGAGCTGTTCGAACATCTCGCCATCCGCACAAGCCGGCTGGAGGGCGCGCGCCGCCGCGCCATGGATCAGCGTCGCGTCCAGCTTTCAACCTACGCGCGCCTGCTGCCGGCTGGCGACGCCCTGCTCGCCAATCCGCGCCAGCGTTTTGACCGGGCGGCGGAGCGGCTGCGCGCCGGCGCCCGCGCCGCCCGAGACGGACGGCGTCTGCGGCTGTCGCGCGCCGCAACGCTGCTCGCCCGCCACTCGCCGCAGGCGGAGCTGGCGCGCGTGCGCGAGCAGCTGCGCGGTCTCGGCGCGCGGCTGCAACAGGGCTATCGCGCCCGGCGCGTTCTCGCGGGTCAGGAGAACGCCGCCGCCAGGCAGCGCCTCGCCGGGGCGGCGCAGCGTCTCGACCGCGCCGTCGCTGGCTTGATCGGCGGTCATCAGGACAGGATCGACCGACTGGCGCGGCTGCAGGAGTCGCTCAGCCATCGCTCGGCGTTGGCGCGCGGCTTTGCGCTGGTGCACGACGATAGCGGCGCGCTGGTGCGCAGCGTCGCGCAGGCTCCTCCTGGAACGGGTCTCGATATCGAGATCGCCGACGGCAGAATCCAGGCGCGCGCTGGCATCGCGATTCCAGATCCGCCGGCGCGCCCGCGCCCGCGGCGCCGCCTGAGACGAGCCGACAGCGACGATCAGGGATCGCTGTTCTGACCTATTCGAATCGCATCTGCCACGCGACGATGCTGCGCTGCATGGCGGCCCGCGGCAGATAGCAGAAGACATTGGTGGAGATCGGCGCCTCTACGCAGTGATAGTGCTCCCTGCTCCAGTCGTAGCCGAGCGTATCCATGCAGGCGACGATCTTGTCGTGAATGAGCTTCGGGTTGGATCGCCGCTCCGCCGGAAAATCCCGCTCCGTCTGATATTCACAGTCGGTGACGTCCATCTTCTGGCCTTCGAAATAGCGGCCGCTGGCGCCGCTCGTGACGAACATCGCCTCTGTCGCGAGAATGAAGACGAGGCCGACCGCCAGCGCCAACTTGCCCTGCCACTTGGTCTTGAAGAAGTGAAGATCGAGTAGCGACAGCAATCCTATCGCCAGAAGGCCGCCGCCCAGAAGCAGCGTCAACGGCGACAAAAAAGGCGCGATGCCTTCATTCATGTCACGCTCCTGACCGCGCGCGCCGCCGCATCGCGCGTCATTGATCAATATTAAGAGCGGGAGTCTCTGCAAAGCAACCGCGCGCCGCCGCATGACGGCCTGCGCATGTTCTTTTCTGCGATGCGAAATCGATGGACCCGGCGCGGGTCATCAATCCACGCAATACGCATGTGCTATATGCCGCATGGCGCGCAGACGCGCGGCGCTCAGAAGGTCGTCAATCTGCGGCGAAACAGCGTGTTAAGCTTCTGTTAACCAATTAACCTGTTATTAACGAAGGGACGAAATTGCTCAAATGCAACAGGCCGAAGATACCTGCGATCAAGGTTGACGGAACCTTCGCTTAACCCTGGAGGCCTAGGACTATCGCCCAGTCGGTCGTCGTAACAGGAGTTCTTCATGCTGCTTTCGAAACGCGCCTTCGGCGCCAAACTCGTCGTCGCGCTGACGGCGTTCATGGCGGTCCTGGCGCTCTCGGCCTGCGCCAAGAACACTGCGGATGAAGCCGCGAATGATCTGGCGGGCGGAGGCTATGGACGCGGCGGCGGCGTAGCGAGTCCCGGCAGCCATCAGGATTTCGTGGTCAATGTCGGAGATCGCATCTTCTTCGAGACCGATTCCACGGATCTGACGTCCACCGCGCAGGCCACGCTCGATAAGCAGGCCGAATGGCTCAACCGGTACTCACGCTATAGCTTCACGATGGAAGGCCACGCCGACGAACGCGGCACCCGCGAATATAATTTCGCGCTCGGCGCGCGACGCGCCGAAGTGGCCAAGAATTACCTCGTCGCGCGCGGAGTCCAGGGATCGCGCATCCGCACGGTGAGCTATGGCAAGGAGCGTCCTGTCGCCGTCTGCGACGACATCTCCTGCTGGTCGCAGAATCGTCGCGCCGTCACGGTGCTTTCCGGCGGCAATTCCTGATAGGAGGCCCGCCGCGCCCCCTTGCGTCCGGGGCGTCGTTGCGGCAATGAAGACGCGCGCCTTTTGGGCGCCCGCAGGAGTGTAGCTCAACTGGTAGAGCACCGGTCTCCAAAACCGGGGGTTGTCGGTTCGATCCCGGCCACTCCTGCCACTTTAAAATCAATAGCTTATCGCTGTTTTACTCCAACACAATTTGTGGCAGAACTTCTCTGGGGTAATCGCTGGGGTAACCCGCAAAAGATCAATCATGGGGAGCGATATGGCGAAAAAGACTCTGGCCGCCTACGTCCAGCAAACATTCGAAGAGTCTCGCCGGAATCTTTCCTTGGCCGCGATCGACTTTTCGATTCCTGACGAGAAAATCCTCGAGCTCCGAGAGTCAGTCCGTCGAGAATCCGCGGACGTTCAACGCCTCAAAAAGAAAAAGGGCTTTCTGGGGTTCTTGGGGCTCTGATCGTAGCAGCGACGAGCGCCGCCTGCCGCCGCTATCTTCCCCGGATGCATGCAGCACCCCGCCCCTCCGACGATAGCCGATCTTCGCGCTGAGGGCGTCGCTGGCGCCTGGGTCTGGTGCACCGGACTTCGTTGCACCCATCACGGCAAGGTCGCCTTCGACGCCAGGCTCCAGGGACGCCGTTCATCACTTTGGCGCGGTCGCGGCGCTTCGCTCGGCGTGCGGCTCCCGGGACGTGCACCTGATGCCGGATTGGCCGCCCTATCTGGCGCAGGGGTGATGGCCGGATGGCCGGCGAACGAAAGCTCTCCCGGCGCTCGCTCGAGCCGAAGATCCATCGGTACAGCGCGCCATCGGCTGGATGATCGGGGCAAGTCAGGCGCGCGCCGAGTTGGGCTGGACCGGCGCCAAGGCGCTCTGGAGAGATCTCGAGCAGACTCGCCCGTTCTGGAAATGATGAAGCCCTCGCGGAGACGGCGACGCCGTCCTCCGCGCTTGCGCCGGCTTCGACAAAGAAGGTGAAGCTTCGCGATCGAGCGGCGAGAGGCGGTAATAAAATCAGCCGTCTTGCGAAGCGTCGAAGACGCTGAGCAAATCAGGCCAACGCATCCGCACTTGTATCCGCTAGGTGAAGCGCGTGGCGCGCGATGATCTGTTCTTCGTTGGTCGGAATGACAAACACCCGCACTGAAGACTTCGCAGATGAGATGACTTCCTTCTGCTGCTCATTCGCGTGGCGATCGAGCTCGACGCCGAGCCATTCCATGCCTTCAAGGACCCGCTCGCGCACCCGCCACGCGTTCTCACCGATGCCGCCGCAAAAGACGACAGCGTCAATTCCCTGCAGAACAGCCGTTAGTCCGCCGAGTTCGCGCCGAATGCGAAATACAAAATAATCGATCGCTTCAAGCGCTTCGGAGGCATCCGAAGCTTCGAGTTCACGCATATCATGAGAGATCCCGGATAGGCCTTTCAGACCCGACTCCTTATAGAGGAGGTTCGATATCTCCTCGGCTCCCAGCTTTTTCTCCTGCATCAAATAGAGAACGACGCCCGGGTCGAGTTGGCCGCAACGTGTGCCCATGGGGAGCCCGTCGAGCGCCGTGAACCCCATAGAACTCGCCACCGATCGGCCGTTCTGCATCGCGCACATCGACGCACCGTTCCCCAGATGTGCGACCACGACCCGTCCTTTGGCGTGAGACGGCGAGACCTCCCTGAGCTTTGTTGACACATACTCGTACGACAATCCATGAAATCCGTAGCGTCGAACCCCTTCAGCATAATATTGCCGCGGTAGCGCGAAGACGTCATTGACAAAGGGATGACTGCGGTGAAACGCCGTATCGAAACACGCCACTTGAATAGATTCGGGCCAAGCTTCACGCGCTGCTTTGATCCCGGCGATGTTGTGGGGCTCATGCAGGGGAGCAAGCGGGACGAGCTTCTCGAGCCGATCGATCACCTCGCCGGTAATGATCACCGGCGCGTCGTAATGGACGCCCCCATGAACGACACGGTGGCCGACCGCGTCTATGCGCGCGCTGGGAAATGCTTCGTCCTGCCACGAGAGGATTCGCCTCAAAGCTTCCTCATGGAAAGCCGCACCGTCCGTCTGCGACCAGACGTCGTCGTAAAGCGTCGCGCCAGAGTTATCTCGTACTCTTATCCGCCGCTCTTCTCCCGTCATCTCCGCAAGGCCCAGGGCGAGCGGCGACGCCTCGTCATCCTCAGCCGCAAACAAAGCGAATTTGATCGACGAGGAGCCGGCGTTCAAGGTGACGACATGGCGTCTCACTGTGCGGCTTCCCGCAGGGCTTCTTCCGTCTCGACTGCGCTTTGCCCGGTCGACAGCCAATGGGCGTATAGGGCCGCAACGGCGCAGGAGAACAAACGGGATTGTTCGTCATCCGCGCGACTTGTCAATAGGATCGGAACCTTCGCGCCGATGATCAGGCCGGCGCCTTCGGCCTGAGCCGCGTAGGTCAGCTCTTTCGCCAATATGTTGCCCGATTCGAGGTTGGGAACGACGAGAATATCCGCCCTACCGGCAACCAGCGAATGGATGCCTTTGCTGCGAGCGGCGGTGAGGCTGAGGGCGTTGTCCATCGCCAACGGCCCGTCGACGTCGCCGCCCCGGATTTGATTGCGCTCAGCCATTTTCGACAAAGCCGCCGCATCAAGAGTCGACTGAATTTTCGGATTGACCGTCTCGACCGCGGAGAGAACGCCAACCTTGGGTCGTTCGATCCCTAAGGCGATGCCGAGATCGATCGCATTCTGAACGATGTCGACCTTTTCTTCGAGCGTCGGCGCGATATTCACCGCTGCGTCGGTCACCAGCACAAGCTGTTTCAGCGTCGGCGCATCCATGATGAAGACGTGGCTGATGCGGCGGCCAATGCGCAGGCCGCCCTGTGATTTCACCACATGTTTCAGCAGTTCGTCGGTGTGAAGATGCCCTTTCATCACTGCAGCCACCGCGCCTTGATGCACAAGTTCGACGGCTCGCGCCGCAGCAGCATCATGACTGCATGCGTTCTCGATGGCGATGCCCGCAAGATCCGCGTCGCAAGACGCGGCGACGCTACGAATTATCTTCTCGTCGCCGATGAGGATTGGCACGATCAGTTTTTCGCGGGCGCCGGCCAGCGCGCCGAGCAACGCATTTGCCTCCTCCGGAGCGACGACGGCGGTTGGCAGAGCCGCCAGCGAAGCGCAGGCGGCAAGCAGCCGATCCATATGGACATGGAGCTGCAGCGTCAGTCCGGGGAGCGCCTCTTCATCGATTGTCTGCCGGATGGTCGGGGCGAGCACCTCGGCCATACCGTCGACAACGAGTTCGGAACCACGATGGACCTGGGTGCGCAGCATAACGGTCGAGGGCGGTCGCAATTCCTCCACGCGCACCGAGACGAGGAGCGAGTCGCCGATATGGGCTCTGACGTTGAACCGAAGGGTCTGCGACAGATAGCTCGTTCCGGCGCCCGGCAGCAAATTGCCGAGAACTGCGGAAAAAAGCGAACCGACCCACATCGCGGGGGCCACCGCTTCCGAACCTCGATCATTTTTCTCGTCCGGAAGGTGGGCGGGATTGAGATTGCCGCTGGCGTGGGCAAAGACGATGAAGTCCTCAGGCGCGACGACTCGGGCGATCGACGCTTCCTGCCCCACCGCCAATTCATTAAAGAGCTTGTTCGAGCGCATATCTCTAACTCTTGTTTCAAGCTTGCAGGGACTTCTCTCGCGGTTCGACAGGCGCTTGAGTTTGCAGCGTCTCGCGCAGAACAGTGAGTAGCCTTGCCGTTGCTTCGGCCATCTCCAATGGATCGCCGGCGATTTCTTCAACGAGCGCGATCGCGCGCTGGCGTTCGTCCAATGTCGGCAACATCTTGGGCAAAACCGCAATCGCGGCCTCGGGCTCGAAGTCGATGATGAGCGTCTGCTCATGAATTATGGCTGAGCGGAGTTCGTCCCCGAGGCTCTTGAACGGCTCCGTCGATCGGAGGATGAGGTTGGATCGCTCAAGCCTGCTTTGGCGCACCGCGCCGCGCGAGCGGGCCATCAGGATCAGCATGCGGACGACCGCCTCGGCGAAGCCACCCTGCTCGATTTTCGCGAGCGCAGCCTCCACCTCTGGCAATTCGCGCAGCGTTTCGCCGAGCTTGGCGTCCGTCTCGGGCGTGTATCCCTCATTCATCCGCATCAGGAACGGGTTTGCGTAGAGGCTGATAAACATCAGTTCCTTGGCGGCGGCGCCGACGTCGCTCCAGAACTTCAATGTTTGCTCGATCAAGCCGGCGGCCAACGCCTCGCTCTTCAGGAAGGGGTTGGACGGATCCGCGGGCTTGCGCTCTTTGCGCACCGTCTCGGCGAAAGTCCCGATCGGCGCCACCGCCGGATTCTTGTCCGATAGCAGGTAACGGCGCGCGCGTAGCGGATGCGACCATACCAATGCGTCCGCGAGGGCCGGCGAAGCCAGCGCCTTGACGTAGGGGCGCGCTCCGAACTCGTATGCATTGACCCAGAATTCCGACAAACGCGCGACCAACGCAAAAGACTTCTCGTCGCCGGCGCCATCATCCAGCGCGCGGATATCGGCGACGTTCCTTTCTTCGCAAGACATGACGTAGTAGGCGCTCGTGCCTTCACCAATCTTTTTCTCGATGCGCATCTCATAAAGGCCGGGCGCCAGGGATTCGATCATCTCCAACGTCGTGACGATTCTGTCGTGCTGTTTTTGTGCGACTTTGGCCGATACAAAAATGCCCAGATGGCCGACGTCCTCGTGGACCATGTAGACAATCCGCTGGCCGCGCGCCCGTATCTCGCGCTCGTCGCCATAGACCACCGGTATCCAGTTCAAGGCCTGCTGCGGCGGCGTGATGTCGTCGCCTTGGCTGGCGAACACAATGATGGGAGCTTTGATTTTCCTTAAGTCTACTGGGGCGCGCCCGCCGAGGAATGCCTGACTGCCTTGAAGCTTGTTGCCGATAAACAGATTTTCGACGATCCAACGGATCTCGGCCTCGTTCATGAAATAGAAGGTCGACCACCACCGCTCGAATCCCTTGAAACGCGGCCCCTCGGTGTCCGCTTTTGCGAACACGTCGTAATATTTTGACCACCAGGTGTTGTGCGGGTTCATCAACTCGAAGTTGAGGACCAGATGCGCGCCATCGAAAACGCCATTGCCAATGTCCGACGTGATCACTGCCGGCAGCGCGCCGAACGCAAGGCCTCCTGAATAGCGGAGCGGATTCTTTCCCCGCACCCCCGCCCAGTAACTGAGAGGCGCGCCGGACGCCACCACTGGGCCAGTCAGATCGGGATTGGACGCGGCAAGCAGCATTGCCGCCCAGCCGCCCTGGCAATTGCCGATGATCACCGGCCGAGGCGCGACGGGATGACGTTTGGCGATCTCGCGCACGAAAGCGCCTTCGGCCATGCAAACATCGGCCAAGGTCTGACCGGGCTGAGGCTTGGGAAGGAAAATCACGAAATAGACAGGATGGCCATGCGCAAGAGCGACGCCGACTTGACTATCGGACTTGAAGCCTCCGATCCCTGCTCCGTGGCCCGCACGCGGATCGATGATCATATAGGGCCGCAACGTCGGGTCGGTCTGGACACCTTCGGGCGGCTGGATTTGCACAAGCAAGTAATTCGTCGGGCGCTCGAGCGTGCGGCCGTCGATCACGACGTTAAAGTCATAAACCAGGACGAGCCGCTCGCCGCCCTCCATTTGCTCAACGGCGAAATTCCCGACTTCGCGCATGATGTCGAGAAACAAGATCCAGCGTTGGCCGGCGTCGGTCACATATTCTGCGAACTTCGCAGGAAGATCTCCTGACTGCGATAGTTCGCGGCTTATGTTCTGCCAGTCGCTGAGGTGCGCACGCAAGTCGGCGCCAAAGCTGGACGCGATCTTCTCGAAATGATTGCCGCTCAGTTCGACGAGAGATTGAGCCAGCTCCGCCAACTTCGATAGGTCGCCGTTGAGGAGAGCTCCTTTTTGCGCAACGCCCGATTTGTCATCCATTTCGAAGGAAGCCAAATTTCTAGGCGAGACGTTCAACATGGCAGGCTCTCTCCAAAAAGATCGCTCGGCAGCGATGCGGCAGCGTTCTCGACACGGGGCGGACGCGTGCGCTCAGGCGGCCACGCGCTCAGGCGAAACGATCGGCATTGTCGGCGTATCGCCGTCGAGCAACAGCTTGGCTCCGGTGCTTGCGACGACCGTGTCCACGCTTACGCCGGGCGCCCGCTCCCGCAATACCAGCCCCTCGTCCGTAGGCTCGATCACCGCCAGTTCGGTGACGATGAGGCTGATGCGCCGCGCCGCCGTGGGCGGAAGCGTTAGAGCCTCGACGATTTTCGGTTGCCCCTTGGCCGTGTGTTGCATGGCGACGATGACGCGCTTCGCGCCGGCGACGAGGTCCATTGCGCCTCCCATGCCTGGGACGAGTTTGCCGGGCACCATCCAGTTCGCGAGATGGCCGCTTGAATCGACTTGCAGGCCGCCGAGAACGGTCATGTCCAGATGTCCGCCCCGGATCAGCGCAAAACTGGTCGCGCTGTCAAATGCGGCGGCTCCGGGCAGAGCCGAAATGTATCCGCCGCCGGCGTCGGTGAGGTAAGGATCTTCCAGACCATCCGGCGGCGGCTCGCCAAAGCCGATGATGCCGTTTTCGCTCTGAAACGCCACCGAGATTCCCGCGGGCACGTAGCACGCAACGAGCGTGGGCAGACCGATTCCCAAATTAACCAGGGTGCGGTCACGCAATTCGAGAGCGACCCGACGCGCAATGACCTCTTTAGAGTCCATCACTGCGGCCTCCTCACGAGATGATGCACGAGCACGCCAGGCGTGCGGACGGCGTCCGGCGGGATCACGCCGACCGGAACGATCTCTTCGGGCTCGGCAATGACGCAGTCGGCGGCGAAGGCCATCACCGGATTGAAGTTCGCCGCCGTCAGCCGGTAGGTAAGATTGCCGAAATGATCGGCCTCGTGCGCACGCAGCAGCGCGAAATCGGCGCGCAACGGCATCTCGAGCAAAAAGCTCTCGCCGTCGATTTCCAACACCTGCTTGCCTTCTGAAACGACCGTTCCGACGCCTGTTCGCGTCAACACGCCGCCAAGCCCGCTGCCGCCGGCGCGAATTCGCTCAGCGAGGGTTCCCTGCGGGACAAGCTCGACTTCAATTTCGCCCGAAATCATTTTCTTCTGCGTAATCGGGTTCGTCCCGATGTGCGACGCCTTGACGTGTGCGACGCATCCGGACTCGATGAGCTTGCCGACGCCTCTTCCCGGCGAGGCGGTGTCGTTGCAGATCAGAGTCAGCCCGCGCGCGCCGCGCGCCACTAAAGCGTCGATCACACGCTCCGGAGAGCCGACGCCCAAGAAGCCGCCGAACATGACGCTGGCGCCGTCAGGGATCATCGCCGCCGCCCTTTCAGCCGAAATGCCGTCTTGCATTATGTGCTCCTCAGGCGACGTTGTGCAGGCCAGCGTCCACATAGATCGTGTCGCCAGTCATTCCGGACGCGCCGCCTCCAACGAGGAAGGCGACGACGCGCCCAACTTCGGCGATGTCGACGAGTCGATGCGCGGGGCTGCGTGCGACAGCCGCGTCGACGAGTTCGTCGAACTGCGCGATGCCGCTGGCGGCGCGCGTCTTCAGCGGACCGGGCGAAACCGCGTAGACGCGGATGTCCTTGTCGCCGAGCTCCGCGGCCAAATACCGCACCGTCGCCTGCAGCGCGGCTTTGACGGGACCCATGATGTTGTAGTGATTGACGACTTTGTCGGCGCCATAATAGCTCATCGTCAGTATCGCCCCGCCTTCCGTCATCAGCGGCTCGGCGAGACGCGCCATTTCGATGAATGAATAGCAGGAGATTTGCATCGCTTGCTGAAAGCCTTGGAGCGAACAGTCGATCACCCGTCCATGAAGATCGTCGCGCGGCGCAAACGCGATGGAGTGAATAACAAAGTCCAGCCGTCCCCATTCAGTGCGAATCTGGTCGAAAGCGGCCTTAAGCTCCCCGGGATGCTCGACATTGAGAGGCATGATCAAGCTCGCCTGAATTTGTTCGGCGAGCGGACGAACATAGCGTTCGGACTTCTCGTTTGCGTAAGTCACCGCCAGTTCGGCGCCAAAGGCGCGCAGCTTAGACGCGCATCCAAAGGCGATACTATTCTCGTTCGCGACGCCGACGACAAGACCCCGTTTGCCGCGCAACATGTCTCCGATGCGGCTTTCGGGATTCCAAACCTTGGGTAGCGGGTCAGAGAGTAGAGCGACGTCGTTCATAGTGGCGCCTCGCATGAGATGGGTGTCGCGCGACGGTGTCTCACCGCGTTCTGATCTCGCGGACTCTCTCAATGGATCGCGGTTGCTGATCTTTTCAACGATCCCCGTCGATACGGTTCAAGGTTAGGCCGCGTAAATGACGTGGCCGTGAACTTTGCCCGAGAGACGAAATTTAACTGCGTCAGATCACTGACGCGAATTTCGAACGCGATAAGGAATACTATTCCGCGGCGTCTTCGACCGACTCCTCGTTCTTCGTCAAGCGCCGCGGGGCCGAAGCGCGCAACGCCCCGCCGCGGCCGGAAAGACTCGGATTGTCGAGGAAATAATCTTGCGCACCGAAGCGCTTTTCGCCTTCCGACGGCGCTATGCGCCGGCTCGAGCCGTCGTCGAGAATTTGCCAACTCTGGACATTGTCGAGCAGATTGGCGAGCAGCACCTGCTCCAGAATTTGTTCGTGCAGCGTCTCGTTCGTGATCGGGAACAGCGTTTCAACGCGCCGATCGAGATTGCGCGGCATCAGGTCGGCCGAGGAGATATAGACCGCGGCCTTGTTGTGCGGCAGACCGTGGCCGTCGGCGAAAGCGTAAATGCGTGAATGCTCGAGAAAGCGTCCAACGATCGATTTCACGCGAATGTTTTCGGATAACCCCTTCACGCCGGGCCGCAGACAGCAGATGCCCCGCACAACGAGGTCTATTTCGACCGCGGCGGCGCTGGCTCGATAAAGCGCGTCAATAATCTCCGGATCGGCGAGGGAGTTGCACTTCACCCAGATTGCGGCAGGTCGACCCGCGGACGCATGCTCCGCCTCGATTCGTATGTGCTCAAGCAGCCGCTGCTTCGCCGTGACCGGCGTCACAAACATCCGCTCCAGAGGGGCCAGAACGCCCGAGCCGGTGATGTAATGGAAGATGCGCGCGACATCGCGCCCGACTGCCGGGTCGGCGGTAAATGTCGACAGGTCCGTATAGATGCGCGCGGTGATTGGATGGTAATTGCCCGTCCCGATGTGGCAATAAGTTGCGACGGAGTCATTCTCTTCTTCGCGGACAACCATGCAAAGTTTGGCGTGCGTCTTCAGCTCAGGGAAACCAAAAACCACCTGAACGCCCGCCCGCTCCAGGGACCGCGCCCAGCGGATATTGGCTTCTTCATCGAAACGCGCCTTGAGCTCGATAAGCGCCGTCACCGATTTGCCGTTCTCGGCCGCCTCGATCAGCGCATGGACGATCGGACTGTCCGAGGAAGTCCGGTAGAGCGTCTGCTTGATCGACACGACTTTGGGGTCGCGCGCCGCCTGCTGGAGGAACGTCACCACCACGTCGAAGGATTCGTAGGGATGGTGAACGACTATGTCCTTCGCGCGGATCGCTGCGAAGCAGTCTCCATCGAAGTCGCTGATGCGTTCGGGATGACGCGGCGAAAAAGATGGAAACTTCAGGTCCTGACGATCGACGCCGACGATCTGCGAAAGACTGCTTAAATCCAGTTTTTCACTTTGAACGATCATCCCCCTTGGCGAGATGTCGACCTGTGACGCGACAAAATCGCGCAGCGCCGAGGGCATTGATAAGTCGACTTCGAGTCGGATGACGCAGCCCCGCCGGCGTTCTTTGATGGCCGCCTCGAATTCGCGGATGAGATCCTCCGCCTCCTCCGCGAATTCGATGTCGAGATCGCGCACGACTCGGAACAGGCCCAGGGCGCCGATCTCACACCCCGGAAAAAGTCGACCGAGAAATTGTGCGATGACGTCCTCAATGCGCGCGAAACGCAGAGCGTCATTCGGACCGTCGTCGAGGCGCACGAATCGCGTCAGCTTTCCCGGAATGCGAACGAGACCCGTGAGGTCGCGCCCATCGTTCTCCCGAACCAGTTGCGCAGCTAGGGACAATTCCAGATTGGGGATGAAGGGAAAGGGGTGCGACGGATCGATCGCGATGGGCGTCACCACGGGAAAAATGTGGCGATTGAAGTGAGCGTCGAGTCGGTCAAGATCGGCGCTCGTCCAATCGGCGCGCTCCACCAGCGTGACGCCAACGCCTTCAAGTTTTTCGCGCAAGATTCTCCAGGCCGCTTCCTGGTCGCGGCTCATTTTATCGGTCGACTCGAAAATGCGGGCGAGTAGCTCGGACGGCGTCAGACCATCCATTCCCGGCGTCTGGCCGCGCTCAATTTGCTCGATGACGCCCGACACTCGGACCATGAAAAATTCGTCGAGATTGCTCGCCGAGATCGCCAAAAACCTCAGCCGCTCGAGCAGCGGATGAGATTCGTTGGACGCCTCTTCGAGAACGCGTCGATTGAAGGCAAGCCAGGACAATTCGCGATTGACAAAACGCCCTGGATCATTCGATGCCGTCGACGTTGTCGCGTCGATGGCGCGAGCTGCCGGCCGAGTGCGCGCGTCCCCTGACCGTTTGGCCGCAGTTGTCGAAGTCACTCTTACCACTCTCGGCAATCTTAGCCTTCGCTGAGGCAGTCTGCCTAAAGCAGCATGTGTGCGTGACAGTGTTGCAACAACACTGGGAAAAGCAATTCTCGCCAAGCCTCTCGCAAGCCAAGTCATTAGGACGTTTTAGAAGCGCCCTATGCCAGACGCGCTACAAGGTCAGCGCATACTGCACTGATCCGAGGGTCGTCGAGTTCCGGGTGGGTGACGCGATGGGCTTTCCCGGAAAAGTTTTGCCTTTTCTGGGGTTGCTCTTCAGCGCGACCGCCCTCGCGCAAGAGGCGGGCGGCAGCGGCGGAGTTCCAGACGGCTCGCCCAGCCCAGCAACGCAAAAAGCGCCTCCGGCTCCGCTTGGCGTATTCGGCTCCGATATCGGCGCTGTCGGAAAATTTTCGGTGGCGTTTTCCGGCGTCTTCACGGGGCTCGCCAATTCAAGGATCGGGACAAAAATCGTATCGCCGAAGTATATTGTTTCGACCACGCCATGGTTTTTCGACCCCAGGAAACCCGTCCGGCTTGTTCCCTCGAGCGTCTTCGCGACCATCCAGACAATCTCCTTCAGCTACGGCGTGGCGGAAAATTTCGGGATCGTCCTGGCGGCGGGGGCGGTCGAAAAAAGAGTCGCCGCGCTGACCTACGCCGCGCCGAGCGGAACGCGTTTTCTTGGTCAAAGCTACGCCACGGTCGCGGGCGTCACGGATCTCGAAGCCGCAGCGGTCTTACGCATCTATCGCGACGAGGTTCATCGCGTTCTCATCTCGCTTGGATTGACGTTTCCGACGGGGAGCAACGAATCCCAGTTCAGGCTGCTTCTCAGCGACGGCGCCTATGGGACAGTGCGCGCGTTCTATTCGATGCAGCCCGGCACGGGGACGTATGATTTTCTTCCCGGCTTCACCTATGGCGGCGTGATCGGACCCTACTCATGGGGAATCGCTTATCGCGGACGCTGGCCCTTGGCGCCAAATCCCGAGGGCTACCGTTACGGCGATCTTCACGACTTCCACGGCTGGATCGGATATTCCTGGATTCCCGAATTCACAACGACGCTTCGCGTGACCGGCACGACTCGCGGCCCAATTCGCGGTTTTGATCCGAAAATCGACGGCAAATCGCAATCGGCCAACCCCTTCTTTTACGGCGGGCAGCGCGTCGAGCTTTATGGCGGCGCGACGATCGCCGGAAGCCTGTTAGGGTTGGACAGGGCCACGTTCGCGATTGAAGCGGGCGTTCCGATCTATCAAAATCTCAATGGCCCTCAACTGTTTCGAAACTGGCAAGCGATTGTGGCGGTGCGCATCAGCCTGTGAGCAAGAGACTGCTGCGAAGAAGAATGTCGACTGCAAATTCGACAGTCGCCTTCGCTTGCTTTCTCCTTGTCGACCGCGCCGGCCTTCTAATGCGCTGTCCAGCCGCCGTCCATGGCCAGAATTGCTCCCGTGATTGATTGAGCGTCCTCAGAAGCAAGAAAGACGGCGAGCGCGGCGACCTGTTCCGACGTGACAAACTCCTTGGTCGGCTGAGCTTCAAGAAGAACGTCGTGGATAACTTGTTCGCGAGTCATGTTCCGCGCCGCCATTGTCTCGGGAATTTGATGCTCGACGAGCGGCGTCCAGACATAGCCCGGCGCGATGGCGTTGACGGTGATGTGGTCGCGAGCAAATTCGAGAGCGGCGGTTTTGGTCAAGCCGGCGACGCCATGCTTCGCGGCGACATAAGCGGATTTGAAAGGAGACGCGATGGTCGCATGAGCGGAAGCGGTGTTTATGATCCGCCCCCACTGGCGGGTTTTCATTCCAGGCGCAGCAGCGCGGATCGCATGAAACGCCGATGACAGGTTGATGGCGATGATCGCGTCCCACTTCTCAATCGGAAAATGCTCGATCGGCTCGACGTGCTGGATCCCGGCGTTGTTGACAAGAACGTCGACCGAACCAAAGGCGCGTTCAGCCTCGGCGATCATCTGCGCAATCTGCGCCGGCGCAGACATGTCCGCCGGCGAGTAGAGCGCCTTGACGGCGAACTCCTCCTCGATGCCCTTGCGCTTGTATTCGATTTCGTCGGCCTTGCCGAAGCCGTTGATGACGACGTTCGCGCCTTTCTCGGCATAGGCGCGCACAATCGCCAATCCGATGCCGCTCGTCGAGCCGGTAACGACTGCTGTCTTGCCTTGGAGCATAATCTTCCTCCGCCGCCCGCCTCCGTCAATGCAGCGGCTGACCGATCATCGATATTCGCGCCTCCCGACAAATTCGCAAAGGCAATGTGACAGTTAAGCAAAATGTGGATTCTAAGATGCGTCGCTGAACCAAGACTTTCGTGAAGTGATTGAGACAATTACGAATCTAATTCGCCTGTAATCGAGACAGGACGCCGAGGGCCTTCAATTCTCGCACCAGTCGCAGACCCTGTTGTCGGTAGAGTGGGACAGCTAATTTTGAAGGAAGGCGGTTCATGACGTCTCGCGCCAAGCGGAAATCGCAGCCTGATATTCGTGCGATCGTATTGGCGGCGTCGAAGACAGCGTCAACGACGTGCGAACGGTCGACTTGCAGATAACACATGGCGGCGATTGGATCGCCATTTTCGACGCGCTTTAAGCCGCCCATCGTCGCGAGAGCCACCAGGCGATCATTTGCCTCCAAACGGATATCGTCGCTTGGAATAAGACGAACTTGCTCTCCTCGCCGATGGAGGATCGGCACGATCTCATAACCGTAGGCGACTTCCGCTAAAAGACGATCTATCAGCATGTCGCCGGCTGCGATGGCATATTCCGTGACGAAGACTGAGCGCCCCTCGAGATGAATGGCGCAGTGAATGTTTTCTCCGAAAGCGGCGGCGGTGATTGCTTCTGCGGCGATCGCATAATCCCCGATCCCCACTGAAGCGGGAATCAGAGAAGCGACGTCTTGTGCAAGTCGGTGGTCGAAGGCCCGAAAGATTAGGACGCAGTTCGGATTGAGGGACCTGACGACAAGACTGGCCTCCAGATTGGCGATTTCGTCGTCAGTAACGACAATGACGCTCTCGGCTGTTGCAACATTCGCCTGCTGCATGGTGTCGCGGAACGAGCCAACAAGTATCGGGACGTCCGGCAGCACCTCCTCGCCGATTGGTTGCTCAGAAAGTCCCACCACTGGATGCATCCAGTCCTGAAGGATGGCCGCAACACGTCGTCCCGTGGCGCTCATGCCGACAATCACCGTATGCCCCGCGTCAGGCACGCGAGGCCGCCGTCGCGCTATCTGAAGTCGCGCGCTTAGAGTCCGCTCCGTCAAAGTAGCGATCAGAATGCCCAGAAACACGGCGCTCGAGATTGTCGCGAGCACGGAGAAGAGGTAAAGCCGTGAAGAAATCGGAAAGGGCACACGTAGAGCGCCAAACACGTTGTCAAAGCCGCCGAACGCCAAGACGACCGAAACGTTGAACGCATCGAACCAGCCAATTCCCGGGTTTTCGATACGATAAAAGACTGTGCCGGCGAAGATGAGCAAGGCGACGATGACAGCCGACGCCAGCGCCGCCCGGGGAACGCCTGCGCTAAACGGAAGCCGCCTTAAGCTGGCAAAGAGGTCCGCAAACCGCGTGGACACAGGATGCTGGGCGGTCTTGCTGCGACCACGCCATGGGGCTTGGGAGACTGCAGATATGTCCTCTACATAGACCAATGTGTCGCCTTCGCGGAGCACATCATCCGGGATCCAGGAAGCAAATATCGGCGCCGCTGCTTCCGCTTGCCTGGCATGACTGAGAATCCGCCGAGATGAAGTGCTCAGCTCGTAAAGAAATCGGCCTTTCCATCTATCGTCTCTTCTGATTTGTATCCGCGTCAGCCGCATCTTTTCCCCCGCCACCTCAAAAAGCCCCTGAGGAGAAGCGAGGGCGAAAGCGTTTGCCAGAAACTGCGTCGGTTCGAACGCGAATAGATTCCCAATATTTTGTTGAAGAAGGGAGCCAAGTGCACCCTGCGCCGACCGGATGATGAGGCGCGCGTTGGGATTGAGCGACCGGGCCGCAAATGCAGCCATGATGTTGGCTCGCTCGTCTCCCGTAACCATGAGCGCCGCGCGGCAGTGAACGATGCCCGCCTGCTCCAGTATTTCGGCTCGACAGCAGTCACCGACGATCAGTCTTTCCAGGAGATCAACCGAGCCGGGGTCCTCCTGGGAGAGCGAAGCGGCGCTGTCCACACCGATGACCTTCACATCGAATTGACGTAGAAGACGGGCGCATTGCCGGCCGACATCGCCAAGCCCGCAAATTAGGAAGGGAGCGGAGCCGCCGTTTTGACGCGCATCTGAGGACATCTTCGTTTCTTCGAATGCAAATTCGCGCCGGGCGTCGTTCGTAGACCCGCGGCAATGACGTGACGACGCGTAAAGGAGTCGCTTCGCGCGTCTATTGTCCGGGTCGCTTGAGGCCGTCAGATGACAACTTGATGAAACCGCGCTCTGAATAACGCGGCGCTCTGCGCGGAGAGCGAGGGAGTCACCGCTTTGTCACTTGACGCCGCAACAATGACTTCTGACACGGGATCTGACGCCTTCCCGTCGGAAGGTTGTCCTCCCGTGAAGGGGCGCAGTCGCTTGTCATCAGGGCTAGGATCAAGCACGCGACTTGCACCTGTCGTCGAGCGCCCGAATCTCGGAACGGCTCTCTAAGGAGCCACGCCGAACCGCCTCCCGACAGATGCGCTCGCCTTCGTCCGCTTACAGGAGAACTCGGGCGATGACGCCGCTTTTCAGTCTTCAGAACGCTCCAAAACGCTCAGTCGAGGATCAGAAAGTCGCTGCGACAGCGCAGCAGCGCGTCATGACCGGCTATGCGCGGCGAATGGAGAAGATGGCGAGCGACCACGGTCGGCGCCTAGAGCAGTTCTGGACAGACGCCGAGGCGATACGGTCCGAATTGAACAGGGCGCAAGAGGCGGGCGATCTTTATCGCGCCGCGTATGATTACGCCGTCGACGCCGGGCGACGGACTGTGCTGACGCTAGATACGCTTCGCGAGAGGGGAAACAACGACATCGCTCACGAAGCCGCCGGCATGCCCCCTGCTCTCATCTATGACAACGAGGTGGTCGTAGACGGCCGCAATCTGCCACGGCCGGTGAATTACCTCCTCTTGAGGATCATTCCTCCCAAGGGCGTCGAAAGCTTGAACTGGAAGCGCCCCTATCTGATCATTGACCCGCGGGCCGGCCACGGCGCCGGAATCGGCGGCTTCAAGTCTGATAGCCAGGTCGGCGTCGCCCTCCGCGACGGCCATCCGGTTTATTTCCTGGTGTTTCGTCCCCATCCCGAGCCGAACCAAACGCTCGCTGACGTCATGCGAGCCGAGGCGGCGTTTGTGAGCGAAATACGTCGGCGCCACCCTGAAGCTCCCAAGCCGATTATCGTCGGCAATTGTCAGGGCGGCTGGGCGACGATGATCCTTGCGGCGGCAAATCCGGACATCACCGGACCATTGGTCATCAATGGCGCGCCGCTGGCCTTCTGGTCGGGCAGGATCGGCGAAAACCCGATGCGCTACCTTGGCGGGCTTTTTGGAGGAACCTTGCCTACCTTAGTTCTCGCAGACTTGGGATATGGAGAATTCGACGGCGCGCATCTCGTCACCAATTTCGAAATGCTCAATCCTGGCCGCAACTATTTCAGCAAATATTACGACCTCTTTGCAAATATCGACCGCGATCGCGCCGCCTTCCTGGAGTTCGAGCGCTGGTGGGGCGGATTGCATTTCATGAACGAGCCCGAAATCCGGTGGATCGTCGAACAGCTTTTCATTGGGAATCGTCTCTCGCGCGGAGAGGCGCGAATCGAGCGAGGGCGCCAGCTCGACATCAAGGCGATCCGATCGCCGATCATTGTCTTCACCAGCCGGGGCGACAACATCACTCCTCCCCAGCAGGCCCTCAACTGGATCGTCGACACCTATGCGGACGAGCATGAGATTAAGATTCGCGGCCAGCGCATCATCTACATGGTGCACGAGACCACGGGACATCTTGGCATTTTCGTCTCCTCCACGATCGCAAAGAAGGAGCACTCGGAAGTCGCCTCGACGATGAAAACCATCGAGGCGCTGTCCCCCGGGCTCTATGAAATGAAGATCGACGAGCAGATTGGCGAAGGATTGGATGCGCGCTTCCTCGTGAGCTTCGAGGAGCGCACGATTAGCGACGTGCTCGCGTTTGACGACGAAGACCGTTCCGACGAAGTCGGCTTTGCTGCGGTTGCGCGCCTATCGGAGTTGAGCGTCGAGCTTTACGATCTGGCGATGCGCCCTTTCGTGCAAGCGATGGTGACGCCGTTTACCGCTAAAATGATCAAGTCGACGCATCCCGCCCGGGCTCAGCGCCTCATTTTCACCGATCAAAATCCCCTAATGCAGCCGGTTTGTGAATTTGCAGCGCGCATTTCGAAGGATTGCGAACCTTTGGATCCGAGCCATCCGTTCCTCGCACTTGAGAGGTGGTGGGCCTCGAGCGTCTTGCAGACCATAGATTTTATGCGCGACTTCCGCGACGCGGCCTACGAAGCGATCTTTCTTTCAACCTACGGCTCGCCCTTGATGACTTGGATCGGCGCTCCCCATGCTTTCGAGCGGACGCGCAAGGATCCGAAGGATCTTCGGTGGCTGCCCGAGGTGCAAGCCATTCTAGTGGGCATTGATCGCGGAGGCTTCGAGGAAGCCGTCATCCGGATGCTGATTCTTCTTGCCGAGGCGCGTGGCTCCGTCCGCCGCGATCGGCTTCAACGATCGGCGCACGTTCTAACCAACGACGAGCCTTTCGCCTCGCTTGGGACGGAGCGCCGCGCCGCGCTCATCCGAGAACAATCAATCATCGCCGAGTTCGAACCCGATCGCGCCATAGAGACACTGCCGGATCTCATACCCGAACGCCGACGCCAGGATGCGATAGACGTTGTGGAATACATAGCGGGCTCCGTAGACGATATGGAGCCTTACACGGTCCGCACGCTTCAGCGCTTCCGCGCCGCGCTTGGTCTTCCGCGAATCGCACTTTCTGTCGCAACTCGAGATCCGCTCGCCAACTCCAGCGCAGCGCCCGCATCGTGAATTTGCGTCTCGTAGAGAGATAGACGCCAAAGCGGCCGTCAAACTGTTCCCAATTGCCGGCACGCCTTCCATCTCACGCAGATAAAAATGTCTAAGGTCGCACGCAGGCGCGCAACTGTTGCGGGTTCCGGCGCCGCTGAAGCTTCTTTGTCATGTTTACATGCTTTTTGCCCTGACGCTCGCAGGCGTACGAGGGAAAAGGGTTCCTAAATGCGTGAGTATCGTCTCGAGATTGTGGAGTGGGGGCAGGTGAAGTTGCCGGCTGAGATCGTGTCGCTGCCTGAAGGCCAGGCGATTTGGCCTTCCGTCGAAGCCCTTGCTCTTCGTGTGGCAAGCTCGGAAGGATCCTTTATTAAGGTGAGTGATTTTACCGGAGCGACCCTCGTTCGAGCAGGGATCTCGACTGCCTTGGCATCGATCGAGAATTGCCCGTGCAAAGAATGCATTCTCAAGAGAAGGCTGCGATATCTTATCGTGACTGGCCGCAGCAGCGTTCACCCGTCGGAGCTAGTCGTCGAATGTCGTGTGAGCAACGCAGCTCTCGCTGCCTGAGCCTCTCTTCGCTAGATCAAAGGTCGATGCCGCTCGTTGATATCTCGCGGAATGGTCGTTCGAAGCGGCGTTAGCATTTTTTGGAGGAATGCATCTTTCCTGTCGTTATCGCGTTCGCAGCGTCAGAAGCCGATGCGCTGAGCGCCGCGGAAGTGCACAGCGAAATCGGAAGCACCCGCGGAGTGTGCGCGTGTGATCGTCGCTCATGAGCGCGCCTCCCCGTGGGGTGGCGCTTGAGCGTGAAGCGCGGCGACGCGCATCAGTCCTGCAAGGCCGATCAGCGCTGCCTCAGCGCGGTCGCAGTCGCACTTGCGCGCGAAGAGCGTGGCCTGCGCCATCGGCTGATTGCGACGCTTCGGGCGCTGTCCTTGTTTTCTTTGCCCGGCGCAATGCCAGCGACTCGCTTCCAACTCGGTGGAGCGATCATGGCGAGAGGAATGCCGGCGGCCGCAAGGACTCCCTCGATGATTCCCCGCGTGCGGCCGAAGCCGAATGCGGCCGCAGAGCCATCTGTCGGGCGAGGCCCGATCAACTCACAGAAGGCTCGAGTCGCGTGCGTCGAATACACGATGTTGGCGAAAAGCGCGGGGTTGACCGCGCGGCGACCTTTCGCACCGTCGAGCAGCGTCGGCATGTCGTGAATTTCGACGAGCTCGCCGCCCTCGGTCATAACCGCGAGCGCGCCATCAAGGCCGGGGTCAATGCCGATGATTCTCGTCATTGCGCGACGCCTCCCTCATTGATGAAGGCAAACAGCGACCCGAAATCGTTGCCCCTGGCGCCGCTGGCGTCGTCGACCCAGCGCCATGTCAGGCGATTGATCTTCAGTCCTTGCCACCGCCGCACGAGCGTCGCGCGGCCCGGAATTCCCTTGAGATTGAGTCGGGAGGTGCTCCTTTCGGGACCATTCGCCCCCACAGCGATGCATTCCCGAGCCCCGCCGGTCGCCGCCGGCGGGCTCTTCGCAATTTTGGGCATGTCTCAGGCCGCCTCCCCGTCGGAGTCCACCTTGGCGGCGCTTTTCGTTATTTCCGCCATGCGACGACCGAGCGTCCGGCGTCCAAATCCTATTTCCTGCGCAACGACGCGTGCAGGAACGAACTCTTCAACTTCCGGCGGTTCGTAGGCTGGCAAGGTTCCGCCGACGGAAGCCGCGATGATTTCACGCTTGTAGTATTCGACCTGCGAGCGCGCGAAGACTTTCCGCCCATTGAATTCAATCGGCTTGGGAAATTCCGGTATGTTGGCCATTGCTCACTCCGTCCTGATTTGACGACGGATGATGAGGCGATCGACCGCGCCTTGCGAGCAAATGCGTGTCCGTTAAGTCATCCCCTCGCGCGTGACTTAACGGAAATTGCGGCGCGTCGGCTTTCAGCACTGAACGGACCGGGCACGCGACCTTGTCAGCGCTCTCCGATGGTCCAGCGATGCGCTTCACGAAGCGCCGGCAATTTCTCGGGGTCTGTGAAAGCCACGACGGCATGCAGGAATTGAGCGCCGGCGCTTACGGGCTCGCCCTTGTGCCAGTTCGCTGAAAATTCCTCGCCTGTCGCGCAAAGCCATATGTTCGCAAGGTCGCCGACCAACAGGCGCAAGCAGACGTCCGCAGGCCTCTTCGCTGCAGCCTTCCGTGTTGCCGACGAGTTCGCCCGGGCGGCGATCTTTTCAAGATCGCCGATCAGCGTTTCGTATCGCTGGCTCGCAAGTATCAAATCGTCGCCGGCGATCGCGGAGAAGATCGCGGGCGCGTTCGCATCGTTGCGCAAGATCGCGAGCGCGCGCGACAACGGTTCCGCGGCTTCGTGCAAGTCCGAGCGCGCCGCATGGTCGGCGGCGTAGCGATCGGCCGTGTAGGCCAGAATTACGCCTTTAACGCTCGTTTCGAGATTCGACAGGTCGTCGGGCGCGCCGTCCTTCGATCCTTCGATCAGCAAGGCTCTGAGGCGCGCCAGGAGCGCCTTGAAGGCTTCCCCCTCGAAATCTATCGGGCCGGCGGAATCGCGCATTTCGATTTTTGCGGCATCAGGCGTCCTATTTCGCGGGCTTGCCACCGATCAGCCCCTTGCCAAAGACAGGGCGACGATATTCGAAGCTGCCTGGCCCGAAACGATGCGCTCGACGTGGCGCGCCCACGCTTCGAAGGCGGACCGCATTTCGTCGGCGTAGCTATGTTTTTGATAAACTGAGACAATTCTACCAAAAGAGCCGCTGACATGGTTCAAAGCGCGTTCGATTACGTGGAGAGGAATGCCGATCGACGCGAGGCCGGACGCGACGCTTCGCCGTATGTCGTGAATGACGAAATGCGGAATCGGCTCGCCGCCGTTCTGTTCCGTGATTAGAGCGTCGAGGCGCGCTTTCGCCTTCGAAAATGCGGTCGGAGGCGTCTTGCCCGCTGAGAATAGAAAGCCGGAGCCCTCGAATCGTGGCAAGCGCTCGATAATCTCGACAACCGCCGGCGATAGCGGAACGGAGTGCGCGCGGCGATTTTTGCTGCGTTCCGCGGGCAAATTCCACACGCGCTTTTCGAGATCAATTTCTTCCCATCGGGCCGCCGCGACTTCGTCTCGACGCGCGCCAGTCAGGATCAGGAGCCGAACGATTTGCCCGTAGGGGAAGCCAAGCTCTCCGGCGGCGCGCCAGACCAACGCCAACTCGCGCTCGTCAAGGACTCGATCGCGCGGCCGCTCAGTGGTCGGGGCCTCGATACCTTCGCGGTTGTGTTCGAGGATTCCGCGGCTGACGGCCCACCGGCACAACTTTCTTAGCTGGGCGAATGTCCTGTTCGCCGTCACAGCGGCGCCGCGATCAACCATCTTGTCCAAAAGCCGATGAATGTCGGCCTTGCCGATTTCGGAAAGCCGCCTGCCCTGCCATGTCGCCACAACGTCTTTGCGTAACAGGCGCTGCGTCTCTTTCCAGTCTCTCGTGTTGGGTTTGGCATACCGCTCGATGAACTCGTCGACGACCTTTTCGACGACGTCGAGCTCCGCGCGCTCCTCGGCCCGTGCGGCGGCCCTGGCGGCCACCTTCGCCTCTCGTTTCTGGGCCGCGGGATCATTCCCGCGCGCCAGCTCGCCCAGAGCGGCCTGCGCCGCCTTGCGGGCGTCGGCCGGACCGATGGCAGGATACCCCCCGATCGTGAGCTTTTTTGGCTGGCCAGCGAACCGGTAGCGGAGCGCCGATGACTTGGCGCCGCTCGGCTGGACGACCCAATAAAGGCCAGTCACCTTGCCGTCGGGAACTTCCTTGCGCTTGGCGCCGGGCCTGATTGCCTCGATCGCAAAACCGGGGGTTGTCGGTTCGATCCCGGCCACTCCTGCCACTCATGAAACAATAATTTGATCCAGATTCAGCAGCGGTTTCTTGCTGGGGGCCGAGGCCCTTGAGATTGAGTCCGTCCGCTCGATGAAGCGGCCGACTTCGGCGACCCCATGACGTACAGATCGCTGAAGCGGAAGACCGGCGCCGCAAAAGCTGTCGGATGTCTAGCGCCGGATAGCGCCTGCTACTCTCGCGCGATTGGGCAATCTTCAGCCAGGCCGCAACATCGCGCGGCAGAACTGGGCTGCGCCGCCGCCCACGCATCCGATCCACTGCTTTGGCTGCGCTAAGACTTTAATTTTAAAATACTTTGCAGGGGAACAATGCAAATGTGACGCGGTTTCTCTCCCTTCAAGGAGGATGTGTCATGCCGGACAGAGCGCCGGGCGATTGGCGGAACGCGGCCGGCGGCAAGATGGGAGAGCGGCCCGACGCCGCAATGAAATCGATTAGCGAGCAGCTGAGATCCAAGTTCGCCAACGTCCTCACAGAGCCGCTGCCCAAGAGGATCATGGATGTGATGGCCGAGTTGGATTGGGGGCGCGGCGGCGGGAGCCCGACGCGCACGAACCGTCGAAATCCCGCCAGCGCCAAATCTCGACGGCCCTAGCGAGTTCGCTCATTGCGGCCCTCTCATTAGCAAACCGCTGAGCCCGCCTCTGGCGCTCGCGCTGAGCCGCACCCGCAGCTAGGATCATCCCCAAGGAACACGCCCTGCGCCCGCTTTCGATAAGAACCGGGCGCGCGCGCCGTTCCTCGCGGAGCAACATCATGGCCAGCGAAGCGATCCGGCTACGGCCTGGCGACGCGCTTATCGTCCTGGACGTGCAGCGCGATTTCTGCGCCGGCGGCGCCTTAGAAGTTTCCGGGGCCGACAAGATCGTCTCCGTTGTCAATGAACTCATCACGGAAGCCGTGGCCGCCGGCGTTCCCATCGTCGCGTCGCGCGACTGGCATCCAACCGGCCATGCCAGCTTTCGCGACTGCGGCGGACCATGGCCGGCGCATTGCGTTCAGGACAGCGCCGGCGCGCAATTCCATCCAGACCTGCGCCTGCCCGAGCGCGCCATCATCGTCAGCAAAGGAGAATTGCTCGAGCGCGATCAGCTTTCCGCGCTCAACGGCACGGGTCTCGGCGAGCGGCTGCGGCGTCTTGGCGTGCGTCGCGTCTTGATCGTCGGACTGGCGCTCGACGTCTGCGTGCTCGAGACGGCGCTGGACGCCGTCTCGGAAGAATTTGAAACGCATGTGCGGCTTTCCGGCGCGCGCGCCATAACGCCGGAAGGCGGAAGAGACGCTGTCAAAAAGATGCGGAAGGCGGGCGTCTTCGTCGAAGATAGCCAAGACGAATTTTGAACGGCATGCGCACATTACAGCAATGAAGATTTGCCCGTGCCTAGCGGCGTAGCTATGGTCCCGACCGGCGCGTGAGCGCTTCCAGCTCTATCCAGTCGACGCGTTAAAAGGAGCGGTCGTGTCCAGCAGCGCGCTCTTCGTGGATCTTTATGAATTCGCGATGCTGCGCGCCTATTTCGAATTGGGCATGAACGCGCAAGCGACGTTCAGCCTTTTCGTGCGCAATATGCCGCCCCAACGCAATTTTCTGATCGCCGCGGGTTTGGACGATCTTCTTCATGAGATCGAGCACTGGCGTTTTGAGCCGCACCACATCGACTATCTGGGCTCGCTCAAAATTTCTTCGAAGCCGTTCCTCGACTGGCTCGCGGACTTCCGCTTTTCCGGCGACATCTATGCGATGCGTGAGGGCACGCCGTTCTTTGAAAACGAACCGATCCTGGAAGTGGTAGCGCCCATCGCCGAAGCGCAGCTCATCGAAACGTTCGTTCTCAATCAGATCGGACTGCAAACGATACTGGCGTCCAAAGCGGCGCGCGTCGTCGCCGCGGCGCGCGGCGCCAGCGTCGTGGATTTTGGCGCAAGACGCGCGCAAGGCATGGATGCGGCGACAAAGGGCGCGCGCGCATTCTATATCGCTGGAGTCGAGTCGACCTCCAATGTCGCGGCCGGGCAAGCCTATGGATTGCCCGTCGCCGGAACGATGGCGCATAGCTTTATCGAAGCCTGCGCCTCCGAGATGGACGCCTTTCAATCTTTCAGCGAGGTCTTTCCCGGCACGACATTGCTCGTCGATACCTATGACACGCTCGAAGGCGTCAAGAAGGTCGTCGCGCTCGCGAAGGCGCGCGGGCCGACCTTCAACATTCGCGCGGTGCGTCTCGACTCCGGCGATCTCGACATGCTGTCGCGCCAGACGCGCCGCATCCTTGATGAAGCCGGCTTGACCGACGTGCAGATCGTCGCCAGCGGCGGCCTTGAGGAGACCAAGATCGACGCTCTGACGTCGGGCGGCGCGCCTATCGATGTCTTTGGCGTCGGGACGGATATGGCGGTGTCGAGCGACGCGCCAAACCTCGACATCGCCTATAAGCTGACCGAATACGCCGGCAAGGGACGGATGAAACTCTCGGCGGGCAAGCGCTCGCTGCCGGGCCGCAAGCAGGTTTTTCGAGAGTTTAGAGACGGCGTCGCGGTGAGGGACGTCATCGCCCGAGAGGGCGAAACTCTGCCAGGCGTCCCATTGCTGCAGCCGTTCATGCTGTCAGGTCGCCGGGTCGCGGAGCAGTCATGCGACCTTCCGCAAATTCGCGATTACGCGAAAGAGCAGCTCGCTGCGCTGCCGCCGCATCTGCGGATGCTGCAATCGCGTGAGGCGCGCTATCACGTGGCGATTAGCGACGAACTCGCCAGCTATGAGCGCGAGACTCGCGCGCATTTGATCGACTGATGGTTTGGCGAACTTGGCGCGGCCGAACGCTCGGCCGCGAACTGGGCGAATTCCTCTCTGCGCAGACAGAAAATGAGCGCAAGCGGAGCCTAGCGTCTATCCTTCAGGTCGATGAATTCGGACGTGAACCGTTTGAGCGCAGTGCGCAAATCGTCGGCATATCCTGTCGCGCCCAGCGACTGGAACCTTTCGATGTCGGCGAGCATCAGTTCTCTCACCGGCGCCGCGCCGCGATGCAGATTGACCAAATAACCGGATAAAAGCCGGCCGTCCCGGCCCCTAGCCGCCGCCTTGATCTCGCTCTCAGACGAGCCGATTTTCTTGGCAATTCCTAACATTCGTCGCTCCGAAGGGCGGACAGCGCGCCCGATGTCCGCGAACTGCCTAAGCAAGAATTGCGCTCACCTGAGCTCGGCGAACGCCGACGCCTGACCAAATCTAAAAAAACCGTCAACCATCGGGGAAAGACCGCCGTCGCGCGGCGCCGATTCCCGCGTAGCGGCCGTGTATTCCGGCGCGCCGCACACGAGCTTCATGCCCCAGTCCGGGTAGCTGCGCATCGAAATGCGTTCGTGAACGAGCTTGACGACGCCGGAGTGCCGGGAGTCCCTCCGGATTTGCAAATAGAGCGGCGTCAGCGCTTGTCTGGGACCTTCCAGAATTTGCAAAAAATTCAGGCCGTTGTAGAGCAGCGCCCCGCTGATGCGCAGCGGCCGATTCCGCTCTGCGGACTTCTCGACCATTCCCTCGATCGCGGAGAGGTTCAGATCAAGATCCGCGTTACTGAAATAAACAAGTCGATGCATCAGTGGCCTCCCAGCGCCGCCGCCATCCGACCAGAGAATTCCGCCTCACGAGTCGCCCGTCAACAGCCACACGCTGAAAGAGGGATAGAACCAAAATGAAAATTATGCAATAGTTTCATATGCTTGACCTAGCTCAAGACCTCGCGCCAAAACTCGTGTTCCAGTCATAGGTTCGTATCAAGCGGACGCTATTTAGGGGGTATATTGCAGCCCTTTTCAGTCGTTGGGGAGACGCTGGCGCTGCCGCGTCTCCCCCTTTTGCAATTGGCGCGCACACAGCGACAGCTCCAGGGGAAATAACATGATCTCGCCAGCGCCTTCCCTCCTCCTCACTTCGCTCAAGACCTGTCAGGACTGCGCATCGCGTTTCATGGACTTCGGCCTGATCAACACGCGGTCGGCGCTGCAATTCGGGCAAGATGTATGGGCGGCGAGATCGCCGCACGACGTCGCCGAAGCCATGGTCGGCTACGGCCGCAGACAATTTGAATGCTGGACTGAGGAGCTGGAGGAGTTCTCGATTGCGGCCGGCAAGAAGACCCCAGACGCCGAGGTCGTCGGACTGGGAGACTAGTTTTCCATCGCCCGATTTTCCAGTTGAGAAGATATGAGTATCAGCGCATCGACGGCGTGTGACGTCGCGGCGGCGACGATCGCCGCGCTTATCGTTCAGGCTGGCGCGCTTTGGGCGCTCGGCCGGCCGTTTCTTTGCGCCTGCGGCAAATTCAAGCTCTGGGAGGGCGACGCCTCCTCTCCCGGCCTCTCTCAGCAGCTCACCGACTGGTACAGCTTCACGCATATCATTCACGGCGTGCTGTTCTATTTACTGCTTTGGCTTGCTGCGCCGGGACTGTCGGTCGGGCAGCGCTTCATGATCGCGTTGGCCCTCGAAGTCGGATGGGAGATCCTAGAGAATACGCCCTTCGCCATCCGACACTATCGCAAGCAGCCGCCGGCGCAGGACTACGCAGGAGACAGCATCGTCAATTCGCTTGCCGATACGCTGGCGATGGCGCTGGGCTTCGTCCTTGCGTGGCGGCTCCCGGCTTTGGCCGTCATCGCAATAGCCGTACTTCTTGAAGTCGGAGTCGCGCTGAACATTAGAGACAATTTCACTCTCAATGTGCTGAGTTTCATCTATCCTTTCGAGTTCATCCGCCGCTGGCAGAAGGGCGGGCCATAAGCGCCGATTTGCGGTCGTTGGCGGGCTGGGCTAACTCAAGCGTTCCCTAAGCCGCGCTCGCAAACCCCCTATCTCGGACATTTCGCCTCGCTCGCATGACCAAGCGCGCTCCCGTCCTCGCCGACTTTAAACGCATCGTCGTGAAGGTCGGCTCATCGCTCATCGTCGACCCCAACAAGGCGTCGGCGAAACGCGCCTGGCTGAAGCGCCTCGCCGACGACGTCGCCGATCTGCATCGCGCCGGCGCCGACGTGCTGGTCGTGTCGTCAGGCGCCGTGGCGCTGGGACGCAGCGTGCTGGGCTTTCCGCGCGGCGCGCTGAAACTCGAAGACAGCCAGGCCGCCGCCGCGGTCGGCCAGATCGCCCTGGCGCGGCTCTGGGCCGAGATCCTGCACGACCGCGGCCTCGTCGCCGGGCAGGTGCTGGTGACGCTCGGCGACACGGAGGAGCGCCGCCGCTATCTCTATGCGCGCGAATGCCTGACGCGGCTTTTGTCGCTGCGCGCCGTGCCGGTGATCAACGAGAACGACACGGTCGCGACGGCGGAAATCCGCTATGGCGACAATGACCGCCTCGCCGCCCGCGTCGCCACCATGGCGAGCGCCGATCTGTTGATCCTGCTTTCCGACGTCGACGGGCTCTACAGCGCCCCACCCGATTCCAACCCCGACGCCAGACACATCGACGTCGTGCCACGCGTCACCGCCGAGATCGAAGCGATGGCGGGAGGCGCCGCCTCGCAATATTCGCGCGGCGGCATGCGCACCAAGATCGAAGCGGCGAAAATCGCCACGACCGGCGGCGCGCATATGGTGATCGCCGACGGTCGCGAAGAGGCGCCGATTGCGCGCATCGCGGCAGGCGGGCGCTGCACCTGGTTTCTGACGCCGTCCAATCCGGTGACGGCGCGCAAGAAATGGATCGCCGGCTCGCTGGAGCCGAAAGGCGCGGTGCATATCGACGACGGCGCAGCAAAGGCGCTGCGCTCAGGCCGGAGCCTGCTGCCGGCGGGCGTGACGCGAATCGAGGGCGGCTTCGCGCGCGGCGATTGCATATTGATCCGCAACGCCAAGGGCGGCGAGATCGGCCGTGGCCTCGTGACCTATGACGCGGTCGATGCGGCGAAGATCGTCGGGCGCTCGACAAAGGACATCGAGGCGCTGCTGGGTTTTAAAGGGCCCGACGAGATCATCCACCGCGACGACATGGCGCTGGGCGGAGGGTGAAGCGTGTAGAGGCGATGCTTCGCAGTCCTCGTCCTTCGAGACGCGCCTTACAGGCGCTCCTCAGGATGAGGACTGCTTTTTTCCTGCATGCTGAACGCAACGTTATGCGGCTGCAAGATCAGGCTTTCATGCGCACCACCCAAGTTCCCTCATCCTGAGGAGCTCGCGCAGCGCGTGTCTCGAAGGAAGAGGGGACGGGTTCATTAGCGCAAGCAATCCCGAGCCCGTCATGGCCGGGCTTGACCCGGCCATCCACGCCGCGACATTTCGCAAATGCTGCAGGGCGCATGTAGCGGAGCCACGTGGATGCCCGGCACAAGGCCGGGCATGACGCCGAGGGACTCGCGGCCGTACTCGCTCGCGGTGAGACGCAATATTTCAGAATTACAAATACCGTGTTAAATTGAGTCCATGCGGCTCACGACCTTCACCGACTTTGGCCTGCGCGCCCTCATCCTCCTCGCCGACCGCAATCCGGAGGTGATGAGCGCGGCGGCGATCGCCGATCATTTCGACGTTTCGCGCCACCATATGGCGAAAGTGCTGCAGGAGCTCGCCGCGGCCGGATATGTCGAGGGCATCCGCGGCGCACAGGGCGGCGTGCGACTGGCGCGCGATCCGCGCGATATCCGAATCGGCGAGGTGGTCCGAAGGCTTGATGACCAACCGCTGGTCGAATGTTTCAGCGCGCAAGGCAGCAACTGCGCGCTTTTGCCGCGCTGCCGACTGAAGGGCATGTTAGCGCGCGCCGAACAGGGATTTATGCGCGAACTCGATCGCTACACCCTGCACGACTGCCTCGAAAAAACCGCCACCTTTCCCCTCGCCGATCTCTCCGCCTGAACATGCGCCGCGAGCATCGCTCGTCACGTCTTGACTTCCGAGCTTTTTAATACGCATTCTAAATACCTATTAAGGGAGCCAGGAGGGAGCGACATGTTCTGTTACCAATGCGAGCAGACTTACCGGTCGGATGAGGGCGCCGGCTGCGCCGGCGCGAAAGGCATGTGCGGCAAGGACGCGACAACCGCCGATCTGCAGGACATTCTGCTCTATGTCTGCGAGGGCGTCGGCCAATATCTGCATCGCGCGCGCCAGTTTGGGGCGACGGACTTTGAAGCCGACCGCTTCATCCTCTTCGCCTTCTTCACGACCCTCACCAACGTCAATTTCAATGCAGCGAAATTCGTCGAACTGATCCAGCAGGCCTCGCAGATCCGCGATCGCGCCAAGGCGCTTTACGAAGACGCCGCGCGCGCCGCGAGCAAGACGCCCGAGACTCTCTCCGGACCCGCCGCTTTCGCGCCTGCCAGCGACATGGCCGGACTTTCCTCACAAGCCTCGGAGGCGGCGGTGCGCAAGGACGCAGCGATCCTCGGCGAGGATGCGGTCGGCGCGCGTGCGCTCATTCTCTATGGCCTCAAAGGCGTTTGCGCCTATGCGCATCACGCGCGCGTTCTGGGCGAAGAGCGCGACGCGATCTATGCGACGGTCGAACATGCGCTCGATATGCTGGCGCGCGAAGAGCGCGACGTCGCGACGCTGCTCGACGAGGCGCTGGCGCTCGGCCGCGCCAACTTCCTCGCCATGGAGGCGCTCGACGCGGCCAACACCGGCGCCTTCGGCGCGCCGTCGCCAACGAACGTGCGCGTGACGCCGATCAAGGGAAAAGCGATCCTTGTCTCCGGCCATGATCTGAAGGATCTGCACGCGATCCTCGAAGCGACGAAGGACAAGGGCATCAACGTCTATACGCATGGCGAAATGCTGCCGGCGCATTCCTATCCCAAGCTCAAGGCCTATCCGCATCTCGCCGGCAATTACGGCGGCGCCTGGCAGGAACAGCAGAAGGAATTCGCCGAATTCCCCGGCCCGATCGTGATGACCTCCAACTGCCTCATCGAGCCGCAGCCGCGCTACCGCGGACGCATCTTCACGGCGGGTCCTGTTGGATGGGCCGGCGTACGCCACATCGCCGACGAGAATTTCGCGATTGTCGCGCAGGCGGCGCAGGCCCTGCCCGGCTTCACTGAGGACGCGCCGGAGCAGACCATCACCATCGGCTTTGGGCGCGAGGCCGTGCTCGGCGTCGCCGACAAGGTGGTCGACGCGGTCAAGAGCGGCGCCATCCGCCACTTCTTCCTCGTCGGCGGCTGCGACGGGGCCGCGCCGGGCCGCAACTACTACACCGACTTTGCCGACGAAGCGCCGAAGGATACGGTGATCCTGACGCTCGGCTGCGGCAAATATCGCTTCAACAAGCATGACTTCGGGACGATCGGCGGGCTGCCGCGTCTTCTCGACATGGGCCAGTGCAACGACGCCTATTCCGCGCTCGTCGTCGCGACGAAACTCGCTGAAGCCTTCGGCGTCGGTGTCAACGAACTGCCGCTGTCGCTCATCGTTTCCTGGTTCGAGCAGAAGGCCGCGGCCGTTCTTCTCACGCTGCTCGCGCTCGGCGTGCGCAATGTGCGTATCGGCCCGACGCTGCCGGCCTTCCTCACGCCCGCGCTCGTTGACGTGCTGGTGGAAAAGTTCGGCGTCCAGCCGATCGGCGACGCCAAATCCGACATCGCGGCCTCGCTCGCCCGCGCCGCCTAGCCATCATGCAGCGGACGCCCACCTCGGGCGTCCGCCCATTGCCGGAATCCGCCATGTACAAGGTCAGCCTTCTCACGCGCGACGGCGCGACGATCGCCTTCGACGCCGATCCCTCCGACACGCTACTGGACGCCGCCGAACGCGCGAGCATTTATCTCCCCTCCTCCTGCCGGGAGGGCGGCTGCGGCGCCTGCCGCGTCGCTCGCGCAAGCGGAGACGTCGAACTCATGTCCTACAGCAGCGTAGCGCTAAGCGAGGACGAGCGCATGGCGGGCGACATATTGCTGTGCCGCGCCCAGCCGCGCAGCGATCTTGCATTGCGGGCGCCCTTCGACGAAGCGGCGGTCGGCTTTGCGCCTGTGCCCGAACGGCGCGCGACGCTCGTTGCGATTGAACCCGCAGGCTCGGGCGCCATGCGCCTGCAGCTTCAATATGAGGACGATCCGACGTTCGGGCGCGCGGCGCAGTTCACCGCCGGGCAATTTATCGAACTCACGCTTCCCGACGGCTCCCCGAAGCGCTCCTATTCGCTCGCCAATGCGCCGAACTGGGGCGGAATGCTCGAGCTGTTCATCCGCCTTCAGCCGCACGGCGCCTTTTCGGATTATCTTCGTGATCGCGCCGCCATCGGCGATACGCTGCTTGTGCGCGGTCCGCAGGGGCAGTTCACGCTCGATGAGTCGAGCGCGGCGCCGCGCTGGTTTGTCGTCGGCGGCACCGGCCTCGCGCCGGCTCTCTCGATGCTGCGGCAAATGGCCGAATTCGCCGATCAGCGTTCCTGCCGGCTGTTCTTCGGGGTCAACAAAGTCGACGAGCTTTTCGCGCTCGACGCCATCGACGCGCTGAAAGCGGCATTGCCGCAACTCGTCGTAACGCTCTGCGTGTGGAAGCCGGAACAGGAATGGCCCGATTTCGTCGGGACGCCTGTTGAGGCGCTCGCGCAGGCGCTGTCGACGGCATCCGAGACGCCGGACATTTACGCCTGCGGCCCGCCTGCGCTCATCGCCGCGGCCGAGGAAGCTGGCCGTGCCGCTGGCGTCCCGCATGATCGCATCTTCAGCGAGAAGTTTACGGCGGCGTAAGCGGGGTTCCGCGTCATGGCCGCCTTGTCCCGGCCATCCACGCCGGGACATTGCGCGAAGGCTGAAAGCGCTGCGCAGCGGCGCCGCGTGGATGCCCGCGACAAGCGCGGGCATGACGCTGAAAGGTAACGTCCCGACGATAGCCGCAGCCGCGTAAGGTTGAAGCGCCGCTGGATATAGCACTGTCTCAGCCGCCGGGCCGAAGGGGCCCGGCGACGGCATCGTCCCGTAAGCCGGTCGACGAAGCTTTAGCTCCCTGCGCCGGCCGCTGGACCGGACGAGCGCGACGTCGTGAGCGTGGCGGGCGGACGTCGCCATTTTGACCCATTTCTTTCAAAGAATGAGCCGCAAGCAATGGGCCGCTGTGCGAAAGTCGCGCATCAGGTCCCCAGCCGGATTCCCGCCAGCTCCGTATCCTGCGAACCGGCCTCTGACGAAGAAACCCATCGAGGGCGGTCCAAGAGAGGGTCACAAATGTTTTCAGCGCGCCGATTCGCTACATCCTTGCCTGTCGCAAGCGCCTTTTTTGCCTTTCTTTTTCCCTTCTCAAACGCCCAGGCTCAAGATTCGCCCTGCGAGGAATCGGCTGAGGTCGCGGTTGTAACGTCGCCGGCGTCGCCTTGGACAGGGGCGCCCTTGCGCATCCTCGTCGCAGCGGAAAAGCCGCTCGACGGCGAGCTTTCGCTGATTGGGCCTGATGGAAGGGTCGCGGCCAGATCGCGCGGACAGCGGGGCGGGCCCCCCTATGTCTGGTTCGCCGAAGTTGCGTCGCCGGCCGCCGGCGCGTGGCATGCGACGCTCAACACCACTTCGTCTAGCTGCAGCACGAAGGAAATCGACGTGAGCGCGCCCAAGACGTCCGCGTCGCGCGCGGCGGAAGGCGCCGTCTGGCAGGTGCACAACACATGGAACCGCGCGACGGAGAATTTGTATTCGGCCTGGGTCGCCAAGCTTTTTGATGCGCCGCTCGAAGCGGAGCAGTCCTGGAAGACGTGGCATGAGGTGCTGCGAAATCCTTCGCGGAATGTCCTGTTCAATCATCTCGGAACGAACGAAGACAGTCTCACCCTATCGCTGAAACCCGACTGCGCCGATTTCGTCTACTTCTTGCGCGCCTATTTCGCTTACAAGATGGGGCTGCCTTTCGCCTATTCGAATTGCTCGCGCGGGGCCGGCGGCGCGCCGCCGCGATGCAATGAACGATTCGATATACTGCATCCCCAACTGACCCGACCCGCGCCGCCGCCCGAACAAGCCGTGGCGTCGGCCGCAGCTCCGCCAGCCCCTGCACCGGCAGCGGCGCCTACGAATCTCTTGCAGCAACTGTTTTCACAGCCGCAGCAGGTCCAGGCCGGAGCGCCAGCCGCCCCCGCGGCGGCTCCCGCGAAACCGCCTGCGCCGAAGCGGCCGGCCGGCGTCGCCGGATATTTCCGGGCAGTGGGCGACGTCGTTCATTCCGGTTCGGTGCGCGCGCCGGCAAACAGCGACAAGTCCGACTTTTACACGATTCCGCTGACGCAGGAGACGCTGCGTCCCGGAACCGCCTACGCTGATCCGTACGGGCACGTCATGATGCTGGTGCAACGCATTCCGCAGACGGCGGACGCCGCCGGCGTGTTTCTCGCCGTCGACGCCGAGCCGGATGGCACCGTCACGCGCAAGCGGTTCTGGCGCGGCAATTTCCTTTTCGCGAACGGCGCTTCCCTCGGCAGCCCGGGCTTCAAACGCTTCCGGCCGATCGTGCGGGAGAACGGCGGGTTGCGGGCGCTCACCAACGCCGAGATCGCCAGGAACTCGGATTACGGCGATTTCTCTCTGGAGCAATCACAACTCAGCGCCGAGGATTTCTACGATCGCATGGACGAGGTGATGTCGCCTGAGCCGCTCGATCCGACGCGCGCGATGATGGCCGCCATCATGGCGCTTGAAGAGCAGGTGAAGACGCGCGCGACGGCGGTCGAAAACGGTCGAAAGTTCCAGAACGGCGGGCGCGGCGAGGCATCGATGCCCGACGGTCCCGCGATCTTTGCGACCTCCGGCGCGTGGGAAGACTTCTCGACGCCGGCGCGCGACCTCCGCCTGCTGATTGCGATCGATGTTGTGCGCGGATTTCCAGATCGTGTCGCTCGACGCAGCGATCGCTACGCCATGCCGTTTGGCAGAGGTCTGGCGGGCGTTCAGGCCCAACTGCAAAGCGCGCTGGCGAGCGAGCTCGCGGCGCGCACCTTTTCCTATACGCGCAGCGACGGCTCCGCCTGGACGCTCTCGCTCAAAGACGTCATGGACCGCGCGGCGGACCTTGAGATGGGCTACAACCCCAACGACTGCGTCGAGCTGCGGTGGGGCGCTTCGGACGGGAGCGCCGAGGCGGCGACATGCACGCGGCGCGCGCCGGCCGCCCAACGCGCGAAGATGACGGACTATCGCAACTGGTTCCGCGAACGCCACTGGCCGCACGCGTAGCGCGGAAGAATTGGGGCGCGTCCCACTTTACCGCCAGATTTCGAAAGTTTAATCGGCCGCGTTCGCGCTTGGGGCTTGGCGGCGTTTTGCGCCGGGGCCATATCTTCCTGCGTCGCGCCTTCGAGGGCGGCAACGATGGAGAACTCTATGTCACCGGAAGAACGCCAACTTATCGCTGGACTGTTCGAGCGCACCAAGAGCGCCGCCTCGACGCCGCGCGACCAGGCGGCGGAGGCTTTCATCAGCGAACAGATCAAAGCTCAGCCGGCGGCGCCCTATCTCCTGGCGCAGACCGTGATCGTGCAGGATCAGGCGCTGCAAGGCGCCAATGCGCGCATCGAGGAGCTCGAGGCGCGTGTGCAGGAGCTTGAGTCAAAGCCCGCCGGCGGTTTCCTTGGCGGCCTGTTCGGCGGTGGTCCCCGTCCGGAGCCGCCGCGTCCTCCTCAACAGGCGCGTCCGAGCGGACCTTGGGGCGGCGCCCAGCAGGGCGGCATGAATCCCGTGGCCGGCGGCTACGCGCCGCAGGGCTGGGGCCAACAGCAGCCGCCAGCGCCTGAAAGCGGCGGATTTCTCAAGGGCGCGCTCGGGACCGCCGCGGGCGTCGCGGGCGGCGTGCTGCTCGCCGACGGCATCCGCAACCTGTTCTCGCATGGCGCCGGCTATGGCGGGATGGGGAATCTCGGCATCGGCTCCGGCTTTACGCCAACCGGCGGCGATACGGTGATCAACAACTACTACGGCGATCAGCAGTCGGGCGCCGCCGACGCCGGTTATGACTCCGGCGACAACGCCGGCGGGGTGGAGGACGCAGATTATGGCGCGGACCCCGGCTTCGATGACGGCGGCGGCTTCGATAGCGGCGGCGACGGCGGCTTCGACGTCTGATGAAATTTGGCTCCCGGCCCACAAGGCCGGGAGTTCTTGTATCTGGCGCCCTGTGCGCCAGCGCACCGCGACTCCCCATGCGGCGTTCTAGGGTCCGACCATCCGCTGATCGAGCGGACGGACCACGGGGAACTCGCCATGAACCGTTCAATGAACAACACGACGAACCGCACGACCAAGACCAGCTTCGCTTCGCGACCGGTTCGTATCGCGCTGGCCATGAAGATCGCCTTCGCGATCCTCGCCGCCAATGTCAGCTTCGCCGCCGCCAAGGCGCTCCTTGTCAAGGCGCCGGACAGGGAGCTTACGCGCGTCGCCGCTGACGCCTCGCCCGTAAAGCCCTTCATCCTCCCCATCGACTGGCAGGAGTCGACCGCCGTCGCGCAGTCGGATCCTACGCAGAATTGTCATGGCGTCACCGTCGAGACCGACGAGGGCTATGGCGTGCGCGGAGAAACGATCCGTTTCGTTTGCCGCAAGGCCTTGTAGAGGCTCACAGGAGTTCGAGTCATGTTTCGCGTTTCGCTCCTTCCGCAGGCTGCTCCTTTCATCATCGCAGGCGCACTGCTCGCCGCCCCGGCCATGGCGCAGATGTCGAAGGCGCAAAACGATGCGCCCGACTCGCCAGCAGCCACAGAGCGCAGGGCGAGGCCGGCGCTAGAGCGCGAGAATTCCGACCGGCCGACGACCAACGCGCCGCGGGAAGTTGATGAGCAGCAGAGCGATGAGCGCGAGGGGCTCGAAAAGCAAAAGGAAGCCGACGCGCCGCAAGGCTTCGATGACAAGCAGAGGGCCGATGAGCGGCAAGCGACCGATGCGCGCGAAAGCCTGGCGCGGGCGCTGCGCGACTGGTCGAATGAGGAGCCCGACGACAGCCAAAGCGTCCAGCGTTCGGAAATCGCCGCTTACTACAAGAACCGCGATTATGCGCCGATCTGGCGCGATGCGGACGGCTTCGCCAAATCGGCGAAAAGCGCCCTGGACACTCTGCGCGACGCCGGCCGCGACGGCCTGCGCGTAAAGACTCCTGCGCAAGAGTCGTCCTGGAGCGCCGAGGGCGAACTGGCGCTATCGGAGGCCGTGGCCGATTATGCGGCGCAAGCGAGCGGCGCCCGGGTCAATCCCGCAACTATTTCGCCTGACATTGAGGAGCGGCCATCGGTGGTCAAGCCGGCGCAAGCGCTCGACGCGATCGCCGAGGCTGGGGATGAGGCCGGCGCGCGGCTTGCCGCCTTCAATCCGCCGCACCCGGCCTATGCCGCCCTGCGCGAGAAACTTGCCGAACTGCGCGCCGCGCGCGGCCATCCGCGCCGCGAGGCCGCCGCAGCTCACGAGTCGGATGCGCGGCCCATCACGAATTTTGCCTCGTTGCCCGAAGCCAAGGCGAAGCGCGTCGAGGCGGAGATCATCGCCAATATGGAGCGGTGGCGTTGGGAGCCGCGCGACATGGGCGCGACGCGCCTCGAAATCAATATTCCGCAATACGAGGTGGCCTTCACGCGCGACAATGAACTCGTGCAGCGCGAGCGCGTTGTCGTCGGGAAGAAGACGTCGCCAACGCCGGTATTTTCCGACGTGATGCCATATCTCATCATCAATCCGACCTGGACCGTTCCGGAGTCGATTATCGAAAAGGAGCTGGAGCCCAAAACCGGCGGCAAGCTCTCCAAGCTTCGCACGCGCGGATACAAAGTGACCTACCGCAATGGAAAGCCATTCGTTCAGCAGGAGCCCGGCGAGAAGAACGCGCTTGGCCGGCTCAAATTCGTCTTCCCGAACGATCTCTTGATCTACATGCACGACACGCCGCAGAAGAAACTCTTCGCTCGCGCCAAGCGCGCATACAGTCACGGATGCGTGCGTGTCCAGAATCCGTTCAAGCTCGCGGAAGAAGTCATCGGGCGTCCTGACTATGACGAAAAGCGCCTGAAGGCTCTGATCGGCAAGAAGGAGCACCGCATCAATCTGGCGAAGCCCATTCCGGTGCACATCGAATATTTCACTGCCGTGGTGAACGACGACGGCGCGCTGAAACTTTACGACGACATTTACGGCTATTCGGCGAAGGTGCGCTCGGCGCTCGCTCTGTAATTGGAGCAGGGTCCGAAAAAGTTGACAGACTTTTTCGGTGAGAACCTGCTCCAACATTTTGATTTTGAGCGCTTCCTAATCAATCACATGTTTCGATGTGATCGGGAAGCGCTCTAGGCCGACGAGGCGAGCCGCGCCACCTGCCGGCGCAATTCCTCCTGCGCGCGCGCGAGATTTTGATGCGCCCGCGTGGACCAGAGCTTGCGCGTCTCGTCGAGGCGGTAAAGCGCGTCTCCATGCGCCGCGAATGTGTCGATCATCTGGAGCCGCCCGAGGCAAAAGAGCGGCTCTGGCACCCAGGCGTATTCGAAACGAAGCCGCGCCAGATTTTGCTCGAACTCGGGCCAGGACGCGCCGAGCGAGGAAAGATCGAGGTCCAGGAAGAGGTCCAGATCGCGCGAAAAGCCCGGATAATGCTCAGCCTTCGCGCGCGCGTTGAGGTGGTTCGCTGTGGCCATGATAAGGTCATGGATGGCCTGCGTATCCCTTTCGTCGAATTTCGAGTGACGTTCGAAGAGCGTTGCGCTCGCGCGAACATTTTCGGCGTCGGGACGAAGCAGACCGTCGTCGTCGCGTGTCACATAGACAGCGTCATGCCAGAAGATGGCGGCGGCGATCAGATCTGCCCGGACGGCGAGCGCCTTCAAGCGGTCGAGCTTCGTCAGTAAATCGACGATATGATCCCAATCATGATACCTGCGTTGCGGTTCGCGATAGGCGGCGTCGATAACCGAAAAAGCATTCGTGTCATGACGTGCGGCAATCAGGGCCCAATAATTCCGTACCGGATTGGAGATCATGCGCGAGTAGCGATCATAAGAGAAACCCATAATACGTGCGGCTACACGGCAGGACAGCAGTCGCGCCCGGACGAAGACGTCACTTGCTCGAAAGATTCCATACCGAAGACCAGTTATCCTGCGATCCCTCCCTGGCGAGACCGCGATACCTCTGCTCCAGAACGACATAGAGCGCGGGCCAGGGCTCGGGAACCGATCGCGCCAACGCCGAGGCGCCCTCGGCGGCGGCCTCGAATCGGCCCGACTCATATTCCTGGCGCATGAGGTCGTGCGACTTGCGCCAGCGCACATACGAGTCCGAGACAGCCACCCCGCTGTCGCCGACGAGCGCGAAAACCCTCGTCGGTTCGCTCTTTCCGACGACGCGGACACGCCCAAGGTCAAGCCAGGCGAGGTCGGGCGCGGCGTCGCGCACCGCGCCAGAGGCCACAATGTCCGTCTGAAAGGCCTTGCTCGCCCCTTCGAGCCGCGACGCGAGATTCACCGTGTCGCCGAGAATCGAATAGTCGAAGCGGCGGATGGACCCCATGTTGCCGACGCTGCAAGGGCCGAGATTGAGGCCAAGCCCCATCGCCGCGGGCTGCGCATCATTGCCCGACGACGCAGCGGCCTCGGCGCGCCTTTTGTTGAGGCTGACGAGAGCCTCGCGCATCGTCAGGGCGGCCTGAACGGCCTTGCGCGGATGGTCGTCGATATCGAGCGGCGCGTTCCAGAAGGCGAGCACCGCATCGCCCATATATTTGTCGATCGTGCCTTCCTTTTCGAGGATGGCGTCGGTCATCGGGGTCAAATATTCATTCATGAACTGCGTGAGTTCGCGCGCGTTCATCCCTTCTGAAATCCCTGAGAAATTGCGCAGATCTGAAAACAGCACGGTCAATTCGCGCGTCTCGCCGCCGAGCACCAGCCGTTCCGGATGTTCGGCGAGGCGATCGACGACGGTAGGTGAGACGAACTTACCGAATGCCTGACGGACATGGCGACGCGCGGAAGTTTCGGACCGCCAGAGCGTCACTGCGCCGAAGAGATAACCGCCAATAATTGCGAGACTCGGATAAGAGGGGTCGAGCAGCAAGCCGCGGCGATCGAACAGATAAAAGGCGCCGGCGAATAGCCCCGCGACGGCGAGCGGCGCCGCCGCCGCCGAGACGAGCGGCGGCGCGACGAAGAGCAGGCTCATGATCAGCAAAAACGCGAAGGCGGCGACGACGAACTCCAGTCCGGGCGCCCAGTCCGGGCGCGCGAGCAGCGAGCCCGATGCGATCGATTCGACGATCTGCGCATGCACGTCGACGCCGGGAACGACCGGCTCCAGGGGCGTCGCGCGGACGTCGCCGAGACCCGTCGCCAACGCGCCGACGAAGATGATGCGCCCCTCGATTTCGTCGCGCGCGACGCGGCCCTCGAGCACGTCCTTGGCTGAAATGTCTCGCACAGCATTGGTATGCGAATAGCGTGGCCGAACCTCTGCGTTGGGGCCGGTCGCAATCTCGAAGGCGCCGACCTTTATCGCGTTGACGCCCGTCTGTTTGCCGAAGGCCGTTTGTCCGCTGGCGTTTGAAGACCGAATGACGATGGCCGGCTCGCCCTGGGCGATGCGCAGGGCTTCGAGCGCCAGGGAGGGCATGACAACGTCGCCGGCGCGCGTCACCAGCGGCACCCGACGAACGATCTGGTCGTGATCGGGCAGCCAGTTTGTCGCGCCGAGTCCTCGCGCCGCTTCCGCAAGCTTTCGTGCCGGGCCGACCGCGCCGGCGAACGCGGCGAGAAAGGGTGCGGGATCGTCGCCCGTGGTGACCAGCCCCGACTTCGCGGGCAGCGGCGCCGAAACCGCGTCGGTCAGCGTGACTCCAAGCGTGGCGGGCGCCTTCGAGAGCGCCTGAGCCAAGATTTGATCGCCGCTCGGCGCTTTTGCGACGAGCTTCGCCACCTCGGCGCGGGCGCGTGGGTCAGGAATCGCCTCGATGAGCTGGGACGCTCCGGCGCGATCCGCCTCCGCGAAGATGAAGTCGAAGGCGATGGACGCCGCGCCGAGTTCGCGCAGGCGGTCAAGAAGTTCGGCGAGCCGGGCGCGCGGCCAAGGCCATTGCCCATAGGCGCTGAGACTTTTCTCGTCGACGCCGACGACCCGCGTCGGCGCCTCGGGATCATAGGCGCGAGGAGCCAGACGCTGGAACGTGTCGAAGACAAAGTTGCGAAGGTCGTCGAGCGCCCGGGGTTGAATAACTCCCCAGGGAAAAATGAGAACCGCAGCGGCGACGATCGCGAGAAGGTAGGCGCGACGCCGCTTCAACATTTCCACCTCGCATGACGGTCACGCCGCCGCCAGGGGGATTGGCGAGGCTGGCGACGCCGCAGAACTAGTAGCCCGGACCGTCAATCGCAACGGGCCCGCCTCCGTGACCGCCGCTCCCATGACCGCTGCTTCCGTGACTCCCTTGGCCGCCGCCGCTTCCATGGCCCGAGCCGCCGCCCCCGAAGAGGCCTCCACCGCCGCCTTCGCCGCCGTGACCGCCCTCGCCACCGCCGTACTGGCCGCCCTCGCCGCCTTCATAGCCGCCGCCATGGCCGCTTTCGCCATGGCCGCCGCCATAACCGCCGCCGTGACCGCCCTCGCCGCCGTGACCACCTTCGCCATGGCCGCCGTGGCCGCCCTCGCCATGTCCGCCGTGGCCGCCCTCGCCATGACCGCCGTGGCCGCCCTCGCCATGTCCGCCATGACCGCCTTCGCCGCCTTCATGACCCCCGTGATCATGGCCGCCATGTCCGCCGTGTCCGCCGTGTCCGCCGTGATCATGATCGTCGTGGTGGCCGTCATTTCCGCCCTGGCGCGCTGGCGTTGGCAGCGGCGCAGGCTGGTTGTCGACATTGGCGCGGCTCTGCACCAGCGCATTGCCGAACCAAACCGGACCGAGCGCGTCGAGGCCCGGCGGGCTGACGACGTCCGGCGGACGGTCGTTGCCGAGCGCGAGATTCGCCTCTTCGTTTGTCGGCGAGCGCTTGGCGCCGCCGCGCTGCGTTTTGCCGCTCTCCAACGCGGCGACGATTTGCGCGATCGTTTCAGGCGGCACGAGAAAAGGCTCCGACACCGGCCCGCCGCTCGGCGCGCAAACGCCATAGCCCGGACGCGTGAGCGCCTGGCCGCCAACATCGATGAAACCATATTGATGCACGACGAGCGTGCCGCACGAGCCGCCAACCCGAACCAGCGCCGTCCCACCGCGCACGCCAATGGACGCCGTCGGCGTCCGCAGCTTTGTGCCGCCTTCGTGGCTGACGCCGCCGCCGACGAAGCGCATGACGCCCTTCGCCATCGACACGCCCTGCTGACCGCCGCCGCCTTGTGAATAGACAAAATCGTCAACGGTGACGGCGCTGTTGCGCCCGACGGTCATCGTCGATGTGTCGTTAAAGACGATCTGGGCGCTGCCGTACGGACTCGTCTCGATGCGTTCGCGCCGCTGCACGCCAAGGCCAACCGATAGCGAGCGCTTCGCGGCGCCCGGCGGCGTGCCATGGGCACTCTGATTGACCGCGCCGACGTTCCCGACGTTATCTGCGAGCGCGGGGCCCGCGACGAGCGCGAGAGCGGTTGTGGCGGCCGCGGAGAACTTTTTCATTTATCGTCTCCGTCAGAACTTTGCCGTTGGCCCGAAACTGACAGACACGTTGTCAGTCTTGAAATTCGGCAGATTTGAATCGTTGCGCGCATACTCGACGTTGCCGGCGAAACCGAAATACGGCGTGATCGGCAAGTCCACCATCAGGCCGCCGATCCAGACGGTGTCTCGACGCGCGACGAAGGGATTGATCACCGGATTGGCGGCGTCGAAGGCAAGATGCGTAAAGCGGCCATAAGGCGCGAAGGTCCATCTGCGCGGAATAATTGGAAATGGCGGGTCGACCTCGAGCCGCAGCATCGCCTGAACGTCCACCTGATCGGAAGATTGCTGCGGATTGCCCGCCCACGCCCGCGTATAGGCGACGCGACCTTCAAGCCTCAGGTCGTTTGTCAGTCTGTAGGAGCTGCTCAAGTAGCCTGTGACGACGTCGCCAGTCGCCAACGTCGATACTGTCGAATAGGGCGAAAAACCGGTATAGCCGAGGAAGCCCGGCGAGGGATCAACCCAGATCGCCCGCCATTCGGCGCCCGGCTCGAACCACAGGTCGCGACTGAGTTCCGCGCCGAAACTCATGCCCGCGCCGCCGGCGTTCAGATAATTGCTGCCGCCGAGCAGCGCCACCGCGCCGGTCACGTATGGCTTGATGGAGAGGCCCGGATAAAGATCGGGCGCGATATGGATGCGGGGTCCTACGGAGCCGGCGAATAGCGCGACGCTATATTGCGGCAGGCGAAATTGCTCGGTGGCGTAGCCCGTCACGCGCGTCTCGAGCTGGTCGCCGCGCGCATTCTGAAAATCCAGATCATGCGCGGCCTGCACCAACTGAAAGCTGTTGATGTCGCCCTTGCGCGAGGCGGCCGACGCGACGCCGACGCCGCCGACCTGGAAAAGATTATTGGTCGGGAAGAAATTGGCGTTCGATTGCGCCCGGAGGCCGACGTGCATCCGCAGATAAAGCCGGTTGGCTTGCGTGCGCTTCTCGATATCGGGCAGCTGCGCTTCGACCTGAGCCACCTGAACCGGATCGAGGCCGCCTTCGGCGAGCGCGTTGCGCAAATGCTGCGCCGAGAGTTCATAGGCGCCGAGCCGCGCATAAAGGAAACCAAGCTCCTTTCGGGCGCGCGACAAGTTCGGGTTGAACATCAGCATACGTTCGAGCGCGCCGATCCCCGCTTCATAGTCGCGTAGCTCCGTCGACAGCAGGACGTAGCGATAGGTCGCGTCATAGTCGGTTGGATTATGCTGAATATAGGCTGCGAGGCGCTCCTGTTCGGCGCGCGGATCCTCCTGCGCCAGAGCCGGACTGAAAAGTGCGAATGCGGCAAACAGTGCGCCCAAAAGCCTCGGCGCCGCTCTATATGCGAACATAAATGGCAAGCCCCCGTAAAAAATCGGAAACGGCGATCGAAGCCCGGACCGTCAGCTGAACCGGAAGCTGACTCATGTCGCCTGGAGTAGCAAGCTAGCGCCGGAAGATGCGCCGATGCGAACGACACGACGGCGCAATGTGTCTGCTGCGAATTAATCCTATGCAGCAACGGCTTAAGGCCTTTTGTGCCCATTCTCCTTGCGCGAACGGCGGATACAACAAATTCTCGGGTGTTGCCTTGAAAGCACAGGCGCGACGCGCGGCTAACGCCGTAGCCCGCCATCGAAGAGAGAGACAACTTCGCCGCTTTCCGTCGACGACCGCTCCGCGACCGAGGAAAGAATGACGCCCCTACGCCAGCGCGCCGAGAACGCCCGGCGGCGCGGACGCGCGATGGCGCGTGAATCATCGCAAGACGCGCCCGGCGCGAAGAGCCAGCGCAGCACGATCAGCAAGTCGGCGGCGCGGCGCGACGCGCCGATCTCCACGGCGTTGCGGATGTCGGCGACGACTCGCCCGCGCGCGGCGTCGAGCGACACGGCCCGGCGGTATCGCGCCAGCATGCGATGGTGCTTGTCGCTGGGGCTCACGCCCAAGATGAGTTCATGGCTGCGCAGACCCGCCATTTCGGCGCAACGCTCGATCGGCGTCAATTCGGGAATCATTTTCAGGTTCTCCCAGTCGCTTGCTCTGCCACGGGTCCTTTGCCTCTTGTCGGCAGCATAGCGACGGTAGCGCCCTGTTCCTCATCTGTTTGTGTGAGAACGCACACGGATCATTCAGCTTCGTTGAGCGCCTCTTGAACCCGCTTCTCCAGGACCGACGGGCGCAACAGCACGAGACCGCCGCGAATTTTTTCGGCGAGGCCTTCGTCGATCATGGCCGAGAGCTCGCGGCTGACCTGTTCGCGCCGACAACCGATACGGGCGGCGAGATCATGCTGAAACGGCGGCGGCGATACGATCGACTGTCCCGTCGACCCCTTGCGCGGCGCCGACATGCGCAACAATTCGGAATAGAGCCGATGCTTGAGATCGAGCACCGAGCGCTCGAACAGGCGCGTATTCAGTTCCCGCACCCGCGCCGTCAGCAGACGCAACAGTCGCTCGCAAATCTCCGGCTCGCGGAACAGGATCTCCTTGAAGACCACTGGCGGCACCAGCAAAAGTTCCGCGTTGGTAAGCGCCGTCACATTGGCGGAGCGCTTGGCCCCATCGACCGCCGCCATCTCGCCGAAGAATTTGCCTGGTCCGAAGTCCCCGAAAATCATTTCCTTGCCGGCGGCGGTTCGTATCAGCACCCGAACGTCGCCGCTGACGATGAAATACACGTCAGTCGAAGGATCGTCGAAATCGAGGACCAGCTCATGCTCGGCGTAGCGCCTGCGCACGCATTGGCGCGCCAGCTGCTCGCCGCGCGTCGGGTCAAGGCCAACAAAGAAAGGAATCCCGTCAAATAGGGACACATCGCGCTCCTGAATTGGAAATAGCGCCGATATTGCCGCTAAATGTCGACGTCGTCGAGGCGCAATCTGCTGGCGGACGCAGACTCTTCGGGCGATGATTGATGATGCAAGCGTTCCGACTCGCGACCTTCAATCTGGAAAATCTCGATTGGTCGGGGACCAAACCGGAGGCGTTTGCGCGCCGAACCGACGCGCTACGCCCCCTGCTGGAGACGCTCGACGCCGATATATTGTGCCTGCAGGAAATTCATGCGCAGAGGCGTCACAAGCACGACGCGCGGCAATATATCGCGCTAGACCGGTTGCTTGCGACGACCAGATACGCGAATTTTCATCGGGCGACGACCATCAGGCCCGGCGGCGACGCCCCCGCCGACGTGCATAATCTGGCAATCCTTTCACGATGGCCGATGCGCGCGCAACGGCAGATCCACCACGACATTGTGGCGCGATGGGTCTGGCCGCCGCCGCGGGACGCCGACGGCTCCCAACCGGAGCCGGTGGAGATCGCGTGGGATAGGCCCCTGCTCTACGCTGCTGTCGAGCTTCCCAACGGATGCGCGCTCCACGTCGTCAATCTGCATCTACGCGCGCCGCGCGCCATTCCTATCGCGACGGCGCGAGGTTTCGGATCGAGCCGCGCACAGATCGAGGGCCAGTTCGTGGCGGCGCTCAAGCGCGAAGGCCAAGCGCTGGAGGCCCGGCTGTTCGCCGAAACGCTCTTTGACGCGGACCCGCAGGCACAGATCGCAATTGTCGGCGACTTCAACGCCGACGCGCATGACGCGCCGACCAGACTCTTGCGCGGCGGCGGAGACGAAGCGGCGGAAGGCGACCGCGCCCTCATCGCCTTGGAAGAGCGCGTCGCGCCGTCGCGGCGCTTCACCGTGAGACATGCGGGACGTCCGACGCTGATCGACCACCTCCTTGCCTCACGCTCATTGGCCGCCAATTGGCGCGAGACCACGATCCTGAACGAAGGGCTGCAGGACGAAGTCTACGCGGAAGAGCCTGTCGAGGGCTCGCTTCACGCGCCCGTGTGCGCTCGATTTGAGCTGGTCGCAAAATGACCGCGACGCCGCTGTGAACCCGAGCGCGCCGCTCGAGCGTAAGGCCGCGCGTCACACGGAGGCGAACGATCTCAACTGTTCGGCCATGGCGCGCGCTTCGTTCCAGTCCAGTTTGACGTCCGCTTGACCTTCGGAGGAGACGAGGATGCCGCTCTGCTCGACCTTCGCATCGAAGTCATGATCGCTGGCGATGGGGCTCATATAGATTTGCTGTTCGCCGCGGTCGCCCTTCGCCACGGAGTCGAGGGCGCGCGAAAGGATCGCCGCCTCTTCTTTGGTAAAGCGCCGCAGGGGGTGGCCGGGAAGGCGGAGCGTCGCCAATACGACAAACGTTCGATGCTTTGAGGCGACAAGCTCGAAAAGCTGAGACATTTTCAACACCCCATCGGCAGTTCAACACAGCAAGAGACGCGTTTTTGCACGCCGTCGCGCAGGCGCGCTTCTTGAAGGACGGTCAGGAGCCCCGCCTTTCGTAGATGAGCGCATCAAATTTCATGCCTGGGAACAGACAAGGGTCTCGCCGTGAGAGAAACAGATGAATGACAAGCGCCTCTTCGCGCCATCGACCGCGCGCAATCGCGGCCCGATCCTCGACGTCCTGCGCAACGTCTTGCCGGAAAAAGGGGTGGCGCTCGAGATTGCGAGCGGCGCGGGAGAACATGTCACATTTTTCGCGCAGCATCTGCCCGGACTGACATTCTGTCCGTCGGACCCGAGCGCTGAAGCGCGAGAAAGCATTTCGGCCTGGATCGCCTCCACGCGACTCGCCAATGTGAATGCGCCGCTCGCGCTGAACGTCGAGGAATTTCCTTGGCCGATCAATGCGGCGCACGCCATCATCTGCATCAACATGACCCACATTTCGCCCTGGAGCGCGACCGAGGCGTTGTTCGAAGGCGGAGTCAGGACCTTGTCCGCGGGAGCGCCGCTCTATCTATACGGTCCATACAAGCGCGGCGGCGCGCATACAGCGCCAAGCAACGCTGAGTTCGATGCGCGCCTGCGCGCTCGCAACGCCGCGTGGGGCATCCGCGATCTCGAAGATGTCGCGGCCTGCGCGCGCGCAAAAGGATTTGGAGAGCCTCAAATCGTGGACATGCCCGCCCATAATCTCAGCGTCATCTTTCGCCGGTAACGAAAACGTTGACGCGCACTAGCCTGGAGCCAGCGTTGCGCCGCGTGTCTCGAAATGACGACACGAGCGCAGCCATGCCGATGGAGCCCGCGAACGGGCCCTCTCGGCGCGTGTAGTGAAGCCCACCTGGAGAAACATCATGGAACGTCGCGAATTCATCGCAGTCGGAACCGCCGCCGCCGTCGCATCCGCCACACAAGCGTTTGCTCAGGCGACCGGCCAACAGGACAGCGCGGCCAAAATGGAGGATATGCATCCGCCGCTCTACAAAAACCTGGAACATGCGAGCATCGAATGTGTCTCCACCGGCAATGACTGCCTTCGCCACTGTTTCGGCATGTTCGCGATGAAAGACACGAGCATGGCTGAGTGTGCGGACGCCGCTTACCAGCTTGTCGCTGCCTGTAACGCGCTGGCGTCGCTTGCGGCGGTCAACTCCTCGCATGTCGGTCCGCTGGCGAAAACGGTGGCCATGATTTGCGATGACTGCAAAAAACAATGCGACAAATTCCCCAAGGTCAAGGAATGCGTGGAGTGCGGCAAATCGTGCCAGAAATGCGCCGACGAATGCCGTAAGGTCTAGCCGACTCCAAGCAGCAGGTCCGGGAGCTTCGATGAAGACCACGCGATACGCATTCGCGCGCGTCGCCGCTTGCGCCGCCATCTCCATCGGGATTGCCGGCGCCTCGGCCAGCGCGGCAGACCAGGGCGCGCCGCGCGACACTGTCGCCCAGGCGACGGAAAACGCGGAGAAGACGACGGGCCAAGGCGAGGGCGTCGTCAGAGCTGTCGATGCGGACGATCGCAGGCTCATGATCACGCATGGGCCGATCGCCGGACCGCTGGAAATGTCGCCGATGACAATGGCGTTTCACGTGGCGCCAAACGTGGATCTCTCCAGCCTGTCGAAGGGCATGAAGATCAAATTCACGATCAGTCGCGACGCGAAAGGCCTCTATGTCATTGAGGACGTGCGGCCGGAGAAACCCTAATGCGCGCTCGCGTCGGTGCGGCTATATCCCCGTCCGTCCATGCCGATGCGGTGCATCAGATAGCATAGACAATCCTGCTGCACGGCGCGTGGGTCAACTGTCAGCATGGCCGGAATGGCGGGGCGCGCGAGCCTGATTTGGCCACCCGCGTAATCGAAATAGTTGATCGGCTGCGTGTCGAACCCTTCGCCGGAGAGGACTTCGAGACGCGCGTCTTCATGGCCCAACGCGCCGAAAGAGGCGCCCGCGCCCAATTCGCTGAAATTCAGATGGTCGATATCGGGGCGGAAGACAAAGTCCGCCGGCGTCCCGTCGAAGGAAAAGCTTGCGCCGGCGGGCGGCTTCACGATGGCGCATGTGCGCAGCAACTCGATGTCCTGCGGGGCCGGCGCGTGGTCGGGAAGCTCTGCGATCGATAGGCAGGCGTCGAGCAATTCGACGACATGCGCCACGCCGGCATCGGCGCCCGACTTGCCGCATTCGACCGTGATCGCCGGACATAGTTCGGCGAAGGCCGCTGCGCTGGTGCCGCGCGGGCGCTGAAAATGCACGACAATGCGGGAGAAAAGCTGCGCGAGGGCGACATATTTAGGCTCAAGCCTAGTGATGCAGCTGTAGTGAGGATTGAAGCCGGTGTTGTTGTGGATGTCGACGGCGGCGAAGGCTCGGCGCCTCTCAACGTATTCGTAAATCCAGCGCGCCATATGCGCGAGCGGATCATCGGGAAAGGCCGTGCCGGGCCACACCCGGTTGAAGTCGCGCTGGTTCGGCAGCGTGCGCACATTCGCGGCCGCGGCTTCGACATTGCCGATGAACAGAATGAGCGACCGATCGAGCCCGCGCGCGGCGCGACGGCGCAAAATCTCCTGCACGGCGGCGAGCCCGCTCGTCTCATTTCCGTGCAGCAGCGTAGACACGAACAGCGGTTGCGGGTCGCGGCCCGGAAGGTCGAACAGCGTCGGTCGGGGAAGGATGTGCTTCAGGCGATTGGCGGGGCAGTCGAGAAATCCGTCAGGCAGCCGGTCGAGCAAGGCGCAAGGCGCGTCGGTCACTGTTCTCGTCATGTTTCCCACTGATGGACGGGGGCGCCGCTCCGCTGGCGCTCGCAATAGGCCGCCATCAGGGCATAAAGGTCCCCGCCGCGCGCCTCAAGGGCTTTTCGCTGCCAAGCCGCGCCGGTCTGCCGCGTCTGCACCCGAGCTTCGACGATATCGAGGAAATCGGCTTCGGCGACGCCCAGGTCGCGAAGCCCCGCCCTGGCGTCGGGAATGAGCCGATCGAGCAGCAGACGATCGGCGGCGATCTCGCCTTCGCCCGGCCATTCGAGCTTGGCGTCGAGGCCAAAGCGCGCGGCCGCGTAAAAATTTCGCTTGGCGTCAGCGAAGGCGAGGCCGCCGGCGCCGCCCTCCCCGCTCATGGCGATGGCGCGCGCGAGGCCAAGGTAAAGCGCGGCGTTCGCCATCATATCGATGAAGGTCGGTCCGGCGGGCAGAATGCGGTGTTCGACGCGCAGATGCGGCGCCCCGCTTTCGTCGAAGCCGATCAGCGGACGATTCCAGCGCCAGATGACGCCATTATGCAACCGCAGGTGGCGCATCGCCTCGGGCGGGTCGTCATAGGCCACGGGAAGCAGCGCCTCATAGTCGCGTAAATTTTCCTCAAAGATCTCGATGAGGGAATGGTCGGCGTAGCCCGAGCCCATGCAGACCCTGGCCGGGCCCGGCATCTTCACTGCTTGTTCAAACAGCGGGATGCGCGTTTCCTCCCACAACGCCTTACCGAAAAGGAACGGTGCGTTTCCGCAGGCCGCGAGGATCGGTCCCGACGCCGCCACCGAGGCGTTGTAATAGAGATGCGCCAGATCGGCCGGGGCCTTGAGATGGATTTGAAATGAGGTCGTCGCAGCTTCGAGCATCACATCTTTGTGCTCGGACGCAAGGCGGTCGCGGCCCGCGATATTGACGTGCAACGGCTGCCCGCCGCGCAGACGAAGCACTTCCTGGTTGAGCGCATAGTAGCGGTTGAGCGGCGACATATTGGCAATCGTCAGATCGCTGTCGCGGATCGTGGGCAGCGTGCCGATCATCACCAGATTGGCGTCGAGCTGGTGAGCCACGTCGTTGCATTTCGTCCAGAGGTCCGTCAGCGACCTGTGCGCTTGCGTCAGCGCATCGCCTTTGAGGTGGAACGGCGCGCAATTCAACTCGACGTTAAAGCGCGACAGCTCCGGCACGACGAGCGGATCATCGAGGGTTTCGAGGACATCCTGGTTGATCGAGGACGGCGCATAATTGTGATCCACGATCCAGGTTTCGACTTCGAAGCCGACCATGTGGCCGTCGCGCGAAAATTTGTCCTGTTCAAACAGGACGCGTGCGAGATCCGTTTCCTGCGCGAGCCGGCCGGCGAAACGCGCCTTGTCGGCGGGCGTGAAGCCCGTGGTTTTGATGTCCTCGCCCAAGGATCCTCCTTCCGCTCGCAAGCGCAGTTATCCGCGTCTCAAGCGCACCGGCGCATCGGCGTCCGCGACCGAGGTCGCGAGGAGCCCTCAAGGGCGATCCGCCGCAGATCATCTATCTAGTTCTCCCCGGCCGTATCGATAGAGCCCGAAGCGTCGGCAGGACAAGCCGCGAGCGCTGCTGTAGATTGCTCGCTTCCCCAGGAGCCGACCGTGTCTGATATCGCTTACGTGAACGGAGCTTACATCCCCATCGACGAGGCGCGCGTGTCGATTCTCGACCGCGGCTTCCTGTTCGCCGACGGCGTTTATGAGGTTGCGGCCGTCATCGGCGGCAGGCTGATCGACAATGACTCGCATCTTTCGCGTCTCGAGCGTTCGCTGCGCGAACTGCGTATCGAAAATCCTGTTCCGATGGCGGGCATCAAGGAAATCGAGGCCGAACTTATCGCGAAGAATGGCTTGAGCGAAGGCCTCGTCTATCTGCAAATCACCAGAGGCGCCGCCGCCGAGCGCGAGTTCGGATTTCCCGCGGAAGCAGCGCCGACGTTCGTCGCCTTCGCTCAGGAGAAAAACATCATCGCCTCTCCCGCCGCCGAAACCGGCGTGAAGGTGCTCACCGTTCCGGATCTGCGATGGGCGCGACGCGACATCAAGAGCACGGCGCTGCTCGCGCAGGTTCTGGCGAAGCAAGCGGCGCTCGAGGGCAGCTGCCAGGAGGCCTGGATGGTCGATCAAGACGGTTTCGTGACCGAAGGCTCATCCTCGACCGCCTTCATCCTCACCCGCGAGGACGTGCTCGTGACCCGTCTAAACTCCTCGGCAGTTCTTCCGGGCTGTACACGGAAGGCCGTGCAGGTGATCGCGGAGCGGGAAGGATTGACCGTCGAGGAGCGCAGTTTCTCGGTCGCCGAAGCGTATGAGGCGAAGGAAGCCTTCCTCACGAGCGCCTCCAATCTCGTCCTGCCGGTTGTCTCGCTCGATGGCCGCCCCATCGGATCTGGCGCGCCGGGCGACAGGAGTCGCCTGCTGCGCAAGCGCTACATCGAATGGGCGACGAACGCGGCCAGCGCTCGCTAGCGCTGCATTTCCAATCCGTCGAAGTCGGAGCTGCGCTCTTCTTCAATCGCGAGCGCGATGATCAGGCTGAACAGCGCAGCAGCGAGACACCAAACCGAATACCAAGCCGGCCGGTTAGCGGCGAGCGCCAAGAAAAACGTAGCCAACACCGCGACGCCGAATACATTGATCGCCCTTCGCTGGCTGAAAATGAGCGGCGACACGGTCAGTACGAGATAGAGAAAATCCGTCACGAGCGGCGGACGCTCGAACAGCGGATCGTAAGCGAGCGAATGCCGATACACCGACAGGTCGATACCGTCGGCGCCCGCGAGTTTGGCGATAAGATAGGCGGCGAGGACAATGCCTACGCCGCCCATGGTCCACCAAAGACGATTTCGCTCCGGATCCGATTCCGCATAGGCGGCTGCCGCAGGCGTCAGCACGGGCCACATCGTAAAAGCGATTAAGGTGTAGACATAACGATAAGGCTGCCCGGCGACAGGATCGGCCCGCGTGAGCCATACCGCAGCTTCGACGAACTGGTGCGCCGAGAACACCAGCGGAAACGCGGCGAAAAGCACCATGCGCCGGTCGTAGCGCAGCGCTTTTGAGACCATGCCGTAGCCCGCCAACCCCAGGCCGAGCCCAGCCGTAATGCTTGCCTCAAGCGAATAGCACATAGATCACGGTCACTGTGCAGGTAACGCTTCGGCCTATCTTAATGCGGATTTCCCGCGCGTCGAGACCTGAGCAATCGCGGGGATGAGTTCGCGTCGGAACATGTATGCAGCGGACGCGTTTTAGGACGAGAGTTCACAAGCGGAGGTCAAAATGGGCAACCTTCTGTATTGGGCCGTGGTGTTCCTGGTCGTCGCTCTCATTGCCGGATTTCTGGGCTTTGGGGGCGTCGCCGGCGTCGCGGTGGACGGCGCGCGGATATTGTTCTGGCTGGCGTTGGTTCTCCTGGTCGTTTCTGTCGTTCTCGGCCTCGTCCGGCGCGCCTGACCGATCATCGTTCCTCGAAGGTTATGAGCCGACCGCTTTTCGTGAGCGGCCGGCTTGTCGTTGTCAGGGAATGTCGTCCAGCGAACTCAGCCACGCGTCCGCAACCGAATCCGATGGCGCGCGCCAGTCGCCGCGCGGCGACAGGGATCCTCCCGAACTGACTTTCGGACCGTTTGGCAGCGCCGACCGTTTGAACTGACTTCCCTCAAAGAATCGCTTCACGAAAACGCCGAGCCAATGTTTGATCGTCGAGAGGTCATAGGCAATCTTGTCTTCTTGCGCGATCCCTGCAGGCCATGAGCCGGCGGACGCATGCCGCCAGGCGCGCCAGGCGAGGAAGGCGATCTTCGCAGGCGCAAATCCGTAGCGCGTCGTATAGTAGAGATTGAAGTCCTGCAGCGCATACGGCCCGACAGTATCCTCGGTTCTCTGTCTTGCTTCTCCCGGCACGAGCTCGGGGGATATTTCCGTCGCGAGAACATCTTCAAGCACCGCCGCCGTTTCGGCGCCGAATCGCGCGTCTCGAGCGCACCAGCGGATGAGGTGCTGAATAAGCGTCTTGGGCACTGAGGCGTTGACGTTGTAATGCGACATCTGATCGCCAACGCCATAGGTGGACCAACCGAGGGCGAGTTCGGACAAGTCGCCAGTGCCAATGACGAGCGCGCCATGGCGGTTGGCAAGACGAAACAGCAGCGACGTGCGCGCCCCCGCTTGCACATTCTCGTAAGTCGTGTCGTAAACCGCCTCTCCGCGCGCAGCCGGGTGATCGATGTCGACGAGCATTTGCTTGCAAGCCGCGGTGACGTCGATTTCCTGCGCGGTGACGCCGAGCGCGCGCATCAGCCGCCAGGCGTTGGCCTTGGTGCTTTCGCTCGTGGCGAAGGCCGGCAGCGTGAAGCCGAGCACATTTTCGCGCGGCAGACCGAGCGCATCCATCGCCGTCACCGCGACGAGCAGCGCCTGCGTGGAGTCGAGTCCGCCAGAGACGCCGATCACTGCCTTTTTTATTTTCGTAGCGCGCAGCCGTTGTTCGAGGCCGTGCGATTGTATGTTGAACGCCTCGAAACACAGCTCGGCGAGCCGCGTTTCATCCGCCGGGACGAAGGGAAAGCGTCCGACCTCGCGCAGAAATCCAAGGTCGCGGTCGCAAGGCGCAGCGAGTTCGAAAGCTATGCGACGATAATGCGTCGCGCCCTGCTCCACGTCGGCGCAGGCGCCGAATGTCCCATGCCGCATGCGCTCGGCAAGAAGACGACCGATATCGACATCGGCGAGCGCCAGCTGCGGTTCGTCGGAGAAGCGCGGCGCCTTGGCGAGAACGTCGCCCTTCTCGCAGATCAGCGCTTCTCCGTCCCACGCGAGGTCCGTCGTCGACTCGCCCTGCCCCGCCGCCGAATAGAGATAGGCCGCTAGGCAGCGCGCCGAATGCGCAGCGCAGAGCGTCTCGCGATAGTCGGATTTGCCGACGATCGCATTCGACGCCGAGAGGTTGAGCAGCACGGTCGCCCCCGCCAGCGCGGCGCGCGCCGAAGGGGGAATGGGAACCCATACGTCCTCGCAAATCTCCGTGTGGATCACGAGTCCGGGAAAATCCGTCGCTTCGATGAGCGTATCGGAGCCGAAGGGCGCGGTTTGTCCGGCGACGACGATGTCCTCGCCCGAAACAAAAGCGCCGGACGCGAAGTGGCGCTGTTCGTAAAACTCGCGATAATTCGGCAGATAGACCTTGGGCGTCACGGCGAGCACGCGGCCACGCAGGATCGCCACGGCGCAATTGTAGAGACGCCCGCGATGGCGCAGCGGCGCGCCGACGACGATCAGCGGATGAATGCCGCAAGAGGCCTCGACGAGTTCGACGAGCGCCGTGTCGACGGCGCCGAGCAACGCCTCCTGCTGCAAGAGATCGTCGATCGCGTAAGAGGAGATCCCCAACTCCGGAAACAGCGCCAGCGAAGCGCCGTGCTGATCCGCCTGGCGCGCCAGTTCGATCGTCCGCGCGACGTTGAAAGCCGGATCGGCGACTCGCACGGTCGGCGTCGCGACGGCGACTCGGATGAAGCCATGCGTGTGAAGGCAGTAGAAGGGATGGGTCATGAAGTCCGCCTGCGCTCCCCAAGCTGCGACGGAGGCGCTCGTCGGCCGCGATAATGCAAGACGCCCGCGGGAAAGTCACATGGCTTGGGCCCGTCGCCGCCGATGCCGAGCGCCAATCATCGTGACGCGCAGGTCGGTTCATTTGGCGAGCTTCTCATAAAGGGCGCCGTAGCGCCCAAGGCTCGCTCGATAGGCGTCGATGGGCGATGTCGCGGCTTCGTCCTGCTGCGTTTTTTGACATAGGTTCGCAGCGCGTCCTCTACGACGGATTCAAGCTGCCGGCCCTCATGCTTTGCGAGCATGCGAATTTCGGCGAGCAAAGCGCTTTCGACTTGGGTCGTAAAGTTCTCGCGAACGCGGGCTATATTCCTGAACCCAGGAGAAGTTGCTGATATTTATTTATTTTCAAGACATTCAAAAAGAAAGGGCGAGGTTTCCCCCGCCCCTTCGCAAACTGCTTTAAGCAAACTCTCAGTGCGCCAAGATCGCCAGCATCAGCAGCGCCACGATATTGGTGATCTTGATCGCCGGATTCACGGCGGGGCCGGCGGTGTCCTTATAGGGGTCGCCGACCGTGTCGCCGGTCACCGCCGCCTTATGGGCCTCGGAGCCCTTCTCATGCTTCACGCCGTCCTTATCAATGAAGCCGTCTTCGAAGGATTTCTTGGCGTTGTCCCAAGCGCCGCCGCCCGACGTCATCGAAATCGCAACGAAGAGCCCGTTGACGATGACGCCCAGCAGCAACGCGCCCAGCGCCGCGAAGGCGTTGGCCTTGCCGCCAAGGATCCAGGCGACGACGAAGGCGACGATCGGCGCCAGCACCGGCAGCAGCGACGGCACGATCATTTCCTTGATCGCCGCCTGCGTCAGCATATCGACGGCGCGGCCATAATCCGGCCGGTCCGTGCCCGCCATGATGCCGGGCTTTTCCTTAAACTGGCGACGCACCTCGACGACCACCGAGCCCGCCGCGCGCCCCACCGCCGTCATGGCGATGCCGCCGAAGAGATAGGGAATGAGGCCGCCAAAGATGAGGCCCGCGACGACATAGGGATTGGAGAGTTCGAAGTCGATCTTCCCCAGCCCTTTGAAAAACGGCACGTCGGTGTCGATGAAATGCTTCAGATCGTTCGTGTAGGCGGCGAAGAGCACCAGCGCGCCGAGGCCCGCCGAGCCGATGGCGTAGCCCTTGGTCACGGCCTTCGTGGTGTTGCCCACGGCGTCGAGCGCGTCGGTGTTGCGACGCACTTCCTTCGGCAGACCCGCCATTTCGGCGATGCCGCCGGCGTTGTCGGTGACGGGGCCGAAGGCGTCGAGGGCCACGACCATGCCGGCGAGGCCCAGCATCGTCGTCACCGCGATCGCCGTGCCATAGAGCCCGCCAAGCTCATAGGTGAGGATGATGCCGAGAACGATGACGAGCGCCGGCGCCGCTGTCGATTCAAGCGACACGGCGAGGCCCTGGATGACGTTGGTGCCGTGGCCCGTCACCGACGCCTGAGCAATCGACACCACCGGACGCTTGCCGGTGCCGGTGTAATATTCGGTGATGTAGACGATGGCGCCCGTGACGATCAGGCCCAGCACCCCAGAGAGGAACAGGCCATAGCCGTGGATGGCTTCGCCATTCGCCTTGCCGATCTCGCCCCAGCCGACGGTAAAAGTCGTCGCCAGGAAGAGCCCTCCGACCGACAGCACGCCGGCGGCGATGAGGCCCTTGTAAAGCGCGCCCATGATGGAATCGTCGATGCCAAGCTGCTTGAAATAAGGCGAAGCAAACTTGCCCCACGGCGTGTCATCGTCGTCGCCCATTTTCACGAAATAGGTGCCGGCGATCGACGTGAGGATCGAAAGGCCGCCGATCGCGAGCGGATAGATCATCGCCGACGACAGGCCTTCCTGACCGGCGAAGAAGATCGAGGCGAGCACCATGGTGGCGACGACCGTCACCGCATAGGTCTCGAAGAGGTCGGCCGCCATGCCGGCGCAATCGCCGACATTGTCGCCGACATTGTCGGCGATCGTGGCCGGATTGCGCGGATCATCCTCGGGAATGCCGGCCTCGACCTTGCCGACAAGATCGGCGCCGACGTCCGCGCCCTTGGTGAAGATGCCGCCGCCGAGACGGGCGAAAATCGAAATCAGCGATCCGCCGAAACCGAGCGCCACCAGCGCGTCGACGACCGTACGGTCGGAGGGCGCATAGCCGGCGAACCAGGTCAGGATCGCGTAATAGACAGCGACGCCAAGCAGCGCGAGCCCGGCGACCAGAAGTCCGGTGACCGCGCCGGCCTTGAAGGCGATGTCGAGGCCGCCGGCCAGCGATTTCGTCGCCGCCTGCGCCGTGCGGACATTGGCGCGCACCGAGACGTTCATGCCGATATAGCCGGCCGCGCCGGAGAGCACCGCGCCGAGCAGGAATCCGAAGGCGACCGCCCAGCCGAGCAGGATGACGAGGATGACGAAGATCACGCCGCCAACCATGGCGATGGTCTTGTATTGGCGGTTGAGATAGGCCTGCGCGCCCTCGGCGACGGCGCCCGAAATTTCCTGCATCCGCGCCGACCCCGGATCGGCTGCGAGCAATTCCTGCGAGGTCTTCACGCCATAGACGATAGACATCAATCCGAAGACGATGGTTAGAAACAGAACCATTTTGGCTTCGCCTTTTCGTTCCTCGACCGGGGAATGGCCGAACTGGTCGCGTCGCCGCGAACGGAGTCGCGCAACAAAAAAAGGAGCAGCGGCCCCGCCGAGCGAATCGGGCGGAGACAGCAGCTTTCCAGCGGGCTTTCTGCCAGAAACGTGGCCGCACGGCAATGCTGCGCGATCCCGTATTCTTCAGAAGTGTTGGAAGGACAATTTTTTGAAAAAAACCGGTTTTTTGTGCGCATCGAGTAAAATCGGGGCCGCGCTTCCCGCCATAAATTCGCCGATCCGGCAGGCGGGCGCGGCAGGCGGCGCTGCGCTCCCTGCCGCGATGAGGATTTCGTAGTCGTCTCCGCCCGTTATCGCCGTTTCGAAGAGCGCGGGATCGATGGCCATTGCCTCTCGCGCCGCTGCTGAAAGCGGCACGGAGGCGAGATCGACAACCGCGCTCACGCCGGAGGCGCGGCAAAGCTTGGCGAGATCGCCCGCAAGGCCGTCGGAAATGTCCATCGCGGCGCTGGCGTTGGCGCAAAGCCACGCCGAGAGATCCACGCGCGGCTGTGGCAGCAGATAGCGTCCGATCAGATAGTCTCGGGCCTCATCCGACAGTCGTCGCTCCAGCGTAGGGTCGCGGCGCAGCGCGAGACCCAGCGCCGCGTCTCCGATCGGGCCCGAGACGAAGATGGCGTCTCCTGGCTTTGCGCCGGTGCGGGGCACGAAGCGCCGCGTGCGACCAAGCGCCGTGATCGAGATGGTCAGCGGCCCCGGGGTCGCAGCCGTGTCGCCGCCGATGAGCGGCGCGTGATACGCGCGCGCATCCTCGGCGAGCCCGGCGGCGAAAGCGTCCAGCCAAGCGTTGGTCCAGTCGGCCGGCAGCGCCAAGCCGAGCAGAAAGCCGATCGGCTCTGCGCCCTTGGCGGCAAGATCGGAGAGATTGACGCGCAGCGCCTTCTTGGCGATTAGCGAAGGGTCATCGTCCGCGAAGAAATGCACGCCGGCAACGACCATGTCGGTCGTGACGACGAGCGGCGCGCTTTCGGGCGCGAGAAGCGCCGCGTCGTCCTTAAGGCCGAGCGCGGCCGTCCCCGCGATCGGCGCGAACACGCGGGCGATGATGTCGTCTTCGCTATAGCGCGGCATGGCTTCGCCCTCGTGCTTCGAGACGCGAGCTTCGCTCGCTCCTCAGCATGAGGGCGAGGTTTAGGCGCCGCCGGCCTCCTCATCCTGAGGAGCCCGCGCAGCGGGCGTCTCGAAGGACGAGGAAGCCGGAGGCTGCTTTCCTGTCAACTCAACTCTTCGGCGCGCTCCTCATGCGCGATCCTGTCGAGCACGGCGTTCACCATCCCCGACTCGGTCGGTCCGAAAAAGGCGCCGGCGACGTCGACATATTCCTTGATGACGACGCGGGCCGGGACGTCCTTGCGCGACCGCAGTTCATAGACGCCGGCGCGCAAGGCGGCGCGCATGACGGACTCCAGTCGTGACAATGGCCAGCCGCCGGAAAGCGCGCGATCAATCTGCCGGTCGATGGCGACTTGATCGGTGAGCACGCCTTGCAGCACGTCGCGAAAAAAGGCGGCGTCCGCCGGCTTATACTGCGCGCCTTCGATCTCTCGCCCGATCCAGTGAGACTCGAACTCGGCGAAAATCTCGTTGAGCCCTTTGCCGGCGACTTCCATTTGGTAAAGCGCTTGCACGATCGCCAGACGCGACGCCGAGCGTTGATCGACGCTCATACGACGCCCCGTTTGAGGCGCACAAGCGCGAGCGCCGCGCGCGCCGCGTCGGCGCCCTTGTCGCCCTGCTTGGGATCGGCGCGCACGATCGCCTGCGCCTCATTCTCCACAGTGAGCACGCCATTGCCGAGCGGCAGGCGGCGCGAGACGGATAGATTCATCAGCGCGCGCGTGCTTTCATTGGCGACGAGTTCGAAGTGATAGGTCTCGCCGCGGATGACGCAGCCGAGCGCAACGACTCCATCGTAAGGCGCGCCGGCAAGCTCCGCATCGTCGAGCGCGATCGCGGCCGCTGTTGCGATCTCCAGCGCGCCAGGGACTTCGATCACCGTCGCCTGCGCTTGGAGCGCGCGCAACGCATCAAGCGCGCCTTCGCGCAACATGGCGACGATTCCGCCGTTGAACTTCGTCGAGACGACGAGAATATGCGCGCCCGGCACGGGCGCGACGTCAGCGTCGTCGGGTGCAAAACCAGCCATTCAGGCGACTCCAGGAGTGCACGCAACCCTCTCCCGCGGGGAGAGGGTTGGGCTGCGAAGCAGCCAAGCGAGGGTTAGCGTTCTCAATTGCAAAGGTGCGGGACGCGCCGCCACAGCGAACGCATTAACGCTGAGGCGCAAACCCCTCACCCGACACTGCCAAAAGCCCGTCGTTGACGACGGGCGTCCTTACAGACGCCCTTTGGCCGGATCCCTCTCCCTGTGGGAGGGGGACGCCGCGAACCGATTATGGGCGCGTTATGTCACAGGAGCGACGCTCTGTCAGCCGATATGGCCGTTATACACATCCTGGCGCCAAACTCAGGCTACCGCGCTTCGCTCAACCTTGCCGCATAGCGCGCCATCAGATCGACCTCGATATTGAGCGCATCCCCTGCTCTGCGCGCGCCGAGCGTCGTAACGCTAAGCGTATGCGGAATGAGCAGCACGGAAAAGGTATCGCCGTCGACCTCGTTCACCGTGAGCGAAACGCCGTCAAACGCCACGGAGCCTTTCTTGGCGATAAAGCGCGACAGCGCTCGCGGCGCCTCGATCCAGAATCTGGACATGTCATCAAAGTCGTCGCGCGATGTGACGCGCGCGACGCCGTCGACATGGCCGGTGACGATATGGCCGCCGAGTTCGTCGCCGATCTTCAACGCGCGTTCCAGATTGACGCGCGTTCCGCAGGCCCATGTGCCGACCGTCGTGACGGCGAGCGTCTCGGCGGCGGCGTCCACTTCGAAGACCGTTCGCGCGCCCTCGCGCGCGACGGCGACGACCGTCAGGCATACGCCCGAGCAGGCGATGGAGGCGCCCAGAGCGATGCCGTCGGGATCGTATGAACAGGCGATGCGCAGGCGGCGCAGTTCGCCACGCGGCGTCATCGCAATGACTTCGCCCACATCGGTGACGATGCCGGTGAACATCAGTCGACCCGCGCGTATCGAGTCATCGTGTCGGCGCCGAGCGCGCGCGTCTCGATCAGACGGTAGCGCGAGTCGTCATCGAGGGCGGCGCGCGCCGCAGAAGTCAGCGCCGGACGGCCTGCCCTCCCGAGCGGCTTGACCGCGGTGTGCAGGATGACCTCATCGGCAAGATCCGCGGCGAGCAGACTTTCGGCGACGCGGGGCCCGCCTTCGCTGAAGACGCGGGTGACGCCGCGATCTGCCAAAAGTCTTAAGGCGCTGGTAAGATCAAGAAGGCCGTCGCGCATCGCGATGCGGACAACCTCTGCGCCAGTGGCGTCTTCAAACGCTTTGGCCGCTTCATCGGCGACGGCCGCTCCAGCGATGATGAGCAGCGGCGTTTCGCGCGCGGTGGACGCCAGGCGCGAACGCGGCGACAGCGACAGCTTCTCGTCGAGCACGACGCGGAGCGGCTTGTATTGTTGCATCCCTGGCAAGCGCACAGTCATCAGCGGATCGTCGTCGCGCGCCGTGCCGCCGCCGATCATGATCGCGTCGTGCAGCGATCGCTGCACATGAGTGAAGGCGTCAGCGATAGGTCCGGTGATGTGCAGGCGCGGATCATGCGCGGCGCCCGCCGCGTAGCCGTCCGCCGTCCGCGCGAGCTTGAGCGTTATCATCGGGCGGCGACGCGTGACGCGCAAAATATGCCCGAGATGATCGGCGCGCGCCGCCGCGGCGCCGGGACCAATGATGACGTCGATTCCTGCTTCGCGCAGCCGGGCGAAGCCATCGCCCGAGACGCGCGGGTCGGGGTCCTCGAGGGCGGTGACGACGCGCGCGACGCCGCCGGCGATGATCGAGTTGACGCAAGGGGGCGTCGCCCCATGATGCGCGCAGGGCTCCAAAGTGACGTAAAGCGTCGCGCCGCGCGCAGCCTCGCCCGCCGCAGCCATGGCGATCGCCTCCGCATGCGGGCGCCCGCCGGGCCCGGTCCAGCCGCGGGCGATAACGACGCCGTCGCGCACGAGCAACGCGCCCACCGCGGGATTTGGCGCGGTACGGCCCAAATTGCGCCGGCCAAGCGCAAGCGCCGCCGCCATATAGGCGTCGTCGGTCGCGGTCTGTGGAAAGGCTTCGTGGATCGTCATGCCTTCTCTGGGTCGTCGGCGTCCGGTGCAAAAGCCGCGCCGTCGCCGCCGCTCTCCAATTCATCGATCACCGCGGAGAAGTCGCGAACTTCGCGGAAATCGCGATACACCGAGGCGAAACGCACATAGGCGACGGGGTCGAGCGAACGCAGGCCTTCGATGACCAGTTCGCCGATCCGCTGACTTTCGACCTCGACTTCGCCGAGGCTTTCGAGCTGACGAACGATTCCGGAAATCATCTGCTCGACGCGTTCCGCTTCGACCGGACGCTTACGCAAGGCGATCTCAACCGATCGCATCAGCTTGTCGCGATTGAACGGCGCACGGCGACCCGACTTCTTCACGACGATGATTTCGCGCAGCTGCACGCGCTCAAAGGTCGTGAAACGGCCGCCGCAAGTCGGACAGACGCGGCGCCGCCTTATGCAGGATGAATCCTCCGCAGGACGGGAGTCCTTCACCTGCGTGTCGACGGAACCGCAATAGGGACAGCGCATTTCGGGCGCCTTTCCCCCCTCCCGCATGCGGGAGAGGGAGGCCCCGCGAAGCGGGGTCGGGTGAGGGCTATCACAAATGATGCGACGGAGAGAACCCTCATCCGTCGCGCCTTCGGCGCGACACCTTCTCCCGCAAGCGGGAGAAGGGAACGTCCCACTTTTTTAATAGATCGGGAACTTCGCGGTCAGCGTGTGAACCTTTTCCTTCACCGCGGTTTCCGTCGCGGCGTTGCCTTCTTCGCCCTGCGAGGAGAGGCCGTCGAGCACCTCGACGATCATCTGCCCGACCTGTTTGAACTCGCTCTGGCCGAAGCCGCGCGAGGTCGCCGCCGGCGAGCCGAGACGAATGCCGGAGGTGACGAAGGGCTTTTCCGGATCGAAGGGAATGCCGTTCTTGTTGCAGGTGATGTGCGCGCGGCCAAGCGCGGCTTCCGCCGCCTTGCCGGTGATCTTCTTGGGACGCAGATCGACGAGCATCAGATGGTTGTCGGTGCCGCCCGAGACGATCGCAAGGCCCGCGTCGACGAGCGTCTGCGCGAGCATTTGCGCATTATCCTTGACCTGCTGCTGATAGGTCTTGAACTGCGGGGTCAGCGCCTCGCCGAACGCCACCGCCTTTCCGGCGATGACATGCATCAGCGGACCGCCCTGCAGGCCGGGGAAGACCGCCGAGTTGATCTTCTTGGCGATGGCCTCGTCGTTCGTCAGCACCATGCCGCCGCGCGGACCGCGCAGCGTCTTATGCGTCGTGGTGGTGACGACATGCGCATGCGGCAGCGGCGACGGATGAAGTCCCGCAGCGACCAGACCGGCGAAATGCGCCATGTCCACCATGAAATAGGCGCCGACGCTGTCGGCGATCTTGCGGAAGCCTTCGAAGTCCCAGATGCGGGAATAGCCGGAGCCGCCGGCGATGATGAGCTTCGGCTTATGCTCCATGGCGAGCGCGGCGACCTGCTCCATGTCGATGCGCTGATCGTCCTTGCGCACCGTATAGCTCACCGGCTTGAACCAGCGGCCGGAGACATTGACCGGCGATCCATGCGTCAGATGACCGCCCGCGGCGAGATCCAGCCCCATGAAGACGTCGCCCGGCTGAAGAAGCGCGAGGAACACCGCCTGATTGGCCTGCGAGCCGGAGTTGGGCTGAACATTGGCGAAGCCGCAGTCAAACAGCTTCTTGGCGCGGTCGATCGCGAGATTTTCGGCGATGTCGACGAATTGGCAGCCGCCGTAATAGCGCTTTCCCGGATAGCCCTCGGCATATTTGTTGGTGAGAACCGAGCCCTGGGCCTCCAACACCGCCTTTGAGACAATGTTCTCCGACGCGATCAGTTCGATCTCGTGCCTCTGGCGGCCGAGTTCGAGTTCGATCGCCTTCGCGATTTCCGGATCGGAAGCGCTGAGGGAGGCGGTGAAGAAACCGGATTGGCTCATTGGAATGGACCTCTATGCCTAACGGCGCTGAACGAAAACAAAAACCGGCTCCCGGTCTTAATCGGCGAAGCCGGTCCCTAGGACGCGCATCGTGAGACGCGTCGCTTATCACGGCGAAGCCGCGACGGGAAGAGCGGCCGTCGTCGCGGTCTAAGGCCACCCAAGTTTCGCGCGGGCTTCGTCAGCCCAGTTTTGTTGTGGGGGCTTTGGGTGAGCCGCGCAAGCTTCGCACGCCAGCGTCTCCGTTTCCTCAAAGCGCCAAAATGACGCATGTTGCGCTCGCGCAAAGAGCCAGAAATAGCGCGTCACCGCGTCGCCATATTTTCGCTTCAAACGAGCGTTTGAATTTCAATCAGTCGTTTTAAACGGAGGTTCGTCATGAGCGATCATCTGGAAACAAAATTTGCGGCGCTTAGCGCCAAGTCACGGAGGTTGCTCATCGATGCTGCGGTCTGCTTCGTCGCGACCTGGCTCATCGCTTTCCTGCCGCCACAATGGAAGAATGGCGAAGCGCTGAAGGAAATCGCTTTCACGACCGACCCGGTGAGCGGCAAAATCATCGATCGGATCGCTTCCGCGGAGACGGAGCGCCCATCCTTGAAGTTGAAAAACGCTTCGCCGGCTGTGGCGCTGTTCGCCGTCTATCCGCAGGAGCGCATCTCGGATTGGTCGAACGAAGCCGCCGCTGAAAAGACTGAGACGATCCCCGTCAGGACGACGAAAGTCGTCGCCCTGCGCAGGCCGTCTCCGGAAAAGAGAAACCCTGTCGAGTCGACGCCGCCGGCGCCCCCGACCACCAACGCCGAGCCGCCCGCCTCTCCCCAGACAATGGACGAGAAAGCGGAGCAACAGGAACGGAGTTTGTTGGCCAAGCTCGACCCGACAGGGCTCTCATCCAAATTGGCTCCGCTCGGCCGCAAGGCATGGAATAGCGCGACGTCGCTCGGCGGCGCAGTGTCTAGCCTCGTCAACGTATATCCTTTTTGAGGATGATGCCTTGAGTAATCTGGATCAGGCGCGCGTCGCGTCTCGCTCGACGGAAACGACGCGCGCCGCTCTCATCAAAGCGGCGACGTCGGTCTTCGCGGAATATGGGTATGACGGCGGCTCGGTGCGGCTCATCACCCAAAGGGCGATGGCCAACCAGGCGGCCGTCAATTACCACTTCGGCGGCAAGGACGGACTTTATCGCGAAGTGCTGATCGCTGCGACGCGGGCCTTCGAGGAGAATGCGTTCTTGGACCCCGAAGAGCTCGATGCGCTTTCGCCTGAGGACGCGCTTCGGCGCTATCTGCATCAATTTCTGCTGCCGCTCGTCAAGCGCGATCGCGTCAGCCGCTTCCTGCGCATCTTCGCCTGGGAAAGCGTGCAGCCGAGCGAAGTCTTCAGCGCCTTCATCGCGCATTCGCCGCCCCGCATCTTTCGTTTGGCGGAACGGGTCGTGCGGCGGTTCCTGCCGCAAGAGGCCTCCGCGGAGACCGTCACATTCGCGATGCTGTGGCTTGCCCAGCAGCCGATGTTCTTCGTGCGAGACGCGGAGCGGCTCGCGCAGCCGCCCTTCTCGCTCAAATTCGACGAAGACGCGCTCGAGCGGCTCGTCGACACGCTGGCGGGCTTAAGTCTTCGTGGACTCGCCGGAGTCTAAACCTGACCAATCGCTCCCGTCCGCTCGCGGCGCGTCTTAGGGAACAAACATGACAGCTCTGCTGCACAGCAATTATTTCTCCGCGGTCCTGACCGAGACCCAAAAGGCTCTGGAGTTCTCCGCAAACGTCCTCATTCTCGCCGCGACCGTGGCGCTCGTCGGGGCGTTCTTGGCGCTGATCAAGGGCGCCTAGCCCTTTGCGCCGGCCGGGCGCCGCGTTCTTGTCGTCGTCGCGCAAACAAGGCATGTTTCAACTCGCCCCAAGCAACACATGGGTGATGAAAGTGAACATTGCAGCGGCGTTGTTAGCGGTTGCGACCGCCTCGGTTTTTGCAAATTCGGCGCAAGCGAAGCCTTTGACGCTGCTCTGCCGCCATAGCGACAATCTCTATGCAGCCCCCTATATGGTGGCCTATTCCCCGCTCAGTTCGACGCTCGCGATCGTGGACGATGGACGAACCGACGCATACGCCGTCGAAGACGTTGCAAAAGAGAACGGGGGATACATCATTCAGGCCTATGGCAAGCTGCTGAACGCGCACATTACGCTGATCACTTCGCTTCCGAGGCAGATCCTATATTCGGGCGCCTTCACCAACGACGTCTTCGCGATCGATTACTGCAGGTGAGCGGTTTTTCTTCGCCGCTGTTGGCGGCCTACGCCGCCCGCTTCTGATAGTCCTTCACATCCGAGAATGTGATCGCCGGATTGCGTTCGGCGTCATAATTGAGCTGGAACGCCGACGAACTCATGAACACCGGCGCGCCGTCGAGATCGTCGGCGATGCTGGAGCCGTTCGAATCGATGAAGCTCTTCAACTTCGCGGGCTCGTCCGAGACGATCCAACGGCAAACGGTAAAGCGCGGCTGCTCATAGCGCGTCTGCAATCCATATTCCCCCTCGAGCCGCGTCGCCAGCACGTCGAGCTGCAGCGCGCCGACAACGCCGACGATCGCGCCAGAGCCGTCGTGCGGCGTGAAGACCTGCACGACGCCCTCTTCCGCAAGCTGCTGCAAGGCTTCACGCAGCTTCTTCGCCTTCATGGCGTCGCCGATGAGAATGCGGCGCAGAATTTCCGGCGCGAAGCTCGGCACGCCGCGAAAGACGATCTCCTCGCCCTCGGTCAGCGTGTCGCCGATGCGCAGTTGCCCGTGATTGGGCAGGCCCACCACGTCGCCGGCATATGCTTCGTCGGCGATCGAGCGGTCGCGCGCAAAGAAGAACTGCGGCGCGTTGATGGGAATATTCTTGCCCGTGCGAATGAGTTTCGCCTTCATGCCGCGCGTGAGCCGACCCGAGCAGACGCGCATGAAGGCGATGCGATCGCGATGGTTGGGGTCCATATTCGCCTGGATCTTGAAGACGAAGCCGGTCATCTTCGGCTCCTTCGCCTCGACGAGGCGCTTGTCCGCCTCCTGCGCACGCGGGCTCGGCGCATATTCCGCCATCGCGTCGATCAGATCGCGAACGCCAAAGTTGCGCAGCGCGCTGCCGAAGAAGACGGGCGTCAAATGGCCCTCGCGGAAGGCGGAGAGATCGAAAGGCTTGTTGCCTTCTTCGGCAAGCATCGCCTCCTCCCGCCATGCATCCGCGCCGTTCGGCAAAAGCGTGTCGAAGAGCGGATCATTGAGGCCGCTCGTTTGCAGCAGCTCGGCGTCCTCATCGATCCGGCGCACAGTTTTCGTGGCGAAGCGGTATGTGCCGGCAAAGCTTCTGCCCGAACCGATCGGCCAGGTGATCGGCGTCGCGTCAAGCGCGAGCGTCTTCTCGATTTCATCGAGCAGATCGAACGGGTCGCGCGCCTCGCGGTCGAGCTTGTTGATGAAGGTGACGATCGGAATGTCGCGCAGGCGGCAGACTTCAAAGAGCTTGCGCGTGCGCGCCTCGATGCCCTTAGCGGCGTCGATCACCATCACCGCGGCGTCGACGGCGGACAGCGTGCGGTAGGTGTCTTCCGAAAAATCCTCGTGGCCCGGCGTATCCAAGAGATTGAAGACGCAGCCGCCGTATTCGAAGGTCATCACCGAAGTGACGACAGAGATTCCGCGCTCGCGCTCGATGCTCATCCAGTCCGAGCGCGTCTGCTGAGCGTTGCGCTTGGCCTTGACGGCGCCGGCAAGCTGAATCGCGCCGCCGAAGAGCAGCAGCTTTTCGGTGAGCGTCGTCTTGCCGGCGTCAGGGTGCGAGATGATCGCGAAGGTGCGGCGGCGTGAAACGGGGTCGTTGGCGGGAGTTGTCAATGCACTGTCGGTTGTGAGGGAAACGCTTGAAGACGACTTAATGGCAAGCGAGGCTCACTGCAATCTTGCTTCATCAAAGGCCAAGGTATCATCGATCGCCGCCAAGCGCGCCTTCAGGCAAAATCCTCCGCGAGCGATGCGCGCGTCGCTTCCGACAAAACAGCCATATGGCTGTAGTTGGGATGCGACAGGCCCAAAATCACGCGCGTGTTCGGCTCCCTGAACGCTGCAATCTGCGCCTTCGTGAAGGGGAAGTGCACGAATTGCACGCTGCTTGCCTTGCCTTCAGCCGTGGTGCGATCCTGATCCTGCTCGGCCTTGCCGGCGACGCGCTCGCCGCCGACTTCGATGGAGGCCGTCTCCTCGACGCCGCCAAGTTGCGCCAATACGCGGGCCCGCCGCAGCGCGTCGTCGATCTCGATCATGAAAGTCGCGACGAGTTCATTACCCTTTGGAATCAGTGGATTATATGCCGCAAGCTCGTCCGTGATCTGCGCCTCGCCGCCTTTTTCGATGTGCAGCATCTCCTGCACCTGCAACCACATCGTGTCGAAATTCTCGAAGTAGAAGGTGACGTAAGGGCCGACCTCAACCCGGCGATCCCGCTTGAGCGCCGTGATGCGCTTGCGATGTTCCGCCCGGTCCTTGGCGTATTCCGCCCAGGGGAGGATATCGGCGCGGGTCAGTTCGTGACGTGTCGTCATCTTTTTGATGCTCCATCAACCTGAGCGCTCATGCTGAGGAGCATCCGGGGGATGCGTCTCCGAAGCACGAGGGCGAGGCATCCTATGCAAATTTTTCCTCGTCCTTCGAGACGCGAGCTTCGCTCGCACCTAAGGATGAGGAAAAAACCCGACCTTTACGCGCCCGCAAGTCCATAAGCTCTCGCCATCAGCACGATCGGATGGCCGACGCGTTCCGGCTTCGGCGTCTCGCCGCCGAGCGTCTCGATCTCCTGTTCGATATGCAGTCCGGCAAGCGGGCATTCGGAAACGACGTGCTTCTTGTCGGCGTTCTGCAACTGCCGCGCGGCGGGCTTGCCCACCTTCATCGCCGTTTCGAAATTGCCCTTCTTGTAGCCCCAGGCGCCGCCATGACCCGAGCAGCGCTCGACCACGGCGACATCGGCTTCAGGGATCAGCGCAAGCAGCTCGGCGCCTTTCTGGCCGATATTCTGGGCGCGCGAATGACAGGAGACATGGAAGGCGACGCCGCCATTGAGCGGCGCCATGCCTTCGGCCAGCCCCTCTTTGCGGGCGATGTCCACGACATATTCGGAGAGGTCGAAGGTCGCCTCAGCCAGACGCTTGACGCTTTCATCCTCCGGCAGAATCAGCGGCCATTCGAACTTCAGCATCAGCGCGCACGACGGCACCGGCGCAACAATGTCGTAGCCCTGGTCGATGTAGGGCGCGAAGGCGGCGGCGACCTTGCGCGCCGCTTCCGCCACGTCGTCGAGCATGCCCTGTTCGAGTTTCGGCATGCCGCAACAGGCCGGGTGCACGACTTTGGTCTCGACGCCGTTTCTTGCCAGCACGGCGAGCGCCGACATGCCGATCGACGTATCGTTGTAGTCGCCGTAGCAGGTGGCGTAGAGCACGGCCTTGCGCGCCTTGGCCGGCGCCGACTCGTCGCGCATCGGCGGATTCGAAGCCGCCTGCGCTTCGAGCGTCTTGCTGGCGTATTTTGGCAGCTCGGCGTTGCGATCGACGCCCGCGACTTTCTCCTCGAGGCCGCGCATCATTGCGTTGTCGCGGCGCGTCGCCCAATTGGCCGCGCCTGAGATCAGCGTCGCCCATTTTCCGTAGCGGTCAGTGTCGGCAAGCGCGCGATCGACGGCGGGCACGCCCTTCTTTTTGGCTTCGACCGCGCGGTAGCGCAGGATCAGATGCGGAAAGTCGATGTTGAACTCGTGTGGCGGCACATAGGGGCACTTCGACATGAAACACATGTCGCAGAGGGTGCAGGCGTCGACGACCTGTTTGAAATCCGCGCTCGCGACGGTGTCGAGCTCGCCGCTTTTCGATTCGTCGATGAGATCGAACAGCCGCGGAAAGGAGTCGCACAGATTGAAACAGCGTCGGCACGTATGACAAATATCGAAAACCCGGCGCATTTCCACGTCGAGCTTCGCATCGTCATAGAAATCGTCGCTCCGCCAATCCAGCGGATGCCGGATCGGAGCCTCGAGGCTGCCTTCTCTCATCTTTGTTGTTCCAAAACACAACGGCCGTCATGGCCGGGCTTGTCCCGGCCATCCACGCGGGGATGCTGCGGAGCGGTCGCCGCACGACAGGGATGCTGAAGCCCAGCCGCTGGCGCGCGGGTCAGGCTCTGAGCCTTTCGCCGGTCCCATCGCGTGGATGGCCGGGTCAAGCCCGGCCATGACGCGAAGGACGTAATTCTCTGCTTACTTCAGCTCGTCCAGGGCGCGCTGGAAGCGGCCGGCGTGCGAACGCTCAGCCTTGGCGAGCGTTTCGAACCAGTCGGCGATCTCCTCGAAGCCCTCGTCACGGGCCGAGCGCGCCATGCCGGGATACATGTCCGTATATTCGTGCGTTTCGCCGGCGACCGCGGCCTTGAGGTTATCGGCGGTCTTGCCGATCGGCAGGCCGGTCGCAGGATCGCCGACGGTCTCCAGGAACTCCAGATGGCCGTGCGCGTGGCCGGTCTCGCCTTCGGCGGTGGAGCGGAACACGGTGGCCACGTCATTGTAGCCCTCGACGTCAGCCTTTTGAGCGAAATAGAGATAGCGGCGATTCGCCTGCGATTCGCCGGCGAAAGCGGCCTTCAAATTTTCTTCGGTCTTGCTGCCCTTGAGCATAGCCATTTCTTGCCTCCGAGTATCTGAGTCGGCGCGGCCGTTAGGCCCCCGACGCAAGAATTAGAATAATTCAAAACTAGCTTCTGTCCAACCAAAATCCAGAGCGGCGGCGCGGGGATTCGTCGCAGGCGCCGTGGACGCGTTCGCGCGCGCGGTGGCTCTATTTGACGCCGACCACCATGGAATCCAGCCCCGTCAGATGCTCAACCCGGGAGCTGGAGAACCCGGCTTCCTTCATCCAGCCCTCACAGTCGGCCCCCGTAAAGTCGAAGCCGCCGTCGGTTTCGATCAGCATATTGAGGCTCATCAGCAGGCCGAAAGCGTTCTCGCGACGATCATTATCGATCATGGCTTCATAGACGATCAGCGCGCCGCCTTCCGGGAGGGCGTCATATGCCTTCTTCAACAGCATCCGCTTTTGCTCAAGATCCCAATCATGAAGGATGTGCCCCATGATGATGACGTCGGCCTTGGGCAAATCGTCCTTGAAAAAGTCGCCGGGGTAGAACCGCAGTCGCTCCGCGAGCCCATTGGCGACGACAAATTCCTCGAATATCGGTCCGACTTGGGGGAGATCGAAGCCGCCGCCCGAAAGATGCGGATGCGCCCGCGCGATTGTGACGGGGACCATGCCCTGCGCGGCGCCGACGTCGACGAAGGTCCGATAGTCCCGCCAGGAGAATTTGTCGGCGATCGCCTGGGCGGCGCCGGCGCTCACGCCGCTCATCGCGGAGAGGAAGCCGCGCAGACGTTGCGGATCGGCGTAAAGCGCGGCGAAGAAATCGCTCTCGTCCTGATTTTCGCTTTGGCGTCGGCCGGTTCTCAGCGCCTCCGACAGATGTCCCCAGCTCTCGTACAGGCGCGCATTGGCCATCTCCAGCAGCCCGCCGACATAGCTCGGCCGACCGCGCACAAGGAAAAAATCCGCTTCGGGCGTATTGGCGTAACGCCCGTTGGCGTCGCGCTCCAGAACTTTCATTGCTACGAGAGCGTCGAAGAAGTCGTGCGCGGAGCGCTTGTGTAAGCCGAGTTGGGGCGTCAGCGTCGCAAGGTCGGCGGGGCCGTCGGCGAGAGCGTCGAAGACGCCGAGCTCCACTGCCGAAAGCAGCGCCTTGGCGTTCCAGAACGACATGCCGAGAGCGAGAAGTTTTTCAGGAGAAGGCTTGAGCATGGCGCCACAATCTCGCGAGCGACGTCATGACACAAGAGTCGCTCAGCCCTTGTGACGTCCTTCGAACGGGTTCTCCCCCGACTTTTTCGAGATCCTGATCGGCACGCCGGGAAGGTCGAAGGTCTTGCGCAGACCGTTGATCAGGAAGCGCTCGTAGCTCGTTGGCAGCTCGTCGAGCTGATTGCCGAAGAGCACGAAATGCGGCGGCCGCGACTTGGCTTGCGTCATATAGCGTATCTTGATGCGCCGCCCGGAAACCGCCGGCGGCGGCGTCTCCTCGATTTGCGTCAGCAGCCATCGGTTGAGTCGCCCGGTGCCGATGCGCTTGTTCCAAATTTCATGAACCGCGAGGATCGCTTGCATGAGCTTATCGAGCCCCTGCCCCGTCGCGCCCGACACCGGAACCACCGGACAGCCGCGCAGCTGCGCCAGCAGGCGTTCTGCGTCTTCGCGCAGCTTGATGAGCGTAGCGTCGCGGTTCTCGACGAGGTCCCACTTGCCGAGTGCAATGACGACGGCGCGCCCCTCGCGCGCCGCGAGGTCGGCGATCGAGAGATCCTGCTTCTCGAATGGAATCGTCGAATCGACGAGCAGCACGACGACTTCCGAGAACCGTACGGCGCGCAGCGCGTCGGCTGCCGACAGCTTTTCCAGCTTGTCGACGACGCGGGCGCGCTTGCGCAGACCGGCCGTGTCGAAGAGCTTCATCTTGCGGTCGCGCCACACGAAATCGACCGAGATCGAATCGCGCGTGATTCCCGCTTCGGGTCCCGTCAGCAGGCGCTCCTCGCCGAGAATGCGGTTGATGAGCGTCGATTTTCCGGCGTTGGGCCGTCCGACGACCGCGATGCGCAGCGGCTTCGTGACATCGAGGTCGCTGCCGTCCTCATCGTCGTTGCGCAGATTTTCTTCAATGGCGACGTCGTCTTCGAAAGGCTCGGCGGTCTCCTCGGGTAGAGCCTCGCGCAGCGCGTCATAGAGCGCGCTCATGCCTTCGCCATGCTCGGCGGAAAACGGCACGGGATCGCCAAGACCCAGCGAAAAGGCGTCGTAGACGCCTGGCCCGCCGGCCTTTCCTTCCGCCTTATTGGCGATCAGGATAACCGGCTTGCCAGCGCGACGGACCAGATCGGCGAAATATTTGTCGTCAGGCGTGACGCCAACGCGCGCGTCGATGAGAAAGAGAATTGCGTCGGCGGAGAGGATCGCGTTCTCAGTCTGGGCGCGCATGCGCCCTTCCAGAGTCGGGCCCCGGCCTTCCTCCAGCCCGGCCGTGTCGATGATGGTGAAGCGCAGATCGGCGAGCTTGGCTTCGCCCTCCCGGCGATCGCGGGTGACGCCGGGACGGTCATCGACAAGCGCCAGCTTCTTGCCGGTCAGCCGGTTGAACAGCGTCGATTTGCCGACGTTCGGCCGGCCGATGATCGCGAGCGAAAAGGACATGACTCGTTTCTCGCTGCGCTGCCGCGCCCTTCGCCGCTACTTCGAGGGCTTCACCTCGAACGGCGCCTCGCCGGACGATGCGGCGCCTTCCTGTTCCGGCTCGATCACCGGCGTCACGGTGACATTGCCGCCGCTCGCGGCTCCTCCGGCTCCGGCCGTCGGCGCCGCCGCCGCCGGCTTGGGTCCGCGTTTGGCGTGCAGCAACCCTTGATAAGCCGCGGCGCGCTGACGCACGGATTGCGGAGCGTCGCGATCGCTGAGCAGAATGTTGAAGTCCCTCTCGGCCTCTTCGAAATCGTCATTGGCCAGCGCGTCGAGACCATTCAATTCTTGCGCCGAAAAGCGGAATGCGCCGTTCGACGTCATCATCGGTCCGAGCGCGCGTTCCATCTTCTGGCGGTCTCCGCTCTCGAGGATGATCAGCGCAGCGCGCAGCAAAGCGACTTCCTGATTCAGTTTGTCGACATTCTTGTCGTCGGCGATCGCCTCCAATTCTTGGAGCGCGCGCGCCCTGTCTTCGCGCAGTTCCGCGGCCCGGATGCGCGCGAGCGCCGCATAGCCTTTGGGAGCGTCCTTGGCGACAGCGTCGAAAGCGGCCGCTGCCTCTTGAGCCTTGCCTTCGTTGGCGAGCGCGATCGCGGCTTCAAAGCGGGCGTTCGCGGCTTCCGCCGTTTTTTGACGGTTGGTCTGGTAATAGCTCCACGCGCCGGTCGCAGCGACGATCAGCACGGCGAAGATCAGGATCGGCGTGTGATAGCGCCGCCAAAGGTCCGCCGCCTTGTCGCGCCGGACATCTTCATCGACCTCATGGAAAATATCGGACATGTGCGCCAGACCCTTGACTCCGCCCGAAAAAACCGGACTGACCGCAGCCGATAGCATAGGCGGCGGCCAAATGCGAGCGCAGCCGGCTATTCCGCCAGGGCGATCGGGTGAAGGGCTTCCTCCTTCTGAGGAGCGCGCGCAGCACGCGTCTCGAAGGACGAGGAAGCGCGTGTTCTTCTCACCCGATTCCGCTATCTATTCCGCTTGCTTCTTGGCGGCGCTCGCCCGCCACACGACGCCCCCGGCGTCGTCGGCCACCAGCAGTGCGCCGCGCTTATCGACGATAACGCCGACCGGCCTGCCCCGCGCTTCGCCGCGCTCGTTCAGAAAGCCGGTCAGCACCTCTTTCGGGGCGCCCACCGGCGCGCCATTCTCGAACTTTACGAAAAGGACGCGGTAGCCCACGCGGGGACTGCGATTCCACGATCCGTGCTGGCCGATGATCGCGCCGTTCTGGAACGGCCCGAGGGCGGAATCGCCGACGAAGGTAAATCCAAGCGAGGCCGTGTGAGAGCCGAGCGCATAGTCCGGCCGGATCGCCTGCTTGACGAGTTCCCGATCTTGCGGCTGCACGCGCTCGTCGACATGCTGTCCGTAGTAGCTGTATGGCCAGCCGTAAAAGGCCCCCTCGCGCACCTTTGTCATGTAGTCGGGCACGAGATTGTCGCCGATCTCATCGCGTTCGTTCACCGCGACCCACAGGTCGCCTGTCGCGGGGTTCCAATCCATCCCGACCGGGTTGCGCAGTCCAGAAGCGAACACCCGCGTGTCGCCGGTCGCCGGATCGATCTCCAGAATGTCGGCGCGGTTATGCTCCTCCTCCATGCCATTCTCGGCGGCGTTGGAGTTGGACCCGACGCCGACGTAAAGACGCGAGCCCACTGGATCCGCGACAAGGCTCTTCGTCCAGTGATGATTGCGACCCGACGGCAGTTCCACGACCTTCTCCGGCGGCGCTTCGATGCGCGTGTCGCCTTCCTTGTACGGAAAGCGCACGAGCGAATCGGCGTTGGCGACATAAAGCTGATCGCCCACCAGCGCCATCCCAAACGGCGAATTGAGGTTTTCCAGAAAGACTTCCTTGGTCTCGGCGACGCCGTCGCCGTCCGCGTCGCGTAGCAGCGTGATGCGGTTGGCGCTCGGCTTATTCGAGCCGGCCTGGCGCATATAAAGGCCCATGAAGAAACCGCGAACGCCGCCGCCTTCATTCTCGGACTTGGGCGGCGCATCGGTTTCCGCGACAAGAATATCGCCGTTCGGCAATTCGTACAGCCAGCGCGGATGGTCGAGCCCCGTCGCAAAAGCCTCAACGTCCAGACCCTCGGCGGGCGTAGGTTTTTCGCCGCTTGGCCAGCCCACGGCGCGAGCGATATTCACGTAAGGAAATGCGCCGGTCGGATGCGGCGACGGCAGCGTCGGATTGGGTCCATAGCCAGCGCTCTCTGGCATTTCGGGGCCGCGATCGCAGGCGGCGAGCGCGGTAGCGGTCAGCGCGAACAGAAATCTCCAGAAAAAATTCGCCGCCATGGCGCCTTCTCCCCAAACGAACCGCGGTAAATACGAGAAGCCGCAGCTTCAACCATCGACAGTCGGCGACGAAGACAAATATGTTATCGACGACGCCGCTAAGATGGCGCGGCGGGGGTAAGTCTCAAGCCCTCGCCAGTCCATACTAGGCTGGAACGCAAATGAGTCGAAAGACCGGACGCGTCTATGTCGGCGTCGGCGGCTGGAATTACGCCCCCTGGCGCGAATCCTTTTATCCCGCTGACCTCGCACATAAGCGCGAACTCGAATATGCGAGTCGCAAGCTCTCCTCCATTGAAATCAACGGCACCTATTATCGCACACAGAGCGCCGCGAGCTTCGCCAAATGGCGCGATGAAACGCCCGAAGGCTTCATCTTCAGCGTCAAGGCGCCGCGCTTCGCGGTGATGCGCAAGACGCCACAGGAGGCGGGTGAGTCGATCGACCGCTTTTTCGCAAGCGGCGTGATGGAGCTGGGAGACAAACTCGGACCCATCTTGTGGCAGTTCCTGCCCACCAAGAAATTCGACGCGGGATTCTTCGACGCCTTTCTTTCCCTGCTGCCGAAGAACATCGGCGGCCTACCACTGATGCACGCGATTGAGCCGCGCCATGAGAGCTTCAAGACGGCTGAATTCATCGCGCTGGCGCGACAGCATGGCGTCGCCATCGTCGTCGCGGGCGATTCAAAATATCCGCTTATCGCCGATCTGACGGCGCCCTTCGTCTATGCGCGCATCATGGGAACGCGTCCCGATGCTCCACTCGGCTATGACGATAATGCGCTCGAGCAATGGACGCAGCGTGCGCGACAATGGGCGAGTGGCGCTGCGCCGAGCGGGCTTGACTATGTCGCGCGAACGCAACAGAAAGCGGCGACGCCTCGCGATGTTTTTCTCTACGTCATCAGCGGCGCCAAGGAACGCAATCCGGCCGCCGCCATGGCGCTGATGGAGCGACTCTCCCACTAGGGGCGCCCAAAAGGTTGACAGACTTTTGATGAGAACCTGCTCCGACATTTGACTTTATAGGTCGATGTCCACCCATATCGCCGCATGATCCGACGCTGCGTCCTCCTTGCGGGCGACTTCCGGATAGGCCTCCCAGCGTTTGGCCCGCGCGCCCGGCCACATGCCTTTGCGAAACACGCCGCCGCTCGTGACCCTGTCGAACAGCGCTGGCGACAGCAGAATGAAGTCGATCTTGTTGTCCGCGGCGCAACTGCCGTAGGTGCCCGGAAAACCGCCGTCCTCGAATTTCGGATGCAAGAAGATGTCCTTCAGATCCGTCCCTTCTAAGAGAGGACTCAAAGGCTCGCTGTCCGGCGTGTCGTTGAAGTCGCCCATGATGGCGATGTTCTTGATCCCCATGGCGATGCGCTCGTCGTAGATCTCCGCGACGCGTTTCGCCTGCGCGCGACGTTTGGCGTTGGACGATTGCTGCGAGCCGAAACCCTTGCTCTTGAAGTGATTGAGCATCACCAGCAGGCGCCCGCCGGACGGCGACGACACCTCGAACTCGGCGCAATCACGCGAAAAGATCGGATTGCGCTCGTCCAGCATTTCGTCGACGTGGCTGCGCAGCACGCCGATGGGAAATTTCTGCCGCGTCAACAGGCCGACGTCGATGCCGCGCGTGTCGTTGCCGTCGATCACCATCGCGTGCCGAAATGCCTCGCCGCCGAGCGCAGCGACGACGTCCGCGTTGAAATCCCGCAGCACCGGCCGGCTCTCGACTTCGACGACGCCGAGAACGTCCGCCTCGATATCTCTCATCACCCGCGCCGTATTCCGCATCGCCTGTTCATCGATGGGCTCGTCGCGCAACTCCAGCGAGCCGACCCAATCGGCGCGCCCGCTCGCGACAATCTCAACGCCGCCCGACTTGGGGCGTTTGATCAGTCCGCCCCTGTTGCGCCGCAGGATAACGAAATCGCCGATGTCGGATTTTTCCAAATCAAGTTCAATGACAAGTTTCGCCATGCGCTTCTTGTCGGCGGCGCTGTACGACGGCTGCGCCAGCAGCGCACTCAGTTCCGCGAAGCGTTCGAGAATAGGTTTGCCTTGCGAAAGGCTCTTGAGATTCATTGCGCGTGCGCGATCGAAAAGATTCTCAACATTGTATGAGGCGAGTCTCATGAAATCCCCCAAGCGCAAAAAACAACACAATGCGCTGGAGGCTAAAGCTCGACGCGCGTCGTGACAAGCACATGACGGGCGATGCAGGCCTTCGAACTCGGGTTAGTTTCAGCTCACTTTCCGCCGTCATGCCCGCGCTTGGCGCGGGCATCCACGCCGGGACATCGCGAACGCATCACGCGGAGACGGCATGTTCGGCTCATGTCCTGACATTTGCCTCGTGTCATCGCGTGGATGGCCGCGCCAAGCGCGGCCATGACGCGGTGAGATGACGCCTCGTTAACCTAGACTCGAGCCCTTGACGGGCGACGTGCTACGCCGGGGCCGAACTCGGCTTTTCGCCTGCGCCTTCCGGCGACGGAGGACGCGCTTGCTTGAGCGCAATCTTCGTCGCGAACGCGGCGCCGACAAGCCCCAAGGCGCCCAACCAGGCGGTCGCTTGAAAACCGGCGCAGAAGGCGTCGCGCGCGGCGGCGAGGGTCCGCTCGGCCACTTCGGGAGGCAAGAATTTGACGGCGTCCGCCGCGCCGCCGAGCGTCGCGCCCGCCGCCCGCGCGACGTCCGCCGGGAGCCCCGCGACGACGTGGGCCATTTTGGCGCGATAGATCAGCGTGCCAAGACTGCCGAGCGCGGCGATGCCAAGGGCGCCGCCAAGTTCTATCGCCGTTTCCGACAAGGCTGACGCCGCGCCGGCGCGCTCGGGCGGCGCCGACGTGACGATGATTTCCGTCGTCAGCGCGATCACCGGCGTGAAGCCGACGAGAAGCAGAGACGATAAAAGCACCCCGTAGAATCCAGTCGCCAGCGCGAGGCCGACAAATCCAGCCGCAGCGACGATCAATCCGCCGGCGAGAAGATTGACGGGCGTGATGCGGCGCGCGAGCGCGGGCGTGGCGAAGGAGCCGATCATGAAGACGATCGCCGACGGCGTCGACCACAGCCCTGCATCGAGCGGCGTCAAACCAGCGACGAGCTGAAAATACTGGGCGAGCAGAATGAACGACCCGAACATGAAGAAGACGCCAAGCATGTTGATGCAAAGCGCCAAATTCAGCGACCGTGAGCGAAACAGCGCGAGATCGATCAAAGGGTCTTCGAGCCGCGACTGTCGGCGCAAGAACAGGAGCGCGAGCGCGACGCCCGCCGCCGTCGCTCCGATCGCGTCGGCGCCGAAGCCCGCCTCGGCGGCGCGCTTCAATCCGTAAACGAAGGACAGCACCGCCGCGAGCGACAGAAGCGCGCTGGCGAGATCCAGCCGGCCCGCGTCAGGGTCGCGATATTCCGGCAGAAGCACCGGCCCAAGAATAAGCAGAAGGACCATCACCGGGACGCCCGCGAGAAAGACCGAGCCCCAGCCGAAAGACTGAATGAGCGCGCCGCCGACGAGCGGCCCGATGATGGCGCCGGCGGAGAAGCTCGAAATCCACATGCTGACCGCGAAGGTGCGTTCCGACGGATCGCGGAACATGTTGGCGAGCAGCGACAGCGTCGACGGCGCGAGGGTCGCTCCCGCGATGCCAAGCGCGGCGCGCGCTAAAATCAGCATCTGCGCCGATTTGGAGAAAGCGGCGATGATCGATACGGCGCCGAACGCCGCAGCGCCCAGCAGCAGCACCTTGCGCCGGCCGATGCGATCGCCGAGCCCGCCCATGATCATCAGGAAGCCGGAGACCATGAAGCCGTAGACGTCGATGATCCACAGCAGTTGCGACGCGCTCGGCCGCAGTTCCGCCGTCAGCGCCGGAATGGCGAGATTGAGCACCGTGAAGTCCATCGCATAGACCAGGCAGGGCAGAGCGAGGATGGCGAGCCCGATCCACTCCCGGCGCGTCGCCTTGAGCGAAGGATCGGATGTGTCTGGCGCGGCGCTATGCAAGGAGTCGCTCCGTCGGCCCTCTTGGCCGTGAGCGCGCAGCGTTTATCGGTTTTGACGAGCGACATCAATAAACGCCCCTGCCCGAGGCGTGGCAGCGCGCCTTAAGAAGCACGATCGAGTCTTGAAGTTCATACAAGACGGCGCTTGACATCGGCGAGACGCAATGTCACACGCTATGACATGACATCACATAAACTGACATCACTTCGCGAGACTCATAAGGATCATACGCGAACGCGTATTCTCGAGGCCGCGATCGACGAGATGCGCGAGGGAAAGCTGGATGCGCTCACCATCGCCAAAGTGGCTGAGCGCGCGCAGGTGACCGAACGAACCGTCTACCGTCACTTCCTGACGCGCGAGGATCTCTTGAAGGCGGTCTGGCCGCGCATGCAGGCGCGCGTCGGCAGTTCGGGCTTTCCGCAGACCGCTGACGATTTGATCGCCACGCCGTTGCGGCTGTTCCCTCGATTCGATGAAGAAGAGGGGCTGATCAGAGCGTCGATCTCTTCCGAACCCGGACGCGAAATGCGCTTAAGTTCGAATCCGCAGCGTCAGGCGGCGATGCTCGCCTGCGTCGCCGACGCGCTGCCCGAGATGGACGACGCCGCCAAACGCCGGCGCGCTGCGGTCGCCCAGCTGATCGACAGCGCCTACGCCTGGTCGGTCCTGAAGGATTTCTGGGGATTGGAGGGCGCCGAGGCCGGCCGCGCGGCGTCCGAGGCGATCGCCGTTCTGCTCGGTCGCCGCCCGGCCGCCGATGAACGCGAATTGTCGCCTGAACGCGTTTTTTTACATGGAGAAGAGAAATGACCTGCATCGCCCACGCTTCCATCCCAGCCGACAATCCGGAGGTCGTCGCCAAAGTGCTCGCAGAGATCATGCAGGGCGAAGCGACGCCCTTCCCTCCCGCAGGGCCGAGCTCCTGGATGGCTTGGTCGGGCGACGGCGAAGTCGAGCTTGAGATCGCGCCGCGCGGCCATGTGCTGGCCTGTGGCCCAGACGAGGGCTACTGGACCCCGCAAAATCAGGAAACGCGTCTTTCCGAAGCGCATCTCGCCATTTGCGTGGCTCGGCCGGCGGAGGAGATCATCGCCATCGCCACACGGGCCGGCTGGCCGGCTCGGGCCTGCGATCGCGGCGGCGGATTGTTCCAGCTGTCGGAAGTGTGGGTCGAAGGCGCATTCATGCTGGAATTCCTGGACCCGGCGCAGACCGCGCGCTATCGCGAGGTTGTGACGCCTGAAAACTGGAAGCGCTTCCTCCAGTCGATGCAGAACGCGGAAGCGACCGCCGGCTGATCCACGCGCGCCTCGCATCGCAGAGGCCGTGCGTCGACCTGGCGGCCTCCACGGCGCTCTCAAAATATCGCGCAGAGACATGATATAAGAGGCGCAGTTCAGAGGATTTCATGAGCCTATCCGACACTCCCGCTGCGCCCGTGACGACGCTTAAGCCCTCGCTCGCCGGAATGACCCGCGCAGAGATCGGCGACGCCTTGCGCGCCTTCGGCCTGCCGGAGCGCGAAATCCGCATGCGCGTGTCGCAGCTCTGGCATTGGGTCTATTTCCGCGGCGCGCGCGACTTTGGCGAAATGCTGAATGTCTCGAAGGCGATGCGGGCGCAGCTAACGGAGGCCTTCGCGCTACGCCTTCCGGAAATCGTCGAGGAGCAGATTTCGGTCGACGGCACGCGCAAATGGCTGCTGCGGCTGCAACCCGTCGACGCCTTCGACAAGGGCGCCGAAGTCGAGTGCGTCTACATCCCGGAAAGCGACCGCGGAACGCTTTGCGTCTCCTCGCAGGTGGGCTGCACTTTAAATTGCAGCTTCTGCCACACGGGCACGCAGCGGCTCGTGCGCAATCTGACGACCGCAGAGATCGTCGGGCAATTGCTCGTCGCCCGGCAGCGGCTCGGCGATTTTCCCGATCGCGAACGACCGACCGACGGTCTCGTGCCGGCAGGCGAAGGCGTGCGCGCCGTTTCCAACATCGTCTTCATGGGCATGGGCGAACCGCTGTACAATCTCGACAATGTCATGGCGGCGATCGAGATCATGGCCGACGGCGACGGGCTGGCGCTGTCGAAGCGGCGCATCACCGTCTCGACCTCCGGCGTCGTGCCGCAGTTCGAACGCTTGGGCGCCGAATGCGGGCCGGCGCTGGCGATTTCGCTGCACGCGGTGCGCGACGAGCTGCGCAACGATCTTGTGCCGCTCAACAAAAAATATCCGATCAAAGAACTGCTGCAGGCCTGTCGCGACTATCCCGGCGCGTCGAACGCAAGGCGCATCACCTTCGAATATGTGATGTTGAAGGGCGTGAACGACTCGCCCGCCGACGCCCGGGAGCTGGTGCGGCTCCTGAAAGGCCTGCCGGCCAAGATCAATCTTATCCCCTTCAATCCCTGGCCGGGCGCGCCCTACGAATGTTCGGATTGGGAGACGATCGAGCGCTTCTCCGACATCGTCTTTAACGCCGGCTACGCCAGCCCGGTGCGCACGCCGCGCGGGCGCGACATACTCGCCGCCTGCGGACAACTGAAGAGCGAGACGGAAAAGCTGCGCGCCAGTGCGCGGTTGGCGGCGGGCTAAGGCCAAGCGGGCGGTCAGAGATGACGGAACAGGGTCGCGCAGCGCGCGGATCATTGGATGAGCGCCGACCGGGGGCGGCGAACGATGATCATATGCGGCGCGCGCCGACGACGGCCATCCACGCCAGCGCTGCGGAAATCGCGACGTTCCAATTCGCCAGGGTCAGACCGAAAATCCACAAGTTCGGCTCGTCGCAGCGCACGACTTTCACCGACTGAAGCTGCTTCATGAAATCGGCGACCGACGGCGCGGTCGAAAGCGGCCCGGAACAATCGGACGGCCCGGCGAAAATCTTCCATTCGACGCCCGAATGATAGATCGAAAGGATGGCGTTGCCGGCAAAGAGCAGCGCCATCAGCAGGAAGGCCGCGCGGGCCATTCCCGCCCTCCCCGTTTGCGCGGCGAAGGCCGCGAGCGGCGCGAGCGCGAACGCCGCGTAATAGGGCACGCGCTCCTTGTAGCAGAGCTCGCACGGCAGATAGCCGAGCGACTCATAGGCGTAGGCGCCGCCGATCGCCGCGACGGCGGCGGCGAGGATCAGCAGCGCGATATTTCGGGGCGCTAAAAGGCCGCTCGACTCAAGCAGCGCCATGCGAGATCCGACCATCAGGACGTAATATACTGCGCCTGCCCCTGCGCCAAGAACTGGAAGAGATCATAGGCCATCCAGATATAGCCGCCGCTGCCGTTCCATGTGGCGCCCCAATCCGTCCCGAAGCTGTTCTGGATCAGAATAGCCCCTTGGGAGTCGTCGTAGCCGATGATCAGCATGCAGTGGCCGACGAGACCACCGTCGGGGTTCTTGATCTTGTCGAAGGGCCCATTCATTGGGCTGGGCGAGCCGTCATAAGCGATGAACGCCGAATTCAGCGCCGTGCCGTAACAGAGCGCGCCGCCATTGGCGATGACCGTCTTGACCGAGTCGAGATCGGAAGTCTCCACCATCGCCCAGCCCGGAATCTGAAAGCTCGCGTCGATCGTAGCATTGGGATCATAGCTCGACCAAAGCGTCGAACAGTTCGGCGTATAAGGCGCCGTCGCCCAGTTCGGGGTGCCGCCCTGGCACAGAAGATCGAGATAGGAGCCGAGCCGCGAGCCTTGGCATTGCGTGGCGCCGTAGCACTTCATGACCTCGATGTAGATATGCGCCGGGCTCGCCTGCAGTGACGCATCGCTCGGCGGCGTCTGCGAATTTTGCGCGGCCGTAAAGGTCGCGAGGCCATAGGTCGTCGCCCAGGCCGCGCAGCTGCCTGGGCTGCCGATATGCTTGGACGTGCCTTGGGCCTGCGGCGGGGGCAAATAAAGCGGATCGACCGTCGCAGAAGTGGGAAGAGTTCCGGAGAAAGCCGGCTTAACTGAACGACCGCTCTCAATGATGGTCGGATTATAGCCAAGATTCAGAAATTCTTGTCGTGCAGACATTGAAAGCTCCTCTTGAAAAGCAGCAGCGGCAAAATTCGGCGCTTCAGTTCTGCAATTCTCGAACTGAAGCCTGACGATTTTAAAACATCTTCGCCGCGAGCGCGAAGCCGGCGACGACGATTACCGCGAGCGACGCGATGAAAAGTCCGAAGTGGCTTTCGAGCTTCGAGCGGATCGGATCGCCAAAACGATTGATCGCCGCCGCCAGCACGAAGAATCGCGCGCCGCGCGTGACCATCGACAGCACGATGAACAGCGGGAAATTATAGGCGAGAAGCCCGGAGACGATGGTCACGAGCTTATACGGAATGGGCGTGAAGCCCTTGACCAGGATGAAGATCGCCCCCCATTGCGCGTAGAAGGCGCGCAGCGCCTCCATCTTCTCGCCGTAGCCATAGAGATTGATCAGCCACTGGCCGATCGTATCGTAGAACAGCGCGCCGAACGCGTAGCCGAGCGCCCCGCCCGCGACCGAGGCGATCGTGCAGATGCCTGCGAAATACCAGGCCTTCTTCGGCTCGGCGAGCGTCATCGGCACGAGAATCACGTCGGGCGGCACCGGGAAGAAGGAACTCTCCGCAAAAGCGATTGCGCCGAGCGCCAGGGGCGCATGCCGGCTCGCGGCGAGCGACATGGTCCAGTCGTAGAGCTTTTTCATCTGTTCCCGGGGTTGGCGCGGCGCGCTGCCCGCGCATAGCACGTAAGCGTTGAAGAAAGAAGTTTCCCGGGTTGACGGGCGCCGGGGCGCGGCTAATATCCGCGCCGCTTCGCCGGCTTCCCGCCGGCCGGGCCCCTGTGGCGGAATTGGTAGACGCGCTCGACTCAAAATCGAGTTCCGCAAGGAGTGCTGGTTCGACTCCGGCCAGGGGCACCACTTAGTTTCAGTTCATCCTCAATATCAGCTAGTTATTATCAATTCGATTTGTCGGCCCTCGCCCGGCCTCGCTCCCTCGCGACGAGCGCGGAACGAACGCTCGAAAGCTGCGTTATAGAAACGATCGCTTCAGCAAACGCGACCGTAAGCTTTCGATCCGTCGCGGCGACGATCTCCCCAAGATGCTTGTAAATCGGCTGAGGGATTTTGCGCATGTACATGACGCCCATCGACTTTATCGACCTCGGGTTTCGCACATTCATGCGCAACCCATTTTCCAGTCCCGAACAGATCTCGCTCCGGAAAGGTGAAAGCGACTTTCGCTTGTTGGGCGCGCGCGAGGGACTCGTCGTGACGCTCGGTCCCGAGACGTCCTTTTTCGATCGGCCAAGCAGGTCTGTTTGCCGATGGCCCGGAACACGGACCATTCCGCGCCAAACTCCTCACTTGGCGCCAAAACGCTCCTGGATCGCGAATGAGTTCGCGACATTCCTTTACGTGTTCTGCGGCGGCGGAGACGTGAAGCTCAATCGGATCGCCACTTCGGAGAAGCAAAGAGAGATTTTGCTGACGGCTGGCGAAGGCAATGTCGTCGAGAAAATCGATCTGACGAAACTTGCAGGAGACAATTCGCCTCCGCTTTTGTTTCTCCAGCCTGCCTATCTTTGTTCATCCTCCAATGTCGCGATTGAATCCGTCCCATGTGACGCATCGACCATGAGTTGGGCGCGAGCGCCTTATGTCTACAAGACATGCCCTCTCGACGATCCGTCGACGCCTGCGATCCTATGTCTTGCCGGCAAAACCATGATCTGGTGCGAACGGATCGAGCCCGGCGAGAGTCGGGACTACGCGCTTGGAAACGTTATTGCGACGACCGCCAACGTCGTTTCCAAACTGCGACCAACCAGCCAGACGCATCCTGAGGATATGAGGGTCGCCGCAGTCGCACAGGATCGCTCAAGAGCGAATGCAATCATTTCGGCGTCCGCAAAGACGAGCCGCGATAGTTCGATCCGCGCGCGACTACGTGAGTGCGCCGCCGCCACGAAAATCCTCTTTGAATCGATGCGCGCCCGTGAAGGATTCTTTGTGTGCGAAGTGACCAATGAATCTGACGCGCCGGCCCATGTTTTTATCCAACTCAACAAAGGCAATTTTTATGGCGGCTCAGGGCTCGTTGGCATCGTGATAAAACTCGTATCCAGCATCTTCCGTATGTCGCACCTGTCGCTGGGTCATTAATCGAGCGGCTGCGGAGGCAGTCTGTCGCGGTCGCCATTACCTCGCCATGGGCGAATAAGTCGTCGTCAATTTAGTGCGGCTACAAATTCCAGGTCGCCCAAGCTGCGCCACCATAGTAAGCGATCCGGTCGACTCCTTGTCCTACCGCCCGTAGGCGCCGAGCGGGCGCGGCGCGCCGGGCGCGTCCGGATATCTTGCCGGCTCGAACGCGTCCCCGCGACGTATTTTGGGACGCCGCAGTCCCTCGCCGACTTTCACCGTCGCAGAGACGGTCGTCCGCCGCGACGCGCCTTGTTCGAGGATGACGTATTCGCTTCGCGGCGAACGCGCGCCGGCTTGCTCCGAGGGCGCGCCTGTCGGCGCAGGCTTGGCGGCTGCCTCGCGCCGCAGTCCCTCGACCTGACCTGACAGCGCGCCGATCGCGGAATTCGTTTCCGTCTTCATCGCGTCGATGCGCTTGCCGAGAGTGTCGACGGCGTCGGCGGCCGGAGTCGCCGCCTGAATCGAAGACCTCATCGATTCCATCTCAGTGCGGAGCGCGCGGATCTCCTCTTCCATCTTCTGCGTCGTGCGCAGAAAGGCGGCGCGCTCAGCGTTTTCCTGCGTCGCCATCGTGCGGACGAGGTCCGGCAAGGCGGAGACCGTCGGCCAGGCGGCCTCGGCGATCAGCCAGCCGGCGAGTGCGGCGGCGCCATAGAGCAGCGCCGCCCATAAAAGCCGAGAGCCGTGGATGAATGCGCTCTTGAGCGCCGGTAGCTGGCGTTGCGCGACTTTTGTCTCAGAATCAGCGGAGAAATTTCCGGAGATCGCCGCGTCCGCGGACCCTACCTTCAGCTCCGGAACGTCAGCCGCGGGAGCCGCGGCAGGGCTGAGGTCGAGGGCGGCTAATCCCGTTTGCTCGGTCATGGCAAGGCTTCGAATGGGGGGCGCAAGATTTTGAGCTTCACGCCGATTGCTTGAGAATGGATTAACGGGCTGCGCGACTTGCGCCGCCGCCACGCCAAGAATTCAAACACCATGATTTGGGAAATAGAATTGATCCGCAGGGAAATCGTTCGTTCTTCGGGAATAAAAGCTTCTTCATGAGGGCTCCCGGCCCTCTCGCGAATTTGAAAGCCCATCTTCCTCAGTCACGTACAGGCTCGAAGCTGGCGTCAGAAGATTAAGGCGATTTTCAAAGCGCCGAGGCGCGGCGCCTTTCCGACACAAGCGCAAGCTCGCTCTGTGAAGCATCGTTTACAATTTGATAACAGGATGCTGCTCCCCTCGTCAGCCACTGGATATTCGCCACACAAGCGAGGAGTGAGCTGATGGACGAGGCAAGCTCTTCAACTGAGACCTCCGACGAAGCGGTTACGCGAGCGCGCGAGGACAAAGCTCCGCCAACTCGTGGGGGAGCCGAAGCCGCAGTAAAAATTTCGGCGTGCGAACACGCGACATTGGTTTCTGACAGCGAGAGTTCAGACGCAGGAAGAAAGATCGAGATCAGGATCAATCTGGGGTTCGACGACCAGACGCTGCAAAGCGTTCTGTCCTCTCTCAAAAACGCGCAAATACAACCGCAGACCGCTGAATATATCAGGCTAACCGCGCCTTATCGGGAAGAGGCTTTCACCACGCGCAGGCATGCCAGCGACGAAACAAACACACGCGTTTCTCCAGTCGCTCTAATGTTGATCTTCGCCGTTGGATTCGGACTGAAACTGCACTTCCACGACTTTCATTTTCCAGTATTTCCCGATCAGGCCGCCTCGTCGCTTAAGGCTCTGGTCGATCGGATCACCATGTCCGAGTCACAGGGAAATCCGGACGCCCGAAACAAGTTTTCATCCGCGGCCGGACTCGGCCAGTTCATCAACGCGACCTGGATGGGGTTGATCAAGAAGCACCGTCCTGACCTCGCCGGCAATTTAAGCGACAAAGAGATTCTCGACTTGCGCAAGGACCCTGATCTCTCTCGAGAAATGACGGCGCGCTATGTCGAGCAAAACACGTCGATCCTGTTGAAGAAGGGTCTGCCGGTCACGCCCGGATCTCTCTATCTGGCGCATTTCGCCGGACCGGGCGGCGCGGCGGCGATCCTGTCGGCGCCAGAAGAGGTGGACGCGGCGACGGTGATCGCCAGCGTCGACGGACAGCCGGGCAAAACCCGCGAAAAAATCGTCAATGGAAATCCCTTCTTGAAAGGCTTCACCGTAAAGGACCTCAAGAACTGGGCTCATCTCAAGATGCAAGGGATCAGCTTGGAGCTGGGGGCGACGCCGGAGGAGAATTTGGCGCGGCGCGATTGATCGCAACGTCAGTGTCCACCGGCCTCCTGCGTCCGGCTGGCCGGCGAAATAGCAGGCGTTCATCGCGCCGACCGACGAACCGACGATAAAGTCGGGGCGCACGCCGGCGGCCGTAAGGCTTCGAAGCATGCCGACCTGAACCGCGCCGCGGCTGCCGCCGCCGGCCAGAACAAAGGCGGTTTTGGCGGCGGTTCCCCCGTTCATGGCGCATCCCCTTCGGCGCGTCGCGCCACGCGGGCCAAGAGTCTTCCGCCGGATATCTAGGAGGCCAGGCGAAGTCGATCCATGCGCGCTCCAACTCGCCTTATTGACGCGCCCCCGCTCTTGAAAACAACGCGGGCCTGCTTAATTCGCCACTGCGGCTCTTTCACGAGGACTTTGCAATGGCGGATGACAAAAATCCTATCGTTGAGAACAAACTGACCGACGAAAACCCCACTGTTAAAAAGAACAAATATCTCTTCGGCGGCGTCGGCGCCGTCCTCGGCGGTCTGACCGGCGTCGCGATCGGCGGCCCGCTCATCGCAGTCGTCGGGGCGGGACTTGGCGGTCTGCTCGGATACAATATGCTGAAGCGGCTGTGACGCGTTAGTCGTCGCGCTGACCTAGAAACAGCATCACCAGCGCCGCGCAGCCGATGAAGCGGAACGCGGCTTGCTCGGCGTCTGGCAGGGACCGCCACATCTGGAACCATTCCCCGCCAACGGCCATGAAGCCGAACAGGTAGAGGCCAACGGCGAGCGCAAGACCCGCAATCGCGACATCCTTTGCGGCGTTGAATCGCGCCGCATCCGCCTTGCGCCTCAGCAACAGCCGCAACACGCCGGCGAGAACGAGCGCAGCGGCGGAGAATTCGATTGCGATAATAAATGCGTAGAACATACGGTGCAGCGTCACGCTCGTGACCGCGCGCCACTCGAGCGGGCTGCCGGCCGGCACCTGATCCATCGACATCACATGGCTGACGAACTGGTAATTCGTGGCGTAGTCGGTCACATTGTTGATTGCGACGAGCAGAATGAGCGCGCCGAGCGCAGCGGTCAGCAAAATCTTCGAATATCTGATCAACATGGCGATCCACTCCCGGGCGTTAGCCTAGCATGACCTGAGCGATTGATCTTGCGACGCGAGGGCTTACAACAGAGTCTGGTCTCCCGTCGGACTGCGTCCATGATTGATCTTCATTATTGGCCGACCCCCAACGGCCACAAAGTCACGATTTTTCTCGAGGAAGCGGGACTCGCTTATCGGATCAAGCCCGTCGACATCACCAAAGGGGACCAATTCAAGCCCGAGTTTCTCGCGATTTCTCCGAACAATCGCATGCCGGCCATCGTCGACCGCGAGACGGCGGATGGCGGCGCTCCGGTCGCGCTCTTCGAATCGGGCGCGATCCTCGTCTACCTTGCCGAGAAGACCGGGCGGCTTCTTCCCACAGACCTCCATGCCCGCGCGCGAACGCTGCAGTGGCTATTCTGGCAGGTCGGCGGACTTGGCCCGATGGCCGGTCAAAACCACCACTTCGCCAAATACGCGCCGGCGAAAATTCCCTACGCGATCGAGCGCTACCGTAACGAGACCGGCCGGCTCTACGGCGTGATGGACGGACAGCTCGCCAAGACGCCTTTTCTCGCCGGTGAGTATTCGATCGCCGACATTGCCTGTTATCCCTGGATCGTTCCGCATGAGGATCAGGGCCAGGATCTGCACGACTTCCCACATCTCAAGCGCTGGTTCGAGGCGATCCATTCCCGACCGGCGGTGATCCGCGCCTATGCGGCAGGCGCGCCCTATGAACGGTCGCGTCTCGATTTTACGGCGCTGGAGCGCGAAATACTTTTCGGTCAGTCCACCGAGCGCGGCGGCGCGAAATAGGCTATGGCTGCGCGGCGTTTTTTCTAAGAAGGGCACGCCGCATCCATGTCGAACGACCGCCAAACCGCCGCACGCGAAACCGCCAAGGCGCTGATCGAAGTGCAAGCGGTGCTCGTGAACGTCGATAAGCCTTTCATAACCACCGCCGGCTGGGCGTCGCCGGTCTACATCGACATGCGCAAGATCATCGCCTTCCCGCGGCTGCGGCGGCGCCTCGTCGATTTCGCGACGCGGACGATCGAACGCGACATCGGCTATGAATCGCTCGACATCGTCGCAGGCGGCGAGACGGCCGGCATTCCCTTCGCGGCGTGGATCGCCGACAGCCTCATGCTGCCGATGCAATATGTGCGCAAGAAGCCCAAGGGCTTCGGCCGCAACGCCCGCATCGAAGGCGATGTGATGGAGGGCGGCCGCGCCCTACTGGTCGAGGATTTGGCGACCGACGGCGGCTCGAAGAAGGATTTCGTGCAGGCGCTGCGCGACTCAGGGCAGCGCTGCGATCACGTCTTCGTGTTCTTCTTCTACGATATATTCGCCGGCGCCCGCGAGGAGTTGGCGGCGCTCGGCATCAGCCTGCATGCGCTCGCAACCTGGCGCGACGTGCTCGCCGTGGCCCGCGAGCACAAATATTTTCCCGATGACGCGCTCAATGAAGTCGAAGCCTTCATCGCCGATCCCGTCGCCTGGTCGGCGGCGCATGGCGGCCTCGCCAAAGCGAAGGGATAGCCGACAGAAGCGGGCGCTTTTAGCTGCAGCGAATGAATTCGCGATAGAGCCAACCGAGCCGCTTGCCGCCGGGGCTCGCCACATAGGCCCAGGGCCTGCCGTGATCGTCCTCGCCATAGCGCTGCACGATAATTGCGTTCCCGTCTTCGATGCCGCCGACGACATTTTTGCGCTGATCGCGGATGGCGATCGAGGCGCCCATGGCGCCCGTCGCCGTGCAACGATCGCCAGCGAGCGCCGTCGCGCCCCATGCGATCGCGGCGGCGAGAGCGGCGAGAGTGAGGCCGGCGAAGGGCGCGAGTTTCTCGGACATCAAAGGCCTCCCGATTGCGTTGGAAAGACCTATAGTCGGGGTTCGGAAGCAGCGAATTGCGCCAACGCACGTGGAGCCGCCATGCGCAGGCTAATGTTTTTTCTTATTGGGGCGCTTTCCGCGCCATATGCGCACGCCGGCGAGCCGCCGGCAGGCTTCGCGCGCCTTGCTGACGTTGCGCCGACCATCGTTCAGGAGATGCGCTATGCCGGCGCCGATAATTTCACCGGCGCCCCGGTTCCCGGCTATGACGCGCCGCAATGCTGGCTGCGCACTGAGGCCGCCAAAGCGCTGGCCGCCGCGCAGAAGGATGCGCGCGCTCGCGGGATTTCGCTCGTCGTCTACGACTGCTACCGACCGCTGCGCGCCGTTTCGGCATTCGTCGACTGGTCGCGCAACGCCGACCAGCGGACGAAGACCGAACATTATCCACGCCTCGCCAAGAGTGCGCTGTTTCCCGAGGGCTATATCGCCGAACATTCCACCCATTCGACGGGATTGGCCGTCGATATCGGCGTCAAAGGCTGGAATTTCGGCACGCCGTTCGATTTTTTCGACACGCGCTCATGGACGAAAGCCAAAACCTCGAAGATGGCGCGGGCGCATCGCGACGCGCTCGTGACGCTGATGCGCCGCCACGGCTTTGAAAATTTTCCGCGCGAATGGTGGCATTTCACTTACAAAGGCGCGGACGGGGCGCCGAGCTATGACGTCGAGATCAAGTGACCTGTTCCGCGCCGGCGAACTGAACTGAACCTTCATGCGTCCCTCCCTGCTCGACCCCTTTTTCGGTCGCGTCGCCGCACTGCCCGGCGTCGGGCCGAAAACCGCCAGGCTGTTCGACCGGCTGCTCGCCAAGCCGGGGACGGAAGCGCGCCTCGTCGATCTGCTTTTTCATCTTCCGTCGACCGTCATCGACCGGAGCGTGCGGCCCACAATCGCCGCCGCGCCGCTCGAGACGATGGTCGTGTTGAAGGCGTGCGTCACCGAGCATCGTCGCCCTCAGGGCCGATATTCAAAATCGCCCTATCGCGTGCTCGTCGAGGATGACACCGGCGACGTCGAACTCGTGTTCTTTCTCGCCAATCCCGACTGGATCGAACGCAGCCTGCCGCTTGGCGCGACGCGCTGGATCTCGGGACGCATCGAGCTTTATGACGGGCGCCGCCAGATCGTGCATCCCGACCGCGTGCTCGACGAAGCCGGATTGGCGAAGCTCCCCGCATTTGAAGCCGTCTATGGCCTCACCGAGGGCCTGCAGGCGCGTTACGTTTTGCGCGCGACGGAAGAAGCGCTGACGCGCCTGCCGAACCTTCCAGAATGGCAGGACGCCAGCGTTCTCGCCGCCAATAAGCTTCCCGCATTCGCCGAGGCGCTGCGCGCGGCGCACCGCCCCGAAGCCGCAGATGCGCTCTCGCCGCAGCATCCTGCCCGTCAGCGTCTCGCGCTCGATGAATTGCTCGCGAGCCAGCTCGCGCTGCGCCTCATTCGCGCCAAGATGCGCCGCCCTCCAGGTCGCGCCCACAAGGGCGACGGCCGCTACGCCCGAGCGATCGAATCCGCTCTGCCGTTTCGCCTGACGCGCGCGCAGCAGCGCACGCTTGATGAAATCCGCGCCGATCTTGCGTCGGAACAGCGCATGCTGCGGCTCGTCCAGGGCGACGTCGGATCCGGCAAAACTGTCGTCGCGGCGCTCGCCATCGCGAGCGTCGCCGAGACCGGCCGGCAAAGCGCCTTGATGGCTCCGACCGAGATCCTGGCGCGTCAGCACTACGATAGGCTTACGCCAACGCTCGCGTCCGCGGGACTGCGCGTCGCGCTGCTGACAGGCCGCGCCAAACCGAGTGAACGCGCAGCGCTCCGCGCCGCCATTGGAGCGGGCGAAATCGACGTCGTCATCGGGACGCACGCTCTCGTGCAAAGCGATCTCGCCTTTCACGACCTCGGCCTCGCCGTCGTCGACGAGCAGCATCGCTTCGGCGTCGAGCAGCGGCTGGCGCTCGGCGCCAAGGGCGACGCCGTCGACGTGCTGGTGATGACCGCGACGCCCATTCCGCGCACGCTGGCGCTGACCGCCTTCGGCGACATGGACTGCTCGGCGCTCGACGAAAAACCGCCCGGCCGCACGCCGATCTCAACGCGCGCGCTTCCGGCCGAGAGAATCGACGAGGTGATTGCGGGGCTGCGCCGCGCCTTGGCGGAGGGCGCGCGCGCCTATTGGGTCTGTCCGCTTGTTGAGGAGAATGAGGAGCTGGACCTCTCCGCTGCGCAAGAGCGGCACGCCGATCTGTCGAAGCTTTTCGGAGCGGCGGTCGGCCTCGTTCACGGCCGAATGAAAGGCGGCGAGAAGGATGCGGTGATGGAAGCCTTTCAGCGCGGCGAGATCAAAATTCTGGTGGCGACCACGGTCATCGAAGTTGGCGTCGACGTTCCGGAAGCGACGATCATGGTCATCGAACACGCCGAGCGCTTCGGCCTTGCGCAGCTGCATCAGCTGCGCGGACGCGTTGGTCGCGGCTCGGGAAAATCCTCATGCCTGCTTCTGTACAAGGGCCCGCTGAGCGAAGCGGCGAAAGCGCGGCTGATGATCATACGCCAGACGGAAGACGGATTTCGCATCGCTGAAGAAGATCTGCGGCTGCGCGGCGAAGGCGAAATTCTCGGCGTGCGGCAGGCCGGTCTGCCGAGCTTTCGGCTCGCCGACCTTTCCGCCCACGCGCGTCTCCTCGCCGTGGCGCGCGACGACGCCGAATTGATTCTGCGTCGCGATCCCGAGCTTGCGAGCGACAGAGGACAGGCCTTGCGCGCCCTGCTCTACCTCTTCGAACGGGACGACGCCGTGCGCCTGCTGCGCGCCGGCTGATGCGACGTCAAAAGCGCCGCGCGATCACGATTCGGTTGCTGTTGACGCCCTTCACATTATTCGCGACGCCCCAGCAATTGCTGGTCTTCGTGAAGCTCTGCTCATTGACGAGCACGCCCAACCGCTCAAAGGGAAGATCGTCGAGCGCGCGCCAGACCAGTTGTTCGAGCGGCAGCGCCCCGCCCCTGACCTCGCCAACCTCATAAGCAACGTGACCGCCCGGCTTCACGACTCGCGCCAGTTCCGCGAAGACGTCGCGAGTCATCGCGCGCCAGTCTTCCGGCGCGCGAAGCTGCGAGAGGCGGATGCTCTCGACGTCGATTCCCGCAAACCAGTTGCGCAGCCAATTGTCGCCGCGATAGTCGACGACGTCGAGAAAAGGCGGCGACGTGACGACGAGATCGACTGTCGCATCGGCGATATGCTCCAAACGGGCGGCATTCGCCACGACGAGTTGCGCGTCGCAGACCGTCGGCGCGTCCTCCGCCAGAAGCGCGCGCGATTTCTTGAAAATCAGCTCGGCGATGTCGCGCCGCGGCGGCGTTTGTTCCCGACGCGCATTGATCTTCAGTTGCGCCTTAACGGAAACGGCCTGATTCGGCGGCATCGTGTAGACTGAAAAGAATCCCGGCGAGTGGCCGGTCAATCGATTGAGCGCCACCATGCGGATCCAGCCATCCACGGCGTCGAGGCAGCCATCATTTGCTCGGATCAGCAGATACCGGCGCAGCGCGCATATCTGCCGCAGCGTCTCAGCGTGGTAAAAAGCGAGAAGGTCTTCGCGATCAACCTCGCCGCGTCCCCAGGGCGCGGCCGCAAGCCGCGCCTCGATATCGCAAAGCGCCGGAGGCCGCAGCCGCGGGCGCGTCAGCAGCAGCGACAAAGGATTGGCGTCGGAGCCGATGGGTCTCCGCCCCATCAGCGCCGACTGCAGGATGGTCGTGCCGCGGCCCATGAAAGGATCGCACACGACGTCTCCCGGCTGCGTCAGCCGATCGATGAAAAAGGCCGGGAGCTGCGGCTTGAAACAGGCGCGATAGCTGATCTCATGCAGCGGATGCGCGCGCCTTTGCCCGGCGGTCCAAAAGGCGTTGATGTAATAAGGAACGCCATCAGCGACAACGGCGCGAGTCGCCGCGCCGAATTCTACGGACCAAAGCAGGTGGTGAAAAAATTCCGCTTCCGCGATCTTTTGAACTGCGCCCATGCTTCAGTCGCGCTGACGATCGGCGAGGCTCGGCAATGACTTGATCCTCGCTCCGGCCGCGCGGCGCGCGAGCGAAAGCTCATATTGCGTCTGCAGCTCGAGCCAATCTTCGGGCTGAACGCCGAACCAGTGTCCAAGTCGCAGCGCCGTATCGGCGGTGACGCCCCGCTGGCCATTGATAATGGCGGTGACCCGATTGACCGGCACGTCGATATCGCGCGCCAGATCCGACGCCGTCAATCCGAGCTCCTGCAGATGACGGGCAAGAATTTCGCCAGGATGCGACATCCCATTCTCCATCGACGCCAGTTTGGATTTTGACGGGCGCGCGCGAACGCTCTCGCGTCGCAGATGCGTCTGCCGACGAGCATTTGCTGGCGCTTCCTGCCGAACGCCGATCAAAAATCTTCTGGTGAGCTCTTCATGGTAGCGGCCCATGCTCCGCCCCCGCCGAATATTGTTTTCGTAAACCATATTATCTGGTCCGTAAACTCGGCTGAGGTGACTTAGGCGCTTTCGCCCTCGATCCAATTGGCGCGCGTCTCGGCGATGAAGTCGGCGAGACGCCCGGCGCCGATGGCTGCGCGAAGGCCCGCCATCAGCTCCTGATAATAGGCGACATTGGCCTGCGTCAGCAGCATCATCCCGAGGATTTCCCCCGCTTTGACGAGGTGATGCAGATAGGCGCGCGAATAGTCGCGCGCGGCGGGGCAGGATGACTGCTCGTCGAGCGGCCGCGGATCGTCGGCGTGGCGCGCATTGCGCAACGTCACCCGTCCGTGGCGCGTATAGGCGAGGCCGTGGCGGCCGGCGCGAGTCGGCATCACGCAATCAAACATGTCGATTCCCCGCGCGACAGCCTGAACGATGTCATCCGGCGCGCCCACGCCCATCAGATAACGAGGTTTCGATTCGGGCAAATGCGGGGCGGTCGTCTCGAGCATGTCGAGCATCACGTCCTGAGGTTCGCCGACGGCCAGACCGCCGACCGCGATCCCATGGAAATCCATGCCGGCGAGCGCTTGGGCGCTTTCGATCCGAAGCCGCTTCGATTCGCCGCCTTGCACAATGCCGAACACCGCCCTGCCCGGGCGTTCGCGAAACGCCTTACGTGAACGCTCGGCCCAACGCAGCGAAAGACGCATCGCGCGTTCGGCCTCGCTTTCGGAACATGGCAGGCGCACGCATTCGTCGAGCTGCATCTGAATGTCCGACCCGAGGAGATCCTGAATTTCCATCGAACGCTCGGGCGAAAGATGATGGCGCGAACCGTCGATATGCGACTGAAAGGTCACGCCGCTTTCATCGAGCTTGCGCAGCTTCGCAAGCGACATCACCTGAAAACCGCCGGAATCCGTCAAGATCGGATAGGGCCAGCGCATGAATTCATGCAGTCCGCCCAACCGCGCGATCCGCTCCGCGCCCGGCCGCAGCATGAGATGATAGACATTGCCGAGCAGAATGTCGGCGCCCGCGGCGCGCACGTCTTCAACGAACATCGCTTTCACCGTCGCCGCGGTGCCGACCGGCATGAAGGCGGGCGTACGGATTGTTCCGCGCGGCATAACGATTTCGCCTTGACGCGCGAGGTCGTCGGTCGCGAGGACAGAAAAGGAAAAAGCCTGCGTCACTTGTTGTCCTTCGCGCCGAGTATGGCGAGCTTCACGATGCGATAGCGACCGCTGTCGCTTTCATTGAACCACACGGAGAACTCTGACCCGACCATTATCGTCGCCTCGCGCAGGTCAGATCGCCAGCTCTCTCCATGACCGAAGTCGATTCGTCCGTCGCGCCGTAGAATGAATGGACGCACGTTATCGTCGTCGAGCGCCAATGCGCCGAAAAGATCCCATGTCGAAACAAGTCGCGCGCCGTCGATCCGCGCGTCAATGGTCATCGGCGCCTCTCGCGGATCGTCGCGCCAGAGTGCAAGGATGCGCATGTCGCGAGGCTCGCTCACGTTTCGGAGCGCTGAAGCAGACACGCGTCGCCGTAGGAATAAAAACGATAGCCGCTTTCGATGGCATGCGCATAGGCGGCCTTCATGCGCTCGAGGCCGGCGAATGCGGCGACCAGCATGAACAGAGTCGAGCGCGGGAGATGGAAATTGGTAAGCAGCATGTCCACGGCGCGGAAACGATAGCCGGGCGTAATGAAGATCCGCGTGCGCGCAGCATAAGGCGCAAGCCGTCCGGCGTCGTCCGCCGAGCTTTCCAGCACGCGCAGCGCGGTCGTGCCGACCGCGACGATGCGTCCGCCTCCCGCTCGCACCTCGTTCAGCGCCTGCGCCGTTTCGGCGTCAAGTCGCGCGAACTCCTCGTGCATCCTGTGCAGGTCCGTGTCCTCCGCCTTCACGGGAAGAAAGGTGCCGGCGCCTACATGCAGCGTCACGCGGTAAAGACGAACGCCGCGCGCTTCGATCGCTGCGAGCAGCTGCGGCGTGAAGTGGAGGCCGGCGGTCGGCGCGGCGACGGCGCCCGCTTCGCGCGCGAAGATCGTCTGATAGTCACTTTCGTCTCGCGCGTCGGCCGAACGCTTGCCTGCGATATAGGGCGGCAGGGGCATGACGCCCGCCTGCTCTATTGCGATATCCAGAGCAGGTCCTTGAAGCTCGAAAGCAAGTGTAATCTCTCCTTCGTCGCCTTTCGTTTCGACGCGAGAGTCGATTGTGCCCCCATGGCCCATAAAGCTTATGCGATCTCCGATCGCGAGCTTCTTTGCCGGGCGCATCAGCGCGCGCCAGCGGGAAGCATCCAGCCGTTCGATCAGCGTCGCTTCAACATTGGCGCTCAACGCGTCTCGAAAGCGCCGACCGGAAAGCCGCGCGTGAATGACGCGCGAGTCGTTGACGACGAGCGCGTCTCCGGGACGAAGATAATTCGGCAGGTCGCGGACGATCCTATCCTCGAAAGGCCCGCCGCACGGCGCGACGAGCATACGGGCGCTGTCGCGGGGATCGGCGGGCCGAAGAGCGATCCTGTCTTGCGGGAGGTTGAAGTCGAAAAGGTCGACGCGCATGCGGAGCTTGCAAAAACCATAAGCTCCGTCAGGTCAAGCCAGAAAAGTCGGCGGCGCCGATTATCGACCAACCGGCGCCGCCGCGAGAGCTTATTGGTATGAGCCGACGCGCCGGCGGCGCTCGTCAAACCGGAACTCCGGAGCGCTCCGCAGATCGTCGCGAGTCGTGTTCACAACCGCTTCGACGTCGCCATCTTCGTTCCGGGAAACGACCATTGACGAGGGGTCGATCGCGATATGGCGCTCGCCGATGCCGAGGAATCCGCCAACGCTGACGATGACCGCACGCAGATTCCTATTATTGTCGAAGATGACATCCTCGATCTCGCCGATGTCGTCATTCTGCAGATTGCGGACATCGCTGCCGATCAGCTGCGACATGCGCATGTCGGTAGGTCCGAGCCTATAAAAAATCACGCGGGCGGAGCCGAGCTGATCCAGTTCGCGCATTTCAGTTGCGGACCGTCCTCTCGTCGTCTGCCGATCCATGCCCGTGCGATCCATGGTGCGGTCCATGCCCGGCTGGCTGTCCTGATCGCGCATCCGTTCGCGCGCGGCGCTGCCTCGCCAGGTCGGCGCGGCGTCGTCATCGCGGCCCATCTCGCGCCAGCCGCTGCGAGATGTCGTATCCTCCGCATCCTTGGCTGCTTGGCCCGGCTTCTCCTGCTGAGTGCTGCGAGACTGAGTCTGATTCTTGCTCGAGCTCGCGCCCGTGCGATCGCGCGCTGCATTCGCTGTCACGCTGGCGGAAAGCGCGATCGCCGCTACTGTAGCGATCAACAACTTGAGCGATTTCATCGGATACTCTCCACTGTTCCGCTCGCCCGTCTCGGCGAGCGATACTTTGCAACCAGCGTCTGGAGAGATAGTTCCGAATCCCGCGTCCAACTCAGGTCTTTACTGCACATGCGCCCAAGGCCGGGGCGCATGCTTGACCAAAGGCTCGACCTGTCGCGTCAGTCGATCAACCCAACGTCGCCTTGACGATCTTGTCGGGATCTTTCACCGGTTCGCCGCGCTTGATCTTATCGACATTCTCCATGCCGGAGACCACTTCGCCCCAAACCGTATATTTGTTGTCGAGGAAGCGCGCATCATCGAAGCAGATGAAGAACTGCGAATTGGCGCTGTCGGGGCTTTGCGCGCGGGCCATCGAGCAGGTTCCGCGCACATGCGGCGTGCTGTTGAACTCGGCCTTGAGGTCTGGATATTGCGATCCGCCCGTGCCGGTGCCGCGCGGACAGCCCGTCTGAGCCATGAAGCCGTCAATCACGCGATGAAAGACGATGCCGTCGTAGAATCCTTCCGAAACGAGCTTCTTGATATGCGCGACATGATTGGGCGCGAGGTCTGAACGAAATTTGATGACGACTGGTCCCTTCGTCGTCTCAAGCGTCATGGTGTCGGCGGCTTCGGTCATTCTGGTTCCCTCTCCACTTGTCGAAAAGCCGGTCCTTCACGCACCGCAACCGGTCATGGTCCGGCTGTTTGCGGAGGGGACGGCTTACGTTACGCCCAACAAGCGCGGGCATAACGCATATGAATCTCAGCTCTCGTCGCCAGCAACGCGCATCTTGATGATCTTGTCCGGATTCTCGACCATGCCGTTATTGGACTTTGAACCCTTCTTGATCTTGTCGACGACGTCCATGCCGGAGACCACCTCGCCGAATACGGTGTATTTGCCGTTGAGCTGCGGCGCGTCTGCATAGACGATGAAGAACTGCGAATTGCCGGAATTGACGTCGCCGCCTTCGCGCGCCATTCCAACTATGCCGCGCTTGAACGGCGTATCCGTAAACTCGGCCTTCAGATCCGTATAGCGCGAACCTTGCATTCCGGTGCCGGTTGGATCGCCAGCTTGCGCCATAAAGCCGTCGATGACGCGATGGAATACAATACCGTCGTAGAAATGTTCCTTGGCCAGCTTCTCAATGCGCTCGACATGCTTGGGCGCGAGATCAGGCCGCAGCTTGATGGTGACGCGGCCATCCTTCGTGTCGAGATAAAGGAGATGATCGTCAGCCGCTCTAGCGGGCGCGGCGCTGAGCGCGGCGACGGCCGCGGCGGCAAGAAGCAGACGGCGGGTGAGTTTCATGAAGCCTCCCTATGTATTGCCGCGCCTTTCTATGGCGCGTTTGAGTGCGGCGACGGAGACGGACGGGGCAAAGGCCGATACGTCGCCGCCAAGCGCCGCGATCTGACGCACGAAGGTTCCGCTGACATGGCGTAGCCCTGGCGAAGCAGGCATGAAAACCGTGTGAATGTCCGGCGCAAGCGTCCCATTCATCCCCGCCATCTGCATCTCATAATCGAAGTCGGCGCTATCGCGCAAACCGCGGAGAATGGCGCAGGCGCCGTGCTGGCGCGCCGCCTCGACGACAAGTCCGTCAAAGCCCGCGACCTCGAAGCCGCAAGACGCGCCCAAGCCGGCACAGGCCTGGCGAATGACCGCCGCGCGCTCGTCGAAAGAGAGCCACGGCTCCTTGCCGTGGTGCACGCCGATCGCAACGACGATCCTGTCAAAGAGCGCACCGCCCTGCGCCATCACGTTGAGATGGCCAAAGGTCAACGGGTCGAAACTCCCGGGGTAAAGAGCCGTCCGCGCCGTCGTTACGGGAGCATCTGTCATGGCGACGGGTATAGGAGATTTTGCGCGCTTTCGCGAGACGGCGCGCGCCTTCGCCGCCACAAACTGCCGCTCGCTGGCGACGATTGCCCGGAAGTCGCGCCCTGGCGCTGCTTTTCGGACACGCCTACACTCGCGAGTTGCGAGCGGAGCGCTACAATAGAGGAGCGCTACAATAGATCAGTCGCATCCGGCGTGAATGGCCGGACCTACGAAGGAGACTCCAGCATGGGACTTTTGGATTTTCTGACCGGAAAAGGCAAACCGGGGCCTGCCCCAGACGCGCTCAAGAAAACGGCCGCGGCTGCCCCTAAGGAGCCCGCAGCCGCAGGGTCGTCCTCGACAGAGACCTTCTACGTCGTGAAGCCAGGCGACACGCTGTGGAAGATCGCCGAAGAGCATTACGGCGCCGGCAAGGGCGCCAAATATATGGAGATCTTCGAGGCCAATCGGCCGATGCTGACGGATCCCGACAAAATCCAACCGGGTCAACGCCTGCGCATCCCAGATGCACAGACTGGTCCCTCGGCTGGGGGCGAGTGGAAGCCTCCAAGCGAAATCGCCAGCAAATAGGCTGACAGCTTCGCTTCTTGGCAGAGCAGATCTCCCGGACAGGCGCCATATGCGCTAGGGCCGAATTAGACCTTCGTCGCGTCGAAGGCAGGGACGGCGCGCGCAAATTTCGTAAGCCACGAGACGAGACGCTGGTGGTTCTCTCGCCATGCGCCAGAGAAACGCAAATCAAGATAGCCAAGCGCACAGGCGACCGCGATATGGCCAATGTCGACCGAACCGGCCGGCGGGGCGGCGTCGAGCGCGCCGAGCGCCCGATCGATTTTGCCTTGCTGAAGCGCGATCGCCTCATCGTAGCGTAAGTCTTCCGGGCGATTGAACGTTTCGTAGCGGATCAATAGAGCGGCGTCGTTGATCCCGTCGCCGAGCGCTTGCAGCCGCAAGGCCGCGAAGCGGGCTGTCGACTCGGTCGGAATGATCCGCCCGCCGCCGGCGAGATGATCCAGATATTCGGCGATGACGCGACTGTCATAGAGCGCCGAGCCGTCCTCCAAAATGAGGGTCGGGATTTTACCGAGCGGATTTTGACACCGCAGACTGTCGGCGGGATCGGCCGCATCGGCGGCGGCGATTTCGATCCTATCGGACAAGCCGAGCAATTCGGCGGCGATACGGATCTTCCTGGCGTAGGGCGAAGCGGGAGAATAACGCAAGATGAGCATGGCCGCTCCTACCATCGGATTACGAAACCAACAACGGCGTTATGGGGACCTTCAACCTTGGGGACTCCGCGAGATGGACTTGATAAGCGCGCATATTGGGCCAGATGTCGAAAGACCGACCATGCATGGCGGCGCAGCAGTTTGAGTCCTGCTAGCAGGGAGAGGTTAAGATGGAACGACGCACATTCATTACGGCGCTGCTCGCCGGCCTTGGCGCAACTGTCGTCGTGTCGCAAGCGCAGGCGCTTCCCGGGCTGGCGCCGCAAGAAGGAGTGGCTCCCGCGCGCCCCGAATTCGGCGTCGCCACGCCCGAAGACATGGAGAACGCAACGATCGAAAAAAGCTGGTGGCGCCGCCGTCGATACTGGCGGCGCGCTCGGCGTCGTCATTGGCGCCGCCGCTGGTGAGCGCGGCAATACGCTTCTGAGTTCGAGTTACTTCCAGGGCCGGCAAAGTCGGCTCGCGAACTCGATCAGCTCATTCGCCAGCGAGCCACGCAATCTCGCAGCCCGCGCCTTCACCTTGCGCCATACGTGCGGCAAGGAAGGCAAGGAGCGTTCGCGCTTCTGCTTCGAACACGAATGGCGGATTGACGACCGCCATTCCGCAGCTGCGCAGTCCCTCTCCGTCTCCGCCGATGCTCAACGAAAGCTGCAGGATGCGCCGTATGCCGCTTTCCCTCAATCTGTTTTGGAATTTTCGAACGTCCCGATCGCTCTTTGCGGGATGCCACAAGGCGTAAATTCCAGAATTCCACTTTGCATATGATTTATTGAAGGCGTCAAAAGCGGCCTCGAATTCGTCCTCCCGCTCGAAAGGCGGATCAATCAATGCGATCCCGCGCCGCTCCTTCGGCGGAACATAAGCGCCAAGCCCCACATAGCCGTCGATATGAATCGCCTTAACGCGCTCGTCGCGTGCGAACCGGCGACGCAGCGCCGCGAAGGCGTCAGGCCGCAGCTCGCAGAAAATCGCGCGGTCCTGCGGGCGCATCAATTTCTGCGCGATCGACGGCGAACCTGGATAGAGCGCGGGCTTTCCCTCGTGGTCGCGCGGCCCGAGACAATCGATGTAGGGCGCAAGCAGCGCGCGGACTTCCGCACTCGCGCCAGAGAGATCAGCGAGACGTCCAACGCCGCCGCGCCACTCAAGCGTGCGCTGCGCCTCCTCCGCTGAAAGATCATAGGCGCCCTCTCCTGCGTGCGTCTCGATCACGCGAAATGGCGTTTCCTTGCGTCTCAGATAGGCCAAGAGGCGCACAAGCAGCGCATGTTTGAAGACGTCGGCGAAATTGCCGGCGTGAAACCCGTGGCGATAGTTCATATGTGCTACAGCGGCGCGGGCGCGCTGATTTCTCGAACGTGGCAACCACGCTGCGCAACGGCAGGACAGGCGCGAAACTCGCGCAGGTCCTTGGACAGGCAGATGCGCACGCCGTCCATAACGCCCCGGCGGCACGACACCGCCATCATGCCGGGCCGCAGCTGTGGATTGGCGTCGTAGAAGGCGCGCTCGACGTCGATCGGCGTAAAGGTCTGGTCGCGGGTGGGTTTGACGAAAAGCGGCGGGATGGCCACGGCGGCATGGGCGCGCGCCACGTCGGCGAAATAGTCGCTCGGGCTTTTGCCGCTGCAGACTCCATGCTTGCGCCACTCGTATCGCGCCAGCCGCTCGTCGGGAAACAAGCCTGCCGCTTTTTCGAGCGCGACGCGCGATGGGGAAGGCGCGCCCGGACATTCGCTGGGGACGCCGCTTTCATACTGCGGCCAGAGCCCGTGAACGACGAAGCCGAGTCCCTTTCCCGGCTCGCATTGGTCACGCGCGCCCTCGACGCTTTCGCAGAAGCCGGGCGACCAGCTGAGCGCCAGCACGTAGAAGTCGAAGTCACGCGCCGCGCCCGACCGCAAGGCCGCGCGATTGGCGCAATCCTTCCCCGTGCAGTCGCCTTCCTTCGCGATAGCGCCGAAAAATCCGCCCCACGCCACCGCGCCAACAATGAGCGCCCATGCGGCGCAACGAACGAAAACTCTTCTCATTTCAAAAGACTCTGCAAAAGGACGCTAAGGCCCTGCGGCTCGACAATTAGGACTGAAGGCATGATTACGGTCGAGCCCGACGACGCACCATGTCACGCCAGGTCCCGCGCCGATAAAGCCCAAGGATTCTCCGATATTGTAGACGACCTCGCGTCTTACGCCGTCGTTAAAAAGCGCCAGTGCGCGACAATAGCGACGGGGAATATAGCTCAGGCCGTTGTTGCGGGCGCCGATGTCCTCGACGCCGTCAAAGGCCACAATGACCAGAGGCGAATTCCAGAACCAGGCTTCTCTTGCAGCAAAACCCTTGACGACTTCGTTGAGAATCGTCGGATCGATGCAGTAGGGCGTCAGTCCGGAGTAAGGCAGAATTCGAAATTCCGCCGGCGGGTTTTCCTCGCGTGCGGGCTGGGCGGCCGCCGTGGCGGCAGCAAGCGCGAAAAGCGCGGTCGCGGCGGCTCGCGTCCAAACTCCGCCAGACCCCCGGTTACGGCGCCGCATCTCGCTTCTCCTATATCCCGCCCAGTTGCTGACGATTGACGCCAAAACCGCTCCAGGCGTCAAGGCTATGCGCCACACAATTAAGTGAAGAATCGCAATTAGGATGCCAAGGCGTTCGGGACGCGCTATAATCGCGTTCATGTCTAAGAGCGTACAGACCCTGCGCCGTGTTATGGCGCTCTTTCTTGGCGCATTGTTGACGAGCGCGACTCCCGGCGCGTCCTTCGCGCAGGATCCCTTTACGGAATTTTTTGGCGGCATCTTTGGCGGCCATCCGCAGCATGGCTGGGGACCTCGCAGCGAGCCAAGAGTGCGACGGATCATGCCGCACCGCGAGAATCGCGCGCCGACATACTGGCACGGCCAGACGGACAATCCGCGACGCGCGGCGAAGCGTACGGACGGCCCCGCCCCCGACCAGGCTCAGAACACGGCCGTTACCCAGCCGACGTTCGTTGTCGCGACGATCGGCGACACTCTGGGACTGCTTCTCGCAAACGGCCTGAAAGACGGGTTTTCGGATCGCCCAGACGTCGCCATCCTTCGAAAAGGCCGGGAAAGCAGCGGTCTCGTGCGCGAAGACTTCTACGATTGGCCCAAGACGGCGAAAGAGATCGCGGCCGCCCCGCAGAAGATCAATGTCGCCGTCGTCATGCTCGGCAGCAATGATCGTCAAGCGATCCAGCAGGGTCAAGAGTCAATCGAGCCGCTGTCGCCGCGATGGCGCGAAATCTACGCAGCGCGGGTCGATGCGGTGATTGCGGCTTTTAAGGAAAAGAATATCCCGGTCATTTGGGTCGGTCTGCCGGTCATGAAGAACGAGCGGCTGTCCGCCGACATGGCGCAGCTCAATGAAATCTTCAAGGCGCGCGCGGCGCACGCCAATATTCCCTATGTCGATCTCTGGGACGCGATGACCGACGAACATGGGCAGTACAGCGCTTTCGGGCCGGACATCAACGGCCAGATCGTTAAGCTGCGCTCTGCGGACGGCGTGCACTTCACCGACGCCGGCGCGCGCAGCGTCGCCCATTTCGTCGAAGGCGAGATCAAGAAATATTACGACGCCTCTCGCCAGCAGGCGCCAGTCGCTGGCGCGCCGGCGACGCCCCAGCCTGAGGCGGGCGCGACTCCGCCCCAGCAACCCGTGGCGGCGGCCCCAGCGGACGGTCAGCCGATCGTATTCCGCTCGCCCGTCGGCGGGCCGTCGGCGGCGCCGAGCTTACCCGAACGACCTGCCGTCGGCCCGACGCAGCAACTGACGGGCGCCGGAGCGGCGACAGAACTCGCCAGGAGAACCCCGGCCGCTAAAGCGGCGGCGGATGCAGGCACGCCCGCACAGGCGCTCGCGCGACATGTTTTCGTCGAGGGCGGGGACCAGAATCCGCGCAGCAATCGCGCCGACGACTATAGCTGGCGCCCGGCGGCGAACGCTCCTTCTCAGCCGCGCTAACGATTTGTGCGTTCGCGCACGGAACGCTTTTCGGTGGTTCTGCATTCTCTCTGCACGACAGAGAGAAATTGTGGAGCCGCCGTCATGTCCCGCCGTGAATTCAACGCCAGCCGCTTTCTGAAGGTCGCCGCCGTCACCGCTTTTGCGGGACTTTCGTCTTCCGCCGTCAGCGCTCAGGAAAACTCCTTCATGGCGCTGTTTGATCCGTCGGCGGGCGCGCAGGAGATGACCGCGTCCTACTATGACGCGCGTGAGCAGCAAGCCTATTACGGCGGTCAGGATCAGCAGGCCAATTACGGCGCGCAGGACCCGCAGGCCTATTACGGAGATCAAGAAGACGCGCGGCTCGCGCGCGAATATCCGACCACGACGCGCGAGATCGTGCAGGACCCGACCAATGAGCGGCCTGGCACCATCACCGTCGACACAAACAACCGCTATCTCTATCTGTCGATGCCGAATGGACAGGCCGTGCGCTACGGCGTCGGCGTCGGCCGCCAGGGCTTCACTTGGAAAGGCCGGACGCACATCGGCCGCAAGGAGGCCTGGCCGGATTGGACGCCTCCGGCGGCGATGTTGAAGCGCCGTCCCGATCTTCCGCGCCACATGACTGGCGGCGAGGACAACCCGCTGGGCGCGCGCGCGATGTATCTTTTCTCGGGCAATCGCGACACGATGTTCCGCATCCACGGCTCGAACGAGCCCTGGACGATCGGACAGGCGGTTTCGTCGGGCTGCATCCGCATGCTGAACAACGACGTGACCGATCTGTTCAGCCGCGTGAAGGTGGGCGCCACGGTTGTCGTGCTGTAAGCCGGCTCTCGGTCAAACGAAAGGCCCCGGTTTGCCGGGGCCTTTTCTTTTGCGCCCTATTCGAGCGAGCAAGTGAACACGAGATTGGTGAGCGCCGAAAAGATCAATTGGACGACGAGCCAACCGCCGATCAGCGACCAGGCGAGCTTATATTTCCCGCGGCCGTAGAAGAAGGCCCCCAAGAGCGGCACGATGAGAAGGTAAAACTGCCAGGGCGTGCTGACGAAGGTATCACAATACCACAGATTAAGCTTTTCACTGTCCATTTACTCTCACCTTGGCAGATTGGTTTCGCCCATCAGGAATTCGTCCACTGAGTGGGCGCATTGGCGTCCCTCGCGAATGGCCCAGACGACGAGCGATTGTCCGCGCCGCATGTCTCCACAGGCGAAGATCTTCTCGCGAGACGCCTGATAGGCGCGCGTGTCCGCCGCGACATTGCCGCGCGAATCGAGATCAACCCCGAGCGTTTCGAGCAGGCCTTCGCGCACCGGCGACACAAAGCCCATCGCAAGCAGCACGAGATCGGCCTTAATCCTGAAGTCGCTCCCGGGCTCCTCCTGCATTTTGCCGTCGACGCGCACGCAGCGCAGCGCCTTCACCGCGCCTTCCGCGCCTTCGAATTCGCGCGTCAGCACCGAAAATTCGCGCGACGAACCTTCGTCGTGTGAGGAGGACGTCCGCAGCTTCAGCGGCCAGTCGGGCCACGTCAGCAGCTTGTTTTCCTTCTCGGGGGGAAGTGGCATGATTTCGAGCTGGGTGACCGAAAGCGCCCCCTGGCGCACCGAGGTGCCGATGCAGTCCGAGCCGGTGTCGCCGCCGCCGATGACCACGACATGTTTCCCGGTGGCGAGGATCGGCTCATTGGTCGAGAGCGGCTCGCCCGAGACCCGGCGATTTTGCTGCGGCAGAAAATCCATCGCGAAGTGAACCCCGCGCAATTCGCGGCCGAGGATCGACAGATCGCGCGGCTGTTCGGCGCCGCCGGCGAGGACAACGGCGTCATGGCCCGTGACCAGCGCATCGGCGGACATATCGACGCCGACATGAACGCCGCAGTGAAACACCGCCCCTTCCGCCTCCATCTGCTGAACGCGGCGGTCGATGAGGTGCTTCTCCATCTTGAAGTCAGGAATGCCGTAGCGCAGCAGGCCGCCGGCCTTTGCCTGCTTTTCGTAGACATGCACGTCATGGCCGGCGCGCGCCAGTTGTTGCGCCGCCGCAAGTCCCGCGGGCCCGGAGCCGACGACGGCGATCTTCTTGCCTGTTTTGCGCTTGGGCGGCTCGGGAACCACCCAGCCCTGCTCGAACCCACGATCTATGATCGCGCATTCGATGGTCTTGATGGTGACCGGCTGGTCTTGGAGGTTCAGCGTGCACGACGCTTCGCAGGGCGCCGGGCAGATGCGACCCGTGAACTCCGGGAAGTTGTTGGTGGAATGGAGATTGACGAGCGCGCGCCGCCACTCGCCATGGTACACGAGGTCATTCCAGTCGGGAATCTGATTATTGACCGGACAGCCGTTGTGGCAAAAAGGAATGCCGCAATCCATGCAGCGCGAGGCCTGGCTGCGCGTGGTCTCGTCCGACAAGGGAATGACGAATTCGCGATAATGGCGAATGCGGTCGGCCGCCGGCTTGTATTTGCGGTCATGCCGGTCGATCTCGAGAAACCCGGTCACCTTACCCATCTTATCGCGCACCTCTCGCGCCGCGCGTCGCGGCCGCAACGACATTTCTCATTGGCGCGGCCGTCTGGCGCGAAAAAAGCGAATTGGCTTTCCGGAGCGCGCTGAGCTGCCGCAATCTTGGATGTTTTCTAAACGCTTTCGAGGGGTCGCCGTCAAGCCGCGAAGCTTCGGCGTTGTGAGCTGACCGTCGCAGCAGGCACTATCGGGTGCTAGTGCTGGGGCTCGTGCCGCGCGCCGCCGGTGCGATGCGGCGAGCTTGATCCTCCTTGACGAGGGTGTGCAACAATTTTACCTGCCGCTGAGCCTTCGCCTCGTAAAGCGCTTCGTCGGCCACCGCGAGAAGCGCCTCGGCGTCTGCCCCCTGTTCCGGCACCAGAGCTATGCCGACGCTGACTCCGATCGTCGCGTGAACGCCGTCGCCGAGGTCATACGGCGCAGATATGGAATTCGTCAGCCGGTGACTCAGCTCCGCCGCCTGCTCGCTCGTCAAACTCCTGGCGAGCACGACGAATTCGTCGCCGCCAATCCGCGCCGCCACGTCGGTCGCGCGCAAAGACTGGCGGAGGCGCTCCGCCACCGATTTGAGCAGCCTGTCTCCGGCGGCGTGTCCATAGGTGTCATTGACCGCTTTGAAGTTGTCGAGATCAAGAAAAAGCACGGCCAAATCGCCGCCGTGCGTTTGCGCGCCATTCAGATTCGCGTCAACCGCGGCTGCGAGCCCGACGCGGTTCGACAGGCCGGTGAGCGCATCATGCTTGGCGCGATGGTCGTTCACGCGTTCAGCCTGCATCGTCGCAATGAGCATCTTATTCAGGCTGTAGGCGGCGGCGATCATGGCGGCGAGATAGAACGGAATTTGAAGAAACACGAGATAAAGCAACGGCTCGCCAGAGAGGGCAGCGCCCGGCAGGAAGGGGCCGAGGCTCGTCAGGATCATTGCGCCGGCGAGGCGCGGCGCGCCAAAATTGCGAAATCCGATGCCGCCGACCATGGCGGACCCGGAGAGGCACGCCAGCGTCGCGGAAACCCAGTCGCCGCTCGCGAGACTTATAAAAGCGCCGTAACCGACGCCGCTGCTCCAGAAAAGCTGAAGCAGGAGATAAACGTCGGTCGGCGTCTCGCGATGCGCGAGAGCCTCGCGACGCGAGACGCTCAGGACGACCAGACGCACGGCTCCGAGCACGATTTCAAAGACGAACCAAGCGACGAAAGGGAGCGTCTGTTCGCGCGCCGCAATCGCTCCCGACACGACAATCGTATTGATAACGCCGCCAAAGAAGACTGGCAGGGTTCCGAACAACCCGCCAATCAACGCCACTTGGATGTCGCAAGTTGCGCCATGTCCCGGGTTGACGAGCCAGCGCATCGCGGGCCAGCGCGGCAAGCTGTAAACTCTGGAGTCGTCTCGCATCAGGCTTCCTGGCCGCCGTCAAGGAAAAACCGCCGAGTTTAAAACAGGTTAGCCCGACTCCCTCTCTTTAACAATCACAGCCGACAAAGGCAAAGGCTACGCTCAAGCATTCCGCTCATCAGTAGCCCGGATCACTCGCCCGCAGCTTTCAGCTGTTGCGGCTGGTTTTTGCGCGCGTTGAGTTCATTGAGCGCGCGCCGATACTCGACCGGCATCACCTTCCGGAACTTGCCCATGTAATTTGGCCAATCCGCCAGAATGTCGCGCGCCCGCGTCGAGCCAGTGTAGCGCAGGTGATTGGCGATCAGCTGCCGAAGCCGCTCGGCGTCAAAGCGCGTCATGTCGCTCATCACGTCGACGCGGCCATGGCCTTCCAGATCGCCGGACTGGTGATAGGTCTCGGTCATGACGGCCTCCTCGTCGCGCACCGGCTCCAGGTCGACCATCGCCAGATTGCAACGCGTCGAGAACGCGTCGTCTTCGTCGAGGACATAGGCGATGCCGCCCGACATGCCGGCCGCGAAGTTGCGCCCGGTATGTCCAAGGACCACCACGACGCCGCCCGTCATATATTCGCAGCCGTGATCGCCAACGCCCTCGACGACGGCGAGCGCGCCCGAATTTCTCACGGCGAAGCGTTCGCCGGCGACGCCGCGGAAATAGCATTCGCCGGCGATGGCGCCATAGAGAACGGTGTTGCCGACAATGATCGAATTTGATGGATCGATCTGCGCGGCGTCGCGCGAGGGATAGATGATCAGCTTGCCGCCCGAGAGGCCCTTGCCCACATAGTCGTTGGCTTCGCCTTCCAGACGCAGCGTCACGCCGCGCGCGACAAACGCCCCAAAGCTCTGACCCGCCGTGCCCGTCGCGCGTATGTCGATCGTGTCCTCGGGCAGTCCCGCATGGCCGTAGATGCGCGCGACCTCGCCGGACAGCATTGCGCCCGTGGCGCGATCGACGTTGCGGATCGGCGTTTCGATGGAAACCTTCGCGCCGCGATCGAGCGCCGCGCGCGCCTCGGCGATGAGCTTGTTGTCGAGGACCTTATCCAGGCCGTGATCCTGCGTCTTGCTGTGACGGATCGCGCCGCCTTCTCCCTGCGGCTTGAAAAACAGCTTGGAGAAATCGAGACCGCGCGCCTTCCAGTGCGCAATCGCCTTCTCCTTGTCGAGCATTTGCATCTGCCCAATCATTTCGTCGAAGTTGCGATAACCCATGGAGGCCATGAGTTCGCGCGCTTCTTCGGCGACGAAGAAGAAGAAGTTGATCACGTGTTCCGGCAAGCCGACGAAGCGCTTGCGCAGAACGGGGTCCTGAGTCGCGACGCCGACGGGGCACGTGTTGAGATGGCACTTGCGCATCATGATGCAGCCCGCCGCGATGAGCGGCGCCGTCGCGAAGCCGAACTCATCGGCGCCGAGCAGCGCCCCGATCACGACGTCGCGGCCGGTGCGCAACCCGCCGTCGACCTGCACGGCGATGCGCGAACGCAGATTGTTCAGCACAAGCGTCTGATGCGTTTCGGCAAGCCCGATTTCCCAGGGCGAGCCCGCGTGCTTGATCGACGTCAGCGGCGAAGCGCCGGTGCCGCCCTCGAAACCGGAGATCGTCACATGATCGGCGCGGCCCTTGGAGACGCCGGCGGCGACCGTGCCGACGCCGACTTCCGAAACGAGCTTCACCGACACGGCGGCGCGCGGATTGGCGTTCTTCAAGTCGAAGATGAGCTGCGCCAAATCCTCGATCGAATAAATGTCATGATGCGGCGGCGGCGAGATCAGGCCGACGCCGGGCGTCGAGTGGCGCACCTTGGCGATGACGGCGTCGACCTTGTCGCCGGGCAGCTGGCCGCCTTCGCCGGGCTTTGCGCCCTGCGCCATCTTGATCTGAATCATGTCGGCGTTGACGAGATATTCCGTCGTCACGCCGAAGCGGCCGGACGCCACCTGCTTGATGGCGCTGCGCATCGAGTCGCCGTTCGGCAACGGCTTGAATCGATCCGCCTCTTCGCCGCCCTCGCCGGTGTTTGATCTGCCGCCGATGCGATTCATGGCGATGGCGAGCGTCGTATGCGCTTCGCGCGAGATGGAGCCAAACGACATGGCGCCCGTCGAGAAGCGCTTGACGATCTCGTTTGCCGGCTCGACCTCGTCGAGCGGAATCGGCTTCCGACCGTCCTCCTCGGCGCCTTTGACGCGGAACAGACCGCGCAGATTGAGTAGCTTCTCGTCCTGCTCATTCAGGAGTTTGGCGAAAGCGCGATATTTGTCTTGCGCATTGCCGCGCACCGCATGCTGCAGCAGCGACACGGTTTGCGGCGTCCAGCTGTGCGCTTCGCCTCTGATGCGGTAGGCGTAATCGCCGCCGACGTCGAGCGCCTCCTTGTAGACGGGCGCGTCGCTGAAAGCGAGGCGGTGGCGACGCACGGTCTCGCGCGCGATTTCTTCGAGCCCGACGCCTTCGATGCGCGTCGTCGTGCCGGTGAAGAATTCGTCGATAAAGCTTTGCGCAAGACCGACGGCGTCGAAGATCTGCGCGCCGCAATACGACTGATACGTGGAGATGCCCATCTTGGACATCACCTTGAGGATACCCTTGTCGACCGCCTTGATGAAGCGCTTGACGGCGGTCGGACCGTCGACGTCGGAGGGAAACTCCTCCGCGGAGGCGATGAGCGTCTCAAAGGCGAGATAAGGGTTGATCGCCTCGGCGCCGTAGCCCGCGAGGCAGCAGAAATGATGCACCTCGCGCGCCTCGCCGGTCTCGAGGACGAGGCCGACGGAGGTGCGCAATCCCCTGCGGATCAGGTGATGATGCACCGCCGCGGTCGCGAGCAGCGCCGGGATGGGAATGCGGTCCGGACCGACCATGCGGTCCGAGAGGATAATGATGTTGTAGCGGCCGCTGACCGCCTCCTCGGCGCGTTGACATAGCCGCTTGATCGCCGCGTGCATGCCTTCGGCGCCCTTTGCGGCGTCGTAAGTGACGTCGATCGTCTTGGTGTCGAAACTATCCTCGACCGTGCCGATCCAGCGGATCTTTTCGAGATCCTCGCTCGTCAGGATCGGCTGGCGCACTTCGAGGCGCTTTGTGTTCGCCGAGCCTTCGTGGTCGAGAATGTTGGGCCGCGGCCCGATGAAGGACACAAGGCTCATGACCAGCTCTTCGCGGATCGGATCGATCGGCGGATTGGTCACCTGCGCGAAGTTCTGCTTGAAATAGGTGTAGAGCAGCTTCTCCTTGTCGGAGAGCGCCGACACGGGCGTGTCCGTGCCCATCGAGCCGATCGCCTCCTGGCCTGTGACGGCCATCGGGAAAAGCAAAAGATCGAGGTCCTCCTGCGTGTAGCCGAAGGCCTGCTGACGGTCGAGCATCGACACGTCCCATCGCGCAGGACGCGTATCGACGGGCTTCAGATCCTCGAGCTGAATTTGCGTGCGCGCCAGCCACTCCTTGTAAGGATGAGAGTTTGACAGCGCCTTCTTGATCTCGTCGTCGGAAATGATGCGTCCCTGCTCCAGATCGACAAGCAGCATCTTGCCAGGCTGGAGACGCCACTTGGTCACGATCTTCTCTTCGGGAATCGGCAACACGCCCATTTCCGAAGCCATGACGACGAGGCCGTCGTCGGTGACGAGATAGCGCGCAGGCCGCAGTCCGTTCCGATCGAGCGTCGCGCCGATCTGGAGTCCGTCGGTGAAGGCCATGGCGGCGGGACCGTCCCACGGCTCCATGAGCGCCGCGTGATGCTCGTAGAAAGCCTTGCGGTCGGCGTCCATCAGCGGATTGCCGGCCCAAGCTTCCGGGATCAGCATCATCACCGCATGCGCGAGCGAATAGCCGCCGCGCACAAGGAATTCGAGCGCATTGTCGAAACAGGCCGTGTCGGATTGACCCTCATAGGAGATCGGCCACAGCTTGCTGATCCCGTCGCCAAACAGCGGCGAGGAGACCGACGCCTGGCGCGCCGCCATCCAGTTCAGATTGCCGCGCAGCGTGTTGATTTCGCCGTTATGCGCGACAAAGCGATAGGGATGCGCAAGCCGCCACGAGGGGAAGGTGTTCGTCGCGAAGCGCTGATGCACAAGCGCCAGCGCCGAAATAAAACGCTCGTCCTTGAGATCGAGGAAATATTCGCCGAGCTGCGAGACGAGCACCATGCCCTTGTAGACGATGGTGCGCGACGAAACCGAGACGGCGTAAAACTCCCGTCCGCCGTTGCCGAGCCGGTAAATTTCGTTTGAGGCCGCCTTGCGCGCAAGATAGATGCGCCGCTCAAAGATGTCGGCGTCAGCGACGTTCGGCCCGCGCCCGATGAAGATTTGCGCGTGATGCGGCTCGACGGCCTTCACCGCCTCGCCGAGATCGCTCGAATCGACGGGAAGATCGCGCCAGCCAAGAACGACGAGCCCCTCTTCTTCGATCGACTTATCGATGATGCCGCGCGCGCGCGCGCGCGTCTCGGGATCGCGCGGTAAGAAAAACTGCCCGATGGCGTAATCGCCGGCGGCGGGAAGTTCTATGCCGAGCTTCGCGCACTCCGCTTTGAAGAACTCATGGGGGATCTGAAGCAGGATGCCGCAACCGTCGCCGAGCTTTGGGTCAGCGCCGACGGCGCCCCGGTGATCGAGATTGAGCAATATCTGTAAGCCCATCTCGACGATGGCATGCGACTTCTCGTTGCGCATGTTGGCGACGAAGCCCACCCCGCAGGAATCGTGCTCCTTGGCGGGGTCATAAAGCCCTTGCGCCTGCGGAAGAGCGGGGTCGCGGCCGAGCGGCTGCGGTCCGGCTTCAGCGAAGTGCTCGGCGGCTTTCGTCATTTGGCGTCTCCTCGACAGGACGGCGCGCCTTTTCCTGCGCCCCTCCCGCCCGCTCATCGAACCACAAAACTGTCATAGGCGTGACCGAAATCGTCACAGCCGACTCTCGCATTCCCCGCACGCAGATTCGCAACGTCGGTTGCGAATCCCTCGCGCCTCGTCTCACGTCCGGGCGCAAGGCAAGGGACGCGCCGCTTTGCGAGCCCCCTCATTTACGTCGGCCACGGCGCGTGTCGAGCGGCGGGCCATGCAAATGAACACAGAGTTCTCCAAAAGCGAGCGCCGCCTTAAGGTCAGCAAGGCTGACATATCTGCGGGCTAACTTAGTGCCAGATTTGCGTTGAAGTGACAAGCAATCGCTTGGGCTTTCGGCGCTTGCCGGTCTAATGCTCGCCGCATTGTTGTCAGAGCATCCGCGCGGCCGAGAGGGCTGGACAGGGAAGAAACTATGCGGTCATTCAAGGGGAAAGCGGTTTTGCCGTTCGCGTTGGCGCTGGCGGCAAGCGCCGCCGTTCCGCAGCACGCCTTCGCGCAGTTTTTCTTTCGGCCGTTCGTCTATAGCTACCGCCAGCAAATTCCCCCGGAAGAGCCAGGTTTCGCCTCTCGTCGGGCCGTCGCCTCGATTCTGGGACGAGAGGGCTATCGACTCGTTGGGCCGCTCGGGCGTCGCGGCGAGCAGATCGTCGCGACCGGCGTCAGTCGCCGGGAAGGCGACATGCGCTTCATCATCGACCCCTACGAGGGGCGCATCTTGCGCGCAGTGCGACTCGGGCCTCCGCCGATGTATGATCGGGGACCGCGCTACGGCGGCGATTACGGCCCCTCCGGCGGCGACGCTTATGGGACGCCCCCCTCGACGGGCGGAGTTCCATACCCGCCGCAGGGCGCCGGCGTTTCCGGGGCCGCTGGCCCGGCCGCGGATCGTGGACGCCAGCAGCCCGGCGTCGCAGCTTTGGCGGATAAGGCGCCGAACAGCCAGCGCGCTCGGGCGGCTCAGAAAAGCGCGGCGTCGAAGAGTTCGCGCGCAATCGCCCCGACGATGAAGCCCGAGGCGCCCTCCGAGGCGCCGATGACGATCGCGCCAGCCGCCTCCCCTGCTCCGGCCCCGGCCGCGGCCACGTCGACCGAGCCGAAGACTGCGCCGTCCGCAGCCCGGTCGCAGGAGCCCCAGTTCAACGCTGAGAGCGCCAGGACGCCGTCTGCGTCGGGCGCTGAGACGCCGCCCGCGCCAAGCCCAGAACAGAAGAGTTCCGATTTAACGGCTACGCCTCCGGCGGCGACAGCCGATAAGACCGCTGGCGACAAGCCGGCCACTTCGGCTCCGAGAGAGCCGAGGTCTGACGACGCCAGCGTCCCTGCGCCGGCGCAAGCGACACAAGGGCCGCGGCCGACTGGGGAAAGCTCAGCTAAGCCAGCTCCGACCTCTGCTGAAAAGGCGCCGGACTCTGGCGCGGCTCCTTCAGCGCAGGCCGCCAAGGAAACGCCCGCCGGCAAGCCTGCGGAGGCGGCGTCTGGGGAGCCGAAAGCTGATCCCGCCAGCGCGCCGCAAGCGCAAGCGACGCAGCAGTCGCCGCAAAGCCCTGAGAGCGCTCCGACGCCGCCGGCGCCGGTCTCGGCTGCTCACGCGCCAAGCGCCGCGCCCCCAGCGGAGCAGACGGCTGAAAAACCAGCCGCCCCGTCGGCTAGCGTGTCCGCGCCTGCGAAGCGCGCAGCGGCCGCCCGCGCCGCCGGAGGCTCCTCGCGCCGGGCGATCGTCCCGCCGTCAGGCGCGAGCGGCGCAACTGTCGTAACTCCGACGGCGTCCACGCCGCCGGCTTCCGCCCCGACGGGTTCAGCGACGGCGAAGACGCCCGACAGCGCCGCAAAGCCAAAAGCCGGCGGATAACAAAAGAGGCGCCCAAAAGGGCGCCTCTCGCATTTTCACTTCAGAACTTTCGCCGTTACGCAGCCTTGGACTCGACGATCGTCGCGGACGGCGTCGTCACGCCGATGTCGATGCGGCGTGGCTTCTGCGCCTCCGGAATCTCGCGCACGAGATCGACGTGAAGCAAGCCGTTGACGAGGCTGGCGCCTGTTACGACCACATGGTCGGCAAGCTGGAACCTGCGCTCGAACGCCCGCGCGGCGATGCCCTGATGCAGGACCTCGCGGCCCTCCGCAGGCTGCGCCGGCTCTTTCGAGCCTTTGATGGCCAAGGTGTTTTCCTTGGTCTCGACGGACAGTTCCTCGCGCGAGAAGCCGGCGACCGCGAGGGTCACGCGATAGGCGTTCTCGCCCGTGCGCTCGATATTGTAAGGCGGGTAGCTTTGGGACGTCTCGAAGCCGCTGGCCTGATCGAGCAGGTTGAACAGACGGTCGAAGCCGACGGTCTGGCGGTACAGCGGAGAGAGATCGAACTGACGCATGACATATCCTCCAGTTGAGCGACATGCGGCGCGCTAGCGTTATCGCGCCGCGCCTCTTAGCGCGTCCGTTACGGCCCGCGCTGGCAACGATTTAAGAAGCGCTGCGGCGTCGTTCAAGAGGCGCCGGCGACGCGGATAACAGCGCCTCCGTCGGCAGCGCATGGCGCTCCGGCGTGCGGAAGGGGGATTCCAGAGCAAGCACGAGCTTGACCAGATCCGCCTGGCGGGTCGCGCCGGTCTTCTGGAAAATGCTTTTCAGATAACCTTTGACAGTTCCCTCGCTCAGACCAAGCGCGCGCGCGGTGGCCGGGACGCCGCCCACTTCGGCGATGGCGAGCAGCACCGAACTCTCGCGGGCGGTGAGGCCGCACACGCCCGCGGCGACCTCTCCACTTTCGCTGGAATTGAGCGCGAGCCTGCGCATGAACAATGCCGACAGTCCCTTTGACAGCGGCAGCACATGCATCACGCAACAGCGCGACTCCCCGCGCTTCACCATGATCGCGAAGGCTTCCGCGTCGGCGCCGCCGATCTGGGCGAGCGCACGCTCCAAAGCCTCCTTGGCGTGCGGATCGCGCACAGTCAACGTATTGCCAAAGATCGCCAGCGCGTCGCCTTCGCCGAGCATCTCGTCGGCGCTGCGATTCCTATGGACGACGCGCATCCTGCTGTCGACGACAAGCACCGGCGACGTCAGCTCCGCGAACAATTCGACGAGAGCCGATGTGTCAGACGCCGGCTTATGGCGGGCGATGGCCGTCGCGAGATGCGGCAGAAGCGCGTCAAGCCGCCTCTTCGCCTCGATGTCGGCGAGACCTGCGGCCTCATCACGAAAGGCGACGAATAGGCAGACGCCCGTCTCGGATCGGTGAATGACTCCGCCGATCATATCGGCCAGGCCGAAGGGCGCCATCCAGCGCTGGTAGGCGCCGCTTTGATGAAGCTCTTCCAGGGAGACGAAGTCTTCCGACGAGAACGCCCGACCGACGCCAATCTCGGCCAGGACGCGCGCCTTGACCGGATCGAGTTTGCGATGATTGCGGAGATATTCGACGATCCACGCTTTCTCGGCGCGTGTCGAATGCTTGAGCTCCAACAGCGCCGAACAACGGTCTTCGAACAGCAGCGCTGCAAAGCGCGCATCCAGCAAACGCGCAATCTCGTCGAGCGTATCGGGCCAGTGCTGCGCTTCGGCGCCTGCGGCTTTGATCGCCACGATGACGCGCGCATCCGCATCTTTCGTCAAGGTCATGTCTTCACCCGGTGCGACCTCTCGCCACACCTTCGCAAAGCCGGTCTTCGCGATGGCGCTTGCCGCGCAGCGAAACGTCACACTGCCCTGGAGCCCTAGGAGAACCTGTAGAAAAACCAGGGCGTCAATCAATCGCAGCTTAGCGTCTGTGTTGCGCAACTGCAACAAGGACAAGAATTTACGCAAACGCCGGGCGCCACCCTCCCGATCGGGGGGAAACGGAGAAAAACGTAGCGGCTAAGTTGCACAAAATGAATGGGCGCGGCGGCATGGCGACTCCGGCTTCAATGACGAGAGCAAAGACGAACGCAAGGCGGAAAGGCCTGCGCGCGTTTGTTGCTGCGACGCTGTTCGTCGTTTCAGCATTGTTGCAGGCGACGATCGCGCCGCATGCGGCCCTGTCGGCGACGCAAGAGTTCTGCGTCACGAGTCACGCCGCCGCGGACGAGACGGCGCCGAGGGGCGCGCCGGCGCACGGCTGGCATGCGCACTGCGGCGCCTGCCAGATCGCCGCGGCGCCGATCCTTTCCGAAAAGCCGCCGATCGCAAGGCTCGAACAGCCGCCAACCCCGCTTGTCTATTTCGACTCCTGGCTTTTCGAACCGCGAGAACGACGCCGGCCCGGCGATACGCGCTCGCGCGCGCCTCCCGCGCTCTCCTGACGAAACACAACACGCACCGTTTCAACCGCCGTTCGCCGGCGGATCAGGAGAACTCATCCAATGTACCGTCCCGCCCTACTGCGCGGCGCAAGCGCTTGCGCGTTGATCCTGGCCTCGCTTGCGACCGCCAAGGCCCAAGTCTCTCTTCCGCAAATCGTCGTCGGCGCCGCGCAGGGGACGCCGACCAGGCCGCCGCTGGATAAGGCCAACGAGACGGTCGTCACACAAAAAGAAATCGTGGAGGAAAAACCTCCCGAAACGGATACTGCGAAGCTTCTCGAGCATCAGCCGGGCGTGAGCGTTCAGACAGGCGGCGGCGTTTCCGGCCTCCCGGCGATCCGTGGCCTCGCCGACGATCGCCTGAAGATTGTCGTCGGCGGCGTGCAGGCCACGTCCTCCTGCGCCAATCACATGAATTCGCCGTTGAGCTACACGGATCCGAACACGATCGGCCGCGTTGAAGTCGTGACCGCGGTCTCGTCCGTCAGCAAAGGCGGCGATTCGATCGGCGGCTCTATTCTGGTCACTCCGAAATCGCCGGTGTTTGCGACTCCCGTCATCGCGCCGGGGGTCGTCGGTCCGGGCGGCGCGCCGGTGTCGCCGATCGTCGCCGCAAGTCCCTACCCGCCTGTTCCCTATCTGCCGCTGCCGGTTCCCGGGACGCTGCGCTTTGGTCCCAACAATGAAGTGCTGGCGACGGGAACAGTTTCCGCGTTCTTCCGCGGCAACAACAACGGCGTCGGCGTTTCAGCAAACATCAACATGGCCAACGACCATTGGAGCCTGCTCTACAACGGGTCCTGGCAGCGGGCGACGAATTATCACGCCGGCGGCAACGGCGACAAAGTTCTCTCAACGAACTTCATGTCCGAGAACCACGCCGTCACGCTCGGCTACCAGAACGAAGGGCATCTGTTCACCTTCCGCGGCGCCTATCAGAACATCCCCTACCAGGGCTTTCCGAACCAGCGCATGGATATGACGCGCAATCGCTCCTATTCGCTGGACGCTCTCTACAAGGGCGCCTTCGAATGGGGCACGCTGGAGGCGCGCGCCTACTGGCATCAGGTCTTCCACAAGATGGGATTCTTGGAGGACCGATTCTGGCTCAATCACCCGATGATCGCGCTCGGTCGCGACTTCGGCTATTCGGTAAAAGCGGAAATTCCTTACAGCGATCAGGATCTCTTCCGCATCGGCAATGAGTTCCATGGCTATCGACTGCAGGACTACTGGCCTTCCGATCCCACCGGTTTCACGCAGGGGTTCGCCACGCCGCCCGGCAGTTTGAGCCGGCCCTTCGCGAATGTGAACATCAACGGCGGCCAGCGCAACCGGTTTGGCACCTATGCCGAATGGGAGCGCCGCTGGACGACGCAGTGGTCAAGCCTGATCGGCGTGCGTAACGACATCGTCTGGATGGACACTGGTCCTGGTCAGAGCTACACGCCCTTTATCTTCCCCAACTCGCCCCTGATCGCACGCGCCAATAATTTGGCCGTCAATATCTTCAACGCGCAAAATCGCGCGCGCACCGACATCAATTTCGACATGACCGCTCTGGCGCGCTATGAGCCGGAACCCGGAAGCCTTTACGAGTTCGGCTATTCGCGCAAGACGCGCTCGCCCAATCTCTATGAACGCTATACTTGGCCGGTCGCCGGCCCGTTCACGGCGATGTTCAACTGGTTCGGCGACGGCAACGGCTATACCGGCAACCTCAATCTGAAGCCGGAAGTGGCGCACAATGTCGCGTTCACCGGCGCTTGGCGCGACATGTCCGGCGCAAACAACTGGGAAGCGCGGATTTCGCCCTTCTACACCTATGTCGAGAACTATATCGACGGCGCGAGAACCGGCGGGACCTTCAACACGTTTCCGGTGGCGAATTCCTATATTTTCCAGATCATGCAGTTCCGCAATTTCAATGCGGAGCTCTATGGCGTCGACGGCTCGGGCAGAGTGAAGCTGCATGAATCGCCCGAATACGGCAGGCTGCAGGCGGTGGGCGTCGTCAGTTTCGTTTATGGACGAAATCTCGACATCGGCAATCCGCAGTATTGTCTGCCTGGCAACGGCTTGTGCTCCGTCGCGTCCTTCCTGATCAAAAAGGGCGACGGTCTTTGGAACCTGATGCCGGCCAATGCACGCATTGCGCTCGAGCACCAAATCGGCGGGTTGAGCATGGCCGCTGAAACGCAACTCGTCGCGCCCAAGGATCACGTGTCGGCGAACAAGGGCGAGTTCACGACCCCGGCATATGCGCTGCTCAATCTCCGCGCCGCCTATGACTGGAGCAACATGCGCATCGACCTTGGCGTCGACAATGTCACCGATGCGCTTTACTCGCTGCCGCTTGGCGGGTTCGACTTGACGAACTATTCGCGCAATGCGTTCCTCTTCGGACGCAATGCGGGTCTTGCGAACGTGCGTCAGGTGCCCGGCATGGGTCGGAACTTTTATGCCGGGCTGACCGTGAGGTTCTGACCGGGACGCTCTATTTTCAAAGGCGGCGCGCTATTGCGCCGCCTTTCGTCCGGGCGCTTATGATGCGGCGAAATCTTCCGTTGACCGTTCTGCTCTGCGCTTCGCTTGCATCGGCGCATGCCGAGATCATCGGCGCGAACGCGCCGCGCGCGGTCACCGAGGACGAGATGAAGGCCTCCCTGGGCGACGTCGATCTCGTGGGCGCAAATGGCGCGCCGCTCGATCTGCGCGCGCTGATGGCGAACGGTCGGCCGACGCTCGTGAGCCTTTGGGCATATTGGTGTCCGAATTGTCTCGCCGAAATGAAAGGCTTCAAGTCGATCGCCGCCGCCTGCCCGGATCGCTGGAACATCGTCTTCGTCTCGGCGCGCGCAAGCGACTACCCCAAGGATCTGGCGAAGTTCAAAACCTACGGCCTGCCCTGGAAGATTTTTCGCGTCGGCGATTCCACGAAAACCGATGTCGCGAAAGCAAAGAGCGCGCGAGCGTTCTACGGCGCCACGGCCGACGGCGGCGTGGTCACCCCGCTGCACTATCTGATCGGCGCTTCCGGACGGGTCGACGCGATCGTCAACGGCAGAATGAACTTCGCGGAACCCCAGCGTCTCGCCGCCTTCTGCGCCGATTGAAACGGCGCCGTTCGGCCTTGTCGCCAAAATGCATTATCTTGGCGCGAAGATTCGGCTCTGAAGCGCCGAGGAGATCCCATGCGAGAACTTGTCGCGTCGCCCGGCAACCCGATCCCCGAGGGCGCCGCCGTTTACTCCCTGAAGACGCGGGACGGCCGGCGATTGCGCGCCGCCGCATTTCCCTGCGGCGGAAGTGCGCGCGGCACCGTGGCGCTGTTTCAGGGCCACAATGAATTCATCGAAAAATATTTCGAGACGATCGAGGAGTTGCGCAGTCGCCGCCTCGACGTGGTGGCGCTCGATTGGCGCGGCCAGGCCGGCTCGGAACGCGAGCTCGCCGACCCGCGCAAGGGCCATATCGACGACTTCTCGCAGTATCAACGCGATCTGGAGGTTTTCATCTCCCAGGTGTTGAGCGACCGCCCGCGGCCCTGGTTCGCTCTCGCCCATTCGATGGGCGCGGCTATCCTGCTGGACGCGGCGCATGCAGGAAAAACGCCGTTTCAGCGTTTCGTGCTGACCGCTCCCATGATTGATCTCGCCAATCTCCGGTTTCCGCGCGCCTCACGCTGGCTCGCTGACACGCTCGACATGTGCGGACTGGGCGGCATGTACATTCCGGGCGGAACCGGCGCCTCCTTTATCGAAAAGCCCTTCAACGGCAATCTCCTGACCACAGATCCGGTTCGCTTCGAACGAAACGCGGCGATTCTCAGGGCGGCGCCGCAACTCGCGATCGGCGATCCGACGATCGGCTGGGTCAACGCCGCCTTCCGTCTCATGAGGGGCTTCGAATCGCCCGACTATGCCCGAAGAATCCGGGCCACAATTCTGATGTTCGGCTGCGGGCGCGAGATGATCGTGGCCAATGCCGCCATCGAGCGTTTCGCTCAAAATCTCGACAGCGGCGTTCTCGCGATGGTCCCCGGCGCCAAGCATGAACTCATGATGGAGCGCGACGAGTTTCGCAGTCAGTTCTGGCGCGGCTTCGACGCTTTCATTCCGGGCGAAGCGCGCGTCTCATAGAGCGTGCTCTAAACATTGAGACCAATCACGCTGCAGTGCAGACTGATCTAAGCGTTAAGCAGCTTCAACGCCTGTTCGTGCAGCGCGGGGTCGCCCGCCGCAACGATGGCGCCGCCCAGCGCCGCCGGACCGCCGCTCCAGTTGGTGACGACGCCCCCGGCGCCCTCGATGATGGGAATCAGCGCGACGATGTCGTAGGGCTGCAAATTCGTCTCGATGACGAGGTCGACATGGCCGGCCGCAAGCGCGCAATAGGCGTAGCAGTCGCCGCCGTAGCGGGAAAGCCGCGCCCCGCGCTCAACGCGGTGAAAATGCTCGCGCAGCGCCGGGTCGATCAGCAACGGCGATGTCGTCATCAGCGTCGCCTGCGCGAGCTCTGAACAGTGGCGCGAGGCAATCTTGCGCGTCTCAAGAACGCCGCGCGCGCCCTCCGGCCCGCGCGCCGGCCCACGCCAATAGGCGGCCTCGCCGTCGCCGAAGAACCGCTCTCGGGTAAACGGCTGGCTCATCAGGCCGTAGCAAGGGCGCCCGCGATGCGTGAGGCCGATCAGCGTGCCCCACAGCGGCAGGCCGCAGATGAAGCTCTTGGTGCCGTCGATCGGATCGAGAACCCAGACATATTCGGCCTTTTCGCGCAATTGTCCGAATTCTTCGCCATAGACCCCGTGGTCGGGAAAGGTCGCCTCGATCAGCCGCCGCATGGCGAGTTCGGCGCCGCGGTCGGCTTCCGTGACGGGATCGAACGCGCCGCCATGCGCCTTGTCGTCGGCGGCGAGCGCGGTCCTGAAGAAGGGCATGATGGCTTCCGCCGAAACGTCGGCGAGGCGCTCAACGAATTTATCGAAATCAACGGCGGTCATGCCAGCTCCCGGCGGGGCGCTTCGAGCGCCCGGCTATTCGGCCGCCGCCCGCCGCTCGCCGCCCAAAATCTCGGTCAAGTCTTCATGGCGCGCCACCATCGCCATGACGTCCGCAAGGTCGCGGGCGACGGCGTCGAAGCGCTCGTTCTTCTGGAGCGTAGACTCGTCCATGTAAAGACCACGCGACACTTCGATCTGCAGCGCGTGCCAGCCCCCGACGGGCTTGCCGTAATGCTCTGTGATAAAACCGCCCGCGTAGGGCCGATTGCGCATGACGTGATAGCCGCGGCTGCGCAACCGATCCTCGACGACGTCGACGAGTCCGGTGGAGGCGCTGGCGCCGTAGCGGTCGCCAATGACGAAGTCGATGCGCCGCTTGTCGCCCCGCGTCGAAAGCAAGGGGTCGCGCGCGCCGGTCGAAGGCATCGAATGGCAGTCGATCAGCACGGCGACGCCGAAACGCAACGCGGCGCGCTCCATCAGGCCGCGCAAGGCCGCATGGTAGGGCTTGTAGAGGCTGTCGATGCGCCGCAAGCCCTCCTCGAGGGTGAGACGGCTTGCATAGATCTCGCGCGCGTCGGCGACCACGCGCGGGATCGTGCCAAGTCCGGCCGCGACGCGCAGAGAGCGCGTATTGGCGAAGGACGGCAAAGCGCCGTTGAAGAGCTTGGGGTCGAGTTCGTAGGGTTCGCGATTGAGATCGAGATAGGCGCGAGGAAAGCGCGCGCGCAGCAGAGGCGCTCCCAGGGATGAGGCCGAAGCGAAGAGATCGTCGACATAGGCGTCTTCCGAACGGCGCAGCGTCGCCGCGTCGAGCGGCGTCGCGGCGAGAAAGCGCGCAGGATAGATCCGCCCCGAATGCGGTGAGGAAAAGACCAGCGGCGAAACAAGCGCATCCGGCTCGATGATGTCGAAGGCGCGTTCAAACTCCGGTTCGCAGCAGGGCGTCGCCGTCAAACTGGTTTCGCGCCACTCGCGCATGCCGTCGTTCATTCGTTTTTCTCGTTTCCGCGCCGCGATGGCCTCTTCAGACGAGCGCCGGCGTGGCGGATCAGCTCAAAAAGGACGGTGCGTCGCGCTATACTGGGCGCTAAGTTAACGCGGCGCCACCCCGGTTTCACCTGAAATTTACGAAGCTCGGGCGATATGGCTAAAAACCCGCGAGGATGGCGATGAACGATAGACCGACCGCGAGAATTCTGCTTGCGGAAGACGACAACGACATGCGGCGCTTCCTGGTCAAGGCTTTGCAGCAGGCCGGTTTTTCCGTCACGTCATTCGATAACGGGCTTTCCGCCTACGATCAGCTTCGGGTCGAGCCCTTCGAACTCCTGCTGACCGACATCGTCATGCCCGAGATGGATGGAATCGAACTCGCCCGCCGCGCGACCGAGCTGGATCCCGACATCAGGGTCATGTTCATCACCGGCTTCGCCGCCGTGGCGCTCAACCCGGACAGTCACGCGCCGCGACAGGCGAAAATCCTTTCCAAGCCGTTCCATCTGCGGGATTTGGTCACCGAGGTGCACAGAATGCTTGCGGCCTGAGCGCTTTAGATCCCGCTGCATCTGGGCTTTATCGCCCAATGCAGATCGCGCAGCGCGCTCTAGGCGCAGGCTTCGCAGATCGCGGCGACATGGCGGTCGTCCGTCCCGCAGCATCCGCCGAGGATGCGTAAGCCGGGATATGCCTCGCGCAATTTCCGATATCTGCGGCCGAGATCGACGGGATCGCCAGAGTCGAGCGTCTCCGATTCGTCCAGCTCGGCGTGGCTTTTTGTCGATGCGTTGGCCTTGACGCCGAGCAGCCGACTTATCCAAGGCGCGTCCGCGGAGAGCGCCTGCTCGAAATGCGTCGGATGGGCGCAGTTGATCATGTAATAGGCAGGCGCTGCGTCGGTTTCGCGATCCACCGTCTCGACCGCGTCGCGCAAGCTCCGCCCGCCGATAAGTTTGCCGTCGGTCTCCACCGTGAAGGAAATTGAGCACGGCATGGCGAGCGCGCGGGCGGCGCGGGCGATCCCGATCGCCTCCTCGACATAATTCAGAGTGTAGGCCGCGACCATGTCGGCGGTCGTTTGCGCGAAGGAGGCGATCTGCGGCGCGTGATAGTCTTCCGCTTCCACGGCGCTCATGCGCCCTTCGGCGTAGCCGTCTCCGCGAGGCCCGATCACGCCGGCGACGACGATTGGCGTTTGGGCCGTCTGCCAAGTCCGCCGGAGCTCGTCGAGAAGCGCGATCGATGCTTCATTGATGCGCTTCAACCCTGCCGCGTCATAGCCAATCTTCGCGCCCCAGTCGGGATTCGCCCGCCAGGTCGGACTGTCCAGAATCAAGCCGCGTCCGTGGCGCCGCGCGATCGCGAGGTAGCGCTCGTAATAGGCGCGGAGTCGCGCCCGGCCCTCCTCACTGTCGAGCAGGACAAACGACGCGAAATGCGGCAACTCGACGCCTTCATGAAAGATAAGCGTCGTCTCCATGCCCCCGTCGCTGACGAAGAGACCAGGCTTCAGCTGCGGCAGATCGGCTCGGTATCCGGTCATTATCTGTATTCCTCGCCTGTGGCGCCCGGCCGTAAGGGGCCAACTTGCCCATTTGCCCGCAGTGCGTTATCAGCGCCAGCAAATTCGCTTGTTTCGAACGGCCGACCCCGCGCCGCCGCGGCGTGGGTCTTCAGTCGTTTCCATCGCAAAAAGGATGCATCGTTATGAAAAAGGACATCCACCCCGGATATCACATGATCAAGGTCGTGATGACCGACGGCACGGAATTTACGACCCGTTCCACCTGGGGTAAGGCGGGGGACACGATGCAGCTCGACATCGATCCGAAGACGCACCCGGCCTGGACGGGCGGATCGACGCAACTGCTCGACCGCGGCGGACGCCTGTCGCGCTTCAACTCCCGCTTCGGAAATCTTTCTTTCGGCAAGAAATAAAGAGAAGGCGGCGGTTGAAGCCGCCGCCTTCAGTTGGTTCGCCTGAAGGATCTCACTGGGCGAAAGCGGCGCGCAGTCTCGCGATCTGCGCTTCGACCGGACTGGGTGTTGGCGCCGGCGCGGCGAGCGCTGGCTCGAGCGCATGGATCAGCCGGTCAAGGTGGATTATCCGCGCTTGCAGGCGCAGCGACTGCAGCGACAGCTCGCGCAGACGGAGCGGCAGGCGCTGGAAGAGGTCGGGGGCCGAGGCCAGCTCCTGCTCACGAAGCTTAACGCGATGCCGGTTGCTTGCCGCCTGATGGCGCGTCAGCTCTCCCTGATTCACAGCGCGCTGCAGCAACAGCCAGGACGCAATCTGCATCAGCCTTGTAGTCAGCCGCATGCTCTCAGCCGCATAGGCAAGAGCTTCGGTCCGCGGCAGCGTCTTCGCGTCGAGACGTCCGTCGCCGTCGAGATAGAAGGCCGCCTCCTCGACGAGGCTCATTCCCTCGCGAAATAGAGCGCTAAAGCCCTCGGATCCCGCCAGTCTCTCTATGAAAGAGACCGGCTGCTTCTCCCCCACGCTGCCTTTGACTCGAGCCATACGAACGTTCACGCAAATGCGACGCGTCTGCGTCTCTGATGGCATGAACTGTAACGCAGAGCACCGAGGGGCGCGCGCTTAGCCTTTCCTTAACCTTAACGGGCGGCGGGGGCGCCGGACGCAAAAAGAGAGCCGCAAGGGCGGCTCTCAAGGCTTCTTGACAGGGAGGCATCAAGGACGAGTGGAGAAGAAGCCACTCGAAGGTCCCACCTAGGGACACATTCAAGCTGCATGATAATCGTTAATTTAAGGTTAACGCGCGCCAAGCTGCCCTTGTGTCGAGCGTTTTTGGCCAATGGAGACGAAGCGGCGGCAAAGCCGAAAAAGGGACTGGCTCCAGGGCGAAAACTGGCGCATTTGAACAACCCTCCGCATGCGTCACCGGGCGCCCGCCGCGCTCGAAAAGCGTTGAACCTCCCACAACCCTCCCCCTAGGCTCTTCTTAAATGATTCGCTCCGCCTTGATGAATGTGATGACCGCCGCCGCTCTGAAAGCGGGACGTGGCCTTAAACGCGATTTCGGGGAGGTCGAAAACCTCCAAGTTTCGGTGAAAGGTCCGGGCGATTTCGTTAGCGCGGCCGACAAGCGCGCCGAGAAGACTCTGTTCGACGAGCTGTCGAAGGCGCGCCCCGGCTATGGCTTCGTTCTCGAGGAAGGCGGCGTCGTCGAAGGTTCCGACAAGAGCCACCGCTGGATTATCGACCCGCTCGACGGCACGTCGAATTTCCTCCATGGCGTTCCAGTCTTCGCGATCTCTATCGGCCTGGAGCGCGAGGATCGTCTCGTCGCCGGCCTCGTCTATAATCCCGCCACCGATGACATGTTCGTCGCTGAGCTGGGCCAGGGCGCCTATTTCAACAATCGCCGCATGCGCGTCGCGGCGCGCCGGTCGCTCGGCGAGTCCATGGTGGCCTGCGGAATACCGCCGCTGGCGCGGATCCGCGACCATGAATCCTTCAAGCGCGAGCTTGCAGCCGGCATGGGAAAAATCGCCAATATTCGCCGCTTAGGCGCCGCCGCGCTCGATCTCGCGATGGTCGCCTGTGGGCGTTTCGACGGCTATTGGGAGCGGGGCATCAGCTCCTGGGACGTGGCGGCGGGAATCGTGCTCGTGCGTGAAGCCGGCGGCTTCGTCAGCGACTTTTCAGGCGGCGCAGACATGCTTGGCAAGGGCGAGATCTGTGCAGGCAATGAGGCGATTCACCGCCAGCTGCTCGATCTGATGAGGAAGGCATGAACGCCCCGACCGCACAGGCTTCGCTGAATCTGCGTCTGCGCGTTGACGGCGACTGGCCCTTCATTCTCGACCTTTGGGTCGCCGCCTGGCGGGTCACCTATCCCGAGATCGACTTTGAGGAGCGCCGCGACTGGCTCCGACGCCGCATTCGGGAGTTGGAAGCGACTGGATCGGTGACGCTCTGCCTGTTTGACGCTCAGTCGACGCTTGCAGGCTTCGTCGTGATCAATCCGGCGGACGGCTGGCTCGATCAGATTTGCGTCGCTCCGGATCGATTCGGCGCAGGCTTCGGCGCGTCGCTGCTGTCGGCGGCGCGAAATGTCTCGCCACGGCTTATTCGGCTGGACGTCAATGCGGACAACGCTCGCGCCATCCGCTTTTACGAACATGACGGATTTTCGCGCGTCGGGCGCGGCGCGAACACATTGTCCGGTCGCGAAACCGTCATGATGGAATGGCGGCCGCAGGGAGCATAACAATTCTCGCCTGCCGGGTTTTCATCGGGCGTTCGCTCCTATAATATTATTCGCGCATTCGAGTTTCGGCCGAACGATCTTGCTCTCTCGTCTCAAGACGCGCGGCGCCTGACCTTTCCCAAGCTTCGATTGACTGAGAAGAACGCAGCGATCCGCAGCGTTCCCGCTATTTTGAAAGGAAAAGCCATGCCGACAGGCGCCGTAAAGTGGTTCAACGCACAAAAGGGCTTCGGCTTCATTCAGCCGGACGCCGGCGGCCAGGACGTCTTCGTTCACATCAGCGCCGTCGAGCGCGCAGGCCTCGACAGCCTCGCTGAAGGCCAGAAGGTTTCCTACGAACTTGTCGTGGACAAGCGTAGCGGCAGGTCCTCCGCCGATAAGCTGCAACTGCAGGATTAGACTTCGCCGCCTTGGCGCTGCTCGCCCAGATGTGCGATGCGGATCATGTTTGTCGCTCCCGGCGTGCCGAAAGGCATGCCGGCGACGATGATGACCCGGTCGCCGGGGCCGCCGAACCCCTCGCTCTCCGAATATTCGCAGGCGCGGCCCACCATATCTTCAATGTCGACGGCGTCGCGCGTCTCAAGCGCGTGCACGCCCCAGACGAGCGCCAGGCGACGGGCGGTGTCGCGCTTGGGCGTGAGCGCGAGAATCGGCGATTGCGGCCTTTCGCGCGCGATACGCAGCGCCGTCGAGCCGGATGACGTCCACGCGATGATCGCCTTCGAATGAAGCGTTTGCGCCACGTCGCGGGCGGCGACGGCGATGGCGTCGGCTGAGGTCGGGTTAGGCAATTCGCCGCGCTGGGCGTTGATGATCGAGCGGTAGATCGCGTCGGTCTCGACCTCTTCCGCGATCCGGCTCATGGTGGCGACGGCTTCATGCGGATATTGCCCCGCGGCGCTTTCGGCGGAGAGCATGACGGCGTCCGCGCCTTCAAAGACGGCGGTGGCGACGTCGGACACCTCGGCGCGCGTCGGCAAGGGCGACAGGATCATCGACTCGAGCATCTGCGTCGCGATGACGACCGGCTTGCCCAGTCGTCGCGCCGAACGGTTGATGCGTTTTTGAAGTCCAGGCACCCGCTCGAGCGGCACTTCGACGCCCAGGTCGCCGCGCGCCACCATCAGCGCGTCAGAAACCTCGATCACTTCCTCTAGCCTCGAAATCGCTTGAGGCTTCTCGATCTTCGCCATGACCATCACCCGGCCTTGCGTAATCTGCTTCACTTCAAGGACGTCTTCGGGACGCTGGACGAAGGAGATCGCAACCCAGTCGACGCGCTCTTTGAGCGCGGCGTCGAGATCGGCGCGATCCTTGTTGGTCATCGAGGTGATCGGAATTTCGGTGTCGGGCAGGCTGACGCCCTTGCGGTTCGAGAGGCGCCCAGCGACGTCGACGACGGCGTGCGCCCGCTCCGGAGATGTTTCCACGACATGCAGCCGCACGCGGCCATCGTCTATGAGGATCGAATCATTAACCTTGAGCGCCGCTAAAATCTCGGGATGCGGCAAGCGCACGCGCGTGGCGTCGCCGGGTTTGGGATCGCTGTCGAAGACGAAGACGTCGCCCTTGCGCAGATGCACGGAGCCTTCCTCGAAGGCGCCGATTCGCAGCTTCGGGCCCTGGAGATCCACGAGCACGGCGATCGCGCGCGAGATATCGTTCTCAATTTCGCGGATGATCCGAACATAGCTGGCGAGGCCGGCATGATCCGTGTGGCTCATGTTGATGCGGAAGACGTCGGCGCCGGCGCGCACGAGCCCCGCGATGACCGCTTTGTCGACCGTCGCCGGACCAAGCGTTGCGATAATTTTGACGCGCCGCGACCTTCTCATGATGAAGCCGTTCCTGAATTGAGTTATTGCGCGGGAGCGGCGTTGGGGTCAGTGAGCTGAACCGTCCAGCTCTTTGCGTCCCGTCCCGTGTCGATTTCGAAAAATCCGGTTCGATCAAAACCGCGCGCGAAACAGTCCTCTCGGCCGTCGATGCGGAATTCCCGATCACGCGTGCACATGAACGCTTTGCCCTTCCATTCGCCGCCGCGCTCGTCCATCGCGTAGATATAATAATATTGGGCGGCGAGCGGACCGCGCAGAAGCGTTTCGCAAACGCTCGGCCGAAGGTTCCACCAACCCTCCGACAACCAGTTGCGCCCGTCGGTATACGCGATGGCGACGCTGACGCGCGCGCTCGTGTTGTTGCACAGACGAAAATCCGCTCGGGTCGGCCCGGCGGCGCAAAACGTTAGAGCGGCAACAAGAACGGCGCGTCGAATCATATCTTTAGCGAGGCCTGGAGGGGGCTGAAGATAGCTCGCTGACGCGCGCGAAAGCGGCGCAGCGGGCGGTCCTGCAAACCATGCTTGCGAGTCTTTGTCCACCCCGCGGCCTCGGAGTCTCTCCGCGCCCGTCCATCCCACCGACGCGTCCGCCCTGCAATCCGCCGGAACAAAGCAATCGGGCTATTGTTTAGGACCCGTACGCGCTTGCGTCCTCGGGAGGCAGGAAAATGGAAAAGTCTGAAGTCATCACCACGTTGAATGAACTTGCCGAAATCAGTCGTGACGGCGAGCAAGGGTTTCTGGCCGCGGCTGAAGACGTCGAAAATCCGACGCTAAAGACTGTGTTTCGAACGGCGGCCGCGCGCTGCGCTGAAGGCGCGAAGGAGCTCGAATCGAAGATCGTCAGCTTGGGCGGCGAACCTTCGAAGAGCGGCTCAATGACCGGCGCCGTGCACCGGGCTTGGACAAATCTGAAGGCCGCACTGACAAGCCGCTCGGAACAGGCGGTGCTGGAGGAGGTCGAGCGCGGCGAAGACGCCGCCAAGGATGCCTATCAGCAGGCCATTGCGCAGCCCCTGCCTCCCGAGATCAGATCGATGGTCCAGCGCCAGTATCAGGGCGTGAAGGAGAACCACGACCGTGTACGCAGCCTGCGCGACGCCGCGTGATGATGACTTCGGAAGGAAGTGACGCACGCGTCACTTTCTTCCTTGCAGCGCCCGCGCCGCGCTGAGCGCGAAATAGGTCAGAACGCCTGAGGCGCCGGCGCGTTTGAACGCGAGTAGACTTTCGAGCATGGCGCGTTCGCCATCGATCCAGCCGTTTTGCGCAGCCGCGGTAATCATCGCGTATTCGCCCGACACCTGGTAGGCGAATGTTGGCGCGCGATAGACGTCGACGACGCGTCGCACGATGTCGAGATACGGCATTCCCGGCTTCACCATCACCATATCCGCGCCCTGCTCAAGGTCGAGACCCACTTCGCGCAGCGCTTCGTCCGAATTGGCGGGGTCCATCTGATAGGTGCGCTTGTCCCCTCTCAGCGTCTTGCTGGTGCCGATCGCATCGCGGAACGGCCCGTAAAACGCCGACGCATATTTCGCGGCGTAGCTCATGATCTGAACATTCTCGAAACCTTCGGCGTCGAGCGCGTTGCGGATCGCTTCCACGCGTCCATCCATCATGTCCGAGGGCGCAATGATGTCCGCGCCTGCGCGCGCTTGGGTGACCGCCTGCCGCGCCAGCACGGCGACGGTCGCGTCGTTGACAATCTCGTCGCCGACGAGAAGGCCGTCATGCCCGTGGCTCGTGTAAGGATCGAGCGCGACATCGGTAATGAGGCCGATGTCGGGTACGGCGCCCTTGATCGCCTGGCAGGCGCGGCAGACGAGATTCTCGGGATCGAGCGCCGCGCTCGCGATCTCGTCGCGCAGGTCGGGATTGGTATAGGGGAAGAGCGCAACGGCGGGCACGCCCAGCGCGGCCGCCTCGGCGATTGCTTCAACCGCCGCGTCGACCGAGTAACGGAACACGCCCGGCATCGAGGATACGGGTTCGCGTCGATCCGACCCGTCGATCAAGAAGAGGGGCCAGATGAGGTCCGAGACCTCAAGCGCGTTTTCCCTGACGAGACGGCGCGCCCATTCGCTCTTCCGATTCCGACGCGGGCGCTGTAGCAGGTTCAGCCGCGCTGCTGCTTCGACGGGCTTTCGTGCATCGTTCATGGCGCCTCCGCTCTCTGGGCTCGCTGCATGCGTCCCCCCCGGTCATCACCGTCATCCGCTTTCGAGGGGAACGGACTTCAGGCTATAGAGGATAGACGGCCATTGTGCTTGCGCGAGGAAAAACCATTGAAAATCGGCTCGCGCAACTCTTCTCTGAGCCGCTTGGCGCGCGCTTCGGCGATCGCCGCCGGCGCGCTTCTCGCTGCGAGCGCCTCACTCGCACAGATCAAGCCGGCGACGCCAACGCCGCCGGTTCGAGCGCGCTCCGCCCCGGCGCAGCAAAAGCAAAGAACCCCCTCGCCTCCACAGGAGCCGGCGCGGCAGCCCCGCGCAACGCGACCTCCAACGGTCGTATCGCCGACGCCGAGCGCGAAGCCCACTCCGCAAACTCCGCGGCCGCCCGGCGGCGATGCGCTTTCGCCGCCGCAAGCGCCGCCTGCGGTCGATACGAGCCAGCCGCCGCCCACTCTTCCCCGCGCGCCGCGCGAGAAGATGCGGGCCTGCGCCGAGGAGTGGGACAGGATGAAACGCGAGTCGAAAGATGGTTTGCCGATGTGGCGCGATTTCGCGACGCAATGCCTGACGCGCTAGGCGCGTTCAACCGCTGACCCGCGCCGGACGCTTCGCACGCGCCGAAAAAGCAGTGAGCTGTGAATGCTATCGCCCGGGATGCGTCTCACTGGACGCGCGACCCCGGGCGATGAGTGCGTGAAGCGCTGCCGCAATGACGCGAAAGACCGATCGCGCATGCGAGGCGCTCGGCTTACGCGGTCGCTGGCGCAGCTGGCGGGGTTGGCGTTTTCGCCTTGCGCGGCGTACGCTTCTTCGCGGTAGCCTTGCGCGTGCTCTTCTTGGCGCCGGCCTTCTTCACGGCGCCGCGCTTTTTCGTCGCCACCTTGCGGACGCCCTTGCGGGCCGTCTTTTTCGCAGCGGTTTTTCGCGTAGCCTTGCGGGCGCCCTTCTTGGCCGCTGACTTCTTCGTCGCTGCCTTCCTTGCGGTTTTACGCGCACCTTTCTTCGCCGCAGCCTTCTTGGCCGGCTTACGCTTCATTGTAGCTCTCGCCATAATAAGTCCCCTTGATCCGAATTGCCGGAACTATGGTCCACCGACAATACGCGCAAATAGCGTAACGCGGTTAAGCAGTCGTTCAAGTGCTGCGCGGGCAGAAGTGATCAACGCAACGCATGACGAGGCATGTTGAGCGCGGTCGCGCGACAAGCAAAATGATCGCGAAGCTGCTTTGCAAACGCTTCGGCGAGACTATCGCGACAGGTTTGCGCCATGCGTTTTATTAACGACGATCCGCGCGCGGATTCGGTTGGCGACATCCACTCCGAGAAGGCCGCTAGACGTGCGGACACGCGCTTTGGCGCAAGTCGCGCCTGCTGTTCAATTACTTGATTTGCTTTCGTATCCGCGAACAGTTGCGACGCGCGCACTCTGCCCGAGTTCGTCCGTGACGCGATCTATCGGAACACGATGAAAAACCGCGGAACGCGCCTGTGCCGGTCGCGCGACTCGACGCCGGCGGAGAGACGGAGGACGTCGGGCGGCGCCGACCGCGCGCGCCTCTGTGGCGCGCGCGAGGTCGCGCATTCGGAGAGAAAAAAAAATTGTGATCAGCGCGGTCGGATCAAAAAAAAATGACGCGCGACAGCTTCGCTGGGAGAAGAATCGCGCAGCGCGTGTCGTGAACTGATTCGTTTTTTCGACGATCGGGCGTGTGTCAGACGCCCAACTTGCGCTTGAGCAGCTCGTTCACCGACTGCGGATTCGCCTTGCCGCCCGTCTGCTTCATCACCTGTCCGACGAACCAGCCGAGCATTGTTGGCTTCGCCTTCGCCTGCTCTACCTTATCGGGATTGGCGGCGATGACGGCGTCGACGGCGGCTTCGATGGCGCCCGTGTCGGTCACCTGCTTCATGCCGCGCGCTTCGACGATCTCCTTGGGGTCGCCGCCTTCCGTCCAGACGATCTCGAAAAGATCCTTGGCGAGCTTGCCGGAAATAACATTCTGCGAGATGAGGTCGATGATCGCGCCCAGAGCTGGCGCCGACACCGGCGAGCGCGTGACGTCGAGCCCCTCCTTGTTCAAACGGCCGAACAACTCGTTGATCACCCAGTTGGCCGCAAGCTTGGCGTCGCGTCCCTTCGCCGTCTCCTCGAAATAGTCGGCGGCCGCGCGCTCCATCACAAGCACGCCGGCGTCGTAAGGCGGCAGGCCGTATTGATCGATAAAGCGCGCGCGCTTCGCGTCGGGCAGCTCCGGCAATTGCGCCCTTAGCGCGTCGACATATGGCTGGTCGAACTCAAGCGGCAGCAAATCCGGATCGGGAAAGTACCGGTAATCATGCGCTTCCTCCTTGGAGCGCATCGAGCGCGTCTCTCCCCTGCCCGGATCGAAGAGCCGCGTCTCCTGGGCGATCGCGCCGCCGTCTTCGAGAATGCCGATCTGTCGGCGCGCCTCGACCTCAATCGCCTGGCCGATGAAGCGGATGGAGTTGACGTTCTTGATTTCGCAACGCGTGCCGAGCGGCGCGCCGGGACGGCGCACGGAGACGTTGACGTCGGCGCGCAGCGAACCCTGCTCCATGTTGCCATCACAGGAGCCGATGTAGCGCAAGATCGTCCGCAGCTTCGAAACATAGGCGCGCGCCTCTTCCGCCGAACGCAGGTCGGGCTTGGAGACGATCTCCATGAGCGCCACGCCGCTGCGGTTGAGATCGACGTGGCTTTCGGTCGCCGAAAGATCATGCAGCGACTTGCCGGCGTCCTGCTCGAGATGCAGACGCTCGATGCCCACGGTGATGCGCTCGCTCGGCGATACGTCGACGATCACGGCGCCTTCGCCGACGATCGGATGCTTGTACTGAGAGATCTGGTAGCCCTGCGGCAGGTCGGGATAGAAATAGTTCTTGCGGTCGAAAACCGAACGCAGGTTGATCTTGGCCTCTAAGCCAAGACCTGTGCGGATCGCCTGTTTGACGCATTCCTCGTTGATGACCGGCAGCATGCCCGGCATGGCCGCATCGACCAGGGAGACGTGATTGTTCGGCGCGCCGCCATACTCCGCGGAAGCGCCGGAGAAGAGCTTGGCGTTGCTCGTCACCTGCGCATGAATCTCCATGCCGATCACGACTTCCCAGTCGCCGGTTGCGCCGCTGATGAGCTTGTTGGGAACCGCCTGTATCGTCATATCCGCCTCGCTAAACTTGCGCCTTCCATATAAACCACGCTTCGCTAGAGCGGAACGGCCGGCGCGCAGCAGAGGGAAACGGGCGAGATGGCCACGGAACCGAATTCTGAGGACAGCCGCCGAAAAGGCCTCATGGCCCGCATGCGCGGCGCGCCCCGCTATGTGAGCATTCCTGTGGGCGTCGGCCTGATCCTCGGCGGAACCATTCTTGCGCCGCTTCCCGTCTTCGGGGTGTGGATGTTCCCTTTGGGCCTTGCGATCCTCGCCCCGCACTCGCCGGGCGCTCAGAGGCTGTCGCGCCGTTTCCATTGGTGGTCGCTAAAGGTCCTGCGCTGGTCAATCCGCAACGGTTTCGTCCGCGTCAAGACAAAGGCCCCCAACGGCGATCAGGAAGAGCGGTCGCCGTCCGCCGATCCTTGAGAGTCGCCCTTTAGCGCGCGAGCGCCCATGAGCCGCTCTTCGTAGCAGATCGACCAGTCGATCAACGTGCGCCACAGGGTCATCGCGACCTCGACCGACAGTCCCTCGCGCCGCGCGGCGCCAAGCACATGCGCCAACACTTCCTCGACGCGCTCGGGCACGTTGGCAGGGAGTCCCAGCGCAGGTTTGATCCTGGCGGCCCGCTCGATTTGACGCTGCCGCTTTGCAAGCAGCGTCACAAGCTCCTCGTCCAGCTCGTCGATCAAGCGACGCACGTCGGACATTTCGTCCTGCAGCGCTTGCTGCGGGCGTTCCGCAATGTCCTTTTCAGCGCCCGGCGTCGTCATCATCAGCCCTCGCGCCACCATGGCTGCGGAAGTTCGATCTTCGGCGCCGCGCGTTCGATCGCCGCGGCGAGAGAGAATAGCGTCTCTTCGTCGAATGCTTTGCCGATGAGCTGCAACCCGAGCGGCAAACCGTTCGCGGCGAGACCGCCCGGAACGGCGACGCCGGGAAGACCGGCCATGTTCACTGTAACGGTGAACACGTCGTTGAGATACATTTCTACGGGATCGGCCGAGCCCTTCTCTCCCTGCGCGAAGGCGGTCGAAGGCGTCGCCGGCGTCAGGACGGCGTCGACGCCGGACGCAAAGGCTTCGTCAAAGTCGCGCTTGATCAGGCTGCGGACTTTCTGCGCGCGGACATAATAAGCGTCGTAATAGCCGGCGGAGAGCACATAAGTGCCGATCATAATGCGCCGCCGCACCTCCGGACCAAAGCCCGCCGCGCGCGTCTTCTCGTACATTTCGCTGACGTCGCGGCCCTGCTCACGACACCCGTAACGCACGCCGTCGTAGCGCGCGAGATTGGAGGACGCTTCTGCCGGCGCGATAATATAATATGTGGGCAAGGCATAGCGTGTATGCGGCAGGGAGATCTCGACGATCTCCGCGCCCGCGTCCTTCAGCCAAGCAACGCCCTCATCCCATAAAGCGGCGATCTCCGCCGACATTCCGTCGATGCGATATTCCTTCGGCACGCCGATGCGGCGTCCCTTCACGGAGGCGCCGACAGCGGCTTCGTAGTCCGGCACAGGCGCGTCAACGCTGGTCGTGTCTTTCGGATCATGGCCGGCCATCGACCTGAGCATGATCGCTGCGTCGCGCACGGTGCGCGTTATCGGACCCGCCTGATCCAGCGACGACGCGAAGGCGACGATGCCCCAGCGCGAGCAGCGGCCATAGGTCGGCTTGATGCCGACAGTGCCCGTGAAAGCGGCGGGCTGACGGATCGAGCCGCCTGTATCTGTCGCCGTGGCGCCAAGGCAAAGACGCGCGGCGACCGCCGACGACGAGCCGCCCGAAGAACCGCCCGGCACGATCTTGGCGTCGGGATCCGCAGCGCGTCGCCACGGCGACACTACGGGGCCGAAGGCGCTCGTTTCGTTCGACGACCCCATCGCGAATTCGTCGAGATTGAGCTTGCCGAGCATGGCCGCGCCGTCGCGCAGCAGATTTGCCGAGACTGTCGATTCATATGTCGGCGTGAAGTCGTCGAGAATTCGACTTCCCGCCGTCGTGCGCACGCCTTTGGAGCAATAGAGATCCTTTATGCCGAGCGGCAGACCTTCAAGCGGTCGCGCGTCGCCGCGCGCAATGCGCGCGTCGCTCTCTTGCGCCTGCGCCAGCGCGAACTCCGGCGTCTCCGTGATGAAGCAGTTGAGCGCGCGCGATTTGCTGATAGCGTCGATATGCGCCTGCGCCAGTTCAACGGCGGAAAGCTGTTTGGATTTGAGCGCGTCGCGCGCCTCGGCCAATGAAAGATGCGTGGGGTCGGACATTTGTCCCTTTATATCTGAGGCCGCCGCATGCGCGGCGCCGGCGCGACAAGCGCTATTCGATCACCTTGGGCACGACGAAATAATGATCCTCCCGCAAAGGCGCGTTGGCGAGAATCTCATCGGCGATGCCGCCGTCGGTCACGACGTCGGCGCGCTTCTTCATTTGCATCGGCAAGGCAGAGGTCAACGGCTCAACGCCCTCGACATCGACCTCGCTCAACGTCTCCACGAAAGCCAGGATGGCGTTGAGTTCGCCGCGAAGGCGCTCGACCTCGCTGTCTTCGATGGCGATACGCGAGAGATGGGCGATCCGGCGGACGGTCGCGGAATCAACGGACATCTAGGGCTCCGCAAGAAAGGTCTCGACGGGCGCTATAGCGCTTGGCCTTTCGCGGCGCAATGTTGCGAAGCCAATCGTAGAGGCAAAAAGCCGAAGCGCGGAGCCCGCTGAGTTTGCGGAAATGCGGCGGCGTGTTAGCGAAATCGCGGTGACCATGCGCGCGACGACCCTTGAAGAACTGGCGGCGCTTCTGCCGCCTAAGGGCCGGCTAATGGGATTGGATCTCGGGACCAAAACCATCGGATTGGCGCTTTCGGACGTTGAGCGGCGGCTCGCGTCGCCACTTGATACGATCGCGCGAGCGAAGTTTTCTCCAGACGCCGCCGCGTTGCTCAAACGCGCGGCCGATTTCGATATTTGCGCGCTGGTGGTCGGGCTGCCTCTCAACATGGACGGCACGGAAGGGCCGCGCGCGCAGGCGACGCGCGCCTTCATGCGAAACCTTTCCAAGCTCGCGTCCCTGCCCTTCGCCTTCTGGGACGAGCGCCTGTCGACCGCGGCGGTAACGCGCGAATTGATCGCGCAGAACGCCTCGCGCGCCAAACGGGCCGAAGTCGTCGACCGGATGGCGGCCGCCTATATCCTGCAGGGCGCGCTCGACCGTTTGAAACGTCTGTAGCGGCCTCCATCGCAGCATTACAACTTTTGATAGAATTTTGTTCTTGACACGGGATAGGCGTAATGGAAAAAAAATACAAGAAACTCCGATGCTTACCTTATTCATAACCTGCCTCGTGGTCCGTGGAGACTGACAGCGATGCCCCGGCCAGATGCTTCTCAGAAAGATTTCAATGAACCCCGCGGAACGACTGCGCAGACGACTGCCAAAGCCAATCAGGAAGCGGCGTCCATCGCGTCATATATTGCTGATATGTCAGACGAAATGGCTAAACTCGCCAGTCGCTGCGACATGCCCATGCTCTGCTATTTCTTGAATCTTGCCCGCGCCGAGGCGGATATGCGGGCGCGCGAGCTTGGCGGCTATCCAATCGACCGCTCGGCATAAATTACAACTTATAGTTGATCGCGAGGGAAACGCTGCTGGCGCCGTGACGCTGCACGCGCCCCTCGATGTCGAGTTCGACGAGGACTCCCTGCACTTCGCGGGCCGTCAGCCCGGCGACACGGATGAGATCGTCGATCGCGATAGGCGCCGGCCCGAGCAGGGACAGTACAACCTCATGCGCATCGCGCTGAGGCGACTCGTCGCCTCGCGGGCGCCCCTCGAGATCAGCGACGCAATCTGCAGGCGGGCTTGGCGGCGAGAATCGCTTCGGCGCAGCCCTCTCCTCAAACGCCGCGCCATCGAGGCCGGCGAAAAGATCCAATTCGTCGATCAGCGTGTCCTGTCCTTCGAGAGAGCCGTCGTCAAAGAGATTCTTGCGCGGCGGGGTCCCCGCATTCTCGGCAAGCACCGAAATCACGTCCTCGGGGCGCGCACACAACGTCGCGCCTTGGCGGATGAGATCATTGACGCCTTCGGCGCGCGGATCGAGCGGCGATCCCGGAACCGCGAAGACCTCTCGCCCCTGCTCATTGGCGAAACGCGCCGTGATCAGCGAGCCGGAACGCCGCGCCGCCTCGACGACGATGGTCGCGCGGCTGAGCCCGGAGATGATGCGATTTCGGCGCGGAAAATCGCGGCCGCGCGGCTCCCATTCGATGGGCATTTCAGAGACGATCAGTCCCCTCTCGGCGATCTCTTCGACAAGCCGCGCATGTTCGGCGGGATACGGTCGCGCATGGCCGCCGGCGAGCACGGCGATCGTGCCGGTTTCGAGCGTGGCGCGATGCGCGACGGCGTCGATGCCGCGCGCGAGGCCAGAGACAATGACGTAATTCTCGAGCGCGAGGCTGCGCGCGAGCCGTTCGGCGAAGGCGAGACCCGCGGCTGAAGCGTTGCGCGAACCAACAATCGCGACGCCGTCGCGCTGCGCGGTCCAGGAAACGCCGCGCATCGCGATGAGCGGCGGCGCGTCGGCGATTTCCCGCAGCAGCGACGGATAGTCCGGATCGCCCGTGGTGGCGAAGCGAACGCCGAGCACGCGCGCCGCCTCGATCTCGCGCAACGCTTCCTCACGAGTGGCGATGCGGATAACCCGGCCGCGCAGGGACCGCGCCGCAAGAGACGGCAGCGCGTCCAACGCCGCGCCGGCGCCGCCGAAGCGATTGATGAGCTGTCTGAAGGTGCGCGGCCCGACATTTTCGCTGCGGATGAGCCTGAGCCAGTCGACAAGCTGCTCTTCGCTCAGCCGCCCTGGCGACGCCTCGGTCACGCCTTCTGTCCTATGCGCGTTTCGGTGCCGGCGCGCAGACGGGCGATATTCTCGCGATGTCTATAGAAGACGATTGCGGCCATCGCCGCCACGACAAAGGCTTCGGCTCGATGGCCGAGCATGAACAGGACCAATGGCGCCGTCGCGCTCGCGGTCAGCGCGCCCAGCGACGAATAACGCCACAGCGCCGCCGCCGAGAGCCAGACGGCGCAGAAAATCAGCGCCGCCGGCCAGCTGAGCCCGAAGAGCACGCCGAGAAACGTCGCAACGCCCTTACCGCCCTTAAACTGGAGCCAGACCGGCGCAATGTGGCCGATGAAAGCGGCCAGGCCGGCGATCATGCCCCCTTCGGGCGAAAGCGAGGCGCCGATGAGCGCCGCCGCCGCGCCTTTCAGGGCATCGAGGAGCAGCGTCGCCGCCGCGAGGTCCTTTCGACCGGTGCGCAACACATTGGTTGCGCCGATATTGCCGGAGCCGATCGCCCGCAGGTCCGTCGTGCCCGCGACGCGCGTGAGCAGTAGACCGAAGGGAATGGAGCCCAGCAAATAGCCGATCGCAAGGGCGACGATGTCGTAAATGATGGAGTTCATCCGTGAAAACGCGATACTTCTCGACAGCGAAAGGCCTGAGGATGCTAAAGGAGGCGCTATCGCGCCGCAATAAGCGTTTTCGGTCGCGGTGACCGCCTATATTTCAGGGCGGCCGTCGAGGCCTTGTGGGCGCCTTTTTTAATTGAAATCGCTCCCTCGAAGCTCTGGCGACATGTGCGCGCGTCGCGTTTTCGAACTCGAGGCGGTAAGAAGGCCAAAATCAGGAATCGAATGACTGAGCAACGCAGGCCGCGCCCACGGGCTTTTCGGCTCGAAGGCGACCAGACGGTCACCGCCAAGGCGACGCCGTCGACAGACGATGCCGGGACGCCGTCTATCGAGGTTGTCGAAGCCGAATTTGACGCTTTCGCGCTTGAGGCTGCCCAGCTCGCGGACGGCATGACCGGGGATGAGGCGGCCGTTGAAGCGGCGCAGGCCGACGGCATGCTGCGCCGCTACGTTTTCTCATGGGGCGGAGTCTTCCTTTCCGCGGTCAGCGGGATTCTGTCCCTGGCGCTGACGATGTGGATATGGGGGGTTGTCGAAGATTCCTTCCGCCACTCCGCCATTCTAGGGACACTGGGCCTGGTCCTTGCCGGCCTCGCCGCGGTCGCGGCCATTATCTCCCTCACGCGCGAGTTTCGCGCCATCGGCCGGCAGAATCGTATCGCCAAGCTGCATGCCGCGCTGGCCGAGGCGCATGCGAGCGATGACGGTAAGGCTGCGCGCGAGCGCGTCGGCGAACTTTGCAAGCTCTATGAAGATCGTCCGGACACCGGCCGGGCGCGCGCGCTGCTCAACGACTATTTGAAGCGGATTATCGACGGACGCGATCTGATCACCCTCGCCGAGCGTAATCTCGTCGCGCCTCTGGACGAAGAAGCGCGGCGCGAAATCGCCGGCGCCGCCAAACGCGTCTCCGTCGTCACGGCGATCAGCCCGCGCGCGCTCCTCGACGTGCTTTTCGTCGTCGGCCAGGCGATTGTGCTGATGCGAAAAATCGCCGAGATTTACGGCGGCAAGCCGGGGCTGCTCGGTTTCTTAAAGCTGGCCCGCTCGGTCGGCGCGCATCTCGCCATCACCGGCGGCGTGGCGGTCGGGGACTCTATACTTCAGCAGGCGCTCGGCCACGGCATCGCCGCACGCATTTCCGCAAAGCTCGGCGAGGGCGTATTGAATGGGCTTCTCACCGCGCGAGTCGGCCTTTCCGCCATGGCCGTCTGCCGACCGACGCCCTTCATCGCCGAGAAGCAGCCGGGCGTCAGGGACGTCGCGCCATTTCTCTTCGGCGACAAGACCAAGAGCTGATCCGCATTGAAAGCAGCAAGCCTGAAGATCACCACCTGGAACATCAATTCCGTGCGACTGCGCATGCCGCTGGTCGCCGAATTTCTCAAGAGCCGGGCGCCGGACGTGCTCTGCCTGCAGGAGACAAAATGTCGGGACGCCGAATTCCCGATGAAGGATCTCCATGCGCTCGGCTATGAGCATATCGCGATCAATGGCCAGAAGGGCTACCACGGCGTGGCCGTCGTTTCGAAGCGGCCTTTACGTTTCGTCGAGAAGCGCGATTTCTGCGAAAAGGGCGACGCGCGTCATATTTGCGTGGAAATCGACGCCCGGAGCGGCCCGATCTCGCTGCACAATTTCTATGTGCCGGCCGGCGGCGACGAGCCTGACGTCGACATCAATCCGAAGTTTCAGCACAAGCTCGATTTTCTCGATGAAATGCGCGACTGGATTGTCACCGAAGGGGTCTCGCGCGGCCGCGTGGTGCTGGTCGGAGACCTAAATGTCGCGCCGCTTGAACATGACGTCTGGAGCCATAAGGCGCTACTGAAAGTCGTGAGCCACACCCCGGTCGAGGTCGAGAAGCTTACCGGCGTGCTTCGGGCGGGCGCTTGGGTCGACGCCATGCGGCATTTCGTGCCGGCGGAAGAAAAGCTTTATACATGGTGGAGCTATCGCGCCGCCGATTGGGAGGCGTCGAACCGGGGGCGCCGGCTTGACCATATTCTGGTGAGCGAGGCGCTTGGCGGCGGGCTGGAACGTCTAGAGGTGCTGCGCGACGCGCGCAGCTGGACCCGCCCATCCGACCATGTGCCGGTGACGGTCGAACTATCGGACTGAGCGCAAACGGGGATCGGGAGGCGAGACGGCGGCATGATCGCGCGCGATCTGATGAACAGCGACTTTCCTTATGTGACGGCGGATGCGGATCTCGATTACGTCGCGAAACTTCTCGCTGAATGCGGGCTGGGCGCCGTGCCGGTCGTCGACGACGATTTGACGCCCATCGGAATGGTGACGCGCAGCAATCTCGAACAAGCGCGCCCGCAACCCCTGCCCGACCTTGGCGCCATTCCGGGATTTCTGCTGCGCAACAGGCCTAAGCCGGTATTTCACTCGAATGGTCGCGTGTTGCGCGAAGTGATGACGTCGCCGGCGATATCAATTTCCGACTTCGCCAAAGTTCCCGACATCGCGCAAATTATGGAGAGCCATAGCCTCAAACGCATCCCCGTCGTTGAGGGGCACAAGATCATCGGCCTCGTGCTGCGCAAAGAAGTCATGGAGGCGATGGCGGGAGGCTTTACGGCCATGGCTTTGGAGGCGCATCGTCGCCGTCCGCTGATCTCCCTTCCGCAGCAAACCGGCGACCGCTGCGCCGTCGCGACGGCGCAGGAATTTCGCGAACTCGTCGCGGCGCATGAGCGTCAGCTCGACCTCGAGCGCGTCGAACATCGCCGGGTGGCGATCGAACTGCGCGAACAACGCATTCGTGATCTCGCGAGCAAGCGGCTGACAGACCCGCAATGGCGCGAGATGCTGGAGCAGGCGCGACGCAGCGCGGCGGCCGGACTCACCGAACATGTGCTCATCCGGTTTCCGTCGCAGCTTTGCGCCGACGGCGGTCGCGCGATCAATGCGCCGGACCCCGATTGGCCGGCGACTCTGCGCGGCGAGCCAGCCGATGTCTTTCATCGGTGGCGTAATGAACTGCACCCTCGCGGCTTTCGTATCGCCGCGCAAATCGTCGATTTCCCCGAAGGTCTGCCGGGCGACGCTGCGCTCTTCCTGATGTGGAGCGCGGCGCGCAATTGAGTGCGCGTCACCCGCCGCCGACGCCAGTGTCGGCGCGCAAAGCCGCAAGCGAAGGATAGCGCCGCGCGGCGCCATCGGTCTGCACTTCAACCGATCCGTCGGAAAACATCACATAGACGGATCCGCTGGCGATATATCGATCGACTTCCACCGGCGGATTCGGCGGCGCTGTGACGGCGACAGGCTGCGTCGGCGCCTGCGCTTCATTGATCAAATCTGCCGCGCTCGCCTGCGTCGCCGGAACTTTGTCGGCGATGCGGCCCAGCACGCCGATTGCGCGTCCGATCGCGATCGTCACCACGCCGCCAGAAACCGCCGTGGCGCCGCCGATGAACAGGCTCCAACCGCGCTCGAGCTGAATGTAATCCCACCCGGACCACATGCCATAGGCGCCGGAGAGCGCGAGCGCGAGCCCGAGAAAAATGACGCCCAGGCCGTATCGTCTCATCGCCATCCTTCAGTAAATGTCCGGGCCGGAACCTATCACAAGCCGCGCCGCCCGCCATAGGAACGACACATCCGCGGTAGACAGGCGAATACTTGCGGACGCGGACCGCGCCGGACCCACACAAAATTTGAATCAATATATGCGTATGTTAGTCAATATAACATCAATATGTAGTGGTTAAGTTTATCTGCCGTGCCCGAGATGGAGTATATTTTTCTCCTTTACTTTCAATTATTTAATAGTATTTATAAGATGCGGCATGGTGTCACATCGTAATTCGATCAATCAATACAAACGTCATCGTCACAGCGCCGGCGCGCGCGCGGCGGAAGAGCGCGCCGGCAATCCGCCGGACGTCGGCAATCGTGGGGAGAACGTAGATGGCAAGTTTAACTGGCGTGCGCGGGCTGCTGGCCGGCGCAGTGATTGCGGCCGCGGCTTTTTTCGTCGCGCCATTAGCCGCCTTCGCGCATGGCGGCGTGATGCTCGAGCAAGACGAATGCGTGCTGCGGATCGGTCCGAACACCATGCATTTCATCGGCTATCAGCGCTCGGGAGAAGAAGCGGAGTTTTGCGAGGACATCGCCAAAACCGGGCCGACCGTCATTGCGCTGACCGCGGTTTCGCCTGATCTGCGCGACATGGCGATCGGCATCCGCATCGTTAAGGATGTCGGCGAAGAGAAGGAAAAGACCAACCTCAATGCAGTCACCATCGCCTATATCGAACCGAAGGTCTATCGCAACGGCATCATGACCTTCGAACACGACTTCAAGGACGCTGGTCGTTATGTCGGAATCGTCACGGTGCGCGACGATCTCGGCAATGAATGGGTCTCGCGCTTTCCCTTCTCGGTGGGGCTCTACACCTTCTGGGGACTGATTGAATATATCCTCTACGCCGTCGGCTTCTTCTCCCTTCTCGGCCTGATGTGGTGGATGCTGCGCGCCGGCGCAAAGAAGAAGACGCAAGCGGGCGACGCAATCGCCTAAGCAAGCGGCCCGAAGATTGCAGCATGGCTCGGTCGCCGACGAGCCATGCTTTTTTGTCGCTACAAAGCGAACATAGCTGCGCGTTGGGATCTCGCGATATTGCCGCACGCGGCGCGCGGGTCTAGTTAAGCGCGTGCAGCTGAGGCTGACAGGCTACGCTCGTCTAACGTATTCAGGAGAGAATTATGTCCTTCACCCTGGAAGATTTGCCTTATCCCTACGACGCTCTGCAGCCTTATCTTTCCCGCGAGTCCTTCGAATATCACCACGACAAGCACCACGCGACCTATGTCACGAACGCCAATAATCTGGTCAAAGGCACGGAATACGAAGGCAAGCCGATCGAGGAAGTGATCGTCACCGCCTACAATCGCAACACGCCGATCTTCAATAACGTCGCCCAGCATTTCAACCATCACCACTATTGGAAGTGGATGAAGCCGAACGGCGGCGGCGCCATTCCCGGCAAGGTCGAGAAGGCGATCATCGAGTCCTTCGGCTCGGTCGACAAATTCCGCGAAGAATTCCAGAAGGAGGGCCTCGGCCAATTCGGCTCCGGCTGGGTGTGGCTCGAAGCGAAGGATGGAAAGCTCGCCATTCGCAAGACGCCGAACGCGGAAAATCCACTCATCCATGGCGCCGCGCCGATCCTCGTCGCCGACGTCTGGGAACACTCCTATTACATCGACTATCGCAATCGCCGCGCCGACTATTTAAAGGCGTTTCTCGACCATCTCGTCAATTGGGAACATGTAGAGGAAATGTTCGACGCGGCGTAGCCTCACTTCATTCCGCGCGGCGCGCCTAATTCGTGCGCCGCGCATTTTTTGAGTTGTGAATAAGCGCCGAGGCGGCAAGCAGCAAAAGCGCCGCAAAGACGAGCACGGCGGCCACAGCATGCGAATCTTCCCATTGACGTCGCGCCGCCTCGAAGGCCGGCGGTATCCTGGTCCAATTCTGCGTCGCGACGTTCACGGGATAGGTCCACGTCCAGAAGATCGCCTGCGTTCCAGTGAGCGTCACGAAGGACGCGAACGAGAGCACCGCAGCGATCCTGTTACGGCGAACGGCGATCGTATGCGCCAGCGTCGTCACTAATGCGAGAACGACGGCGATCCCGAAATAGGCCCAGCCGGCGTAGATCTGCTGAACGTTCATGTAGTCGGCCGGCGAAAACGCCATCTTATTGGCGCGTTCGAAAAAATGCGCGCCCGCCGGAATCACGCATAGCGCGACGCTCGTGATCGCGGCGATCTGCAGGCCAAAAAGCATCAGCGGCTTCCTTCGCTGCGCCTATCGTCCGCCCGGCGCGGTCAATCAGCGGCGATTTTCGGCTGCGACTCGACGACTCGCTTTAGGTCCGCGAGGCCGCGATCGAATTGCGCCCCGACCGTCTTGTCGATGTTCAAAAACTTATGCATGGCCTTGCCGACAAATTCATGGTGGCCGGACATCGCCCAGGTGACTTCCGTGCTGTTCTCTCCCAAAGGCTTGAGATTGAACTGCACGTCGTTCTTGGCTTTGAACGGCTTTTGGAATTCGAGCTTGATGCCGACGCGCTCGCCCTGGCGGCTCTCGACGATCTCCATCTGACCGACGCCGACCTGCTTGTCGCCGGACCATGAATAGGTCGCGCCATAGCCCTGCGGCGTCCCTCCATATTCATCCTTCATATTCGGGTCGAGCTTGGCCCAGGGCGACCAGTCGGCCCAGTTGTGAAAGTCGTTGATGTGGCGAAAGACCACCTCCGGCGGCGCGTCGATCACGATCGAGCGGGCGATGCGGAATTTGTCGGGCAAGAAGGAGATGTAGGCGATCAGCGCGCTGACGAGAGCCAGGAAAACGAGAGCGAACATCGTCATTATGCAGGTCTCCGCAAGAGCGTGAGTCCGTCGAGCGAACGGCCCGCGGACTTGCAATTTCGTTCCGCGCTCTCCGGGCCGAGAGATGTCGCTTCTCGCGAAGCGCTCGCCCACGGCCCGCCGCCTGACGCGCTGGACGTCAGTTTAGAGCGGCGGGCGCAATGCGCAATGCATTGTGGGGTTAGACGAGGCTTCCGCAGAAAGCCTGGATCTTTCGACAGGCGTCTTGGAGCAACGCGTTCGAAGCGGCGTAGGACACCCGGAAGTTAGGACCGAAGCCGAACGCCGAGCCTTGCACCACGGCGACGCCCTGCGTTCCCAGGAGTTCGGTCACGAAGTCCTCGTCGGTTTCGATGACCTTCCCGTCGGGGGTCTTACGTCCGATCGCCTCGGCGCAGGAGGGAAACACGTAGAAAGCGCCTTCCGGAGTCGGGCATTTCAAATATTTGGCCTGGTTGAGCATCGAGACGACGAGGTCGCGCCGTTCCTCAAAAGCTTTACGGAAGACGGCGAGATGGTCCTGCGGCCCTTCAAGAGCTTCGACCGCCGCCCATTGCGCGATCGAACAGGCGCCCGACGTCTGCTGGCCCTGGAGCATGTCCATGGCCTTGATCAGGGCGCTGGGCCCTGCCGCGTAGCCAATGCGCCAGCCGGTCATGGCGTAGGCCTTCGAGACGCCGTTCATGGTGAGCGTGCGCTCCATGAGCGCCGGCTCGACCTGGGCCGGCGTGACGAATTTGAAGTCGCCGTAGACGAGGTGCTCGTAGATGTCGTCGGTGAGGACATGCACCTGCGGATGCCGCAGCAGAACGTCCGTCACCTTCTTCATTTCATTGAATGTGTAGGCCGCGCCCGAAGGGTTCGACGGAGAGTTGAGCACGAGCCATTTGGTCTTGGGCGTGATGACGCGCTCGAGCGCCTCAGGCTGGAGCTTGAAGCCATCCTCCATCCGCGTTTGGACGAAGACCGTCGTTCCGCCACAGATCGCCACCATCTCCGGGTAGCTCACCCAGTAAGGCGCAGGAACGATCACTTCGTCGCCGGGATTGAGCGTCGCAAGAAAAGCGTTGAACAGGATGTGCTTGCCGCCGGTGGCGACGATCGTGTCCGACGCCTTGTAGTCCAAGCTGTTTTCGCGCTTGAATTTTTTTGCGACAGCCTCGCGCAGCGGCGGAATTCCAAGCACCGGCGGATAACGCGTTTCGCCGCGATCAATCGCCGCTTTCGCAGCGGCGCAGATGTGCGCCGGCGTGTCGAAATCGGGTTCGCCGACGGAGAGGCTGATCACCTCCCGGCCCTGTGCGCGCAAGTCGCGGGCTTTCTGCGTGACCGCGATTGTTGCCGAGGGCTTCACGCGCGACAGGGCGTTGGCGAGGAAGGTCATTGGAGTGTCCTGCGGAGGGGATAGTGCGCCGCACCATAATTTGCGCGGCGTAGCGTCGCAACGAGTTTCACGAGGCTCGCAGGTCCACATGGCTCTATTGTTGACGAAGACTTTCAACCACTCGCGGAGTACGAGCGCTAGCCGCTCGACCGCGCCATCGCGCCGCCGCGATTGTCAGCCATGCTGGGTATCGGTGTTTTCGCAGTAAAAACAATAGGATTTGACCAAAAGGCCCGAATCGGTGACTGAGCTTTGGCTCAACTTGATCGAATCAGTATTGCCAAGTGTTAACCCCGTCTCACGCACTTCTTAAAAATTTATAAAATTTCCGAAGAATGATGCAACCTTTTCACCCCATCCTCGTTTCTGTCTTGAGAACGCAGCGACGCGAGTTAATCGCGCGCGGGCCTTGGGGAGAGGTCAAGCGTTACACAAGGGCGAATGCGAGAGGATTAGGGAAAATGTCGCTCGTTGACAAATTTGAAGATCAGATGGAGCCAGCCTTCACGCGCAGCTTTGATAGGGACTCTGCGCGTCGCCAGTTTCGAGTTTCGCTCCTGCTGGTCGCCGCCATGGCGATGGCCGCTTTCGTTCTCGGCTTCGCCCTGCCGATTGGCTCGCCTGCCCAGAAGGCCACCCCCGTTGCGTCAGACGGCGGCGTTTTCGCCGGGCGACTGGTGACGATCGATCGCTGAATCTTCTGCAAAATTTCGATCGCGGGTAACACGGCGCGCGTCTTACGACGCGCGCAATCTTTTTAGCCGTTCAACGCGCTGAACAAACCGGCTGCCTTTCAAGCGGCCGGTTTCTGATTGTACGTCGACGAGTCCAACGAGCCCCCCGCAATTACTTCTTATCCATGTGATGGTGCTCGTGATGCGCCGCCCCGCCTTCCTTGGGCCCGGCGGCGTCCTGGCCATGCGCCTTCTGCCAGCGCTCCATGGCTTCCGCGTCATGCGCATGGGCCGCGTCCGGCGCATCGATCGCAGCGTCGATAACCACTTCCCCGGCCTTTTCGAAGACGAGCGTCATCTCCAGGCCCCAGCCCACCTCAAGATGCTTCTTGATGTCCATAAGCGTCACATAGACGCCGCCAGGCGCGAGCGTGACTTTCGACTTGGGCGGCAGGACGATCGACGTGATCAGATCGAGCTTCTTCGCGTCGCCGTGGATCTCGGCATTCCCGAATTTTTCCGACTTGACGGCGATCAGCTTGTCGGGCGTCGCGCCACTATTGTGCAGCATTGCGTAGAACTGCGCCTTGTTGTCGCCGTCAACGGGGGCGCGAAGCCAAGGATGCTCCACTTTCAGGCTGCCGACGTCGTATTCATGCGCCGCCGCGGAACCGCGCCCGGCGAAGAGCCCGAGCGCCGTCCCGGTGAGCAGAGTTCCGCCGGTCAGCAAAAATTCACGCCGCTTTAGCATCTCGCTTCTCCCATTTTGCCCGGACTTTTCTCTCGCCGGACTGCTTGGCATCATGACCAAGGACGCGCCGCTCCGATAGCCTCGCGCTCCGTTCGCGCTTGCGACAATATGGCGCGCGCTAATGCGAGTGCAGGCTGATCTCGATCAAGGGCTCCCGGGCGAGTTCGGCGGCGAGGCCAGACAGTTTCTGAGTGTTCCCCTCGTCGGGCGCGAATGTGCGGAAACGCGCCCGAATGTAGCCGGAACGATCCACCAGGAAATGCGCCTCTTCGATCTCCTCGGACGGCGTTTCATTGGGGTAGCGATTGATCACCGAATAGGCGGTCTCAACCGCCTTTGGATGAACGACTTCTCGACCTTTCGCATCCTGCGGGCAGGCCGCGTCATAGATCGTCACCTGGTTTACGCCAGCTGCCTTGGCGGCGGCATGCGCAATCTTGACGCTCGCCGCGCGCGCCGTGGGATCGCCGTTTGAAGACCCGCAGCGCGCAAAGGAGACCAGCGTTGGAACGCCGCGCAACTTGAAGAGAGACGTTGCATTCTCCTCTGGATCGATCAGCGCGAAATCCGGCGCGATCAGCCATTGAATCATCGGCTGAGCGCTCATGAAGCGCGCGCGGTTTGAATAGGACATCATCAGCAGGAAGTTGATCACGTCCCAGCGGTCATCGACGTCGAGCTGCTCGCCGAAGGCCGGCATGACGCCGCTTTGTCCGCCATGAGTCAGCCAGTGGAAAATGTCGCCGATCGTATGAGTGCCGACATGCGGAGCAGTCAAATCGGCGGGTTGCACGGGAAGTCCTTGCTGATTCTTGAGGTCTTTGGCGAGGGGACCATTGCCTTCGCCCTGTCCGCCGTGGCAACCGACGCAGTTCTCCTGAAAATGCGCCAGCCCGCGCGCCACCGATTCCGCTGTGTAGTCCTGCGTCGGATCGTCGTACGTGTCGGTATAGGCTTCTGTCGCAAATGACACGGCGAGCGAGATCACCGCCGCGGCGGAGATGGCTGGCGTCGCATAGAGACGATACTGGCGAGTCGATGGCGTCCACCAGATCAGCGCCGCCATGATCGCGAGTACGACGGCGGCAATGCCCCACCACCAGATCGGGCTGAACATCGATGGGTTCTGTCCCCACGTCGCAATGTACGACAGGCGAAATGGCAATGGCCAATAGAGACTGGTTTCATGCGAGGCTGGCGTGATGACCGCGATGTAGCCGGCGATTGAAAGCAGAGCCAGCGCAAAGACCGACTCGCCCGCGCCGACCTTGCTGTACCAGCCGACGTTGAATTCGCCTTCAGGCCGGCGCGTGATGTATCGCGCGAGCGCCAGCGCCGCGAGCAAGACGGCGCACAGCAGAACGAGCTTCAGCGTGAGCATCCGACCATAAGGCGTCGCGAGCAGATTGGGGATGCTTCCGACGTTCTCCCATGCAATCGCAAATCCCGAGACGGCCACGAGCGCCATGGCGACCTTCGCGATGAACGACCAGCGTTCGGCGAGCTGCGCCGCCAGTTCCGGCGGTTTGCCGCGCGCCGTGAACATCCACCAGACGAGGCCGAGCAAGCCGCCAAGCCAAGTGAGGCCGGCGGCCGTGTGGAGAAGGAAACTCGCCTGTGTCCACCGCGGCAGACCGTCGTCGATGGCGTGGCCGGTCACTGAAACAACGGCGATAAGGACGACGCCGACCCACAACGTCGCCTGATCGAGCAAATCTGAAGCGACGAAGAGGCGCGCCGCCGCGAGCGCCGCGAAGAGGAACGCGATCAGTTGCGTCCAGATCCAGGCGTTTCCGACGCTCGTGTTGACGGTGAACTCCCAAAGCGTGTCGAATTCGATTGGACGATCGGCGGGAAAGATCGCACGCGCGGTGACATACAGCAGCGCGAAGCCGAAAACGGCGCGCACCAGTGCCAGCGCCGCGACGGCAGGCTTGAAGCGCTTTCCGTCCTCGCCGATGAGACGCGGCAGGAGCAGGAGCCCGACCGCGAGGGCCGAGGGCACGCTCAGAAGGAAGCGGATCGCTGCAAGAGAGAGATACATTTTTGTTTCGCCCGATGTTCTCTGGCGCTCATCTCTTCAGCTCGCACGAGAAGCGAGAAACGAGCAGCGTGTCGCGCAAGCGTAGCCGCGAGCCTGTCACTCGCCCCAGGGCGCTTACTTCGCGTCCACGGTGAATTCGTAATTTCCCTCGACGATGTGACCGTCGGTGGAGAGCACGCGGTAGCGCACGATGTATTTGCCGGGCGCGAGTTCCGGCGCATTCGCCGACAATTCGCGCGGCTTGTCGGGAACAGCGCTATTGCCTTGGGCGAGCACCTTACCGTCGGGCGTTTCTATGGTGATCTTCGAGTAAGGCGGTTCGACTCCGCCGCCGAACCGCAACTTGATGGTCTTTGGCGGCGCCGCGACATGCTCCTTTGAAGAAGGAGCAGCGTCGACAAGGAACGAATGCGCGAGCGCCGAGTTCGTCCCAAAGGCGGCTACTATGACGATGGCGAAAGCCCCGGCGGCGCCGGAGAAGCCGAACCCGCCCTGACGGCGCACGCGCGCCGGCGAAGTTCTGTCAGCGTTAGTCATAGGCGTCCTCCCAGAGGCCTGAGCCCCTCTTTGTTTTGAGATGTTTACGCATGTCGCCGCAATCAAGACGCAGTGGCGTCGGCGGCATCCTTCTTCTTGCCGGCGGGATGCGTGTGCTTCCAATACACGAAAACGATGCCGGCGATGAGCACGGTCCCAGCAATCTGCGGCACCCAGGCCCACAGCGTTTCGCCGACCGTGAATTTGAATTCGGACGTCTCCTGCGTGCCGTCGGGGCGGGTCAGAGTGACGAGCCCGATATAATGGCCGTTTTCCTTGAAATCGTGCTCCAGATTGAAGGTGCCCTTGACGTATTTGGTCGCGGGACGATGAACTTCGGTCAGCGCCTCAAGATCGGTGCCCTTGGTGATCGGCGTCAGCGGATCGCGAATGATTCGCAGTTCCAGCGGCATGTCGCGAAACGTCGGATTTTCGATATCGAACACCAGAATGGTTGGTCCGGAGGTCGGGATCTCGGCGCAATATTCGCTGCGCGATTTGCCGGGCTGATAGGCCGTGATGTGAATCATGTCGTAGCCGAACATGACCATGCACATGTTGCCCATCGACATGGCTTCGGGGCCCGCGCCGCCCTCCGATGCTCGCAGGGGAGCCAGAAAAGCCAGCGAGAAAAGCGCGCCGAGAACTGCGGCTGCAACGCTACGCCTATTCTTCATTTCCATCCCTCGATCCATATTGATTCCCGGGCTGTCGCTCTTATCGGCGAACGTTGCTGAGCCCTGCATCTTCTATAGCGGATTTTTGGTTCGCGGCTCGATTATTGTCCCTTGCCAGCACATCGCCGCGCGGCTGGACGCTCTTGCTACTTTTGACAAAAGCCAGAAATTGACGCGAGTAAAAACGGCGGAACAATTTGCGTCGAAAGGACGCACCGCCTTCTGGTGGCAATCGAACCGGATGAAGCCTCTGCTCTAGCGATCGCCTTGCGCCGGCTCTCCGCCTGGCGGCGACCGAACAACTCTCGACGATCAGCGAGCGCCTTCGCGCAGCCGTTTGCTACGCAGCGGGCGCTTTGCTGGCGCGACCGCCGCGCATCCGGCGAACCGCAAGGCTTGGCGGCGCCGCCACAAAAGAAAACCCCCGGCTTTATGGGCCGGGGGCTTTTTATTTCAATTCGTCAGTATCGCTTAGGGCATATCGCCCGCGACGAACTTCGGAATGACCGGACCGCCGATTTCGGCCGCGAAGCGGCGACCCGTCGGCGAGAAGAACATCAAGAGGCCGCCGATCTGGCTGTCGGTGTCGTAAGCCAGGTCAGACAGACGCTCGATGTCCCAACGCGCGTCCTGCACCTTCACGGCGATTTCCTTCGTCTCGCCCGGCGCGATCGGCGTCGGGTCCGTCGACAGACCGCGGTCGGCCAACAGATAGTCCGGGAAGTCGGGCTTCGTCGTGAACACGTCAGGGTTCAGGAAGCGCAGGCCAGCCGCCGTATATTCGCCAAGGCGAAGCGGCTCGGAGGTCGTGTTCGTGACCTTGACGTTGATCGTCAGCTCACGGCCAGGAACCTTGTAGACGCCGCCGTTCAGATCGGCCGTCACGCGCTCCTTGCCGACGCCCGCCGTGCCGTCCGTAACGAGCGGCGTCAGAGGCTTCTGCAAGCCCGCCTGAAGCGGGATCGTGCGCGGGAAGGTCGAGTTCGTCACAGCGTAGCCGACGATCGTCGCCAGAATGGTCAACGCCAGGACAATCGCGCCAATCCGCTTGTCGTCGTCAGTCACCTGCTCATCAACCTTGCCGGTGGCGACACGGAGATAAGAAGCGATGACGCCCTTACGGACGAACCAGAACAGGATCCACGCCGCGCCAACCGCAAGCCACGGCAGATGCCACGCGTAAACGCGGCTGATGCCGTAGGTCTCGAGGTCGACCGTCGAGCCATCAAGCAACGTCACCGGATCGGTGAAGTCCTTCATGTCGCCCTTGATCTCGATCCACTGGCCGGGGCCGATGATCGGACCGCCGCCCTCGACGTTGACCTGCGCATGAACGTGCCAACGGCCCGCGCGACGACCGCGAAGGTTGATGGAGAAGGCGTAGTCGTTGCCAGGAACAAGCGACACCGAACGCGGCGCAAACTGATCGCCGATGAACTGCGCCGTACGAACCAGAACCGGACCGGGCTCGCCGGCGTTCAGGAACGACACGCGCGGATTGGCGACCGCCTGCGGCCAGGCGGAGAACACATGGATCTTGCCCGACAGCACCATCTCTTCATTGACGTTCACCGTCGTCTTCGACCACTGAACGTCATACCAGTTCAACGTGCGCATCCGAAGAAACGCCTGCTGAGACTTTTCGCCGTGCGCCGACGCAGGAGCAACAGCTCCCAGGGTCGCCGCCACAGCCGCCGCCGCGCCAATCGCGGCGAGCTTGACGAACTTTTTCATCGATAAACCTCCCAGGTTCCTCTTCCCGGCCGCCGCCTCGCGCGCCAACCGGTCTTGTCTCTCGCAGCGGACCTTCGCTCTTAAAAAAGCTTCCAGTCCGCCGCTCTTCTTTCTTGCAGGCCGCCGCGGCGCCCGTTCAGCGCCGCAGCACGCGACGTGGCTTAGATCGTGTCGATGATCTTGGTCGTCGAATACCAACGACCCATGAACCACCACAGGAAGTACACCATCATCGAGACGAAGCCCGAGAAGAACGCCGCAACCGGCACAACGTCCTTACCGAAGGTGCGCAGCGTGCCGCGCTCGACCATGCGGATATATTCCGGCATCGAGGTGCGGACGAAGTGGAAGCCGATCAGATCCGCAAGCGTCATCAGCTGACCATGCTGCTCCGTCGCCTGGTGGAACGCCGCAATCGCCGGCCAGTTGTTCGGGTAGAACAACAGACCCCAGCCGAGCGAACCAACAATCGCCGTGATCACATAGGAGCCCGACAGAAGCAGGATCACGTCAAGCCAGATCGCCGGAACGATCAGAGCAGACGGGAACACAAGGCTGATCGGGAAGTAGGTCCAGCCCCAGAAGTTGACGTAGCGGTTGATCCACTCGCCAATCAGCAGGCCAAGAGCCGCGAACACCGCGCCGAACGGCAGACGGAAGTTCACCCACCAGAACGCCTGCGCCGCGGCGCAGAAGGTCACGCCGAGAATCGGCACGACCGTCGGCCACATACGACGATCCTTCCAGTCAACCCAGAAGTCCCAGTCGCCCGCCGTCAACATGAAGTGGACGTGGTAGCCGCCAAGAACGGCGAAGAACAGAAGAACAAGAAGCATCCAGTCGACCGTCTGAACGCAACCCGCCGCCTCGGCGACGGAGTTGAACGGACCGACCGCCCCCCCGCTTTTCGATTGTGACATCACTCTTCTCCTTGGTGTTTCTCGAACCCGTAAAGCCCGAGTTCTTTCCTTATGGCCTCCGGCAGGCCTTCCCGCCGCCGGCGCCCGGACGGCGGAGATCCCGCCGGCCGCATCGCTTAAAAGCCCTTCGCGCCCGATCGCCCCCAGAGCCCGAAGACCCCTTCTCGACCGCAACAAGCCACCCCATTCGCCAAAGCGACAGGCAAAAGCTCTCTGGTTTTCGCGAAAAGCCCGGAGCCAGTCGCCGCCCGCCTTAGAGCGGGCGGCGAAGTCTCGGATTACTCGGTCAGGAGGGCGACGCCTTCCTTGCCGATCAGGCGCTGAATGTTCATCAGCAGCTGAAGCACGACGCCGAACACGCCGAGCGCCATCCAGCCGAAGAACACGAAGCCCCAATGCAGCGGCGCAACGAACAGTTCTTCCATGAACCAGAACGTGTGGCCCCACTCATTCAGGCCGACGTTCGGGATGATCATGAACGGGCCAATCGCCACGATCAGATAGGCGACCGAATAGCCCTTGGAGAAATACGGAAGACGCGTCTTCGCATAGAAGAAGCCGCCGACCGCGATCACCGAGTAAATCGGGTAGCTCATGTAGAACTCGATGATGTGCGACGGCGTGAAGTCCGTGTCGCGAATCACCGTCATGTGCCAGGTGCCGTCCTGCTCGGTGAAGAACGACGCGCCCCAGTAGATGGCCGCGGCGTAAACAACCAGCCATTGCACTTCGACAACCAGGCGGCGCATCTCTTCGCGCGGCGCCAGGTTCGAGAAGTCGCGCGTGCGCGTCTTCCAAAGAAAGCCCGCAAGGCCAATGCCGGAGATCAGCTCAAGCGGAATCTCGGTCCAAAGGATCGACATCCAATATGTCTGAAACTCCGGAGCGAACGAATCAAGGCCGGCGCGCCAGCCAAAAACCTGCTCGTAAATCCGGACGACCAGATAGAACCCGTTCAGAACGGCCAAGCCGATCCACATGCCCTTCAGGTCTACTACAGCTTCCGTGCCAGCAGCAGCGCGGGCTGCTGTGTCAGTCGTTGAGCTCATACCCTTCTCCTCCAATGTGCTCCCAGGGAATTGCGCGTGACCGGTATCGCTCCGCCTCCCACAACGGAGCCGCTTCGTCCTCGTTTCGTAAAGCAAAGCGAAAGCGCGTCTTCTTCTAAAAACACGCAAAACCGCCCTTGTCTGCCGCAGCCTTCCCGAAAACCCCGGAACCCCCCGCCCAAAGGCGAGCAATCCCCAAAATCCCCAGAACCCGGCTGCTTGTTGTTATCGGACGAAAACCGACGTCGCCGCCTAAGCCAAAATCCTAAATCCGCCCCTTGAAAGAGCAGACCGTAGACCCAGCTCAGCGTGCCGCAACATTCCAATAACCCCCGATAATCACAATACCCGTTAGTATAGAGTAAAACAATCTATCGAATAGCCAATGCAACCCTAGTGGATAGTGTCATAACCACCTGAATGGGTTGGTTCGGACTACGAAGGCGCTCCTCATCCTATGCATAATAATATTTATTATCAGTTGCTTATGTTGTGTGGCGCCATCCGCAGCATTTTTTTGGCATAACCGTGGCTGTATACGGCGGTCTCCTCGCCAGTTGGACAGAGCCTCTTGCGGAATCCGATCGAACTCAAGGCGCGACCAGGGCATTGCGCAGATCCGCCGCCCTCGCGTCGCGCTCCGAAAGCGGCGCGACGCCGAAACGGAGTTCAATCGTGCGCAGCACCGAGAGCGTGTCATAGACGGTCTTGTCGACGAAGCCCTTCTTGGCGAAGGGAGAAATGATCAGCGTCGGCACGCGGACCCCCGGGCCGAATTGATCGCGTCGCGGCGGCGCGACGTGATCCCAGAACCCGCCATTTTCATCGGCCGTAATGATGATCAGCATGTCGGCCCAGTTCGGGCTCTTGCGCAGCCGCGCGACGACGTCCGCGACATGGGCGTCGCCCGCCGCGAGATCCGAATAGTCCGGATGCCCGTTGAAGACGCCCAGCGGCTTGTAAAAGCTGACCTGCGGCAGTTCGCCCTTCTCGATCGCCCGGAAGAACTCGTCGGCGTCCTTGAGATGCGCGCGGCCTTCTCGACCTTCGGCGTAATTGGCGAAATAGGCGAACGGCTGATGGTGGGTTTGGAAGGCGTCCGGCTTGTCCTCGTAAGGCTTCAGTCGGCCTTCGATGACATCGCGCCAGCCGCCGGCGTACCAAGCCCAAGTTACGTTCTTCTCCGTCAGCCGGTCGCCAATGGTTGGCGCATGCGCTGGCGGAAGCCGCTCCTGCGCTTCCGTCTTGTCATGCTTGGAGACGGCATTCCCTGGCTGCAGCGTGCCGATCGCCTCCAAGTCCATCGTCAGACGGCCAAACCGCTTATGCCGCGGCGGACCGTCGAGCACGCTTGGCGGTGAATCCTCCTCGCGCTCGCGAATCGTGAGCTCCGCGCCCTGCGAATCCTTGATCGTCGCGAGCTTTGGCAGAAACTTCTTTCTGGTCGCCTCCAGCGGATTGTCGAAAACCGGCGCGCAACCGCAGATCAGGAAGAAATGATTGAGCATCGAGCCGCCGAACGCCGCGTGGAAAAAATGATCGGCGAGCGTGAATTCCTTGGCGAGGGCCCACTGCTTGAGCTCTGAACCGTCGTAATAGCCCATGACCAGCGCGCCGGCGTTTGACGCCTCGACGAAGCGATCCATTTTTCCGCCGTCGATCTGCTCCTGCTCGAGGTAGAAGTCGTGCACCGGATCCATGGTGTGGCCGTCGATGTCGACGAAAGGCTCGAGGCGAAACGGCGCGTTCGGCAAGCGCCGCGGAAAGCGATCGTCGGCGCGCGGACGCGGCAGCGCCGCGAGCGGCCGTCCGTCGAAATCAACTTGCGGCGTGTGCTGAGCCGAGTTGATTCCTTCAGCGCCGGGAAACAGCCCGAACACATGATCGAAGCTGCGATTCTCTGTGAAGATGACAACGATATGGCCGATTCGGGCGAAAGGATTTTCTTGTTCCTGCGCCCCAGCGCGCGCGCAGGTCGCGGTCGCACAAATGGCGAGCGAAATTACGAATCGTCCGACGGCTTTCATTGACAGGCGACCTCCGCGCGGCGCGGCGCCGCGCGGAGAATTTAATCGGCGACACAGCACGATTTGTGACAGCGCCATCTGCTTTTTTTGTTTATGCGGACAGATCGCTCGAGCCCGCTTACTGCGGAAGCGGCGTGTCCTTGGTGCGTGGCGGCAGCACGGGATAGACCGCCTTGGGCTGGTCGCCATTCAGACTCCCGAGAAATGCGACGATCGCCTTGACGTCCGGCTCGGAGAGATTTTCCCCGAGCTGGTCTTTGGCCATGAGGTCGACCGCCTCTTCCAGAGTCCAGACAGAGCCGGTGTGGAAGTAAGGCGCCCGCAGAGCGACATTGCGCAGCGGCGCAGAGCGGAAGACGAAGTCGTCCGCTACGTCATTGGTGACCTTGGAGCGGCCCTTGTCGGCGACGGGCATGATCTCGACGCCCGGCTTTTGAGCGACGCCGAAGGGGAAATAGCCGTTGCCGCCGATGTTGACGCCGCCGTGACAAGCGGCGCAGCCCTTGTCGATGAAAAGACGCAGGCCTCTTTTTTCAACGTCATTGAGCGCGTTGACGTCGCCTTTCAGGAACTTGTCGAATGGCGCATTCGGCGTCGTCAGCGTCGCCTCAAAAGCCTCGATGGCCTTCGCCATATTGTCGAAACTGACCGGCTTCGGGTCAGCCGGAAAGGCGGCCTTGAACTCCGCGACATAGGCCGGCATGCTATTCAGCATCTTTTCGACCTGCGCCGGCGTATTGTTCATTTCGACGTCGGCCTGGACCGGGCCTTTTGCTTGCGCCTTAAGGTCGACGGCGCGCCCGTCCCAAAATTGCGCGACGTTGAACACGGCGTTGAGCACGGTCGGCGCGCGGCGCGGTCCCTTCGCCCAGCCGTGGCCGATCGACGTCGGGCCGGCGTCGACGCCGCCGGTTCCGAGATTGTGACAACTGTTGCAGCTGATGATCTGACTCTTCGAAAGTCGCGGATCGAAAAAGAGCTTGCTGCCGAGGTCGATCTTGGCGGGCGTGATCTCGTTATTCTTGACGACGCTCGCGACGCTCGCGGCGTCGATCGGCTTGAAGACCGCATTGGCGTCGGCGCGCAAATCGCCCGCGACGGCCATGGCCGGCGCCAGCAGAGTCGCTGCGAGCGCGGCGAACCTGGTCAAATACATCCCTTACTCCTGCAGTTGATTTGCGGAGGCGCTGTTTCGCGTCGCAACGAACGGCCTCTCTGCGGACGTCAGCTACCACAGCCGCGCGGGCGGCGGAAGGGCGCCTGGGGAGGGAGCTGTTTAAAAACAGTCCAGTGTAGCATGAACACGACCTGAAGAGCGCAGCGCCAGAACGAATTGCGAAGCACCGACCAAGCACCATATCGGGCGGTTTATTGCGCCACTCTAACGCAATGCACAATCACTACTCGCCATGACGCAATATTCGTCCGGCGAGTTCTTTGACAGCTGCGCCGAGCGTCACAGCCATGACTTGCCCTGCCGCTAAAAGCAGAGCAAACTTAACGTGAAAACAAAAGCCGGCGAGAAGCCGAGCGGTCGCGGAGGGGCTCATGGCGCGCGTTGCTAATGCTTGGAAATCCGTTGAGACGACGCTTGTCGCGCTTCCGCTTGCGGCGCTGCTCGCCGCCGGCGGCTGGGCGATGGCCGAGCCGCTCGGCCTGCCAAAAGTCCCGGTTCCGGCGGATAATCCGCAGTCGCCTGAAAAGATCGCGCTCGGCGACAAGCTGTTCCATGACGCGCGCTTCTCGATCGACGGCACGGTGAGCTGCTCGACCTGTCACAACGACAAAAAAGCTTTCACGGACAGTCCGCTGCGGGTTTCCGAGGGTCACCATAAGCTGACCGGCACGCGCAACGCCCCATCGGTCATCAACGCGGCCTATTACACCTCGCAGTTCTGGGACGGACGTTCGATCTCGCTGGAGGATCAGTCGCAGCACCCGATGGTCAACCCGGTGGAGATGGGGCTGCCCGATCACGAGCCGGTGCTCAAGATCGTTCGCGAAGATCCCGCCTATGTCGAGGGCTTCAAGAAGGCGTTCGGCAAGAGCGGCCGAGACGTGACGATGGATGACGTCGAGAAGGCGATCGCAAGCTTCGAGCGCACGGTCATCTCGGGCGATTCGCCCTTCGACAAGTGGTATTTCGGCGGCGACCGCAACGCCATCAGCGATCAGGCCAAGCGCGGCTTCGACCTTTATGTCGGCCAGGGACGCTGCGTCTCCTGCCACGCCATCGAACAGACGCAGGCGCTCTTCACCGACAACAGGTTCCACAACATCGGCGTTGGCATCAACCGCATTCAAGGCGACGTGCCGCGCCTCGCCGCCGAATTCCTCAAGGCCAAAGCGGCGGGCGCGTCCGTCGACAAGACGGTGCTCGCCGATCCGAAGGTCTCCGAACTCGGCCGGTTTGCGGTGACGAACTCCTTCGATGAAATCGGCGCGTTCAAGACCACGACTCTGCGCAATATCGCGGTGACCGCGCCTTATATGCACGACGGTTCGCTCAAGACGCTCAAAGACGTCGTCAAGCATTACAACGAGGGCGGAAAGAGCCCCGGCGATCCGGCGCCGGTCAACCCCTATCTCTCCGGCGGCATTCGGCCGCTGGATTTGAAGGATCAGCAGATCGACGATCTCGTCGCTTTCCTGGAGACGCTGACGAGTCCTGCTTATGTGACGGCGCAGACAAAATAGCCGCAAGACCAAAGCGCAGGAGCGAACAAGCGGCGTCGCCACGAAAGCGCCAAGCCGCGAGGGAGGATAGAAATGACCAGACTCATCACCCGACGCAGCGTCATCGCCGCCGGCGCCGCCGCCGGAACGCTCACGACCCTGCCGATCTCCATGGTGCGCCTCGCCTTCGGCGGAACGCGCGAGGATTTCAGCTTCACCTATATTTCCGATTCGCACATTCAGCAGATCAAAGGCGCGAGCTTCGTGCGCAACTGGGACATGGGCCTGAAGCGCGCCGTCGCCGAGGCCAATCTCATTACGCCGGAAGCCGATTTCGTGATGTTCGGCGGCGATCTCGCGCAGCTCGGCAAGAAGGAGGAGCTCGATCACGGCGCCGAGATGCTTTCGCATGTGAAGGGCAAGCTCCACTGCGTCATGGGCGAGCATGACTATTATCTCGACCTCGGCGAGTATTGGTCGAAGCTCTATGGTCCGCAGTGGTACAGCTTCGATCACAAGGGCGTCCATTTCGTCGTCTTGAATTCGATTCTCACGACCGATGAATGGACGTTTCATCGATGGCCGACGGCCGAGCAGCGCATGCTCGAAATGGCCGGGCTCGATAATCCCAACGGCTCGCCGTTCATGGTCGGCGAAAAGCAGCGCGCCTGGCTCAAGGATGATCTCGACAAAGTGTCCAAGGACACGCCGCTCATCGTCTTCTCGCACTCGCCGCTGCAGAAGATCTACAAAGGCTGGAATTTCTGGACTGACGACGCCGAGCAGGTGCAGGCCTTGTTGCAGCCGTTCAAGACCGTCAATGTGATCTACGGCCATGTGCACCAGATCCAGTACAACCAGATCGGCAACATCTCCTTCAATGCGGTGATGGCGACGGCCTGGCCCTGGCCCTACCCCGACACTTATGCGCAGGCTGGCGCGCATGTTCCTGTGCTGACGGTTCCGATGAACCGCGCTGACCCGTTCTTCGAACGCGACGCCACTGGCTGGCAGATGATCGACGTCAACTCCGGGCGCGTCACCGCTCGGTATCAGCTGTGGGACAATGGCGAGCGCGTCGTCGGCTACGATCCGAAGCTTGGGAAGCCCGTCGACAAGAAATATCAAGAGGCGATCGTCCGCAAGGCGCCGCAACTCCATTACTAGAGCGTTTCCCGATCACATGGAATCATGTGATCGATAAGGAATCGCTCAAAACCAAAATGTCGGAGCAGATTGTCACCGAAAAGTCTGTCAACTTTTTCGGAACATGCTCTAGGTCGAGGAGAATGACGATGCGCCAATTTACGATTGCGCTTGTTTTGGGCGCTGTGCTGCTTTCGCCGGCAACGCTCGCCGATGAATTCACGGGGACAGACGTCGACCGTTGGCAGAGCGAATTTGATTCAGTGGCGAAGAAAGGCCGCGAGCTTTGGACCAGTGGAGCTGTGGGCACCAACGGCGTCGCCTGCGCGCAGTGCCATCCCAACGCCGCCAACACCCACCCGGAGACCTATCCGAAATTTCAAAAGCAGCTTGGAAAGGTCGCGCAGCTCTTTGAAATGGTGAACTGGTGCATCAGAAACCCGCTGCAGGGAGCCGCGCTTCCGGCCGATGATCCGAAGATGACGGCGCTCGTCGCTTATATTCATAAGGAGCGCAAAGGAGTCGCGATCGACGCCGGCAAACACTGACCAAATTCGCAGCCGGGTGGAACCATCTCGCCGGCCGCACGTTTGCATACGGTTTATTTCAAAGCGCACGCGCCTTTAGCGCGACCGCCAGCAAGAGATTTTGAAGATGGTTCAGGAACTCATCGATCGTATTTACGAATGCTCCTTCGCGCCGGACATGTGGCCCGACGTGCTCGACGAACTCTCACATCTTGCCGAGGCGCAGGGCGGCGTGCTCTTCGCGGCGCGCGAAAAAGTCTCCCGCTGGACGGCGTCCCCGGCGATCTGCGAACATGTCGAGAACTTCATGCGCGGCGACTGGCTCAGCAACTGCACGCGCGGCGGCAGGCTGTTCAGTCGCCGCCATCCGGGATTCCTCACCGACGACGACGTCTATACGGCGGAGGAGCTTGAGCGCGACACCAACTACAGCGACTTCCTGCGGCCACGCGGGCCAGGGTTCAGCGCGGCGACCGCGATCTCGCTGCCCACCGGCGACACCGGCATCATCTGCCTCGAACGCTCGCATAACCGCGGACCGGTCGAGCCGTCCGTCATCCGCAAGCTCGATGAATTGCGGCCGCACCTTGCGCGCGCCGCCTTCCTCGCTACGCGTCTGCAACTCGAGCGCGCCCGCGTTGCGGGCGAAACCTTCGCGCTCATCGGCCTCCCGGCGCTCGTGCTTGACGAAGACGGGCGCGTCATTTCCGCCAACGACCCGAGCAATGCGCTGACCAAATATGTCCGCTGGCGCGCCCACGACCGCGTGTCGCTCGTCGACGCCTCCGCCGACGGGCTGCTGCGTCAGGCCATGGACACGCTCGACGACGATCTCATCGGCGCGCCGAAATCCTTCGCCGCCCGGGCTGGCGAAGACGAAAGTCCGATGATCGCCAATCTGGTGCCGATCCGCGGCCCGGCGCGCGACATTTTCGTGCGTTGCGCGGCGATTCTGGTGATGACTCCGATCGGCTCGCAGCAGGCGCCGGCGATCGAGCTGGTTCAGTCGCTCTATGACCTTACGCCGGCCGAGGCGCGCGTCGCGCGCGGCCTCGTGGCGGGCAATACGCTGGAAGAAATCGCCACGGAGCAGTCCGTGTCGCGCAACACTGTGCGCACGCATCTGCGCGGCGTCATGGAAAAAACCGGGTGCAACCGCCAAGCCGAAGTGGTCGCGCTCCTTGGCGGGCTCGCCCCAATCAACGCGCCGAGAGGCGAATAAGCGTCTACATTTGATTTCAAGGAATTGAGGGCCGGCCTCATCCGTTTGGATGATGCCGGCCCTTTTGTTTCGTCTTAACGTTTTCTCGAACGTCGGGGGGGCGGACGAAATTGCCGCGGACGCTTCAGTAACTCGGGGTTCGATACTACGCGCTCAATTTTCAGCCTGCCTTTTGAGCGATTTTACGAGCAGCACTTTCTAATTCAAATTTGGAGGGCCTTCGCGAGGCCCTCTGCTTTCCCACGTCAGCTCAAGTGCGCGCCATCAGGGCGCTTCCTTCCCGCATGGACCATGTGATCCATGGACCATGTGATCGGGAGGAAGCGCTCGAAAATCAAAATATTGGAGGGGGTTCTCATCGAAAAAGTCTGTCAACTTTTCGGAACCTGCTCTCGGCGAATACGTGAGCCACGCTTCAAAAAAAACCCCGTCATCATCAATTCGAATGACGCGGAGAAGCGATTTTGGTCGTAGTTTTTTTCATGAACAGTGAGGGGCGCAAGGAGTTAGACGGGCGCAAATGCTCTCATTGTTCGCTTATCTGGCGCTTACTTCTCAGGTGATACTTTTACCAGGATGTTTCCTCCTTGACTTTTCTCCCACCTTTTAGGGGCCGTTGCGCGGCCCCATTTTTTTGGCGTCTCACACGCCCGTCGGATAGTTCGGGCTCTCGCGGGTGATCGCGACGTCATGCACATGGCTCTCGCGCAATCCGGCGTTGGTGATGCGCACGAACTGCGCGCGCTCCTGGAACTCCTTGACCGTCGGCGCGCCCACATAGCCCATCGCCGCGCGCAGGCCGCCGGCGAGCTGGTAGAGGATCGGCGCGATCGGGCCACGATAGGGCACCTGTCCTTCGATGCCCTCTGGAACAAGTTTGAGCTGTTCCTTCACGTCGCCCTGGAAATAGCGCGTCGCCGACCCTGCGGTCATCGCGCCCACTGAACCCATGCCGCGATAGGCCTTGAACGAACGGCCCTGATACAAAAACACCTCGCCGGGCGACTCCTCGGTTCCCGCGAACAGCGAGCCGATCATGACGACGTCGGCGCCCGCCGCGATCGCCTTGGCGAGGTCGCCGGAATATTTGACGCCGCCGTCGCCGATCACCGGCACGTCGGCTTTGCGCGCTTCGTCCGCAGCCTCCATGATTGCGGTGAGCTGCGGCACGCCGACGCCCGCAACGATCCGCGTCGTGCAGATCGAGCCGGGGCCGATGCCGACTTTGATCGCGTCGGCGCCGGCGCCGATCAGCGCCTTGGCCGCTTCCGCGGTGGCGATGTTGCCGGCAATGATCGAGACCTTGTTCGACGCCTTCTTGACCCGCGTCACTTGGTCGATCACGGACTGCGAATGACCATGCGCGGTGTCGATCACCACGCAATCGACGCCGGCGTCGATGAGTTGAAGCGCGCGCTCAAAGCCGTGGTCGCCGACGGTCGAGGCGGCAGCGACGCGCAGCCGCCCTTCATGATCCTTGCAGGCGTAAGGATGTTGCGTCGCCTTCTCAATGTCCTTGACGGTGACGAGGCCGACGCAGCGGTAATCCTCGTCGACGACGAGCAGTTTCTCGATGCGATGCGCGTGAAGCAGCCGCTGCGCCTCCGCCTGCCCTACGCCTTCTTGCACCGTGACGAGCTTTTTCGTCATCAACTCGGCCACGGGATGGCTGCGGTCCTGGGCGAAGCGCACGTCGCGATTGGTCAGGATGCCGACGAGCTTGCCCCTGCCGCCGTCGCTGGCGCGCTCGACCACCGGAATTCCCGAAATGCCGTGGCCCGCCATCAGCGCAAGCGCGTCGGCGAGGGTTTCGTCAGGGAAAATGGTGATCGGGTCGATCACCATGCCGCTTTCGTAGCGCTTGACCTTGCGCACTTCGGCGGCTTGCGCGGCGGGCGACAGGTTCTGGTGGATGACGCCGATGCCGCCCGCCTGCGCCATAGCGATCGCGAGACGCGCCTCAGTGACGGTGTCCATCGCGGCCGAAACGATTGGCAAATTGAGCGTGATCTCGCGCGTCAGCCGGGTCGTGACATCGACGGCGGAAGGCATCACCCGCGAATGGCCGGGCCGCAGCAACACGTCGTCGAAGGTCAATGCTTCGGTCAACGTGACGGGCGATATGGCCATTGGCGCCAACTCCTCTGAGCGGCGATGCAAGCGTCAGCCGCGGGATGGAAATTTTGACGGCCTGCGCCGTCTGGGGTTGGCGCGTGCTCATAGCATTATTCAGGAGGAAGGCAAATGACAGGAAATCAGTTTGCGAGTCCTGAGGCTGCATTGGCCTCGTTGGCGCACGTTGGGCGTATGCGCGGGTCGGCAGCCGAGAAAATTTGATATGCTTTTACGGTAATGATCCGAACGCGAGAAGATTATGCGCCTTATTCAACTTAGCTTTGCTTCACGCCTGGTCGCATTAGTCGCTGCGCTCAGCGTCGGCGCGACGCTGATGTCCTCGATACTGCTCTCCTGGTCCAACTATCGCGCCTTGCTCGCCGAAGCCGAAGTTGAAGGCGAGAGCGTCGCGCGGCTTCTGGCCCGGAGCGCGAGCCTCGCGCGCGAACTTCCGCTTGAAGTCGAGCAGATGCTCTCGCAGCACATGATCGTCTCGGCCGAGCTTCTGGCGCAGTTTATCGACGCTGCGGAAAAGGCTGGCATGACGTCGACCGAGATAAAAAACCGGCTCAGCGCAATCACCAAGAAAACCGTTCTCGACGAATTCTGGGTGACCGACGAAAAAGGCTACGCCTACGTTCACGGCAACCAAAACGCGGACTTCCAATTCAGCGCGTCCGCCGAGGAGCAGCCGCAGGCGCATGAATTTTGGAAGCTTCTGAGCGGCAAGACTGACAAGGTCGTCCAGGACGCCAGGAAGCGCGAGATCGACAATGAGCGGTTCAAATATGTCGGCGTGCGCGGCGCAGACAAGCCGCGGATCGTGCAGGTCGGCTACAATGCGCGCATTCTTGAAGACGTCGACGAGCAGATCGGCCTTCCGCGCGCCATCGATAACCTTTTGGGCAGCGGCGAAATCGACGCGATCTTCATTTTCAACAAGGATTCGAACCTGATCGCCAGCCCTAAGGCCGCACGTCTCAACAACGGCGGCGATCAGCTGACGGACGAGGAGCTGGCGCCCGTCCGCACCGTTATCGCAAGCGGAAAGCCAAGGTCGGTGAATGGAGTCGGCAAGCTCAGCGTCATCTCGCCGATTAATGCGGATAACGGCGGCGGCGCCATCGGCGCCGCTCTGATCAGAATGCCGACGGCGCGACTGAACAGCGTTCTCGCCTCGCAGATCGAAACGGCGCTCGGGATCGCTTTGGCCGCAACCCTGCTCGGCGGCGGCGTGGCGGTCTGGATCGCGCGAAAACAGACGGCCCCTGTCGTGGCGATCACCAAAGCCGCGCATAATGTCGAGCGCAGAGCGTTTTCGGCCGGCGAATTGTCGGATGTCGAGGAACGGACCGACGAAGTGGGACAATTGGCGCGCGTCTTCAAGAAAATGGCGCTCGATTTTCTCGATCGCGAACGGACGCTCGACGCGCTCGTGACGCAACGAACCCAGGCGCTTCAAGAGCGAAATACGGAACTCGAAAGACTGTCGGCGCGCCTCTCGAAATATCTTTCGCCCCAGCTCTACGGCACGCTCTTCAAGAATAAAACTGTCGCGTCCATTTCAGCGAAACGGAAGAAGCTGACGATCTTTTTTTCCGATGTCGTCGGCTTTAGCGAAATGGCCGAGCGGCTGGAATCCGAAGACATCACCCGCATGCTGAATGATTTCCTGAATGAAATGGCGAACCTCGCGTTGGCCTATGGCGCCACCATCGACAAATATATCGGCGACGCGGTCATGATTTTCTTCGGCGACTCGGAGACGCGCGGTGTCAAGGAAGACGCCGTGGCGTGCATTCTCATGGCGCTCGACATGCAGGCGATGACCCGACAATTGGAGCGCCGATGGCGCGAACAAGGCTTGGACCAGAGATTCCAGATCCGCATCGGCGTCAACACGGGCTATTGCACCGTCGGCGATTTCGGCAGCCAGGAGCGGATGGATTACACCATCGTCGGTCATCAGGTGAATGTGGCGGCGCGACTTGAGCAGTCGGCCGCGCCGGGCGCGATCCTCATCTCTCATGAGACGATGACGCTTGTGAGCGACGCGATCGAAGTCGAAGAACAATCTCCGCTTCATGTGAAGGGCGTCAGCGGCCCGATCCGCACATATAGAGCGATTGGCAAAAAGGCGCCGTCCATGACGGAGGCCATTCACGAGGAGCGTGAGGGTTTGCGCGTCGACGTCGATCTCCTGAAAGCCGATAAGGACGAGGCGATCAGTCTGCTAAAGGCGACGATCGAGCGCATCCGTTCAAGCGAATAAGCGTCGTCCGCGCGCTCAGGCGGCGGCGCCGGCGCGGTCGGTGTCGAACTGCAGTTTGGCGAGCCGCGCATAAAGGCCGCCGGCGGCGGTCAGACTCGCGTGCGTGCCCTGCTCGACGATGCGGCCTTCGTCGACCACGATGATTCGATCGGCTTCCAACACGGTCGCGAGACGATGGGCGATCACGAGACTCGTGCGCCCCTGCATGACGTCATGCAGCGCCGCCTGCACCAAAGCCTCGTTCTCGGCGTCGAGCGCCGAGGTGGCTTCGTCCAGGAGCAGCACCGGCGCGTCGGCGAGGATTGCGCGCGCAATGGCGAGACGCTGGCGCTGCCCGCCGGAGAGCGTGACGCCGCGCTCGCCGAGCAGCGTGTCGTAGCCCATCGGCAGCGCCATGATGAAGTCGTGCGCCTGGGCGCGCTTCGCCGCGGCGACGATCTCCCCGCTCGACGCGTCGTCGCGGCCATAGGCGATGTTTTCAGCGACGGAGAGTCCGAAGATCACCGGATCCTGCGGAGCGAGCGCGATCGCCCGGCGCAGCGCCACGGGATCGAGATCGCGCAGGTCGACGCCGTCGAGAGTAATGGAACCCGAATCCACGTCGTAGAAGCGAAGGAGCAGCGCAAAGGTTGTCGATTTGCCCGCGCCGGACGGCCCGACCAGCGCGACGCGCTCGCCCGGCGCAACGACGAGCGAGAAATCCTGCAGCGCGGGCTTATTCGGCGCCGTCGCATAGGCGAAGCGCACATGATCGAAGGCGATGCGTCCCTGCCAGCGCGCCGGCGGCGGAGTCGGCCGCGCCGGGGCCACGATCCGCGGTTGAATGGCAAGAATTTCGGCGATGCGGCCGGCGGCGCCGGCGGCAGCGGAGAGTTCGCTCCAGGTCTGAGTGAGTTCGCCGAGCGAGCTTGCGCCAAGCACCGCGTAGAGAACGAACTGGGACAGAACGCCCGACGTCATGTGTCCGGCGAGCACGTCCTGGGCTCCCAACCAGAGCACGCCGACAACGCTCGTGAAGACGACAAGAATCGCTCCGGCGGTCACGATAGCGCGAAGCAGCGTCGCGGCCTGCGCCGCGTCATAGGCGGCCACCACCGCGCGCGTGAATCGCGCCGTCGTCGACGCCTGCGCGCCGTTCGCCTGCATGGCGCGCACGGCCGAGAGATTTTCCCCGGCATAAGCGGAAGCCTGCGCGAGCGTGTCCTGCGCGGAGCGGGAGCGCTGGCGCACCGCCCGGCCTGACGCGATGAGCGGCAGAACGATGATCGGGATGGCCGCGAGCGTCATACCGGCAAGCTTGGGACTCGTCGCCACCATCATGATGATCGCGCCAAAGAACATGAAAAGATTGCGCAGCGCGACCGACGCCGACGAGCCAAAGGCAGACTTCAGCTGCGTCGTGTCGGCGGTCAGCCGCGAGAGAAGCTCGCCTGTCTTCGCCGTATCGTAGAAGGCGGCGTCGAGAACTGTGAGATGTTTGAAGAGATCGGCGCGCAGGTCGGCGACCACATGCTCGCCGAGCGTCATGACGAAATAGTAGCGGGTGCCAGATGCGATCGCGAGCGTCGCGGCGACCGCGATCATAGCGCCGAAATAGGCGTTCACCGCGCCAGCGCTGTCAGCCGAAAAGCCGTGGTCGATCATGCCGCGCACGGCGAGCGGCAAGGTGAGCGTCGCGCCCGCGGCCACTAGGAGCGCGACAAAAGCGAAAACGATCGTTCGCTTGTAGCGCAGCGCATAGGGCAGCAAGGGCCGAAGCGGAGAGAGAGTGGCTTTCAAACCGCGATCCGGTTTGCGCGCCACGGGATCGACGGAATCGACGTCAGCGTTCTTTTTTGTCATCGGCAGGGGGTATAACGTCCGTATTCGACGAAAACGAATTGAAGCGAGCGCTCCGCGACCGAAACCGCCGCAGAAGCGCATTGAAATCGAAATTTCTTTTTCACTATCGAATGGCGAAAATCGTATCAATCGCCGAATGATCCTTATTTATCATTTAGTTACATGCGCGACATCCTGTCGCATGTGCAATTGACTCAGCGCCAACTTGTGCTAACCTCCAGCCTGCGTCGAAATGACGCGCCCATGGGAATGAGAATGCGCCGGCGGACAAGGCGCGACTCAGGGAACGAAATAAGAGGAGTGAAGAACGATGGCTCAGAAAGAACTCGAAATCACCACGAACACCTACATCTTCGCTGGCATCGGCGCGGTGATCCTCGGCGGTCTCGCCTCCGTCGCGCTCGGCGGCATCCCCAACACGATCGCGGCCGCTGTCGTCGGCGCTCTGGCTGGCGGCTGCCTGGGACTCTTCTTCTAGATTAAGCGACATTGCGGGGCGCGGAAAGTCTCGGCCTTCCGCCCCCGACGCGAAGCCGGCAGTCGTCAAGACTGCTGGCTTCTCTCTTTTTTAAGGCCGTTCTTTTGGATCCTCTAAAGGGACGCCGCCGTCGCGCTCGCCGGCCAGATTTCACGCGCGCGTTCGCGCAGAACATATTTGCGAATCTTGCCTGTCGAGGTCTTCGGCAGCTCGCAAAAGACGACGTGGCGCGGGCATTTGAAATGCGCCAAATGCTGACGCGTCCAATCAATCAGCTCCTGCGCCGTCGCCTGTTCGCCGTCCTTCAGCTCGACAAAGGCGCAAGGCGTTTCGCCCCATTTGTCGTCAGGTGCGGCGACAACCGCGGCGGCGCGCACCTTGGGATGACGAAACAGCGCGTCTTCGACCTCGATCGAGGAAATATTTTCGCCGCCCGAAATGATGATGTCCTTCGAACGGTCCTTCAGCTGAATATATCCGTCGGGATGGCGCACGCCCAGATCGCCTGAATGAAACCAGCCGCCGTGGAAGGCTTTTTCCGAGGCGCTCTTGTTCTTCAGGTAGCCCTTCATGACGACGTTGCCGCGGAACATAACCTCGCCCATTGTCGCGCCGTCGCGCGGCACCGGCTGCATGGTGTCCGGGTCGATCACGTCGAGATTTTCGAGAACGAGATAGCGCACGCCTTGACGCGCCTTCATCTGCGCCTGCGCGGCGCTGTCCAGCGAATCCCAGTCGTCGTGCCATTCATTGACGGCGGCGGGGCCATAGGTTTCGGTCAGCCCATAAAGATGCGTAACTTCGAATCCGGCCGCCTTCATGCCGGCGAGAACCGCCTGCGGCGGCGGCGCGGCGGCGGTAAAGAAGCGCGCGGTTCGCGTCAGCGGCTTCTTTTCCGATTCGGTCGCGTTAAGAAGTGTCGACATGACGATGGGCGCGCCGCACAGATGCGAGACGCCGTGCTCGGCCATCAATTCATAGATCTGGCCGGCGCGCACCTGTCGCAAACAGACATGGGTTCCGGCGTTGACTGAAATCGACCAGGGGAAGCACCAGCCGTTGCAATGGAACATCGGCAGCGTCCACAGATAGACCGGGTGGCGGCCCATGTCGCCGGTAAGGACGTTGCCGAGCGCGGTCAGATAGGCGCCGCGATGATGATAGACGACGCCCTTCGGATCGCCCGTCGTTCCGGAAGTATAATTGAGCGAGATCGCGTCCCACTCGTCCCCCGGCGGCGACCATTGATAATCATCGTCGCCCGAGCGCAGGAAGTCCTCATATTCGACACAGCCCAACCGCTCGCCGGGCCCGTCATATTCCGGATCGCTGTAGTCAATGATCACGGGCTTCGCCTTCGCGAGCGAAAGCGCGTCGCGAATGACGTCTGAGAACTCCCGATCGACAATCAGCGCCTTCGTCTCGGCATGGTCGAGGGTGAAGGCGAGGATCGAAGCGTCAAGCCGCGTATTCAGCGTGTTCAGCACCGCGCCCATCATCGGGACGGCGTAGTGGCATTCAAGCATCGCCGGTGTGTTGGCGAGCATGACGGAGACGGTGTCGCCGCGACCAAGCCCCGCCTTCTCCAGCGCGTTCGCGAGCCGCAGGCTGCGGGCGTAAAAATCGCGATAATTGCGCCGCAGCTGGCCGTGCACGATCGCGATGCGTTCGGGAAAGACGGCCGCGGCGCGCTCCAGAAAGGTGATCGGAGTCAGCGGCTGGAAATTGGCGGGATTTCGTTCGAGGTCGCGATCATAAGGCGAGTTGGTCATCCGGAGAGTCCAAAGGTTCGCCAGCGAGCGAGAATGTGAACACGGCGAAAGCAACGCTCGCCCGCGCGATGTGCGTCAGTCCGCGCGGCTAAGCTCTATGTGCAAGATACGCGCGGGCTACCGGTTGATCAATCGGCGCTCGCGCGAGACTGCCGTCGTCACTCGCCGAAATCGATGTCCTTGAGCCGCCCGAACACGCGATCGGCGTCGAAATGGTCTTCGTCGTCCTGCGGCGCCGCTGGCTTGGCCTTGCCGAAGACGTCCTCGGTCGTGGACGGCTCGGGCCGCGGACTGGTGGTGACGCTTGCAGGAACCAGCGTCTGGCCATGATCCTCCACGGTCGCCGGCTTGTCCTTCGCCGCGCGATTGACTTCAAAGTCGAGATCAATCTGCGAGCAAAGTCCGAGCGTCACCGGGTCCATCGGCGTCAGCGCCGCGGAATTCCAGTGGGTGCGCTCGCGGATCGCCTTCAGGGTCGTCTTTGTGGTGCCGACGAGACGCATGATCTGGGCGTCTTTCAGCTCCGGATGATTGCGCACGAGCCACAGAATCGCGTTCGGACGGTCCTGACGGCGCGAGAGCGGCGTATAGCGCGGACCGCGCGCCTTTTTGACCTCCGGCACGACGACCTTAGAGACCGAGAGATGGAGGCGATGGCCCGAGTTTTTCTCGGCCTTTTCGATCTCCTCGCGCGTGAGCTGCCCGGAGGTGATCGGATCATGGCCACGAATGCCGGCCGCGACCTCGCCGTCGGCGATGCCCTTCACCTCGAGCGGATGCAGTTTGCAGAAATCGGCGATCTGATCGAACGTCAGCGAGGTATTTTCGACGAGCCAAACGGCCGTGGCCTTCGGCATCAGCGGGGCGTTGCCCATCTGCAAACTCCTTGATCAGGCATGGGGGCGACGTCTGGCGCCGCGCCGCCCGGCGCCAGCGACCCACAGAACGACCGTCCATGTTGGGATTTTGCCTATATAATCCGCCGCCGCCTAAAGCGCAATCAATCCGGAAACTCCCGCTGAAGCGCCGCCAACTCGGCCAGCGCTCATGCGGAGTCCTGCTCGCGGGCGTGCGCCGGGCGTAAACCGCGCAAATGCGTCGGCAACAATTCGCCGATCGTTTCGCCGATGGCGGCGCCGTAACGGTGAAACAACAGGCCGAAGACGATGAGCAGAACGCCGATGCCCGACAACGCGAACGGGAAAAGGATCGAATCCTTGAAAACGCTGCCGGCGAGATAGCCCAGATAGGTCGTGACCCCGACGGCGCCGAATACCGCATAGACACGGCGCATCAGGAAGAGCGATAGAAAAATCAGTCCCACATTGACGGCACAATAGAGCGCCTTGCCCAATTCGTCGCCGCTGTGCTGAGCCGTCAGCCCACCCCAAAAGGCCAGCAGCCCGAAGAGATGCAGCCAGAAAGCGAAATCGCCGTTCCGCCACCGCTTGAGATCGACGAGCCAGGCCACGGCCAGCACTGCGAGTCCAAAATACATGCTCACCGTCGCCCGCTGATCCCATGAAAATTCTGCAACGCCCATCAGCCAGGGCGTCAAATCCATCGACATGAACCAGAGCGCGAAGGCGATGATCATGACGAGGAACGGAAAGGGAAAGGCGAGCAGCGCGACAGAAGCCGCCGCAATCGTTCCAAGCTCCATGGGAAGCCAGCTCGACTGAATCCAAATGTAGAAGTCCCGGTACGGCCGCGCCTCCCCCGCCGGACTGACGTCGAACATCGACTGCAGCGCGAAGATCGCGAGCGGCGCCATCCCCACTGCGCAGGCGATGAGCAGCCCGCCCGGCGTGTGCAAGCCGCGCCTATGCCAGAGATAAGCGCCGGCGAAGGCGAACATGGCGGCGTAGACGATCGCGGTGACCAGCAGCGCTTTGTCGCCCCAAAGGCCAAAGGCCGTCGTCGAAAACATGCCCATGGCGCCAAGCACGATCAGCGCGCCGGCGTACCAAAGCAGATTGACGACGTCATAGCGCGGCGCTTGGGACGTCGCCTCCGCGAGGGCCGCGCGCCGCGACGCAAGAAACTGTGACAGCCGCTCGAAGGACGCGGCGTCAATCGCGCCGGCGTCGCGGGCCGCCGCGAGATCGTCAATAGTGAACCCAATCTTCATGGCGCTGCTCCTTTGCGGCGACATTCATATGCCGCGCTACGGAAAAAACTTTGTGCAAACGCACAAGAACGTAGCCGTTCCGAGCGGATTTGACAGCCGCCGCCGCTTGCGCCCATCTAACGCCGGCGCCCACGACGCGAAGGATGAAATGCAACAGAGAAATTCGGGCCTTACCTACGCTGGCGCCGGCGTCGACATCGACGCAGGCAATCGGTTCGTCGACATGATCCGTCCCGCCGTGCGTTCGACGCGGCGCTCCGGCGCCGACGGCGAGATCGGCGGCTTTGGCGGCGTGTTCGATCTCAAGGCGGCCGGATTTTCCGATCCTGTCCTCGTCGCGGCAAACGACGGCGTCGGCACCAAGGTGAAGATCGCGATTGAATCCGGTCTGCATGAGACGATCGGAATCGATCTCGTCGCCATGTGCGTCAACGACCTGATCGTTCAGGGCGCCGAGCCGCTTTTCTTCCTGGATTATTACGCGGCGGCCAAACTCGACCCGAACGTCGCGACGTCGGTGGTGAAGGGCATCGCCGCCGGTTGCGTCGAGGCGGGTTGCGCCCTGCTTGGCGGCGAGACCGCCGAAATGCCCGGCCTCTATGCGCGCGGCGACTATGACCTCGCGGGCTTCGCGGTCGGCGCCGCGGAGCGTGATCGCCTTCTCCCCCGCGATGTCCATGCCGGCGACGTCCTTTTTGGACTCCCTTCTTCCGGCGTCCATTCCAACGGCTATTCGCTCGTACGCAGCGTTGTGAAGCACGCCGGACTCGCGTGGAGCGCCACCGCGCCTTTCGCGCGAGACCTCAATCTGGCGAAGGCGCTGTTGACGCCGACCCGCATCTACGTGAAGCCCCTGCTCGCGGCCTTGAAGGCGACGCCGCATATCGTCGCCCTCGCCCATATCACCGGCGGCGGCTTTCCCGACAATCTCCCGCGCGTGCTGCCAAGCGGGCTCGGCGTCGCGCTTGATCTGTCGACGTTCGCGCCTCCGCCGGTTTTCCGTTGGCTCGCCGAGACGGGAGGCATCGCGGCAAGCGAGATGCTGCGCACCTTCAACTGCGGAATCGGCATGGTGGTGGTGGCCTCCGAGCCGGCCGCCAGCGAGGTGGAGTCGGCCTTGCGCGCTGTCGGCGAGAAGCCCGTGCGCATCGGCGAAGTCATCGAGACGGACGCCGAGCGCGTCGTTACGCACGGGACTCTGACGTTGTGACGCGGCTGCGCACCGCGATTCTCATCTCGGGTCGCGGCTCGAACATGGACGCGCTGATCGCAGCGGCCAGGGACCCCAGCTTTCCGGCTGAAATCGCCCTCGTGCTTTCCAATCGTCCCGATGCGCCGGGCCTCGCCAAAGCCAAGGCCGCCGGCGTCGCGACGGCCGCGGTCGACCACAAAATTTATGCGGGACGCGAGGAATTCGAGCGTTCGCTGCAATTGGTCCTGGAAACCTACCGCATCCAATTCATTTGCCTCGCCGGTTTCCTGCGCATGTTCACGCCCTGGTTCGTCGGCCTCTGGCGCGGGCGCATGCTCAACATCCACCCTGCCCTGCTGCCCTCCTATCGCGGACTCGACACGCATGAGCGTGCGCTCGCCGACGGCGTAAAGATTCACGGCGCCACCGTGCATTTCGTCGTGCCGGAAATGGACGAAGGTCCGATCGTCGCGCAGGCCGCAGTGCCCGTGCTCGACGACGACACGCCGCAGACGCTCGGCGCCCGCGTGCTTGCGCAGGAGCATGTCATCTATCCGATGGCGCTGCGGCTGGTCGCGTCGGGCGCCGTGCGGATCGAAGGCAATCGCGTGCTCGCGGCGCCGGCGCCCCGCGAGGCGGCGCTCATCGTTCCCGACGCCATGACGCGGACCCAAGGAATTTCATGACGATCACGCTTTACTGCTTCCGCCCTGTCGCGGGGCTGCCGGACGCATCGCCTTTCGTGACGAAAGCGATGGTGCTTCTGAAGATGGCCGGCCTCGACTATGTCGAAGACCGCAGCGGCTTTTCGAAAGCGCCGAAAGGCAAGCAGCCCTACATCAACGAAGACGGCGAAACCGTCGCCGATTCGACCTTCATCCGTTTCCATGTCGAAAAGAAATACGGCGTGGACTTCGACGCGCATTTGAGCGCCGCGCAAAAGGCGATCGGCTGGTGCGTCGAGAAGATGTGCGAAGAACATCTCTATTGGATCATCGTCCATACCCGCTGGATGGACGAAGCTAATTTCGAACGCGGTCCCGCGCGTTTTTTCTCAAGCGTGCCAGCCATCGCGCGCCCGCTGGCGAAATGGTTCATTCGTCGCAGGATCGCCAAATCGCTTTGGGCGCAGGGCATGGGTCGCCACAGCCCATCGGAAATCGATGCGCTCGGCATGCGCGACATTGAAGCGCTCGCGACGCTGATCGGCGACAAGCCCTATCTCTTCGGCGATGCGCCCTGCGGCGCCGACGCTACGGTCTTCGCCTTTGTGGCGTCGGTCTTATCGCCGATGTCGGAGAGCGCCGTTCGCGACGCGGCGCTGGCGAACGCCAACCTCGTCGCCTATCGCGACAGAATCGTGCAGGCGTATTTTCCTGAGAATGCGCCGGCATAGTCAGGGGCCGCGCAGCAAGTGTCATGGCCAGGCTTGGCCCGGCCACTCACTCAATGACGCGCAGATTAGCCGACGATCTCGTTGCCGGAAAAAAACTGCGCGATTTCCACCGCCGCGGTTTCCGGCGCGTCGGAGCCATGCACCGAATTCTCGCCGACGCTCAGCGCATGTTCCTTGCGGATCGTTCCCGGCGCGGCGTTGGCAGGATTGGTCGCGCCCATGACTTCGCGGTAGCGCGCGATGGCGTTCTCGCCTTCGAGGACCTGCACGACGACGGGTTCGGAAATCATGAAGTCGACGAGCTCGCCGAAAAAGGGGCGCTCCTTATGCACGGCGTAAAAAGCTTCCGCCTGTTCGCGCGTCATGTGGATACGCTTCTGAGCGACGATGCGCAGGCCCGCATCTTCGATCAGCGCGTTGATCTTGCCTGTGAGATTGCGCTTCGTCGCGTCGGGCTTGAGGATGGAAAAAGTGCGTTCGATCGCCATAGGAGCGCGTCGCCTCGTCGTTGGAGCATGGTGTAGGCGTCGCGCTTATATCGGTCGCTTGCCGAAGCGGCAAGCCTACACCGCCTCGGTCTTTTCCACTTCGCTGCCCGCTGGGGAGGGCCGGAACCTGGTCGCCGGATCGTTGCGATCGATGCGCCAATTCGGATGGTGGAAATGCAGGACGCGATCGCCGTTGTAGGAGACGACGGCGTTGTCGAACGTCAGCGCGCCGATCCGCCGCCAATTGCGGAACGTTCCTGTCTTGAAGCCGGTGCGGCCGGTCACTTCGCCATCCTCGGTGACCTCGATGGTGAAAACAATCTCGCGCTTCGGCGTTGGATCGCCCTTGTCGAACATCATCGCGAGCAATTCGTCGCGTGAATCGAGGTCCTCTCCTTCAATGCGCGGATGACCCGGCGCAAGCTTTAAGCGCATGAAGCGGGGGGCGCGGGTGGGAAGGTCGCGAGGTTTGCCGAGTTCCGCGACTTCATGGAGCTGCCGCTCGGTCGGATCCTTATCGGTGATCGCGAACACGACGCCCGCCGTCATGACGATGGGCGACGTCGCCCAATCGTTTGAGAGCGTGACGTTCGGCGCATTGACGAAATCGACATCGTTGATGTAGCGCGTCGACGCGCCGACGATATCGTCGATTGTGAAGAAGTTCGCCGTCTGCAGCGGCTCTTTATGGTCTGGGTCAGTCGTCGGGAAGAGCTTGCCGGCGAGGCCCTGTCCGCGCGGTTTGCCGCGCTTCACCGCCCCGCCGTTGGAATAGCGCGCGACGACAAGCGCCTTGCTGCCTTTTTGGAAATAGCCGGTGTAGCCGCTGTCCTCCGTGATTTCCCAGAGCCCCGTCAGAACGACGCCCCAGGGATGCACGATGCGTCTGAAGCCTTTCTTGTCAGGCCCCCATCTGAGGTCGCTGCGCGCATCGACCGATCGCTCTGCGGCTTGCGTCAAAAAGTGCCTGCCCCTCCAAAGCGCGCGCAACATGTCGAAAAAGGTCGGCATCACGAAGGGGAGCGGCGGCTCGCCGGGCGCGCCCCAGACCTTTTGATAGGGATTGGCGAACATCGCGTCCCGCACTTCGCTGAATCGCGAGCCGGGATAGAGGCGGTCTTCATCGATCAGTTCGATGACGCCGAAATCATTCTGGCTCATGACGCGGCCCTTTCAATCAATTGCTGAAAAAAACCCTCTGAAGAGATGACTTTATTCGAGCACGTCCGATTGTCCAGCTTCGCCTGATCAGCGATAGGCGCTCGCGACGCCGATAAAATCCTTGGCCGTCAAACTCGCGCCGCCAACCAGCGCGCCGTCGACATTGGCGACATGCATCAATTCGCGGGCGTTCGACGGCTTGACCGAGCCGCCATAGAGAATGCGCACATCGCCGCTCTTGCCGCCGCCGAGCCTGGCTTCGATCCGCTCGCGCGCGAACGCATGCATTTCGGCGACGTCCTCGGTTGTCGGCGTCAGCCCCGTTCCGATGGCCCACACCGGCTCATAGGCGACGACAATGTAAGGGGGCGCGTCGGCGGGGAGAGAACCCTCGATCTGCGCGCCGACAATGCTCAGCGCGTCGCCCGCCTCCCGCTCGGCGCGCGTTTCGCCGACGCAAATGATCGGCGTAAGCCCGGCGCGCAGGGCGGCGGCGGCCTTCGCCTGAACTTCGGCGTCGGTCTCGCCATGGTCGGAACGGCGTTCGCTGTGGCCGACGATGACATAGGACGCTCCGGCGTCCTTGAGCATCTCGGCGGAAATATCGCCCGTGTGAGCGCCGCTGGCAGCGGCATGGCAATCCTGCCCGCCAAGGCCCAAGCCTCCGCGCGCCGCGCTATCGCGCGCGACCGCAATCAAGGTGGCCGGCGGGCAGACGATGAGTTCGGCGCGCGCGCGCAGCGCATCGTCATAGGCGGCGCCCATCGCCTCGATCTCGGCCAGCGAGGCGCGCAGCCCGTTCATTTTCCAGTTTCCGGCGACGAGCGGGCGACGGGTCATGTGAAATGCTCCTGACAATACGCCTCGGTAACAGAGCTAAAGGCACGCAACAATGTGGGCGCGCCCTACAGAAATGTCATTGCGCCGTCATATATTTCGATATATCTGGATTTATGGAAATAGAAGCGGCTCTCGCCTGTCTTTCCGCGCTTTCGCAGCCGACGCGGCTCGAGGCCTTCCGCTTGCTCGTCCGGCACGAGCCCGAGGGTCTGCCGGCCGGCGACGTCGCCCGCGCGCTCTGCGTTCCACAAAACACGCTCTCCGCCCATCTCAACGTCCTTTCGCAGGCGAAGCTCGTCATCAGCGCCCGCACCGGCCGCAGCATCGTCTATCGGGCGGATCTTTCGCGGCTGAATGCGCTGGCGCGCTTCCTTGCCGAAGACTGTTGCGGCGGCGCGCCATGCGCGCCCGCCGACTCCCTTGCACGCATCAAATGTGAGTCTCGCCAATGACAGACAGGACCTATAACGTGCTGTTCCTCTGCACCGGCAACAGTGCGCGTTCAATCTTGGCCGAAGCGCTGCTGCGCGAGCGCGGCGCCGGCCGGTTCAACGTTTTTTCCGCCGGCAGCCATCCTAAGGGCGAGGTGAACGCCTACGCGCTCTATACGCTGGAGACGATGGGCCTTTCTTCCGAAGGCTATCGGTCCAAAAGCTGGGACGAGTTCGCCCGCCCTGACGCGCCCCGCATGGATTTCGTCTTCACCGTCTGTGACAGCGCAGCGGGTGAAGCTTGTCCGGCATGGCCCGGTCAGCCAATGACGGCGCATTGGGGCATCGAAGACCCTGCGGCGGTGGAAGGAAGCGACATAGAAAAGCAGCGCGCCTTCGCCACGGCCTTTCGCTATCTGCGCAACCGCGTCGATCAGTTCTGTGCAATTCCGCTGCATCGCCTCGACAAGCTCGCGCTCAGCCAGCGCCTGCGCGAGATCGGCGAGATGGAAGGCGCAACATCGCCGAACGCGGTCGCGGAGTAAGCCATGACTATTTTCGAACGCTATCTCTCGCTCTGGGTGGCGCTCTGCATCGTCGCCGGCGTCGCGCTGGGCCATTTTTTGCCGGGCGTGTTTCACGCAATTGGCGCGATGGAGGTCGCAAAGGTCAATTTGCCCGTCGCGGCGCTCATCTGGCTCATGATCACGCCGATGCTGATGAAGATCGACTTCGCCGCGCTTGCGGAAGTCGGGCGTCACTGGCGCGGGATTGGCGTCACGCTCGCCGTCAACTGGGCGATAAAACCCTTTTCCATGGCGCTGCTCGGATGGATTTTCATCGGCTATCTGTTTCGACCCTATCTGCCGGCGGACCAGATCGACTCTTATATCGCCGGCCTGATCCTGCTCGCAGCCGCGCCGTGCACCGCCATGGTGTTCGTGTGGTCGAATCTCATCAAGGGCGAGCCGCATTTCACGCTGAGCCAGGTCGCGCTCAACGACGCAATCATGATCGTCGCATTCGCGCCCATCGTCGGGTTGCTGCTTGGACTGTCCTCGATCGTCTTGCCGTGGGACACGCTGTTTCTCTCGGTGGTTCTCTACATCGTCGTTCCGGTGATCGTCGCGCAGCTCGCCCGCAAACGGTTGCTCGCGGCGGGCGGTGAAAAAGGCCTCGCGAAGGCGCTCGCGCATATCGGCCCGGCGTCGCTGATCGCGCTGCTCGCGACGCTCGTTCTGCTCTTTGGTTTTCAGGGGGAACAGATCATCCGGCAACCCGCGATCATCGCCATGCTCGCGGCGCCGATACTGATCCAGGTCTATTTCAACGCCGGACTCGCCTATCTGCTCAATCGCGCGGCGGGAGAAGCGCATTGCGTCGCCGGCCCTTCGGCGCTGATCGGGGCGAGCAATTTCTTCGAACTGGCGGTCGCGGCGGCCATCAGCCTCTTTGGCTTTGACTCGGGCGCGGCGCTCGCCACCGTTGTTGGCGTCCTGATCGAAGTTCCAGTGATGCTGAGCGTTGTCTGGATCGTCAATCGGAGCAAGGGCTGGTATGAGCGCGGAGCGCTGCGATCTCCCGATCAAGTCTCCGCGCACATCGATCTACCCTAAATCAGCAGAGGCGATAGCCATACGCCGCGAGCTGGCGGCCGGTGATGCGCAGCATCGGGCCGGGGGCCTGATGCGCGTGGCGTCGCACGTGAGCCATGAAGGCCTGACGCAGCCCGGGCTTATAATGTGCGGCGAAGACCGCGGTCATGCGCGGATCGACGACGCCCCCCTCGGGCCCGCCAAACCAAGGCGCATGGAAGCCCAAAACCGCGCCCTCGGAAACACAGGACTGGGGATTCGCCAAATAGAGCGTGCATGAGGAATCGCATTCAGTCGGGCCGATACGGATCGGCTCGCCCCGAGCCCGCGCCCTCGCAAGCCTGGCTTCATATTGCTCCACGCGTCCGCCGTAGTCAGGCGCCATAACATCGAAAGCCTGGGCGGGCGCCGTCAAAAGTACAGCCGTCATCATTCCTGCAAGACCAAGAGATCGCAGCATAGGATTTCCTTTTGGGGCGCTCGTAAGGGGCGGCCGCGCCGCCCACAGCTGTCAGGGCTCAGTCGACCGAGCGCGTGTCTCGGGCCCCTCGGGAAGGGGAAGGGCTACAACTCGCGCCTCTTCCAGCTTCAGCGTTCCTTTTCTAAACAAGCGATATCTGCAGTGCAAGCAGTGCCTTAACTTTATGGTGAATTTTTTTTGAAGATGGCGCTTGTCGGGACGGCCATGCGCCCTACCGCCTTCAGCCCAACGATACGTCGAGATCCAGGGCGCGCGGGACGTTCGGCGCTAACAGACACAGCGGATCGATCTCCAGAGCTGCTAAATTCATTTTCTCGCATTTGCTAAGGAGCGAAAGTTGAAACTGCCTCGATTTCGCGTCGCGCTCGCCGCTCTTCTTGGACTCGCTTTCGCGTGGCTGCAGTTTGCAGAGCCGGGTAGCCCGCCGCCCGCGCAGATCGACTGGCGCGAAGATGGCCAGCTGCATGTATTTTTCTCGCCCGACTGTCCGCACTGCCATGAAGCCATCGAGTTTCTCAAACAGCGGCCCAAGATCGCTTACGTGCTACATGACATTTCAAAGCCGTCGAGCGAGGCGCTCTTTCGAAGAGTCGTGAAGCACTACGGCATAGAAGACCCAGCCGTTCCCCTCTTCGTGCGCGGCTCGCGCTATGTCATTGGCTTTGACTCAGCGCAAACCACTGGGCGCGAAATTCTCGCGCTGCTTTCCGGCCAGGAAACCGTCGCGCGACGCACGGCCGAATCGAAAATTACTATTCCGCTCATCGGCGAAGTTGATCCGACGCATCATTCCCTTCTCGCGCTGACAGCGCTCATGGGTTTGTCGGACGGGTTCAATCCATGCGCGATGTGGGTGCTGATCTACCTGATCTCTCTTATCGTGAATATTCAGGATCGACAAAAAATCTGGTGGCTGGTCGGCACGTTCGTGCTCGCTTCAGGAGTCCTGTACTTCCTGTTCATGACCGCATGGCTCAACACTTTTCTTTTCATTGGATATATTCGTCCGCTCACGCAACTCATCGCGCTGACGGCCATCGGTTTCGGCCTCGACCATCTCATCGGCGTTGCCGCGGCGCGCGGAGAGGTCGTCTGCGAAGTGGGCGACATGGAGCAGCGCCAGCGCACGATGCAGTGGGGGCGCAAGATCGTCGCCGCGCCCGTAGGGATCGCCAGCCTCGTCATGGTGATTGCGCTGGCCTTCGCGGTGAACGCGATCGAATTCATCTGCTCTGCAGCATTGCCGGCGATCTACACGCACCTGCTTGCGTTGACCGATCTGCCGATCGCTCTGCACTATGCCTACATCGAGCTCTATGTCGCCTTTTTCATGCTGGACGATCTTGTCATCTTCGGATTGGCGGCCTTCGCCGTGCAGAAAATTGTCAATACCCGCTATGCCGCCATCAGCCGCCTGATCGGGGGAGTCGTTCTCATTGGCCTCGGCGGTTGGATGCTGGCGCGTTGAGCGAGAGACCGCTGTCTCTCTCAACGATCATGTTGAACGCGAGCTAATGATCCAGGCGAGGCCGTGACGATAGCGGCAAAGACCCCGCGCAACGGCACTGCAAGGAAGAGAGCGCTCATACCGCGGATCGACGCTCCGCACAGCGACGGAACGCCGGGAGGTGGCGCTGTTGCGAAGCCTGTTGAAGCCGCGTCAAGACGTCGCGAACTCTCGCGTCGCTGACTTGCGCCAAAAGCCGCTCATACATCGCGGCGTTCTCGATCTCCGCCTCGACTCCCGCTTTGCACGCTTCGGCAAGACTCGAGGGCGCCGGGACCTGACCCGCCCATCTGTCCTTCGGCGGCTCGATGCCGAAGCGTTCAAAAAGACGGAGAAGCGCATTCGCGTGGCGCTCTTCGGCTTCGATGATATTCACGAAAGGTCTGACCGGCCCGAATCTGTCGATCACGCCTTGATAGGTCGCGTGAGCCTTGTACTCATCGTCGAGCGCCTCTCGCAGCGCTCCGATCGTCTTTTCGTCAACGGACATGCTGCCTTCTCCAACTCAGTGGTTTCAACTCAAATGGCGGCCATGAGTTTCAAATGGTTGGCCGTGAGCTCAAGACCAAGAAGGCGTGACAACAAGTAGCGACGACCGCACCAGCAGCGAGGCGTCGATTCGCCACGGCGACGCTCGCCGCAATCGGCCAGCTGCGCGCTTGAAGTTCCGCGAGCCCACCCCTTATCCAAAAGATACGGCGTGGTTTGCGCTCGCCGGACAGCCCTTTTCAAGGAGACGCGTTAATGACAATCGAAGAAGAACAGAGTCAGACGCGCGAGGTCGTTGGCGTGTTCAACGACGCTGGCGCGCTCCAAGAGGCCATCGACGATCTGATGTCGTCGGGCTTCGATCGCGCTGAGATCAGTCTGCTCGCAAGCGAGGAGGCCGTCGACGAAAAGCTCGGTCATAAATACAAGAAGGTCACCGAGCTCGAAGACGAGGAGGCCGCGCCGCGGACGCATTACGTGTCGGTGGAATCGATCGGCGATGCGCAAGGCGGCGTGATCGGCGGGCTGGTGTATGTCGGCGCCGGCGCGGCGATCAGCGCCATATTCGCGTCAGGCGGCGCCCTGGCGACGGTGATCGCGGGCGCGCTGCTCGCGGGAGGAAGCGCAGGCGTGCTCGGCGCGGCTTTGGCCAGGCTGATCGGCGATCATCACGCGAAACACCTTGAAGAACAACTTCGCCATGGCGGACTCCTTCTGTGGGTGCGGACGCGGGATTCTCAGCGCGAACGCAAGGCGCAGGAGATTTTGGCGCGGCACTCCGGGCGCGATGTCCACGCCCATACCGTAAAGCTCTAGCGGGTGCGCTTGCGCTTCTTCTCGGCGTCCATCGCAAGCGACTTGCCCAGAATGTGCTCGTCGCGGCCGATGACGTGTGCGCTGGCGCCGACGATGAGCGGATCGGGTCCGTGTACGACGCTATGATCTTTATTCGGATAATCGAGGCTCGATAAAAAGTGCTGCATGCAATTAAGGCGCGCGCGCTTTTTGTCGTCCGATTTAATGACGATCCAAGGCGCGTCGGCCGTGTCGGAGAAGAAGAACATCGCCTCCTTCGCCTCGGTGTAATCGTCCCATTTGTCCATCGACGCGCGGTCGATCGGCGAGAGTTTCCACTGCTTCAAGGGATCATTCATGCGCGAGCGGAAGCGGCGCTGCTGCTCCTCGCGCGTCACCGAGAACCAGTATTTGTAGAGGCGAACGCCGGAGTTGACGAACATGCGCTCAAGATCGGGACATTGGCGCATGAAGTCGAGATATTCGTTCGGGGTGCAGAAATTCATCACCCGCTCGACGCCGGCGCGATTGTACCAGGAGCGGTCGAAGAAAACGACCTCGCCGGCCGCCGGCAGGTGCTGGATGTAACGCTGGAAATACCACTGGCTGCGCTCGCGCTCGGACGGCTTTTCCAAGGCGACGACCCGCGCGCCGCGCGGATTGAGATGTTCCATAAAGCGCTTGATGGTGCCGCCCTTGCCGGCGGCGTCGCGCCCCTCGAACAGCAAGACGATGCGTTGACCGGTCTCCTTCACCCAGTTTTGCGCCTTGAGGAGCTCCACCTGGAGGAGCTCCATGTGCCGAAGGTAGACCTTCTCGCTCAGGCGGGTCTTGTAGGGAAATTCTCCTGACTCGAACGCCTTCCGGACCGCCTCGGCGTCAGCCCGCAAGCGACGCACGTCCTGATGTGGCGCGTGGGGATGCGCCGCGGGCTCGGCCGCTTGGACGTTCGCGGGCTCAGCCGCGACTTTGGTCACTATAGCCTCCACGCCGGTCTCCCCGACGGCGTTAACGGGTTCATCCATTATCGGCTCATCTCCGGCGCGCGCTCCGAATTGGAACAGTTCAGCGGGGTTCTCGTCGGGGAGACTGCAGGCATTCGAAACACAGGGCAATAGCGCATTTCGACGCGTCGGCGGTTCCGTGCGGAGCGCATTGCCACGCGCCCGCCCCCTCCCTATAGTCCGCCGCCAAAACCGGGAAGCCGGATCCAACGCACCCAAGGAAGCAATACCCATGCTAGAAGGCCTGCGCGTCGCCTCGCAGAACTGGATCGGCCGCACCATCATGGCGCTGGTCATGGGCGTCATCGTCATCAGTTTTTCGATCTGGGGGGTCGGAGACGTGTTTCGCGGCATGACCGCCCAGCGGCTCGCCCGAGTCGGCAGCGGCGAAGTCACGGTCGAAACCTACCGCAGCGCGTATCAAAATGAGCTCCGCCGCATTCAGCAGCGGATGCGGCGCGCGATCACCAATGAAGAAGCGCATCAGGCGGGGCTGGACCTCCAGATCCTCGAGCGCCTCGTCACGGAAGTTGCGCTTGACCAAAAGGCGCGGCAGCTCGGGCTCGCCGCAAGCGATGAGACCACCCAGCGTCTGCTCGCGTCTGAAAAGGTGTTTCAGGGGCCCGACGGCAAATTCGACGCCATGCGCTTCAAGCAGATCGCCAATGACTCCGGCTTCACCGAGCGGGGTTTCGTCGCGGATCAGAAGAACGCTTACCTGCGCAAGATGATTACCGACATCGCCGTCGCCGGAGTCGAGCCGCCCAAGTTGATGGTCGAGGCGATCTATCGTTTCCGCAATGAATCGCGAACGATCGACTACGTCATTCTGCCGCCGTCGCTGGTCGGCGCCGCAGCGACGCCATCCGACGAAGAGCTGAAAAAATACTTCGACGAACGCGAGCAGACCTTCCGCGCCAAGGAATACCGCAAGCTGACGGCGCTGGTCGTCAGCCCTTCTACGGTCGGGAAGCCGGAGAGCGTGCCTGCCGAGCAGGTGCGCAAGCTTTACGACGAGGTCAAATCGAAGCGCTACGGCATGCCGGAAAAGCGTGACGTGCGGCAGATCGTGTTCAAGACCGACACGGAAGCCCAAGCTGCGCTCGCCAAGCTCAAAGCCGGCGCCGACATCGAGGCGATGGCGGCCGAGCTCAAACTCAATCCGAAGGACGTCAACCTCGGCCTCGTCGAGCAGCGCGACTTCGGCGATCCCAACGTTGGAGCGGCGGTTTTTGCGCTTCCCGGGCCGGGGCTCACCGAGCCGGTTCATACCGCCTTCGGCGCCGTCGTCTCCCAGGTCAGGAGCATCGCCCCGGCGGTCTACAACAAGACTTTCGAGCAGGCCGAGCCGGAACTGCGCGCGGAAATCGCCGCGCAGGGCGCCATGCCTGAAGTGCGCCGGCTCCATGAGGCCATCGAGGATCAGCGCGCCTCTGGCAAAACTCTCGCCGAATCCGCAAAGGCCGTGGGGCTGGAGACGCAGGTCTATGACGGCGTCGACGACGCAGGCAATGACCGCAGCGGCAAGCCGATCGCCGGCCTTCCTTCCGGTCCAGACCTCGTGAAGGCCGCCTTCGCATCGGACATCGGCGTCGATAACGATACCGTCGCGACGCGTGACGGCGGCTATGTCTGGTACGAGGTCAACGGCATCGAGCCCGCGCGGCAGAAGACATTCGAAGAGGTGAAGGCGGCCGTCGTCGACGCCATGCGCAGCGACGCGGCGCAAAAGGCGCTCGCCGCCAAGGCCGATGAAATCGTCGCCAAACTGAACGCGGGCCGGTCAATCGAAGACGTCGCCAAGGAAGCGGGCGTTCAGACCCTACGCGCCAATGACGTGAAGCGCGAAGCGCGGCCCGACTTCAACACCAACGTCATCGTTCGATTCTTCGATGTCGCGCCGCGCAACGCCGGCTCCGCCGTCGTCGACAATGGGCGGCTGGTGTTTTTCGTGCGCGACTCGACGACTCCCGTCTTCGACCCGAGTTCGATCGAAGCGAAGACGATCGCCCAGCAGCTGAAGCCTGCATTTCACAACGACCTGCTGGAGCAATATGTCGGCGGCCTCGAGAAAGCGCTCGGCGTCGATATCAACCAGAAGGCCTTGGAAGCCGCGACCGGAGCGGAACGCGACAAGTGAGCGGCGCGCTGTTCGAGCCCGACTTCGACGCCTTCGGCGCCGAATACGACGCTGATCGGCCGCAGCTGGTCGTGACCCGGTTGGTCGCCGATCTCGAAACGCCGGTCTCCGCCTATCTCAAGCTCACGCGCGATCGGCGCGGCGCTACTTTTTTGCTCGAATCCGTCGAAGGCGGCGCCGCCCGCGGCCGCTACTCGATGATCGGCCTCGACCCGGATGTGATTTTTCGCGTCCTCGGCGACAGAGCGGAAATTAATCGCGCCGCGCTCGACGACGCGAGCGTCTTCACGCCTTGCGAGGGAGCGCCGCTCGTCGCCTTGCGTCAGCTCATCGCCGAATCCGCCGTGCCGCAGGCCGTGCGGCTGCCGCCGATGGCGGCGGGAGTTTTCGGCTACCTCGGCTATGACATGGTGCGCCAGATGGAGCGCCTCGGACCGGCCAAGGAAGACAGGATCGGCGCGCCTGACGCGCTTTTCATGCGTCCGACGGTCATGATCGTCTTTGACACGGTTCGCGACGAAATCTCCATTGTCACGCCGGCTCGGCCAAAAGCCGGCGTCGCGGCGAAAGCGGCCTATGAAGCGGCGCTCGCGCGCCTCGACAGAGTCGTTGCAACGCTGGAGGCGCCGCTGGAGCATCGCGACGGCGGGACCGACGCGCAACTCCTCGCTCAGGAGCCGGTTTCGAATACGCCGCCATCTCGTTTTCTGGAGATGGTCGAGCGCGCGAAGGAATATATCCGCGCCGGCGACATCTTCCAGGTCGTGCTGTCACAGCGGTTCACCGCGCCTTTCGCTTTGCCCGCCTTTGCGCTCTATCGCGCATTGCGCCGCGTGAATCCGGCGCCCTTTTTATGCTTTCTCGATTTCGGCGAATTCCAGATCGTCTGTTCGAGTCCCGAGATCCTCGTGCGCGTCGCCGACGCCAAGGTGACGATTCGCCCGATCGCCGGCACGCGCTGGCGCAGCGAGGAGAAGGCGGAGGACGAGCGTCTGGCGGCGGATCTCCTCGCCGATGAAAAGGAGCGCGCCGAACATCTCATGCTGCTCGACCTCGGCCGCAACGACGTCGGCCGCGTCGCGAGGACCGGCACGGTGCGCGTCACTGACAGTTTCACGATCGAGCGCTACAGTCACGTGATGCACATCGTCTCCAATGTTGAAGGCGAGCTCGATGCGCGCCACGATTGCATCGACGCGCTCGCCGCGGGGTTTCCCGCCGGCACCGTCTCCGGCGCGCCGAAAGTGCGCGCCATGGAGATCATTGACGAGCTTGAGACCGACAAGCGCGGCATCTATGGCGGCTGCATCGGCTATTTCGGCGCCGGCGGCCAAATGGACACCTGCATCGTGCTGCGCACGGCGATCGTGAAGGACGGCAAGATGCATGTGCAGGCAGGCGCCGGCGTCGTCTACGACAGCGAACCGGAATATGAACATCGCGAATGCGTCAACAAGGCGAAAGCGCTTTTCCGCGCCGCCGAGGAAGCGGTTCGCTTCGCAACGCGCGCGCGGCGGGGGCAGTAGCCATTTCCGCCAAAGCGCACGGACAGCGAAACAAGCGGCGGCGCATCTGATGGATGGCCCAACGATCTACGACGACGGCGACGATCCCTACCGCGCAATTCGCGTCGGCGAACCGAATGGCGGCGACGCCGCAAAATGGGGCGTGCTGCTCTCGCGCTTCATGCGCATTGTCGCGTTATTTTGGCTCGTGCAAGGCTTGATGCAGTGGCGGATCATTCTCGCTGCCGAACGCTCGATCTTTGAAACCATGCCGCAGAGCGCAGCCTCCGCCGTTATTTTCTTCGCCGTGCTCGATCTCATGGCCGGCGTCGGCCTGTGGCTGGCGACGCCCTGGGGCGGCGTGCTGTGGCTTCTCGTTGCAAGCGCGCAGATTTTTCTTACGCTCAGCATGCCGGGATTCTTCACCGGCGGTTATTGGCTGATCGGCGTCAACGCCGTGCTGATCGCCATGTATTTCGGGCTGACCTTCGAGGCCGGACGCGATATCGAGGCGCAGCACATGCGCGAACGCCGCCGTCGCCGCAAATTCGACAGGAAACCGCCAAAGGCTTCCTAATGCGCAAGGTTTGTTAGAGGAATCATTAGCGTAAATCGAACGTTTAAGTTCATCTCTCATTCACCGCAAACAGCCCCTATCGGGGTAAACGCGCGATTCAGGCTGTTGTTTAAACCGCCTTTCACCTGCGCCGATCTAATTTGATCTCATCGAACGCCGATCAAGAGATGCGCGATGCATCCGCCCTGATGGAGAAGACGATGAGCGCCATGACCAAGACAGCCCCTGCCCGCGAGGATCGCGCCAGCGAGATCCGACCGGTTTATCTCGAAGCGCTCACGCTCGTCGAACGCCTTCACCGCCGTTTGCTCGACGTCATCAAGGACGAATTCGACCGCCGGGATCTTGGCGACGTCAATTCCGTGCAGGCGCTGCTGCTTTACAACATCGGCGACAAGGAGTTGACCGCGAGCGAATTGCGCACGCGCGGCTATTACCTCGGCTCCAATGTTTCATATAACGTCAAGAAGCTCGTCGACATGGGCTATATGCATCATGCGCGCTCGCGCCTTGATCGCCGTTCGGTGCGCATCAGCCTGACTCCGAAGGGCAAGCAAATTCACGATATCGTCGCACAGCTTTATGAGAAGCACGCGCTGACGGTCGAGCAGATCGGCGGCGTTTCCTGCGACGAGTTTCGCACCCTCAATACGTCGCTTTCACGGCTGGAGCGCTTCTGGACCGATCAGGTCCGCTATCGCCTCTGACGCGATCTCGCTTTCTTCTCGTCTCTCAACCGTCGTCTCTCTATCGCCGGCAAGCGCCCCAGGGCCGCTTCGCCGGCGTTTTTCGTGCATCCCCGCGCTTGGAGCGGGTTCCAGGGAACCGCTCTAGCGCAAGCCGCCGCTCAGTCCTATCTTACCGGCTGTTAACCACGATCGCAGGAGCTCAAATGCGTTGGTCCCTCACGATCGGCTCCTTCATGGGAACCGCCGTGCGCATTCACGTCACGTTCCTGCTGCTCTTGGGCTGGATCGGCTTTGCGGCCTACCAGCGCGGCGGCGCGGTCGCAGCGCGCGACAGCCTCCTGTTCATCGTCGCGATCTTTTTCTGCGTCGTGTTGCACGAGTTCGGCCACATTTTGATGGCGCGGCGCTATGGCATCGTCTCGCCGGTGATCACGCTGCTGCCGATCGGCGGCGTGGCCGACATGGAAAAAATGCCAGACAAGCCCCGCCAGGAGCTGCTGATCGCGCTGGCGGGTCCGGCGGTCAATCTCGTCATCGCGGCTTTGCTGATCCTGTTTCTGGGCGCCGTCGATGTGTCCGACGGGATCCAGATCAGCGACCCGTCCGTCAATCTATTAAAACGTCTGGCGGCCGTGAATATCTTTCTTGCGGCGTTCAACTTGATCCCGGCCTTTCCGATGGATGGCGGCCGCGTGCTGCGGGCGGCTCTGTCGATCTGGATTGGCAAGGGCCGCGCGACGCGCATCGCCGCGCAGATCGGTCAGGGCTTCGCTTTCCTGCTCGGTTTTCTGGGGCTGTTCGGAAATCCGCTGCTGCTGTTCATCGCGATTTTCGTCTATATCGCGGCGGCGGGCGAAGCGCAGATGACGTCGATGTCCGAGGCGGCGCGTGGCCTGAAAGCCGCCGACGCCATGGAGACGCGCATCGCCGTGATCGAACGCAGCTCAAGCGTGCGCGAAGCGGTTGATATCCTACTGGCCACGTCTCAGGACGAATTCCCGGTCGTCGACGCCTCGCGCCGGCTCAGCGGCTTCCTGTCGCGCGCCAACATCATCGAAGCGTTGCGGGCTGCCGAACCCGGCGCGCCGATCGCGCCCTTCGTTCGCCAGGAGCCCGCGACGATTGATGGTCGCGAGAACATCGACGCCGCCCTGCCCATGCTCACGAGCGGAGAGGCGGTCGGCGTAACCGACGAGGAGGGTCGGTTCTTGGGTCTTCTGACCCGCCAGTCGCTGGCTGAGATCATGATGATCAAAGATGTTCGGCCGGACTGGCGCTTCTCGCCGCGAGACGATCGCCGTCCGACGGTTGCTTAAGCCCGCCGCCCGGCCTATTGCACTGTTAAACTCGCGCCAGGAGGCTGGACAGCAGCCCAATGTCCAACGTCACGCTTATCGACAACTACGACAGCTTCACTTTCAACCTGGTTCACTATTTCGGCCAGCTGGGCGCGAACGTCACGGTCCACCGCAACGACGCCGTTTCGGTCGCGGAAGTGCTGGCTGGCGGACCCGACGCGATCGTCCTGTCGCCCGGCCCCTGCACGCCGCATGAGGCGGGTATCTGCATGGAGCTGATCTCAGCCGCCGCCGAGACGGTGCCGATTTTCGGCGTCTGCCTCGGCCATCAGTCGATCGGCGAGGTTTTTGGCGGCGACGTCATTCGGGCGCCGCTGCCGATCCACGGCAAGATGGCCACCATTCTCCACCACGGCGACGCCGTGTTTCGCGGCATCGAGGGGCCGTTCCAGGCGACGCGCTATCATTCGCTGATCGTCAGCCGCGACACCCTTCCCGACTGCCTGCGGGTGACCGCCGAGACGCCTGATGGACTCATCATGGCGCTGTCGCATAAGACGCTGCCGACGCATGGCGTGCAGTTCCATCCCGAGAGCATCACCTCGCAGCACGGCCACAAGATTTTACAAAATTTCCTCGATCTCGCGCGGGAATGGAACGAAGGCCCGCGGCGGCGTGAGAAGGCGGCGTGAGGGCCGCTTCGAAGGTCGCCTGCGCCCGTCGGCCGGCGGCCCTGGCCTTGCGCAACGGCGCTGAACGACAGTGAGCGAGGATTTCAAATCCTACATCGCCGCGCTGGTCTCCGGCGCGCCCCTTGCCCGCGACGAGGCGAAAGCGGCGTTTTCTCTAATTTTTCGTGGCGACGCCACGCCGGCGCAGCTTGGGGCCTTTCTCATGGGTCTGCGGCTGCGCGGCGAGACGATTGACGAGATCATCGGGGCTGCGGAGGCGATGCGCGCCGCGATGACCCCCGTCGAAGCGCCGGCCGGCGCGATCGACATCGTCGGGACAGGCGGCGACGGCGCCGGCACTTACAATATTTCCACTCTGGCCGCGATCATCGCCGCAGCGGCCGGCGCGATCGTCGCCAAACATGGCGGCAAGGCGGCCACGTCGCTGTCGGGTTCCTCCGACGTTCTTGGTGAACTCGGCGTCAAGGTCGGCATTTCACCAGCCGCCGCCGCCGCATCGCTTCAAGATGCCGGAATCTGCTTCATGGCCGCGACGACGCACCACCCGGCCATGCGCCATGCCGCGCCGGTGAGAAGCGAGCTGGGCGTGCGCACGATCTTCAATTTGCTTGGCCCTTTGTGTAACCCCGCGCGGGTCGAGCGGCAGATGATCGGAGTCTTCTCCCGCGACTGGCTCGAACCTTTGGCGCATGCGCTTCGCGAACTCGGCGCAAAGCGCGTCTGGCTGCTGCATGGCGGCGACGGGCTCGATGAAGCGACGACGACGGCCGTCACCCATGTCGTCGCGCTCGAAGACGGCGAGATCCGCAGCTTTGACCTCTCGCCGGAGGAGGCCGGATTGCCCCGCGCGACGATCCAGGCGCTTGTCGGCGGCGACGCGGCGCATAACGCAAAAGCCCTGCGCGCCGTTCTGGAGGGCGCGAAGAACGCGTACCGCGACATTGCGGTCCTCAACGCCGGCGTGGCGCTGGTCGTCGCCGGGCGCGCCGCAAATGTGCGCGAAGGCGCGGCGCTCGCTGAGACGGCGCTCGATTGCGGCGCGGCGCGGGATAAGCTCGACGCCCTGATCCGCTGCTCCACTCGAGACGCCTGATCGGCCTTCGCCCTTCGATCGGGATAGGATTGCGCCCATTTATCGGCTATTCATGAGCAGCCGGCTGTCGGCGGAACGAATTCGAGCGATGGCGGTCGCGGCCCGCCCGCCGTAGGCGAGAAAATGACCGACATTCTAAAAAAAATTGAAGCTTATAAGCGCACCGAGATTTCCGAGGCAAAGGTGCGCATGCCGTTCGCGACGCTCGAGCGCAACGTGCGCGATCATGATCCGCCGCGCGGCTTTGTCCATGCGATCGAGCAGAAACTGAACGAGCGTCGCATCGCGCTCATCGCCGAGATCAAGAAGGCGAGCCCGTCCAAGGGAATCATTCGCCCAGACTTCGATCCGCCGAAATTGGCGCGCGCCTATGAAGCCGGCGGCGCGGCCTGTCTTTCAGTGCTGACCGACACGCCCTCGTTCAAAGGCAGACTCGAAGACCTTGAAGCCGCGCGAAAGGCGACCCATCTGCCGGCGCTGCGCAAGGATTTCATGTTCGATCCCTATCAGGTCTATGAGGCGCGGGCTTACGGCGCCGATTGCATTCTCATCATCATGGCCGCCGTCGACGATGACGAAGCGAAGGCGCTGAACACGGCCGCGCATGATCTGCGCATGGACGTGCTCGTCGAAGTGCATGACGAGAGCGAGCTTGATCGCGCGCTGGCGCTGGAGACGCGTCTGATCGGCGTGAACAATCGCGATCTGCACGACTTCAAAGTGTCGCTCGAAGTCAGCGAGAGGCTCGCCGAGAAGATTCCGCGCGACAAGATCATTGTCGCCGAAAGCGGAATCACGACGCATGATGACTGCGTGCGCCTCGAAAAATCGCACATCTTCACCTTTCTCGTCGGCGAAAGCCTGATGCGCAAGCACGACGTCGAAGCGGCTACGCGCGAACTCCTGCAAGGCGCAACGGCCAATCACAACTCCGGCGCGCATAAGTCCCCCGCCGGCGCATGACATGAGCGCGCTGACTCACATCGGCGCGTCAGGCGAAGCGCATATGGTCGACGTGTCGGCGAAAGCCGAGACGTCGCGCGTGGCGCTTGCCCGCGGCCATGTGGTGATGGCGCGCGAAACTCTGCGTCTTGCCGTCGAAGGTCAGGCCAAGAAAGGCGATGTGTTCGGCGTCGCCCGCGTTGCGGGGATCATGGCGGCCAAGAAGACGAGCGACCTCATTCCGCTGTGCCATCCGCTTCCCTTGTCGAGCATCTCGGTCGAGATCACGGCCGACGAGTCGTTGCCGGGCCTGCGCGTCCTCGCCGAAGCGTCGGTCACTGGCAGGACCGGCGTCGAGATGGAGGCGCTGACGGCCGTCTCAATCGCCTGTCTGACGATTTATGACATGCTGAAGGCCGCCGATCGCGGCATGCGCATCGAAGGCGTGGAACTCATTGAAAAGCGGGGCGGCAAGTCCGGCGACTGGCGACGCGGCGAATAGTTCGACTGCGGCGGCAAGGCTCTATATCGTAACGATCGATATATTTGATGATTGGTGGAGGCGCCTGTCATGCGGCCTTTCGTTTTCGCCGTTGCGCTGCTGTTATTGAGCGCGCCAGCGCTCGCCGATCGGGCGAACGAATGTCGGCGCCAGTGCGGCGAGGACGCGGCCTGCTTTCAGCGCTGCATGGGGTATGCCTACAGACCTCACTCCGGCTTTGGCCGTTATGCGCCGCGCGCCTACCGTCGCGCCCCTCCGTCCTACAGTCCGCCGAAAGCTGCAGGTCCTTCAGAGCCAAGCGGCGGCGGCGGCTCTGTCACGAGGCCGAGCATTCTGGGCACGGCCTATGACTATCTTTATGCTCCTGGCGCGGAGACGGCAGGCTACGGCCTCTATTCCTATGTCATCCTGCCCCGGCCCAACGACCGCGCCGTCGCCTTCCTCCGAGAGCTCATCGGCCGCTTTCCCGCGGCGTCGGATGTCGCGTCGCCAAAGGAGCGGATCAACATTCTCTACCTACCGACTAAGGCGCGCTCGCGCGGCCAAGCCGCGTTCCCTGCCGATGTCGAAAAATCCGTGGTCAAAACTTTCCTGACCAAAAACTATGATTTCGCCATGGCGCAGCGCCTGCTGTTTCATTTGTGCGACAAGCCGGCGCCGGCGGTTGCGCAGCTTTGCGAGAACGATCTTTCCGGCGGCCCCTATCTCCTCACCTACGCGACAAAGATCAGCGATCTTTCACCTTTGCCGCCGCCTTTCCTCTTCCTCGATCTCACGAATGTGCGTCCGCGCGCCTTTCCGCTGTTCGTCGCCGCCTACGCCGCTCAGGTGAAACGCCCCGACTTCTCGGACGGCGCGCGACTCGCCGATTTCAGTCTGCAGGTCGCAAATATTCTTTTGACTGCGGCGGACTGGGTTCAGCCTGTAAGCGCGGCGGTCGCTGACATTACGCACTTCGCCGAGGCCAAGAAGAGCGACGGGGAAGCGCCCAAATGAAATTATCCCTCCCTCGGATCGTCGCCGTTTTTTTGCTGGCCATCGCTCTTGGCGTAACTTTTTCCTTCGCTTATCCCGGCGTCGATATTGACGCGGCCCTCGCGACAGTCATCGTGCTCGTCGCACTTGCGGCCGAAAGCCTCGCGGCGTTCATCTATCGCCGCGTCGCGAACCGGGGATAGGTTTTCGCGTGGATAAGCTTCTTTCCGTTTCGGACGCCCTTGCGCGGGTGCTCGCTGGGGCTTCACGGCTTGGCGAAGAACTGTCTCCGCTGGCGCGGGCGCGCGGCCGCACGCTGGCCGCCGACCTTGTCGCCCGCCGCAACCAGCCGCCGGTCGCCGTGTCGGCCATGGACGGCTTTGCGCTGCGCGCGGCTGACCTCGCCGCCGGGCCGCTGCGCATCGTCGGGGAAAGCGCCGCAGGCCACGGCTATGGCGCGGCGTTGCAGGCGGGCGAAGCCGTCCGCATCTTCACCGGCGCGCCAGTCCCGGAGGGCGCCGACGCGATATTGCTTCAAGAAGACGCTGTCGTCGCCGACGGCGCGTTGACGGCAGGCGCGCCGCCCGGTCCGCATATTCGCGGAGCTGGCCTCGACTTTCGCGAAGGCGCGGTCGCGCTCTTCGCCGGCGTGCGCCTCGGCCCGTCCGAACTCGCGCTCGCCGCGGCGATGAATCACGCTGCAGTTCCAGTCGCGCGGCGGCCGCGCGTGGCGATCATCGCTTCGGGCGACGAACTTGTCCCGCCGGGCGCCGAGCCCGGCCCCTCCCAGATCATCTCCTGCAACAATCTCGCGGTCGCCGCCATCGCCGAAGACGCCGGCGCCGAAGTCGTCGACCTCGGCATCTTTCGCGACGATCTCGCGGAACTCGAACGCGGCATCGGCCTCGCCCGCGAGGCGCGCGCCGACGTTCTGGTGACGCTCGGCGGCGCGTCGGTCGGCGACCATGATCTGCTGCGTCCAGCGCTGGCGCGCCAAGGGATGTCGCTCGACTTCTGGAAAATCGCGATGCGGCCGGGCAAGCCCCTGATCCATGGCGCGCTGGGCGACGCGCGCATCCTCGGCCTTCCCGGCAATCCGGTCGCGTCCTTCATTTGCGCGCTGGTCTTTCTCGCGCCGCTCCTGCGCGCGCTGCAGGGCGATCCAGACGCCGGCGCCGATCGGACCGAGACGGCGATCACTGGCGCCGACCTTCCCGCCAATAAGGGGCGGCGCGACTATATGCGCGCGCGGCTCGCCCTGGACGAAAATGGCCGCCTCGTCGCAACGCCGCAGCCGCTGCAGGACTCGTCGCTGCTCACCGAGCTGGCGCAATCGCAGGCGCTGCTGATCCGCGAGCCAGGCGCGCCGCCCCTGGCGAAGGGCGACCCCTGCCGCATCCTTCGGCTGCCATGATCCGACGCCGCGGATCCGTGACTTTGGCGCCGCAACATGGCAAAGGAAACGCGCGCGCTGATCAGCCCGCCACGAAAGCAGGCCCGCATGTCGATCATCGATTCCGTCCGTAAGTCGCTCGTCCCGATCCATCCGGAAGGCTACGTCTTCATCGCCGGTTTCGCCGCCGTCTCCTTCCTGCTGGATTGGCTGTCGCCAACGCTCGGCTGGATGGGCTTCATCGCCACCGCCTGGTGCGCTTATTTCTTCCGCAATCCGCCGCGGGTGACGCCGCTGCGCGAAGGGCTCGTCATCTCGCCCGCGGACGGCGTCGTCAGCGCGGTCGGCTTCTTTCTGCCGCCGGCCGAACTCGGCCTGGGAGCCGAGCCGATGCAGCGCATCTCCGTGTTCATGAGCGTCTTTGACGTGCATGTGAACCGTGCGCCGATCACCGGCCGCATCTCGAGAATCGCTTATAAGCCGGGCCTGTTCCTCAACGCCGACCTCGACAAGGCCAGCGACGACAATGAACGCAGCGGCATGGTCATCGAAGCGCCGTCGGGCCGCTTTGGGGTCGTGCAGATCGCAGGACTCGTCGCGCGGCGCATCGTCGGATTCGTCAAGGAAGGCGAGCAGATCGGCGTCGGCGACCGTTTTGGCCTCATTCGTTTTGGCTCGCGCGTCGACGTCTATATGCCGTCATCGGCACGGCCCATGGTGGCTATCGGGTCCCGGGCCATCGCCGGCGAGACGATCCTCGCTGACATGACCGCCGGCGCCCCTGCGCTGTCATTCAAGGCGGGTTGAACAAGTCATGGCCGATCCCTTCTTCTCCGGGCGCGATTCGCAAGAAGGAACCCTGACGCCCTCCGAACAGCGTCGGCTGCGATTTCGCAACATTCCGTTGCGCATCGTTCTTCCCAATCTCGTGACGCTGCTCGCCCTGTGTATGGGGCTGACGGCGATCCGCTATGGAATCGAAGGACGATTTGAAACGGCCGTGACGGCGGTGATGGCCGCGGCGGTGCTCGACGGGCTGGACGGCCGCCTGGCGCGCGCCATCAAAGGCACGTCGCGCTTCGGGGCGGAGCTCGACTCGCTGTCGGATTTCGTCGATTTCGGCGTCGCGCCTGGCCTGCTGCTGTATCTGTGGACGCTGCACGAGATCAAAGGCCTCGGCTGGTTCGCCGTGCTCGTCTTCGCCATCGCCGGCGCACTACGGCTCGCCCGCTTCAATGTGACGATGGACGATCCGACGAAGCCCGCCTGGCACGCCGAATTCTTCGTCGGCATGCCGGCGCCCGCGGGCGCCGTGACGGTGTTGCTGCCGCTCTATCTGCATTTCTCCGTCTTGGAGCTGCCGGCGTCCAAGGCGATGACGCCGTTTTACATCGTCTATGTGCTCGGCATCGCCTTCCTGATGGCGAGCCGCATTCCGCATTTCTCCGGCAAGCGCATCGGGCGAATACCGCGCGACCTCGTCATTCCGGTGCTTTTCGGCGTGGGCGTGACGGCGCTACTGCTGGCGATCTATCCGATGGAGCTGCTCGCCGTGCTGAGCGTCGCGTTCCTCGCCGCTATTCCGCTTAGCGTGAGGCGCTACAACAAGCTCGCGAAAGCGGAAGCGGAAAAAGCGGCGGCGCTGAAAGAGGCGTGACCGTAAGCAATAAGCGCTGGCGTCAAAAGCGATCTTTGCGATCACGATAATTTTCCGCCTTTGCCTCCTTCGCGATTTCTGCCAGTTGATCGCGCTCAGGCACGGGAACGAGCAGCACGCCAGATCCTTTGGAGATGAAAGCGAACTCCTGGCCGGGCTGCCATTTGTACGCCTCGTAAACCACTTTTGGGATCGAGATCTGAAATTTCGCAGAGAGAGTGGCGGCGTCGGAGTTTTTCATACGTGACCATCGTCGATCGTTCATCGAGCCAGAAATTGACATAGGCCGTTCGAAATCAAGCTCATCGAGCGGCGGCGAGCGGCGCCAGGGGCTGGACCTCGACTTTCTGATTGAGCGGCGGCGGCCCGGCGGGGGCGGTTCCGCCGCTCGCGTCAATCACCGCTTGCGTCTCGGCCTCGCCAGGGCGCGGGGCTGTCAGCTGCGCGCCGATCTTTCGCACCACGTCGGGCGCTTCGGCGAAGGCGCCGTGGCCGACGAAGTCCGTCGAGAACGACGAAATATCGTGCACGGCGACGCCCAATCGATCGAGCTCCGACTTGTCTTCAGGATTGGTGGGATTCATCGCGCCGAGGCGCGGCCGGTCGCCGGCGATGCGCGACGCGAGCGACAGCGCGCGATCATTGTTGGCGACGAAGATCGACACATGCCGAGGATCGACGCGCGCGACCTGTTGGCGGAAAACATTGAGATCGATGTCGGGCGCGGCCAGCATGACTTCGCCAAGTTTGCCATCGAGATCCGGATGGCCGGACTGCGCCACGCCGCGTAGCGTCTCCATCGTCAGCCACGCGCCCATCGAATGTGCGAGCACATGAATGCGGCCGACGCCCGGCGTGCGCGACAGTTCGACGACGAACTTCTCAAGCGCGTCGCGTGAGACTGTCGCCGCCTCCTTGTCGGACTCATAGTTGAACAGCCCGCCTCGGGAATTCCAGGTAAAGAGCGCGGGAACGCCGGAGAAACGTCCGTCGGCGACAATCTGCGCCAGCCGAAAGCGCGCCTCCTCGACACCGGTGTTGAAGCCGTGCACGTAAAGCAGCACGTCGCGCGAATTGCCGATGCGACCCGAGACGTGGGAGGCGACTTCGCCGTAGAACTCGCGCTCATCCATGTTGCGCTTCGACAGCACTGTAAAATGCCGACGCCGATCGGCGCCGCCGAAGCTTGGACGCTCGAGGCTTCCAGCGCGATGGTTGAGCGGGACGCCAATCGACGTCAGTGAAAAATGCGCGCGGCCGTCGTCTGTCGCGCCTTCGGAACGCCGCGTCGAAGCGACGAAAATGGCGACGTCCGACGGCTCCCCCTGGGCTCCAGAGACAAGAGAAACGGCGTTGCCGACGTGGCTGTCGACCATGCGCATGCCGTCCGACACGCAGCCGCCAAGCGACGCCGCGATCAAGAGCGCGCATAAGCGCGTCAGCGTTTCTTTTCCATGAGTGCGCAAATTGATTGGCTCGATCCAGCGCCTGCTCGGAACTGAATCCGCAGCGGCGCGCTTCGACTGAGGCGCTTCGCCTCTCCACCGTCGTTTCTGACGAAAGAAAGCGACCAAAGCGGGGCGAGACGCCCGCCGCAGTAGGGAAAAAATCTCGACATTTCATGAAGCCCGCGCAAATCGGTCGCACTTGCGCGAATGTGGGTCGCCTGCGCATAGTGCCAAGAAAATAACATTCAGGGAGATCCGACGTGGCGGCGCGCCCGCTATGTCGAAAAGCCAATGCGGATCAGAATCTTGGGGTCGGGCGCCGGCGGCGGCTTCCCGCAATGGAATTGCAACTGCGCGAATTGCCGGGCAGTCCGCGCCGGCGCGCCCGGTTTTTTGCCGCGCACACAGTCCTCATTGGCGGTGAGCGCCAATGGCGCCGACTGGCTGCTGCTCAACGCCTCGCCTGATCTGCGCGAGCAAATCGCCGCCACGCCCGAGCTTGCTCCGGGCCCCGACGACGGTTTGCGCGCGAGCCCGATCAAGGCGGTGGCGCTGACAAATGGCGACGTGGATCACGTCGCCGGTCTTCTCAACATGCGAGAAGCGCAGCCGTTCAGCCTCTACGCCGCAGGACGCGTTCTCGATGCGCTCGGCGCCAATCCGATTTTCACGATCCTGCAGACGCAACTCGTGCCCCGCATTGAGCTGCGCATAGAAGGAGCCGTGCCTGTCACCGGAGCGGGCATTGATCTAGGTCTCGCGATCCGCGCCTTCCCCGTTCCGGGCAAGATCGCGCTCTACCTCGAAAACGCCAATGCGCCGAACTTCGGAACAAGCGCCGGCGACACGCTGGGGCTGGAAATCATCGAAGCCGAAACTGGCGACTCGTTCTTTTACATTCCGGGATGCGCCAAAGTCGACGCGGACCTGGCCGGCCGGCTTCGGGGCGCCAAGCTTGTCTTCTTCGATGGCACGCTTTTCCACGAAAACGAGATGATCGAGCAAGGCCTGCTCGGCAAGACCGGCTCGCGCATGGGCCATATCAATGTCAGCGGCGCCGACGGCTCCATCGCCGCGTTCGCGCCACTCGACGTGAACCGCAAAATCTATGTGCACATCAACAATTCCAATCCTCTGCTCAACGAATTCTCGGACGCATATGCGACTGCCCAAGCGGCCGGCTGGGAAATCGGCGAGGATGGCATGGAGGTCGACCTGTGAATGAGATCGTAGCCATTGATTGGCGCGGCGTCGCGCCCCTTGCCCGCGACGAATTCGAAGCTGCGATCCGTGCGGTTGGCGCCGAGCGCTATCACGACAAGCACGAGTTTCATAAGCTGCTGCACGGCGGCAAGCTCAACAAGGATCAGGTCGCCGCTTGGGCGCTGAACCGCTACTGCTACCAGGAAGCGGTGCCGCGTAAGGACGCCGCTTTCATGAGCCGCGTCCATGATCGCGAGCTGCGCCGCGAGTGGATACATCGCATCCATGATCATGACGGCCTCGGCGAAGAAGGCGGCGGCATCGAGCGCTGGCTGGTGCTGACGGACGCGCTCGGCTTCTCGCGCGATTACGTGACCTCTCGGCGCGGCGCGCTGCCCGCGACAAAATTCGCCGTCGAAGCCTATGTGCGCTTTGTCGTCGAGCAGCCGCTCGTCGTTGCGGTCGCGTCTTCGCTGACCGAACTCTTCGCGCCGTCGATCCATCGCGAACGCATCGTTGGAATGCTTGAAAGTTACGACTTCGTCGACGACCAGGTGATGGCCTATTTCAAGCGCCGGCTGACCCAGGCGCCGCGCGATTCCGAATTTGCGCTCAGCTATGTGCTCGATAACGCCAAAACCCGCGCCGAACAGGAAGCCTGCGTCGGCGCCGTGCGGTTCAAATGCGACGTCTTGTGGGCGCAGCTTGACGCATTACATCACGCCTACGTCACGCCCGGGCCGATCGCGCCCGGCGCATGGCGGCCAGGAGAAGCAAATGTCTGAGGCGCATGCCGCACGGTTCGTGATCGGCCCGGACGCGCGTCCGGCCTTCACGCGCTACGCCCGGATGCATGAAGACCGCGCGCGATCCCGAACGGTTATTCTCGCGCCCGAGCGCGCCTATGAACTCGATCCGATTGGGCTGATCGTTCTGCGCGCGATCGACGGCGCAACACGCCTCGCCGATCTGTGCGCGCGCCTCGCGCAGCAATATTCCGCGCCCCTCGACATCATCACGCGTGACGTTACCGCACTGCTGCAGGGGCTCGCCGACAAGCGGCTGCTGCGCGACGGAACCGACAAATTTGCGGCGCCGCCGCCATCCGCCTTCGCCGCGTCGATCACGCCATTCGCGGGCGGACCCGCGGGGCTGCTCGCCGAGCTTACCCATCGCTGCCCGCTGCAATGTCCGTACTGCTCCAATCCGCTTGAGCTCGAGCGCTCGAATACGGAACTCACCGCCGATGAATGGGGCGAGACCTTCCGTCAGGCGGCGTCGATCGGCGCGTTGCAGCTGCATCTTTCCGGCGGCGAACCCACCGTGCGACGCGATCTTGAAGAGATACTCGCACAGGCGGTCGACGCGGGGCTCTACACCAATCTCGTCACCTCCGCCGTTATGCTGACGCGCGAGCGGTTGCAGCGTCTCGCCGAGATCGGCCTCGATCATGTGCAGGTCTCCATTCAGGATGTCGTTCCCGAGAGCGCCGACCGAATCTCGGGCTATCAGGGCGGCGTCGCCAAGAAGCGCGACGTCGCGCGATGGACGCGCGAATTCGGCATGGGGTTGACGATCAATGCGCCGATGCACCGGCAGAACATTGCGCATCTGCCGCAGATCATCGATTTCGCCGTCGAGGTCGATGCGCAGCGCATCGAGATCGCGCATATTCAATATTACGCCTGGGCGCAGATGAACCGCGCCGCGCTCATCCCGACGCGCGAAGCCTTTATGGAAACGGTCGGCATCGTCGACGAGGCGAAGAAGCGTCTCGCCGGCGTGCTCAATTTCGATTTTGTGATCCACGATCATTACGCGACGCGGCCGAAGGCCTGCACCGGCGGCTGGGGCCGATCGATCATAGCGGTGACGCCATCCGGCAAAACCCTGCCCTGCCACGCCGCGCAGACCTTGCCGGGACTCACCTTCGACAATGTGCGCGAGAGGCCGCTTGGCGACATCTGGCGAAACGGCGCAGCCTTCAATGCTTTCCGCGGCACGGATTGGATGAAGGAGCCCTGCCGTTCTTGCGAGCGCCGCGAAATCGATTTCGGCGGGTGCCGCTGTCAGGCGTTCGCGATCGCGGGCGACGCCGCGGCGACTGACCCCGCCTGCCACCTCTCGCCGGACCATGCGCGCTTTGCCGCTTACGCGGAAGTCGAATCGCACGTCTCGGCCCCGGACTTTATCTACCGACGCTATGGCGGCGCCGCGGCGTCAACGGCGCGCGCCAAGGAGCCGGCGTGATTTAACGCTGCGCCGCGCGAGGGTCGTCGCGCGGATCAAGATAGGTGATGTTCCAAGGGCCGACGCCGGTCACTTGTATCACCGTGTCGTCTTCGAAATTGACCCAATGGCCCGCTTCCGCGGGCGTCGCCGCAAAGCTGCCGGCGGCAAGCGTCTTCTCGGCGTTTGGATCGACCTTGGCTCCCTGACCGTAACGGACGACCCCCGACAACACCGTCATCGTTTCCATCCCGTTGTGCTTATGAGGTCCAATTTTATAACCCTTCGGCGCTCGCACGCGCAGGATGTAAGGTCCGCCTCCCGCAGGATCGCCGAACAGCATCGCGACTTCCGCGCCGCGCGGCAATTCCGGCGGACCCGCCTTCCATTCGAGTTTGTCTTGCGAAAAGACGGGGCCTGGAGCCTCCGCGAGGGCAGTCGAGGCTGCGAGGCTTATGGCCGCGCTCGCAACGATGGCAATGAGATTTCGCATAGCTTGCGCCTCCAACGCGCGCCCCTGGCTTGAGATAGTGCGCCGAAGACACAGAGCGGCGAAGAATTCAAAAATTCGATTTCGGTAACAAACGAGCAACTTCCACAGGGCATATTGAGCCTTGTCTCGCGGAGTTAAGGATTTGTTTCGCATAAGTTGCGTAATGGAGCTTGTCGCATGAAGTCGCGGGATACGCTTGTCCGTCTCAAACGGTTCCAGGCCGAGGAAAAACGCCGGCGCGTCGTCCAATTGAATGCAATGATCGGCGAATTCACGCGCATGGCCAATGAGCTCGACCGGGAAATTGGTCAGGAAGAGCGGCGCGCAAACATCGACGACCCCAATCATTTCGCCTATCCGACTTATGCGCGGGCGGCGCGCACCCGACGCGACAACATCCTTGCGTCGATCGCGGAACTGCGCGGCCAACTCGAAGAAGCCGAAGCGCAGTTCAAAGAGGCCAGCGAAGACTTCGCCAAGGCGCAAAGCCAGGAGGCGCGGGATCGCGGCGCCGAGCGCATGGTCGATGTCGTCGCCGAGCGGCGTCACGCCGAAATGCCGGAAGTTTTGCGCAGGGTTTAAGGCTGAAATAGCCGCCAGCGCAGGCTGCCTCGAGGCGCGCGCACCCAAACGCCAAACGTTTTTCGGCGAACGGCGCTGATCTCTTCGCCTTTGGCGAGAGCGTGGGCGACCGATGCGACATCGAAATCAAACGCTCGGAAAAAAAGCGTCGCGCCGGAACGCCCGGCATCGATGAAGGCTAATTCGAAACGCGCGAGGTCGGCGACCCAGCGCGGCTCCAATTCGCACTTTGCGACACGCGTATCGAGAAATGCAATCAGCGCCACAGCGTCCGAGCGATTTGCTGCATCTCGCGCAGCGCCGTGGATCGCCTGACGGAAAAGCGCATCGAATCGATCGCCCAATGCACGCGCTGTGAGCGGCAGCGCCCTGCGCGCATAAAGCGCGCGTTTGCCGATCAGGCTCTGAGCAAAGACTTCCGTTTCGCGCCTGTCGATTCCGGCGAGGCGCTGCGTGTCATGCATGCTCAAGCCGAAACGCATCGCCACGGCGATCGGCGCTTCGAAGAATTCCCGCCGCAGATCATCGTCGGTTAACAGGCGCGCGAGCAGCGCCTGCGTCTGCGCTAACGCCATCGCCCGTTCTCCACGAGCGCGCGTCGCGCGCGCGCCACTTCATCGATGAGTTCGCCGAACGGCGGCATTTTCTCGTCGCGCTCAAGAATGACGGCCTTGACCGGCGCGCGGGCGATCACGCGCTCATAGAGCCGCCAAACCGCGTCGCTTGTCGCGGCGTCATGGCTGTCGATCAACAGGCCGTCTCGCTCGCGTCCGCCGGCGTAGTGGATTTGCACGAGCCTGTCCCATGGCCAGCGCTCGAAGTCGCGTTCGAGATCGGCGCCGAAATTCGTTACATTCACATGCATGTTGGCGACGTCGCACAGCCAACCGCATCCGGTCGCTTCGAGCGTGCGCCACAAAAATTCAGGCTCGTCCATTTCGCCGCCTGGAATGCGCACCACGCAAGTGATGTTTTCCAAAATCAGCGGCGTCTTGATGCGCCTGCGCACCATTTCGACATTGCGCGCGACGACGTCGATCGCTTCCTGCGTAAAGGGCAGCGACGCAAGATGCCCGATGCTGATTCCGCCGGCGCGCGTGAAGCAAAGATGTTCGCTCCACCAGGGCGGATCGATGCGTTCGATCAGTGCGGCGACTTTATCGAAATAGCATGAGTCGACGCCGTCCGCGCTTCCGATCGAGAGATCGAGACCATGCGCGACGAGTGGAAAATGCGCTCCTAAAAGCTCGAGTTCAGCGAGCTTTTCTTTCGATGCGTCGAGATAATGATCAGCGATGATTTCGATAAAATCGACATCATCCCGTCGGGTGAAGAGATCGGCGCGAAACTGCGGACGATAGCCAAGTCCGGACCCGAGGGCCGGCGCGTCAATCGCGGACGCCACCATCGCTCGCTCCGCCGTCGCCGCAACTGCCGCCGCAGCTTGTTCCGCAATCGGAGCCATCGCTTCCGGAGCCGCGACTGAAGGCTTCGGCGAACATCGCCTCCGTCGTGCCCTTGAGCGGCGCGAATCCATAGAGCCCGATGAGAAACAACGCGGCGCCGTGGAACGCGCGCGCTTCGGGTCCGGGCGATCCGATGTGACCGACGGCCTCCTTCAGACGGCCGCCATAGGCAAGCCGCATCGCGTCAAGATAGGCGTGGCCGCGACGGCTCGCGTGGGTTCTGGTCAGCACATAGGCAAGCGCAAAAAGCGACGCGACCGACGCAGCTGCGAGAAAGACCAGATAGGCGACATTCACGGCGCCCGCCGTCCATTCGACATAGATCTTGGCAAGCGCCAGCCCGACGATGATCAGCGTTCCGCCGATCTGCGCGCGCCGGCGCCAGACCTTCACGGACTTGGGCTTGATCAACTCCTCCGCGGCGAGCTTGGCGCGCAGCGGCGCGAGCTGTTCCAGCAGCCAGCGCCGCAAGCGGCGATCTTCGAACAGCGCATGCGCCTTCGGCTTCGCCTGCACGGCTTCGAGCAGGCGCATCTCCATGGCGTTGAGTTCGCCCGGCTCCGGCTGCTTGTCTGCAGGAATCACGTGATCCTCCGCGGCGAGGACGACGAAGCCCCGCTGCGCAAGATCATAGATCAGCGTTCGGATGACCTGATTGACGCCGCCCTGCAGGAAGGCGACCTCCATCGCGTCGGGGCTCTGCGGCACGGGCGGCGGCGGGCGGGGATCGGTGCGATCCGCGAGCCGAATGCAAAGGTAAGTGGTCGCCAGCACGAGGATGACGACGAGGCCGAAGACGTTGAGGAATTCTGGCCCGGGAAGATTAAGGATCGCAATATTCTGCACGCCAACCGCCTCAGTTTGTGATCACGTCTTGCACAAGCCGTCGCGCCTGCAGCGTGGCGACGCCCAACACCGCCATGCCGATCGCCTGATGCGCCAGCGCCAGCGCGAGATGCGGGTCGCCGGCGAAGGGCGGCTCGACGAGCACCAACGTCGCAACGCCAAGCGCGATCTGCATGAGCACATGGCCGAACAGGATCACGGCGCCGCGGCGCGCGCGTCCTTCCGCGTTCATCCACGCGTCCAGAAGATGCCCGAGCGCCAGAGCGAAGATCAGATAGGCGATCATGCGGTGGAAGAATTGGACGGTGACCGGATTGTCGACGAGATTGGTCCAGACCGGCTCCAATCGCCACAAGACATCGGCCGGAGGAACGAAGACGCCGTCCATCAACGGCCAAGTGTTATTGACGAGTCCCGCCCGCAGTCCAGCGACAAGGCCGCCGACGAAAATCTGCAGAAACACAAAAGCCAGGATCGTCAGCGCGACCGCCTTCAGCCGACCTGCGCCCCCATGCACGAGAGAGACGGCGCGCGGTCCGAGGCCGCCAGCCACCCATAAACAGGCAGAGAAGATCAGCGCGGCGAGCAGCAAATGAATCGCGAGGCGCTCCTGCGCCACCTCGATACGGTTGACGAGGCCGGATGCGACCATCCACCAGCCGACGGCGCCCTGCAGCGCCCCGAGCGCGAGAATGCCGACAAGCTTCGGCTTCGCCGAACGCGGCAGGCGGCCGGTCGCCCAAAACCATATGAGCGGAACGGCGAAAACGACGCCGATCACCCGTCCGAGAAGACGATGCGCCCACTCCCAGGCGTAAATGTATTTGAACCCGGCGACATCCATGTCCGGGAACAGTTCCCTATATTGCGGAATCTGCTTGTATGCCTCGAACGCCTCCTGCCACTCCTGCTGGGACAGCGGCGGCAGCACGCCGGTGACGGGCTTCCATTGCACGATCGATAGGCCCGATTCGGTCAACCTAGTCGCGCCGCCGACGATGACCATCAAAAAGACCAGCCCCGCGACGATCCACAGCCAGTTGCGCACCGCCCGGGCGTTCGCCTCGGTTGCATGGTGTCTGATCGCCGGAACGGGTTGGGGAAAATGCAGCCAATCTTCCATGAGACGCCGAGGGTTGGGAGGCGGATGACGGCGGCCAGTTAAGGGATGCGGCCCTCGCTTGTCCACACCCAGCGGCCGTCTCCGGCGAGTCGGGTCAATTTGGCTGAAAACTGCGCCGCTGCGGATGTTAGAATAGCGCGGCTTGAGTCGAGGGATCAGGTGTCGGGCAAGAGCGATGAAGCGATGCGCACGATCGGCGAGGTCGCGGCGAGCCTCGACCTTCCCGCGCATGTGCTGCGCTTCTGGGAAACCCGTTTCAAGCAGATCAATCCGCTTAAGCGCGCCGGCGGGCGGCGCTTCTACCGGGAGCGCGACATTGAACTCGTGATCGCGATCCGCCGCCTGCTCTACGACGAAGGCTATACGATCAGGGGCGTGCAGCGCATCCTCAAGGAGGCTGGCGTCGAGGCGGTCCTGGCGGGCGCGGGCGCGGGGCGACGCCAAGGGGATCTGCCCGGGACTCCCTCCCCTTCCCGTCCGGGCGTGAGCGAGGGACGAATCGGGTCAACGCGTGACGAAGACGAGACGGACGCGGCCCTCTCGCCCGACAAACTGGCCGCTCTTCGCGCGCAAGACCCCGATCTTTCCGGAATCGAAGCCCAGGACGCGGCACCCGCCGTCGAACTTGACGAGCCACTTGCGCCGACTGCGGGACGCAATGAAGCCCGCCCCCTTGCCGCGCCGCAAACGCGAATCCTGCGCGAGGTTCTGGCCGAGATCGAGGAATGCAAACGCTTGCTCAAACTGACCAGGCGATAGCGACCCAGGCGTTGCCAGCGCCGCGCCGCCTCACTATAACGGCGCCAGTCGGAGTGTAGCGCAGCCCGGTTAGCGCACTTGTCTGGGGGACAAGGGGTCGTGGGTTCGAATCCCGCCACTCCGACCATTCGGGCGGCGATCAGTTCGGCAGCCGCGAGAAAAGCGCCGCGCGATCGGGGAGACCGACGAGCGAACCGTCGAAATTGAGCGGCCCGCTCACCGTCACGCGCACAGCCGCGGGCTCAAGCGGCTTGAGATGGCGGTCCATGACGCCGACGCCGCAAACCTGGGCGGGAGCGACGCTTACGACGCACTGCGCATAAAGAGGGTCGCTCGGCAGGAGCGAGCCATAGGCAAATGTGATCTGGTCGGAACGCGAGTTGAAAACATTGAAGGCGTCGACCTGCAGCCGCCAGCCATCCGCCCATCGATAGCCCAGTCGCGCGTTCAACGTGCCGGTGGCCGGGGAATTGAAATAACCGTCCTCAGTGAGCGCCCTGGCCCCGAAATAGCGATATTTCAGCGCGCCGAACCATCCGGTCGTCTCGCCGAGCTCCAATCCGCCCATCGCCGTCACCGCGATGGCGTTCGACAGATAATTGCCGGGCGCATTGCCCAAGAATGTCCCATAAGACAATGCGTCAGGCGTCATCAAATCGAGCCACGCCAAGCTCTGCGCAACGTCGACGCCGCGGTAGCGCGCATGAACGAGCGCCACGTCGCCGTCAAATCTGATCCAGGAATTCGGCGCGTATTTGTTGGCGAGTTCGACGCCATATCTGCGACTCGGGCGACCGAAGATGGTCGTGCCGCTATCGCCGACGAACTGGTTCTCCGATTCGAGATTGAGCCAGAACAGGCTGATGCTGGAATCGAGTCCCTCGATGAATTTGGCGCGGGCGCCAATCTCGGCGCCGCGTGATTTCACCAGCAGCGGAATTGAAGCCGCCTGAACGAAACCGTCATTGTCCGCAAGTTCGGCTGTGGAGACTCGCAGCACCGTTCCCCGTGCGTCGGTCGAGTGGAAGCCTTCGCCGTAATTGGCGTAGAATTCCGTCTTGTAGAAGGGGCCGACGATGATCGAGAGCTTCGGGCTGAACAGCGACGCGTTCTTGACGCCCTGGTTGAACGCTCCCGTGAGAAGAAACGCCGGCAGGCCGGCGCTCGTCACAAGTTTCGGCGCGTCCAACAGTGTCTGGCGCGAGCTGACGGCGGCGTTGTAATAGTCGAAGCGCGCGCCGGCGACGGTCTTCAGCCAGGGCGTCCAGCGCACCGACGTATCGGTCCAGAGGCCGATGCTGCCTTCGCCGACCGCATTGTTGCTGAGCGTGTCATAGAGCTGTCGACGCACGCTCTCCTGCAGGCCAAGCCGAATGTCGTCGTAGCGTCCCTGAAAGCCGACGCGCGTTTCGACCGGCGCGCCATTAACGTCGGCCCATCTGATCGCATGCTGCGCGTTGACGCCAACGAGCGTGCGATCGTCGAACTGACGGATCTGGTCGCCCAAATCCTGATGCGCCAGGAAATAGGTGTAAGTGCTGTAGAGGTCCAAGGTCGAATGGACGACATAGGCTTCGACGCGCGTGGCGTGATCGCCTTCAACCTGACTCCAGCGCGACGAGAGCGAGAAGCGCGAGGTCGCGCCGCCGGCGGTGGGGTCCATCGTGCCCCATAGCGACAGCAACCCGGCGCTGACCGCGCGACTCGGAATTTGGTCCGTTCCGTACCATTTGTTGGCGTAGCCCATGAAGGTCACGGAGGCGCCGTCTTCCTGCGTGCCGCGCGACCAGCGCAACACGCTGTTGAGGCGCCACATATTGTCGCCGCGCTCCCAGGGTCCGTTGTAATATTGCGCTTCGACCGCGCCATAGGCGGAGCCTCCGGCGAAATCCTGGTAAGGCGCGACGGCGAGCGCGCGCGCATAGCCGAAACTGCCGCCGGTGAGCAGGAAGAAGCCTTTGTCGATCCTGTCCTTGTATTGCATGTAGATCGAACCCGCCGACGAGAAGTCGCCGTCCTGCGCGTCATACGGCCCTTTGCGGGCAAGGACGTAGGACAGGAGTTCGGGGATCAGAAAATTGCTGTCAGCGTAGCCCTGGGCATGGCCATGGGTGCGCATATTGAGCGGCATGCCGTCGAGATAGAGCGCCAGATCGGTGCCATGGTCGAGATTGAATCCGCGCAGGAAATACTGGTTCGCCTTGCCTTCGCCGCTGTGCTGCGTGACGACCAGTCCCGGCACGATCTCCAGCGCGTCGCCGGGGCGCGCGAAGGGAAGCGCGTTGACCTCCTTGCCGGTGAAGAACTTTTCGCTTGAGGCGGTGATCGGCGGCGGCTGGGGTCCAGAAGGCTCCGCCGGTGGTCGACTGACCGCAGCGACGACCGGCGAAGCGCGCGGCGGCTGCGAAGCCGGACGAACGCGCGCTACGGGTCCTGGCGCGGGCGCGTGAGAACGGGCTGCTGGAGCAGTCCGACGCCCCCCGACTTGGATTGTGGGAAGCGCGGTTTGAGCCTGTGCGGTGAACGAAGGCGGCGCCGCAAAGACTGCGCTAAGAAAGCAGACCAAGGCTGAACGAGATGACATCAAGGACTCCGCAGCAAACATGGGCCATCACTGCGAAGGGTCGTGTCGATTGGGCGCGAACGCGCCGTCAGCCGGCTTAACCGCGCCCTGCGGGAACCTCACAGACTGTATGCGTCAAACTTGCTTTTCAGCAAGTCGATGAAATGGCGCGCTATTATCTCGCGCGCACTTTTCTCAGGAGTGATGCAGAAACATCACGGGTCGTCTTGAGGGAGCGCGCGCCTGGCGAGATGCGCCCCTCACTCAGGCTTCTTCAACCTTGGCCATGCTCACGGGGTGACTGATTGGCGCCGCCCTAACTTCCAAGCCGGCTCGACAATCGGGCTCGAGTGATATCATGGCGCCGCGCTTTGAACGTTTTGAGCAGGTGGAGCTCGTGCATGACGCGGGCGCGATCACCGGCGAAAGCCCGACATGGTCCGAGCGCGAGCAGCGCCTCTATTGGATTGACATCGAAGAGCCTGCTTTACACAGATTCGATCCCAGCAGCGGCGAAGACCAGCGGTGGATTATGCCGTGCCAGATCGGCGCCTTTGCGCTCTGCCGCAGCGACGAGATTCTCGCCGCCTTGCGGCTGGGACTTGCAAGGATCTCCCTTTTTGAGGGCGGGTTCGCCTCGCTCAATGCGCTTCCATACAATCCGCTCACACACCGATTCAATGAAGGCAAATGCGACGCTCGCGGCCGCTTTTGGATTGGCGCGAAATATGATCCGTTGCCGAGCGCGCGCAGCGCAAGCGCCGCCGGCCCTCTCAGCGGCGCGGCGCCGGTTCATTTTCTTGCTCATGGACAGGCGCTGCGTCCGGCGGCCGCGAGTGCGGTGATCGCCAATGGCATGGCTTGGAGTCCGGACAATCGCATCATGTATTTTGCGGATACGCCCACGCGCACGGTGACGGCTTTTGATTTCGACATTGAAAGCGGCGCCCTATCGTCTCCGCGGGTCTTTGCGGATTTCGAGCAATCTGACGGTAAGCCTGACGGCGCCGCGGTCGACAGCGAAGGCTTCTACTGGTGCGCGCTGTATGGCGGCGGGCGCATCGTGCGCATCGCGCCATATGGCGCCATAAGCCGCGAAATTCGTCTGCCGGTCAGCCAACCGACGATGTGCGCGTTCGGAGACGCAGATTATCGCTCGCTCTATGTCACCTCCGCATCGCAGGGCGTTTCAAAGCAGCAGGAGCCTCATGCAGGCGGCATTTTTCGCTGTCGGCCGGGCGTGGAAGGACGTCCGCCCAACCTCTTTGCGGACGAGGCGCCGTCATGAGGCCGGCGTTTGCGCGCTCTGCGCTTCGAGAATGGCGCGTCATCTTAAGTGGAAGGGGTCGCCCCGGCGGCGCGGCTCGACGCAAGCCCCGCGACGGTCGAAGCACGCCACGACGCAAGCTCTACGCTGGCCGCTCTCGAGCACGCGCATCGGGACGGCGCGGCGTTCAATTTCCTGCGCGAGATCGCCTGGATGCGCATTGTCGGTGCGCGCAGCCGCGTTAGGTAGCTTTCGGTTCGCAACCTCAATATATGAGGCGCGCCATGCCTCGGCTCGCAGAGACGGCACTGATCCTGTTCCTATTGGCGACGGTCAACGCCAGCCTGTTTGGCATCATCTATAAAATGCTGCGCTAGGCGGCCGGCGTGGTCGGCGTCGGCTTATGCGCTACTCTTGCCAACACGGATTGTCTAAGCGGCGGTTGAACTCGGCGCGCTTTACGCAGACGCCGTGTTCGGGAGGCGCGCTATATGAAACTCTACCATGGCTTGCGCGGCAGTGACGGCCGCTTCGTCTCGCGCGCATCGCACCATCAACATTATGATAGACGAGCCAAGGCGGGCCAATGAAAGTCCTTCTGGTTGGTGCGACCGGCCTCATCGGCTCAAGCATTCTCGCAAAACTTCTCACGGCCGGCCATGCGGTGATCGCCGTATCGCGCGGGCGCGCCAACGTCCGACGGCAATTTCCTCAGGCGCAATGGGTGTCGATCGATCTGAGAAGCGTCGACTCCGCGCAAGAATGGACGCCCTATCTCGAGGGCGTCGACGCCGTCGTCAATTGCGCGGGGGTGCTTGGCGGAAGCGGGTCCGATTCCACTGACGCCGCGCATAGCCATGGCCCAGCCACCTTGTTTGCGGCCTGCGAACAGGCCGGCGTCAAGCGCGTCATTCATTTCTCCGCCATCGGCGTCGACCGGCAGACGCCAAGCGAATTCTCGAAGAGCAAGGCGGAAGGCGACGCCGCCCTAAAAGCCACGGGACTCGACTGGGTCATTCTGCGGCCTTCCGTCGTCTTCGGGCGCCGCGCTTACGGCGGCAGCGCGCTGTTTCGGGGACTGGCGGCGTTGCCAATCCTCCCCCGCTTCCGGAACGCGGGGGAACTGCAGATCGTCCAGCTCGACGACGTCGTGGCGACGGTGCTTTTTTTTCTCGCGCCCTCGGCGCCCGCACGTGTGGAGCTGGAGATCGTCGGACCGCAGCGCCTGACCTTCAACGAGGTCGTCGCGAACTATCGCAAATGGCTCGGATCGCGCCCCGCCCTGCTCGTTGACGTCCCTGACCGGCTGATCGACTGGATGTATCGCCTCGGAGATTTCTTCGCTTGGCTGGGATGGCGCACGCCGATCCGCAGCATCGCCAAACAGGAAATGGTCCGCGGCGCCATCGGCGATCCCACGCAATGGACAGACATGACGGGAATCAAACCGCAGTCGCTTGAAGCGGCGCTTATGGCCGAGCCCGCCGACGTGCGCGAAAAATGGTTTGCGCGCATCTACGCGCTCAAACCGCTGATCTTCGCCGTTACGGCGCTGTTCTGGATTTCGACCGCGCTGGTCTCTTACGGACCGGGATGGGACATGGGGCTCGGGCTTTTGTACGAGGGCGGACTGTCAGGCCCAATCGCGCCGCTGGCCGTGATCGCGGGCGCCACATCCGATCTTATCATCGGCGTCGCCATCGCCTTTCGCCGCACATCGAAAGTTGCGCTGCTCGCCGCGCTTGTCCTATCCTTCGTGTACCTCATCCTCGGAACCATCCTCGTGCCGCGACTCTGGAGGGATCCGCTCGGGCCGATGTTGAAGATCTGGTCGGTGATGGTGCTCAACGTCGTTTCTCTGGCGATTGTCGACGACCGGTGATTTATCTCCTCCTCAAATACATTCACGTCATCGGCGCCGCAGTATTGCTTGGCACGGGCGCCGGAATCGCGTTCTTCATGCTGATGGCGCATTTCTCCCGCTCCGTGCCGGTCATCGCCGGAGTGGCGCGCATCGTCGTGATCGCGGACTTCGTCTTTACCACTTCGGCCGTGGTGGTTCAGCCCATCACCGGCGTCGCGCTCACATGGCTAGCCGGCTATTCGCTCACCGAAGGCTGGATCGCGCTCTCAATCGCGCTGTATCTTTTGACCGGCGCGTTCTGGTTGCCTGTCGTGTGGATGCAGATGCGCATCCGCGATCTCGCGCAAGCTGCGATGGCGGCGAACCAGCCGCTACCGCAGATCTACCATCGACTTTTCTGGTGGTGGTTCGCTTTCGGCTTTCCGGCGTTCGGCGCCGTTATGACGATCATATGGCTGATGATCGCCAAGCCGCTGATCTTCTGACGCCGCGCGACCGTCCCCAGACGCGCGAGGGTTTCCCTATCGCGTGTACCAGACGTAGATGATGGAAAAGGCCAAAGCCAGCGCAAAGCCAATCATGACGTTGCGTATAAAGCCCCCGCCGAACTCATCCATGTTGCGTCTCCAATGGTCGCACGCCGCAGCGGACAATCTGGCGTAAGCCTGCGAATGGCGCAACAGCAGTCTCCCCGCGGCGTCTGCATTTTGTCTCGCCACATTCTTCAGTATAGTCGCGCCCGGGCGCTATTTGGATTCCCGCCGCGCCCGCCTATAGACCCGCCGGAAGGAAGGATGCCGATGAAGGACGATCTCGGCGCGCTGTCCGTCGTTCTAAACCGGAGCACGGAAACGCCGGGACGACTGTCCGGCGCGAGCTTCGTCGTCAAGGAGAACATCGACGTCGCGGGAAACGTCTCGGCCAACGGCCATCCGAAATGGGCGGCGACCCACGCCCCTGCCGAGCGCGACGCCCCCGTCGTCGCCCGATTGCTCGATGCGGGCGCGCGGCTCGTCGGCAAGACGCAAATGGACGAGATGGCCTATAGCCTGCTCGGCGCCAATCCGCATTACGGCACGCCGATCAATCCGGCCGCGCAAAATCGTCACCCCGGCGGCTCGTCTTCCGGCTCTGCGGTCGCTGTCGCCGCCGGCCTCGTCAATTTCGCCATCGGCACCGACACCGCCGGCTCCTGTCGCGCGCCGGCGGCCTTTTGCGGGGTTTTTGGCTTCCGCGCGTCGCATGGCGCCGCGCCGATGGATGGAGTCATTCCGCTTGCGCCGTCCTTCGACGCCATCGGCTGGTTCGCCCGCGACATCGGCGTCATGGCCTCCGTCGGCGAGGCTTTGTTGCCGGAAAACGCGGAGAACGCCGAACTCAAAGAAGCCGTGCTGCTCACCGACGCCTTCTCGGGAGTCGGGATGGATTTCGCTTCGGCGGCGGCGGATCCCGTCGACGCTCTGAAGGCTTCCGGCCCCTGGCGGGAAGCGACGCTCGGCGACGACTTCTTCACGACGGCGCTCGGACATTTCCGCAACATGCAGGCCTTCGAGGCCTGGGCCTCGCATGGCGCGTGGATTTCGGCGAACAGCCCGACTTTCGGCAAGGGCGTCGAGCAGCGTTTCGCCTATGCGGCGAAGGTCACGGCCGACCAAAAGAAAGCCGCTGAAAGTTTCCGCGAGGAGGCGCGCAAGAAAATCGACGCGCTCCTCGGTTCGCAAGGCTTCCTCGTGTCGCCGACGGCGCCGTTTCGCGCGCCGCTGCTCACCGAAAGCGAGGAAACGCTCGACGCCAAGCGCTATCAGATGATGCGCCTGTTTCTCATCGCAAGCTTCTTTGGCCTGCCGCAGATCAGCATTCCCCTTCCGACAAGCGATGCGCCCGTTGCGCTCTCTTTCATCGGCCGACGCGGCTCGGACCACGCGCTGATCGGCCTTGCGCAGCGCTTCTGCGCGCAGATGAAGCCGTCTCTTTGAGTATTTTCTATACGCAACCGGGTTGTCATTTCCGGCGGGCCGAAGGCCTGACCGGGAATCCAGAGCAAAATCCTCTCCGCGTCGCAACTCTGGATTCCCGATCGCGCTTCGCGCGTCGGGAATGACATAGCGGAGCCGCCAGACACATAATCATCCGCTCAGAGGCGGACCGTGTCCGAGCAGATCCTTGATCCGCCCTGTCAGCCGCTCGCGCACGTCGCGATAGGAGTCGAGAATAGCCTCACGCGAGCCCTGCGCGGCGGTCGCGTCGGGCGTCGGCCAGTAGACGACGTCGACGGCCATCGTGCGCGTAAACTCCAGCGCCTTGTGATGCGCCTCGGGCGACAGCGTCACGATCAGATCGAAATTGGAATCTTCGAGATCTTCGAACGTGTGCGGCTTATGCGCTGAAATGTCGACGCCGATCTCGTCCATCGCGGCTATGGCGAAAGGGTCAGGGGCCCCGCGCTTCAGACCAGCGGAAGCGAAATAGGTTTCGCGGCCGAAATAATACCGCGCGATCGCCTCCGCCATCGGCGATCGGACAGTGTTCAGCGTGCAGGCGAAGAGAATGGATTGGGGACGCGCCACGTTGCTCACGCATTCTTATCGCTGGCTTTGCGCTGACTGACGGTCTCGTTCGATGAACGCCGCAAGCTCCTTCGTCTGGTCCGTGAACAATTGCAGTTCGTTGATGTCGAGCGGCTCGCTCACATGCTGCATCAGCAGCAGATCTCGGCCGTCGGAGAAGTCCGGCGCCAGCCCGCAATAGAAAAATCCCTGACGGCGCGCGCTCTCAACCAGGAGCGGCAAGCCCGGGTCGTCGACATGCGCGGAAAGCTGCACGGCGCGCGCGCCGAGCCCGCTGACGTCGCTCACCGCCTGGCTCAATTCGATGCTGGCGTTCGATCCGATCATCTCGAAGCGAATCCTGCCATAGCCCCATGGGTTGACCATGACGCTCGTCATCGACCGGGTCTCTGTTGGCGTTCCGCTCTCGCGGAGAGAAACGCCGACCCCGAGACGGTCGTATGTCGTCGTCATGACGTCGCGATACGCCGGAGGCGCGACGATCTCGCATGCCCGCCCGGCTTCCAGGAAGCGGAACGTCAGCAGAAAACTCTGGCGCTGTCCGGCCGTGGGAACAGGCAGATCCTTCGAATGCGAGGTTTCGGGCGCCGCGCCGAGCAGGATCGCGCATGTCGGCATGCCGGCCCGCTCGTCGTTGCGCTGTGAAAATGTATGAGTCGTAACCGGCTCGGCGTAGATCCCGACGAGCCCGAGTTTCGTGGCCTCGTTCGTCAGCCGCTCGGTCATGCGCTCCAGGAGATGGCGTCCCCGGTAGGACGGAAGCACGACCGCTTCGCCGCGTTCGGCGATCGCCGCGCCGGGCTCGCGCTCGAGCGCGACATGGCCGATGACCTCGCCGCGCGCATCGCGGGTCACGACCGGAATGAGCTCTCCGCTTTCGACCTTCCGCCAATAGCGATGCGGAGAAAAGACTTCCCGGTGAACGTAATTATGTCCGTAGACCGCCAGAAAGCAGCGCGCGATCGCCGCCGAGTCGTCCTGCCGAGGCACGTCGATCCGCACCGTTTCCGTCGTCTCTGCGGCTTCGTCGATCGACTCGTCGTGACGTTCCGCCGCTTCGCGAGAGGGGGCGAAACCGCGATGGATCGTGATCTCCCATCCGTCGACGCCGCGTTCCCGGTAGGATAATCCCGCATCTCGCCGTACCTGCGCGCTCAGTGAACCAACGACAGCGGAAAATCGGGAATGGCCGTTGAGCAGAATCCGTGCGCGCGCCTCGCCTTTGGAGGAGGACAGAAGAACCGCCGCGCGCTCTCCGTTGGTGCGCGACCCGCAGAGAATCTGCCATGTTTGCGCGGCGTCGGCGGCGATCAGGTTCGCGGTCATCGGCGGAACCCCCTCGACCAGCGACGCTTCGCGAACGAAGGCGCGGAGCAGTTCGCCGCCTTCAACTTCCATCGACAGCCGCAGCTCGGCTAAATGATCCGAATTACTTTTGCCCATGCGGATTATTCCATGATGACAATGTGACAGCGCTAAGCCTTGCGCCGCAGCGCTCTCGACAGTGGCGACCGAGCGCGGCGCTCAGCCCTTCCAGTGCAGCGCCGTGATCAGCGTGAAGATACGGCGCGCCGTATCCTGATCTGTGTCGATCTTGCCTTTCAAGCGTTCGAGGAGAAGCTGCGCGCCTTCGTTATGGAGGCCACGACGCCCCATGTCGATCGCCTCGATCCTGCTCGGGGTCGCATGGCGGATCGCCGCGTAATAGCTTTCGCAAATCATGAAATAATCTTTGAGAATGCGCCTGAAAGGCGTCAGCGAGAGAATGTGCGTGACGAGGCAGACGCCCTCCGCGTCGCAAATCTTAAATACGAGTTTGGCGTCAACGAGCGAGATCAGCAGCTCATAAGGTCCGCCATGATGGCCAATCAGCGCGAAACTGTTTTCCTCGATGAGATCGTAGATCGCGATGGCGCGCTCATGCTCCTGATCCGCCGAGCCGCGGCCGATCGAGTTTTCGTCGAGCGTGACGGAGATCAGCCGCTTCGACTCGTTTGACTCCACCCTCACGCCTCGAGCTGATTGAGGCGGATCGACACCGAACGCGCATGGGCCTGCAAGCCTTCGGCCTCGCCGAGGGTGACGGCGGCGGCGCCGATAGCGCGCAGCGAGTCCGCGTCGCATTTCAGGATCGACGTGCGCTTGACGAAGTCGAGCACGCTCAGACCCGACGAGAAGCGCGCCGAGCGCGCCGTCGGCAGCACATGGTTGGAGCCGCCGACATAATCGCCGACGGCTTCGGGCGTATAGGCGCCGATGAAGATGGCGCCGGCGTTGGAAACGCGTGTGGCGAGATCCTCGGCGTCTTCACTGATGATCTCAAGATGTTCGGCGGCGATGCGGTCGGCGAGCGGAAGCGCGTCGGCGAGAGTCTTCACGATGATCGTCGCGCCATAGTCACGCCAGGAGGCGCCGGCGATCTCCTTGCGCGAAAGCGTCGAGAGATGCCTCTCGACGGCGGCGACGACCGCGTCGGCCAGCGAGGCGTCGTCGGTGATCAGGATCGACTGCGCGGATTCGTCATGCTCGGCCTGCGCAAGAAGATCGGCCGCGATCCAGTCTGGATTGGCGGTCGCGTCGGCAAGGATCAGCACTTCAGAGGGGCCGGCGATCATGTCGATGCCGACCTGACCGAAGACGCGGCGCTTCGCCGCCGCCACCCAGGCGTTGCCCGGCCCGACGATCTTGACGACGGGCGCGATCGTCTTCGTGCCATAGGCCAGCGCCGCCACGGCTTGCGCGCCGCCGACGCGGTAGATCTCGTCAATGCCGGAACGCTTGGCGGCGGCGAGCACCAGCGGCTCCACATGGCCGCCGGGTGTCGGGACCACCATGACGATGCGTTTCACGCCGGCGACCTTCGCGGGCACGACATTCATCAGCACGGAAGACGGATAGGCGGCGGTGCCGCCGGGCACGTAGAGGCCCACCGAGTCGAGCGGGGTCCAGCGCCAGCCGAGCTCTACGCCGGCGGCGTCCCGAAAGCGCAGATCCTGCGGCTTCTGCCGCTCGTGGAAGGTGGTGATCCGCTCGAGCGCGAGATCGAGGGCGGCGAGCTGTTCGGCGGAGCATTTGGCCTCCGCCGCCGCGACCTCCTCGCGGGAAACGGCGATGCCAGTCGCCTCAAGGTCGATGCGGTCGAAGCGCTTGGAATAGTCGACAAGCGCCGCGTCTCCGCGCGCGACGACGTCCTCGATGATGCCGCGGACCGTATCGTCGACATCCTGCGACGCCTCACGCTTCATGGCGAGCAGCGACGCGAAACGCTGTTCGAAATCGGGCGCCGCAGCGTCCAAACGCAGGGTCATGATCCTCTCCAGCCGGGAAGTCCGGCTGTCATGGCCCTCGGGGAGCGTGCTCGTCAAGTTCGCCGCTGAAATCATGGCTCGGCCGGGCGGCGACCTTCCAGCGCGGTCCCACGTCGCAAAGTTGCGCCTCGACGCATTCGACGTCGAGCGCGATCGACGCGCCGCCGGCGAAAAAGAGCCGGATGACTCCCGACGGGGGCTCGGGGTGGGGCTCGAAGGTGACCGCCAGAAGTTCGAGGATCGCGTCGGGCTGGTCGCGGCAGATACGCTGGCAGCGCACGCGCTGCACGCCTTCGAAATGCAGGCCGCAGCGGCAGCGCTCCAGTCGGCCGTCAAGTTCAGCGGCCCAGTCGAAACGCGACCCCACCAGGGCGAACCGGCGCTTGTCGGCAAGAAAGGCGATGTCGCCGACGCGCACCAGGGCGTCCTGCAGATGCGCCGAGAGGAGCGAAAGATCTTCGCTGTCGAGCGCATGCAGACGCAAGGCGAGCTCACAAGGCCGATTGGGTGGTTCCATATCCTCTCCTCCTTCGCCCGATATGGCGAAGGGCGCGGGGGGGCGCAACCCTACGAGCGGCGTCAAGTTAAGTTAATGGGATTTTCTCGGCTCCACGTTTCCAAACTGGCGGGGCTTGTCCGGGCCAACGACGCAGGGGCGTTGTGCGATACGTGCAAAGTAGCCGCAACGGCGACGCGTGGATGCTTGCGACACGCACGGGCATGACGCGGGAACGCTATTCGAACGCTCGCCGAAAAAAGCAGGAGACGTTTTTCCGCTGCGTAATCCCTCCCCTTTACGGGGAGGGTGGCAAGCAAAGCGAGCCGGGTGGGGTTTTGGCGCAACCCCCAGCCGATCGCCTTCGGCGATCGACCTCCCCACAAGGGGGAGGTAAATCCGCGCTCAATCCTGAAACGGATTGTGCACGAGGATGGTGTCGTCGCGTTCAGGGCTCGTCGAGAGCAAAGCGACCGGCGCCTCGATCAGCTCCTCGACGCGACGCACATATTTGATCGCCTGCGCCGGCAGATGCGCCCAGGAACGCGCGCCGCTCGTCGATTCCTTCCAGCCGGGGAAGCTTTCATAGACCGGCTGCACCCGCGCCTGCGCCGCCTGCGAGGCCGGCAAGCGCTCGATGCGCCTTCCGTCGAGCATGTAATGCGTGCAGATTTTGATCTCGTCGAAACCGTCGAGAATATCGAGCTTCGTCAGCGCGACGCCGTTGATGCCGGACGTCTTCACCGCTTGGCGCGTCAGCACGGCGTCGAACCAGCCGCAGCGCCGCCGCCGTCCGGTGTTGGTGCCGAATTCGCGGCCGCGATCGCCGATCAACTGGCCGATCTCGTCATGAAGCTCGGTCGGAAACGGGCCGCCGCCGACGCGCGTCGTATAGGCCTTGGCGATGCCGAGCACATAGCCGATCGCGCCGGGACCAAGTCCCGAACCGCTCGCCGCCGACGCGGCGACGGTGTTGGACGATGTCACATAGGGATAGGTGCCGTGGTCGACGTCGAGCAGCACGCCCTGCGCGCCCTCGAAGAGGATGCGCTTTCCGGCGCGGCGATTGTCCTCGAGCAGCTCCCACACCGCGTCCATGAACGGCAGGATGCGCGGCGCGACGGACAATAGCTCCTCGCGCAGCGCGGCGGGGTCCACCTCGGGCAGGCCCAGGCCACGCCGCAGCGGATCGTGATGCGCGAGCACGCGCGAGATCTTGTCGTCGAGCAGATCCGGCTCGGCGAGATCCATGAGGCGAATCGAGCGGCGGCCGACCTTGTCCTCATAGGCGGGTCCGATGCCGCGCTTCGTCGTGCCGATCTTGGCGCCGCCGCCCGCGTCCTCGCGATGCGCGTCAAGCTCTCGGTGCAGCGAAAGGATCAGCGGCGCGTTTTCGGCGATCTTGAGATTCATCGGCGAAATGGCGACGCCCTGCTCCCGCAGCCGGTCGATCTCGCCGACGAGGAAATGCGGGTCGACGACGACGCCATTGCCGATGACGGAAAGCTTGCCCGGCCGCACGATGCCCGAGGGCAGCAGCGCAAGCTTATAGGTCACGCCGTCGATGACGAGCGTGTGCCCGGCGTTATGGCCGCCCTGAAAGCGCACGACGACGTCAGCCTCCAGCGACAGCCAGTCGACGATTTTGCCCTTGCCCTCGTCGCCCCACTGGGCGCCGACCACCGCCACATTCGCCATGGCCGTATCTCGATCTCCAAATAGAAAAAGCCCCGCGCGTAACGCCGGGGCTCGTTACCGCAGGGGTTTAGCGCATGCCGCCGAGAGCGTAAAGGCCGCCGACGGTCCGAAAATCAGGAACTTCGAGCGGCCTTTTCGGTTGGAAACAAATAAGGGAGGTAGAATGCATGCCGACCACGGTCGCTCGAGTCCCAAGCCACACCGATGAGGACATCAACCGCGCCATCCGCAAGGAAACGCAGGCGCGGCTGTCCTATTTCGCCAAACACCCGGAGAAGATCGACGAACGTCTCGAAGAGCTTGATCGGGAGTGGGACATTGAGCGGGCGCTCGAAGCCAACGCCTCCTCAGTGGCGCTCGTCGGACTGGCGCTCGGCTTAACGTCAGATCGCCGCTGGCTGGCGCTGCCGGTTCTCGTCAGCGGCTTTCTGCTCCAGCACGCGCTGCAGGGCTGGTGCCCGCCCTTGCCGCTCCTGCGTCGATTGTCGTTCCGAACGGCCGAGGAAATCGGTCAGGAGCGCAACGCGCTCAAGGCGCTGCGCGGCGACTTCGACAAGGTCAAAAAGGCCGACAACAAGGTGCAGGAGGCGGCGCGCGCGGCCGGGCTCGGCTGCGAGATGCACGGGCGCACCGTGCATTAGAGCGCGAGCCTCTATAAGAATTTTCGCGAAACTCGACGTGAACGAAACAGCGGAGGGAAGCGTCACGCGTATATCGGAAAAAGCGCGCGCATGTATCCAAAGGTACATTCAATTTAGCGTGCAGCCAGTTTAGCTTGGCGCGGAAGATTGCATTGCTGACAGCTTGGCTGTCGAGGGGCGATCTTTTTTGCCTTGTCGAATTTGCCCGATAAGTTTCAGTAAGCAGGGGTTTCAGAATGAAAAAGTCCGTTTCCATCTCCATAAGCAAGTTCACTGAATCCGTTCAGGCCGCCGTGAAGGCCGCGAGCGCGAAACATCCAAAATTCAAACTGGAGGTTCCTGACGCCGTTTCGGTGTCTTATTTAATTCGCGGCATTCCCGTTCCAGAGTCGATCGCTTCACAAGTGACGCTTGGCGAGACGCAGGCGCTTGCCAACGACATCGCAGGCCATCTGGGAGCGTTCGCGGGCGAACAGGGCGGCGCGGTCTATTCCATTGGTCGCCACATCATTGTCGGCATTCCCGTTCCCCCTGAAATTCTTCAGCTTGAACAAAAATAGCTGGATCTAAGCCCATGTCGAAACTTTGTCCGAGCGCGCAGCCCGGCATGGATCGAGCGATGGTCTTGGGCGTCGTTCAGCATGACGGGCCGAGTCCCGTCGTCCAATATCTGAACGAGCGGCTTCCTGCGACGCCCGAGACCCTTGCCTTGTCCGCCCCTTTAAAGCCGACCGAAATATTTCGACTCGCGGCGACATGCGCTGAGCATAAATGTCCGCACTTCGACGGCGCAGATTGTCGCTTGGCTTCGCGAGTCGTGAAAATGCTGCCCACTGCAGTCGACAGTTTGCCGCCATGCGCTATCCGAAAGGAATGCCGCTGGCATGCTCAGGAGGGCGAGGCGGCGTGCAAACGATGCCCTGAGGTCACCACTGTGAGCTACGACTTGTCGCAACATGCGCGGGACGTGTCAGGACTGCCGGTTGTCGAGGAGTCGATAGGGTAACCGCTTCGCGGGGGGATACCGCAGCCATCTTATTGCCGATGATAGGGGTGCCCCGACAAGATCGTCATCGCCCGATAAATCTGCTCCGCCGCGAGAATGCGCGCCAGCTGATGCGGCAGCGTCATCGCGCCGAAGGACAAGACGGCCGTCGCTCGCGCGCGCACGCTCTCGTCGAGCCCCTCGGCGCCGCCGATCGCAAACCACAGCGCCTTGCAGCCTCTGTCGCGTTCGGAGGCGATGAATTGCGCGAAGGCTGCGCTTGTCTCCGCCCTGCCCCGCTCGTCAAACGCCGCCAGCCGCGATTCGGCAGGCAGCGCCGCAAGCAGTTCCATCGCTTCGCGCGATGACCGCTCGGCGCTGGAGGAGGCCTTGCTCTCATCGATCTCTTTAAGTTCGAGACCTTCGAGGCCCAGCCGCCGCAAGGCGCGGATGCGCTCGGCATAGCGCGAGAAAAGCTCTCGCTCGGGACCCGCCTTCAGGCGGCCGACGCAGATCAGTCCCAGTTTCATCCAACGCCAAGCACGACCAGAGGGTACAAGCGATCCCAAGGGCGCGCTTGCGTCCGCTCCCGTCAGACCAGGCGAATCTCCAGCGGTCGGTCGCCGCCCCACATCTTTTCAAGATTGTAGAACTGGCGCACCTCGGGCCGGAAGATGTGGACGATGACGTCGCCAGCGTCGATCAGCACCCAGTCGCACTGGGACAGGCCTTCGACCCGCGGGGCAACGACGCCCGCCGCCTTCAGGGCCTTGATCGCTCTGTCGGCTATGGCGCCGACATGCACGGTCGAACGACCCGTCGCGATGATCATGTCATCGGCGAGCGCCGTTTTTCCACGCAGATCGATGGAGACAATGTCCTCGGCCTTGGTTTCGTCCAGGCTGGCGAGAACCTTTTGCACGATTGAGCCGGTCAATTGGGCGCTTGCGCCAATTTCCGGTCGGAGCGGACCAGGAGCCGCACCCGGATGAACACCTGTCGACAGCGTTGCAACCCTCATGCTTCGCGGCCCAAAGCCCGGAAGAGAGCCCGCCGCCACACAAGGATGGGGCTCTTGCTGAAAAATTGCAATAGAAACTGCGGGGTTGCCGAGGGGGCTAAGAAAAAAGCCCGGCTCAAGCGCCGGGCTTTGGAAGGCGGTTCGGGCTAATCGAGAGGCGGGAGGAACCTCAAAGCCGGAACATGAAAAGCATAATCGATTTGCGCCAAAAGCGTAGGACGAAATTGCCGACACGCCAGTCGGCGGTGCAAAAAGCGGGGAAAAACTGCTGAATTCGTGCCGCGAGAGGCGCGCCGCCGGCGTCCGATTCGGCTAAGTTAACAAAGCGTTGCGAAGCACATCAATCGGCCCAGTGCTCAAATTACAACACATGTCAAGTTTGTCGCCAGAGCCCTGCTTTCGCCGGTCCCTTTATGGCGAAATCAGGGAATTAGGACCATCGACCCGCTGGTGGCGCGCGATTCGAGCGCGGCGTGCACCTTGGCGGCGTCGGCAAGCGGAAAACGCGCCGGCTCGGCGATATTGACAAAGCCTCGCTTCGTAGCATGGACGAGATCGTCCATCATCTCCTCATAGTCGCGCCGGCGCGCGATATGGCTGAAAAGCGAGGGGCGGGTCGCATAGAGCGATCCTTTCAGCGCCAGAAGGCCAAGGTCGAAGGCCGCGATCGGACCAGAGGCTGAGCCGAAGCTGACGAACATGCCGAACGGCTTCAGGCAATCGAGCGAAGCCGGAAAAGTCGCGCGTCCGACGCCGTCATAGACCACGTCGCACAGCTTGCCCTTGGTGAAATCGCGCACGCGCTCGACGAAGTTCTCCTCGCGATAAAGGATGGTGTGCTTGGCGCCTGCATCTTCTGCGATCTTGGCCTTCTCGGGGGAGCCAACCGTCGCGATGACCTTCGCCCCGAGCGCATTCGCCCATTGGCAGAGGATCTGCCCAACGCCGCCGGCGCCGGCATGGACGAGAACGCGATGGCCTTTCTCCACCTTGAACGTCCTGCGCAGGAGATATTGCGCAGTCAGCCCTTTCAGCATCATCACCGCGCCCTGCTCATAGCTGAAGGATTTCGGCAGATGGACGACTGAGCCGGCGGCGATGTTGCGCGCCTCCGAATAGCCGCCAAGCGCGCCGACATAAGCGACCCGATCCCCAACCTTGAAGTTCTTCACATTCTCGCCGACGGCGATCACCTCGCCGGCGCCTTCATGTCCGGGGACAAACGGATATTCGGCCGGATAAGCGCCGGTACGGCGGTAGACGTCTATGAAATTGACGCCAATGGCGCCGTGGCGGATTTGCACGTCGTCGGCGGTCGGAGCCGGCAGATCAACGTCTTCCATAACGAGCGCATCCGGCCCGCCCGGCTGATGCACGCGAATCGCTTTAACCATCGACCTCACCTTTCGCGATCGCGCCGCCCTCACGAAAAAGCGGCAAAGCCAGAAAATAGCACCCGGTCACGACCAGAGCCGCCTTCACGGTGAAGGAGGCCGCCGCAAGATCCTGTGCGACCGCCGCGATCGCCGCCGCGCCCCAGACGCCGGTCACGACGAGCGTCACAGGTCGCAGCCGCTGAACGCGCAGCGGATGAACAAAGGCGACCGGAACGAACATGCAAGCCGTCGTCACGACAATCAGCATGAGACTCGCGGTGGCCGGCGGCCGCAGCACGAGAAGATAGAAGACCACGATGTTCCACAGCGACGGAAATCCGCGAAACCAATAGTCGGCCGTCTTCATTCGCCGATCTGCGAAATAGAGCGCCGAACAGGCGCAGACCGCGGCGCAAATGGGGCCGACGAGCGCCGGATCCAAGAGGCCGGAGCGCCACAGCGCCACAAGCGGCGTAACCACATAGTTGAGAAAGTCGACGACGAGGTCGAGCGCGACCCCGTCGATGAAGGGCGCCGTTTCCGTCACCTTGAAATGCCGCGCCAGCGTTCCGTCGACGGCGTCCACGACGAGCGCCGCGCCGAGCCAGGCGACCATCGCCGCAAAACGGCCGTCCGCCGCAAGGAACAAAGCGATCAGGCCGAGCGCCGCGCCGCTCGCAGTGAAGAGGTGGACAGAAAGGCCGATGAGGCGAGAAGACGTCACGAGGCGCGGCGACTGGAGAAGCGGGACGTCAGCCTACCACCACCCTCGCGCCGAGCCAAAGCCATCCTGCTTGCCCGTGCTGCTCGCGCTCCGAAGACTCTCCCGCTATAACAGGCAAAGGAGACGAATGAGATGAACGCGGCGTACGAAAACACCAGATCGGACATTCTCGTCGCCGGCGCCGGGGCGACCGGCCTTGCAGCGGCGCTGGCCTTCGCGCGCGGGGGATTCAGGACGACGCTCGCCGGGCGCATTCCGCCGCCGCTGCCGGGCCGCACCGTCGCTTTGTTCGAATCGTCCGTCCGATTTCTCGATGCACTCGGCGCGTTAGAGCGCGTCAGAGCGCGCGGCTGCGCCGTCGAAGCGATCCACATGATCGACGACACCGATCAGTTTCTGCCCGTGCCGGAACTCAGCCTGCGGGCGCGCGAGATCGGTCTGCCGGCGCTCGGCGTCAATGTGTCGAACGACGACCTCGTCGCCATTCTGCTGGATCTTTGTCGCGGCCGCCCTGAGATCGCGTTCGTCGACGCCGATATCGCGGATTACGAATTCAGCAGCGACGGCGCCGTCGCCGTCCTCACAGACGGACGGCGACTCCAGGCGGACTTCATCGTTGCGGCGGATGGGCGCAACAGCCGCGCCCGCACGGTCGCCGGCATCGACGTGAAGGAATGGACCTATCCGCAGATCGCGCTCACCATGATGCTGCGCCACGAGTTCCCGCACGAAAATGTCTCGACGGAATATCACACGCGCTCGGGCCCCTTCACGCTGGTGCCGCTGCCCGCGCGAGAGGACGCGCCGAATCGTTCGAGCCTCGTCTGGCTGATGAGCGTCGCCGACGCGCGGCGGCGTCTCGCCAAGCCCCGCGAAGAGCTCGAATATGAAATCGAGGATTACGCCAAGTCGGAACTCGGCGCGATGCGCATCGAAGGCGACATCGGGCAGTTCCGCATGGGCGGCATGCAGGTGTCGAAACATGCCACGGGCCGCCTCGCGCTCGTCGGCGAGACATGTCACATTTTTCCGCCGATCGGCGCGCAAGGACTGAACCTAAGTCTGCGCGACGTCGCCGATCTCGAGGATTGTCTCGCCAGCGTCGATCTCAAGAATCCGCGCGAATTGTCGCGGGCGCTCGCCCGCTATGACCGTCACCGGCGCGCCGATATCGGCTTCAGGACGCATGGCGTCGACCTGCTCAACCGATCGCTCATCATTCCCTATCTGCCGGTGGATTTGCTGCGCGGCGCGAGCTTCATCGCCATGGCGGCGCTCGGGCCGTTGCGGCGCGCGGTCATTCGCGAGGGCGTGTTGCCGCATCTCGTGCTGCCGCGGCTGATGCGACGGCCGGCGCAGAAGCCCGAAATCGCCGGCGCTTCCCAGAGGCGCGCCGGCTGGCGATCTTAGAGCAGCGACGGTCGAGCGCCGCTGATCGCGGCGCTATTTCGCCGCGATCTCGATCTTCTTTTCTTCCTTCTTGGATTCAGCCGTCTTCGGCAGCTTGATTTTCAGCACGCCCTTTTCGAAATCGGCGGTGATCTTGTCGGAGTCTACGCCTTCAGGAACCCGAAAGGCGCGGCGGAAAGAGCCGTAACGTCGCTCCGAGCAGTAGTATCCTTCCCGCTTCTCTTCCTTTTCTTCTTTCTTCTCGCCAGAGATCGACAACACGCCGTTTGAAAGCTTCACATCGACGTTCTTTTCGTCGAGCCCGGGCAGTTCCGCGGTGATTTCATATCCGCCGTCCTTTTCAACAAAATCGACAGGCGGCGCCGCCGCCGACATGAGCCGGTCGAACGGCTGGAAGTCGGCAAGGCTTCTGCGCGATGGAAATTCGTCGAACAGACGATCGAATTGACGCCGGAAGGATTCGAGTGGATGCCAATCGAATCCGCCGGATGCCTGCGCGGACTCTCTCGACGCCGGCAGCTTGCTTTGTTCGGCCATGCTGATCTCCCTCATGAACGGACGATCGCCAAGCAACCGAAAATTCAGCAACGATGGCGCTGACGATCGACATGGAAACGTTAGGGACGTGGAGCGTCAGAGATGTGACTTCAAGCAGCGATTTTGCGCCAATTTGTCGCGATCACTCGTCGAATTCTCCGAGCGACAACAGTCCTGCGTCGCCCCCAGAGGACGCGGTGTTGATCGTCAGGGTCGTCTCATGAAGGAATCGCAGCAGATAATCCGGCCCGCCCGCCTTTGGGCCGGTGCCGCTCAAGCCGAACCCGCCGAAGGGCTGGCTGCCGACGACCGCGCCGATCATGTTGCGATTGACGTAGATATTGCCGGCGGACGCTTTGCGCGACAACGCGCGAATGCGCTGTTCGATGCGCGTATGCATGCCGAGCGTGAGACCATATCCACTGGCTTCGATGTCCGTGAGCAGTTGCGGCAGGCGATCCGAACGCCAGGTCGCGACATGCAGGACGGGTCCGAAGATTTCCTCCTGCAAGTCCTCGACGCGATCAAGTCTGACGATGTGCGGGGCGACGAAAGTTCCTGTCGTCGGCGCAACGCCAGCGTAGAGAATTCGCCCCGCTTCGCGCTGACGCGAAAGATAGGCGTCGAGTTTGTCCTTCGCCTGCGCGTCGATCGCCGGGCCGACATGCACGCCGATCTCGCGCGGATCGCCGACCCGCAACTCGCGCGCAGCGCCAATCAGCGTCTCGAGGCAGGTGGGCGCGATCTCCTCTTGCAGGCACAAGAGCCGCAAGGCTGAGCACCGCTGGCCCGCCGATCGGAACGCAGACGTCATGACGTCGTCGACGACCTGTTCGATCAGCGCCGTCGAATCGACAATCATCGCATTGATCCCGCCGGTTTCGGCGATGAGCGGCGCGATCGCGCCATCTCGCTCGGCGAGCGTGCGATTGATCCGCTGCGCAACCTCGACGGAGCCGGTGAAGACGACGCCGGCGGTCAGCGGATCGGCGACGAGCGCAGCGCCGATCGCGCCATCGCCCGGCGTAAATTGCAGCACGTCCTTCGGAAGGCCAGATTCGCGCAGGAGCGCGATCGCCATGGCGGCGACGAGCGGCGTCTGCTCGGCGGGCTTGGCGACGACGCAATTTCCCGCGACGAGCGCCGCTGCGATCTGGCCGATGAAAATCGCGAGCGGGAAATTCCAGGGCGAAATGCAGATAAAGACGCCGCGTCCATGCCTTCGCAGGACATTAGCTTCGCCCGTCGGGCCCGGCAGCGGCATGTCGGCGCAGAGAATTCGCGCCTGGCCGGCGTAGTATCGGCAAAGATCGGCCGCCTCGCGCACCTCGGCGAGCGCATCGTCGAGAGTCTTGCCGCCCTCGCTTTGCAACAAGGCGATCAACGGGCCGCGCCGCGCCTCAATGAGATCGGCCGCGCGTTCGATCATCCGCGCCCGCGCCTCGAATGGAGTCCTGGACCACTCTGGGAAGGCGCGCGCCGCCGTCGCGACCGCAGCACGCGCCGCAGCTTCATCCGCTTCGACGACGTGACCGACGACGGCGCCGTCGATCGGCGACAGGACCGGGCGCGCCGCAGCCCGCGATTCGACGCTCGGTCGCGCGGCGGGCGGCGGAGCTGGCGCGCGCGCCTCGTTAATCAGCGCCGCAAGCGCGGTCCGATCGCCAAATTCCACGCCTTTTGAATTGGCGCGTTGCGGCAGGTAAATCTCGGCCGGCAGCGGAAGGCGCGGATGACGCGCACGATTTGGCGCGCCAAGCGTTTCATAAGGGTCCGCAACGAGCGCGGTCTCCGGCGTCTCGGGATCGGCGGCGCGCGCGACGAAAGAGGAGTTGGCGCCGTTCTCGATCAAGCGCCGCACGAGATAGGCGAGAAGATCACGGTGCGGACCGACCGGCGCATAGATTCGAACGGGGACGTCGCTCATTTCCGCGAGCGACTCATAGAGCGACTCGCCCATGCCGTGGAGGCGCTGAAACTCGAAGTCGCGCCGCGCGCCGGCCATCGTCAGAACGGCGGCGACGCTGCGCGCGTTATGCGTGGCGATTTGCGGGAAGAGACGCGGTTGGTCGAAGAGCCGAGCGGCGCAGGCGTCGAAATTGAGATCGGTCATCGCCTTGCGCGTGAACACGGGATAATCGGCGAGACCGCGCTCCTGGGCGCGTTTGATTTCGCTGTCCCAATAGGCGCCCTTGACGAGACGCACCATGAAGCGCCGATGGTTCGCTTCCGCGAGCGAAGCGACATAGTCGATCGCGGCCATCGCGCGCTTCAGATAGGCCTGCACCGCGAGCCCGAATCCGTCCCAGCCGGAAAGAGACGGGTCTTTGACGACGCGTGCGAACACGTCCAGCGAAAGTTCGAGTCGATCCGCCTCCTCCGCATCGATGGTGAAAACGAGATCGCGCTCTTTGGCGAGGCGCGCCAGGTCGAGCAACCGCGGCGGCAATTCCCGCAAGACGCGTTCGCGCGAAATCGCCTCATAGCGCGGATGCAGGGCCGAGAGCTTGATCGAAATTCCAGGGCGCACAGGGAGTTCGGAGCTTCCGGCCGAGTCGCCGATGGCGCGAATGGCGTGGGCGTAGGCCTCAAAATAGCGCTCGGCGTCTTCCGCCGTCCGCGCCCCTTCGCCAAGCATGTCGTAAGAGAAGCGCTCGCGCCGTCCCTGCTCCCGTCTGATCGCCGCTTCGATGGTTTCGCCAAAGACGAAATGAGCGCCCATCAGCCGCATCGCCTGACGCGCGGCGGCGCGCAGCCCCGGCAGGCCGAGACGCCGGGCGAGGTGGGCAATGAGCCCGCGCGGCTCCGTGACGTCAACGATACGCGCCGAAAGTCCCAGCGCGAAGGCGCAGGCCTGAATAAGCAGCGCGTCGCTCGATGTTTCGTGATGGGAGAAATCGCCCTCGGCGAGCTTATCAGCCAGGAGTTGGTCGGCCGTCGCGTCGTCGGGCACGCGCAACAGCGCTTCGGCAAGCGCCATCACCGCCAGCCCCTCGCGCGAGGAGAGGGAGAATTCGTGAAGGAAATCTTCGACGCCGCCAAGCGGATCACGTTGTGCGCGAATGCCGCGCACGAGCCTCAGCGCAGCTTTTTCGACGAGTCGTTGAGTCGCGGGATTAGGGCGCGAACCGAGGAAGGCTTCAGCGAAGCTCTCGTCGGGAGGCGCGTATGGCGCCGCAAAGGGCGCAGGCCGATCGTGTTTTCGATTCATTCGCCATGGTACCGACCGCGCCCGCAGGCCTCGATCAGATCTTGTCGCCTTCCGCTCCCGGCCGCGCGCAACGCCACTTCGTAACCGTCAGTTGCGGGTGTTCGCCGCACCATTGAGCGATATATGGCATCGCCTGCATCATGCAATTGCTGGTCGAGCCCGTGGTCGATTCGAAGACGAGCTTGCGCTCGTCGCAGGCGGCGGGCTGCGCCAGCGTGCAGACAGTAAGGATGAGTTCGACGAAATTCATCGCAATCTCCTTGCTAAGCGCCCGCTCCAGGGCGTTTCGCTTCTTAGCAAGGGTAATGCCCGTCAGTCGGGGGTCAATATCTCGCCCTTGCCATAGACCGCCGTGTCGCCGCCATAGCGGCGCAGCTTGCGCGACAGGAGATCGGCGGCCGAGGCGCTATGATCCCTCAGAGAACGTGCGAAAAGCCGTGCGAACGTCAGCTCATGCGCGCCGCAGTCGACATAGGTCGAACCGAAGCAGCCGCCGCGAGCGAGCACAATCGAGCCGCGTTTGTTGAGATAGCCGACGCGCCCCTTGGCCTCGCCCAAAACCAGGATCGTGCCCGCGATGACGCGCGCGCCGAGATCTTCGCCGGCGTCGCCCTCGATGATGAGAATGCCGCGACGCAGCCGGTCGCCGGCGCGTTCGCCCACCTTACCGCGCACGATGACGCGCCCGCCGGCCATGCCGGCGAGTTCGCCCGCGAGCGGACCGGCGAGGAAATCTCCGACGTCGCCTTTGATCTCCACCTCGGCGCCAAGGTTGCCCGAGGCGGCATGCGGGCCGGCGTTCCCAGCGACGGTGATCCTGCCGCCCTTGGCCAGACGGCCGCACTGCGCGCCGACGTCGCCTTCGACATGAATCTCAAAGCCAGGCAGAAGCTTCGCGCCGAGAAGATCGAAGCGCGCTGAGCCGCCCTCATAGCGAACAGTCTTCAGATCGCCTTCCGAAACCTTGAAGAGGTCGCCGACTTTGGTCGAAATGCGCGTCACGCCGATCTCGATCGCTTCGATCTGCGCGACGGATTTTCCCGCCAGGCGGTCGGGCGTCAGCGCCGAGAGATCGACGCGCTGTGGCGGCTCCTGGCGAAGCGTGAAGGTAAAGGGCTTCACGGCAGCAATTCCTTCAGATGATAATGAAACGGCCCAAGCTTGCCGCCGTAATTGCCGGCGCCGACGCGCTTGGCGCCCTGCTCCGGCCCCATCTCGATGATGGCGTGAAGCCCCGCGCGCATCGCCTCGCTCACGGCCTTATCGGTCAAGCCGTCGATGACAATTTCGAGCACGCAGCCGATGTCCGCGTCGAGCTCGCTTTTGGTGACGCCCCGCAATGTCGGACAATAAGCGTCATTGGTCGATGCGCTCATGCCCTTGTATTTCGAACCGACCTTTGAGCCCGAGCGCACGATGCCGCCGGGGAACGGCGCGATGGCGTCGGCGACGCCGTCGATCGCCGAGACGGCGGCCTCGGTCGCGCGCATGGTCTTTTCCCAGTCCGCGCCCATGATCAAAAGGTTGCCACCGCCCACGGATTTCTTCGTCAGGCCGACCTTGCCTTCGCAGAAAAACTCTCCGTCCATGACCGGCACGCGCCAGTAGCGACGATCGTCGACGACCTTGGACATCTGCCACTTGTCGCCGAACTGGCGCAGCGCGTCGCCGACCTTGATCTCGAATTCGCCCGCGACCGTCGAATAGACCGCGGAGCCCGGGCAGGTCAGCACACATTGGCCGAGTCGGTTGACGAGCTGCTTCTCCGCGTCCTTCGACGACATCGCAAAAAGCAGCGCGCGCACGCCCGGGCGTCCGTCCGGCGTTTCTTCGGGCGGCACTTCGCGATCGATTCCGGCCTCGCAGCCGCATCCGATGACCGATGTTGCAAAACCCGTCATCGTCAGCGCCGCCTGCCGCGCCCATTTGGCGTTCGGCGCGGTGATCAGAATGCCCGTCCCGCTCATGGGGAAGGCTTCGGCGAAATTGTCGTCTATCGTCACGCCGTTGCGAATTATATCCGGCATGGGACCTCCGCAAAGGCGTCCTCGTGCGGCAGCGCGGCGTCGGGCACGTCGAAAATGCCGCGCGGCAGGCCGTAAAGATCGTCGTAATAGGAATCGAGCCGCTTCGTGATCTGCCGATCGTAACGCGGGCGAATATGCAGCGTCTTGCCGCGCGTGTAATGCGAGACTTGGCCATCGCGCACGACGAGAGCGCCATCCTTGAACACGAGGGCCGCGCGCCGGAACATGCCGGCGACGTCGCGTCCGGGCTTATAAACGGCGATGTCGGCGACGGCGCCGGGACCGAGCCGGCCGCGATCGACAAAGCCAAAGAGCTTCGCGGCGCCGGAGCGGCTCATCTGGGCGATTTCGTAAAGCGTGTATTCGCGCGAAATCGACGGCAGCGTCGTGTGCTCCAGCACCTCGGCCGGAAGGCGCGCAAGATGCTGCGCGCGAAGATCGGCGCTCATCAGCAGCGCGAAGAGCTCCGGATAGGTCGTGAACGGACCGCCGTTCGGATGGTCGGTGGTGAAGAACACCTGCTCAGGATTTTCAATGAGCAGGAAGAGCTCGAGGCCCGCCGCCCATTGAATGGCGTTGTAGTAATTTGAAATCTTATAGACGTAGGGCACGATGCCGCCGCCATTGGCGTCGCCGTCGAAGATCGCGCCCTTCTTCGGGATCGCGCCGGGCAGGCTGTTAAACTGTTTCAGAACGTCGGACGAAATCGTCACCGTGTCCGAGAACATCACCTGGCCGACGTCGACGGAAACATTTGGATTCGCGTTGATCTTCTCGGCGAAGAGCGCGCCGGCCGACGAGAAGCCGTTCTTGCCTTCCTTGCCATAGGCGTAGAACTGCACATGCGCGAGATGGAGCGGCAGACCCTGCGCCGCGTCGATCGTCGCGAGCGCCGTGTCGATATTGCCGGCAAGGCCGAGATTGTTCATGTGCAGATGCAGCGGATGCGCGATGCCCACCGCCTGAGTCGACTTCTGCAGCGCCTGGAAAATCTGGCGCGACGTCAGCCCGTAAAACGGCACGACGTCGTCCAGTCCGAAGGCGCGCATGTTCTCCTTGAAGGCCTCGACCCCGCCGGGATTGATGCACTTCAGTCCGAGCGAACGGGTGTTCTCGACGGTCTGCGCGACATAGTCATTGATCGCGCCGTCCGTCTCGCCGTCGCGCAACATGCCGAGCAGAAAGTCGTCGTTGCCGAGCACGGTGAGCGCGCCCTTGTCGATGATCGGCACGTCGTTGAATTCGAGATGGGTCTGCAGCGCGTGATGCGGCGCCATCGCCGGCTCGACGACCGTGGTGAAGCCCATCTGGGCGTAGAGACGGCCGGTCTCGTAGCTCGACCATTTGGCCGTCGACAGCGGCGTGTCGGCGAGCCGCGCGCGAATCGCGCGATGCAGCTCCGGCAGCAGCAGTCGCGCCGTGTTCACATTGCCGCCGGCGATGTGCGAATGGATGTCGATCGCGCCGGCCATGACGATATGGCCGGAGACGTCGATCTCGTTGTCGGCGCTGCGCCCTTCGGGGCGCTCGACGATGCGGCCGTCCTCGAACCACACGTCGCCGATCGCGTCCTGGCCGGTCGCCGGATCGACGATATGGCCGCCGCGCAAAACTGTCAGCGCCATGCGCCCTCCGAAACTTCCGCCATAATGGCGCCGATCGCCTGCGCCACGCTCGGCGCGTCCGTCGGCGCGCTTGCCCTGCGCAGCGTCATGCCGCCGGTTTCCTGACTCATCAGCACCGCGTCATGCGTGACGCCGGGCTGACCGACTTTAATGAACAGCCCGCGAGACGGCGAGCTTTGCGCCGGCGCGAGCGTGATGAGCGGGATGTCGGCGCGGGACCAGGCGGGTTTTTCGCCGTCGAAGGCGGAAATCCACAGCGCCGCATCGGCCTCGCCGCTGTCGACGAGCCGCGAGGACTCGAAGCGCCACGGGTCGTGCTCCGGATAACCACGGCCAAAACCCGTGCGCGGCGGAAAGCCCGTCATCCAGCCCGCCGTCTGGGTCACGCCCGAAGCGCCGCTGCGGCCGCCGATATGAACGGCGGTGAATCGGGTCGTGGCGTTGAGCTCGATCACCAAAGCCTGCAGCATTTCGATCGCCAGCGGATCGAGCGTCGACGCCGACCAGACGAAGACGCCAAAGCGGGCGTTTCGCAGCGTCTCCACGAGGCCGTCAATGAGCGCGACTTTTTCGGCGTCCAGCGCCATCGGCCGTCCGCCGAAGCGGGCGCGCCATGCCGCCAGCACGCCGGAAAGTTCCTGCACAGAGGCCGGAATGACGTTTGCGCCTGGGACGGCGTTCGCTTCGTCGCCGTCCGGCCCGACCCAAATCACCTTGCGCGGCTGCTGCGCTTGCGCCCCGCGGCGTGGCGGCTCGGCAAGCGCGAGGCGCTCCAGCATTCCAGGCCAGGCTTGAGTCAGCCCCGGGCCGATCAGCACGACGCAGTCGCCGCGAAGGCGCGCTTCGTTCGCCGTCGTCGTGAACATGCCGAAGGAACGCTTGACGTCGATATCGGCGAGCGTTTCGCGCGACGCGAGATGATCGAAGGCGCCCTTCAGCCGCTCGGCCAAGAGGATCGCGGCGCGCGCGCCGGCGACGTCGGCGCCAAGGCCGGCGATGAGCGGAAAGGCCGCCCCGTTGAGAATTCTGGCGGCATGTCGATAGGCGTCGCCAAGCGCAATCGCCTTGCCGTCGAGCGTTGCTGTCTCCATTCCTACCCCGATTTGCGACCTGCCCTGGCCAAGCTTGAAAGCTTAACGGCGAAGTGAGCGCTATCCATTTGTTTTTTAGCGCCTACTCGCCGAGCCGGGCGGCTCCTCCCGCGTTTTGCTTATGCCTATCAGCCGTCACGGCGACTGTCGAGACGTTCGGCTGCGTCATTTGCATTCGAGGCCCCACAGAAGCGTTCGGCTATCGTCGCAAGCGGCCGATATTGTGCGCCGCATCCCATTTGCGAAGCGGCGGCGATCATGTTAAATGCTGCGCCGAGCTTAAACCTGCGGGCGCGACGCGCCACATAAGCAGGCAGAGCCGTAGAGAGTCCTAATACGGAGGAAAAAATGGCCTGGACGACTCCCGTGATTGTCGAAGTCTGCGTCGGCATGGAAATCACCAGCTACGAGTCCGCCGAGATCTAATTTCGGCGCGGCCTTCGCCTTGCCGAAGCCGCCAACGAATTCCAAAAATCGAGCCGGCAAGAAGAGCGCTTCGCAAAGCGGTTGCGCTTTTCGTTTCGCCGGCTCGAATCATTTTGGCCAACGTCGGCGAACGAGTGGCCACGAACAGGAGCGTCGACGTGCGCGCGCCTTCTTTTTTCATCGCCCTCGTCTCTCTCCTATTCATCGCTGCGACCGCCCACGCGGAGCCTCCGAACGCGAAAGCGCTTCTTGAGGACGCGAAACAGAATTTCCAGCCGATCGTCGTTCCCCCCCCTGGCAATGATTCGGTGACGGCGGCGCGAATCGAGCTTGGTCGCCGGTTGTTTTTCGAAAGCCGCGTGTCGATGGACGGCAACGTCAGTTGCGCGCATTGCCATTTGCCGGACAAGCAGGCGAGCGACGGGCTGCCGAAGGCGATTGGCGTGTTCGGCAAGGAAAATCCGCGCAACGCGCCGTCGATCTTCAACGCCGCGCTGAATTTCAAACAGCATTGGCGCGGCGATCGCGAGTCGCTCGAAGACCAGGCCGAAAAATCGCTGCTAGGCCCTGCGAGCTTTGGTAATCCCGATCAACCGACGGCGATGAGCAAGCTGAAGGCGGTTCCCGCCTACGCCGACGCCTTCGCCAAAGCGTTCCCCGGCGATAAGGACCCGATCAATTCGAAGAATTGGGGCGCGGCGGTCGGCGCGTTCGAGCGCACGCTGCTGACGCCCTCCAAATTCGACGCCTTCCTTACGGGCGACGCCTCGGCGCTGACGAATCAAGAGGCGATGGGGCTGCGCAAATTCATCGATCTGGGCTGCGCCTCTTGCCACAATGGCGCGGGCGTCGGCGGCAATTCCTTCCAAAAATTTGGCGTTGTGAGCGACTACTGGAAAGAAACAGGAGTCGCGACGCCGGACAAAGGTCGCGCCGACGTCACCAAGAATGATGCGGACCTCTATGTCTTCAAGGTCGCGAGTCTGCGCAACGTCACGCAGACGGCGCCCTATTTCCACGACGGGTCGGTCGACGATCTGATCAAAGCCGTGAAAATCATGGGCAAGACGCAGCTCGGGCAGGATCTGTCGGAGAAGGATGCGGCCGACATTGTCGCCTTTCTCGGCGCGCTGACGGGTCCGGTTCCGCCGAATTATTCTGCGCCGGAGCCCTATCCGGACGCGCAAGGAAATTAGGCGTGGACGCACCCTCCCCTTGAGGGGGAGGCTCGCATTGCAAAGCAATGCGGGGTGGGGTGACGACGCAAAAATCATTTGAGAAAAGAATGCGTCTCGCCTCCCGAACTCAACTGCGAGGACTTGCGACCCTGCTCCACCCCACCCCGGCGCTTCGCGCCGACCCTCCCCCTCGAGGGGAGGGTGAATGCGCGCGCCTCACGTCAGCTTGTGTTCGAGCGCGATGCGCATCAGCTCCATCGGCGTGCGGGCGCCAAGCTTTCGTTTCATGATCGAGCAGCTGTTGGCGATCGTCTTGTAGGAGACTTGGGTCGCATCGGCGATCTCGGCCATCCCGAGCCCGCGTCCGAGCATTCGCAAAATCTCCAATTCACGCGCGGTCAACGCGGAGAGCGGACTGGCCGCCGCGCCGCTCTTTTCGAAGGCGAGCCGATTGGCGATTTTGGGCATGAGAAAAACGCCGCCGGACGCGACCTCGCGCACCGCCGTCAGCAGAAGATAGGGATCGTCGTTCTTCGTCACATAGCCTTTGGCGCCCATCTGAATCGCGCGCGCGGCAAAAATCGGGTCGTCGTTCATGCTGAAGACGACGATGCGGGCCTGCGGATCGGCTTCAAGAATCCGCCGCGTCAACTCGAATCCGGAAACCCCCGGCAGGCCGATGTCGACGACCGTTATATCGGGCTTCTGCGCCACGAAAGCGGCCAGACCCGTCTCCGCGTCTCTCGCGTCGACGACGTCGATGTCGCCCTCACCGGCGAGCATCGCCGCGCAGCCGGAAACGATGATCGGATGGTCGTCAACGATAAGAACGCGCATAATCGCTCATGGCTCCAAGAATCCCGGGCCTCCCGAAGGCAGGCGGGAAAACATTGCCGGCATTTGGGGCCTTTCGTAAAGCCGCACGCTTCTCTAGAGAATTTGCCTATGCTTCGAAGGCTCTCCCTGCGCCTTCGCCTGTCGCTGCTGCTCGGCGTTGTGCTCGCGCTGGGACTGGCGCTCGGCGTCGGCCTGCTCGTTTTGCACGCGGGCGCGCGCGTTCGCGCCGAAGCCGACGGCGCGACGCGCCTTGCGCGCGAACTCGTAGAAGCGACGCTAACGCGACTTGACGCGGCGCCAGACCCGCAGGCGGAGATCGCGCGACTTCTCGCCGACGCGCGACGGCTGCGCCATGTTCGCGTCACGCTCGCCGGAGAGGAGACGCACGCGCGGGAGGACGTCGACCGTGCGCCGCAGTGGTTCACCCGGCTCGTGCTGCCGAACGCCGCTGTGACCCGAATCGAAACCGGCCGGGGGGCCGCGATCATGATCGCTTCCAATCCCGCGGATGAGATCGCCGAAATTTGGCAGGAGATCGTTTGGCTCGCGATCGGCGGCGCGGGAATCGCCGTCGCCGCCTTCGCGCTCGTTTCACTCGCCGTGTCGCGAACGCTGCGTCCGGTCGCCACGCTCGCGGAGGGCCTGCAGCGTCTCGAGCGCGGCGAACATTCGATGCGCGTTCCCGCCGATGGCTCTCCAGAGTTCGTCATCATCGCCGAACGGATCAACGCGTTGGCGGCGACGCTGCAACGGCTCGACGAAGAAAATCGCAGGCTCGTGCGGCGCATGATCCATGTGCAGGACGAAGAGCGCAAAGACATCGCGCGCGACCTGCATGACGAGATCGGCCCTTTTCTTTTCACCGTGCGCGCCGGCGTTGGCGCATTAGCGCGCCGGGCGACCGCGCCGGGCGCAGACCCGATCCGGCTCGCAGAAGATTGCGCCCGCATCGATGCACAGATCGCCGCTCTGCAACAGGTCAACAGACGCATTCTGGGACGGCTGCGTCCCGCCGCCCTCGAGGAGATGGGACTTGCCGACGCGTTAGAGGCGCTGGCGCAAGGCTGGCGCGACGCCAATCCGAAGGTCGCCATCGCGCTGTCGCTGGACGGCGCCTCAGGGGACATCGAAGAAGCGACCGCGCTCACCGCCTATCGCATTGTGCAGGAAGCGCTCGCCAATGCGTTAAAACATTCGGGCGCCAATCGGGTCGAGGTCGTCGTCAAGCGGTCGACGGGCGCATTGCATATTGTCGTGCGGGACAATGGGGCGGGTCTCCAAGCGACTCGTTCCGCGTCGTCGAGCGGTCTCGGCTTGCGCGGCATGGGCGAACGAGTCGGCGCGCTCGGCGGCGCGCTCACGCTTGCGAACGACGCAAAGGGCGGCGCGCGGCTAACCGCGTCGCTGCCGATGCGCAAGGGCGGCGCGGCGCGTCAGTGAGCGACAATCCAGTCGCGCGCCTCATCGGCTTGCGTGGTCGGCGACGGCGCAGCACACCCGCGATGAAGTCAAGCCAAGGGCGCGCACCGTCTCGCTTCGGCTCGGCCCTTCGCCTAACTGAGACTCAACTCAACTCGACTCGCATCGCTTCGCCCCTATATGCGGCTTAACGGTCGACGCACCGCAATGAACGGGGTGGCGCGTGCACTCACAACATCTTGACTATCTCCCGCTGCCGCCAATCCTCTACGCGATCTTCGTCGGCGCGCTTATCGCGCTGTTCCTGCTGATCCAGTTTGGCGTGCTTCGCTATGCTTTCGGCCGCATCGGCCTGAGCTCGAAATATGCGACGCTCCTCTTGCTGGCGTCGCTTCTGGGAAGCTATGTCAACATTCCGGTTGCGCATTTCACCCAGGAACGCGTCGTTCCTCAAGAAATGGTCGACGATTTTGGCGGGCGCTATGTCGTCCCAGAGGTCGTCGACTGGCCAGGAATGATATTGGCCGTCAACGTCGGCGGCGCCGTTATTCCACTGTTGCTTTCGATCTATTTGCTCGCCCGCAATCGCATCTGGATCGTCGCAGCGCTGGCGACGGCGATCGTCGCTGTTGTGGTTCATTTCCTTGCACGGATTGTGCCTGGCGCCGGCATTAGCGTGCCGATCCTGGCGCCGCCGCTGTTGTCGGCGGCTCTCGCGATTCTGTTGTCGCGCGATTTCGCCGCGCCGGTCGCCTATGTCAGCGGCAGTCTCGGCACGCTCATCGGCGCCGACTTGCTCAATCTCGATAAGATAGAGGGCATCGGTACGCCGATCGTCTCGTTTGGCGGCGCAGGAACGTTCGACGGCATTTTCGTCACGGGAATTCTCGCGGTTCTGATCGCGAGCCTGCCCTTGCGGCGGAAATTCACTGGCGTTTCGGCGGCGACTTAACCTGATCTGCGCGAGCCGATAACAGCGTGCGAGCTAGAGTGTTCGACGCGCTCGACGGCAATTTTGCGCCGGACAAACACATTTATCCCGCCGGTATTCGGCTGTTGACGCTGCAGCGCACGTTCATTCGCCCTCGACGCCGCGTGTCGGGATATCTTCCCGACACATACGGGAATGTATCCGCAGATTTCCGTTATTTTTCAGAAGTGTAGCCGTCGTACAACAGACGGGAAATATTGCCGGTTTGTCGTCTCTGGCCACTACCGGCCGCGAGCCGCGTCGATATAACTCGTTCAAACACAGTTCGAATTCCAGGTCCCTCATGCGCTACGTCAAACAGGTCTCGCTGATCGCGCTTTGCGCCTCCATCGCCACAACGGCCCGCGCGCAGCAAGCGCTGCCGACGATCGAGGTAGGAGGCGCGCCTCTGCGTTCGACCGCGCGGCCGCCTGTTCAGACGACGCCCTCGACCCAGCGCGCGCCGGCGGGTCGGGCGTCGGTGACGTCAGCGCCTGCGACGCCTGCTCTGCCGGCGTCTCCCATCGTGCGTTACGCCGTGCCAGCGGCGACCTATACGATCACTGGCAATGAGCTGCAGAACACGCGCGCGTTCAATCTCCCGGAGAACCTTGTTCGGCAGGCGCCCGGCGTCACCGTCAACGACGTCGCGGGCGGACCGTTCCTGCCGGAAATCGATTTCCGCGGCTTCGTCGCCTCGCCCATCGCCGGAACGCCGCAAGGCCTCGCTGTTTATCAGAACGGCATTCGCATCAACGAAGCCTGGGGCGATAACGTCTACTGGGACATGATTCCGAGCGTTGCGATTGATCGCTTCACGCTCGTGACCGGCAACCCGCTGTTCGGCCTCAACGCCATCGGCGGCGCCGTCACGCTCGACATGAAAACCGGCTTCACATGGCAGGGCTTCGAACTCGACGGGCGTTTCGGCAGCCGCGGCCGTCGCCAGGCATCGATGCAGCACGGTCTCATCTCTGGGCCGTTCGCCACCTACATGGCGATGGAAGCCTTAGGCGATGACGGCTACCGCCAGTTTTCCGGCGCGCACATCAAGCGCTTCTATGGCGATGTCGGCTACCGCGGCGAGAGCGGCGAGATCCACGCCAATGTGACGCTCGCCAATAACAAATTCGGCGTTTCAGGGCCCGCGCCGGTCGATCTCACCAATCTCGACGAAAGCGCGGTGTTCACAACGCCGCAGACGATCAAGAACACGCTCTCGATGTTCGACATCAATGGTGTGTTTCAGGCGACGCCGACCTGGAAGCTCTTCGGCGACATGCATTACCGCGCCTTCGATCAGGCGAGAGTCGACGGCAATACGACGGAATTCGAATGCGAAGCCGACGAGTCGCTGTGCGAGAGCGACGCCGGCGACACAAACATCCCCAATTTCTTCAACGGGCAGGTCGCTCTGGGGGCGATCGATAGAACTTGGACGCGGTCGCGCACCGTCGGCGGCACGGTGCAGGTCACGAACGAGGATCTCTATTTCGGCTTCCACAACAAGATCACCTTTGGCGTCAGCTACGATCATGGTTGGACCGCCTTCTCCGCCAATGAGGAACTGGGGATCATTCAGCCCAATCTCGTCGTCGGCGGCTTCGGCTACATTGTCGAAGAGCAGGCGACCGGCATCTCCAGCGTCTCTGTGCGCGCGGCGAACGATTATCTCGGCGTCTACGCCCTCGACTCGCTCGATCTAACCGATGATTTGAAGGTTACGGCGGGCGCGCGCTTCAACCGCGCCGGCATCGCGCTCTACGACATGAGAGGCACGACGCTGAACGGCAATGGCGTTTTCACCCGCATCAATCCCGTCGCGGGCCTGACCTACAAAATATTGCCGAACGTCACCGCCTACGCCAGCTACTCCGAGGCTAATCGCGCGCCAACGCCGCTCGAGCTCGGCTGCGCCGATCCCAACCGGCCCTGTCTGATCGACAACTTCCTGGTCGCCGATCCGCCGCTGAAACAGGTGGAGGCGCAAACGATCGAGGCCGGCTTTCGGGGGGATATTGCCGTTCCGACGGTCCTGCCCGCCTATGCCGACGCCCTTCCCGGCAATTTCAACTGGAGCCTTGGCGTCTTCCGCACCTATAGCTTCAATGACATTCTGAGCGTGCCGAGCGCGATCAACGGCCGCGGCTATTTCACCAACGCTGGCACGACTCTCCGCCAGGGGTTCGAATCGTCCTTCCGCTACACCACCGAACGGGTGAGCGCCTTTTTGAACTACACGCACACGGATGCGACTTTCCGCTCGACGATCGTGCTCGGCGCGCCCGATAATCCGCTGACCGGGACTTTTGGGACCGGCGGCTCCATCCTGGTGACGCCCGGCGCAAATCTGACCTCAGTGCCGCGTCACCGATTCAAGACCGGAATTGATTTCGCCGTGAGCCCGCTGTGGAAAGTCGGCGCCGACTTTCAGTATTCCTCCGGACCGTGGATTCGCGGCGATGAAATCAACCTCGCAGGAAGGCTGCCGTCGTACGGCATTCTCAATTTTCGCACGTCGTATCAGCTTGGCCCGAACATCCAGGTCTACGGCCTGCTCGAAAATGTCACCAACACCCGAGCGCGCAGCTTCGGCACGTTTTTCGACACGAATGACATCTCCTTCCTCGCCTTCAACAATCCGCGCATGGTCTCGATCGGGCCGCCGCTGGGCGTCTATGGCGGCGTGAAGATCACCTACTGACGCCAGAGGGCAGGAATGGCGCGGGCCGCTAGCCGGTGCGGCGGCGCCCGCGCTATATTGGGTGCGATGGCCTTACTCAAAGGAGTCGCACATGAAGAAAGCATTGCTATTCGGCGCGCTCGCGCTTGCTGGAGTCACGGCGCTGTCGGCGACGTCCGCGCTCGCCAAGGCGGCCGGCCCCGTCGCCGCGCTCGACACCGACGATGACGGGACTGTCGATCTGAAGGAAATCAACAAGTCTGCGACGGACCTTTTTACGCGTCTTGAGACGGACTCGGACGGGACTGTCGACATCAAGGAGCTGAAAGGCCGCGTCTCAAAGAAGGACTTCAAAACAGCCGATCCTGACAATGACGGCACGCTTTCAAAGGACGAATATCTGACGATGGTCTCCTCCCTGTTCAAGGACGCCGATCCCGACAATGACGGCACGCTCGACGCCAAGGAGCTTGCGTCCAAGAAGGGCAAGGCGCTGCTGCGCGTGACACGGTGAATCGAGGAAGGCGCGCGGGCTCTGAAAAACTTGATCCTGCGCGCCAAAGCGGCCATCTAGGCAACATGAGAAGCTTGGTCGCCGCATTCTGTTTGGTGCTTTTCGCCGCGCCGGTCGCGGCGGAAACGGTCAACGTCAAAGTCGGCGTCCTACGCGAAACGCACGCCCGAGAAACCCTCTCTATTCTCGATATTCCGGCCGCCGACGATACGCTCGCCGGGGCGCTGATGGGCGCAGCCGACAACAACACCACAGGCAAATTCACCAACCAGACGTTCGAGGCTATCGACGCCAGGCTCGAGGACGGCGATGACGTCGTGGCGGCCCTCGACGCGCTCCTGGACAAGGGCGCACTGTTCATCATCGCCGATCTTTCGGCGGAACGTCTGCTTGCCGCTTCCGAGCGCGCGAAGCCGAAAGGCGCCGTGCTTTTTAATGTCTCCGCGACGGATGACAGGCTTCGCGAAAATGACTGCCGCGCCAATGTCATTCATGTCGCGCCGACGCGTTCGATGCTCGCGGATGGTCTCGCGCAATATCTCATCTGGAAACAATGGCGCCGTTGGCTCCTCATCAAGGGCTCGCATCCCGACGACGAACTTTTGGCGAAAGCCTTCCGCAACAGCGCCAAGAAATTTGGCGCGAAGGTCGTCGAGGAACGCGTCTATGAAGACACCGGCGGCGGACGCCGCAGCGACTCCGGTTCGGTGCAGACCCAGCGGCAGATCCCGGTCCTGACGCAGAACGCGCCCGCCTATGACGTGCTGGTCGCCGCGGACGAGAACGAGGTCTTCGGGGGCTATCTTCCCTTCCGCACCTGGGACCCACGTCCTGTGGCAGGCTCAGGCGGCCTGATGCCGACAAGCTGGGACGCCTCACATGAGCAATGGGGGGCGCTTCAGCTGCAGAACCGTTTCACCCAGACGTTCAGGCGCCTGATGAATGCGCGAGACAATGCGGCGTGGCTCGCCATGCGGATGATTGGCGAAGCCGCAACGCGCACCGGGTCGAACGACCCCGAGAAGCTCCGCCCCTACCTGCTCGGCAACGACTTCTCCATCGCCGCATTCAAAGGCGTGCGGCTTACGCTGAGGCCCTGGAACCAGCAATTGCGCCAGCCGATACTGCTTTCCGACGGACGGATGATCGTCTCCGTTTCGCCGCAGGAAGGCTTTCTCCATCAAACGAGCGAACTCGACACGCTTGGAGCCGATCAGCCGGAGTCGAAATGCAAATTGAAGTGAAGAACGCCCCCTCCCCACCCCTCCCCCGCTGCCGCGGGAGAGGGAGCAGATTCGGCCTCTCGCTCCTTTTCGCGAAACGCCGATCGTTAGCGTCCCCTCTCCCGCGAAGCGGGGGAGGGACAGGGAGGGGGTTGTTGGTCGCGGCGCTGCTTGCAACTTTGATCGCGCCCGCCCACGCCTACAAGGTCTACGTCAGCAACGAGAAGGGCAATTCCATCACCGTCCTCGATACGGAGAAGCTGGAAGCGACAGCGACCGTGAAGGTCGGCCGACGCCCGCGCGGCATTGCGCTCAACAAGGACGGCTCCGAACTCTATATCTGCGCCGGCGACGACGACGCCATTCAAGTGCTCGACACGAAGACGCTGAAGGTCACCGGAAAGCTGCCCTCGGGCCCGGATCCCGAGCTCCTGGCGCTCAGTCCTGATGGCGACGTGATTTATGTCTCGAATGAAAACGACAATCTCGTCACGCTGATCGACGTGAAGAAGAAAGAGATGATCGGCGACATTCCCGTCGGCGTCGAACCCGAGGGCATGGCGATCAGTCCCGACGGCAAGCTGCTCGTCAACACTTCGGAAACGACCAATATGGCGCATCTGATCGACACGCAGTCGAAACAGATCGTCGCGAATATTCTCGTCGATGGCCGGCCACGTTTCGCCGAGTTCAAGAAGGACGGGTCGGAGCTTTGGGTTTCGTCCGAAGTCGGGGGCACCGTCGCAATCATCGATCCCGCGAAACGCGAGTTGAAGCAGAAGATCAGCTTCGACATTCCGGCGATGTCGAAAGAAGCGATCCAGCCGATCGGCATTTCATTCACGCGCGACGGAAAACGCGCTTTCGTCGCGTTGGGGCCGGCCAATCGCGTTGCGGTGATCGACGCCGAGACAAAAAAAGTCGAAAAATATCTGCTCGTCGGTCAGCGCGTCTGGCACCTCGCTTTCACGCCAGACGAAAAATATCTGCTCACCGCCAATGGCGTCTCGAACGACGTCTCGGTGATCGACGTCGCATCGCTCAAAGTGGTGAAGTCGATCCCGGTCGGCGCTTTCCCCTGGGGCGTCGTCGTGGCGCCGCAATGAGTGTGGGTCTTCACGCCTGTCATTCCCGACGCGCGGAGCGCGATCGGGAATCCAGAGCCGCGATCGGCGCTGTTGGCCGTGGCTCTGGATTCCCGGTCATTCGCGTCGCGAATGCCGGGAATGACAATCCTGTCGGAGCGCCTCAATGACCGATGCGCTCGCGATCAGAAACGTCAGCCACGCCTATGGGGCGCGCAAGGCGCTCGACGACGTCAGCTTTTCGGTCCCGGCCGGCAGCTTCACGGTGCTGCTTGGATTGAACGGCGCGGGCAAGAGCACGCTATTCTCGCTGATCACGCGGCTCTATGCCGCGCGCCACGGCGAGATTGACATCTTCGGCCATAACGTCATGCGCGAGCCCGGCGCAGCGCTGCGCCAGCTTGGCGTCGTCTTTCAGGCGCGCACGCTCGACCTCGAACTCAGCGTGATGCAGAATCTCCTCTACCACGCAGCGCTGCATGGCATCGGCCCCATCGACGCCCGCCGCCTTGGACAGGCGGCGCTGGCGCGTGCGGGCCTCGCCGACCGCGCCAAGGACAAGGCCCGCGCCCTGTCGGGCGGACAGATGCGCCGTGTCGAAATTGCCCGCGCGCTGCTGCATGATCCGCGGCTGCTGCTTCTCGATGAGCCGACGGTCGGGCTCGACATCAAGGCGCGCGCCGATCTCCTCGCGCTTGTCCGCGGTCTGGTGCGCGATCAACATCTCGGCGTTTTGTGGACCACGCATCTCGTCGACGAGATCGCCGACGATGATCAGGTGATCATTCTGCATCAGGGCAAGGTTCTGGCGAAGGGACGCGCCGCCGAGATCGTCGCGGCGCAAGGCGCGGCGACCATCGGCGACGCGTTCGCGCGCATCGCCGGGATCGGTCAGGAGAAGCTTTCGGCATGAGCGAAATTGCTGCCCCGAGAGGCTTCACCCTTCGCCAATATCTTATCTGCCTTTCGGGAGTCGTCTGGCGCGAGGGCTTGCGCTTTCTGCATCAGCGAGAGCGCTTCGTCTCGGCGCTGGTGCGTCCGCTCGTATGGCTCTTCATCTTCGCAGCGGGATTCCGGCAGGTGCTCGGCGTTTCGATCATCCCGCCTTATGAAACTTACGTTCTCTACGAGGTCTATATCGCGCCGGGCCTGATGGCGATGATCCAGCTCTTCAACGGCATGCAGTCGTCGCTCTCAATGGTCTACGACCGCGAAATGGGCAGTATGCGCACGCTGCTCGTCTCGCCCTTTCCGCGCTGGTTTCTGCTCGGCTCCAAACTTCTGGCCGGCGTCGCCGTCTCGATACTGCAGGTCTACGCCTTCCTGGTGATCGCCTATTTCTGGGAGATCGAGCCGCCAACGAAATGGGGCTATCTGACCCTGCTGCCGGCGCTCGCGCTCAGCGGTCTGATGCTCGGCGCGCTCGGCATGCTGCTGTCATCGCTGATCAAACAGCTCGAAAACTTCGCTGGCGTGATGAACTTCGTGATCTTTCCGATGTTCTTCGCCTCTTCCGCGCTCTATCCGCTGTGGCGCGTGAAGGAGTCGAGCCCCTGGCTCTATTACGTGTGCGAGGTCAATCCGTTCACGCATGCGGTCGAACTGATCCGCTTCGCCTTCCATGAAAAAGTCGAGTGGACCTCGCTCGCGATTGTCTTCGGCTACACGAGCGCGTTCCTGGTGGCGGCCATACTCGCTTATGATCCAGGGCGCGGCATGTTGATGCGCAGGGGCGGTTGAACGATGATTTAGTTTGGCGACGTCGGCGCCGCGACTATTTCTTCTCGTCCTTCTTCGTGTTCTCCGCCGCGACCTCTTCGACCACCCCAGGCGGCAGTTTGACGCCAGTGGCGAGCTGCGCGCCAAGCGCGATGGCGCGGGCTTCCGTCAGTCTCAAGGCGCAATAGCCGAAATCCGGCTCGCGCGCATATGACCGGCACACTTCCTCGCGCCAGGAGGAGAAGCCCGCCTGCTCCTTCACAATGAAGTTGCGGATGGCTTTTTCCTTCTTGTACTGATCGTAAAGCGCGCGGAACGTGCTTCGTAACGTCTTCTCGACGCGCGCGCGGGCGCCGAGCATCTCTTCGCCCTTCTTGGGGTCGATTTCATCCGCGCTCATTCCCCAGAGACCCTCGGGATCGGCGCGGCAACCCGCGTCCTTCAGTTCACAGGCCTTGCCCTCGTTGGTGACGAGAATCGCGCCGTCGAGAACGTCGAATGTGAAGGCGCAGGCTGGAAATGCGATCTGATAGCGCCGCAATCCGGTCTCGCTCTGGCGGGCCGTGAGCTTCAACGGCGTTCCGGCCACTTCGACTCGGCAGGCTTCGCCGGAGCGCCGCAAATCATCGCCGACGAGCGTGAGCTTGGCGACCTGCAGATCGGCTCCGGCTCGGGAGAATTCTATGGCGCTGCCCTCGCCGTCGCGTTTGATGATTTTTCCGACGATCGCGTCTTCGGCGGGCGCCTTCGGCATGATGGCCGGCCCCGCGGCCGCTCCCATCTCACCGCCGACGCTTCTTTTCTTTGCGGGACTGGCGACCGTCCCTTCGGGAGTCGGGGCGACCGCCCCCGGGAGCACAAGCTGCGCTCTGGCCGGCGCGACGCCCACAGCAATCACCGCCACCGCGCCGAGAACGCAAGCGTGACGCGCAGTTAGAGTGCGAAACCAAGATTGAAACATAGCGATCGCCACCCCTCGGCCGCAGCCCGGCCCTGCCCTTGCGGCGAGACGCGCGCTATCGAGGCGCCAGCACCATCACCATCTGCCGTCCTTCCATGGACGGTTCGAGTTCGACCTTGGCCAGCGTGGCGGTCTCAGCCTTCACGCGGGACAGAAGCCGATAGCCGATGTCCTGATGCGCGATTTCGCGGCCGCGAAAGCGAAGGGTGACCTTAACCTTGTCGCCTTCTTCGAAGAAGCGGCGCACCGCCTTCATTTTCACGCCGTAATCATGGTCGTCGATGCCGGGCCGAAGCTTAATCTCCTTAACCTCGACGACTTTCTGTTTTTTGCGCGCCTCGGCGGCCTTCTTTTGCTCGGCAAAGCGAAAACGCCCGTAATCAAGAATTTTGCAGACGGGGGGCGTGGAATTGGGCGCGATCTCGACGAGATCGAGTCCCGCCGCTTCGGCGATGCCCAGCGCGTCCGGCAATTGGATGACGCCGTGATTTTTCCCCTCGGAATCGATTAGCTGCACTTCTCGCGCGCGAATTTCCCGATTGATGCGCGGCCCTTCCTTCTGGGGGGCTGCGATGCTCTTCATTGGACGGCGAATGGATCAACTCCTTCTCTTGGTCAAAAGCCGGCCGCTGAGCCAAAGGCGCAAAACAGCGACCGCCGGACGCAGGGTCCGGGACCATTAAACAGATTCCCACGCCAGCGCGCCAAGTCAACCGTTACCGGCCCCGACGCGCTGCTTTTTGCGACAGGAAGGTCGAATATTTTAAACAAAGCCCAAAATCAGCTCGTTAACTTTTTCCGGCGCGTCTTCGGGCGTCCAATGCGACACGCCTGGCAGCCGTTCGATCCGGAGATCGCGAACATAGCATTCCGTGCCTTCAAGACAGGACTCGCCAAGCGCCACATCCTGCATCCCCCAGATCACAAGCGTCGGCGCATCTATCGGCGCATCGAGGTCTTCCGCCGCCAGAATGTCACGTCCGGCGGCGCGATACCAATTGAGCATCGCGCTGGCGGCGCCCGGCGCCGCGACATTGGCGCGGTAGATGTCCATCGCCTCTTTTGAGAAGACGCCGTCCCGGCCTGCGGCGCGTTGCATCAGCCACGCGGCGCCGGCGCCGCGCCGCGCGGACAGCAGTCGTTCAGGCAGCCAGGGCAGCTGAAAGAAGGCCGCATAGGCGGACTTCAGCTTCTGTCTCCATTCCTGTTCGAGCGCGCGCCGGAAGCACAGGGGGTGCGGAATATTCAGAGCGACGAGAGCGTCGATCGGCCGCAGCTTGCGAATGGCGACGACCCAGGCGACGAAACCGCCCCAGTCGTGGCCGACAAGCGAGACCGAGGCGGGATTGGCGGCGTCGATCAATCCGGCGACGTCGGCTGTCAGCGCCTCGAGGGAATAGGCGTCTTTCTCCACGGGGCGCGTCGTGGCGCCATAGCCGCGCTGATTGACCGCCCAAACGCGATATCCTGCGGCCGCGAGCGGGCCGATGAGATGACGCCACATGACGGCGTGCTGGGGAAAGCCGTGCAAGAGCAGCGCGAGCCGATCGCCCGAGCCGGCCTCGAAAACCTCGAACTCAATTCCGTTCGCCGGAACGACGATGCGGCGCGCCCCGAGTAGAGTCGCCGCCGCGGACGTCACATCTGGCCCGCCAACGCCGGGCAGCTCGGACAGGGCGCGCCGCCCGCCATCGCGGCGCAGCTCTCCCCGGACTCTCCGCCCGCGGCGGGTCGCGCGATGAGCGACAACTGGCGCTCGACATGGGCGCCGCCGCACGCGGGGCACTCGGGGGTCTCGTCGAAACGCGACAGAGTCTCGAACTGATGCGCGCAGTCACTGCAGCGATAGGCGAAAAGCGGCATTTGTCCCTCGGATCCGCCGAATTGACGATCCGCCGATTTTACCGGCCGGCGCGCCTCGCGCAAGGCGGCGATTCGACATAGGCGAGCATCCAGCGCGCCCGCCGCGCAACGGCGGGATCGCCGCGCGCAGCTCGAATCCGCAGCTCCTCTTGCAAGCCTGGGTGGTTAACCTTTGCAGCCAGTCGGCAATAGCGCCGAAATTCCTGCGACGCGCGCCGGTCGACGATCGCGAGAGCAACCGCGCGCAGGCGCTTCGCCTGATGCTCGGTCAGCGGCATGCGGTTGATGAAACGTATGAGATCGGCCTTGGCGTAGCCCGAGCCGAAAAACATCGGATCGGCTTCAAGAAAGCGAATCACGCCCTCGAGTCCACGCGCGTCGCCTGTTTTCAGTCGTTCGAGATCCTCTCTGAAATCACCCGGATAGGCGAGGCGCAGTGCGTCACGAAAGCGGGCGATCGCCGCCTTCCAGGCGATCGTCGCAGGATCTTTCTCGTCATTGCGATTCTTGAGTCGCGCGAATGTGCGGCCGATTTCCTGATGCGCCGCGCGCGCCGCCGCCGCCCGCTACTCGTAATTGAAGCTCCATTTCTTCCCCATACTTCTGCGAATGCCCGACCCATGAGGCGAAATATGCGTTTTGACGCACATGGAGGAGATGGCCCGCGCGTTCGCGCTGGCGCGCTAGATTCCGTGCAACGATTCGGATTGGAGAAAATCGGATGACCTACCGCGCGCCGCTCGACGACATTGTTTTTGCGCTTCGCCTCGCGGCCGGCGAAGGCGCCATCGAGGCCGACGGCGTCTACCGCGACCTCGCCGACGGCGTCGCCGAACAGACGCTGGCCGAGGCGGCCAAATTCGCCGAACAGGTTCTGCTGCCGCTCGATCAGATCGGCGATCGGGTGGGCGCGACCTACGCCAATGGCGCCGTCACGACGCCTCCCGGCTGGCGAGAGGCCTACGCGCAATGGAAAGAAGGCGGCTGGAACACCATCGCTGCCGGCGAGGACTATGGCGGACTGGACCTCCCTGCCCTGCTCAACGCCGGCTGCACGGAGATCTGGAACGCCGCCAACATGGCGTTCGCCGTTTGCCCGCTGCTTGGCCATGGCGCGATCGAGGCGATGGAGGCGCATGCGAGCGACGCGCTGAAGGACGTCTATCTGCGCAAGATCGTCAGTGGCGAATGGACAGCGACGATGAATCTGACCGAGCCCGGCGCCGGCTCCGATCTCGGATTGATGCGCACCCGCGCCGAACGCGCGCCTGACGGCTCCTATCGTCTCTTCGGCCAGAAGATTTTCATCACCTATGGCGAACACGATCTTGCGCCGAACATCGTGCATCTCGTCCTGGCGCGCCTTCCCGACGCTCCCCCCGGCACGCGCGGCATTTCGCTGTTCCTGGCGCCGAAATTCCTGCCCGACGAAACGGGCGCCTTCACGCGGCGCAATGATGTGCGCTGCGCCGGCATCGAACACAAGCTCGGAATCCATGGCTCGCCGACCTGCACCATGATCTATGGCGATGAGGACGGCGCCGTCGCCTATCTCCTTGGCGAGGAGAACAAGGGCCTCGCCTGCATGTTCACCATGATGAACAACGCCCGCCTCTCCGTAGGGCTGCAAGGCGTGGCGCTGGCCGACCGCGCAACGCAAATGGCGCTCGGATACGCGCGCGAGCGCAAGCAGGGGCGCACGCCGGGTGCCAAGGAGACCAGCGCGATCATCGAGCATCCGGACGTCGCGCGCATGTTGCTGACCATGGCGAGTTCAACCGCGGCGGCGCGGGCGATCTGCTACGAGACGGCCGCCGCGATCGATCGCGCGCATCGCGAAGGCGATCCGGCGCGCGCGGCGGCGGCGCATGAGCGCGCCTCTCTCCTGACGCCCGTCGCCAAGGCGTTTTCGACCGATATCGCCAATGAAACGACCTCGCTCGCCATTCAGGTCTTCGGTGGCATGGGCTACATCGAGGAGACCGGGGTTGCGCAGCTCATGCGCGACGCGCGTATCTGCGCCATTTACGAAGGCACGAACGGCATTCAGTCGATTGATCTCGTGACGCGCAAGATCCGCGGCGGCGACGGCGTGGCGCTCGCGAGCGAGATCGACGACATGCGCGCCATCGCCGGCGAAGCCGATGTCGCGCGCGAGGCGTTGCACGAGACCGTCGAGGCGCTGGCGCAGGCGAGCGCGTTTCTGACGAAAGCCGAACTTGCCGGCGCGCTCGCTGGCGCCACGCCCTATCTGCGCCTCTTCGCGCTGGCGCGCGGCGCGACGCTGCTCGTCAAAGGCGCGAAGCGCGCCCAGCGCGAAGCCGATGCGAATGCGGCGCGCTACGCCGCGCTCGCCCGTTTCTTTGCCGAAAATATCGCGATCGCCGCGCCCGGATTGGCGAAGACCGTGATCGACGGCGGCGCTTCGGTGAACGAGTCGCATGCGGCGCTTGGGGAGTGAGGGAATTCGGAAGGCAGTCCAACGACGTCATGGCCGGCCTTGTGCCGGCCATCCACGCCAGGAGATCGCGGAGCGATCGTCACAGGACCGTGACGGCGACGCGTGGATGGCCGCGACAAGCGCGGCCATGACGCGCGGGAATTGTCAGGCGCCGATGAACTCCCGCAGCGCCCGCTGCTGCGCGTCGCTCATATGGAGGCCGAGCTTTGAGCGGCGCCAGAGAATGTCGTCGGCGGTCCGCGCCCATTCTTTTTCGCGCAGATAGGCGATCTCCGCCTCGGTGAGGCCGCAGCCGAAATCACGGCCAAGATCGCTCAACTCCCGCGCATCCTTCAATATCTCGAAGACTCGCGTTCCATAGGCGCGCGCAAGGCGCAGCGCCAACGCATCACCTAAAAAGGGCTTGTCGCGTTTGAGATCGGCAAGAAAGCCGTCGAAGCCTTGCGGCAAGTCACCGCCTGGAAAGATCGCGTCGGCCGTCCAGGCCTCGCCATGCGCGGGAAGAAAGCGCGAAAGTTCACTCAGCGCATGTTCGGCGAGCCGGCGCGCCGTGGTGATCTTGCCGCCGAAGATCGACAGCGACGGCGCCGCGTCTTCTGACGCATCGAGATCGAAGGCATAGTCGCGCGTCACGACCGAAGCTTTCAGCGCCCCGTCGTCGTAGAGCGGCCGAAGCCCGGCGTAGCTCGACGCGATGTCGTCGCGCGTCGCTGGAACGCGCAAGAAATGGTTGAGCGAATTGAGGAGATAGTCCGTCTCTGCGTCGCTGATCGCCACGGCGCCGGGCGGGCCGTCATAGGAGACGTCCGTCGTGCCGACAAGCGTGAAGTCGCGCTCATAGGGGATCGCAAAGACGATGCGGCCGTCGGGGTTTTGCAGGATATAGGCCTGCGGACCTTCGAAAAGCTTGCGCAGAACCAGATGCGAGCCCTTCACGAGCCGCACATGTTTGCGCGAATGGATGCGCAGCGCGTCTTCGATCACCTGCGACACCCAGGGGCCGGCGGCGTTGACCAGCGCGCGCGTTTGAATCGTCTCGCCGTCCGCGAGCGTCGCCCGCCAGCCGTCGCCGCGCCGTTCGGCGTGAACGAGCCTTGACCCGACGTTGATCGTCGCGCCGCGTTCCGTCGCGTCGCGCGCGTTCAACACGACGAGGCGCGAATCGTCCACCCAGCAATCGGCGTACGTGAAGCCGACGCGGTAAGCGTCGCGTAACGGCGCGCCAAGCGCATCCTGCGAAAGCGTCACCATGTGGGAGGCTTCGAGCTGCTTGCGGCGCGCAAGGTGATCGTAAATGAAAAGTCCGAGACGCAGCAGCCAGACGGGCCGCAGCCCCTTCTCATAGGGCAAAACGAATTTTAACGGCCAGATGATGTGCGGCGCGGCGGCGAGCAACAGTTCGCGTTCAGCGAGCGCTTCATGCACGAGGCGAAATTCATAGAGCTCGAGATAGCGCAGACCGCCATGGATGAGCTTCGTCGAGGCGGACGACGTGCCTTGCGCGAGATCGCCCTGCTCGACGAGCCTGACGGCGAGGCCGCGGCCGGCGGCGTCGCGAGCGATGGCGCAGCCGTTGATCCCGCCGCCGACAATAAGAAGATCGTAGATCATGGCCGTCCTCAATTCGGAACGGCCATGACTATAGCGTTAAACCTGCGGGCGGTTCGCCTGCTTATGACGCGCGCCGCCATTTGCGGGGCGCTTCTGTCCATTGAAAGAGGCGCCCGGTCGCTTCGCGGCGGGACGCTGTCCCTCGCGACGCGGATGCTGCGCGCCGTTTCGATGCGGCGCCGGCGAATTCGGCCTCTTGGGCACCGGGCATGCGGAGTCGCCGTCATCCTGGCGGGCGCCTTCGGCGCGCCGGTCCGTGAATTCAAGCGTCTGACGCGTCAGCTTTTCGATCGCGCGCAGCAACGGCCGCTCGCCATTGTCGCACAGCGAAATCGCCTGGCCGGTCGCGCCGGCGCGCGCAGTACGGCCGATGCGATGCACATAGGCTTCTGCAACTTCCGGCAATTCGAAATTGACGACATGCGTCACGCCGTCGACGTCGATGCCGCGCGCGGCGATATCGGTCGCGACAAGCACCCGCGTGCGGCCCTTGCGAAAACCGTCGAGGGCGCGCAGCCGCTGGCTCTGGCTCTTGTTTCCGTGGATCGCGTCGGCGCCAACGCCAGCGCTCTCCAGATGCTGCGCGACGCGATCGGCGCCGCGCTTGGTGCGCGTAAACACGATCGCGCGCGAAATCTCGCGATCGTTCAACAGTTCCACCAGCAGGTCGCGCTTGGCGCCGCCCGAGACCAGATAGACATGTTGCGCGACACGCTCGGCGGTGGTCGCCGCCGGCGTCACCGAGACTTTCGTCGGATCGCGCAGCATGTCGTCCGCGAGCGCGGAGATCTCGCGCGGCATCGTCGCCGAGAACAGCAGCGTCTGGCGTTGCTTCGGCAATTTCGCGACGATCTGGCGGATCGGAACGATAAATCCGAGATCGAGCATATGGTCGGCTTCGTCGAGAACGAGCACTTCGGTCGTCCCGAGCTTCAAACGGCCGCTGCCGAGATGGTCGAGCAGACGCCCGGGCGTCGCCACCAGAACGTCGAGGCCGCGCGCCAGCATTTCATTTTGCGGACGATGCGACACGCCGCCGACGATGACGCCGACGCTTGGACGAAAGAAATGGCCGTAAGAACGGAAACTGTCGGCGATCTGCGCCGCGAGTTCGCGTGTCGGCGCGAGAATCAGCGCGCGCGCCGTGTTGGGCGCCGGGCGCCGCTTGTCGGCCAGCAGCCGGTGCAGGATCGGCAGAGCGAAAGCCGCCGTCTTGCCGGTGCCGGTCTGGGCCACGCCGAGAAGGTCGCGACCTTGCAGAAGCGCAGGAATCGCCTGCGACTGGACCGGGGTGGGCGTGGTGTAGCCTTCGCGCTCAAGCGCGCGGAGCAGGATCTCGTTCAAGCCGAGATCGGAGAATGTCATCACTTCAGTTGTTGCTTTCATTTGTCGATTCGAGCCACGAGGACCGGCGAGGAGAGCGCCAGCTCAGGACCAAAAAAGAGTCGGCCCCGCGTAACGGGCCTCGGCGTGGGAAAAGGGGGCGCTCGACAGCTCGTCGACGTAAACGTCAACCTACGCGGCTGGAGCGCCTCATGCTGCGACGCAGCGCAGTCTTCATACAGGAGCGTCGCCTCAGGGTCAACATTCCGCGAGACCGCGGCATCGGCAGCGACAAGCTTTGTCCGGCCTTCTATAAGCCGAGCAGCGGAACGCCGGTGGATCTAGCCCATGAACGCCATTGCAAATTTCGACAGCGCGGAAATTCTCAATACGTTTGTGTCGCTGCTCGTGGCGTTCGTTCTCGGGACCGCGATCGGCGCGGAGCGCCAGTATCGGCAGCGCACCGCCGGGTTGCGGATCAACGCTCTCGTCGCGCTCGGCGCGTCCGCTTTCGTCGATCTCGGCATGCGGCTCATGGGCAATCAAGGCGCGACCCAGGTGCTGGCCTATGTGGCGTCGGGCGTCGGCTTTCTCGGCGCTGGCGTCATCATCAAGGAAGGCATGAATATCCGCGGACTGAGCACGGCGGCGACCGTCTGGTGCTCGGCGGTGACCGGCGGCTTCGCCGGCGCCGACCGTCCGGCGGAAGCCTTATTGCTCGCGGGCTTCGTGCTCGCTGGCAACACTCTCCTTCGACCGCTCGTGCGTCTGATCGAACGTACGCCGATCGACGAAACCGCGACGGAAGCGATCTATGACGTCCGCGTCACCGCGAGCGGCGCCCGACGCGACGCTATTCGGGACACTTTGATCGAGCGGCTCGAAGCCGCCTCTTATCCGATCCAGGATATTGCTGAGAACGAACGCGAAGACGACGTCGAGATCGTCGCGACCCTCGCGACGTCGAGCGCGACGGGCGGACAGCTTGACGCGGTGGTCGACGCGCTCGCCGCCCTCGACGGCGTCTCGCACGCGACCTGGTCCTCGCGCACAAGCGACTGAAATCGCGCCGCGAGTAGGCAGCGCCGTCATCGCCCCCTGGTCGACGATCTTGACCCAGAGCAGACGTTTCCGTCGAAGCTTAGGCGAGACGGCTTGCGGTTCGGGAATGCTCTTCCGCTGGCGCGCCGCATGGCCTAATGGCTACCCAAACTTTCCTTCCCGGGTCCCCTGCACACATGATTCGTCTCGAAAACATCAGCAAACAGAACGGTCACCAGATCCTCTTCATCGAGGCCTCCGCGACGCTCCTCAAGGGCGAGAGAGTCGGCCTCGTCGGTCCCAATGGGGCCGGCAAGACGACGCTTTTCCGGATGATTACGGGACAGGAGCACCCTGACGAGGGCCAGGTGGCCGTCGATCGGGGCGTGACCATCGGCTACTTCAATCAGGACGTCGGCGAGATGTCTGGCCGCAGCGCCGTGTCCGAGGTGATGGACGGCGCGGGTCCGGTCAGCGCGGTGGCCTCCGAGCTGAAGCAGCTGGAGGACGCCATGGTCGATCCTGACCGGGCGGACGACATGGAAGAAATCATCGAGCGTTACGGCGAGGTGCAGGGGCGCTTCGAGGAACTCGACGGCTACGCCCTGGAAGGCCGCGCGCGCGAAATCCTCGCGGGCCTGAGTTTCACGCAGGAGATGATGGACGGCGATGTCGGCGCACTGTCGGGCGGTTGGAAAATGCGCGTGGCGCTCGCCCGCATCCTCATCATGCGCCCCGACGCCATGCTTCTCGACGAGCCGAGCAACCATCTCGACCTGGAGAGCCTCATCTGGCTGGAGGAATTCCTCAAAGCCTATGAGGGCGTGCTGCTGATGACGTCGCACGATCGCGAGTTCATGAACCGCATCGTCACCAAGGTGGTGGAAATCGACGGCGGCGCGTTGACGACCTATTCGGGCAATTACGTGTTCTACGAGCAACAACGCGCGCAGAACGAGAAGCAGGCGCAGGCGCAGTTTGAGCGTCAGCAGGCAATGCTCGCCAAGGAAATCAAATTTATCGAGCGGTTCAAGGCGCGCGCATCGCACGCCGCGCAAGTGCAGAGCCGCGTGAAGAAGCTCGAGAAGATCGACAGGGTGGAGCCGCCCAAGCGCCGCCAGACGGTTTTGTTCGAATTCCCGCCAGCGCCGCGCTCCGGCGACGACGTGATCACCCTGAAGAACGTGCACAAGAGCTACGGCGCGCGGAGAATTTACGAGGGACTGAACTTTCAAGTGCGCCGCAATGAGCGGTGGTGCGTCATGGGCGTCAACGGCGCAGGCAAGTCGACGCTGCTGAAATTGGTGGCGGGCTCCTCGCTGCCGGACGACGGCGCCGTCGCCCAGGGCGGCAGCGTGAAAATGGGCTATTTTGCGCAACACGCCATGGAGGTGCTGGACGGCGAGCGCACCGTGTTCCAGTCGCTGGAGGACTCGTTCCCTCAGGCAGGACAGGGTTCGCTGCGCACGCTCGCCGGCTGCTTCGGCTTCTCCGGCGACGATGTTGAGAAGAAATGCCGGGTGCTGTCGGGCGGCGAAAAAGCGCGACTCGTCATGGCGAAAATGCTTTACGACCCGCCGAACTTTCTCGTGCTGGACGAACCCACGAACCACCTGGATCTGGCGACCAAGGAGATGCTCATCACGGCGCTGTCGCAATATGAGGGCGCCATGCTGTTCGTCTCGCACGACCGGCGCTTCCTGGCCGCGCTATCCAATCGGGTGCTGGAGCTGACGCCCGACGGCGTTCATGTTTACGGCGGCGGCTACACGGAATATGTGGCGCGCACGGGCCAGGAGGCGCCCGGTCTCCGTAGCTGACGACAGCGCGGCCGGCGACAAGAACGCGCACGGCGCTCAGCCGACGTGAAGCACACGCCCCGACTCATGTGCTCAGGCTGGCAACTCCGAGGCGAACAAATTTTCCAATTCTGAGATCTTGATCGGTTTAACAAAATGCCGGTCAAATCCAGCCTGGGCGCTTCGCTCAAAGTCCTCGGCCTGGCCCCAACCCGACAACGCTGCGATGAATAGAGAATCTCCGCCGGGAAGCTGTCTGATCCTCCGGACAGTCTCGTAACCATCCATCCCGGGCATGCCGAGATCGACAAAGACAATGCGGGGCTGAAAATTCGGGATCACTTCCAGCGCCTCGGCTCCGCCAGGGACGACCCGCACCTCCATCCCAAAGGAGGCGATCAGCTCGCCAGTGAGTTTGCCGACAAGGTGGTCGTCGTCCACGACCAACAGCTTTGTCTGGGACGCGCGCCGCTCATTTGTATCTTGCGCGGGTTCAACGTTCGACGCATCCGGCGCTTCGCTCAATGGAAGCCGAACAATGAACTCGCTGCCCTTATCCGCGCCACCACTTCGGGCTTCGATTGTGCCTCCGTGCAGCGTTACAAGACTGCGGGTGAGCGATAGACCGACGCCAATCCCGCCTTGAGCCCTTCCGAGATTGCGATCGACCTGGGTAAAGATGTCGAAAATGCGGGTGATCATTTCGGGCGGAATGCCGACGCCCGTATCCTTAACGATGACCACCGCGGAACGACCGTCCTGCGTCACCGTGACGTCGATCGCGCCGACGTCTGCTGTATATTTTGCCGCGTTGTTGAGAAGATTTGAAAAAACCTGACCGAGACGAATGGGATCTCCCTCGATGAAAAGCTCTGTCGAGGGCGCGTAAAATTGCTTGCGATGTTTCCCGCCCTGAAGTTTGTCGGCCCCTTTTTCGAACACTTCGCGCACAAGCGCGACAAGATCCACGCGCTCCTTGTGAAGCTCTAACTTGCCGCGGCTGATGCGCGAGACTTCCAGAAGGTCGTCGACGATACGCGTGAGCTGTTGAGTTTGCCTCTCGATCGCCGATAGCATGTCGTCGTCCCTGTCGGCTGAGCGACGCTTCTTGATGTGAATCGCCGCGGAAATCACAGCGAGGGGATTGCGCAGCTCGTGGGCCAGCACGGCGAGGAACTCGTCCTTGCGACGATTGGCGGTCTGCAGCGCGTCCAATGCGTCGCGGATGGCGTATTGTAGACGACGGGCTTCAATCGCGTTCTTGAGCGCGCTGATCAGCGAGCGCTTTTGCGTAGGGCGCTCGATAAAACCTATACTGGGGCGCTTTTCGATCGTTCGGAGTAGAGCCAATTCTTTTTGAGCGTGGCCGCGGGCGAGAAGCAACACGACGGGCAACTGGGACCACGCTGGTTCAGGACCGAACAAGTCGTCCCAGGTCACCGCGCGATTGTGCGGCAACGCCTCCTCCGCCATCAGAACGCAGCCTGCGCCTTTCGCGATCTCTCGGCGCAGTTCTTCTTGATTGCTGCAAACGTAGCAGGAAAGACCGCTTTGCTTGAGCAAGCCTTCGGCGAGGGCGGCGTCGCGTCCCGTTGGCGTCAAAATCAGAACGCGCAGGCTATCCTCGGCGCTCGGGACGACCTCCGCTGCGCTACTCTCCGCCATCATGGAATCGGAACGATGGACTCAGGATGATACACAGGCGTCCCCGTCAGGACGCCGGTAAAGCCTGTGAGCGGCTCGCTGACGTCGACGCCCCCCGCTCTCATCGTCAGTCTCCGGATCGTGTGCTCATGCTGGCCGCTACGCTTTTTGACGATCGACAAAGCCTTGTGCAGCGCGCCGCTAAGCTCGAAAAAACGAAGCAGGAACACATTGTCGGCCAGGAAGCTGAAGTCCAGCGGCGAAGAGAGTTCCGTTCCGAAAATTCCGTGCTGGGTCAGGGTCATGATGGTGACAATCTGACGACGGCTCAGAAAGGAGAGCAACTCCCTGATGTGAAGAATAACACTCGGTTCTTCCATCGCGGATTGCATATAGCCGTTCAGCGTGTCGATCACGACGAGCTTCACGCCCTGCTTCTCGACTCGATCCATGACCAGGGCGGCGATTTCGCCGACGCTCAGTTCGGCCGGATCGAGATGCCTGAGTTCAATGCGGCCGGCTTCGATTTCAGCGCGCATGTCTAGGCCCAATCCCTCGCTGCGACCGATATAACTCTCCTCGCTCTCGTCGAATAGAAAAAGGGCGCATTTCTCGCCGCGCTTGGCCGCGGCCATTGCGTAGAGCGATGATATGGTTGATTTTCCGACGCCTGCAGGCCCCGCTATAAGCGTGTTCGAACCCCGGGGAAGCCCGCCTCCGACAAGCGCGTCAATCTCCGAGTTGCCGGAGCCGAGCGCCGGAGCCCCCACGAGGCTCGAAAAGCTCTGTGCAACGAGACGAGGATGCACGGTCAGCCCTCCGGTGGCGATCGTTACGTCGTGTGAGCCGCTGACATAGCTGCAGCCGCGCAGTTTGCTCACGCGCAATGCGCGCCGGTCGGCCCCGTAAGAAGACTGTTTTTGCCGCAATTCGATGATGCCGTCAGACATAGTTTTGCTGCGCAGATCCTTTTCCGTCGTCGACGCTTCGTCCAGCATCACCGTCGTGCAGTCGCGCGCCGCCATGAAGTCGCGAATACGTTTCAGTTGGCGCCGATGGAAGGCCGCCGTGGGCGCGACAACACGCAGACTCGAGATGGTATCGAGCACGAGCAGCTTTGGTTTCAACCGTTCGACTTCGGAAAAAAGATGGTCGAATGTCTCGCCGATCTCGACCTCCGCTTCCGGGAAGAGCGTGTAATCGAGCCCCTCTTCCGCGCTGGGTGGCTCCGACAGGCCCGTGATACTGATCCCCTCGAGACTCCATCCGTGCGATGCGGCGATCGACCGCAACTGTTGCGGCGACTCGGCGCTCGTCGCGAGGAGGCAGCTTTCACCCGCGCGAACCGCCTGGATCAGGAACTGGAGCGCCATGGTCGTCTTGCCGCTGCCGGGCGGACCTTCGACGAGAGTAAGAGCGCAGCGCGGAAGTCCGCCGTTAAGAACCCTGTCGAGCCCCGGAACGCCTGTCGCAAAACGCGAGGTTGTCTCTATCGGCACGGACACTGTGGCGCTCCCGATAATCATGATTGTTCAGCTTACAGCACAGCAAGTATTCGACAACATTGCTTTCGGCAATGTTTCCCTTTCCGCGGCCTAAAAGCGCATCGCAGCCGCGGCCGCAACGGCGTCGAATAGGCATTCGGAAGATAAAACCCTGCTTTCGCGCCCTCGGCCCATCTTGCCCCCAAACCTTTTCCCGCTTAGCGTTTTGTCCGAGTGCCGGTCGATTCGTCGAGTCAGCTGTCGTGAACGCTGAAAGTTCGCGCTTCCGAGGGATCAGAACATGGATCGGGACACGCTCAGCGATATCGCCGAATCGGCCCCCTTGCCGGATGAACGGGCCGAATTGCGCAGTTCCTCCGCCGCGGCCAGCAAAACGTCGATCAGCGTTCCGGCGCAACTCGTTTCTCAAGGCGCGCACCGCTTTTACGCGCTGGTGCTGCCGAGCAGCCTGCTCGCCGAAACCTGCACGGTCGAACCGCGGGTCGAGAATCCGGAAGAGGGCTTCCAGCGCCTGCTGGATCCAAAGCGCGCGAAGTCCATCGCCAAATATATCGACGCCGGATTCGGAACCGTTCCTGGCGCCGTCGTGCTGTCGGCGCAGTCGCGCGCGCATATGCATTATGACCGCCCCGCCGGAACGCTGACATTCCGGCAGGACCCCCGCGCCTTCCTGATCATCGACGGTCAACATCGCATTTTCGGCTTTAAGCTGGCGAAGCGCGCCGTCGACGTGCCGGTGGTGATCTACAACAAGCTGAAGCGTTCGGAAGAATGCCGCCTGTTCATGGACATCAACACCAAGCAGCGGCCGGTGCCCAATGAACTGTTGCTCGACATCCGTCGGCTCTCGGAAGTCGAGACGAAAGCCGACGCGCTGCTCCACGATGTCTTCGATCTTTTTCACACACGCGACGACAGCGCGCTCAAGGACCTGCTCAGTCCGGCGGAACGGCGCAAGGGCACGATTTCGCGCGTCACCTTCAACGCCGCGCTTCGGTCGATCAAGGGCGCCTTCGTCGACGCGCGAGCGGAGGAAGTCTATGCGGTGCTCAACGCCTACTTACGCGCCTGCCGACATGGTCTCGGATTGCACAACGCCGATGAGCAGATCACGCATCCGGCCTTGTTCAAGGCGCTGGCGCTGCTGTTCGCCAATGTCGCCGAGCGCGTCGCCGATCGACATGGCGGAAAATACACGGTGGCGAACTTCGAGGACGTGCTCATTCCCTTCTTCAAGCGATTGAAGAAATCGGATCTGCCGCGCGCCGGCATGAGCCATGTCGCGCTGCATGAGCATTACGGCAAGGCGCTAAGCGCCGGCTTCCTGATCAAACAGTGGCTCTTCTCTTGAGACGAATGGATCGACTTCCATTTCCACGTCGAGAACACTGCGCATGGTGAGCCCATGCTCGGTCTTTTCCCAATGGAAGGGACGCCGCCAGAGTTCATAAAGCGCGCGCCAGGCGGCGATGCTCAGCATCATCAGCCACAGCGGCAGATAGAGAAGCGCGCGGCGAAACCGCGTCAGGCCGCGCCGGCGCATTCCCATGGCGAGCGGCAAGATCAGGGAGATCGCTCCGGCGATCGCCAGACAGCACCACAGCGTGCTCAAGGCGACTTCTAACGGCGCGACCGGCGCCAACAGAGCCCCAAAGATCGCATCATAGGCCATGCGCGCCGCCAGGAACGGGCCGAGCAAAGGACCAAACAATCCGCTGGCGAACATGGCGAGCACCGCGATCGCGCGCCGCGAACCAAGATCGACGAAAAGCCGCATCGGCCGGCGGCAATGCACGATGAATGTCTGCATCCAGCCTTTGAACCAGCGCGTGCGCTGTTTCACCAGCGCGCCGAAGACCGCGGGCGCCTCTTCGAAGGTTTGCGAGGCGAATGTCCGCACCTCAAAGCCCGCACGGGCGAGCCGCAGGCCGAGATCCGCGTCCTCGGTGACGTTGAACGCATCCCAGAAGCCGATATCGCGCAAAGCCTCGATGCGGAAATGCGGCATTAGGTAGCAAACGCACCTAGAAACGCCGCGATGAGGCTCAGCTTATTTTTTTTTCTGAAGCTATTGCATCTTCGAGGTTTTTTTTAACCCTAGGATTAATTTCGACGACTTGGCCGGTCGTTTTCTCATGATGGGCCACTAGTCCACTCATAACCAAGGCCAATGCCTTGAAATTTTGAACATTCAACACCACCGAAACTTGGTCCTCAACCCCCTTGGCGGGATCAGAAATGTCATCGAGAATAGAAAAATTAATAATTGCATCTATTCCCATAAACTGGATACCAAAACCGTTGGCATAGACAGTTCGCCAATCCGGCCCTTTGCGGTTCACAGGTTTGTTCTCTGGCATGGTGCTTTCTCAATGGAGATGCGATTGCGCGTAATTTGGCGCCGCCGACATGGGGGGTAACGTCAAGGTGTCTCCATCTCCGCGAGCGACAGCCGAAAAAGACTCATCACAGCGTATTACGGGAGCAGTAGACGGAGCTAATCCGACAGAAATCATATAATGATTTTCTTTCGCTGCCGGGGCATTCGGCTTTAAAGAGTCGCATGCAAACTCAGGGACATTGAAGTCGGAATGGTTTGCGTCGGTGGCGCGACGCGCGAGTTCACTAAATCTGACAAAGCTGACAAGTAAGGCTACGTCGAACGCCGACGCAATTCGCTGAAGCGTCGCTATCTCGACGTTATCGAATTCAGGATCTTCCAAAGAAGAAATCCGCGGCTGCTTCATGCCGCATCTATCGGCAAGCTCCTTCTGCGTCCACTTCCTGCTATGACGCATTGTCGCGATCTGAGCAGATATGGTATTTGAATTGTCTGCGGCAAAGAACGCATCACGATATTCTTTGTTTGACATTTTTTTCCAAATATTGGAAAGCTTAGAACTGATGCGGAACGGCATGCCTCTCATTCTTATGGACCCTTTTTTCGCGTTCTAGAGCCGTGTCAACGTCAGATTTTGGTATTTTATCGCCTTTTTCTATCGCACCTGCGAGAATTATGTATCTTCTCGGGCCGCAATACGCGCCCAGTGGTCTATACTGGACATTCATCCCAGAAATTCTGAATTCATGGAGCTTGCCCGGGCTTCTATACCTTGACACCCATTTGTCGGGCCATACTGCGCTCCCCACCATTTTTAGCAACCGATTGTCGATTTTGGCTTGGTCGACAGCCGGAAGACCGTCCAGCCATTCGACGATTTTGTTTTTACCGGTGAGTTCGGCGTAGTCAAGAATCGACCAAGCTGACATAAGAGCCTTATCACATTAAAATGATATTTTCAAGCTGAAGTGCTTGACTCCTAATTATACGGTTAATAGTATAACCGGAGTTGAAGTGAAGTGTGGGGACGGTTAGCGCCGGTGCCAGGGAGCCCCTATCCACGGATTCCCCTGGGGTTCGACTCCCCCCGTCTCCACCATTCACTCCTTAACAAAATTACTCTTGCGTGGCAGCGCCTTTCTGCGGCTCCGCATAAAAAATCCCCAATGCACCGTCGCCCTCACGATCCACAAAGCAAACGCCTTTCGCCTCAAGCGCGGCCCTCATTGCAGCTTGAGTTGCCGCTATTGGCGCCCGCTTCCCAACTTCGAAGTCGCGAACCGTCGAAACGCCGACGTTCGCGGCTTTCGCCAGCTCGTCTTGCGAAATTTGAAGAAATGCGCGCGCTGCGCGGCACTGTCCCGGAGTCATGCACTGAAAATAGCGATGACAACTTTTTACGTCAAGGTCATTGTTTTAAGTTGACACCATCTCTGATGTCATTTATAAAAGCTGACATAAGCGGAAAACGCGGACAGTCAGCAAGCCATGTCGCAACACTTCCTTCTCTCAAAACATGCAAGGAGCCTGAGCTTAGCTCGGGTCGCCCGCATGTCCGAAGAGGAAGCCCGCGACGCCTTCAAACAAATCCGCTGGGCATCTACCGAAGGCGAGCCGGTCTGCCCGCATTGCGGCTGCCTTGGCGTCTATGCCTACAAGAGCCGGCCGGTTTTCAAGTGCAAGGCTTGTGACCATCAATTCAGCGTCACGTCCGGCACTATCTTCGCCAGCCGCAAGCTCCCGATCTCGACCTATCTTCTGGCCATCGCGATCTTCGTCAATGGCGCGAAGGGACATAGCGCGCTGCAACTCTCTCGCGATCTCGACTGCCAGTATAAGACGGCCTACGTCATGGCTCACAAAATCCGCGAGGCGATGGCTGCGGAAGTCGAGACGCTGAAAGCCGGCGGCGAAGTCGAAATCGACGGCGCGTATTTCGGCGGTCACGTGAAGCCGGCCAACTACAAAGAAAACCGCCGCGACCGCCGCCTTGCCGTCAATCAGAACGGCAAGCGCAGCGTCGTCGTTATCATGCGCGAGCGCGACGGCCGCACGCTGCCTTTCGTTTTCAAGAGCGAAGCGGAGTCGCTTCCTACCCTTGAGGCGCGTATCGACGCCAGCGCCATCGTTCACGCCGACGAAGCGACGCATTGGGATCGTCTACACGCTCGTTTCCTGACGAAGCGCATCAATCACGAATGGGCCTACTCAGACGAAGGCGCTTGCACGAACAAAGCCGAGAGCTTCTTTTCCAGGCTTCGCCGCGCTGAAATCGGCACGCATCACCATATCGCTGGCCCATATCTCAAAGCCTATGCCCGCGAGATGGCTTGGCGCGAGGATCACCGCCGTGTCAGCAACGGTGAGCAATACCTGATGATTGCCAATGCCGCGCTTGCTCATCCGGTGTCGCGCCAGTGGAAAGGGTATTGGCAGAGAGCGATTGTGTGACGTCATAGAATCGATATTAATTGGACGATCAACCAGACCAATCCGCCTACAGCCGCTACCATACATATATTGCCGGCATCCGGGCTTTTTGCTTTGTTAAGGCAAATCAAGGCCACAACAAAGAAAACCAGTGCAGCACACGTTTCGACCATGGCTAACATATGTCAAATTCCATCATTTTTGAGTCATGTCATGACATCCACAAAAAAACAGAAGCGTCTTTGCCTTTTTATCGACGGAACTTGGAACGTTACTAAAAGCAATACGAATGTTTGGCGTTTGTTTTCGTTGTGTGCGCGAGGTGAGACAAGCAACGTTACGCAAGTTTCTTATTATATAAGAGGACTTGGCACCACATTCGGGTCAAAACTATCCGGAGGAGCATGGGGCAGCGGGATAAACGATCTCATTACAGATTCTTATGAATGGCTAATACCTAGATATAATCCAGGGGATGAGATTTTTATCTTTGGCTTCAGCCGTGGCGCCTATGCAGCGAGGAGTCTTGCTGGGCTTATTGCAAAGAACGGAATAATTAGTCCAGGCTCGCCGATTGGAGTCGGTGAACTATATGGTAGATATAGAGATGAAAAGGCTGAAACTATATATCAATTACGTATTGATGAGAGTAATGGAGAATCAAAAAATCAGTCTGTGCTAGATAGATGGTTGCTGAAGCACTCACGACCAGCGGATATAAATATGATAGGAGTATGGGATACCGTTGGAGCATTGTGGGGCGATTATTCTTTTCTTGAAACCGGCCTACGCCTCCCGATAAAGAACGCGTATCATGCGTTAGCAATCGATGAGCACAGAAAAACGTTCTCACCAACAATATATACACAGAACATACACCTAGATTTACCGGAGGAAAAAAGGCCAAAAATACGGAATATTGAAAACGTAGAACAAAGATGGTTCGTTGGCGCTCATGCCAACGTGGGCGGCGGATATAATAGTGACCTTTTGGCACAGATTCCTCTTACATGGATTATGTCAAAGGCAATAGCACATGGAATGAAGTTTGCTTCAAATTTAGATCACTCAGATGAGTCATGTTGTGGAAATATAACTGATTCCTACAAAGAGATGTCCTATGGCTTGTATTATGGTTTAACATTCGGGCGTAGACATTATAGATCAATTGGAACGAGTCCGGTTACTTCTGGAACGCTTAAGACAATTAATTTAAATGAGACTATCGATAGGTCGGTTTTTGATCGTGCTCGGCTTACAGAAAGCTATAGGCCTAAAAACCTTACTGATTGGGCTCGCAGACAGGGCGTTGATATTACTACTATAGTTGGGTCAGTGCGCGCAGACGACCCGGAAGTGCATGTGTATTAAAGAGACGGTGCATCGTTTCATTTCGCTTGCCTCTCATCCGGCTTCTGTCAAATACCTGCGCTCGGGTCTAGCCATCTCCCACTTGAGGTTGCCGGCACGGTCCCCAGGACGCCGCCCGACGCCTTCTCGTTTCAAAACCCGCAGCGCCTTGCTAACGCGCCGAGTATGCTCGGTCAGCAACCGCCTGTCTCTTGGGTCTTGCTCATTCACGGCCAAGATGGCGCGCGCGATCTCCCGCGTTGGCAGGGGTTCTGTGGCCTCCCTGAGCACGTCAAGAATTGCCCGCGTAAGCTCCCCGCGCCCGAACAGGACATGGCGCTTCTGGCGCGGCATTTCTGCGTCTAGGTCGCCGGTATAGCCGAGTGTGCCAAGGACGCGGTCCAGTGCTCCGATATCGTTCCTGATCTCTGCCAGCCGGTCGCGGATGCGCTGCGCTTCGTTGAATAGGTCCGCTCGCTTCGTCAGCAAGCCGGAAATCGTGTGCTCATAGGTGGCGGTTCGCGCCAGTTTGATCGTGTCGGACATGCCGACGATTGTTGCAAAACTGGCGGAAATCAGCCAGATTCCGCTAGGTGCGCATGCTACCTAATACCGCGGAAATGGTTCGACGTGCCGCCAAGGAAAAGCGGCATACCCATCGCTGCGAGGCCCTTGTTGTAGACGTCAAAAAGCGCCGCATATTCAAGCGCGAACATCGCCGTCATCCAATTTAGCTCGCCATTGTCGATGGCGAGGCTCGCCTGCAGGCAGGCGACGCTCGGCGGCGAGGCGGCGAAGAGCGTCGCGGCGCGGCGCAATTGGCGTGGCTCGGGCAAATCCTCCGCGTCGAACACCGCGACGAGCGATCCGCGAGCGAGCGGCATGGCGACGTTGAGGGCGCGCGGCTTGGTGCGCGGGGCGCCTTCGGGCGCAACCACGATCTCATGCGGCGCGTGCGGCGGATGCGAGCGCAACGCCGCAGCCGTTGGTTCATCATCGGCTTCGATAACGAATTTTATATCGAGCTTGGCTCTCGGATAATCCAAGCGGTCGATCGCCCGAGCGAGCTGGCGCGCAACGGCGGCTTCTTGATAAAGCGCAAGCACGATCGTGTAGATCGGCAGTTGCGCCTCGCTTTCGAGCGGTTCGGCGTCGGCGCAGCGTTGAAGGCTCGCCGTGCAGGCGAAAAGCCTCAGAAACGCCCCGCAAAAGAATGCGCTTGCAAGGAGCAAGGCCGATGCAAGGCGTAGAAAGAAGAAGGGGGCGTAAAGGCTCGCCGCCAGTCCGATCAGCACGACGAGCAGCAGTCCCACCTGTCCGCGCCGCAAGCCGCCGCGGGCGCATAGGTCCCTGTCGACGCGCTCGACGAGAAAGGCCGCGTCGCGCGCGGCGTTGGCCGGATCGGCGCGACGCACCGCCTCCAAGAACCGCGTTCGGGTGGTGATCGCGAAGAGCGGGCGGCCTCTTGCCGCGCGTCGCGCGCTCATCAACCGGAAGACGCCGCTGCCGCTCGGCGCGAACAGCCAAAGAAACCCGCTCGACGGATCCCGAACCCGCGCGTAGCCGCATTCGGCCGTCGCAACGCCTGACGGGGCGACGTCGACAGGACTGTCGACGAAGTCGACGTTGAGATGCTTCGCCAGCGCCTGATAGAAGTCATCCTCGCAGACGAGCCCCTCGGCGAGCAGCGCTTCGTCGGCGCAAACGCCCTGGCGGCGCGCCGTCGCAGCGGCGAATTGCAGCACTTGCTCCGGCACGCCGTACGCCGAAAGAAAGGCGATTTCGACAGGAATGGATCTCGACGCGGTCGCACGCGACGGCGACGTCCGGCGAATGGCCGAGGAGTCAGCGAATGCCCGGCGTCTGAAAGGCTGAGGAGGAAGTTCGTCCTTGATCTGCGAAGCAGAGGAAGCAACACTATCGATCGGCACGACGTTCATGCAATAAACCCGGCAAGCGCAAGCAGCCTGCGCGCGACTATCGACCTCCAACAAGGGCCAAGCAATCCTTTTATGCGCCGTCTCCCTCAGCCGCGCCGAACCGGTCCTCTCGCCTCAATACGTGCGGCGCTCGCCGCACTGTTCCTGACGTCCTGCTTCGCGGCGGTGGCGGCTGACGGCGCGCCGCCCGCGCCGGCGCCCCCCGCGTCGACGCCGCCGGCCGCGAATACGCCCTCATTTTGGGACCCCAACCGCACGCCGGAAAAGTCGGACGTCTCCGGACTGCGCCAGATCCGCTTTCTGACCGAGGACGACTATCCGCCGTTCAATTTTCTGCTATCGGATGGGCAGGTCGCCGGCTTCAACGTCGATCTGGCCAAGGCGATCTGCGTCGAACTCGACACCGCCTGCACGATCCAGCGGCGGCGGTGGGATCTGCTCATTCCGTCGCTCAACGACAATAGCGGCGACGCCATCATCGCTTCGCTCGCGATCAACGATGAAACTCGAAAACAGGTCGATTTTTCTGGGCCTTACATGCTGACGCCCGGCCGGTTCGCCATGCAGGCCGACACGACCCTGACGTCGGCGTCTCCCGCCGCCCTCGCCGACCGCCCGATCGCGGTGGTCGCGGGCTCGCGGCACGAGGCGTTTCTGCAAGCCTTCTATCCGCGCTCGACCTTGGTGACGTTTGAAACGCCGGCCCTCGCCCGCAACGCGCTCAAGAACGGCCGCGTTCAGGCGGTTTTCGGCGACGCCATCGCCCTTTCCTACTGGCTGAACGGCGCCGAAGCAGCCGGCTGCTGCGTCTTTCGGGATGGCCCCTTCACCGATCCGAAATATTTCGGCGAGGGCGTCGGCATCGCCGTAAAAAAAGGCAATGCGCCGCTGCGCCGGGCGCTCGATTATGCGCTCTCCCGCCTTGCCCAGCGCGGCGTTTTCGCCGAGCTTTATTTGAAATATTTCCCCGTGGGGCCGTTCTGAGCCGCGCCGCCCAGCAATAAAGCGATGGCGCCGCGCGCACGTCCGATGGCGGCGCCCAGCATCTCGGCCTTCTCGGCGACGCTCGCATCCTCGCCGCGCAACGCCTGTTCATATGCCTCCGCCGCGTGCCCCACCTCAGTTGCGCCGACCGCCCGCGCTGAGCCTTTGATCGTATGCGCAAGCGCGATGCGCCAGTCGGCGTCGCCCTGCGCGGCCGGCGAGCGCAAGCGTTTCGCGAATTGCGCCGCCTGTGCGTCGAAAAGTCCCAGCAGCTCGCGTTCGAGATCATGATCGCCAAAGGTCTGACGGGAGAGATGGACCAGGTCGATCGGCGACTCTCCGTCGGCCACGGAAAACGGCTGCGGCTGAGCTTGGCAATTTAGAAACGTGGAGTCCGCCAGTTTCGCCATCCCCATTCCTGTTCCCCTTGATATCTATCGCAAAGCGGTCCGTTTTGCAGTCCGCCGGAAAAGGACTGTCAAAACCTCGCCCAGCGTCGAGACTGCCGCGTCGATCCTGAAGGGCGCGTTAACGAAGTTTCCCGATACGGCCCGCGCACATGTTTCAATTGCCCGGATTGGGCTGTAAAGTTTGGTTAATCTTTATTCAATGGCGGTCGCTGAGCGGTGGGCCGTGAAATCGGCCGGGCGACACGCGTCTGCGCCGCTGGAGAGGGCGAATGGCGACATCGGGAAAGATCCAGGACGCGGCGTCCGCCGCTCTGACGGCGATCGAGGAGGCGCTGGATATCGGCGCGCCGCCGAACGCCGCAGGCGCTGCGGATGAGGCGAACAACCGGTCCGGCCCGCCCCAGAGTCCGAGAGCGGAAGCGCACGCGGGGGACCAGCGAAAGCCGGCCTCGGCTTACGGCGAGCAGCAGAACCGCGCTCAACCGCAGCCCGGAGCCATGGCGCCCGCCCTTGCGCCCGCGAACGACGACCGCCGCACGGTCGGCGAATTGCGGCAGGCGCTGCAGATCAAGCCCAACCGCTCGATCATGGCGCTCACCTTCGCCTCCATGGGGCTGTGGGCGGCCTGCTGGGCCCTGTATGTTTATTTCCATCAAGGCGAAATCCTCGACTCCGGCGGGTTGACGCTCGCGCCGAAGCCGGTTTTGACGCTCGCAGCGCTGATCGCGCCTCTCGTTTTTCTCTTCCTCACGGGACTGATGGCGCGCCGCGCGCATGAGATGCGGCTCATCGCCAACTCCATGACCGAAGTGGCCATTCGGCTGATCGAGCCGGAAACGGTCGCCACCGAGCAAGTCGTCTCGCTCTCTCAGGCGATCCGGCGCGAAGCCGCCTCCATGGGAGACGGCATCGAACGCGCGCTGGCAAGGGCCGGCGAACTGGAAGTGATCGTGCGCACCGAGGTGACCAACCTCGAACGCTCCTACACCGAGAATGAACGGCGCATTCGGCTTCTCATCGACGAGCTGACGCGCGAACGCGAAGCGATTGTCGTCAACGCCGACAACGCCCGTACGGCGCTCTTTGGCGCGCGCGAGACGCTGTCTCAGGAACTCGCCACGACCTCGGTCCATCTCGCCGAAGCGGTGAGCCAGGCCGGAGCGCGCGTCACCTCCTCGCTCGGCTCCAAGGGCGAAGAGATCCGGCTCGCGCTGGACGAAGCAGGCGACGCGTTTGAATCGACCTTGGCCAGTCACGGCGAAAGAGTGCTCATCGCCCTCACCCAGACCGGCGACGAAGTCGCGCAGAAAGTGACCGGCGCGAGCGAGGACGTCAGCCGCCGTTTCGCCGACGGAGTCGAGGAAGTTGGCCGCAAGCTGGAAGCCGCGAGCGAAGCGATCGCCGGCGATTTCGGCGCGCGCGGCCAAGATGTGCTCGAACGATTCGAAGAACTCGGCGCGAGTTTTTCCGAGGCGATCGGCGGCCAGGGGGAGCGGATCGTCGCGCAGCTCACGGAGACCGGCGGGGCGCTTCGCGAAACAATCGAGACGCAGGGCGGAGCCTTTGAGCGCTCGCTCGCTGAAACCCAGGAACGGCTCACGACGCGCGTCGCCGAACATGTCGAAAACGCCAAAGCGACACTCGAAACGGCGGAAACCCGAATCGTCGGCCTGCTCGAAGACACGCATCAGAAGGCGCAGAATGAATTCGAGCTGCGCGGACAAGCGCTTCATGAATCAATCTCGCGCAGCCTGAACCAGAGTTCAACGGCGCTTGTCGAACAGGTCGACGCTGTGCAGGCGCGTTTTGTCGCCGCCGCCAGCGATGCGGTGTCGGCGATCGGGACGCATGGCGACCGAGTCAATGAAACGCTCGCCGACAACTTCCAGGCCTTCGAACAGACCGTGCTCGGCCGCGGCGGCGAAGTGGCGGAACGGATCGCCGAACGAGGGCTGCAGATCGAGACCACTCTCGCCGAGCGGCTTGCCGCCTTCGAAGACGCCGTGGTGCGCAACAGCGCGGAAGCGGCCATGCGCGTCGCTGAACATGGCGATCGTGTCAGCTCCGTCATTTCGGACGGTCTCACCGCGTTTGAAGACACATTCGCCCGCCACGGCGAGGACGTCGTCTCGCGCGTCGCCGAACACAGCGAGAGGGCCGCGACGACCGTCGCGACGCAGCTCGCCGCATTCGAAACGGTGGTTGCGCTGCGCAGCGAGGAACTTGCGCAGAGCGTCGGCGAACACAGCGAGCGCGCAACGTCGGCGCTCTCCACGCAGCTCGCCGCATTCGAAGAGTCGGTCAACAGCCGCAGCGGCGAAATCGCCGAACGGGTCAGCGAGCAGAGCGAGCGCGCGACGGCGACATTGTCGGCTCAGCTCGCCGCATTCGAGGAAGCGGTCACGCAGCACAGCGACGACGTCGCGACGCGCGTAACCGAACATGGCGGACGCGCGACGTCCACCATTGCGACCCAGCTCGCCGCCTTTGAGGACACGGTTGCGCGCCACAGCGAGGAAATCGCGCAGCGCGTCAGCGAACATGGCGAAAGGGCGACGTCGACGCTGACGTCGCAGCTCGCCGCTTTCGAAGAGACAGTTGTACGCCACAGCGACGACATCGCCCTTCGCGTGAGCGAACAGAGCGAGCTGGCGACAACGACGCTCGCGGCTCAGCTGGCCTCGTTTGAGGACGCGGTCGCGCGTCATGGAGAACAGATTGCGCAGCGTGTCGGCGAGCAAGGCGAACGCGCAACATCGACGCTCTCGTCGCAACTCACCGCCTTTGAGGACTCCATCAGCCGCCACGGCGACGAGATTGCCGAGCGCGTCGGCGAGCGGGGAGAACGCGCCGCATCGACCCTCTCGGCGCAGCTCGCCGCTTTCGGAGAAGCCGTCGAGCGTCACAGCGAAGAAATCACCCAGCGCGTCAGCGAGCACGGCGAACGCGCCACGGTGGCCTTTTCGCAAGGCCTGACGACGTTCGAAGACGTCGTCGCGCGCCAGGGCGAAGATTTGGCGGCCCGGGTCGCGGCCCGCACCGAGCGCGCCGCCGCAGAACTTGGCGACAAACTCGCCGCCTTCGAAGACAGCCTCGCCCGCAACAGCGGACAGGTCAGCGACGCTGTCGCTCAGAGTCTTGAAGCGATCGAAAACGTGCTTGTGCGCCAGGGTGGCGAGATCGCGCAGCGCCTGGCGGAGCACGCCGGTAGCGCCGAAGTCGACCTCGCCGATAAGCTCGGCTCCTTCGAAGATGCCGTTAAGCGTCACAGTGAAAGCGTGGCGTCCGTCGTCGGCGAACATGCGACGCGCGTCGACCAATTGCTCGACGAGCGGCTCAACGCGCTCGAGACGGCGGGAATGCTCGTCGCCAAAACCATGGAGACGACGCGCGAACTCGCGCTGCACGAATTCGAGACGCACGGCGCGGCGTTGCGCGACAAGCTACGCCAGAGCGTCGCGGACGCCTCCTCGGCTCTCGCCGAAAACGCCGCCACGATGCATGAGCGCTTCGCCAATACGGCGAGCGACGCCGTTCTGGCGATCGCCACGCAGGGCGAGCGGCTGCATGAATTGGTGAACGATCGATTCGGCGCCTTCGAGAACGCCGTCCTGTCAGAAAGCAAAGACGTCGTGGCCTCGCTGGCGGACCATGGCGAGCGCATCGCGGTCACGCTCGGCGAACAGCTCACGCAATTCGAGAATGCGCTGCTTCGCGACGGCGGCGAGCTCGCCGACCGGGTCGGCGCGCAGGCCGAACGCCTCAGCGCCGAACTCACTCAGCGCTTCGCTGTCGTGGAGGACGTGATCGGCGGCAAGGGAACGCAGCTCGTCGACAATCTGACGACGCGGACAATGGACGCGGCCGCTCGACTCGACGCGCAAACGCAAGAGATTACGCATCGGATCGACGACCAGCTGCAGTCGCTCGACGAGACCATCCGCATGCAGGGCGGCGCGCTTGTCGAAAGGCTCTCGGCGCAAGTCGACCATTACAACGCCCGGATCGGCGACAATTCTCGCCATTTCGCTGACGAGATCGACGCGAGACTGGCCGAAATCGACGGCGCGATCGAAAGCAAAGGCGGCCATCTGGTCGAAAAGCTCGGCGCGCGCGCGATCGACATCGCGTCGACGATGTCGAACAAGATCGAAGCCTTCGAGAACGTCGCCAACGCCAGAACAATGGAGGCGGCGGACCGCATCGACGAACTGGTCGGCCGCGTTGACGCGGGCCTGGGCGTCGGCGGCCAGATGCTGCAGGAGGCGCTCTCCAAACACGCGGCTGAAGTCGCGCGGGTGATGGAAGACGGCGGGCGCCAAGTCATGCAAACGCTCGACGCAAAGATCAAAGACGTCGACTGGGTGCTGCTCTCGCGCTCGAGCGAACTTGCCCATACGATCGCCTCCAGAACAGAGGAAATCAACGAAGCGCTGGGCGGACACGCGAAGGAGCTGGAAACGACCCTCGACGGGCGCATCGCGCTGCTCGAGAACAATGTGATCAGCCGGCTCGGCGCCGTTTCTTCGGAGATCGACGAGGGAGGCCGACTGGTCGTGGACACGATCGGCGCCCGTCTGCAGGACATCAAAGACGTTCTCGCCGTCGCGCGACGCGAATTCGATACGACGCTTCATGCGCGCACCGGCGATCTCGGCCAGTCGCTCGCCGAACGCGTCGCGGAGATCAGCGACGCGCTGGATGAGCGCCTCACGCAAATGCAGACCGTGCTCGACGCACGCGGCGGAGCCGTCGCCCAGGAATTGACGACGATCGGCGATCTCGTGGCGACCGCCGTTGAAAATAGCAGCGCCGCCCTTGTCTCGCGCCTTGGCGTCAAGCGCGACGAGCTGACGAACGCGCTGGACGCCTCCCGCGAGGCGCTGGCGCTGACGCTGGAGACCAGCGCGCAGACCTCGATTGCGGCGCTGCTGGAGACAAACGAAAAGATTCGTACCGAGCTGCCCACCCTGCTCGACACGCTCGGCGAGACAAATGCCTCGCTCCATGCGGTCATCGACAAGACCGGCGGGAATCTGGTCACGCTCGAACATGAACTCGGCAGACGGCTCGCCGAGTTCCATGGCGCGCTCAACGAGGCTTCGACGCAAGTTGAACATATCAGCGCAGTGGCTGGCGGAACGATGCAAGACGCCAACGCCATCGTCGCGGCGCTCGACGAACGACAGCACACGCTAGCGCAGAGCGCGGAAAAACTGGCGCAAAGCCAGGAGGCGCTCGACGCCGTGATGGCCGCCCGCCGCCGTTCGCTCGAAGATCTGGTGACGCTCATCGAAGGCCGGCGCGCCGAATTTGAAGGCGCCATGACACAGTTCAGCGAATTGATGGACCGTTCCTTCCGCTCGATCGAGACGCGGTCGCGAGAACTTGGAGGAGAGCTGAGCGAAACCTCCCGGCAAACCGCCGATCTGATCGAGACGCGCTTTGCAGCGGTGCGCGCCGCTGCAGAAGGCGAACGCGAGCAGACGTCGGAGGCGCTGCGCGCCGCCTTCTCGGAAACCAATGAAGAGATCACCCGTCTCTTCGGCGACGCGCGCTCGAAATTCGACGCCGCGACAGACGAGATTCGCGGCCTCGCGCGCAACATTCACCGCGAGATCGAGGAGACCCGCGAGGAGGTGCGCCGCGGCGCGACCGAAATTCCGCGCGAAACCGCCGAGCAGGCGGCGGCGCTGCGGCGGGTCGTCGGCGATCAGGTGAAGGCGCTGAACGAACTCACCGACATCGTGGCGCGTTCGGGCCGCGTCTATGACATCGCCGAACAAAGCGCGCCTCCGCTCCGTCAGCCGGCCCTGGATCAAGCGACGCGCGCCGAGCACGCAGCGCCACGCGTCGCGCAGAATCGCTCGGCGGAGCCGACACGCGAGCCGCAAGGCGGATGGCTGAGCAGCCTGCTTGCGCGCGCCTCCTTCGACGACGCCGCGCCGCAGCCGCCGCGCCAGGCGCGGTCCTTGGCGACGGCGGGCGCCCTCGACAGCCTGACGCTCGACATTGCGCGTATGGTCGACAACGCCGCCGTGGCGGAGCTATGGCGCCGCTATCAGCGCGGCGAAAAGGGCGGACTTTTCGGTCGCCGTCTCTACACCGCGCAAGGCCATCAGACCTTCGAGGAAATTCGTCGCCGCTATCGCGTCGATCAGGCGTTTCGCGCGACCGCCGATCGCTACGTCCAGCATTTCGAGGATCTGCTCATCGAGACGAGTCGCGGCGATCACGACGGCTCGAAAGCGCTCGACCTGCTGACGGGCGACGCCGGCAAGGTCTACACCATGCTCAGCCACGCCTCCGGACGCTTCGAATAGCTCGAACCCTATTCGATCGATTCCGGCGGCTGGGCGCCGATGCGCGCTTCAAAAGCGACTTCGGCGCGCAGATTGTCGAGGTCGCGACCGATCGTCGCGACGGCCAGCAGCCTGTCGCCCTTGAAGTAGGAAACGGCGCAGTCGGCGGCGGCCGGATCGCCTGACATCTCCAGCCGGTCCCACGACGCGGCGTTTCCGATATAGGAAATCGCCTGGTCGTAATGCTGGCTCCAGAAGAAGGGCGCGGCGTCGAACTTTTCCTTGCGACCAAGAATGTTGCGCGCGGCTGTTTGGCCCTGACGCTCCGCGACCACCCAATGTTCGACGCGAATCCGCTCGCCCGTGATTTTGTCGGGCCAGCTGGCGATGTCGCCTGCGGCGTAAATATCGGGCGCGCTCGTCTGCAGATATTCGTCGACGAGCACGCCGCGGTCCACCGCGAGCCCGGCGGATTGGGCGAGCGAGAGATCCGGCTTCACGCCGACGCCGATGACCACGAGATCGGCGTCCAAGGTTGTGCCGCTTTTCAATTTGAGCGTGCGTTCGCCGATTTCCGTCGCCGTGTCCCCGAGGTGGAAGATGACGCCGTGGCTCTCGTGGAGCTTTCTCACATGCGCGCCGATTTCGGGGCCGAGAATGCGCGCCATCGGTATCTCCTCGGGCGCAATCACGCGCACGTCGAGACCGCGAGCGCGCAGCGACGCCGCCACCTCAAGGCCGATGAAGCTCGCGCCGATCACGGCCACGCGGCGGACCCCGGCGCAGGCCGCAATGAGGCGGTCAGCGTCGGCGAGCGAGCGCAGATAATGAACGTGGCTCCGTTCGGCTCCCGGTGTCGGCAGCTTTACGGGAAAAGCGCCCGTCGAGAGCAGCAACGCGTCGTAAGACAGCGCCGCCCCGTCAGCGAGCGTCAGCCGCTTGCCCGCCGGATCGAGCGACTCGACGCGCTGCCCCAGACGCAGTTGGACTCCGTTGTCTCGGTACCAGGCTGGGTCGCGCAACGGCAGCCAGTCCGCCTGCGCGGTTCCGGCCAAATAGTCCTTCGAGAGATTGGGCCGATCGTAGGGCTCGGCCTCATCGGCGCTGATCAGCTCCAGAATGCCGTCATAACCCTCCGCCCTGAGCATCTGCGCAGCGGCGAAGCCCGCCGCGCCGCCGCCGACGATGACGACGCCGCGCGGCTCGGCCGCGCCCTTACGCTCCGGGCGCGCGGGGTCCGGCAGCCTTTCGCGCGCAAACACCTTTCCATCGGCCTGCTCGACCCGCCACCGCGGCAGCGGATCAAAGGCGGGCGCGCGCAACGCGCGGCCGCTGCGCAGGCTGAAACAGGCATGGTGCCAGGGGCACCGGATCGAGCCGCCGATCACGAGGCCCTCGGCCAGGGGCCCATGATAATGCGTGCAATGAGCGCCGATCACGAAGAACTCGTCCCCCTGTCGCGCCATCACGGCGTCCTCGCCGGCCACATGACCAAGCAACGGGCGACCTTCGGAAATCTCGGCGGGAGCGACACCCTGCGTGAAGTCGGGGCCCTCGGGTTGATTGCGCCCCTCTTCCTTCATGTCGCTCTCTCCTGTTCCGCGCCGTCGCGCCCTGCGCGCCCGCCTATTGCCACGCTTACTAAAGAGGGCGGCGCTTGAAGAGAGGCAAGCCTCGATCTGGATGGAAGCGATCGTGATTCGTCAAGAAACGAACATTTGTCACCTTTTTAACGATGAGAGGCGCTCTGAAATCAGCATCGGCCGCCTTGGAACCATCAAAAATTGTGACATTGCCGCCACACCAATTAGAACAATTATTCGTCATGGCGTTTTTTGCTTAACAATTAAGCAGGTGCGCGGACGTTGGGCTTGAACGGAACTCCGCTCGCGAGTGATATCAATCAGATCTCGCCTCCCAGACGGAGTTCCCAGCTATGAAGTGGCCCTATCTTTCGACCGTCGCTGCACTCTCGCTAGCAACCAGCGTCACGAGCGCTGCTTATGCTCAGTCGAAATTGATGGAGGTCGACCCGACTCTCATCGAAGAGAATCAACCCGCGCCTCCGTCTGCGGCCAAGCCCGTCAAAAAAGGCCGGATCGTCAAGGGTCCGGCCGTGGCGCCGACGCCGGGATGGCTCGACACGCTGACCATCGACGGCTACGTCGAAGGCGGCATCGCGCTCAACTTCAATCAGCCGTTCAACAAGCTGAACTGGGGCCACCTCTACACGGACCGCGCCAACTGGCCGACGTTCAACGGCGCCCTCCTGACCGTGCAGCGTCCGCTCGATCCGAAGGCCGAAGGCTATGACTTCGGCTTCAAGTTTCAGGGCATGATCGGCGAGGACATGCGCTACAACCACTACCTCGGCGTTCTCGATTATGCGATCGCCTCGCGCACGCAGATCGGACCGATCGAGGCCAATGTCCAGGCGCATTTTCCATGGATTAGCCCGATCAGCGAAGGCGGCGTCGACCTCAAGGTGGGCATGTTCGCCACCTACAACGGCGCGGAAGTGATCCCGGCGAAAGACAATCTGTTCTACAGCCACTCCTACATCTTCAACTTCGGTCCGTTTATTCACACCGGCGCGATGGTCACCACCCACGTCAAGCCCTGGCTCGACGTTTATACGGGCGTGACCAGCGGCGTGAACACGAGCCTCGGGTGGCCTGGGGACAACAACGCCGCTGCGTCCTTCCACGGCGGCTTCGGCTTCAACCTGCTCGACGGCAATCTGACCATTATGGCGATCACCCATACCGGTCCCGAGAACCAGAGGCAGACCGATCCGCTCGGCGTGGGCTGGCCCGTCGGTTTCGCCAACGGCTTCCCCTTCACAGCGACCGGTTGGCCAAACGTCCTGACGGCGGGCTGGCCGGTCAACCAGGGCGGCTTCGGCGCCCCTGGCCTCTGCGCCTGCGACGTCAACACGGCGATCCGTTCGTTCAACAACCTCACGACGACCTGGAAGGCGACCGAGAATCTGACGTTCATCACCGACATCAGCTTCATGCTGGAAAGCGGCTGGAACAATAGCTCGTTCGGCCTGCCGCAAAAGGCTTGGGGCGCGGCCAACGCCATCGTCGGCGGCTTGGGCGGCAATGGCGCCTTCTGGGGCACGGCGCCGGCCTATCCGATGGGCGCGCGCGCCTTCGGCATCGCGCAATATTTCTCCTATAAGATCAACGATATCTTCAAGCTCAACGGGCGCGCCGAATTCTATCGCGACAACAACAACTTCTTCGTCAGCGCATATCCGGGCTATTACGACGCGGTCAATCTGGCGCACGGCTTCTGGTGTCCGTCCTGCATCAGCCAGAACCTGGGAACGGGCCTTTATGCGAACAGGCCGGTCTATTCCGGCACGAGCTATCTCGCCTTCACTCTCGGTATGACGATCACCCCGGAGCTGCCAAAGATGCCATTCGTCACCGGCCTGATCATCCGGCCGGAGCTGCGTTGGGACACGACCGTCAATGGCACCACGCCGTTCTTCAGCCGCAACGGCCTGAGCTCAAACCAGGGCATGTTCAATATGGACGTGATCGTTCCCTTCACGCTCCTCTAAAACGCTCTTTTCAAGAGCATCCGAAGCAAGCCGCCCGGTCCGCCGGGCGGCTTTTTTATTGTGGAGGTTCGTCGTTTGCGTGAGTGCGCGGCTGATCGCGCATGAGAATTTCGACGTCCGAGTCCTTGGTCGACTGCACGCGGAAAGTTCCCTGATATGTTTTGCCCTCGTGGCGCGCGATGGCGACATATTCGCCTTCGGCCAAAACGAGCGAAGGGAAAGCGCCGATCATCTCGCGGATGACGTCGCCGCCCGGCGTGAGCACCGAAAAGCTCGTATTGGCGAGCGCCTCGCCACCCGGCTGCTTGACGAGCTTCAAGGTCATGGTCGCCGCGCGATGGCGCAGGGTCGCCTCGATCAGCTTTCCGGCCGGGATCTTCAAATCCGCCGTAACCACGGAGTTAGTCTGGTTCGTCCCGCCCTGAGCGCCCTGCCCCGTGTCGAGCAAAGTGGACACGACGTGATAGGCGCCTTCGGGGAGGCAGATCACTTGATCGGAGTTGGCGTTGGCGAGAATGAGCTTCGCTTCGGAATTGCCGCGTTCCGGCACATAGATCGAAATTGAAAGCCGCTGCGCGGGAATTTGCGCGTCGCCCAGCTTATCGATGAGCTTCAGCCCGCCGGCGTTCAGAACGATCCGCTCGGAAACATTGCCGCCCTCTATGGCGACGCGGCGCGTGACGCCGGCAAGCCCATAGGCGGCGTGGACGATATAGGAGCCGTCCGGCAGCGGCAGCGTCGGGGTCGCCTCTTCCGACTGCGCAACGAGCTTGTGCGATCCGTCCGGCTGGGCGCTCTCCTCAAAGACACGCCAGACGAGGCCCGAGTGGACCTGCTGCTGGTCATTGGCTGCAAGCGTCGCGCTCAGCCTCAGCGCTGCTCGTCTTTCGGTCGGCGGCGCCGCAGGTCCGGCCGCTTCGCCGGCGCTATGCGGCGGATGAGGACGGCGCGGGGGCTGTTGCTGCGCTTGCGCCGGTTCGGGGAGAAGCGCTGCGCCGGCGAGCGCCGCCGCGGCGGCTCGGCCAAGCGCGTCCAATCGGACTTTTTTCATCGACCTGTCTATGCCGAGGATTGCGGTCTTTGTCGATTCTCGCCCGCCGGGAAGACCTCGTGGATGGCCGCGATCTCTCCGGGAAATAGCGCCATCGCCCCCTGAAAACCGTCGCGGCGCGCCGCCGCATAGGCCTCATTTTCCCCCGTTGGGACGTGCGCAGCGAGCGCCGGAACGCCGGCCGAGGCCGCCGCGAGTACGAGAGCCCCGCGCGCCATTTGGACGGCGGCGCCGCTACCCTCGGCAAGCCCCAGCGCCGCGCGCAGCCCGGCTTCGTCGAAGGCCAGGGCCGCAAGACGCGGCGACGCGCCGGCGAGGGAACGCAACGCCAACGCCGCGGCGGGATCGCCCCCGGCGAAAGCGCCGATCCTGGTCGCGCCGTCGGCGAGGCCGGCTTGCGCCTCGCGCACGGCGAGCTTCACCGACATGCGCTGCAGGCTCGCGGCGCCGGCGCAGGATGGCAGAAAGATGCCCTCCGGTCCCGGGCCGAACAGCGCGTCGAGGTCGGCCTCGATGAGTTCGTTCTCGAGAGGGGCGACTTCCACGAAGAGATTCGGCGCCGCGCTCTTGCCTCGCCGCTCGTTGATCAGCGCGCAGGCGCGCGCGCGGGCGCTGCGTCGCGCCGCGTCCTCCGCGCAGGGGCCAATCCGCAACAAAATCGCATCGGCGCCGCAAACGAGCGCCGCCGCGACATCCTCATCGCTGGCGTCGGACTCAATGATCAAACAGGAGCGCATGCGAGCTGAGTGGCTTTTCTCGGGAGACCTCCGATCCCTTTTAGCACGCTCAGCGGGGCCGCTGATCAGTCCGGGGCCTCGATCTCCTCCAGCACGAAGCGGATCAGCTCGTCGACCGACGAATAGCTGATCCATTTCCTGCCAGGATAGACGACCGCGACGGGGCCGTGCTCGCACTGGCCGAGGCAGCCCGACTGCGACAGACGCACGCCGTCGCGTTTGGCGAAGGGCAGCGCCTTGAGCGCTTCCTTCACCTTGGCCAGGGCCTCCTTTGCGCCGTGGTCCTCGCAGGCGGATCGGCCGTCGCGTGCGTTGACGCATACGAAGACGTGGCGGCGGAAGGGCTTGATCGCTGATTCAGTCATTGGGTTTAGTATCCGAACTGCTCGCGCAAAATTCGCTCTTCCAGCGAATGGCCGGCGTCGTGGAGAAGGACCAGACTGGTGGCGTGGTCCATCACAACGTCCACATAAGCAAGGTCGCGGAATTCGTCATGATCGGCGACGACGGAGACCGGCCGCTTCGCCGCTTCGAGGACCTCGATCCGCACCTTGGCGAGATCGGGCAGCAGAGCGCCATGCCAGCGGCGCGGGCGGAAAGCGGAGATCGGCGTCAAGGCCATCAGCGGCGCATCGAGCGGCAGGATCGGACCATTGGCGGAAAGATTGTAGGCGGTCGAGCCCGCGGGCGTCGACACCAGCACGCCGTCGGTGACGAGCTCCGGCAGCCGCTCCTGGCCGTTGACCAGAATGCGCAGCTTGGCGATCTGCGAGGTCTGGCGCAACAGCGACACCTCATTGATGGCGTGCGCCGAGAACTCGTCGCCGCGCACATTGACGGCATGCATCAGCAAGGGGTGAATGATCGAAGGCTTGGCCTCGGCGATGCGCTTGCGCAGCCCCGTCTCGCGATACTGGTTCATCAGAAAGCCGACGGAGCCGCGATTCATGCCGTAGATCGGCTTGCCGGCGTCCATGAACCGATGCAGCGTGCGAAGCATAAGTCCGTCGCCCCCGAGCGCGACGATGCAATCGGCCTCCTCAGGCGGGCAGTCGCCGTATTTTTCAATCAGGCGCTGGCGCGAGTCCTCCGCCTCCGGCGCGCCCGACGCGAGAAAAGCCAAATGGGCGCACGGTTTCTTCCCGTGATTCTGCTGATCTCCGGCGGCGCCCATCGCAAACTCCCTCTCACGCTCGCCGCAGCCGCCGCGATGCCTTCCGCATACACCGGCGCGAGCCCGGAGGGAACGGCGCCGGCGCAAGCTCCGTGCGAGCCCCGCTCCGGCGGCCTCAATATGTCCAGCTCATTCGGCCTCGCCGGCGCCCCATAGCCATGCGGCGCCGCGCACGCCGCCCGAGTCGCCATGCGAGTTCGGCAGGATTTTCGTATCGAAAGCGTCGGTGACGGCGTTCTCCCCCACGCGCGCGGCCAGTCCCTCATAGAGGCGCGAGATGTTGGAAAGTCCGCCGCCGAGCACGATGACGTCAGGATCGATGAGATCGACGACCACCGCCAGCGCCCGCGCCAGACGATCCTGATAGCAGTCGAGGCTTGCGCGCGCGGCGGGCTCGCCGGCTTCCGCCAGCGCGGCGATATCACTCGCGAGTCGGCGCGCGCCGGAGCGCTTTTCATAGTCGCGCGACAGGCCGGCGCCGCAAAGAAACGTCTCGACGCAGCCGCTGTGCCCGCAAAAGCAGGGGCTCCCGGGATATTCCTCCGGAGTCATCCACGGCAGCGGCGTATGGCCCCATTCGCCGGCGACGCTATTGCGCCCCTCGAGAATCTTGCCATTGACGATGACGCCGCCGCCGACGCCGGTGCCAAGAATGACGCCGAACACTACGCCGGCGCCGCGGCCGGCGCCGTCGATCGCCTCCGACAGCGCGAAGCAATTGGCGTCATTGGCGACCCGCACCGGGCGTCCGAGCGCCCGCGCGAGATCGACGTCGAGCGGCTTGCCGTTGACGACGACCGTGTTGGAATTTTTCACGAGGCCGGTATGCGTCGAGATCGCGCCGGGTGCGCCGACGCCCACGACGCCGCGCCGCCCGACATTCGACTCGATATCGCGCACGAGAGTCGCGACGGCGTCGATGATCGCCGCATAATCGTCCGCCGGCGTCGCGACGCGGCGACGCGCCAGCGTCTCGCCGGCGGCGTCGAGCGCGATCGCCTCGATTTTGGTGCCGCCGAGATCAACGCCGATGCGGATAACGTCGCGCGTCATTTCACGCGGGCGCGATCGAGGTTCTGCGCGCCTGCGAGCGCGGCCCCGGCGGCGGCGTCGATCTGCGCGGAATCGAGATCGAGACCGTCAGTCCTGGCGCCGATCCAGTTTGCGCCAGTCAAATCCGCGCCAGCGGCGTCGGCGCCCTTCAGATTCGCCTCGGAAAAATCCGCGCCCGCGGCGCGCGCGAAGCGCAGATCGGCGCTCGCGAGATTTGCCTTGTGAAAACGCGCGCCTTCGAGCACGGCCGAGCGCAGCACCGCGCGCATCAATCCCATCGACTGGTTCTTCATGTCGGCGGAGAGATCCGCCTCGCTGAAATTGGCGCCGCGCGCCGATGCGCCGGTCAGATCGCCGGCGAGACGCGCATGCGCGAAGTCTGCGCCGTCGGCCTTTATACGCTGCATCTGCGAAGCGAAGGCGTGCGCCCCCTTCAGCGATGCGCCGGTGAGGTCGGCTTCGATCAGCCAGGCCTGATCGAGAATCGCGTCGTCGAGCCGCGCGCCGGCGAGCGACGTCTTGTTCATGCGGGCCGCGTGAAAATCAACGCCGTGCAGATCGAGGCCGGAAAGATCGAGGCCGTTGAGGCTTTTTTCCGAAAGATCGATCTTATGTCCGCTCTCGCGATGCAGCAGCGCCGTTTCGACGTCGGCGCGCGTCAATTCAGCCTTGGAATAAGCCGGCTGCGCAAGATCGACGCCTTGCAGCATATCCTGCGCGCGGAGGTCTTGAGCGGACAATGACGCGACGCAGACGAAGATGAAGCTCAGACGCATACGCACGAACTCTTCCTTCTGCCGGCGCTTACGCCGCGTCGGCGTTGCGATCAGCCGAAGCGCCGGCGCTCAGCGCCTGCGCCTGCTCGACCCACCCATTGCGCTTCACCCGCCCCGCCGCGCCGATGGACGCCTCGATCCATTTGATGTTGTCGACGCTCCAGCCGGCGATCTGATCATAATGGAAAACGCCGAGCGCGTGCAGCTTCTCGACGCTCTTTGGTCCGACGCCCTTGATTTTTGCGAGATCGTCCGCCGCGCCGTTGCGTGGCGCGGGAAGCGCGGCAGGCGGAGCGCCCGGCGCCATCTTGGCGCTCGGCGCGCGCATTTGCGCGGCTTTTTCATTCAGCGCCTTGGCGGCGGAAGCCGCCGCCTCTAGCGCCGGCTCAACGCTCGTCGCCGTCTCTAGCTGCGCAGTCGTAACGATCTCATCTTGCTCATCTTGCGGTTCGGGCGACGGCGCGACAGTCGATTCGTAATCGTCGCGCGTCGCGCCGCGCAATACAACGATCGGCCGCTTCGCGGCGTAAGCGGGCGCGGCCTGGGTCGTCTTGAGCGCGCCGCCAACCGGCAGACCGACGAGATAAGCGAGCGCCGCGATCAGCAACACATCCATCGTCAGCGCCGCGCGCCCGTCAAGGAGCCCCAGCCATGAGGTGGCTGCGCCCGCGCCGAGCGTCACGGCGATCGCGATAACGTTCCAGCCGGGCGCCGCAGGGGCGTCCTTCGCCGGCGAGGTCGTCACATAGCCGGCAAGCGTGCCAAGCCCGCAGGCGGCGGCGAACCAAGGCCAGCCAAGCGTCAGCAAGTAGGACATCTGCCGTCTCCTTCTCTGGCGCTACTTGACGACGATTTCGACGCGGCGATTGCGCGCGCGATTTTCGTCAGTGTCATTGGAAGCGATTGGGCGCTCGCCGCCATAGCCGACGGCGCTTATTCTGAACGGGTCGACTCCGGCCTTCGCCAAGCGTTCGACGACCGCCTGCGCGCGACGCTTGCTGCGCCCCAGATTCACTTCGGCGATGCCGATGTTGTCGGTGTGCGCCGCGATTTCGAGAGCAGCGCCCTGGCAGCGCAGCGCCGTCGCGGCGATCGCATCGATGAGAGGCGCGGATTCCGCGGCGATCGCCGAATCGTCGGACGCAAAGACGATTGGCGATTTGGCGAGAAGCTCGGAGAGCGCCGCGCCACATTGGCTTGCAACAAGCGGCGAGCCGACGATGCGGGTCGACAGCTGCGCCTCGCCACGGAAACTCTGCGGAAGCGCATCGGCGAAGCTCGCCGCAATCTCGGCGCGCGCGCTCTGATGACGCGCGACGCCCGCGAGCGAGATATTCGAATCGCTGATCGCAAGCTTGCCTTCGTCGAGCCGCGCCAACGCGGCAAGCGAATGATTCGTCGCTTCCGCGAAGTTCTGCGGCGCCCCTTTCGCGATGACGAGCCGATCGACGACTTTCGCGTCGAAGAAATTCCTGCGCGCGGTTTCGACGAGGCGATTACGGACGGCCTCATCTGGCGCGTAGCCAGTGAGCGTAACGTCTCCGCCGGCGCGCTGGGCGCTGAAAACATACGGCGTCATCGGACCCGCCATGACGTCGAGCCGCGCAATCTCAAATCCTGAAGGCAACCGCGCTTTGGCGTCGGCCCGGATCGTCTCGCCCAATATGTTCTGGCGCCCCTGCCCTTCGATGATGATCTTGCCATCGGATACCGCGACTTTGCCTTGCGACAACTTGCCGAGTTCACCGACCGCGAATGCAAGCGCGCCGGCGAAGTCTCCGGCCGGCGCGCCGGCGCCGAGCTGAATCGCATCGCTGACCGCGGCGCCGGCGCCCACGGAGGCCGCCATCGCGACGACCTGTTTGCGCAGATCGTTGCTCGGCAAATGGCCGGAGAGACTGATGACACCGTCGCGCGCCGCCGCTGAAAACACGTAGGGAGAAACACGCGGCGGCGACACGTCGACCTTTACCGCGCTCGCGCCGAACGGCGACGCCTTGAGCGCGGCGAGCGCCTTGTCGTAATCGGCCGCGCTGCGCGCTTCGCCGGAAACAGCCAGAGTCGCGTCGGTCATCGTCGTCGATGCGGGATCGAGTTCGGCGAGGCGGCGCACGGCGAAGGACGCGAGTTCGGGGAAGGATTGCGGCGCGCCGTCGGCGTAGGCGGCGGAGTCCGACACTTCTAGCCCTAGGGCGGCGATCTCTGCGCGCAGCCTTTCGCGCGCGCCCGTCGGCGGGACGTTGCCCGAGATTGTGGCCTTGCCGCCGCGGCGTTCGAGTCGCAGGACGAAGGGCGTCGCGCGCGAGAGAGGCTGCGTCGCATCGATCATGCGCCGCGCCGGCGTTTCAACACCCAGCGCCGTCAAAAGCTGAGTTTTCACGTCAGGCGACAGCGAAATGCCGGCAAGGACGACGTCACGGCCCGCGACGCGGACCTCCGGCCTGTCGATCGCGTCAGGCGACTGTGCGACTCGCAACAAGATCGCAGCGCGCAGATCGTCCTCAATACGAGGCGTCAGCGCGCTCTGCGCAAAATAGGCCAGTCCAAAAAGGACCGGCAGTCCAATCCACCATTTTTTGGGAAGGTGCATCGACGTCTTGCCCCCCATCGAAGAGAGAATCAGCAAAGACGCGCTTAACTCAACCGCACATGGTCCTTTTGCGCGGCGACGTGTCAATATGATGGCAAACAAAAATGGGGAACGCGGCTGCGCCGCGCTCCCCAAAGGCGAAGAAGAGTCCTGGTCGACTCTGAAATAGGATTCGCCCGCTCTTCGACAAGGCTACTTTGATGAAAAGCGTGCGCTTGCAGGCGGCCTGCCGGGGAGAAAAGGCGCCATGCCGGCGCGCGCCAATTCGTCGGCGCGCTCGTTCATGTCATGGCCCGAATGGCCTTTGACCCAATGCCAACCGACGTCATGCCGCTCCGCCGCCGCTTCCAGCCTTTGCCACAGATCGACGTTCTTAACCGGCTTTCGGTCGGCGGTGCGCCAGCCGCGCGCTTTCCAGCCGGCGATCCATGAGGTGACTCCGCTGCGCAAATATTGCGAATCGGTATGGAGATCCACCGCGCAAGCACGAGTCAGAGTCTCAAGCGCCATGATCGCCGCCATCAGCTCCATGCGATTATTGGTGGTGAGCGGCTCGCCGCCGTTGATCTCTTTTTCGCGATCGCCAAAGCGGAGAATCGCGCCCCAGCCGCCCGGCCCCGGATTTCCCGAGCAGGCGCCATCCGTCCAGATCTCGACGCCGCGCGTCATGAGCCGAGGCCATAGACGCGCACGTCAGGGGCGGATTGGTGAAATCGAAGCTTGGCGAGATATTCGCGCGGATCCTTGGGACGCACCAGCGCGCCTGCCGGCACATTGAGCCAGTCGACGTAGCGGGTGAGCAGAAAACGCAGCGCGGCGCCGCGAGCGAGCGTCGGAAAGGCCGCGATCTCGGCGGTTGAAAGCGGCCGGAGCCGCCGGTAGGCGTCGAGCAGCGCGAAGCCCTTGTCCGGTTGATAGCGAAGCTCGGCGTCAAAGCACCAGGCGTTCAGGCAAATCGCCAGGTCATATGCGTAGGCGTCGGTGCAGGCGAAGTAAAAGTCGATCAGCCCCGAGATGCGCTCGCCGAGAAAGAAAACATTGTCGGGGAAGAGATCGGCGTGAATGACGCCGCTCGGCAAATCTCGCGGCCAGTTGCGCTCCAGATGATCGAGTTCCGCGTCGACGAGCGCGCGCAATCCCGTCGCGACCTCTTCCGCACGCGATGCGCACGTCGAAAAAAGCGGCCGCCATCCCTCGATAGAAAGCGCGTTGCGGCGCCGCTGCGCGAAATCGGCGCCGGCGAGGTGCAGTTGCGCGAGAGTCGCGCCGAGCGCGGCGCAGTGCGCGGTTTCGGGATGGTGGATCGAATAGCCGTCCAGAAAAGTGACGATGACCGCAGGTCGGCCGGCGAGGCGCCCCAGCGCAAGCCCGGCGCGGTTCTTTACCGGCAGCGGGCAGGTCACGCCCCGCGCCGCGAGATGTTCCATGAGGTTCAGGAAGAATGGCAAATCGGCTTCAGCGACGCGCTTTTCGTAAAGCGTGAGGATGAAGCTGCCGGCGCCGGTGTGGAGATAGTAGTTGGAGTTTTCGACCCCCTCGGCGATGCCTTTGCAGGAGAGCAGCGGCCCGAGATCATATGTCGCGAGGAAAGCGATCAGCTCCTCGTCGTCAACCTGCGTGTAGACGGCCATGGGCGCCGACCGTTCACTGCGGGCCGCCCTCAGGCGATCGCCCGCAGCTCCTTGGGCAGAGGGAAGGACACGTTCTCGTCGGCGCTGGAGATGGTCTCGACGACAATGTCGTAGCGTTCGGCGAATGCGTCCATGATTTCTTCAACCAGAACTTCGGGCGCGGACGCGCCGGCCGTAATGCCGAGCGACGATATCCTGCCAAAAATCTCCCAGTCGATCTCGCCCCGGCCCTGCACGAGTTGCGCCGGCGCCCCGGCGCGCTCGGCCACCTCGCGCAGCCGCTGCGAGTTCGACGAGTTGGGCGAGCCAACCACGATCACGGCCTCGACATGCGGGGCGACCTCCTTCACCGCAGCCTGGCGGTTCGTCGTCGCATAGCAGATGTCTTCCTTGTGCGGGCCAATGATTTTTGGAAAGCGCCGCATCAGCGCGCTGACGATCTCCTGGGAGTCGTCGAGCGAGAGCGTCGTTTGCGTCACATAAGCCAGATTCGTTTCGTCATCGAGTTTGAGCCGCCCAATGTCCTCCACGGATTCGACCAGCACCACCGCCCCTTCCGGCAGCTGTCCCATGGTGCCCACGACCTCAGGATGGCCGGAATGTCCAACGAGCAACACCCGGCGGCCGCGCCGCCAGTGAATTTCCGCCTCTCGATGCACTTTGGTGACGAGTGGGCAGGTCGCGTCGATGGCGAGGAGCCCGCGTCCGGCCGCTGCGGCCGAAACCGCTTTGGCGACCCCATGCGCCGAGAAGATCACCGGCGCGTTCGTGTTCGGAATTTCGTCGAGCTCCTCGACGAAAACCGCGCCCTTCGCCTTAAGCGATTCGACGACGTAGCGATTGTGAACGATCTCATGGCGCACATAAACGGGTGGCCCAAACTTGGCCAGCGCCCGCTCGACGGCGTCGATTGCGCGCACGACGCCGGCGCAAAATCCGCGCGGCGAGCAAAGCAGTATCTTAAGCGGCGGCTTGGTCGGCCGGGGGTGAACGTTCATCTTCGCGCCTTTTGGCAGAGGCGGCGCGAGGCGGCGAGCCGCTCAAGCGCCAAACGCGGCCATCCGGATCACCCGGCTGAATGCCGGCAAGCAATGTCGCGCATGTGCGACGGTGTCAAGCCGCCGGCGCAGCGCGGATCTGCTGCGGGAGACCCATCGGCGAACGCGGACAATGCGTTGCTGACGGCGGTGCGCCGCAACAAGTTTCCTGCTCCGCAGTCGATTGGCGCGACCGCCGGACTGTGACACCATGACGGCGGGCTCGGCGTCCGGGCTCGCGTGAACGGAGCTGCGCGCATGTCCTATCTCGACGAGATTTTGCAGTCCGCGCAAGGCGGCCAGTTGGTCTCCAATCTGGCTCAGCGCTACGGCCTCTCCGACGAACAGATGGACCGCGCCATCAAAGCCCTCGCTCCCGCGCTCGAAGTCGGCCTGAGCAACGCCGCCGAACAGCCGGCGCTGTTCGAAAAGGTTTTGGGCGATATCGCGTCCCCGCTGCGCGCGGCCGCCTTCGAAGACCCCAGCGCCGCGCAGGACGTGGACTCTCTGGCCCAGTCGCGACAGCTGCTCGCCGATCTCTTCGGCTCTCCGGCGGCTGCCGGGCGCGTCGTTCAGGTCGCCTCTCGCGAGTCGGGGCTGCGTCCGGACATTCTCTCGCAACTGCTTCCGGTGCTCGTCTCGGTGCTCATCGGCGGATTATTCAAAAATGTGAGCAACCGGGGCCTCGGCGGCGTTCTCGGCCAGCTCGTCAGTTCAGGCGCGCTCGGCTCCATTTTGGAGCAGATGCTCGGCGGCGGCGCGCGCACGCCGCAGCCCGAACCCGCGCCGATGCCGACGCCCCGAGGCGGCGCAACAGGCGGCGGCGGCCTGCTGGGCGGCCTCTTGGGATCGATCCTGGGCTCCCTGCTCGGCGGCGGCCGCCGCACCACGCCGGATTCTTATGGCGGACTCACAAATGACGCCGGCGGCCGGGGCCGGGGCGGCCCGCTTGACCTCGACCGAGGCGCTGGGCACTCTCAAGGACTGCCCGAGGACATGGATCAGGCGTCCATTCAGCAGGCGATTGAAGAGATCAAGAAGACGCTGCAGATCGGACGCGGCGGCGGCGGCGAAAACACCGGCGCGCGCTCGGACTTCGAAAGCATTCTCGGCCAGATGTTCGGCAAGCGCTAAGAGGCTGGCCGGCCAAGCTCGGATCAGCCCGCGCAAGTTCTAAACGCCTGACGCCCTTCGGATCGCGCGGGCTCGGCCGCAGGCTTGCGCAACGCCCGCTTTCCTGCAATCCATCGGCGCGATTCCTGCACCCGCGAGTCGCGTCCGCGCCGCAATCGCGCGTCTCCTCTAACTCGGAAAACTCCCCGTAGATGGCCCGCGACGTATCCGACACGACGCCGATCACGTCGCGCAACATGTTGGTCGAATGGCTCGAAGCCGGCTCCAAGACCGGCGGCGCGCCGCTGCTTATCGGCACGGAGCACGAGAAGATCCCCTTCTATGCGGCCGACGATTCGCCGGTCCCCTATGAGGGCGCCGGCGGCCGGGGCGGCGTGCGCGCGCTGCTTGAGGGCTTGCGCGACACGCTCGGATGGGCGCCCATCCTCGACCGGGACGCGCTGATCGGCCTCTATCAGTCCGACGGCGGCGGCGCGATTTCGCTCGAGCCCGGCGGACAATTCGAACTCTCCGGGGCGCCGCTGGCCGACGTCCACGCCACGCATGACGAGCTTGACGCGCATTTCGCGGCCCTTGCGCCCGTGGCCCGCGCGCTTGGCGTGCGCTTCCTTGATCTGGGCGCAAGCCCCAAATGGTCGCGCGCGGAGACGCCGACCATGCCCAAGCAGCGCTACGCCATCATGCAAGCCTACATGCCGAAAGTTGGCGCGCTCGGGCTCGATATGATGTTTCGCACGGCGACCGTGCAGGTCAACATCGACTTCGTCGACGAAGCCGACATGGTTGAAAAAACGCGTGTCGGCCTCGCTTTACAGCCGCTCATCACCGCGATGTTCGCCAACTCGCCATTTCTCGACGGCAAACCGACCGGCCGGCTGTCGCAACGGTCCTATATTTGGCTCGACACCGATCCCGACCGAACCGGCATGCTGCCCTTCGCCTTCGAGAAGGGATTCGGCTTCGAGCGCTACGTCGACTATGCGCTCGACGTGCCGATGTATTTCGTCAAACGCGGCGACGTCTATCACGACGTGGCTGGAGCGAGCTTTCGGGACTTGCTGGAGGGCCGGCTTCAGCAGCTGCCTGGCGAGCGCGCCACAATGTCCGACTGGGCCAATCACCTCTCGACGATCTTTCCGGAGGTGAGGTTAAAGACCTATCTCGAAATGCGCGGCGCGGACGCAGGCCCTCGCGCCCATTTCACCGCCCTTCCCGCGCTTTGCGCCGGTCTGTTCTATGACGCCGCCGCGCTCGATCAGGCGCGCGAACTGACGAAGGGGTGGAGCGCCGCCGCGCGTCAGGCGCTACGCGCCGATGTGCCCGGTCTGGCGCTCGATGCGAGAATCGAGGGCCGTAGCCTGCGCGACGTTGGGCGCGACGTTCTCGCGCTGGCGAAAGGCGGCTTGCGCCAACGCGCCCGCCTCGACGCCAAAGGGCGCGACGAAAGCATTTTTCTCGCACCCCTGGAAGCGATTATCGAAGACGGACGCACTTTGGCCCAGCGCCGCTTGGACGCCTATTACGGCGGGTGGGGACAGTCGATCGACGCCGCCTTCACCGATTGCGTGCTTCCGCAATAATATTGGGAGCCGGCGCCGACGCGACGGTTAGCGTGGGAAGAGGTCGTGCAGCCCGAAGGGCGCCATCGGCGGCAGCGAGGAGCGCGCAGCGGCGTGCTGCATGCCATCACGACGCATATCCGTGTAACCCAATGGGGCGACGGGGGTGCGGGGCATAGAGACGCGGACATGACCGCCGAGCCGAACACAACCGTTTGACCCCGCGACCGCGACATAATCGGCGCCATATCGCGCACATTGGCTGACATTATCGGCATGCGCCGGCGCAACGGCGATGGCCGTGAGCGCGATGGCGCCGAAAAAGCCCGCCGGCAAAAGACGGTTACTGCGGCTGATGTTGTCTAGGGTCATGAGTTTGGGCCTCATTTCCGAAAGTTCGCGCGCGTCGCGCGAGATTTCAGGAGCCTTGCGATCCCGACAATGTCTCGATACGCCGTAAATGCGCTGGCGGCGACGAGAACCTCCTCGCCTTCGAGCGGCGCATTCCGGCGCTGCAATCCAACTAGAGCCAAACATCGTGGCAGGATCGTGTCTTGGACGCTCACTGGCGAAAACTGTCGGCGCCATGTGAGAATTACGCTTTATTTTCTATTTATTTATTTTTCGTTTAGACGGAGGCCGTCCGCGACCCAATCGCCGATTGCGGCCTGGACGATCGCCAGAGCCGCGACGGCGGCGGTGTCCGCGCGCAACACGCGCGGTCCGAGCGAAAGCCGCGCGACGTTCGGCAGACCGGCGATGGCGGCGCGTTCGGCGTCATCGAAGCCGCCTTCCGGTCCGATGAGCACGCTCACGCCCTCTCGCGCCGTACGCCCGCCGAGCGCGTCCAGCGGATTGGCGAGCGCGGCGCGTTCGTCACAAAAAACCAAGAGCCGCCGCGCCGGCCAACGGGCTATAAAATCAGGGAGTTCGACGGCGGCTGCGACTTCGGGCACGGCCAGCACGCCGCATTGCTCGGCGGCCTCGATGACATTGGACTCGAGCCGCCCTGTGTTGAGTCGGCGGACCTGCGTTCGGCGCGTTATCACCGGCAGGAGACGGCCGGCGCCCATCTCAGTGGCCTTCTGCGCCATGTAGTCGAGCCGCGCCTGCTTTAGAGGAGCGAAACAATAATCGAGGTCGGCGCGTTCGGTCTGGGGGCGTAGTCGCTCGCCGACGCGTAATTTTGCGGAGCGTCGCGAGACATTCGCGAGCGTCGCGCGAAATTCGCCGTCGCGGCCATTGAAGACATGAATCGCGGCGCCCTCCCGCATGCGCAGGACATTGAGCAGATAGTTCGCCGCCTCAGCTGAAGGCGCGAGTTCGATATCCGGCGCGAGATCGTCACGAACGAACAAGCGCTGCGCAGAAAAATCGTAAGCTGACACAATGGTTTCCCAAGCGGAGACGCGAGCGCAAGGCGCGCTCGCCATGAAGCCGCCGCTTTGTTACGTGCAGGTTCCCCAAAACTTGCGTCGCCGGCAAGCCTGCTGGTAATGCTGCGAGCCTGATGAGCGGACCAAGACACATGATCATCGGCGCTGTCGATATTTCTCGCGCTGTCGCGCGACTTTCGCTGTTTGCGATGTTGCTCGCCTCTACCGGCGCGCATGCGCAGCAAGCCTGTCAGGAAGACTTCCGGAAGCTGACCGAGAAGCGCATGGCGGGAATCGAGGCGCTCAACAATCTGGGAAAGGCTGGCAAGGGCAAGATGGACCCCGAAGCCGCCTGCCCCGCAGCGAAACGTCTCGTCGCCGTCGAAACCGAGATGATGAATTACATCACCAAGAACAAGGAATGGTGCAACATTCCTGACAATGTCGCCGACGGCTTCAAGGAAGCGCGCGCCAAGACTCAGGGCTTCGCCTCGCAGGCCTGCGCGGCCGCAGCGAAGATGAAAGAGATGCGCGATCAAGCGGCGGCTGGGGGCGGCGGCGGCATGATGGCGCCGCCAAAGTTGCCTGCCGGACCGCTGTGAGCATAAGGCCAAGCGGCGATTCGGCGGGGACGACAGCGCTGCCCGACGCTATCGCGGACCATCCGTTACTACGCCGCGCGCCGCCAGCATTCCTGCCCTATATCCAGCTTGCGCGCCTCGACCGGCCCATCGGCTGGTGGCTGCTGCTGCTTCCCTGCTGGGAATCGAGCTCGCTCGCCTCTGCGTCCATGCGCGAAGGCCCCAACGTCTGGCACTTGGCGCTCTTCTTTATCGGCGCCGTCGCCATGCGCGGCGCGGGCTCGACCTATAATGATTACGTTGATCGCGAGATCGACGCCAAAGTCGAGCGCACGCGACTAAGACCGCTCGCGAGCGGGCGCGCGACGTCTGCCGCGGCGGTGCGATTCCTCGTCGCCCAATGCCTCGTCGGGCTCGCAGTGCTTTTGTCGTTCAACGGCCTGACGATCGCTCTTGGACTGATATCTCCGCTGATCGTGTTGATTTATCCCTTCGCCAAGCGCTTCACGTCCTGGCCGCAGGCGATCCTCGGATTAGCCTTCGCCTATGGCGCGCTGCTCGGCTGGACGGCGTGCACGGGCGAACTCGGCGCGCCGGCGCTATTTCTCTATGCGGCGGCGATCTCATGGACAATCGGCTTCGACACGATTTACGCGCTTCAGGACTTGCGTGACGACGCGATCGTCGGCGTGCGCTCCACGGCGAGATTGTTCGGTCCGCGCGTGCAATTGGCGGTCGGCGCGCTCTACGCCGTGTCCGCCGCATGCGCCGCCTTCGCCGTTTTTCTGGCGGGCGGCGGATGGCTCGCCTACGTCGGGGTCGTCGCCTATGCGGCGCATCTCGCATGGCAAACTGCGCAGACCCGACAAGATGTGGCGCCGATCACCGCTCTGCGCCTGTTCCGCTCGAATCGCGACGCCGGTCTGCTGTTGTTCGCAGGTTTTTTTGCGCAGAGCCTCGCCTATCTGTTCTAGAGGGCGTAGGGCGACGCGCGATGCGGAACTGCTCTACTTTTCGAGTTCCTTTTTCCTGTCGAGACAGGAGTCGATTTGTTTTTTGTCGAGCTCCCAATAAGAGCCGCCGCAGAGCGCCTCATAGCGACTGCTGACGAAGAAGGACCAAATGTAATAGCCGGTCAGCACCACCGCGGCGACGGCGGCGATTTTCATGATGATGTTGAATCGCGTTTCCGCGTCTTGGGTTTCCGACATTGTTTGTCTCCGCGCCAATGTTAGGCCGCCGAAAATTGCGTCGTCAACGTCAGTCCAGCGTCTGCCGGAACCGCATCACCGCGACGCTCATCGCAACAAGCGTGAAAGCCGCAAGCGCGCCGGCGTCGACGGCGAGATCGCCGAAGTTAGAGCCCTTCAACATCACCGAGCGCACAATGCGCAGATAATGGGTGAGCGGCAGCGCCTCACCCGTATATTGCGCCCACATCGGCATCCCGTGGAAAGGAAAAAGGAAGCCCGACAGAAGCATGCTCGGCAGAAAAAAGAAGAAGGTCATCTGCATCGCCTGCAGCTGATTTACCGCGACCGTCGAGAAAGTGTAGCCCACCGACAGATTGGCGACGATAAAAAGCAGAGTCAGCACGCTGAGCGTGAAGAGCGAACCGACCACCGGCACCTGAAACAACAAGGAAGCGACGATGAGGATCGTCGACATCTGCACGGCGCCGACGACGACATAGGGAGCGATTTTGCCGAGCATGATCTCGACCGGGCGCACCGGCATGGCGAGCAAGGCCTCCATCGTTCCGCGCTCGATTTCGCGCGTGACCGACATCGCCGTATACATCAGCATCGTCATGGTCAAAATCGTGCCGATCAGTCCGGGCACGATGTTGCGGCGCGTCTCTCCTGCGGGATTGTAGCGCCGATGCACGCGGATCTCGTAAGGCGGCGCATTCTGCGCAAGCGACGCCAGCGGTCCGGTCAGTTCACGGTCGAGCGCCTGATTCGCGGCGCCGAGCGCGGCGGCGACCGCGCCCGAGGTCGCCGTGGGGTCCGTGGCGTCGGCGATGAGAAGCAGTCCGGGCTTTTCGCCGCGGACGAGCTGGCGAGAGAAATCGGGCGGAATTTGAATGACGAACTGCACCTTGTTCGAGAGGATCAATTTGTCGGCGTCGGCCTCGCCGCGCGCGACATATTTGATGTTGAAATAATCAGTGGCGCGCAAGGCGCCGATCAGCGCGCGCGCGATCGGACTATCATCGCCCGTCAGCACGGCCGTCGGCAGATGTTTGGGATCGGTGTTGATCGCATATCCAAAGAGCATCAGCTGAATGATCGGATGCCGACGATCATCGCGAAGGTCGGCCGGTCGCGCCGAAGCTGAATGAATTCCTTGACGAACATTGCGACGAAACGCTGCCAGGACTGGGCGATCGCGCCGCGTCGCGCCGGACGGGGAACGACGCTCGGCAGGCCTTCCTGCGTGCTCACTGGTCGGCTCCAGCGCGAGTCATCAAATCAATGAACACGTCTTCGAGCGACGGCTCGTCGCGTCTCCAATGATGAAGCCCTTCGGCGCTATAGCGCTCCGCGACGCGTTCCATCGCGGCTTCATCACGCCCGCCGACGTGCAGCGCCGAGCCGAAGCGCGCAACCATGTCCACGCCGGGTTGACGTTTCAATTGGCTACTGAGCGGATCGAGACCCTCGCCCGTCACCACCCAAGTCGAGAGATTCGCGCTGGCGATGATCTCCGGAATCGTGCCCGAAGCGAGCAGCCGCCCATTGGCGATATAGGCGATCCGGTGACAGCGCTCCGCTTCGTCCATGTAGTGAGTCGAGACGAGCACCGTTAAGCCTTGCGTCGCCAGATGATGGATCTCGTCCCAGAAGTCGCGTCGCGCCTTCGGATCGACGCCCGCGGTCGGTTCGTCGAGGAGGAGCAGCGACGGGCCCGGCAGGATGCATGCGCCAAGCGCCAGCCGCTGCTTCCAGCCGCCGGACAGTTCGCCGGCGAGCTGATCGGCGCGCGCGACGAGCCCCAGGCGCTCCAGCGCCGCTTGAGCCGCGTCCTCCGGCGCTTCGAGGCCGTAGACTCGCGCCACAAATTCCAGATTTTCGCGAATAGTGAGATCGCGATAGAGCGAAAAGCCCTGCGTCATGTAGCCGACATCACGCTTGATCTCCTCCTGCTGGCGGCGGATGTCGTAGCCAAGACACCTCCCCGCGCCCGAATCGGGCGTCAGCAGTCCGCAGAGCATGCGGATCGTCGTCGTCTTGCCGCTGCCATTCGGGCCGAGAAAGCCCTGGATGTGACCGCGCGCCACCTGCAGCGTGAAATTGTCGACGACCTTTTTGGCGCCGAAGAATTTGGTCAGCCCGCGCACGTCGATCGCGATGTCGCTGTCGACGCTCATTGCGCCGTTCCCGTCGGCTCGGGCGCCGGCCTGACAGCGACCGGCATGCCAAGGGGCAGCGCGCGCGCCGCCCCTTCCAGCCGCGCTTCGGCCTTAAAAACGAGTTTCGCGCGCTCCTTGTCGCTGAAGATCACGGGGGGCGTATATTCCTGCCGGCTGGCGATATAGCTGACGCGCCCAAAGAGGTCGTCGGCGCAGCCGTCGCATGTGACGCGCATCCGTTCGCCAAGGGAAATTTTCGGCAACTCAGGCTCAGAGACGTAGAAGCGCACTTTGCGATTCTCCGGCGGCAGCAGCGCGACAACGGGCTGGCCGGCGTTGACGATTTCGCCAGGCCGGAAAAAAACGTCCTGCACGACGCCGTCGGCGGGCGCGAGCACGCTTTGGCGCTTGATGCGGATATTCATCGCGTCGAGTTGCGCGCGCGCCTGTTTCAAATTGGCTTCCGCAGCCTCGATCTCCTGCGAACGGCTCGCCATACGCGACGCCTCGACCTGCCGGCGCGCTTCCTTAACGCTCGCCTCGTCGCGCGCGCGGGCCATCTCAGCGCGATCGAGCGCCGCCTTCGCAACATGGCCCTCGGCGTAAAGCTTGCGCTGCCGATCGTAATCCGCGCGGGACAATTGGAGCGCCGCCTCGGCGCGCTCCAGCCCCGCTTGTAGAACGGCGATCTGCTCCGGCCGATTCATCGCGGCCTGCACATTTTCGACTTGCGCCTCGAGTTGAGCGATACGCGCGCTCGCCTCGTCGCGCGCCCGGTCGAGAAGCGTCGTCGACATCGTGAACAGCGGATCGCCCTTTTTCACCTGGGCGCCAGCCGAAACTGCAAGGCTCGATACTCTCTCGGTTTCATAAGGGCCGATGTAGAGCATCTCTCCTTCGACATAGCCCAGAAAGACATCGGCGGGAATCGCCGGACGATAGGCGACGCGCCAAACGACGACGGCGAGAAGCGCCAGCGCGATGAAGACCGCGAGCCGCTTCATGTGGCGGAGGCGTAGAGCGGATCGAGCATGGCCTGATTATGCACCTCATCCCGCCGCGCGGCGAACCTCGCCGCGAGGGCGCCTCCAACAAAGCTCCTCCCGAAGGCGAAACTCCTTTTGCCGCGGCGACGGCAAAAAGGCTAGAATGCCTCCAAGAAAAGGCAAAAGGGATTGAAAATGGCTGAAGATACGGAGCTGCCGCCACGCGAATCTATGGAATATGACGTGGTCGTGGTCGGCGCAGGCCCGGCCGGCCTCGCCGCGGCGATTCGCTTGAAGCAAGTTGCGCCGGATCTCTCCGTCGTCGTCATCGAGAAGGGCTCCGAGCCCGGCGCGCATATTCTCTCCGGCGCGGTCATTGATCCGATCGGTCTCGACCGGCTTCTGCCCGAGTGGCGCACGCGCGACGACGCGCCGCTGAAGACGAAAGTGCATGAGGACCATTTCCTGTTGCTTTCGGAAAAGGCCGGCTTGCGCATTCCCAATATGTTGATGCCGCGGTTGATGAACAATCATGGCAATTTCATCGGCTCGCTCAGCAATGTCGTTCGCTTTCTCGCGTCGGAAGCGGAAAACCTTGGCGTCGAGATCTATCCTGGTTTCGCCGGCGCCGAAGTTCTTTACGGCGACAAGGGCGAAGTCGTCGGCGTCGCCACGGGCGACATGGGCGTGGGACGCGACGGCCACCCCACGGACAGTTTCACCCGCGGGATGGAACTGAAGGGCAAATACACGATCTTCGCCGAAGGCGCGCGCGGTTCGCTCACCAAGCAACTGCTGGCGAAATACGACCTTTGCGCCAACAGCGAGCCGCAGAAGTTCGGCATCGGCTTCAAGGAGCTTTGGCGCATTCCGAAAGAGAAGCACAAGGACGGACTTGTGCAGCATTCCTTCGGATGGCCGCTTGCGGCCGACACCGGCGGCGGCTCTTTCCTCTATCATTTCGACGACGATCTCGTGTCGATCGGTTTCGTCGTGCATCTCAACTATTCCAATCCGACGCTCTCTCCCTTCGACGAGTTTCAGCGCTTCAAGACGCATCCGATGATCGCGCCGACGCTCGAAGGCGGCGAACGTCTTTCCTACGGCGCGCGCGCGCTGACGGAAGGCGGGTGGCAGAGCGTGCCAAAGCTCGTCATGCCGGGCGGCGCGCTGGTCGGCTGCGCCGCAGGCTTCATGAACGTGCCGCGCATCAAAGGGTCCCACAACGCCATTGTTTCTGGCATTCTGTGCGCCGAGCATGTCGCGGCGGCGATCGGCGAAGGCCGCGCGCATGATGCGGTCGACGCCTATGACGCCGCCTGGCGCGCCTCCGAGATCGGCCGCGATTTGAAGCCCGTGCGCAACGTCAAGCCGCTCTGGTCGAAATATGGCACCTATGTCGGCGCGCCGCTCTTTGGCCTCGACATGTGGACGAATGAGCTGTTCGGCTTTTCCTTCTTCGGCACGCTCAAGCACGGCAAGGCCGATTACGAGACCTTAAAGCCGCTCTCGGAAGTCACGCCGATCGTCTACCCGAAACGCGCAAGCGATGTCGTCTTCGACAAGCTGTCGTCGGTGTTCGTCTCGAACACCAATCACGAGGAGGATCAGCCGGTTCATCTGAAGCTTGCCGATCCCGCGATTCCGATCACGCGCAATCTCCCGATCTACGGCGAGCCTGCGCGACTTTATTGCCCGGCGGGCGTCTATGAGGTGGTCTATGCCGATGAGGCGACGCGCCGCGATCCGCGCTTTGTGATCAACGCGCAGAATTGCGTTCACTGCAAGACGTGCGACATCAAGGACCCGGCGCAGAACATCACCTGGGTTCCGCCGGAGGGCGGCGGCGGACCGAACTATCCGAATATGTGATCCGACTCGGCGAAGGCGTCGTTACGCGCGATGACGCGCCGGGAATCTGCGTGAACCGATGTTCTTCATCGCCTCGAAAATCTTCGCGTTCGTTCTGGCGCCGATCCACTTTTTCATTTTCCTCGCCGTCATCGGCGCAACGCTGCTGTTCACGCGCTGGAAGACTTGGGGACGCGCGCTCTCGACATTAAGCGCGTTCGCGTTGCTGCTGATGGCTTTTGGACCGCTCGGCGGTCTCCTTGCGGGTCCGCTCGAGGCGCGGTTTCCGCCGTCGCCAGATGACATGCCCGCGCCCGACGGCATCATCGTGCTCGGCGGCACGATCGACGAACGGCTGAGCGTCAGCCGGAACCGCCCGGCGTTGGTGGACGCGGCCGAGCGGCTGACGGCGCCGATCGCGCTGAAGCGCAAATATCCGAGCGCGCGCCTCGTCTTTACCGGCGGCTCCGCCGCGCTGCAGGCGTCGCCCTACTCTGAAGCCGACGCCGTGCAGCGCTTCTGGCGTGAGATCGGACTCGATCAGGGCGACGTTCTCTACGAGCGCCGCTCGCGCAACACTTACGAGAACGCCGTCTTCACGCGCGAATTGCTTCGCCCCAAGCCCGGCGCGCGCTGGCTGCTCGTCACCTCGGCGATTCACATGCCGCGCGCCTTCGGCGTGTTCCGTCAGGCGGGCTTCGATGTGATCGCCTATCCGGTCGACTATCGCACCAGCGGCGACTCGAGACTCGAATTCCCGCGTTTTGCGACGAAAGCGCTGGGTCTGGTGGAGTTTGCCGCGCATGAGTGGGCGGGACTCGTCGCCTATCGGCTAACCGGAAAAAGCGACGCGCTGTTTCCCGCGCCTTAGCTGCCGCTGCCGCGCTCAGTCCGTGCGATGCCGGCGTCCGCGCGACGAGCCCGCGGGCTCCATGCTGCGCCCGCCGGCGCCGCCTGGATATGCGCCGTGCTTCATCTCCAAAAAGAGCGCGATCGCCTGCGCCCGATTGCGCACATCGAGCTTTTCGAAAAGATTGCGCAAATGGAATTTGATCGTGTTGATCGAGACGCCGAAATCCTTGGCGAGCTGACTGTTGGTGTGCCCGGAGCCGAGCGCCGACAGCAGGCTTCGCTCGCGCAGAGTTAGATTTTCCAGCGGATCGCTGCGCATCTTGCGGATGTCGACGAAGGGAAACACCATGTCGCCCGCCGCCACCGCCGCAAGCACGTCGAGGAGCCGCTCCGGCGGCGCCCGCTTCGAAACGAAGCCCGCGCCGCCGAGCTGCAGAGTCTCGGCCGGCGCCGCAGGATCATTGGTGCCGCTGTAGACGACGATCTTGGGCGCCGCGACTTGACGCGACAGCGCGCGCAAGACGTCGCGGGCGTGCAGCGTCGGCAATTGCCAGCCGATCACGGCGATGGTGAATTTCTGCTGACGCGCCGCCTCGAGAAACTCTTCGCCGTCCGTCAGCTTCGCCACAAGCGTGAATCGCCGGTCGTCCGACAGCAGCTTGTCGAGCCCGGCGAGAATCAGCGGGCTCTTATCGGCGATGGCGACGTCGATGCGATCCGCCTCTGTCGTCTTGCGGACGCCATCGACGCCATCGGGCCGAGCGGCGCGCGAACCGTCCCTCTGGTCATTTGCGGCCCTAATCGAAGAGGTAGGAGCCATTCAGCCTCCGCCGCCGCGCGGAGCGCAGCGTATTGGTCAAGATCACCACGTTATGGCCTCAGACGCTCCGCAATCCTAGGGCTCGGCGGGTCGGCGTACCCTGCCCGTTAGAGGTGGGGCGTAAGTCACAATACCGCAGGCTCCCACGGATGCAAGCCTCTTTGCGCGGGCCGGCGCTGGCGAACTGACAAACAAAAACGGCGCGCTGGCCTAGGCCAGCGCGCCGCGTTGAATGCTTCGTGAAGCTTGTTTAGTCGTTGAACACCCAGCGGGCGGCGAAATACGCGGCCGCGCCGATGACGATGATCGCGATCATGCCGACCGGGGTCGCTGCATAGCTCGTCAGTTCAAGAATAGCGCCCATAGTTTCCTCCTTCTGTCACACACACTGCCGTTTCGCCACAAGCCGAGATTCAGGCTGCAATCCGCGATTGCGGCGTTGCTTTCTTCGTCGAATTGGTCAAGTGGAAAGCTTGGCCGACGCCGGCCCACCTCGGTCTTGGTTCAACGTTGACCTCACCTAGGCGGGAACGCGTCTGCATCGCTATTCGGCCCTAGCCGCGCCCGGAGAGCCATAATGCTCGCAGCTCTCGGCCGCGGTTCCGAAATGCGGTGGTTTCGGAGTATTGCAGACGCAAAGCGCTGTCAAGCGATCGACAGGGCCGCCGCTGCGCTGCATCGCCGCATCAAAGCGCATACAAAGGCTCAGTTTGCGCTTGCCGCGCCGGCGCGCCGACGACTATCTATCGGAGCGCGGCAACAGTTCATCTCGCGAGCGTGAAGTCCGATGTTCAAGTTTTTCATCATCGCTGTCGCTGTCGCGGCCGCTGGATTTTCAGCCTATTACGCGTTCCGACGCTCGCCCGTCTGTTCCGCCGACGGCAAGTATATGGCGACGCAAAGCGACTGCGAGGCATGGGGCTTCAACCCCGACGTCTGCAAGCAGGCGATCGAGAAAGCGCGCGCCGTGGTGGCGCGGGCGGCGCCAAAAAGCGAAACGATGTTTCAATGCGAGGTGCGCTTCTCGGATTGCTTCGAGGCGCAGGACGGAGGCTTTTCGCCGCGCCCCTCATTCTGTCTACGCCCAAACAAGGGCGCCGACCCTCTGGAAGTCAGATATCTCGAATATGAATCCGATCGCATGAACCGGAAAAAGACCAAGGAAGTTCGCGTCCAGTGAAATCGGCCGAAGCCGGTCAGCGCCTGACATCGGCGCGGCGCTGCTCGATCTGGAACTCCGACGCATCGATGACGAGCTTGCCGGCGGCGGTGCCGATCGCGATGTGAATCGGCACCACGACATGCGCGTCGGGAAGCGGCGCGAGCCAGACGCTGATGTCGTTGTTGTTCGCCATGTAGCGTGTCGCGGAGCTGTCGGGACGATGCCCGGCGATCGGGGTATAGCGCGCCGAACACACGGTGACGGGGCCGGCGTAACCGCGCGTTTGCGCGGTGTGCGCGCCGGCATAGGCGAGCTCTACGTCGAAACGCGTCACGCCGTCAAAAACGGAAATGGTTCGGTTGCACGCCGAGGGCCCTGTGAGCTCCTCTCCAGGCGGCACGCGCATAATCAGCGCGCTGACCGGATCCACGATGTGGCGCTTGGCGCTTTCCGTCACGGGCACGCGCGCTTCGGCGTCCCAGGGCGCGGGCCTCACCTCCACCGCGCGCACCGCGTTGCCGACGAGCGACATGCGCACCGTGCGCGTCTCGTCGCTATTCGAGGTGGTGTTGGCGTAATTTGCCGGCGACGGACCGCCGGCGGTCAGGCCGCCGCTAGCGCTGGCGGCGCCCTTGGCGTTGTTGATGAGATTGGCGAGACCCGTCGTCCGCATCGAGATCTCGACGCGGTAGTTTTGCGCGTCGACGATGCCGGAAGCGGATGCGCTGCCGATGGAGAGCCCCATGAGGCTCAGGGCGTAATGCGCCTTGAGCATCTCCGCGGCGGCGGGCGTGCAGAGCGCAAACGACATCGCTGCGGCGGCGCAGCCGCCGCGCGCCGCAAGGCGTGAAAGTCGGGTGGTCGCTCTCATGGCCTGAGCGTATCGCTTGTTGCAGCCCATTCTTCTACCGCACTCGACCTCTCGGTCGAATTGATGGCGCGCGCGGCTGTGAGGCTCAGGCCCATTCTTGCCAATGTCCGTCTTCGAAAATGCGCCATGCCCGCAACCCCGCCTTTGCGACCACGAGCCGTCCCGCCTTCGCCTCGGCGACAAGATGCTTGAATATGAGAGGATTGCGCCAGGAAAACGGCTTTTCCGGGTCGCAGACCGCGTGGTATTCGTCGCTGTCCGGGTCGTCCATCAGCAGCGTGCCGACCTTGTCGGGCCGCAGTTGGGAAGTAAAGCTGCGCTCATCTTTCCATCGGCAGTAGTAGTCGCGACACACGTCCGGACGCGTGTCATAAACGCCGCAGCCGCCCGTCAGCGCGCAGTGCTCGCAGAGCTTGCCTGCGGGCTTCTTGAACTCTTCGATTTCAAGAACCTTGCAGCAGAAGTAGCAGGAGCCGCAGGCCTTGCCTGGAATGTCGAGCATGTCGGTCAAGCGCCTGATGGCGTGAGAATCGAATCGGCGTATTGTGAACGCCGTACCGCCGGATGCAAGCAGCGTCAGGATCAGCGAGCCGAGCCATGACGCGTATAATCGACCCCGCCTCTCTTTTCGTGTCCGCCGCGTGGCTCGCCGAACGTCTCGACGCGCCCGATCTCGTTGTCTTCGACGCGTCGTGGCACATGCCGGCGACCGGCCGCGACGCGCACGCCGAGTTCCTTGCGGGGCATATTCCCGGCGCGCAATTCTTTGATATAGACGCCGTCGCCGATCCGTCCACCGACCTGCCGCACATGTTGCCCAAGCCCGAAGTCTTCGCGGCGGAGATGGGCCGGCTCGGATTCGGCGACGGCATGCAGGCGGTCGTCTACGACAGCGTCGGCATATTTTCCGCGCCGCGTCTCTGGTGGACTTTTACTGTCTTCGGCGTGGAAAGGGTCTCGATCCTTGCGGGCGGCCTTCCCGCGTGGGAGGCCGAAGGCCGTCCGCTCCAACAGGGCGAGGCGCGCAAGCGAGCGCCGGCGGCGTTTACGCCCCACTTCGACGCGAGTCTGGTCGCCGACGCGCAGGCCGTGCGGCGCGCGCTTGATCTCGGCGGGCCGCAAGTGGTCGACGCGCGGGGCGCGGAGCGTTTCCACGGATGGGCCCCTGAGCCGCGCCCTGGTCTGCGCTCCGGCCACATGCCCGGCGCGCTGAACCTTCCATTCGGCAATGTCCTCGAAGGCGGAAGTCTGAAAGACAAGCTCGGGCTCGAAGCGGCCTTTTCCTCCGCGGGCGTCAATCCCGACGCGCCGGTCATCGCCACCTGCGGCTCCGGGCTCACCGCTTGCATCGTCAGCCTCGCGCTCGCTGCAGCGGGCCGACCGCCGGCTACGGTGTATGATGGCTCCTGGTCGGAATGGGGCGCCCGGGAAGACCTGCCCGCGGTCATCGACGAGCGCAGCTGCGCCTAGAAAATAGGCTTATCGATTAACTTAAGAGCATACAGTATAACTTGTGGGCGCCTAGCCTAAGTTGGGCGCCGGAACTTTGGCCATGGCGCGGCCAAGGCGGCAATGTTAGAAGCTCGGCGGCTCTTCAGCAGAGCCAAAGTCGCTAGCGGGCCGGGGCTTAAGCTAAGCGCGCGGGGGATTTGATGAAAAAGGTCGAGGCGATCATTAAGCCGTTCAAGCTCGATGAAGTGAAGGAAGCGCTGCAGGCGGCGGGCCTCCAGGGCATCACGGTCACCGAGGCGAAGGGTTTTGGCCGTCAAAAAGGGCACACTGAGCTCTATCGCGGCGCTGAATATGTCGTTGATTTCCTTCCGAAAGTTAAAATAGAAATCGTTCTCGCGGACGACGCCGTGGAACGCGCCGTCGAGGCCATTCGCACGGCTGCGCAAACGGGCCGAATCGGCGATGGCAAGATTTTTGTTTCAAACGTCGAAGGCGCGATCCGAATTCGCACCGGCGAGACCGGCGCGGACGCCATCTAGCACCGAGCCCCCGCCCCATGAGCTTTCTCGCCAACATCTTTCGACGCTCCGCCGCGCCCAATTCGAAAACAGCTCAACAGCAAGATCAGCAAAGAGAGGCATCGAACCACATGACAACGGCCAAGGACGTTCTTAAGCAGATCAAGGATAACGACGTTAAATACGTCGATTTCCGTTTTACCGACCCGCGCGGCAAGTGGCAGCATGTGACGTTCGACGTTTCGATTGTCGATGAAGAAGCTTTGACCGAAGGCATCATGTTCGACGGCTCGTCGATCGCCGGCTGGAAAGCGATCAATGAATCGGACATGACGCTCCTTCCGGATCTGGATTCCATCTCCGTGGATCCCTTCTTCGCGGCGTCGACGCTCTCCGTCGTCTGCGACGTCGTAGAGCCCGCGACAGGCCAGCCCTACAACCGCGACCCGCGCGGCATGGCCAAGAAGGCGATGGAGCATCTGAAATCGACTGGCGTCGGCGACACGGCCTTTTTTGGTCCCGAGGCCGAATTCTTCGTCTTTGACGACGTGCGCTTTTCAGCCGAGCCCTACGATACGGGCTTCACGCTGGATTCGACCGAGCTGCCCTCCAATAGCGGCACGGCCTATGAAGGCGGCAATCTCGGCCACCGCGTGCGCACCAAAGGCGGCTACTTCCCGGTGCCGCCGGTCGACGCCGGACAGGACATGCGCGGCGAGATGCTCGCCGCCATGGCGGCCATGGGCGTCAAAGTCGAGAAGCACCATCACGAAGTCGCCTCCGCCCAGCACGAACTCGGTCTGAAGTTCGAGACGCTCGTCACGGTCGCCGACCACCTGCAGATCTACAAGTATGCGATCCATCAGGTGGCGCATTCCTACGGCAAGTCGGCGACCTTCATGCCGAAGCCGGTTTTTGGCGACAACGGTTCGGGCATGCATGTCCATCAGTCGATCTGGAAGGACGGCAAGCCGGTCTTCGCGGGCGACAAATACGCCGGCCTCTCTCAGGAGTGCCTGTGGTACATCGGCGGCATCATCAAGCATGCGAAGTCGCTGAACGCCTTCACCAACCCGTCGACCAATTCGTATAAGCGTCTGGTTCCGGGCTATGAGGCGCCGGTGCTGCTCGCCTATTCGTCGCGCAATCGTTCGGCGTCGTGCCGCATCCCCTTCAGCTCCAACCCGAAGGCGAAGCGCGTCGAAGTTCGTTTCCCCGATCCGACGGCGAATCCCTATCTGGCCTTCGCCGCCATGCTGATGGCGGGCCTCGACGGCATCGCCAACAAGATCGATCCGGGCGGACCGGCCGACAAGGATCTCTACGATCTGCCGCCGGAAGAATTGAAGGCCATCCCGACGGTGTGCGGCAGCTTGCGCGAAGCGCTCGATAATCTCAAAGCCGACCACGCCTATCTGACGGTCGGCGGCGTCTTCAACGAGGACTTCATCAACTCCTACATCGACCTCAAGATGCAGGACGTGATGCGCTTCGAGATGACGCCGCATCCGGTCGAATTCGACATGTATTACAGCTACTGACGAAAAGACGCGGCCGCCGCGCCTTCGCGCAGCGGCCACATCACGTCAAACCGGAAGGCGACGACTCGCCTTCCGGTTTTTTTTCGCTTTTTTTCGAGCTGCACGTTGCGCGGCCGTCCTGTCGCATAGGCGTCATGAGCCTGTCATTTCGCCGAGCGAAATTGCGGCGAAAGCAAGAGCGTCTCACACAACATTCGCGCGGGCCATCCCACGCCGTCTCCACGTCGATCGCGCGCTTGCCGCGGCGAAGTGGTTTCGGCCGCAATGATTTGATGCAACGGAGAAATGCCATGAAACTGCGAGCCCTCTCCGCCGCCGTCGCGGCTTTCGTGGTTTTGGCCGCCGGCGCTGTTGCGCTCGATCTGGAGCTCTCCCCCTACAAGGTCGTCAACGGACTGTCGGGAAAATTGAAGTCGGTCGGCTCGGACACGATGCATCACGAAATGGAGCTCTGGGCCGAAGGGTTTCAATCGATCTACCCGAATGTGTCGATCGAACTTGTCGGCAAGGGTTCGAACACGGCGCCGCCGGCGCTGCTCTCGGGAGAAGCTCAGCTTGGGCCGATGTCGCGGCAGATGAACCCCGATGAAATCGGGGCCTTCCAGGCGAAATATGGCTACAAGCCGACGGCGGTTCTGGTCGCGATCGACGCCTTGGCGATATATGTCCACAAGGACAACCCGCTCCAATGCATCAGCATGGAGCAACTTGAGCGGGTTTTCGCCGCCGACCCGAAAAGCGGCGGCGGCAAGAGCATCCTTACCTGGGGCGAACTTGGCCTCACTGGCGAATGGGCGGCTAAGCCCATTGCTCTGCAGAGTCGAAATGCTTTGTCCGGCACCTATAAATATTTCAAACAGCACGCCCTGGCCGGCGCCGACTTCAAAGACACCGTACAAATGCAGGTTGGCTCTGAAGCCGTCGTCAGCGAAGTGACGAAGGACAAATACGCGATGGGCTACTCCGGCATCGGCTACAAGACGACCGGAGTTCGCGCGGTTCCGCTGTCGTCCGGCAAGAGCTGCTATGACGCCTCCTTCGACAACACCTACTCGCGCAAATATCCGCTGGCGCGGGGTCTCTTTATCTACCTGCTGAAGGACCCAAAGAAGCCGATCGACGCGCTCAGCGGCGAATTCGTCTCATATGTGCTTTCGAGAGATGGCCAGACCCAGGCGAAAAAAGGCGGCTACTATCCGATCACCCGCAACATTCGCGAGCATGAGCTGACGCGCCTCGGCCTACTCGCATCGGCGAACTGACACAGGCGAAGGCCAGGAGCGCCCGGTCACTGACAAATGCGGTAGCTGCCATTCGATCCGTGGCGCTCGATGTCGAAGTGAAGATGGCTTGCGTGATAGGGATCTGATCCAGGGCCAAGGACAGTGGTGAACCAGCCGCACGCCGCCGTTCTTAACGCCTTGACGTAAGCGATCGATTGAGCATCCGGCTGAGCGTCGATGCCGACTTTTCGACCGTCCGAGAAGTCGAATGCGGCGATGTCGAGAGCGAGCCCTTTGGCGTGTGCGCTGAGCTTGGCCCCGTTATCGTGATTGCGGCCGCGGCATTCGTAGCCCGAGCCTGTGTCAATCGCGACGAGCGACGCGCCCATCGTCCCGGCGCCGAGCGGCGACAGCAGATTTTTCACGTAATCGGAAAATTGCAGCGCGAAGGCGCAGCCCAGGAGCGGCTTTGCCTTGAGCGCGACGCCCTGTTTGCCGACCGTGACTGAAAGAAGACGGACCGGCGCCTCGATCGCACACCCGTCAAGCGCGCCGGCAGGCGCTTGGGCGGGTTCGAAAGCGACGCCAGCCGCGCGCAGATTCGCCATGCAATCCTCGGCGGAATCGGTCTCCACACGCGGCGGCTTATCGCCTGCCTCAGGCTTCGCCTCGGGTAAGGGGACGGTCTGAAATGCCGGTCGCCGTGGAGGCGTCGGCGCGTCGATCGCCCCAGCGGAAGTTGCGACACCGCTCAACGCCAGAGCGAGCGCAACCTCGACCGTCCAGCGTACAAGCTCGCGAGAGATCGTCGTCCTCATCATCGCCTCTAGCCGCGCCATTCTTCTAATCCCGCAGAGGGGCGCCTACATTGGGGCGAGTGGAGGAACCCAATGTCGAACGCCATCACCGTCACAGTGCCGCACGATCTCGGCGTCGAAGCGGCGAAAGCCCGCGTCTCCGAACAGCTGGCGAAAATGCAGCGCGAATATGTGGACAAGGTCGCGCATTCCGAAGTCACCTGGGCCGGCGACGTCGGGACGGTTCGCGTGACGGCGCTCGGTCAGACGGCGACGGCGCAGATCACCGTGCTGAAGGATTTGCTGCGCATTGACGTTCAGCTGCCCTGGGTGTTGGCGGCTATTTCCGGCAAGCTGCAGCAATTCATCTCGAGCAACGCCGGCGATGCCTTGCGCATCGGCCAAGCGACGAAAAACGACGCTAGCGCCGCGCGTAAAACACCGTAAAGCGATGGCGTTTCCAGCCAATATCCGCGTAACGGAATCCCGCGTCTTCGAGCCAGGCGATCTGATCTGCAAAGGTCGCGCTACGATCGAGTTCCGCGCGCTTTCTCGCCGCCGCGAAATCATCGGCGGCGATTCCTGAGCCTTGGACATCCGCTTCCCAGCGGCGCTGATAGGCGTCCTCGATCTCGTGCGTCGCGCCGAGCGACTGGTCGGCGTTGAGGAACACGCCGCCGGGTCTCAGCGCATCATGAATCCGCCGGAAGAGGCGGCGCTTCGCCTCATCTTCGAGATGGTGGATGGAGAGCGCTGAGACGACGGCGTCGACCGGTCCAGGGAGCGGCGCGGTTGCATAGTCGGCGAGCGACAGGCGCAGGCGGGCGCCGTAAATCGCAAGCCGTTCGCGCGCCGCATCGAGCATCTTCGGCGCGAGATCGACACCTTCGACCTGCGCGCCGGGAAACCGGTTGAGAATCATTTCCGACAAGAGACCGGTGCCGACGCCAAGATCGACGCATCGAAATTCCCTTTGACCGACGGCCTCTTCGAGAAGATCGAGCGTGGTCCCGTAGAAGGCGTCGAAATGCGGAATGAGTTTGCGCCGCAGCGCGTCATAGCCGGGAACGGCATTTTCGAAAGCGGCGCGCAGCACGTCGAAATTCGCTTCGGTCATATCTGATTCCCGTAAAGACCGCGGCCGTGGAGAGACGGTTTTCACCGCCCTTCCGCTCGCCGTCCGAAGTCGGGCGCAGCCGTGTCCTGGCCCTGCTCGATGATCGAGCGGCGGATGTCGCGCGTGCGCGAGAAGAACTCCAGCAATCCTTCCCCGTCGCCCCGTCGGATCATCCGCTGCAGCACGCTGAGATCCTCGTTGAAGCGTCCGAGCATCTGCAGGACGGCGTCCTTATTGGCGAGGAAGATGTCTCGCCACATGATGGGATCGGAGGCGGCGATGCGCGTGAAATCGCGAAAGCCGGACGCTGAGAATTTGATGACCTCGGAACGCGTCTCGTCGCCGAAATCATCCGCCGTGCCGACGATGTTATAAGCGATGAGATGCGGTAGATGGCTCGTGAGCGCGAGCACGGCGTCATGATGCGCGACGCTCATCGTCTCGACGTTGGCCCCCAAACGCATCCAGAATTTCGTCAGCTTTTCCACGGCTGCGGCGTCGGCGTTCTCGGGCGGCGTGAGGATGCACCAACGATTTTGAAACAGCATGGCGAATCCTGCGTCCGGCCCGGAGAACTCCGTGCCGGCGATCGGATGGGCGGGAATGAAGCGCGCGGGTTCGGTAAGATGCGGCGTCATCTGCGCGACGACGGCGCCTTTCACCGAGCCGACGTCGGAAAGAACGGCGCCCTTTTGCAGATGCGGCGCGAGGCTTTGCGCGACGTCGCCGCAAGCGCCGACAGGCGTGCACACGATGACGAGATCGGCTCCACCAACCGCCTGCGCATAATCTTGTGTCGCAACGTCGGCGAGACCGAGTTCGCTGGCGCGGCTGACGACCTGAGGCGATGAATCCATCACCGCGACATGCCGCGCCGCGCCGAATTGGCGCGCCGCGCGCGCGATCGACGAGCCGATGAGCCCGACGCCGATCAGCGCCAGGCGTTCACAAGCAGGATCAGCCATGAACGCCTGCTTGCGCGTCTTGCCGCACGCGGGCGCTCTGCATGAATTCAGCAAGCGCTTCGACGACGCGTTCATTCGCCTCCTGCGCGCCGACGGTGAGCCGCAGGAATTCCCCCATGCCATAGGCGCCGATGGCGCGCAGCACCAGGCCGCGCGACATGAGGAAGCGGTCGGCGTCGAGCGCCGTCAATCCCGGCGCTTCTAGGAAACGTATGGCGACGAAATTGGCGACGCTCGGCAGAACGTCGAGGCCGAGCGCGGAAATTTCTCGCGAGAGCCACGGCAGCCAGCGGTCATTATGCGCGATCGCCGCGTCGAGATGCGCGCGATCCGACAGAGCGGCGATCGCCGCTGCTGAACCCGCGCTCGAAACATTGAAGGGCGAGCGGATTCGGTTCAGCGCGTCGATCACATGCGCGGGTCCATAGGCCCATCCAACGCGCAGGCCTGCGAGGCCGTAGATTTTCGAGAAGGTGCGGGTCATCACGACATTTTCATACGCATCGACCAACGCGACGCCCGCTTCGTAATCCTCGCGCAGGACATATTCGGCATAGGCGGAGTCGAGCACGAGCAACACATGCGCGGGCAGCGAACGCGCCAGCCGCGAGACTTCATTCGCCGGCAAAAACGTTCCCGTCGGATTGTTCGGATTGGCGAGAAAAACGATCTTTGTTCTCTCGCCCACACAGGCAAGGAGCGCGTCAACTTCCGCTGTGTAGTTCCTCTCCGGAGCGACAACCGGCGTTCCCCCCGCGGCGAGAGTGACGATCTTGTACTCAAGGAACCCATGCTGGCTGTAGACCCCCTCGTCGCCGGGCCCGATGTAGGCGAGCGCAAGCAGCTCCAGAAGATTGTCCGAGCCGGCGCCGGCGATGATTCGGTCTGGGTTCAGCGCGTAACGCTCGCCGATCGCCTCGCGCAGGGCGCGCGAGGAGCCTTCGGGATAAAGCGCCATATGGTCCGCCATTCCGCGCAGGGCCTCTATGGCGCGGGGAGATGGCCCGAGCGGGGTCTCATTGGCCGACAGTTTGAACACGCGCGCGACGCCCGGCGCGGCGCTCCTGCCGGGCACGTAAGCGTCGATCGCGAGAACGGTTGAACGGGGGGTGGGCTTGGTCATGATCAATCGCCTGGCGCGAAGACGCCGCTGCGCGCGTCGTTAAGCTGGAAGCGCATCGCATGGCTGCCGATCACGTCGACGCGCGCGCCCTCCACCCCCGCTTCGGCCAACGCTTTGGCGAAGGATTGGGCGTCGGCGTCGCCGGCGGCCGCGACAAGCAGCGCGAGCCCTTCCGGATGGGGGGCGCTCGCGAGGATTTCGCCTTTGAGCGTCTGAAAAGCGGCGGGCAGCGCGTGCGTCCAGCGCGCCAGGCCGACCGCATAAAGCGTCACGCCTTGCGCCATTGCGTCGGCCGGAAGCCGCGCGACGACGAACATCGGCAGACCCGCAGGATGATTCGGCCGCTCAACGAAAGGCAGGCGCGCGATGATCTTGGGAGCGCCATCGCCAACGAGGCGCATCCACCAGGCGCCATCCGACAGGCCGCCCGTCGCGCGCAAGATCCCCAGATCGCCGGTCGACGCGGCGACCGCTTCGATCACCGCGCCGGCGCCGTGATGCGCGACATAGGGAACGGTGAACCCGAAGTGGAAGCGCGCCGAATCGCGCATCTGCGCGTCGCCGCCGGAATCATCGGCATGCACCGAATAATTCGCCTGAACATAGGTGAAGGTCGAGACGATGACGCGCCAAACGCCTTCGACGGCGTCGAGCGGCAGGAGCCCCTGATGACGCTCGACCAGCGCACGCATCATTTGCGCCTCGCGATCGGGTCGAAAGGCGCAGCCGACGCCCTGCGCGCGCTTCACGGCGATCAGCCGGTCGATGATCTCGCCGCGCTCCATCAACAGCCGATGCATGTCGCGATCGATCCGGTCGATCTCGTCGCGCAATTCGGCAAGCGTGTCCGCGGCGGGCATGAGCAAAGGCGCATTCTGCATGGCGCACTCTCTTAGGCCAGCGCGCGACAGGAGGCAACGAAGGGACGGGGTTCAAACGATGCCAAGAAAAAGCGCGAGCGCCCTGTTTACCCGCAACAGCAGCGCATCGTCAGCCTCCCCAATCACCTCTCCGATTTTTGACGACGGGACGACCGTGAGCTTGTCGACGGCAATCTGAGACGCTTGTCGCAGCCCGTTGCGAGCAGAAGGCTCGACATCGAGGCGGAATAAGTCTGCATCGCCACGCAGAGTAGTGGTCAACGGGCAAATCACGACTGACGGCAGTTCCGCGAAGAGATCACTTTGCACGACCAGAGCGGGGCGCGGCTTGCCATAGTCTCCCGAGGTCGCCACAACCACGAATGCGCCACGCCGCATTAGTCCTCGGGCCACTCATACATGCTTGCCACAAATTGCATGATCTCGTCGCCAGCGGGATCATGAATGGCGACAGCGCGGGCCTGCCGATGGCACTTTTCAATAAAATCCGGTGCGCGGCTATCCGGCGCCCAGATTTGCACCGGCCGCAATCCGGCGGCGCGCATCCTTTGGCGGTAGCTGGCCATCCGAGTGCGCGGAGGCACGGGTTTGTCGTTCTTGGGCCGGCGGGACATGCCAACGATCCAGGTTATCGTAACATGTTACTCCAGGCCATTATCTTTGTCACGTCAAAATCTGTGACGGCGCCGCTTCCTTTTCAGCCCGCCCCTTCCAGCAACCGCGCCGCGGCGGCGCGCGCTTCTTCGGTGATGGCGGCCCCCGACAGCATGCGGGCGATCTCCTCGCGCCGCTCGCCCTCGGCAAGCACCGCGACGCTGGTCGCGACGCGCTTGTCCTTACCGGTCTTCGCCGGCGCGCCCTTGCTGATGCGCAGATGCTGGCCGGCGCGCGCGGCGACCTGCGGCGCATGGGTGACGGCGAGCACCTGCGCGCGCGCGGCGAGACGCGCCAGCCGCTGACCCATGGCGTCGGCCACGGCGCCGCCGACGCCCGTGTCGATTTCGTCGAAAACCAGCGTCGGCGCCGAGCCGCGATCGGCGAGCACGACCTTTAAGGCCAGCATGAAGCGCGCGAGTTCGCCGCCCGACGCGACCTTGGTCAGCGGACCCGGGCGCGAGCCCGGATTGGTCTGCACCCAGAATTCGACGCGGTCGATTCCTTCCGGCCCTGCGGACTCGGCGTCGCTCGTCACCTGCGTCGAAAAATGCGCGCCCTCCAACCGCAGCGGCTTCAACTCGGCGTCGACCAGCGCATCGAGTTTCTTCGCCGCTGCGCGGCGCGCCGCGGACAGGGCCAAGGCCGCTTCGTCATAGGATTGCTTGGCGTCCGCAAGCGCGCGCCCCAGCGCGACCAGTCGCGCTTCGGACGCGTCGAGCGCGGCGATGTCATTGGCGAATTTTTCTTCAAGCTTCGCAAGGTCGGCGACCGCGACCTGATGCTTGCGCGCGGCGCCGCGCAGCGCGAACAGCCGCCCCTCGACCCGCTCCAATTCCGCCGGATCGAATTTCGTCTCAGTGAGCGCCCGCTCCAGCGCCTCCTCGGCAAGGCCCAAGGCATCGACAGCCTGCGTCAAGGCGCGCGCAGGCGCGTCCAGCAGTTGCGGCGCCTGCGTCAGACGCCGCTCCAATCGCCGCGCCGCCTGAGCGATTTCCCGCGCCGGCGATCCGTCATTTGAAAACGCCGAGAGCGCGTCGGAGATATCCGAAGCGACCTTTTCGGCGCGCTGCATGAAGAGCCGCCGTTCGGCGAGCGTCTCTTCCTCGCCCTCCTGCGGCGCGAGCTCCGAAAGCTCGGCGTGAGCATGGCGCAGGTAGTCGGCGTCGGCGCGCGCCTTGGCGATGCGCGCCTCTTCTTCAACAAGCGCGCGGCGCGCCGCCTGCCAGGCGCCGTAGCGCGCGCGCACTTCATTCGCTTGCGCGACGAGGCCGCCATGCGCGTCGACAAGCGCGCGATGCGCATTCGGATCCACGAGCGCGCGTTCATCGTGCTGACAATGAATCTCGACGAGTTCGCGCCCAATCGCGCGCAGCGCCTGCGCCGTCGCCGGCTGGTCATTCACAAAGGCGCGGGTGCGCCCGTCCGCCGCCTGCACGCGGCGCAACACCAGCTCGTCCTCGCTCGCCAGTCCGAATTCGCGCGCCGCAAGATGCGCGGGATGATTCGCGGGCGTATCGAACGCCGCCGTCACCTGGCCCTGTTCGCAACCGGCGCGCACGAGCGACGCGTCCCCCCGACCCCCGAGCGCCAGCACGAAGGCGTCGAGCAAGATCGATTTTCCCGCCCCGGTCTCTCCCGTGAGCGTCGTCAGGCCCGGCGCGAATTCCAGGTCGAGCGCGTCGATCAGCACGATGTCGCGAATGGAAAGACGGACCAGCATGAGGCGTTGCTCAAATGCCCTGGGCGCGCACATGCGCCGGAAGCCGCGCATCGGCGACGCGCGGACGGCCCTCGATTATAGTCGCCAGCGCCCTTTTCCAAACGGAGATTTTATGGCTGATCTTGGCATCGACGACATTCGCGCGCTGCTGAGCGCAAAACCGCGACCCGTCGGCTGGCCGGCGCGGCGCGCCCGCATCGAGGAAGTCGGCGCCGCTTGGCCGAGCGCGCCGGATATCGCATTGGAGCCGGCGTCAATCGAGGGCATGGCCGCCGAATGGTCTTGCGCGCCAACGAGCGACCCGGCGCGCGCGCTGCTGTTCTTCCATGGCGGCGGCTATTGCTCCGGCTCGATCGTCAGCCACCGCCGCATGGCCACTGAAGCCGGACGCGCCGCGGGCGCCCGCGCGCTCGCCGTCGAATTCAGACTCGCGCCCGAGCATCCGTTTCCCGCCGCCTATGAGGATGCGCTCGCGGCCTGGCGATTTCTTCGGCAACAGGGGTTTGCCGCACGCCAGATCGCGGTCGGCGGCGACAGCGCCGGCGGCGGCCTGACGCTTGCCTTGCTGATGCGGCTGCGCGACCTCAAGGAGGCGCTCCCTGCCTGCGCCTGGCTCGTTTCGCCTTGGACCGATCTCACCCTCTCCGGCGAAACGCTGATCACGAAGGACGACGCCGACCCGCTGCTGCATATGGCCTATCTCGAGGAACTCGCGCAGGCCTATGTCCCAGCGGGAGTCGATCGCCGTGACCCCCGAGTCTCGCCGCTGTTTGGCGATCTGAGCGGCTTGCCGCCCCTCATGATTCAGGTGGGCTCAAACGAAACGCTGCTCGCCGATTCGACGCGACTCGCCGCGGCGGCCGGCGCCGCCAACGTCTCGGTCACGCTGGAGATCTGGCCGCGCATGATCCACGCGTGGCACTTATGGAATGCAAGGCTTGAGGACGGCCGGCGCGCGCTCGCGCATGCCGGCGCATTCATCCAGGCGCGATTATTGGAGGACGGCCAGATTCGCGTGGAGCGACTTTCCGATCTTCGAGAGCCATGAATCTGTGTATTCGTGCGGCTCGAGACCGTCGCTTTTCAGCAGCGCGTGGGCGTCCTTATACCACTGCGAATCCGGGTAATTATGTCCCAGGATGGCGGCGGCGGTCTGCGCTTCATTGGTGACGCCCATCGCGAGATAGGCTTCGGTGAGACGATAGAGCGCCTCTTCGGTATGACGCGTCATCTGATATTTGCCGAGGACGTCATGGAAACGGTTGATCGCGGCGGGATAGTTCTTGCGAAGCAGATAGAAGCGCCCGACGTTCATCTCCTTGGCGGCGAGCTGGTCTCGCGTCACCTGCATTTTGTATTTGGCGTCGTTCACATATTCCGACTTCGGAAATTTCTGTACGAGCTGGGTGAAAACCTCGAGCGCCTTCTCCGCCGACTGCTGATCGCGCATGACGTCCGGCACCTGATTATAGAAGGACATGCCCGCGAGATAGTAGACATAGGGCGTATCGGCGGAGTTCGGATAAAGCCCGATATAGCGCATCGCCGATTGCACGGCGTCGTCATATTTGGGGTGCTCGTATTGAGCGAAGGTGGTCATCAGCAAGCCTTTTCGGGACCAGTCCGATGACGGATATTGCTTTTCCAATTCGCCAAATTTCTTGGCTGCGCCCTCGTAGTCCTTGGCCTTGAGCCGCGCCAGACCGGCGTTATAGAGATCCTCGGCCGGGATGTCGGGCGTGACTTCCGTCTGATATTTCGTCCCGCCGCTGCCGAAGAGACCGAAACCGCTGGTGATCGAGTCCATGAGGTCGGCGCGCGCCGGCGCGGCGCCGATCAACAAGGCCGACGCCAAAGCTAACACTTTGATTGAACGAGCGAAAACCGACATATGTTGCCCCATTGCGGCGCTGCGCGACGCTCGCGCGGTCCCGGCGCCCTCTAAGCTCAATCAGCCAAAATGGCGTCGCAGGACGCCCCCTGCCCTGCCTTACGGCGCGCGGCGGCGCACCCATCCCGACTTTGCGGTCGGCTGAAAGAAGAACGTTCATCTGGCGAGATTATGGCGATAGGCTTCGGCCTGTCGCACTCACGCCTTCGTTATGCCCGCTGTCGAGTTCGAGCGCCAGGGCGCCCGCGCGCGCCGCAGCTTCAAGAAGCGCGAGATTGAGGCTATGGCCGCCGCGATAGGAGCGGAAGGCGCCTATGATCGGCGCCCCGGCCAGCGCCAGATCGCCGACGACGTCGAGCATCTTGTGGCGCACGCATTCGTCGGCGAATCGCTCCCTCTGCGAATTGATCGCGGCGCCCGCGTCAAAGACGAGCGTATTGTCGAGATTGGCGCCAAGCGCCAGACCTTCACGCCAAAGCCTTTCGGCATCGCGCAGGAATCCGAAGCTGCGAGCGCCGGCCAGTTCGCGCCGGAACGTCTCAGGCGTCAGATCAAGCGCCAGGCGTTGGCGGCCGACTGGACGGGGAAAGGCGATTTCCACATCCAGATGAAGGCCGAATTCCGCCGGCCGCAGCTCCGCCCAGCCGGCCCCGTCGGATACGCGCGCCGGAGTGACGACGCGCAACACGCGCCGAGGCGCAGTAAGCGCCACGACGCCGGCCTCGTCGATCGCCGAGACGAAGTCGCGGGCCGAGCCGTCCATCGCTGGAACCTCGTCGCCTTCCAGCAAAACCAGCGCATTGTCGATGCGAAGCGCCGCAAGCGCGGCCATCACATGCTCGACCGTGGACACGCTCGCGCCGTCGCCGGCGAGTTGTGTGCGCAATGTCGATGCATCGACGCGCGACCAATGCGCTTCGATATCGGCTCCGGCGACGCTGAAAACGATCCCAACGTCAGCGCCGGCCGGCGCGAGCGTCATGCTGGCGCGACGACCGCCATGCACGCCCTGGCCGGTTAACGTGAAGCTTCGTGCGAGCGTCTGCTGAACCGCTGGCGCGGCCGCGCTCCCGGGACGCGCAGCGCGGCGCGCGCGCAACGCAGGTCGGCGTGAATCCGAACGAATGGCGCAACCCTCCCCTAAAGCCCGGACGAACGATAGCAAATCCGGGCGCCGACGCTCCAGTCACGCTTTCTTACAGTTTGTTACAAAAGCGGCGGCCAAAATGAAAAGGCCCGCGCGAGGCGGGCCTTTTGCCGATTGTCGAGAATGTTTCAGTGGTTGGCCTGGCGACGCAGGAAGGCCGGGATCTCCAGATGATCCTCCTCGGACGGGCGCGGCTGCAGGGCGCGACGACCGTGCGAATCGAGCGCAGCATGTCCGCCGGCGCCGACCGGCGCCGGCGCGGCCGGTCGCTTGCCATATTCGGCGTGCGTCGCCGAAGGCTGGCCTGTGGGAGCCATTTGCGGGCGCGGGGCCGGCGCCGCGGGTCCGCCATGCATCGAATCTTCCTGACGGCTCGCCCCGAAGGAGGCGAGGCGCTCGAAGATCGATTTGCGTCGAGGATCGCCAGCGCCCATCTGCTGACGCAGCTGTTCCTGGATAGGCTGGGGAAAATCCTCGATCTGAGGCATGCGCGGCGCACGCGGCTGCTCGGGCGCCGGGGGGACATAGGCGACGGCCGGCGCTTCATGGCGCTCGGCTTCGTACCTCGGCTCGCCGTAGGCGAGACGAGGCGCCGCCGGCTCGAGGTAGACGCCATGCGCCGGCGCCTGCTCAGAATAATAGCCGGCATGGGCCTGCGGCTCTTCGCGATGACGCAGAACCGGCGCGGCCTCGACGGCCGGCGCCTGTTGGGCGCGCGCCTGCTGCAATTGGGCGCGCAGGCGCTCGGCGGCCTCGGCGAGACGCGATTCGCTCGTCGGATCATCGGCCGTGATGGCGGTCAGGTCGATGCCCGTCGCGACGACGGAGACGCGCACCACGCCCTCAAGCGACGAGTCGAATGTCGCGCCCAGAATGATGTTGGCGTCTTCGTCGACCTCCTGACGAATGCGGCTCGCCGCTTCGTCGACTTCGTAGAGGGTCAGATCGTGGCCGCCGGTGATCGAGATCAGCAGGCCGCGCGCGCCCTTCATCGACACTTCATCAAGCAGCGGATTGGCGATCGCGGCTTCCGCGGCAAGATTGGCGCGATTTTCGCCCGTGGCTTCGCCGGTGCCCATCATCGCCTTGCCCATGCCGCGCATGATCGAGCGGACGTCAGCAAAATCGAGATTGATGAGGCCTTCCTTGACCATCAAATCCGTAACCGACGCGACTCCCGAATAGAGAACCTGGTCAGCCATGGCGAAGGCGTCGGCGAAGGTCGTCTTCTCCGTGGCGATGCGGAAGAGATTCTGATTCGGGATGACGATCAGCGTATCGACGCATTTTTGCAGTTCGGAGATGCCCGATTCGGCGATGCGCAGACGACGCTGACCTTCAAAATGGAACGGCTTGGTGACGACGCCGACGGTGAGAATGCCCATTTCGCGCGCGATCTGCGCGATTACCGGCGCGGCGCCCGTGCCGGTGCCGCCGCCCATGCCGGCGGTGACGAAGCACATATGCGCGCCGGAGAGATGCTCGCGAATTTCTTCGCGCGCTTCTTCCGCGGCGGCGCGGCCGACTTCTGGCTGAGCGCCGGCGCCCAGTCCTTCCGTCACCTGCAGGCCCATTTGGATGATCCGCTCGGCCTGCGACGAGGCAAGCGCCTGGGCGTCAGTATTGGCGACAAGGAAATCGACGCCCGACAGACCAGAGGTGATCATATTATTGACGGCGTTGCAGCCGCCGCCGCCGACGCCGCAAACCATGATGCGGGGCTTCAATTCCCTGAGTTCGGGAGCTTTAAGGTTGATCGTCATCTGCCAGGCCTCTCACCAATGCGTTCACAACTCGGCGCCCGTTGTCCTTCGCCCTTGGACGCCCGGTCGCCGAACGCGTCGTCCTTGGCAATCATCCCCGGCGCGTCGAAGCGCGCGCCGGGTCGAAAGAATCACTTTCACGCGATACTAGAAGCTTTCTCTTAACCATCTCCCTACGCGCGAGATGTATCCGTCAGTTCCCGTCGCCGCGCGCTCGATCCGGCGCGGCTCGAAATATTCGTGCGCGGCGACTTGCGGATAAACGAGCAGCCCGGCCGCGGCCGCGAAGGCGGGGCTCTTGGAGGAATCCGGCAAGCCCTCGACGCCGATCGGACGTCCGACCCGAACCTGTCCGCCGAGAATGCGGCGCGCCGCCTCGGCGACGCCTGTGAGCTGGCTGGCGCCACCCGTCAGCACGATACGACGGCCAGGACCGCTCGGATGGCCAGCCTTCGCCAAGCGATCGCGCAGGAATTCCAGCGTTTCCTCTATTCGCGGGCGGATGATGCGCACGAGATGCGATTTAGGCGCATGCGCCTTGTGATCGCTCTCACCGACGTGATCGAAGGAAATGGTTTCGCGCTCGTCTGATGTCGAAGCGATCGCCGAGCCGTGAAAGGTCTTCAGCCGCTCCGCGTCGGAGAGCCGCGCATCGAGTCCGCGCGCGATGTCCATCGTGACGTGGGCGCCGCCAAGCGTGACGGCGTCAAGGTGAATCATCTCGCCTCTGGCGAAGACGGCTACGGATGTTGATCCGGCGCCCATGTCGATGACCACGACGCCCATCTCGGCCTCGTCCGGCTCGAGCGTGGAGAGTCCGGCGACGTAAGGCGCGGCGGCCATGGCTTCGACGCTGAGATGGCTGCGCTCGACGGCGACGAGAAGATTGCGGGCGGCGGCCTGATCGCAGGTCGCGACGTGGAGATCGACCGCGAGCTCTTCGCCGATCATGTCTTTAGGCTCTCGGATGCCGGACACGCCGTCGAGCGAAAAGCCTGTAGGCAGCGAGTGCACGGCGACGCGGCCGCGAGCGAGATGATGCGCGGCCGAAGCCTCGAGCACCCGATGAATATCGTGTTCGGCGACTTCACGGCCGCCAATGACGCGTTTCGCCTGAAAATGCTGCGAGGACAGTCGGCCGCCCGACGCCGTGACGATGACGCGCTCGACCTGCATGCCCGCCATGCGCTCGGCGGCGTCCACGGTTTGCCGGATCGCGGCGTCGGCGGCGTCCATGTCGACCACGAGGCCGTTCTTCACGCCCAGAGAGCGCTGATGGCCAATGCCAACGACGCGAACGCGATGCGTGCGCCAATCGCCGGGCGCGACCGCGCCAAGCGGGGTCAGCCGCGCGATCAGGCAGGCGATCTTCGACGTGCCGACGTCAAGCGCCGCGAACGTCGCGGAGCGACGCGGTGAGAGCGGCTTCATGCGCGGTGGGACACCAGGGGAAATCATGCAGCTAACCACCACTCTTGGTCGACTTGCGCGGCGCAAGCTGCGCTTCGCGCGCCTCAGCGGCCTCTTCCGTCAGCCTGACGCTGATGCGGTCGGGAATGCGCAAGTCGATGAACATGACGTCCTTGTCGAGGATCCGCGCCTCTCGCTGCAGCCGCGCGAGCGTCTCCAGCGCGCCGGATGGATCGATCTCCGGCAGTTTCACCGTGACGCCATTCGTCACCTCGAAGTTCCAGCGGCGTCCCGCGACGAGCACGCCCGCCTTGATGCGATGCGCAAGGTCGCCGGCCTTCGTCATCAGCATGAGAAATTCGAGCAGCCGCTTCTGCGCGCCCTCGCCGACGACGAACGGAAGACCGAGATAGCGCTGGTCGCGCAACTCATCGATCGGCACGCCGTCTTCGGAAATGACGGCGACGCGTCCGTCGCGCTGCCACAAGGCGCTTGGCTGCCGCTCTTCGATCGCGACGACCAGGCGATCGGGGTACAGCTTCATCACCCGCGCGGATTTGACGAGGGGGACCTGCATCAGCCGGTCGCGCACCGCCGTCGCATCGAGAAAGGGCAAGGAGTTTCGCGGCCCGACGCCTGCGGCCTCGAGAAGTTCGCGTTCGGTCAACCGCGACTGCCCGGTGATGGTGACGGCGGAAATCGGAAACCCGGCGGCGCGCGCCGCTATATCATATAGTTCGCCCTCACTTGCGACGAGCGCGGCGTAGCCGCCGTTCTCGACGAAGCCCGCCGCGCCGACGGCGGCGAAGAGCGCTAGCGTCGCCAGAGCGCCGACGCCGGGACGGCCCAGCAAGGCGAGGCGCGAAAGGAGACGTTCGCCACGGGTTCTTCGCGCCGTCGCGCGCGGAGCGACCGCCGCGGCGGCGGGAACGGCTGCCGGCGGCGGGGCGGTCGCAACGGCGGCCGCCGCCAAGGCGTATGGGACTTCTCCGGGAACGATGGGGACGAGCGAGTGCCGAGCCGAAAACGACTCTCTCAACGATCGCAGGATGCGTCTTCCACCATCCATCTGACCAACTCGCCGAATGAAAAACCTGCGTATGCCGCCATTTCTGGCACGAGCGAGGTCTCCGTCATTCCCGGCTGCGTGTTCACTTCCAATACGACGAGCTCGCCCGTACCTCCGGGGCGGTCGTCGTATCGGAAGTCCGCGCGGCTTACGCCGCGACAGCCGAGAGCTCGGTGAGCCTCAAGGGCCAAATGTTGGACCTCTTGGTAAATATTCTGTTTAAGATTTGCCGGAAGGACGTGTTTCGAGCCGCCCTTGGCGTATTTCGCGTGATAATCGTACCAGCCGCCGTCAGCAGCGAGGATTTCGATCACATCGAGCGCCTTGTCGTTCATGACAGCGCATGTGAGTTCGCGCCCGGCGATGAACTGCTCCGCGAGCATCATGTCGCCATGAGTCCAATCCTCGCGCCATAATTCCTGCGGGGGATGCTCTTGGCCCTCGCTGACGATGAAGACGCCGAAGGAGGAGCCTTCGGAGACGGGCTTCAGGACATAGGGAAGGGGCAGCGCGTGCGCTTTGGCGGCGTCCAGCCTGTGCAGAACGCGCCCTTTTGGCGTCGGAACGCCGGCGGCCGCCATCACCGTCTTCGCGATATCCTTTTTCATCGCCACCGAAGAGGCGAGCACGCCCGAGTGCGTATAGGGGATGCGCAGAAGCTCCAGCGCGCCCTGAATGCAGCCGTCCTCGCCAAACTTGCCATGGAGCGCGTTGAAGGCGACATCGGGTTTGAGCGCTGCAAGAATGTTTGCGACGTCATGCCCCGCATCGACGCGGGACACTTGAAATCCCTGCTCTTCGAGGGCTTTCGCGCAGGCTTCGCCCGAGCGCAAGGAAATTTCGCGTTCGGCGGAGAGTCCGCCCATCAGAACGGCGACGTGCTTGGTCATGTGCTCTCGACTTGAAAAATGCCAACTAAAGATCCGAATAGGCGGCTTCGTCGGCTTCCGAAGCCCATTCGGTGAATGTGGCGAAAGGACAGAGCGGGTCGCTTAACGCGCCTGACGCTCGCGAAACTCGATCTTCGACCGAAGGACTCTTCTTCGGTCCCTGCTCGTCGCCGCTTTTCGACGTCGCCGCCGTTTCAGCGGCGTCCGAGAAACGGTGCGATTTTATTCGAGGCGGCACGGCGGGAATCTCCTCAAGCGTCCACGCTAAGATCTCAGCAGCGACGACGCAATCTTCTCGCGCCATTCATCTCAAGCGACGCCTATACGCTTGATTTCCCAATGGAGTTCGACGCCGCTCGTCTCGCGCACGCGCCGGCGCACCTCTTCGCCAAGCGCCTCGATGTCGGCGGCGCTCGCGCGGCCGCGATTGATGAGAAAATTGCAGTGCATCTCGCTGACCTGCGCATCGCCGACGACGAGTCCGCGACAGCCGGCGGCGTCAATCAACCGCCACGCCTTTTCGCCATCAGGATTCTTGAAAGTCGAGCCGCCGGTCTTTTCCTTGATCGGCTGCGAGGCCTCCCGCGCCGCGGTAATGCGATCCATCTCGGCGATGATCGTCGCCGGATCGCCGGGCCGTCCCTGGTAAAGCGCCTGCGTGAAGATCACATCGTCGGGAGCGGAACAATGGCGATAGGCGTAGCCCATGTCGGCGACGCCAAAGACGCGGACGTCGCCGGCGCGGTCGACGCCGCGCGCTTCAATCAGCGCGTCCTTGGTCTCACCGCCATGCGCGCCGGCGTTCATGCGCAACGCGCCGCCGATCGCGCCGGGAATGCCGCGATAGAAGGCGAGTCCGTCAACGCCCGCTTCCGCCGCCGCGCGCGCGGCCTTCACGTCGGGAACCGCGGCGCCGACGCGCAGCCTGCAGCCGTCCTCGACGACGATCTCGCCAAAGCCCTTGGCCGAAAGCCGTATGACCACGCCTTCGACGCCGCCGTCGCGCACGATCAGATTGGAGCCAAGGCCGACGACGGTTACGGGAATCTCTCGCGGCAATCGCGCGAGGAAATAGGCGAGATCGGCTTCGTCGGCCGGCATGAACAGGATCTGCGCCGGCCCGCCGACGCGAAACCAGGTGTAAGGCGCGAGCGGCTCATGCGCCGTGATGCGCCCGCGCAATTGCGGCATCGCGGCCGTTATATCAGCGGAGATATCGGGGAAGGTCATGTGCGCCCAGCAGCTTGGTTGAGATCGCGCCGCGGCCATTTGGCGCCCTCTCGCGCGCGTCCTTTGAGGAAGGACAGAATCGTCGCCTGCGCGTTCCTAGATGTGAAAACCTTAAAAATCATGCCAAGTCCGTTGAATGCGAGCGGAAAATCTCACGCATAAGCGGGCCGAAAGGGGCGAGGGGACTTCGCGTTCAATATCGTCAGCTTACGGGCGCCCGGGCCGCATGACGAAAGCGCAGGATGATAACTTCGCTGGCAGTCAGGCGATAATCTATGAGATAGGGGTAAGGGGTCACGACGATGCGCCGCACAAGCGGATTACTTGTATCGCGCCCCGCAAGCGGATGTCCCTGCAAAAGCTCTGTTATCGTTTCGATGCGGGCGCGAAGGCGCCGCGCTCCCTGCGGCGAACGCGCCGCGACGTAAGCAAGCGCCGCGTCGATTTGCGCCGCGGCCCGCTTGGCATAGCGGAGCCGCATCACGCATATTTCGCCCAAAGCGCGCGTATGGACTCATCCGAAGCGAACTCGCCGCGCTCGGCCTCGGCCAAGGCCTCGGCAAGATCGCGCTCCTCCTCGGGGGTCAGTTGGATGGGGGCTGCCTCGTCTCCCGCAAGCAGCAGGAGCACTTGGGCGATCTCGTCCTGCGCCGCGTCCGGCAGGCGTCGCGCCTTCGCCACGGCCTCGTCAAGCAAGCGCGTCATGAGGTGTCTCCCTGCTTTGCGCAGTTCATAAGTATAAGCGGCATGAGGGGACTTCGAAAGCCCCTGCCGAAAGCCGCTCCGGCGGCGCGACGGCGATGGCGAAGCGAAGTTTTGATCGCGCCCTGTGACGGATTTGACGCGCGAATGTTGCGTGAATTGGCTGATGTCAATCAAGAAATGGATCGACACTCATAAACGGTAATGGGTTTTCGTGCTCTCTACGTCGTACCAGGAAAATCCAGTTTTGAAATGTCAGGGAAGGTCACGAGAGGCCCCCACCCCAACCCTACCCCGCTTCGCGGGAGAGGGAGCGAGCCATGCGTTTCGTCCAAGCCACGCGAACGCCGCTCGTTAGGGTCCCCTCTCCCGCGTTAGCTGGGGAAGGACAGTGAGGGGGCGAAACCAACGCCATCACCCCTGCCCCGCCGCGAGCTGCTCCGGCAGCGCATAGGCCCATTGCGTGATATTGCCGGCGCCAAGACACACGACATAATCGCCAGGCGCGACGATCTCGCGAACCATCGCCGCCAGCACTTCGGGAGAGGGCAGCCCCATCGCGCGGCGATGGCCGTGCGCCTTGATGGCGGACACGAGCGCGTCGCGATCCGCGCCCGCGATCGGCTGTTCGCCCGCCGGATAGACGTCGGCGATGATGACCACATCGGCGTCGTTGAAACAGGTGGCGAAAGCATCAAAAAGCGACTGCAGCCGCGAATAGCGATGCGGCTGCATCAGCGCGACGACCTTGCCCTTGGTGGAGGCGCGCGCCGCGCGCAGCACGGCGGCGATTTCGACCGGGTGATGGCCATAGTCGTCGAAAATCTGCACGCCGTTCCATTCGCCGGTCTTGGTGAAGCGCCGCTTCACGCCGCCAAAGCCGGCAAGAGCCTTGCGGATTTGTTCGGGTGAAAGGCCGAGCTGATTGGCGACGGCGATCGCCGCCGTCGCGTTCAACGCATTGTGATGGCCCGGCATCGGCAGGACGAGATTTTCGAGATAGATCGCCTGCGACGTCTTGCGGTCGCGCAGCAGCACGTTGAACTTCGACACGCCGCCCTCGAGATCGACGTCGAGCAGACGCACGTCGGCCTGCGGATTTTCGCCATAGGTGATGACGCGGCGGTCCTCGATGCGGCCGACGAGCTCCTGCACGGTCGGATGATCGAGGCACATCACCGCGAAGCCGTAGAAGGGAATATTCTCGACGAAGTTGCGGAAGGCTTCCTTGATGGCGTCGAATGTATGGAAATGGTCGAGATGTTCGGGATCGATATTGGTGACGATGGCGACGTCCGCCGGCAGTTTGAGAAACGTGCCGTCGCTTTCGTCGGCCTCCACCACCATCCAGTCGCCGGCGCCAAGACGCGCATTCGTGCCATAGGCGTTGATGATGCCGCCGTTGATAACGGTCGGATCGAGGCCGCCGGCGTCGAGCAGCGTCGCAACGAGCGAGGTCGTCGTCGTCTTGCCATGCGTGCCGGCGATGGCGACGCATTGCTTGAGGCGCATCAGCTCGGCCAGCATTTCGGCGCGACGCACGACCGGCAGACGTTTTTCACGCGCCAAGACAAGTTCGGGATTGTCGCGCTTGATTGCGGTCGAGACGACGACCACTGCAGCTTCGCCGAGGTTTTTCGCGTCATGTCCGATGCTGATCGTCGCGCCCTTTTCGACGAGACGCTTGACGTTGGCGTTCTCGGCCGCGTCAGATCCCTGCACCTTGTAGCCGAGATTGAGCAGCACTTCGGCGATTCCAGACATGCCGATGCCGCCGATGCCGACGAAGTGAATCGGGCCCAACTCTTTCGGCAGTTTCATTCCTAGCTCCGTTTCGTAGCGCCTATCCGCGCCACGTCGATGATCAGATCGGCGAGACGATCGGCGGCGTCGGCGACGCCGACGCTCTTTGCGGCTTCGGCGCGCGCGGAAAGCTGCGCCGGCGCATTGATGAGGTCACAAAGCCGCCGCGTCAAAAATTTCGGCGTGAAGTCGCTCTGGCGCACGGTTTCGGCGCCGCCCGCCGCTTCGAGAAAAGCGGCGTTCGCCGCCTGGTCCTGGTCGAGCGCATGCGGCAGCGGCACCAGCATCGCCGGACGCCCGATCACCGCAAGCTCCGAGACCGTCGACGCGCCGGCGCGGGTGATGACGAAATGCGCCGCCGCGAGCCGCGCGGGGAAATCAGCGAAAAAGGGCGCAATCTCGGCGCCGACCCCAGCGCCGGCGTAGATCGCCTCGACCCGCGCGATATCTTCAGGACGCGCCTGTTGAATGACGGAGATTTTCGCGCGCAGCGCGTCGGGCAGCGCCGCGACGGCGGCCGGCACGATGTCCGCCATGACGCGGGCGCCCTGAGAGCCGCCGGCGACGAGCAGCCGGAACATTCCATCGTCGAACGAAGGATAGGGCGACTTGGCGGCTTCGAGCACATTGGGACGTACCGGATTGCCGGTGACGATGACCTTGCTTTGCAGGGCTGCGGGCACGGCCAGAGTCGGCAGACCGGCGGCGATCCTGTCGACGCGGCCGGCGAGGAAGCGATTGGCCTTGCCCATGACGCCATTCGCTTCGTGCAAAGCGCTCGGCACGCCGAGATAGGACGCCGCAAGCAAGGGCGGGACGGTCGGGTAGCCGCCGAAACCGATCACCGCGGCCGGTTTGACATGGCGCAGCAGCGCGGCCGCCTGCGCCGTGCCGAGGGCGAGACGCGCAACCGCCTGAGCCTTGGCCAGCAGCGAGCCGCCCCGCGGCGTGCCGGCAGGGATCACATGCATGGCTCGCGCCGGAAAGGCGCCGCCGTAGCGCAGGGCGCGCTCCTCGGTGATGAGCTCCACCGCCAGCCCGCGGGCGGCGAGCGCATGCGCAAGCGCCTCGGCCGGAAAAAGATGGCCGCCGGTGCCGCCGGCGGCGAGGAGAATTGGCGAATCGATCATCCTAGGCTTTTATCACGCGGCGGCGGGCGCGCCCGTCGCGGCGAGCTCACTCAGCACACGGGACCGCGGCCGCTTACGCGTGACGGCGAGCAGGAAACCCATGCCGAGCGACAGTGAGATCAGCGAAGAGCCGCCATAGGAGACGAAGGGCAGCGTCATGCCCTTGGCGGGCATGAGATGCACGTTCACCGCCATATTGATGCAGCTCTGCAGGCCAAACAGCATCACGAGTCCCGCAGTCGCAAAACGACAGAAGGGATCGCTGTTGTGGGCTGCCGAGAACAACCCCCGCACCACGACGAAGGCGAAGAGCGCAGCAAGCGCGATGCAGACAAGAACGCCGAATTCCTCGCCGATGACCGCGAAGATGAAATCCGTGTGGGAGTCGGGCAGGATGCGCTTGATAACCCCTTCGCCTGGCCCCTTGCCGAACCAGGATCCGGCGATGAAGCTCTCCAGCGCCGTCTCCGACTGGAAATTCGCGGGCACGCCCGCGACCGGCGGCGGCGGCTCCAAGAAAGAATCGACGCGCGCATGAACATGCGGCACGAACTTATAGGCGAGCAGCGCCGAGACGCCGCCAAGCCCGCCCAATCCGACAACCCAGATCCAGTGCAAGCCAGCCATGAAAAACAGCGCCGCCCAGACAATCGAAATCAGCATCGTCTGGCCGTAGTCCGGCTGCATCATCAGCGGCACGATCGCGACCGGCAGGAGCAGAAGCGCGATCAGATTGCCTGGAACGTCCTTGCGACGCGCCCCTTCGGAGAAGGCCCAGGCGACGAGCACGACGAAGGCGGGCTTCAAAAATTCAGAGGGCTGAACGCCGAAGATCCATCGCTTCGCGCCCTTCACTTCCTGACCGTAGAAGATGGTGGCGAAGACGAGCGCAAGAGAGACGATGAAGATCACGAGCGCCAGTCGGCGCACGTGACGCGGCGAAAGAAAGGACGTCGCAATCATCAAGACGAGCGCCGGCAGAAGATACAGCACTTGCCGGTTGACGAAGTGGAAGGTCGGCAGATGCAGCCGCTCCGCGACGGGCGGGCTGCCGGCCATGGCGAAGACGAGGCCGGCGACGATCAGCAGCGCGAGGCTCGCGAGCAGCCAGCGATCCACTGTCCACGCCCAGTCGGAGAATAGCGTTCGTTCCGCGCGCGAGATCATGTCGCATCTCCTTTTCGCGCCGCGATCACGGCGGGAAGCCCTTCAACGACGCCGCGAAACGCATTGCCCCGCGCCTCGAAATTGGCGAACTGGTCATAGGAGGCGCAGGCCGGCGACAGCAGCACGACCGGCTCCGGCGCGCCTTCGGCAAGCGCGTCGAGCGCCGCGCGCGTCGTCGCGACGTCAAGCGTTCCGCAATGTTCGAACGGCAGCGCGCCTTCCAGCGTGCGCGCAAAATCGTCGGCGGCCTCGCCGATCAGATAGGCTTTGCGGATGCGCGAGAAATGCGGACGCAGCGCTTCGACGCCGCCCTCTTTCGATCGGCCGCCGAGAATCCAGTAGATATCGGTAAAGCTCACCAAAGCCTTTTCGGCCGCGTCGGCGTTGGTCGCCTTGGAATCATTGACAAAGATCGTGCGCTCGATGCGCCGAACTTCCTCCATCCGATGCGGCAGGCCGGGGAAGCTCAACAGGCCGCGCAGGATCTCATCGTCGTCCAATCCGCACTCCCACGCGGCGGCGGCGGCGAAGGCGGCGTTCTGCGCATTATGGGCGCCGCGAAGCGCGCGCGCGCCTTCGAGCGAACCGATCAGCTCGGCCTCCTCGGGCGGATGTCCCTGCTCGCGGAAATAGACGCTTCGATCCTCGACATAGAACCCCCAGTCGAGCGCGCGCTTCCCGGAGACCGGCACGACGCGCCGCTCGGGGGACTCGGCTTCGACGAGGCGCGCGCCGATCGCATGGCAATAGGCGTCGTCGACGCCGACCAGAGCCACTTCCGCCGCAGCGACGAGCCGCTCCTTGATCGCTGCGTAATTTTCGATTGTCCCGTGACGATCGATATGGTCCGGCGTGATGTTGATCAGCACGCCGATCGTCGGCGCCAGCGAGGGCGCGAGATCAATCTGGAACGACGAGCATTCGATAACGTGAATGCGCTCGTCGGACGGCGGCTCGAGGTCGAGAATCGGCACGCCGATGTTGCCGCCGAGCTGAACGTCGCGGCCGGCCTCGCGCAAGATATGCGCGATCAGCGCCGTGGTCGTCGATTTGCCGTTCGTGCCGGTGATGGCGATGAAGGGCGATCCCCCGGCGCGCGCTTCGCGTTCGCGGCAGAACAGTTCGACGTCGCCGATGATCTCGACTCCGGCGGCCGTCGCCGCCTGCACCGTCCAATGCGGCTCGGGATGGGTCAGCGGCACGCCGGGAGAGAGAACGAGCGCATCGAAGCCGCTCCAATCCGCCGCCGCGAGATCCTCGAGCGCAATGCCTTGCGCGACCGCCTTGAGGCGGCCAGCCTCGCCGTCATCCCAGGCAGCGACCTGCGCGCCGCCGGCGATCAGGGCGCGGGCCGTTGACAGGCCCGAACCGCCGAGGCCGAAAAGCGCGACGCGCTTGCCTTTGAACGTCTCGACCGGCGTCATCGTCACCTCAGCTTCAAGGTCGAGAGGCCCATCAGGGCCAGGACGAAGGCGATGATCCAGAAGCGGATGACGATCTGCGGCTCCTTCCACCCCTTCTGTTCAAAATGGTGATGGATCGGCGCCATCAGGAAGATGCGCTTGCCGGTCAGCTTGTAATAGACCACCTGGATGATGACTGACGCGCCTTCGATAACAAAAAGGCCGCCGACGATGACGAGCACGAACTCCTGCTTCACCGCCACCGCCACGGAGCCGACGAGCCCGCCCAGCGCCAGAGACCCGGTGTCGCCCATAAAAATTTGCGCCGGCGGCGCGTTGAACCACAGAAAGCCGAGCCCGGCGCCGATGAAGGCCGAGCAGACGATCGTCAATTCGCCAACGCCGGCCACGTAATTGACGCCGAGATAATTCGAAAAGATCGAATTGCCGACGAGATAGGCGAAAATCGCGAAGGCCCCGGCGGCGATCATCGACGGCACGATGGCGAGGCCGTCGAGACCATCGGTGAGATTGACGCAATTGCCTGCGGCGACCATGACGAAGGCGCCAAAAAGGATGAAGAGCGGACCCAGCGTCGCGACATAGCCCCGCACCATGGGGATGGCGAGCTTCGTCATGTTATCGCCGCCGGTCTCCATCAGCGCGTAGCAGGCCAGGCCGGCAATCATAAACTCAAGCGCCAATCGCATCTTGCCCGAGAAGCCGGCGTGCGACTGCTTGGTCACCTTGAGATAGTCGTCATAAAAGCCGATGAGGCCAAAGCTGACGGTGACGAAGAGCACGATCCACACATAGGCGTTGCGCAAATTCGCCCAGAGCAGCGTCGCCGCGACGAGTCCCGAGAGGATCATCAGGCCGCCCATCGTCGGCGTGCCTTTTTTGGTCACGAGATGCGACGCCGGTCCGTCCTCGCGGATCGGCTGGCCCTTGCCCTGCTTGATGCGCAACGCGGCGATCACGCCCGGTCCGAAGAAGAAGACGAAGAACAGCGCCGTCGCCGCCCCCATAGCGGCGCGAAAAGTGATGTAACGGAAGACGTTTAGCGGACTGTAAAGATAAGATAAGTCCGCAAGCAGCGTCAGCATCGTCTCTCCTCAGCTCGCCATCTCGGCGGCGAATGCGCTTTTCAAGGCCGAGACAATCCGCGCCATCCGCGAACCGTTGGAGCCTTTCACCATCACCACATCGCCGGGACGAACCGCTGCGAGAACGGCCTCTTCCAGCTCCAGCGGCGTCGCCCGATGCGCGGCGCGCATCGAATCAGGCACAGCGTAACTCAAGCGTGACATCAATGGCCCCGAGGTGAATAGCAGATCGACGTTCGCGCCAATGAGGTCCTGAGCGAGCTCCGCGTGCAGTTCGGCCGCCTGCGGCCCGAGCTCCAGCATGTCGCCGAACACGGCGATGCGTCGGCCTCCAGGTCCTGTGGCCGCGCCGCCGAGCAGCTGCAACGCCGCCCGCATGGAGGTCGGGTTGGCGTTGTAGCTTTCGTCGATAAGCGTAAACGCGCCGTCTGGCGTCACGATTTTCTCGCGCTGACCACGTCCGGAGGGCGGCGTGAATTCGCTGAAGGCCGCCGCAGCTTCCTCCAGATCCACGTCGAAAACGACGCCCACGAGCAGCGCCGCGAGCGCGTTCATGGCGATATGCTTGCCGGGGGCGCCGATGCGAAAGCGCAGTCGCCGCTCGAGAATTTCCGCCTCGACCAGCGCGCCTTCGCCGGCCGGCTCGTAAGACAGGAGCCGCGCATGCGCGCCTTCCGTCTCGCCGAAACCAAAGACATGGCTGGCGGTCGGGGCGGCCGCCGCGGCGAGGCGCTCGTAAAATCCATCGTCGCGGTTGATGATCGCGACGCCGCCATCGAGCGCGGAAAAGATTTCGGCCTTTGCGTCCGCAATCTTCTCGATTGATCCGAAATATTCGAGATGAACCGGCGCGATGCGAGTCACGACGGCGACGTGGGGGCGCACCTGAGCGACGAGCGCGGCGATCTCGCCCGCGTGATTCATGCCGAGTTCGAACACGCCAAAGCGCGACTCCACCGGCATGCGCGCAAGCGTCAACGGCACGCCCCAATGATTGTTGTAAGACGCCGCCGAGGCATGCGTTTCGCCGAAACGCGACAGCATCAGCCGGATCATGTCTTTCGTCGAGGTCTTGCCGACGGAGCCGGTGACGGCGGCGATAAAGGCGGCGCTTCGCTCGCGCGCCCGCGCACCCAGCGACTCGAGCGATTGTTGCACGTCTCTGACGACGAAAAGCGGCCCGGCGCCGGAAAGCTCAGTCGCATGCGCTTCGTCGATGACCGCGGCCGCCGCGCCTTTCTCAAACGCCATCCGCACGAAGTCGTGACCATCGCGCGTCTCGCCCTTAATGGCGATAAACAGATCGCCGGGCTGAAGGGTGCGGGTATCGATGGAAACGCCGGCGGCTTCGCGCGCAAGGCCGCCGCTCGCACGCGCGCGCAGCGCGCCGACCAGCGCCAATCCCGACCATAACGGCCTCTTGGTCATGGATGATTCTCCTTGAGCGCCTGCGCAATCGCCTCATGATCGGAGAAAGGCAAAACGCGGTCGCCGACGATCTGCCCGGTTTCATGGCCCTTTCCAGCCACGACGAGCGCATCGCCCGCTTCAAGCCCCGCGACGGCGTTGGCGATCGCCGCGCGCCGGTCTCCGATCTCGATGATGTGCGCCGCGCCGCTACGGGTTCCTTCGAGAATTTCTGCGCGAATGGCGGCGGCGTCCTCGCTGCGCGGATTGTCGTCCGTGACGATGGCGACATCCGCCGAGCGGGCGACGATGTCCCCCATCAGCGGGCGCTTGCCACGATCACGATCGCCGCCGCACCCGAAGACGACAATCAGGCGTTTTTTTGTCAGCGGCCGTAAAGTGGCGAGCACTTTCTCCAGCGCGTCGGGCTTATGCGCGTAATCTACGAAAATCGGCGCGCCGTTACGCTGACCGACGAGTTCGAGCCGCCCCGGCGCGCCCTTGAGCGCGTCGAGCGCCGCAAAGACCTGCCCCGGGTCATCGCCGCTTGCGATGGCCAACCCCGCGGCGACGAGCGCGTTCGAGACCTGGAAGGCGCCGGCAAGCGGCAGATTGACTTCATATTCGGCGCCCTTATGGCGGAGCCGCAGCGACGTCGCTAAGGCGGACGGCGTCGCCGAAAGGAGCTTTATCGTCTCTCCCTTCGAACCGACGCTCAAAATCGTGAGGCTCCTCGCGCGGCAGATTTCGATGACGCGGGACGCAACGTCGCTGTCGGCGTCGATCACCGCCGTCTGGCCGGGGTGCAGCAGCGTGTCGAAGAGCCGCATCTTCGCCGCGAAATACTCCTCCATGTCGGCGTGATGGTCGAGATGGTCGCGTGAGAAATTGGTGAAGCCCGCGACGTCGACGCGCATGCCGTCGAGCCGCCGCTGATCGATCCCCAGCGACGACGCCTCCATGGCGAGATGCGTCACGCCGCGTCCAGCCAGTTCGTCCAGCGTTCTGTGCAATTCGACGGGTCCGGGCGTCGTCAGCGCTCCATAATGCGCGCCGCGAGAATCGACGATTCCAACGGTGCCGAGCGACGCCGCCTCATGTCCAAGGGCAGCCCAGATCTGGCGCAAGAAGGCCACCACCGACGTCTTGCCGCTCGTTCCCGTAACCGCCGCGATCATCGACGGCTGCCGAGAAAAGAAGCGCGCCGCGGCAAGGGCCAGGGCGCGCCGAACGTCATCGACGACGACAAGCGGCAGCGGGCTGTCAGCTCTCCGCTGCGCGACGACGACGCAGGCGCCGCGCGACGTCGCGTCGGCGACATAGGACATGCCGTCCCCGGCGTGGCCCGGGATGGCAAAAAAAACGAAGCCGTCGCGCGTCATTCGACTGTCAGCCGTCAGGCCGGCGATCCTGAGCCCGCGCAAGGCGGGCTCAAGGTCTGGCGTCGCAAGCAGTTCCGAAAGCAGCATCAATGTCCTCCGCCGCCGCGGGCCGGAACATTGGCATAGCCATAACCCAATTTGGCGAGGAGCGGGAAAGGCTGGTGCGGCGGCTCGAAACGCGGCGCAAGGCCGAGAATCGGACCGACGCGCTCGATGATCTCGCCCGTGACATGTCCCGCGTTATAGGCCGCCGTCGCATAGCCGCCGGTTTCCGGCAAGCCCTGCGGTTCGTCCATGATGGTCAAGAACAGATATTTTGGCTTGTCGGACGGCGCGACGGCCATGAAAGTGTTAAACAGCCGGTTCTTCGAATAATGGCCGTTAACGACCTTTTCCGCGGTGCCGGTTTTGCCGCCGACGAAATAGCCAGGGACGTTCACCTTCCGCGCCGTGCCGATTTCGGCGTTGAGACGCATGAGATAGCGCATCGCCTCGCTCGTTTCCGGCTTCACGACGCGTTCGGCGCCCGCCTTCGCTTCCTCCTCACTGCGCTTGATGAAGGTCGGCGTAATCAGGTAGCCGCCATTCATCAGCGCGCCGACGGCCATCATCGCCTGGAGCGGCGCCACCGCAAGGCCATGACCGAAAGCGATGGTCATGGTGTTCAACTCGCCCCAATTTTTCGGCACGATGGGTTCGGCGCTTTCCGGCAGTTCAGTGCGCATGCGCGTAAGCTGCCCCATCTTGCGCAAAAACGCCTTGTGCCGCTCCACGCCCTGCCCCATCGCCATGCGCGCGGTGCCGACATTGGAGGAATAGGTGAAGACCTCCGGCAGAGTGAGCGCGCGATTTTGCGCGTGATAGTCATGGATCTTGAAGCGCCCGAAAGAAAGCACGCCGCGCGCGTCGAGCCGTGAATTCAGATTGACCTTGCCGGAGTCGAGCGCCATCGCGATGGTCAGCGCCTTGAAGGTCGAGCCCATCTCATAAACGCCGACGCTCATGCGGTTGATTTGGACAGGATCGAGCGCTTCCGTCGGCTTGTTCGGATCGTAGTCGGGAAGCGATGCGAGCGCGATGACCTCTCCGGTGTTGACGTCCAAGATCGCCGCGGCGCCTGCCTTCGCCTTAAAGTGGGTTACGCCCTTTTCGAGTTCGTCGCGCAACGCATGCGTGACCCGAATGTCGAGCGAAAGCGACACGGGCTTGAGTTCCTCTGGCGTCACGCCGAAGCCGGCGCCGTGCAAATCGGCGAGGCCCTGCCCGTCGATGTATTTCTCGATGCCGGCGATGCCCTGATTGTCCACATTGGCGAAGCCGAGCACATGCGCGCCGATCGGTCCGTTGGGATAAACGCGCTTATTTTCGGCGATCAGTCCGACGCCCGGCAGTCCGAGATGGAAGACTTCGTCGCGCTGATGCGTCGTCACCTCGCGCTTCACCCAAACGAAGCCTTTCTTGGAGCCGAGCCGCTCGCGCAAATCGCGGGCGTCGAGGCCAGGCAAAACCGCGGTCAAGAGCTCGGTCGCTTCGTCCTTGTCGATGATGCGGCGCGGCTCGGCGAACACCGACATCACCTTGACGTCGCTTGCGAGCGCCTCGCCGTTGCGATCGATAATGTCCGGACGGGACGCCGCGACCGCCTCCGCCGCGGCGCGCCGCGACGTCGCCGCCTCCGGCTTAAATGCGAGATAGACGAGCTTGATCGAAATCACCGCGTAGAGCGCGAGAAAGGCCAGCGCCGCGAGCCGCATGCGCGACGCGCTCAGCGCGAGACTCGTCGAAAACAGCGCGCGCAGCATCGCGCGTATCTTGCCTTTCGGCGGCGGCGAATGTTGCGTGTCGAGCATTGTCTGCGTCATGGCTTGCGTCGCTGTTGGCTTTGTCCCTGCGCTTTGGGCGTGGTCGTCGGCGCGCTGCCGGGGACGGGCGGCGTCGCGGGCATGCTCAAGCCGAGCGCGTCAAGCTTATTGCCGATGGAGTCGACGCGCGGCGATCTCTCGGGAAGCGATTGCGCGGCGACGATCTGCGTCGCTTCAAGCTGTTTCATGCCGGGCAGATAAGCGTCGGCGAGCTGCTGAATGCGCTCAGGCCGCGTCATATAAGCCCATTCCGCGCGCAGCACCGCAATCGCGTCGCGCTCCTGCCTGATCTCGATCTTGGTCTTTGCGATCTGCTCGGCGCGATAGCTCGTCTGATATTTGATCGAATAGGCGTAAACCGCCGAACCGACGAGCACGAGAACCGCAACGATATTGAGGAGCCGCAGCATTAGGCTTTTCCCTTGTCGCGATCGGGCAGGCGAGCGAGACGCGCGAGCCTTTCGTCGAGCGGATACGACGCCGCCGCCGTGCGCGTCGCGTAGCGCAGTTTGGCCGAACGCGCGCGCGGATTGGCCGCCGTCTCGGCGGGCGCAGGCGTCACCGGTTGGCGGCCTTCGCAAACGAAGCTTGGCGGCGGCGGCGCGGGTTCGCCCGGCAGACGGCGGGAACCGGTTTCGCCGCGACCACAGCGCTCGGAGAGAAACTGCTTGACGATGCGATCCTCAAGCGAGTGGAACGTCACGACGACAAGACGACCGCCTTCGGCGAGAAGCCGTTCCGCGCTAAGCAGTCCCTTCAGCAATTCCTGAAGCTCGTCGTTGACGGCGATGCGCAGCGCCTGAAAGCTTTTGGTCGCCGGGTGAATGTCGCTGGCGCGGTTGGGAGCGACGCGCGCGATCATTTCGGCCAGCGCTCTTGTCGTTGTGAAAGGCGCAATCTCACGGTCGTGGACGATGGCGCGCGCGATACGCCGCGCGGCGCGCTCCTCGCCGTAGAAATACAGGATGTCGGCGAGCGTCTCCGCATCCGCTTCATTGACGATGTCGGCGGCGCTGCGCCCACGCTCCTCCATGCGCATGTCGAGCGGACCTTCGGCGCGAAAGGAAAACCCGCGCGCGGATTGGTCGAACTGCATCGACGAGACGCCAATATCGAAGACGACGCCGTCGAGCGGGGCGAAGCCTTGCGCTTGCGCGATGTCCTCGAGCTGAGAAAAGCGCGCTTCAATAAGCGTCAACCGTCCGCTCATCTCGTCGACAAGCGTCTGACCGGCCTTCACCGCCGTCTGATCTCGGTCGAAGGCGAGCACGCGCGTTTCCGGCTGCGCCATTATGGCGCGCGTATAGCCGCCGGCGCCGAAGGTGGCGTCGATATAGCGGCCCCCGCGATGGATGCCGAGGCCGGCGATCGCCTCATCGCGCAGCACCGGAATATGCGTCCCAGCGGACGTCATTATCATGCTCCTCACCAGGCGGCGCGCGACGCGAGAGGGTCGGCGGCGCGATCCTCTGCGCCCGATGAGCGCTGGCTCGTCGAGACGACTCAATTGCGGCTGGGCGGTTTTGATCGACATGGTACCGCGAGGCGTCGGAAGCAGGCTGGTCGCCACGCGCCGATCGGCAACCGGCCTTATTAGGCTTTTTTATCGTTAAGGGAGCGTTTACGGTGGTGCGAATTTGGCGGCCTCAAGGCCGCGCAAAAAGAATGACGCAAAGCGCCTGATCCGGCCGACGCCGCTTTTTCGCGAAAGCTATCTCGACCGCTATCTCCTCTACGAGATACCTCTGATTTAAACGCCAGTCGGCCTGTAAGCCGGGTTCTGTACGTTCTTTGCAGAACGTGACGACCATTCCTCTGGGACGGACGTTGCCGCCCGCCTCTAGCAACCAACCCGGGCGACAGTCCCGGAGACGGGTTGAAGGCAAAAAGCTCGCGCTTAAGGCCTTCGGTCGCCCCTATTCGGTCTTGCTCCCGGCGGGGCTTGCCGTGCCCCGAACGTCGCCGTCCGGGCGGTGCGCTCTTACCGCACCCTTTCACCCTTACCGCTTGCGCGGCGGTTTGCTTTCTGTGGCGCTATCCCTGGGGTCGCCCCCGCCGGACCTTATCCGGCGCCGTGTCTCCGTGGAGCCCGGACTTTCCTCTGCCTTTCGGCAGCGGCCGTCCAGCCGACTGGCCTCTTGAGGCATAGGCGCCCTCGCGACGGAATGCAACAACGGCGTCAAAACGTCGCCTTGGATAGCTAAGCAATAGTCGCCATCTCTTAATTGGTTCTTCGCCTTGGCTAAGGCTGATGGGCGGCGAGCCGAGACCAAAGAGAAATTCGATAAGGGAGAATATTAATGCTGTCACGTCGTTCGATTTTCGCCGCTTTAGCCGTCGCGACCGCTTTTCTCGTGACGCCGCATATGGCGTTGGCGCGAAGCGATAGCGAGCATCTGACTCAGGCGATCGAGGAAACCAATGAGGCGATCAAGGAAGGCAAGCAGCATAATGCCTCTTCCTTCGCCGAGCATGCGCATAACGCCTGGGATCACGCCAAGGCGGCCAGCGGGGAAGATCCCAAGGGCCACATCAAGACGGCGATGAAGCATCTCAGTCAGGCGCTCAAGACGGCCAAGCGCACCCACCACGCCAGCCGGATTGACAAGGGCGTCCGTCATGCCGAAACCGCGCTCATTCATTTGAAGGCGGCAAATCAATAATGCGATGGGCCGCGATGCGCATGCTGCGCGTCGCGGCTCTCCCAAGCTGAAGCGTACGCTTCTGCCCTGCACTGTCTGAGTTTGCTGATTGCCTCGGATGTCGGCGAGACGGCGTCGTCGGCGAGGCTGGAACCTTGGCGCCTTTGACGGCTTAAATCTTGAGTCGCGATGGGCGGGCTGCCCAATTGACGCCTTCGCCTGCAAGGGATGGTTCTTCATGCAGCACAGCAGCGCCGCCGAACGCCAACCTCGCGTCGTCATTATCGGCGGCGGCTTCGCCGGTATTGCGGCTGCGCAGGCGCTTGATGGCGCCGGAGCGCGCATCTTCATCCTCGACAGCAACAATCATCATTGCTTTCAGCCCCTGCTCTATCAGGTCGCGACGGCGGCGCTTGCTTCGCCCGATGTCGCCTGGCCGATACGCCACATCGTGCGGCGCCAGAAGGATGTGACCGTCCTGATGCTCACGGTTGAGAGCGTCGACGTCGCCCGCAAAGTCGTCAAGACCGACAAATGCGAGATCGGCTATGACTTCCTCGTCGTCGCGACAGGGGCCACCCACTCCTACTTCGGTCACAACTGGGCGAGCTTGGCTCCGGGGCTGAAATCCATCTCAGACGCGACGCTCATCCGCCGCCGGCTGCTTCTCGCATTCGAACGCGCAGAGGTCAGCGTCGATCCCGTCGAGCGCGAGAGACTGATCACCATCATCATTGTCGGGGGCGGCCCGACGGGAGTCGAACTCGCCGGCGCGATTTCCGAACTCGCCCGGCGAACGCTTCCGCCGGAGTTTCGCCGCGTCGATCCACGGAAGGCGCGCATCATTTTGCTCGAGGCCGGGCCCCGCATTCTTGCAAGCTTTCCTGAACGGCTTTCGCACTACGCGCGCAATTCGCTCGAAGCAAAGGGCGTGAAAGTGCTGACGGATACGCCCGTCGACCAGATCTTCGAGGACAGAATTGTCGCTGGAGAAAAGGAGATTCCCGCCGGCGTGATTCTCTGGGCGGCTGGCGTGCGGGCGTCGCCCGCGGCGAACTGGCTGGGCGTCGAAGGCGATCGCACGGGACGCATTCCGGTGGGCGAAGATCTGACGGTTCCCGGCCTTCCCGATGTCTACGTCATTGGAGATCTCGCTCTCCTGACCGGACCAGATGGCGCGCCCGTTCCGGCGCTCGCCGCTTCCGCCAAGCAAATGGGCAAATACGCTGGACGCGCGATCCGACTCCGTCTGAAAGGGCGCTCTCCGCGCAAACCCTTCCGCTATCGGGACTACGGCAATCTAGCGACCATCGGCCGCAACTCGGCGATCGTCAAACTCGGCCGACTGGAATTGACCGGCTTTCCGGGTTGGCTCTTCTGGAGCGTGGTGCACATTTATTTTCTGGTGAATTTGCGAAGCCGCATCTTGGTCGCGATCAGCTGGATCGCGACTTATCTGACAGGCAATCGAGGCTCGCGACTGATTACGCGCTAAGCCAGCGCCCGCTGTTGGCCGGGTCCTTACCTTAGTTCTAGCTCTTCTCCACCCAGAAGCGCGCGAGACGCCGCCGCGCCGCAAGCCAGACCGACCGCCAACGCGGCAAAGGCCGCGATCATCGAGCGGTCTGATAAGGCGAACTCCCAGCCGGGCGTGATTCGCTTGGGCGCGACGCCATAATCGACGGTGGCGGCGATTCCCGACATCATCGCCGCATCGCCGATCAGTTCGAACGTTGAGCGCGGCGGCTGCATCGCGAGCCAGGCCTCGAAGGGTAAGGCCCAGAAGACGGCCGACGCGTGATGCGTCGCGTAGCCCACGCCGGTGTGGGCGGCGTCGACGTCGCGCCGGCCACGCGATTTGCGCCCCCAAAGCCAGTGGCTGGTGGCGTTGGTGGGCTCGAGCGCGCCCCTGCCTTCGAGCGTCGCGAGCGCCGCGAGGGCTGCGGTGGAGATGACGCTTGCGACGCTTCCCGTCACAAGGGCTGACAGACCGATGCGCGACAACTTATCCATCGAAGGCTCCGTGGAGGCGTTGAGATACTCGAACCCCGTCGCACGCCGCTTCGTTCCAGAAATTTTTTCGCTGAGGACCGGAAATTGGATTAAGCCGTCGGCATGAGCGCGGCGCAAGACGAGGAAGAAAGAGCGCGAGTCGTCGAGATCCTGGCGCCCGTCGCGGTCGATTCGACCTATTCCTACCTCGCCCCGGCGGCGATGCGGCTTTCCCCCGGCGACAGCGTCACGGCGCCGCTTGGACGCCGGGAGGCTTATGGCGTCGTCTGGTCGATCGACGGCGACTCCGGCCCGGGCGGGAATCTCAAAACGGTCAGCGCCCGTCTCGACCGGCCGCCGCTCGCGCAAAACCTGCGCAGCTTCATAGACTGGCTGGCGCGCTACACGCTGACGCCGCGCGGCATGGCGCTGCGGCTCGCAACGCGCGCGGCTGAAGACGCCGGGCCCGAGGCGCCGCGCATGCTCTATCGCGCGACGGGCGATTTCCCGGAACGACTGACGCCGACGCGCGCCCGCGTTCTCAAAGCCGCGGAAGGCGGCGTCGCCTTCACCAAGAAAGCGCTTGCCGAGGCCGCCGCCTGCTCGACGGGCGTCATCGACGCGCTCGTCGACGAAGGTGCCCTGGAGGCCATCGCCGCGCCGCCGGAGCTGATTTCGCCGCCGCTCGACCCTCTGTTCGCTGCGCCGGCGCTGGAGCCCGCGCAGCAGGACGCCGCCGACGCGCTGAAGGCGTCGCTTTCACCGCGGGCGTTCAAGCCCTTTCTGCTGGAAGGCGTCACCGGCTCGGGCAAAACCGAAGTCTATTTCGAGGCGATCGCGCAGGCGCTTGAGGCAGGCGGACAGGCGCTCGTCATGATGCCGGAAATCGCGCTCACGACTCAATTTCTTGAGCGTTTCGCGGACCGTTTCGGCGAAAGGCCCGCCGAGTGGCATTCCGGCGTCGGGGCGCGCAAACGCGCGCGCATCTGGCGCGGCTGCGCGACGGGCGACGTTCACGTGGTCGTCGGCGCGCGCTCGGCGCTGTTCCTGCCCTTTTCGGATCTGCGGCTGATCGTCGTCGATGAGGAGCATGAAGGCGCCTACAAACAAGACGACGGCGTGAGCTATCACGCGCGCGACATGGCGGTCGTGCGCGCGCGGATGGAGGAGGCGACGATCGTTCTCGCCTCGGCGACGCCCTCCATCGAAACCCGCGTCAACGCGATGCGCGGGCGTTACGGTTATCTGCGACTCGATTCGCGGGCGCGCGCGCGGCTGATGCCGACGCTGGAAGCGATCGACATGCGCAAGGAAGGCCCGCCGCGCGGCCGATGGATCGCGCCACGGCTGGCGTTGGCGGTCGGCGAAACGATCGCGCGCGGCGAGCAGGCGCTGCTCTTTCTCAATCGGCGGGGCTATGCGCCGCTAACGGTTTGCCGCACATGCGGCCATCGCTTCCGCTGCGAAAATTGCGACGCGTGGCTCGTCGAGCATCGCTTTCGGCGTGCGCTGATGTGCCATCATTGCGGCCATATCGAGCGTCGTCCGCAGGCTTGCCCTGAATGCGGCGCCGAGGACTCGCTCGCGGCCTGCGGACCGGGCGTCGAGCGGCTCGCCGAAGAAGCGGCGACGCTCTTTCCAGATGCGCGCATACTCGTTCTCTCATCGGATTTTCCTGGCGGCGCCGACCGGCTGCGGCGCGAATTGGAGGAGATCGCCAAAGGCGCGTTCGATATCGTCATCGGCACGCAACTCGTCGCCAAAGGCCACAATTTTCCTTTTCTCACGCTTGTCGGCGTCATCGACGCGGATCTGGGCTTGGGCAGCGGCGATCCACGCGCCGCCGAGCGCACATTTCAGCTGCTCAATCAGGTCACAGGGCGCGCCGGGCGCGGCGACAAGCCTGGCCAAGCTTTGATCCAGACGTTTCACCCCTCGCATCCGGTGATCGCGGCGCTTCTCTCGGGAGACGCGGAAAAATTCTACGAACAGGAGATCGCCATACGCGAGCGCGCGGGACTGCCGCCCTTCGGCCGTCTCGCCGCGCTGATCGTTTCCGCCAAGGACGCCGCCATGGCGGAAGCGCATGCGCGCGCACTCGCGCGCGCGGCGCATGAACTGCCGCCATCGCCCCGTTACAGAGTCGCTGCGCCCGGCGCCTGGCCAGAGCAGAATGAAATCGCGCTGCTTGGTCCCGCCGAAGCGCCCATCGCGCTCATCCGCGGGCGATACCGATTCCGCTTGCTCGCCAAAGGACCGCGCAGCGCCGACATGCAGGCCTTTCTACGCGACATGCTCGCTGCCGGACCGAAGGAGCGCGGCGGCGTGCGCGTGCAGGTCGACGTCGACCCGCAAAATTTCTCGTAAAGCTATCGCTGTTCGCCGATTAGGGACGGACCCGGCGCGACGCTTTATCCGCCGATGACGCGCGCCACGACCCTCGCCGTATAGTCGACCATCGGAACAATCCGAGCGTAGTTGATTCGGGTCGGGCCGATGACGCCGAGCGCGCCGATGATCCGGCGTTCGCTGTCGCGCAGCGGCGCAGCAATCATCGATGAGCCTGAGAGCGAGAACAGCTTGTTCTCCGAGCCGATGAAGATGCGCACCCCTTCGCCCTGCTCGGCGCGCTCCAAAAGGTCGATGACCTCGGTCTTTGTTTCGAGATCGGCAAACAGGAGCCGAACGCGTTCGAGGTCGACGGCGGCGGTCAAGTCCTCAAGAAGATGCGCCTGCCCGCGCACGATCAGCTGGCGCGATTCGCCCATCGCGCCCGCCCAGGTCGCCAGCCCAGCTTCGACGATCCGCGCGGCGAGTTCGTCGAGCTCCATTTGCGCGGCCCGGCGCGAGCCTTCAATGTTTTCGCGGGCTTCGGCGATCGTGCGTCCGGAGACGCGCGCGTTCAGATAATTGGCGGCTTCCGTGAGCGCGGACGCCGGAAGATCGCGCGCGACGGGAATCACGCGGTTTTCGACCGATCCGTCGTCCGCGACGAGAATGACCAGAGCCCGCTCGGGCTCGAGCCGCACGAAATCGATCTGCTTCAACCGCACATTGCCCTTGGACGCGACGACGACGCCGGCGACTCGCGTCAGTCCCGACAGCAGACTCGTCGCTTCCGCAAGGACGCCGGGAAAATCATGATCTTTGGAAGCCGCTTCAACTTCGGCGGCGATGCGCGCGCGCTCATTCTCCTCAACGTCGCCGATCTGCAGCATGGAATCGACGAAAAAGCGCAGGCCAAGCTCGGTTGGAAGACGTCCGGCGCTGGTATGCGGCGCATAGATAAGGCCGAGCTCCTCCAGATCCTGCATGACATTGCGCACCGAGGCGGGCGACAGCGTCATCGGCAGGAGCCGGGCAAGATTACGAGAGCCCACCGGATCGCCTGAGGCGAGATAGCTGTCGACGATGTGCCTGAAGATTTCGCGGGAGCGCTCGCTGAGCTGCGCGAGGCTCAGAGCCGAAGGGTGGGCAAGCGGGGCGTTGCGGATCATTCGACTAGAATATCGCACCGGCGCGCCAACAAAAAAAGCCCGGCTGCGAAGCCGGGCTTTTGTCGACGTCGGGGAGGACGGTCGATTAGAGGCCGAGTTCAGGCATGCCGATCAGCGCGCCGAAGCTCTTGACCTGATAATTCACGCCGATGCGCGCGATGTGGGTGTCGAGGTTGTTGCCGGTCGTGACGCGGTAAGCGAAGGGGAAGCCGATGCTCGCGCCGGATGCACCCTTCATGCGGGTGAAGAGATACTCCGCCTTGACGGTCCAGTTGTCGAGAACGGCGTATTCGACGCCGGCGCCGACCGTGAAACCCGCCTGCCATACGGCCCGGCTGGACGGGAACACCGATCCATTCGCCCATTGCTGGCCGTAGGGACTCACCTTGCCATACGCCAAGCCGCCGGTGATGTATGGGAGGATCCGGCCGAAGGCGTAACCGAAGCGTAAACGCTCCGCGCCGAACCACTGCAGACGGCTGCTGGCGCCGACGCCGGTAAAATAGCCGCTCGTATTCGTCGCTCGAACGTTGGCGTAGTTGTATTCGCTTTCGTAGCCGACCACGATACGGTTGGCGAACACCCAGTTATAACCATTCTGATAGCCGACCATGTATCCGCTGGTGCCGATCGAATTCGACGTCGGGAACACCAGGAAGGCCCCGGGCTGCAGCGCGTAAAGGTTCGAATACTGGCTGGAGACGCCGCCGGCATAGGAACCGCTGACGCCGATGTGGAAGCCTTCCCAGCTGAAGGGCGGCGGAAGCGGAGGCGGCGGCGGAGCCTTGTAGCTCGGAAGGTCAGCCGCCGAAGCGGCGCTGACCGCCAGGACTGACGCAAAGGCGCCGAAAATAAAAGTTCTGAAAGTCATTCGAGGCGCCTCCAATAAGCTCGTCCTCCTGGGACGAACGGCAGTTTCGAATGGTAAAGTATCACCATCAAACCTAAGACGTAATTAGCGCCAAGGGTCGTAACGACGTTTTTCGGGCGCCGTTGCCGATGAGACACACCTCCCCACAACGTGCTGATTTCCTGGAATCTACTCCCCAGATCCGGCGCTGATCAGCGCGGCCGCGAGAACGCCGAGGCTCGCCTTGTACGCCGCGAGCGAAAGCCGCGACTCGTAATAGCGGCGCGCCGGGCTGCCGCGCCGCCCCGCTTCGTCCAAAGGCGCGCTGACCGCCGCCCGGTTCAGCGCATCGGCGAATTCTTCAGCCGAACTGACAATGACGACGCCAGGAAGGCGCAACGCTTCCTCATCCATCCCACGCATCGCCTGGGTGGTGGCGATCAGCGGCAGGCCGCTCGACAGCGCTTCGACTGTCTTGATCGAAAGTCCAGTGCCGCTGATCGTCGGAAGCAGCGCGAGGCGGGCGTTCCCGTAGACGACGCCGGGATCTTCGACCCGGCCCAAGAACCAGTCCTTATAGGCGGCGTATTGCTCCGGCGCTTTTGAACGCACCCCGGCGTCGACGTTGCCGACGATCTTCACTGTGACGCCTGGCGCTTTCGGCGCAACTTCGCGCAGAAACCAGACGACGCTTTCGACATTGGCGGCGTTGTTGCTCGCGACAAGAATGATGTCCGGACCGCCAGGACCGGTCGGCGCCTCAGGCGTTGCGGGATAGAGCAGCGCATGCGCCTTCTCAGGAATTAGAGCGCGAAAGTCTTCGGCCTCCTGCGCATTAAGATGCAGCAGCAGATCGGCGCCGCGCATCGCGTCAAGTTCTTGCGCGAGCATCGATTCGTAGGAAGAGCGCGGCGCAAGCCAGAGCTTTGTCTCGTTGATCAGCGCAAACTGCCGCGCCTGCAAATCATGCGTGTCGAGCAGGATCGGCGCGCCGGCCGCAAGACGGCGCGCGATCGGCATCAGAAAAAAGTGGTTGCAATGAACGAGATCGAAAGTCGCACCCTCGATGGCCGGCGATAGCCGCGCGCGCTCCGCCATGCCAAGACGAACCACCGCCTGATCGCCATGGAGATAAGGCCACAGAACGTCACGTAAAAATTGCGGCGAGAGCATCGCGTGGAACGGCGCGCCGCCGTAATAGCGCGCGCCGTCATCAAGTTCCGGGGTCGCCTGGTTGAAGGATTTCCAAATCCAGTTCCGACCCGGAACGAAGCCTGGATCGGAACTGATCGCGATCGGAAAAACTTCGGCTCCCAAAGCGTGATAGGCGGCGATCTGGCCAAGGACGACGCGATACGTGCCGCAGGAGTGCCAAGCCGGGTGGATCAGCGCGACGCGGCGGCCAAGAAGCGGACGCTGGGCGCAGGCCAAGCAATCACTCGATGCAACGCTCAACCCGTTCCTCCAGCTGGCGCGAGCTGCAGCCTAAGCAGAGTTCGACCGCCCCGACAATCGCTTTAGCCCGCAACTGTTGCAACATGACGGCTTTGCGCGGCAGGGCGCCGACCAAAGAAATACGGTCTATGCTCGATCGCGCAAGTGGCGAATTGGCGCTTCGTGGCGCGTCCGTCCGTGTAGCTTGTTAGGGCCGGATTTAAAGCGCTGCGGCGGCCATCGCCAGAGCGCGCGCATAAGCCTCTGGGCTGAACGCATCTTCGTACAGGCGGCGCGTGTCGCTTCGCTCCGGATCTGCGGGTTCTCCGCTTACGGCGCGCGCCTGGCCTTCGCCCCATAGGGCCGCAAATTGCCTGGCATTTTCGGCGAGAGCGACATTTCGCAATCTGGCGGGATCGACCTGCATGCCGCGAAACGCCAGCGGGGTCGCGACGAGCGGCGCGCCGCAGGATAGCGCCTCGACCGCCTTGATCGACAGGCCGTGGCCTTCAACGGTCGGGAGCAGCACGCAGCCGGCGTTGGCGTAGACCGCGCCGATATCGTCGACGCGGCCCTTGAACAGGGCGCGATGCGACTCATAGAGCGCTGCGTCCCGTCTTTTCACGCCGCCGTCGATATTGCCGTAGATCGCGACGCGGGCGCCGCCCGCAAAGGGCATGACCTCCTGCAGCAACCAGCGGAGGCTCATGTAATTGGCGTAATTGTCGCTCGCCACGATGATGATGTCGCGGCCCCGCGCCAAGGGCGCCGACGCCACCGCCGGGTAAATGAGCGCATGTCGCAACTCCGGAAGGAGCTTTTGAAAATCGCGATGCTCCTCCTCATTGAGATGCGCGCAAAGATCGGCGCGGCGCATCCACGCGAGTTCGACCTCGAGCATGCCGTCGTAGGTCGCATAAGGCGGAATGAAGAATCCGCCCTTGTTACGCAACACATATTGGCGCGCCTGAATGTCCTGCGTCTCCAGAACGACCGGAACTTTACGGCCGCGCATCAGCCTTTCCGCGAAGGGCAGCGTGAAGTAATGATTGGCGTGAATGAAGTCGATCGACTCGCTCTCGAATCCTTCGGGCATGGGCGCGCGTTTTGCGAGCTCGATGAGCCATGACGCCTGATCGCCGTGGATCAGTCGCCACCAGCCATCGACGAGCAGTCGGGACGCCAAGGCGGAGAACGGCGCGCCCGAATAAAAACGGCGGTCGGCGCCGATGTCGCGCGATGATTCAACATAGGCTGGCCAGCGCCCGCCGTGCGGCGGGCGGCGCGTGAGATCATCCATCATCGCGACAGACACGACGCGCGCGCCCAGCGCCTTATAGGCGGCGATCTGACTGACGTTCACCTGATAACTGCCGCAACTGTGCCAGGCGGCATGAACAACGGCCACGGTTTTGCCGGCAAAAGGCCGCGCCTGCGGGCCTGCGGTCTGCGCCCCGCGCGCCGCGGATGACGAAATATGGCTCATCGTATCAGACATCGTGCTGCAACATGGTCGATCATTCACAAATAGCTTAGGAAAATCGCACGCTCGGCATCTCAGGCGCGCCGACTCGCTGCTGTTTCATACTGACGCGTCCCGACCCACATCTTCCCTCAATGCCGAGCCGCCCCTTGCTTTTGCCCGCCATTTTCAAATACATCCCGTATATGAGGCTTCGCGTTCCAAATCCAGTCTTATCGCCCGAGGGCGCCGCGGCCGGCAGCCCCGCGCCCACCCCCGCCCCTGCCAAGCGCTACGGCGTCGCCATCGTCGGCAATGACAAGATCATCGATTGGCTGCTCCCTTTTCTCGAGAGCTACCGAGACACCAATTCCGGCCTGCCGCTTTATCTCATTCCCTACGACGACAATGTCGTCATGACGCGCCGCGCGGCGGAGATTTACGGGGCGCATTACGTCGACGAAGAGCCGACGGAGATCGACAAGCTCTCGCACGAACTTTATCCCGGCATCTTCAACACCAACCGCCGTCGGCTGCGAAAGCTGCAAGCGCTCGCGCTGCCGCTCGATGAAGTCGTCTATGTCGACGTGGACGTCATTCTGTTTCGCGACTTCACACCGCTGTTCGGCCGTTTGGACAAAGGCAAGACGGAGTTCATCGTCGCCTCTCCGAGCTTCGAATATGTCTACAACGACAGGCGCGAGCACTATCCGTTTTTGAAGGACGCGCTCCTTTTCAATGACGGCTTCTGGGTCACCTCGAACCAATATCTGAAGCTGTCCGATTTCATGGATACAATCCGCGACGACGCCGTAATTTTCCATGACGTGCGCAAGCGCGGTCAGCTCTTCGCCCAGCCGCTCGTCAATTTCGTCACGCACCGCCGCGGCCTGAAAATCGAGCTTTTGCCGAACGTCATCGCGGGCGCCTCCCACGAAAGCTTCTACAAAGCGCCAGGCGTCGAATTTAAGAACGGCAAGCCCGTCGACTACGAAGGCAAGGAGATCTATTTCGCGCATTGGGCCGGCGCGACAGCGCTGCCGAAGAATGGCGTGTTCGATGAGGCGTGGACGCACTATTCGCAAGCCGCCTGGGCGAGGTTCAAGCAATGACGCGCGGCGGCGTTTCGCATCGTGCGCGCCTTTGCGCCAGCGCGCCGCTCCGCCGCTTAGGCGTCGCGATGCGGATTTTTTTTTGACGCTCGGCGCGACGCCGAGCGATAGCGGAGCCCCGCCATGCCGCGCCTGTTGTTCCGCTATCTGTTCAAGCGCATCGGGTTCGGCGTGCTCATCGTGCAGTTCGCGCTCTCCATTCCCGTCGTCTTGTCATATCTGCTTTACCAACTGCCGCCCGCTGCGGTGCGCGGCGGCCTTGTCATTCCCGCTTTGATCGGGGTGACGCCGACGGTGGCTTATGTGACTTTGCCGATGGCGGTGGGCGTCGCCACCGCGCTCGAGTTCGGCCGCATGGCGAGCGAAGGCATGATCGCCGTTCTCTACGCGCTGCGCCTTTCCGTCTGGGCCATCTGCCGCCCGGCGTTGGTCTTGGCGGCCGGCGTCGTGGTCCTCGGCTATCTGCTCGCCAATTTCGCGGCGCCCTACTATTCGAGCGGCATGCAGGACGTGCTCAATGTCGTGCGCAATTCGCTCAACCATCGCATGCTCGACGCGGCGCGTTTCTACACCTTCGACAATGGCGTGAAGACGCTCTACATCGAGCGTTGGGAGACGCCAGACCTTGCGGTCAATCTGTTCGTGCGTCAGCTTTCGATCGAAAAGCTGCAGGAAGAGACGGTGACGGCGGCGCGCGCCGAATTTCGGCGCAATGAATCCGGGGTCATCGTCGCGCTCTCCAATGGTAGCATCCAGACGCGCTCATTGACGACAGGCGACGTGCGCATCGCCAATTTCGATGAATACGCCATGGCGTTGCCGATGCAGGGCAGCGCATCGCTGCCCGACCGGGGCTGGCGCGGCGTCTATGAATTGTCGGCCGGGGCCTTTCTCGCCAATTACGCTGCCGCGCGGGGCGATCCGCGCCAGCTTGGAGAGTGGACGGCGGAGGCGGCGAAGCGTTTCGGCGTGCCGGCGCTCGCGATCGCCCATACGCTCCTTGCTATGGCCCTCGTCCTGACATTCGGAAATATCACTGGCCGGCGCGGAGCGGCGGGCGGCCTCGCCACGATTGCGGTTCCAGCCGTGCACATCGGCTTTCTCGTCGCGCTTGAGTCGCTTCTGCGCATCAGTGGGTTGTTCGTCTTGCTGCTTGCCGCGCTCGCGCTCGCCGAAGTCGGCGTTTCCCTTTGGCTCCTTGCCCGGCTTAACCGCAGCCCCAAGCCCAAGCGCCTGTTCGACGCACGCGCTTCATCCGCGCGGGACGTCTACGCGACGCCGCTCGCCTGACCCTCTTCGGCGCGCATCGCCTTACGGTATTCCGCGACCACCTTCTCTGGATCGCCCATCTCGCGCACGACGCCGCCCTCGAGCCAGAGCACGCGATTGCACAGAGAGGCGAGAAAGTTGAGATCGTGCGACACCATCAAAATGGTGCCGGTTTTGGCAAATTCGGCGATGTATTTCTCGCACTTACGCTGAAAGATTTCGTCGCCGACCGATAGCGCTTCATCGACGATGAGCACGTCGGCTTTGGCGTGGGCGCAGATCGCGAAAGCCACGCGCGCGATCATGCCCATGGAATAGGTGCGCATCGGTTGCTCGAAAAACGACCCGATGTCGGCGAAGGCGGCGATGTCGTCGATGCAGGCGTCGACCTCCTTGCGCGACAGTCCCAGGATCGCCGCGCCGATGCGGGCGTTTTCGCGCCCCGTCAGCAGCCCGTCGAAGCCCGAACCGAGCGCCAAGATCGGCGCGATACGGCCGCTGACCCTGAAATCGCCTTTTGTCGGCTGAGTGATGCCGCACAGAATCTGCAGAAGCGTTGTCTTGCCGGCGCCATTGCGTCCCACGATGCCGACGCGCTCGCCTCTCTCGACCGTGAAATTGACGTCATGCAGGACCCATTTGTCCTTATAGAATTTCTTCCATAGGCCAAACAGGATCTGCTTGAGCTGGTCGTTCTGATGCGCATAGAGCTGGAAAGCCTTGCCGACGCCCGCGCAGCGGATAGAGGGCTCAGATGACATCGACGATGACCGATTTGTAGCGCATGAAGAACTGATAGCCGCCAAGGAACACGGCGTAGGAGACCGCGACAAGCGCGAGATAGCCGAAGACGTTTGGAATTGTTCCATCAAGAGCAAGGGAGCGCAGCATCTCGATGTAATCCCCGACGATGTTGAAACGCAGCCAGAAGGCGGCCGATTTCGACATCGCGGCGATCTGGTCCAGGCGATAGAAGATCGGCGTCGCGAACATGAGCACCGGCACGATCGAGGCCATGATATGGGCGACGTCGCGCGTGAACGCCCCGAGCGCCATCAAAAACCACACTACGCCGATGATGAAGAGGAAAAAGGGCGCGATCAGGAACGGCGTCAGCACGATCGTTAAGGGAATAGTTCCGGCTGTCAGCAACCTGAAGACGATATAAACGGCGAAGCCCACGCCGCCGTATGTGAACGCCCGGATCGTCGCCGTCCAGGCGATGGTCTCGCTGGGGAAAATCGACTTCTTCACGAAGTTGACATGCTCGTGCAGAAGCATTGGCGCCCGATAAGCGAGTTCGCTAAACAGATTGAAGACAATAAGCCCAATGAAAATCGAGCTTGCGTAATCGGTGACGCTCACGCCGGCGGAAAGCTGCGGAACCGTGATCGAGAACAGCGCCGTGTATGTGAGCAGCATGAAGAGCGGCGAGAGCACCGCCCAGAGCGGTCCGAGCGCCGAGCCTCGAAATCGGGAAATGAACTCGCGCCGCACAACGGCGCGGATAAGCTCCCGGTTGCGCCAAGCCCGTTCGAAGGGCGCGACATAGACGGGAGGGATCGAGGCGAGCAAGTGTCGGCGCGTCCTTAGGTTCAGACCATGATTTCGAAAAGCGCGAGTCGTCACTGGGACAGGATCATGCGCCGATCGAGCCTTCTCGCGCCGGGCGCGGCGTCGCCCGCATAGACCAGTTCAGCCCGCCCCCTGTCAATGGCGACGCTCACCCTCACTGGAACAGCATGCATTATCGAGCTTATCGTCTTTGGAAGCGGCCATGGTGACGCGTCGTGCGACCATCGCAGGTCTGGGCGCGCTGGCGACGCAGTTGGTCCTGCCGAGCGCCGAAGCGGCGCAAGCGCCGCCCTATCAGCTGGGCGAATGGACGGGCGACAGTTTCGCGCCGATGCACGCGATCCGCGACGGGCTTTGGCGCGCGCCGCTTTCGGCCCCCGAGCAGCGCGTCGACGTCGTCGTCATCGGCGGCGGAATCGCCGGCCTCGCCGTCGCGGCGCTGCTACGGGATCGCAACGTGCTGGTCCTGGAGCGCGAGTCGGAGCCCGGCGGCGTCGCCAAATCGGGCCGCTGGCGCAATGTCGACTATGCGCTCGGATCAGCCTATATCGTTGACTTATCTGATCCTTTCAGGGCGCTCTACGAGACGTTGGGCCTCGCGCCGCACCCCGTCAGCGAACCGGTCGACAGAGCGCTGTCGGGGGCGGCCGGCGCGGAGGATCCAAGGGACGGGGAATGGCGCGGCGCCTATGACCGTCTAAAGGGACTTCTGCGCCGCCTCGGCGAGAGTCCGGACTTTCCCAAGATCCCAATCGCCGAGGCGTCGGCGCCGGCGCTTGCCCTCGACAGGCTGTCGCTCCTCGACTTCCTCCGGCGCGAACATATCGACGCCGAACTCTTCGGCCTGCTCGACGCCTACTGCCTCTCAGCGCTCGGCGCGCCTACGGCCGAAATCTCCGCCTATGCGGGCGTCAATTTTCTTTCGGAGATCAACGCGCCGATCTACGCCTTCCCCGGAGGCAACGGCGCGATCGCCCGCGCTATGGCCGCGCGCCTGTCGCGCGCCGGCGAAGGACGCATCGTCACCGGCGCCGCGGTTTACGCAATCGAGCCGGCGGAAGGCGGCTACGCCCGCGTGGGCTGGTTCGACGCGCAACACCCTGGGGAGCCCCGCTGTCTTGAGGCGCGCTGGGCGGTCGTCGCCGCGCCTTATTTTTTCGCCGGCCGTATTCTGCGCGGGGTCGATCCCGCCGCGACGGCGCAAATGACCCGGTTGCGGCAGGGTAGCTACCTCGTCGCCAATTGCTGTTTCGAGGGGACGCCGCAGGAGCTGCCCTACGACAGCTGGGCCCTGGGCGCCCAGAGCTTCAGTGACGCGATCAGCGCGACGGCAATCCTGCCCGCCGCCGAGCGGCCCAAGGATCACAGCGTCCTGACCGTCTACGCGCCGTTCCGTGACCCTGGCGCGGGGCGGGCGCGCCTCCTCACCGGCGACCGCGCCGCCTTCGCCGCGCCGATCGTCGAAGAATTGCGGCGTTTCATGCCTGAGGCGTTCGGCGGGGCGCGGCTCGCGGAGGTGCGGCTGACGCGCTGGGGCCACCATCACCTCATCGCCGCGCCGGGGATCGTCGCCACGATGCGCGCCTTGCCAAAGCGCTTCGGCAATGTGCTGCTCGCCCATTCGGATGGACAGGGCATGCCGGCGGTCGAGAGCGCCATCGTCGAGGCCCTGAGCGCCGTCGAAGTCATCAAAAAGGGCTGAGGCGCCCTATTCCACCGTCACGCTCTTGGCGAGATTGCGCGGCTGATCCACGTCTTTGCCCATGAAAGTCGCGACGTGATAGGCGAGGAGCTGCGCCGGAACGGCGTAGACGATGACCGCAAACGGGCCCGCGACGCTTTCGGGCATTTCGATGAAACCGGCGAGCTCGGCGGCCGCGGCGTCCCGAGCGTGCGGCGAGCCAATCAAGATTAAGTGACCGCCGCGCGCGGCGACCTCCTGCAGGTTCGACACGGTCTTCTCGAGGCTCGCATCGGGGGGCGCCAACACGATCACCGGCATGGCGTAGTCGATCAGCGCGATCGGCCCGTGCTTCAGTTCGCCGGCGGCATAGCCCTCCGCGTGGATATAGGAAAGCTCCTTGAGCTTCAGCGCGCCTTCGAGCGCCAAAGGAAAAGCGGTTCCACGCCCGAGATAGAGCACGCTCGAAGCCCGCGCCACGTCACGCGCCACGGGTTCGATCTGCGCCTCGTGAGCGAGCGCCTGCGCCATCTGCCCCGGCGCGGCGACGAGCTCGGCGACCAGTTCGCGTTCGCGCTCCTTGCTCAGAACGCCGCGCGCGCGGCCCAACGCCAGCGCCAGACAAGCGAAAACCGCGAGCTGACAGGTGAAGGCCTTGGTCGAGGCGACCCCGATCTCGGGGCCCGCCAATGTCTGCGCCACCGTGTCGCTCTCGCGGGCGATCGTGGAGGTCTCGACGTTGACGATCGAGAGAATGTGCTGGCCCTGCTCGCGGGCGTAGCGCAGCGCCGCGAGCGTATCCGCCGTTTCGCCCGACTGCGAGACCAGAATCGTCAATCCATTCTCGGGCAGCGGTGCCTCGCGGTAGCGAAATTCCGACGCGATATCGATTTCGACCGAAAGACGGGCGAAGCGCTCCAGCCAATAACGCGCCACGAGGCCAGCGTAATAGGCCGTGCCGCAGGCCGAAATGGTCACGCGCGAGAGCGTCTGCGGGTCGAATTTAAATTCGAACGGCAGGCGCACGACGCCCTCGGCGAGATCGAGATAATGCGCGAGCGTGCGGCCGACGACCTCCGGCTGCTCGTGGATCTCCTTGGCCATGAAATGGCGATAGTTGCCCTTGTCGACCTGGAAGGAACCGGCCAGCAGCGGCTGGAAGCGCCTCTCTACGAGATTGTCATTGGCGTCATGGAAACGCGCGCTTTCGCGCGTCAGCGTCACCCAGTCGCCCTCGTCCAGATAGGCGATGGAGGTCGCGAATGGCGCGAGCGCCAAGGCGTCGGAGCCGAGATAGGCGCCTTCGTCGCTCCAACCCACGGCGAGCGGCGAACCGCGCCGCGCGCCGATCAGAAGATCGTTTTCGCCCTCGAATAGGAAGGCCAGCGCAAAGGCGCCCTTGAGCCGCTTCAGCGCCGCCGCGACAGCTTCTTCAGGCGACGCGCCGTTGCGCAGCTGGTCGGCGACGAGATGGACGACGGCCTCCGAGTCGGTCTCGCTCGAAAAGACATGGCCCTTCGCCGTCAGCTCGGCGCGCAGCTCGCGGAAGTTTTCGATGATGCCATTATGAACCACCGCGACGCGGTCGTTGGCGTGCGGGTGGGCGTTGTTCTCGGTGGGGCGGCCATGGGTCGCCCAGCGCGTGTGGCCGATGCCGATGGCGCCGGAGAGAGGCGCGGCTGCGAGCTTCTCTTCGAGGTTTTTGAGTTTGCCGCTCGCCCGCACACGGGTGAGCCGACCGTTCTCCAGAGTGGCGATCCCGGCCGAATCATAGCCCCGATATTCGAGACGTTTCAGCGATTCGATGATCTTGCCGGCGACCGGACCTGTTCCGATGATTCCCACAATGCCGCACATGACGACCTCCGAGAGCATAATAGCAAGAGAGCCGCCAAAAGCGGATGAGGGCAAAGAACGACGTCAAACGATCATGCACATGCTCAACGGCGTCACATTATCGTTTCTCGGCCTTTTTCGCCGCCTGCGCCATACGAAACGAGACCGCCCACCCCGCCTTTTCCATCTGCCGACCGCGCGCCACGGCGAGCGCGTCGGGCGCAACGTCCCTGGTGATGACGGAGCCGGAGCCGACATAGGCGCCCTGCCCGATCGTCACCGGCGCGACAAGCGACGAGTTTGAGCCAATGAAGGCGTTTTCGCCGATCGTCGTGCGATATTTGAGGAAGCCGTCGTAATTGCAGGTGATGGTTCCGGCGCCGATATTGGCGTTCGCGCCGATGTCGGCGTCGCCGATGTAGGACAGGTGATTGACCTTGGCGCCTCGCGCGACATTGGCGTTCTTGATCTCGACGAAATTCCCCACCTTGGCTTTTTCGGCAAGAGCCGCGCCGGGCCGCAAGCGCGCGAAGGGTCCGACGCTTGCGCCTGCGCCGACGCGCGCGCCTTCAAGATGCGAGAAGGCGTGGATCACGGCGCCGTCGGCGATTTCAACGCCCGGTCCGATGACGACATGCGGCTCAATCGTCACGTCGCGGCCGATCACGGCGTCGGCCGCAAGAAAAACGGTTTCCGGCGCGATCATCGTCGCGCCCCCCGCCATTGCGGCGCGGCGAAGACGCGTCTGCGCCAGGGCCTCAGCCTGCGCGAGCTGCATACGGTCGTTGACGCCGAGAACTTCGGCTTCGTCGGCGATGACGACTCTCGTTTCGAGTCCTTCTGCGCGCGCGAGCTCCACGGCGTCGGTGAGATAGAACTCGCCCTTGGCGTTCTTGTTGTCGATCTTTTCGAGCAGGCGCAGCGCCTCTACCCCGTCGATCGCCATCAGACCGCCGTTGCAGAGCGTGACCGCGCGTTCTTCGTCGCTTGCGTCTTTCTCCTCGCGGATGGCGACCAGGCGCCCCGCGGCGTCGCGCAGCAGCCGTCCGTAACCGAAGGGGTTGGACGCCTGAAAGCCCAGAACGGCGACGGCGGCGCCCTCGGCAAGGGCGGCGCGCAACGCGCCGATCGTCGGCGCTGTCAGGAGCGGCGTGTCGGCGAAGAGCACAAGGAGGTCGTCAGCTCCTTTAGCGATGGCGTGGCGCGCGGCGAGAACGGCGTGCGCCGTGCCGCGTCTTTCGCTCTGCACGAAGATTTCCGCCTCAGGGATAAAGCGGCGCGCCTCCGCGCCGACGTCATCGCGACCCGGCCCGACGATCACGGCGACGCTGCCGACGCCCGCCGACATGGCGCTCGAGAGCACATTGCCAAGCATCGAGCGCCCGGCGACCTCGTGCAGCGCCTTCGGCCGGTCGGATTTCATCCGCGTGCCTTCGCCGGCGGCAAGGATGATCGCGAGCGCGCTTCTTTCTGTCGGCATCTGGCGCCCAGGCTAGACGTTGGCGAAGGAGCCGGCGTCGCGACGCCGCTCAGGCCGCGGTTCTGGCAGATTCGAGCGGCGGAGCGCAAGCCGCCGCGGCTTTCGCGCGCAGCCCTCAAAAACCGCCAAGAAAACCATTTTGTCTCCTTAGCTTTCTTGTATAGAGGGGCTGTCGCCAGCCCAGCGCCGCAAAATGGCTCAATCACACGTTCATGGACCGCGCGGATCGGCCTCCTTCGGTAGCTCATGTTTGAACGTCGAGATGTTTTGAAAGCGGGCTTGGGCGCAATCGCGGCGGGAATCGTTCCGCCGCCATCAAGCGCGGGGACCGCCAGTCAGGCAGCCCCCCCGACTGTTCAAAAGCCTACGCCATTCTCGCGCGACATGGTCGTCGAACTTGCCCGCGCGCTGGCCGCGAAGCCTTATACGCCACCGCGAACCGACCTGCCCGAACCCTTCGCCAATCTCTCCTATGAGCAATTCGTCGGGATCAAGACGAAGCCAGATGCGGCGATTTGGCGTCACGACAATACGGGTTTCAGCATCGAGCCGCTTCACCGCGGCCATATTTTTGCGGCTGCTGTGGATATCTACGTCGTGGAGAACGGCGCCGCCGCGCGACTGCCTTATGAGGCGAGCCGCTTCGACTATGGGGCGCTCAATGTCCCGGAGACGCTTCCCAACCTCAGCTTTTCGGGCTTTCGGGTGCTTCACGCTCAAAATGGAGGCGCGGAAGCGGAGCTGGCCATATTTCAGGGGGCGAGCTTTTATCGGGCCGTCGCGCGCGGGCAAAATCTCGGCGTCACGGCGCGGGGCCTCTCCATTCGAACAGCCGATCCGCGCGGCGAGGAATTCCCCGCGTTCCGCAGTTTCTGGATCGAAAAGCCCGCGCTCAGCGACAACGCGCTCGTCATCCATGCTCTGCTCGATTCGCCAAGCGTCGCCGGCGTCTATCGCTTCACGCTGCGGCCGGGCGAAGCGACGCTCATCGACACCGAATTGACGCTCTATCCGCGCACGGCGGTCGATCATTTGGGAATCGCCGGTTTTGCCGGGGCTTCGCTCTTTACGCCGCTCGACCGTCCCAGGCTCGACGATTGGCGGCCGATGGTCGCCGACATCAACGGCATTCAGATGCTCAGCGGCCAGGGCGAATGGCTCTGGCGACCCGTGTCGAACCGCGAAAGTCTGCAGTTCTCCTCCTTTGTCGACGACAATCCGCAGGGCTTTGGCTCGCTGATCCGGCAGCGCGACATTGACGACTATCAGGACGACCAGCAGCACTGGGAACGCCGTCCCTCGCTGTGGGTCGAACCGCTCGGCGAATGGGGCGAAGGCGCCCTGCAGCTCGTCGAAATCCCCTCCGAATCCGAAATCAACGCCAATATCGTCGCCTATTGGCGGCCCAAGACCGCTCTCGTCGCCGGCAAGGAGACGTCCTTCGCCTATCGGCAGTTCTGGTGCTGGGAGCCACCGACGCGGCCGCCGCTGGCGATCGCCACGCGCGCACGCTCGGGCCGTGCGCCGGGCGCCAAGCTCCGCCGTTTTATTGTCGTGTTTTCCGGCGACGTGTTGGCGGACCCTCAACGCACAACGCAGCTGAAAGCGGCGTTGACGACCTCTCCGGGATTGGCGACGAATATTCGGACCTATTTGAATCCGTCGGCAAAGTCCTGCCGCGTCGCCTTCGACGTAGACCCTGCCGGCGAGAACTACTGCGAGCTTCGGCTCGTTTTGCAGTCCGACGAGCGACCGATCAGCGAGACCTGGCTTTATCGATGGACGTCGTGACCCTCGCTCCTTCAGACGATCCGCCGCGGGCAATGGAATGGGGGGGCGCCAGCTCCGATCCCGCCGCCGCCCCGCCGACCCCGATCGAGAATCGGCTGTCGATGCCGGCGCAAAACCTTTTTAAATTCGACAAGCGGCAGCAGCGCAAAGCCGAAGCGCCTTGGCTGTGGCGCACGCCATGGCTTGCGAGGATTGTCACCTTTGGCGGCGGTCTGGCGCTGACGGCCTATGGCGCTCACGAGATGTATAAGGTCGTCGACGTCGGCGGCGTGACGACATTGAAGTGGGCGCTGCTGGGGTTGTTCGTGCTGAACTTCTCCTGGATCGCGCTGTCCTTCACGAGCTGCGTCGTCGGCTTCGCTCTGCTGATGCGCCAGCGCCGGCGCCCGGCTCTGCCGACGGCGCTCGCCGAGACCACCGCCGTCGTTATGCCGATCTACAATGAGGCGCCGAGCCGGGTCTTCGCCGCCTTGCAGACGATCTACGAAGACGTGCAAGCGACCGGCCTTGGCGCGCATTTCGACTGGTTCTTCCTCTCCGACACCACCAACCCCGACATCTGGGTCGCCGAAGAACGCGCCTTCATCGGCATTCGCCGCCGGCTGGGCCCACAGGCGCGAATCTTCTACCGCCGGCGTGAAAAGAACACAGGACGCAAGGCGGGCAATATTGAAGATTTCGTCTCGCGCTGGGGCGGCGCCTATAAGCACATGGTGGTGCTCGATGCCGACAGCCTGATGAGCGGCCCGACCATCGTGCAGCTCGCCGCCGCCATGGAGGCTGACCCCGACAGCGGCATCATTCAGACCCTGCCGCTGATCATCAACCGCAACACGCTCTTCGCCCGGGTACAGCAATTCGCCGCGCGCATCTATGGGCCCGTCATCGCGATGGGGCTCACGGCCTGGATGGGCCGCGACGGCAATTACTGGGGGCATAACGCGATCATCCGCACGGAGGCCTTCGCCCGCTACTGCGGCCTGCCCGACCTGCGCGGCCGCCCGCCCTGGGGCGGCCATATCCTGAGCCATGACTTCGTCGAAGCCGCGCTTATCCGCCGCGCCGGATATGCGGTCTACATGACGCCGACGCTCGGCGGCTCCTATGAAGAAAGCCCGCCTTCGCTGATCGATTTGTCGATTCGCGACCGCCGCTGGTGTCAGGGCAATCTGCAGCATGCGCGCGTACTGCTCGGCAAAGGCTTTCACTGGGCGTCGCGGCAGCATTTTCTCACCGGCATCTTCGGCTATCTGACGTCGCCGCTCTGGCTGCTGCAGCTTCTCATCGGTATCGTCATCGTCTTCCAGGCGAGCTATTTCCGACCGGAATATTTTACCGGCGAATTTGCGCTGTTTCCGACGTTCCCGCGGTTCGACGCCGAACGGTCGCTCGAACTCTTTGGACTGACGATGGGCATTCTGCTCGCTCCGAAGATGTTGGGCCTGATCGTCGCCATCAATGAGCCGGAAACGCGCAAAGGCTCCGGCGGCGTGATCATGCTGCTGATTTCGACCCTTTTCGAAGTCGTGCTGTCCGCCCTGCTCGCGCCGATCATGATGCTGATTCAGACCGGCCATGTGCTGCACATCGTTTTCGGCTTCGATACCGGTTGGGATCCGCAGCGACGCGACGACGGCTCGGTGCCGTTTGCCGATATCGTCCGCCGCCACATCTGGCACGTGGCGCTGGGCGTCTTAAGCCTCGTCGCAGGCTTCATGATTTCGCCATCGCTCGTCGCCTGGATGTCGCCGACGATCGCCGGCCTCGTGCTCGCGATCCTGATTTCCTGGGCGACGAGTCAACGTTGGCTCGGCCTCGTTTTTCGTCGCGCCGGCGTGCTGACGACTCCCGAAGAAACCACGACGCCGCCCATCGCCAAGCGGGGAAAGGCGCTCTCAAAAGCGCTGGCGCGCGCCGCCGAAGATGACGTCAATGGTCTGCTGGCGCTCCACGCCGATCCGGAATTGCGCGCGCTGCACGAAAGCTGGCTGCCGACACGACGCCCGAGGCAGCGCGGGCAGATCAGCGCAGACCGCGCCTTGGCGGAAACCAAGATCGCCGACGCCGAGACAATTGAGGACGCAGTCAATTGGCTGAACCGCGGCGAGCGGCTTGTGGCGCTCTCCGACCGTGCGCTCATCGGCATGATCGCGCGTCTGCCGCGCCGCGCCGCTCAGGCGGCCGCTGCGCAGAGAACCCCGCGCGCTGCGGAGTGACTCGGCGGGCTTGAGACAAGGCTGATGGGTTCGTGACTCATATCTACAAAATCATTTCGCAGTCCGAGTGGCGTGCGGCGGAAGCGGCGGGCCTCTTTAACGGCGCGGCCGTCGATCTCGCTGACGGCTACATTCATTTCTCGACCGCGGAGCAGGTCGAGGAAACGGCGGCGAGATATTTCGCCGGCCAAACCGATCTGTTGCTCGTCGCCGTGGACTTCACGAAGCTGGGCGAGGCGCTCAGATGGGAGGTTTCGCGCGGCGGCGCGCCTTTCCCGCATCTTTATGCGCCGCTTTCGCTCGAGACGGTGGCGCGCGTCGATCCGCTGCCCTTGGGCCCGGACGGCCGGCACGATTTTTCGGCCGTCCTGAAATGACGGACGCCTTCGCGATCGCATCGCCGCTTTTGCGTCTGCTCGACGCTGAAACGGCGCATCATGCGACGATCGCGGCGCTGAAAGTGCTGCCCCGTCGTGCGCCGCCGGCGAATGATCCGCGTCTCGCGGTCCGCGCCTTCGGGCTCGACTTTCCCAATCCGATCGGCCTCGCGGCAGGCTTCGACAAAAATGCCGAAGTCGCTGACGCGATGCTCGGTTTCGGATTTGGCTTTGTCGAAGTCGGCACGCTGACGCCGCGCGCGCAGCTCGGCAATCCGCGTCCGCGCGCCTTTCGCCTTCTGGATGATCGCGCCGTCATCAATCGCTACGGCTTCAACAATGAGGGCCATGCGCCGGCGCTAACGCGCCTGTCGAAGCGCGCGCGGCGAGGAATCGTCGGCGTCAATATCGGCGCCAACAAGGACGCTGGCGATCGCGTCGCCGACTATGTCGCGGGCGTCAGCGCCTTCGCCGACGTCGCGAGCTATTTCACGATCAATGTGAGTTCGCCGAATACGCCGGGCCTGCGCGATCTTCAGGAGCCGGAAGCGCTTTCCGAGCTGCTCGCGCGCGTCATCGAGGCGCGTGACGCGGCGCCGGTTCGGCGGCCCCTGCTCCTCAAAATCGCGCCGGACCTCACGCTCACGCAGCTCGACGCGATCGTGCGCGTCGCGCGCGATCAGCGCATCGACGGCATGATCGTCTCGAACACGACGATTTCGCGGCCCCTAACGCTGCGCTCGCCATTGGCGAAGGAGAGCGGCGGCCTCTCCGGCGCGCCGCTCTTCGACCTCTCGACGCGCATGCTCGCGCAAACATTTTTGCGCGTGGAAGGGCAGTTTCCGCTGATCGGCGTCGGCGGCGTCGACAGCGCGGATGCGGCGCTCGCTAAAATCGACGCCGGCGCGACGCTGGTGCAGCTTTATTCCGCGCTGGTTTATGAAGGGCCAGGGCTGGTCACGCGCATCAAGCGCGGGTTGGCGGAAACGCTCGCGCGAGACGGAGAGGCGCTGGCCGCAAGGATCGGCAAAAGGGCGAAATCATTTTAGCGCCGGATGAAACGCTCGACGGGGTTTCCCCTCGATTCTCCATCGCTACTCGCCCTGTGGGGGATGCTGCGCACGCCGACTGCGCGCCGTCAGGCGGACGATTGAACCGCCCGGACGCGGAAATACGAGCTGCAAACAATCTCCCGGTCCGTTGGTGATTTCCCACGGATGGGTCAGATAGGTGCTGATCGTTTTGCGCTCTCCAGGATTAAGACCGCCATAACTCTTGTCGCTTCCGGAGAAGTCCTTCCAATAGATGCCGCGATATTCACCCGAATGATTGACGAAGGTGATCGTCGTCGCGACGTCGCTGTTTTGCGAACGCGCGCGCGGACAACCAGCATACGCCAAGGTTGCGGCTCCTAGGGAGGCAGCCGCAACAATCGCGACGCATAGCCGCAAAGACGACCGAGTTGGATTGTCTGTCACAAGGTTCCCCTTCACGGATGCGTGCACGTTGAGGGCGCGCGCCACCTATCATGACGTGCGGCCGATGCGCCGGCAACGCCGCTCAGCCGGAGGATCGCGGCTTCCATGCAACGGCGCGCGATGCTATCGAGCCCTCGATCAACGCAAGAGGAACGAAAATGACCGAGCATATCTGGCTGGCGACGGGTGAAGCGACGGTTCTGGCCGCGGACGGACAATACACGGACGCCATGCCGGAAGTGATGATCGGCAACGTCAAGGGTCCGGTCGGGCACGCCTTCGCCAGCATGGCGGGTCAGGTCGCCGGCCATCCACGCATGTTCGTCATCCGCGACCTCAACCAGCAGGTGCGGCCGTCGACCATGATGACCACGAAAATGACGGTTAAATCGGAAGATTACGTGGAGCTTCTCGGCGGAGTCGTGCAGGCGGCGACCGGCGACGCCATCGTCGACTGCATCGCCGAAGGGATTCTTCCCAAGGATCAGCTCAACGAACTCTGCATGATCATCATGGTCTGGCTCGATCCGCGTTGCGCCACCCATGCAGAGCTCGACAAGAAAGATCTCTATCGCACCAATTACGAAGCGACGAAGCTCGCGATCTCTCGCGCCATGAAGGGCGAGCCGACGGCCGACGAGCTTATCGCCAACCGCAAGAGCGTCCAGCACTACGCGCTTGAGGGCGTGTTCGAAGCCTGATCGTCCTCGCGGACGCGCACGCCGATAATCATGCCGTCCTCGAACCAGCTCGACAGAGATTGCGCCAGCCGCTCTGGCGCAATCTCGCCCGCCTGCTGAAAGGCGGTCATCTGACAAATGTCCCCGAAGGCGTGCCCGGCGCGCGCTTCGGAAAGCGCGACATATTCGTCGGGCTCGAGCTGGCGGTAGGCCGATTCATGGTCGACGCGCCATACGGCGGCATATTCGATGTGTTCGCCCGCCGCGGGCTTATCGACGTTCGCCGGCGCCTCCTCGCTGATCGCCGCGCCGTAAGCCTCGATCGTGCCGGCGACGAGTTCGAGCAGCGTGAGGCTCGGGTCGAATTCGAAAGCGAGCCGCGCCCAATCGTCGGGCGCAAAGCCCGCCAACGCCTGCACCGTCAACGGCGTTTCGTCAGCTGTGTCGAAGGCGTCGACCATGGCGCGCTCAAACAGCGCCATGGAGACGGCAGCAGCATCGTCGCGCCAGCGCGCATTTTCGCGCATGAAGTCCGGCAGTCCGGTGGTGAACCAGCGGGCGTTCGGATCGTGCGACGGACATTGGTCGATGTAGTCGTCGACCAGCGCGTCAAACGCCTCGTCTCCGAGAATCGCGCGCAGCCCCGGGTGATCCTGCGCAACAAAGTCCGCCAGCCGTACGCGGTACCCCGTCTGATAGACGTCCAGCAGCGTCTCTGGCGCGGCGCCGCGCGGCGACGGCCTTAGTTTCTTCAGGAGCGGCTTGTCCGCCTCTCCAGAGCCGGCCAGCACACGCTGCTGAAACAGAGACTGAAAATCGGCGAGCTTCATGCCGCGCTGAGCGCTCGCTCTTTTGAGATGCGGGCGTCGATATCGCGCATATTCTGGAGTTCGTCGAGAAGCTCCGCGAGCGGCGGATAATTGTCGTCGCGCTCAATCATGGCGGAGACGTCGCCGCAGCGACGACGCGCGTGCTCATAGAGCGCCCAGACCTCATCGCAGACCGGCTGGTCGTGAGTGTCGACGCGATGCGTCTCGTGATCGGTGTGACCCGCCATGTGAAATTGCACGACGCGCTCGGCCGGAACGCCATCGATGAAGGCGACCGGATCGAAGCCGTGGTTGAAGCTCGAAACGAAAACATTGTTGACGTCGAGCAGCAACAGGCAATCGGCGCGCTCGGCCATTTCGCGGACGAACTCGTGTTCGCTCATCTCCGAATCGACGAAGGACACGTAGGTTGAGGCGTTTTCAACGACCAGCCGACGCTTGAGAAAATCCTGCACCCGCTGGATGCGCTCGACGATATGCGCAAGCGATTCGCGCGTGTAGGGAATGGGCAGCAGATCGTGGAGCGTCACGCCATGAACGCCTGTCCAGGCGACGTGATCTGAAACCCATGCCGGCTCGACGCGTTCGGCGAGCGCCTTCAACTGTCGCAAATAGTCGAAATTGAGCGGGTCGGTTGACGCAAGCGACATCGAGACGCCATGCATGACGATGGGGTAATCGGCGCGTATGCGCTCCAACATCGCCAGAGGCCGGCCGCCGGCGAGCATATAGTTTTCAGAAATGATTTCGAACCAGTCGATCGGCGGGCGCGACGACAGGATCTCTTCATAGTAGATCGGCCGCAGACCCAAGCCGTAGCCAAGCGGCGCGGGTTTTTCCATGACGTGTTCCCCTCTCAGGCATCGCCGCTCATGCCGGAGCCGCATCAGCGTGGCGGGGACGACGTAGGAGCCGCCCCCGCGCAAGGCGATTACTTGCTGTGGCAGCGGCTCTTCATGTTGCAGCGGCCCTTGTGGTGGTGACACTGCGCCTTGTGGTGGCATTTGGCCATGCCGCGGCATGTTCCCTTGGCGCCGCAATGCGTCTTCGCGTGGGTCGACTTCGCGGAATGCGCGTAGGCGGGCGCAACCGACGCGCCGCTCAGAGCAAGGGCGACGGCGGCGGCGGCGAGAGCCGAACCTGAAATAATATTCGTCTTCATCTCTTTCTCCTCTTTATATCCCTATCGCAACGACGGGAAGTCGACGCTCTCGCTGTGTAACGGCGAATGCGAAGTTCTACTGGGCTTTGGCCAAGCGACCCAGCCCGCCTGCTCGGGGCGGCTACTGCGCCGCCGCTGATGCTTGGCGGCGCGCTGAGGCCTGGCAGTAGGACGCAGACTATGCGCGCAGCTGTGATTCCGCTAGCGAGAAATTCGCCAACAAACGAGCCTTATTGTGTTATGATTATTATATTAAAACAGTATATTGTTAACTTTTTGCAGCGCAATATCATGGCTTTGGCTAAGCCGTGCTAAACTTTTTCTTTTCGGCGCGCTTGCGACGGCGTCGCGCCGCTGGTAGATAGGCCCCGCCTCGGTAACCAAGCCGGGGCATTCGCTTTGGTTTTCGACATCGGGCCGCGCCGGCAGTTCGCTTAGCGAACTTTTCGTCCAGCCTCGCGTTTTAGCCGCGGGGGACGTCCGATCGCCGAAAGCCGATCTGCAACGCTAACCCTTGCCGGCGCCGCCCTCTCTGGGCTCTCAGGAGAACAAATGTCCGCCACGACCGATCGCGCGCCTACGCGCGAAGATTTCGCCGCTCTGCTTGATGAGAGCTATGGCCAGAACGAGGCCTTCGAAGGTTCCGTCATCAAGGGCCGCGTCGTCGCCATCGAAAAGGATGTCGCCGTCATCGACATTGGCCTCAAGACCGAGGGCCGCGTCGCCATCAAGGAATTCACCGGCTATGGCCGGGACCCCGCCCCCCAAGTGGGCGAAGAGGTCGAAGTCTACCTGGAGCGCGTCGAGAACGCGCTCGGCGAAGCGGTCATTTCGCGCGACAAGGCGCGCCGCGAAGAGAGCTGGGTCAAGCTCGAAAAGGCCTTCGAGACCAATGAAAAGGTCGAGGGCGTCATCTTCAATCAGGTTAAGGGCGGCTTCACCGTCGACCTCGACGGCGCCGTGGCCTTTCTGCCGCGCAGCCAGGTCGACATTCGTCCGATCCGCGACGTCGGCCCGCTGATGAACGTGCCGCAGCCGTTCCACATCCTGAAGATGGACCGCCGGCGCGGCAATATCGTCGTCTCGCGCCGCACCGTGCTCGAAGAGAGCCGCGCCGAGCAGCGCCACGAGATCGTCGCCAACCTCGAAGAGGGACAGGTGATCGACGGCGTGGTGAAGAACATCACCGACTACGGCGCCTTCGTGGATCTCGGCGGCATCGACGGCCTGCTGCATGTCACCGACATCGCCTGGCGGCGCGTCAATCATCCGTCCGAGGTGCTGACCATCGGTCAGACCGTCAAGGTGAAGATCATCAAGATCAATCACGAGACGCACCGCATCTCGCTCGGCATGAAGCAGCTCCTCGAAGATCCCTGGCAGGGCATCGAGGCGAAATATCCGATCAGCGCCAGGTTCCACGGCCGCGTGACCAACATCACCGACTACGGCGCTTTCGTCGAACTGGAGCCCGGCATCGAAGGCCTCGTCCACGTCTCGGAAATGAGCTGGACGAAAAAGAACGTCCATCCCGGCAAGATCGTCTCGACGAGCCAGGAAGTCGACGTTCAGGTGCTCGAGGTCGATCCGGTCAAACGCCGAATCTCGCTGGGCCTCAAGCAGTGCCTGCAGAATCCGTGGGAGGCCTTCGCCGAGAAGCATCCGGTCGGCTCGACCGTCTCGGGCGAAGTGAAGAACAAGACCGAGTTCGGGCTCTTCATCGGGCTCGATGGCGACGTGGACGGCATGGTCCATCTGTCGGATCTCGACTGGAACCGTCCCGGCGAGCAGGTCATCGAGGAGTATAAGAAGGGCGACATGATCAACGCCCAGGTCCTCGATGTCGACGTGGAGAAGGAGCGCATTTCGCTTGGCGTCAAGCAGCTCGCAGGTGATCCGTTCGCTTCCGTCAGCGCCGAAGAAGGCGGCGAGCTCAGAAAGGGCCTCGTCATCACCTGCGAGGTGACCGAGGTGAAGGATTCCGGCATCGACGTAAAGATCGCCGGCACCGATCTCTCCACCTTCATCAAGCGCAGCGAACTCGCTCGCGACCGCGCCGATCAGCGTCCTGAACGGTTCGCCGTCGGCGAGAAGGTCGACGCCCGCGTGACGCTGTTCGACCGCAAGGCCCGCAAGGTCTCCGTCTCGATCAAGGCGCTTGAAGTCGCTGAAGAGAAGGAGGCCATCGCGCAATATGGCTCGGCCGACTCCGGCGCTTCGCTCGGCGACATTCTTGGCGCGGCTCTCAAAGCCCGCGAAGAGACGCCCAAGAAAGCCAAGAAGGACGAAGAGGAGTAAGATCTCCTCGACCGCTCGTTTCAGGCCCGCGCCGCAAGGCGCGGGCTTTTCTTTGCGCCTCGCGTAAACCTTTCATTCACCAAACTCCAATTCGCGCAGAGCCGTTAACGCTAACTTCTGAAACGACTGGGCAAAGTCGGCGTGTTTTCCGCCCGCGGCCGCCGCGGGCCGCCGGAGTCGCGTCCCATGAGCGTTGCCGAAGTCGACCCCAACTACAGGCGTTATGCGCAGCCGCTGCGCGCCCGCCCCGCGGGCGTTCGGGCAGCCATCGGAATGGGCGTCGGGCCAACGATCATTCTCTTCGCCGCACTCGTCCTTCTTCCGCGCGGAGCTCAGATCCCAGAACCGAAAGTCGCGGCGAACGTCGAGCAACCGCGCGTCACCGTCGCGCCCTCGCGCAAGATTTCCACCAAGGTTTCCGTCGAAGCCATCGAGGCCTCGGCGCTGATGGCGAAGCCCTTCAGCGCATTCGACATCGCCGCGCCGGAATTCGACCGGGAGAAAAAAACGATCGCCGTGCGCGACAGCGAGAACGGCTCCGGCCGTATCGACACGATCGCCGTCGGGCAATTCGCAATGGGCGCGCCCTTCATGCGCGTCGATATTCATCAGGATATCGTCGACAAGGAAAAGACGTCCGATTTCTTCCTCGACATGACCCGACACGCCGCCCAGGCCGGCCTTAACGTCGCGAAGATCGGCCAGCCGAGCGCGCTCATCACCAAATTCGGGGCGTTTGAGACGGCCGAAATACGGCTCTCGCAAACCGCATCCGAGGGCGTCGCCGCGAGCGAGCGCAGCTGCCTCGCGGCGCGTTTCATCGATGGCAAGCTCGCTCTCGAAATCGCCGGACTGGCATGCGGCGAATCGGCGAAACCGATCGACCGGGTCGCGCTCGGCTGCATGTTGGACCGCATCAACTACACGGCGAGTCCGGATAATCCGGCGCTGAACGATTTCTTCGCGCAAGCGGCGTCGACGCGCGCCATTGGCTGCGGCAATATCTCGCGCGATGACCTGACCGCGACCATCCCAGCGCAAAAGAACGCCGCGCGTCCGGCGCAGGGCGCACGCCGCGCGCATGCGCGGACATCGCGCCAAGGCGCACAGATCACGCGCTAGGCGTTCCGCATTCACCCTGACGGCGGATTGCTGGCGGGAAATCTCGCTTTAATTCGCTTTTGCGAAACGATCCGCTATTATGAGATACAGCGTTCAGTCCGAAAGGGGATCGTGATGCGCAGGAATAAAGTGCTGTCGGCGGGGCTCGCCTGTCTGGTGTTGTTCGCGGCGGGCGATGCGCTCGCCAAGTCCCGCTATCGCGTAGCCTCGAGCGATGTTTGTTGCGGCCGCGGTCCGATCGACATCCAGCGCCGCAGCTGGCTCGATCCCGGCACCCAGGTGCCGGTCGGCAGCACCAACCGCTACATGGTCCAGCAGACCTACCTCAATCATGATCCCATCGAGCGCAACCAGCGCAGCTGGTATATGCAGGAGACGCTTCCGCAGCGGCCGCCCTACAACGCGAGCATGATCGTGCCTTATGATGAGGGTTTTCCGTTCTGGTGGCCGTAAGTCGGCTTTTCTCCAGAAATCTTGACTTAGGGAGCGCTTTCCTTTAGCTCCCCACGAGCCTGACGCGGCCCGTTCGCGCCAGGCGAGCACCCGTGGCGTTTGCTGCAAACGCCTGTCGGCCGGTTGACGGCAGAGGAGGGCGCGTTCTTGAAGCCCCGGCGCTGGCCGGGGGCGGCGAGAGACGCGAATCTGGACGACGTCCGAGCGCAACGCTCCGGACGCATTTCGTCTTTCGCCTCTCGCACGCCACAACGCGACCATGAGAGGACGAGAGTCAAAGTGACGAAGCGCGCAGAAGCAAAATATAAGCTCGACCGCCGCCTGGGCCAGAACATCTGGGGCCGCCCGAAGAGCCCCGTTAACCGCCGCGAATATGGCCCCGGACAGCACGGACAGCGGCGCAAGGGCAAGCTCTCCGACTATGGCACGCAGCTCAAAGCCAAGCAGAAGCTCAAGGGCTATTACGGCAATATTTCCGAGAAGCAGTTTCGCAAATATTATGCGGAAGCGATCCGCTTGAAGGGCGACTCGGGCGATAATCTGATCGGCCTTTTGGAGCGGCGCCTTGACGCCATCGTCTATCGCGCGAAATTCGTTCCGACGGTTTTCGCCGCGCGCCAGTTCGTCAATCACGGCCACATCCGCGTCAACGGCAAGCGCGTCAACATTCCATCTTATCAGGTGAAGGTCGGCGACGTGATCGAGGTGAAGGAAGCCTCGAAACAGGCCGTGACCGTGCTCGAGGCGGTTCAGCTCGCCGAGCGTGACGCGCCGGAATATTACGACGTCGACCACTCCAAGATGACCGCGAAGCTCGTCCGGGTGCCGCATGCGACGGAGGTGCCCTATCCAGTGCAGATGGAGCCGAACCTCGTCATCGAGTTCTATTCGCGCTAACCTCGACGCGCAGCAATGTGAAGAAGACAGCCGCGTCGAGCGGCTGTTTTTTTATGCCCATTCTTGACTGTGGGACCGCAATCGGAAAGTCTGGAGCGCTTCCCGATCACATGGATCCACGGGGTCGATAAGGAATCGCTCAAAATCAAAATGTTGGAGCAGGTTCTCATCGAAAAAGTCTGTCAACTTTTTCGGAACCTGCTCTCGCACCAAAGCGCCGTCATCACTTGCAAGCAAGCTGAAAGGCGGCCGCGCTAAGGGAACGCAGAAGGAGAGGCACGTGTCCGGGCTATCGAAGAAGCGGCCGGCGGAGAAGGAACGCGGTCAGCGTCCCCTCTGGATAGCGATCGGCGGCTTGCTGGTCAGCGTTCTAAGCTACACCATGAGGGACCTGATGCTCGGCGACGTCGTTTTCTGGTTCGGCGTCGTGCTCGCTTTTATCGGCGTGCTTTACTGGTTCATTCGGCCGAAACACGGGCTGTAGCGCCCGGTTAGCGGCTCCCCATTCTCCTCGCCAGATTTGATTTGCCACAATTGTCGAAGACGATATGGTCTTTGGCGTCGCAACAGTTACGGACCGAACATGCCCTTCGCTTTTATTATGCCCCGCCGTGGTTTTCTTATCGGCGCCGCCGGCGCGCTCCTCGCCGCAATGCCCGCCCTCGCCGAAAAGTCTGCTTCGGGCAAGGTCGCAATTGACGAGCTGATGGCGCCGAACGCTCTGCCGGACGTGGTGGAAGGCGCGGCGGACGCTCCCGTGACGATCGTCGAATATGCTTCGATGACGTGTAGCCACTGCGCGGCGTTCCATCACGACGTGTATCCGGAGCTGAAGAAGAACTATATCGACACGGGCAAGGCGAAATTCATTTTGCGTGAGTTCCCGCTCGATCCGCTCGCGACGGCCGCTTTCATGCTGGCGCGCGAACTCGGCGACAAGCGTGACGCGACGGTCGATCTTCTGTTCTCGCAGCAGAAGAATTGGGCCTTTTCCGACAAGCCGCTCGACGGCTTGGCCAATGTCTTGAAACAGGCTGGGATCGGCCAGGAGAAGTTCGAGGCCGTCCTAAAGGATCAGACGCTTTACGAGAACGTCAATAAGGTGCGTAATCGCGCCGCCGAGAAATTTGGCGTCAACTCGACGCCGACCTTCTTCGTCAATGGCGACAAATACACCGGCGAGATCGGCGTTGAGGACTGGGAAAAGATCATCACATCGAAAACCGCAGCGAAATAATCGCTTCCCGCGCTGGATGGCGGCGTCAAGCCAGCCATGACGGCTCTCAAAAACGTCCTCTAGAACGCGGTGCGCCGCTCCAGCGCCGCCGCTAGCGTTCCCTCATCGAGATAGTCGAGTTCGCCCCCGACCGGCACGCCGTGGGCGAGCCGCGTCACCTTCACGCCGGACGGCGACAGCACATCAGCGATGTAATGCGCAGTCGTCTGTCCGTCGACCGTTGCGTTGACCGCAAGCACGACTTCGCGAGTCTCCTCTCCGCGCACACGCGCGACGAGGCTGGCGATGGCGAGATCGTCCGGGCCAACGCCGTCAAGCGGCGACAGCACGCCGCCGAGCACGTGATAGCGCGCGTTGAGCAGCCCTGCCCGCTCCAGCGCCCATAGGTCGGCGACCGTCTCGACGACAACCAGGATCGACCCGTCGCGGCGCGCGTCGCGGCAGATCGTACACGGATCGCTCGTATCGATATTTCCGCAGACCGAGCAAACGACGATGCGCTCCTGCGCGACGCGCATCGCTTCGGCGAGCGGCGCCAGCAGTTCTTCGCGTTTGCGGATGAGATGCAGCGCCGCGCGCCGCGCCGACCGCGGGCCGAGCCCCGGCAATTTGGCCAGGAGCTGCACGAGTTTTTCGATCTCGGGACCGGCCACCTTTTCCGCCATAGCCGGATCAACGCCTCATGTGGTTTCGCGTCATGCCCGCGCTTGTCGCGGGCATCCACGTCAGAATGCTACGTATCATTGGAAGCTTTGGGCGGCGTCATCAGGTGGATGGCCGGCTCAAGGCCGGCCATGACGCGGGAATTGCAGCAATACGCATCAAAACGGCAGTTTGAAGCCCGGCGGCAACGGCAGCCCGCCGGTGAGCGCTTTCATTTTTTCAGACATGGCCTCCTCGGCTTTGGCGCGCGCCTGCATGTGGGCCGTGAGAATCAGGTCTTGAAGAATTTCCTTCTCGTCGGGCGTCAGCAGACTCGGGTCGATGGAGATGCTTTTCATCCCACCTTTCGCGGTGAGCGCGACCCTCACCATGCCGCCGCCCGCCTCGCCTTCGACGACGGTCTGTTCGAGCTCCAGCTGCGCTTCGGCCATCTTGGCCTGCATCTGCTGCGCCTGTTTCATCAGGCCCATGAAGTCCATCATTGCGCTTCTCCGTCGTCTTCCTCGATTGGCGACGCCTCATCATAGAGCGTTTCGGCGGACGCTGCGCCCTCGTCCCTGCCCCGCACGGCGACGATCTGCGCGCCGGGAAAACGCGCAAGCACGCTCGCAACCAGCGGATCCGACTCAAGCGAGGAGCGGCGTTGGCGCTCTTCGGCATCGCGCTGTTCCTTGAGCGTCGGCGCGCCGCCCGAGGCCACGACCGACACCATCCAGCGCTCGCCGGTCCAAGCTTGAAGCCTCTGCATCAGAGTCGACGCCAGTTCACGCGCGCCGCCCGGCGCGAGTTCAAACTCGATCCGCCCCTGTTCAAACCGCACCAACCGCACTTCGGATTCGAGCCCGATCTTGAGGCGCATGTCACGTTTCTGCGCGGCAAGCGCGACAAGCGCATCGAAGCTCTCAATGGTGATTCCTGGCTCCGGCGCCGCAGATCTTGGCGCCGGCGCCGCAGAGGGCTGAGGCGCGGCGGAGCGCGGCGCCAGCGCGAATCTTTGGCCGCCGCCGAAAGCTTGCGGCGCAGCGCCAGCTCCGGCGGGCCCTGCGCTTCGCGCCGAGGGCGCCCCGGAGTCGGCGCTCGGCGCGCTCTCGCCAAAACCAAGGCGCCGCAGCGCCTCCGCCGGCGACGGCATGTCGGCGGCGTAAGCGAGCCTGACCAGCACCATGTCGGCGGCCGCCAACGGTCGCTGCGAGCCGCGCAATTCATCGACGCCTTTCATCAAGATCTGCCAGGCGCGCGTGAGCGTGGGAACGGAAAGGCGCGCCGCCGCGTCTTCGCCACGGCGTTTCTCTTCGGGCGTCAGCGCCGCCGAATGGGCGGTCTCCGGCGCAAGCTTCAGGCGCGTCGCGAGATGCGTGAATTCGGCGAGTTCGAGCAGCACCTGCGCCGGATCGGCGCCGCCATTATACTGATCTTCGAGAATGGCGATCGCCTTGGCGATATCGCCCGACATCGCCGCTTCGAAAAGATCGATGATTCGCGCCTTGTCGGCGACGCCGAGCATCAGCCGCAGATCCTCGGCGGCGATCGCGCCGCCCGCAGAATGCGCCGCGCCATAGGCGATCGCCTGATCGAGCAAGGACAGCGCATCGCGGGCCGAGCCTTCCGCGGCGCGCGCGATCATGGCGAGCGCATCCGGCTCGATGGCGACGCCCTCGGCCTTGCAGACGCCAAACAGATGATTGGCGAGTAACCCCGCGTCGATGCGGCGCAGATCAAAGCGCTGGCAGCGCGAACGCACCGTCACCGGCACCTTGTCGATCTCGGTCGTCGCGAAGATGAACTTCACATGTTCAGGCGGCTCTTCGAGGGTCTTTAAGAGACCGTTAAACGCGGCCTTCGAGAGCATGTGCACTTCGTCGATGATGTAGACTTTGGTCCGCGCCATGACCGGGCGGTAACGGGCGTTGTCGATGATCTCTCGGATGTCGTCGATGCCCGTGTGCGAAGCGGCGTCCATTTCGAGCACGTCGACATGGCGCGAGTCGATAATCGCCTGACAGTGGACGCCGAGCGCCTCCATATGAATCGTCGGCTGATTGATCGCGGGCCGCCCGTCTCCCGCCGGCAGTTCATAGTTGAACGCGCGCGCGAGAATGCGCGCGGTCGTCGTCTTGCCGACGCCGCGCACGCCCGTCAGCAAATAGGCCTGGTGAATTCGGTTGAGATCGAATGCGTTTTCGAGCGTGCGCACCATCGGCTCTTGGCCGATCAGGTCTACGAAGGTGGTCGGTCGATATTTGCGCGCCAGCACGCGATAGGCCGACGGCGGCGCCTGATCGGCGCCAAACAGCGAAGGTCCGTCATCGGGCGCCAGCGATGGCCTCGGCGGATCGTGCTCGTGGTCCATCTGCATCCATCCGGCGGCAGACGAGCGACGAACAGCGCAATATTGCGCCACGCCATTCGCTGCTCGCCGAAGAAGGTGGGAGGCTGAACGAAGACCCGCCCAAGCTCGTTAGGGCTGCTTCCTTCCGGACCTGACCCGGTTGGCGAGTGAAGCGTCCACCGCCAACCTCCCGGCCCCTTATTTGGCAGACGAGCGCGCGGGATGCAAGGCTCCGGACCGCGGCCTTTGCTTTGGGGCGTTCACCTTTCGCCCGGAGTAGGGGTGCGCCGGCGCGGCGCACTTGCTAAAGAGAGCGCAAATTTTGAGGGATTTGCGCTTGAACGCCGTCACCGCCACTTCAGCTGAACGAGAAGCTACGAGCCTTGCGGCCATCCTTGCGCATTTCGCGCGCGAGGGTTTCGCGCGCTGCGAGCCGCGTCTCCTGCAGCCGGCGCATGTTTTTCTGGATCGTTCAGGAGAGGATTTCCGCGGAAGACTCTATCTGACGAGCGATGGCTCCGGCGCGGAATTTTGCCTGCGGCCGGAATATACGATTCCGGTCTGCCTCGATTATCTCGCCTCCGCCCGGGCGGGCGATCCGGCGGCATATGCTTATGGCGGCTCGATCTTTCGCGCGCCTGAACATGGCGCGACCGGCGACGGCGAATTTCTTCAGGCGGGGCTGGAGAGCTTCGGCCGCCAGGACCGCGAAGCCGCGGACGCCGAAATTCTCGCCGCTTCCCTCGACGCCGCGGCGGCGGCCGGCGCGACGGCGCTCAAGGTTCTGATCGGCGACGCCGGGCTCGTCGCCGCCTTCCTCGAACGGCTCGAGATGCCGCCGGTCTGGCGCCGGCGTCTCGCGGCCGGCCACGCGCGCGGCCAAAGGCTATCGGATATTTTTGCGTCGCCCGAACGCAATGGCGGATCGGAACAGTCGGGCGTGTTGGCGGCGCTGACCAAAGTCGACCCGTCGGATGCGCGCCGTCTCGTCGAGGACTTGCTGTCCATCGCCGGCATCACCGCCGTCGGCGGCCGCAGCGCGGCTGAAATCGCCGAACGCTTTCTCGATCAGGCGACGCTCGCCGAAGGCGCAGGCGTTACCAACGAGACGCGCGCGCTGGCGGAGACTTTTTTCAGCATCGAAGGCGCGCCCGAGTCAGCTTCCGCAGCCATGCGCCGGCTAGCCGCCGACGCGCAGCTTGACCTCTCCGCCACGCTGGATGCGTTTGACGCGCGCGCCGAGGCCATTAGCGCGCGCGGCCTCACCGTTCACGAGATCCGCTTTTCGGCAAGCTTTGCGCGGCATCTCGACTATTACACGGGCTTCGTTTTCGAGGCCCGCCACTCCAGCGACGGCGCGCCGGTGATCGGCGGCGGACGCTACGACCGACTGCTCAAAACGCTCGGCGCGGCGTCGGACATACCGGCTGTCGGCGCCGCGATCTGGATCGACCGTCTTTCCCCGAGCGCGAGAGAAGCATGATGGCCCCCGCGCAAAAACTCATCATCGCCTCCCCGTCAAAAGGCCGGCTGCAGGAGAACGCCGCCGCCTTCTTCGCGCGCGCCGGCCTGGAGCTGACGCAAGGCCGCGGCGCGCGGGACTATCGCGGGGCCGTCGCCGGAGTCGAAGGCGCGGAAGTCGCCTATCTCTCCGCTTCCGAGATTACGCGCCGGCTGGCCTTGGGCGAAGCCCATCTCGGCGTCACCGGCGAAGATTTGGTGCGCGAGGAGATCGCCGACGCCGACAAAAAAGTGGAGCTTCTCGCCCCGCTGGGCTTCGGCGCCGCCAATGTCGTCGTCGCGGTTCCGCAAGCCTGGATCGACGTGCGCTATATGAGCGATCTCGCCGACGTCGCCGATGGATTTCGCGCGCGCCACGGCCGCGGACTGCGCGTCGCGACGAAATACATCAATACGACGCGGCGCTTCTTTGCCACTCATGACGTATCGGACTACCGCATTGTGGAAAGCTCCGGCGCCACCGAAGGCGCGCCCGCCGCAGGCTCCGCCGATCTCATCGTCGACATCACGACGACAGGCGCGACACTCGCGGCGAATGCGCTGAAGATCGTCGAGGACGGCGTCATTCTACGCTCGCAGGCCAATCTCGTCGCCTCGCTAACGGCGCCGTGGAACAGTGCGGCGCGCGAAGCGGCGCGCGTCATTCTCTCCCGCATCGCTGCGGAAGAAGAGGCGCGCACGACGCGCGACGTGCGCGCAAGTCTGCCAACGCCGAGCGAACATATCCTGCGAGAAGCGGAAGCGAACTTCGGCGCCGGATTGCGCAACATGGACGACGAGTCAGCGACGTTTTCCTGCCCGGCGAAAATGGTCGCGGCGCTCGCCGATTGGCTGATCGCCCGAGGCGCCAAAAGCGTCACCAGCGCGCGGCTCGATTATATCTTTCAGGCGGAGAACGCCTTGTGGAGCAGGCTGGCGGCGCGGCTTGGGTAATCCGAATGTCATTCCCGACGCTTCGCTTAAAGCGAAGCGATCGGGAATCCAGAGTCGCAATAAGCATTTTGGAAGTCGTTCTGGATTCCCGGTCGGACCTACGGTCCGCCGAGAATGACAAGCCCCAGATTAACTCACGCTTCCATCAATGCGCCGACATGCGCCGCAGCGCTGCGCGCGAGATCTTCTGGTTGATAGCCGCCTTCGAGCAGCGAGACGATGCGTCCCTTGCAGCGGCGCGCGGCGATCTCCATCACGCGCAGCGTGACGTCCCTGAAATCTTCTGCGACGAATCTTAGTCCACCGAGCGGATCGTGGAGATGGGCGTCGAAGCCGGCGCAAAGAATAATCAGATCGGGCGAGAAGGCGTCGACACGCGGCAGAATGCGAGACGCCAGCGCCTCGCGGAATTGCGCGCCGCCGTCGCCCCTTGCGAGTGGCGCGTTGACGATCGTGTCATGCGCGCCGATTTCGCTGACTGCGCCCGTGCCGGGATAGAGCGGCATCTGATGCGTCGACGCGTAAAGCGCGTTTCGATCGCTCCAAAAAATCTCCTGCACGCCATTGCCGTGGTGCACGTCAAAATCGACGATGGCGACACGCGAGGCGCCATGCGCTGCGCGTGCATGCAAGGCCGCTACGGCGGCGTTGTTGAAAAAGCAAAAGCCCATCGGCAAGTCGCGCGTCGCATGATGGCCCGGCGGCCGCATGGCGACGAAGGCGTTCTTAGCGTCGCCGCGCATCACCGCATCGACAGCCGCCAGCGCGCCGCCCGCCGCGCGCAATGCCGCTTCATGCGTGGCGCCGTTCATGGCGACGTCCGGACCAATCCGCGCATAGCCGTCTGCGGGCGCCAACTTCGCAAGATGCGACAGATGTTCGGGACTATGCGCGCGTAACAACGCCTCCTGCGCCGCTAAAGGCGCCTCGGTGCGCATGAGGCCTGCGAAGCGCGCGTCGTCAAGAGCGCGCAGAATGGCGCGAAGGCGTTCCGGCCGCTCAACATGCGCCCGCCCCATGTCGTGCGCCAACCCCGCAGGGTGCGTGACGAGCAGGGTCGAGGCTGTCGCGGCTCGCGCGCCGAATGCGAGGCATGCGCCAGCGCCGGCGATCGCCGCTCGGCGCGTAAGATTGGCGGCGTGACGTTCTCCGGCCATTTCCCCGGTCCGTGGCTTCAAACACACACCATAGAATCGCCCAACGGACGTGTCAGCCGGATTTGAATTTGACAGCAAGAAACGCATTGCGGCGGTCGTCGTAAAAGATGGATGATGCGCGACATGCAGATGAACGACACGACGCAGGCAAATTCGCTCGACCTCGACGAGACGCGCTGGGCGGCGGTTGTCGCGCGCGATGCGCGCCGCGACGGCGATTTCTACTATTGCGTCGAAACGACTGGCGTCTATTGCCGCCCCTCCTGCCCGTCGCGGCCGGCGAAGCGCGCCAATGTGCGCTTTTGCGCCACAGCCGCCGAAGCGGAGGCGGCGGGGTTTCGTCCGTGCCGTCGCTGCCGCCCGGAGGGGCCATCTCAGCAAGAGCGGGACGCGGAGAAGATCGCCCGCGCCTGCCGGATGATCGAAACAGACGAAGTTTCGCCGACGCTTGCGCAGCTGGCGCGCACAGTCGGGCTTAGCCCCTATCATTTCCACCGACTGTTTTCGCGCATAGCCGGCGTTACGCCCAAAGCCTATGCTCAGGCGCACCGGCGCACGCGTCTGCACAAGGAACTGAAGGAAAGCCGCACCGTGACCGATGCAATCTATGGCGCGGGCTATAACTCGAGCGCGCGCCTCTATGCGACGGCCGATGAATCGTTGGGCATGACGCCAAGCGCCTATCGCGCCGGGGCGCCGCGCGAAACGATCCGCTTCGCGATCGGCCAGTCGTCTCTGGGCGCGGTCCTCGTCGCGGCGAGCGTGAAGGGCGTCTGCGCCATTTCGCTGGGCGACGACGCTGAAGAGCTGCTGCGCGATCTGCAGCGTCGATTTCCGCGCGCGAGCCTCCTCGGCGGCGATGAGTCATTCGAACGCTATGTCGCCGCGGCGGTGGGCATGGTGGAGCGGCCGCAATCAAATTTCGATCTGCCGCTAGACATGCGCGGCACGGCCTTTCAGCAGCGCGTCTGGGCCGCGTTGCGCAACATTCCCGCGGGAGAGACGGCAAGCTACGCCGAGATCGCGAAACGCATCGGCGCGCCAAAGGCGACGCGCGCCGTCGCGGGCGCCTGCGCGGCCAATCCGGTGTCGCTCGCGGTTCCCTGCCATCGCGTCGTGCGCAGCGACGGCGCACTTTCCGGCTACTATTGGGGCGTGGAGCGCAAACGCGAGCTGCTCGAACGTGAACGCAAGCCGTGAACGGGCGCTCTATGCGCATCGAAGCGCCGCATGTTCTTCATTGATCGCGTCGTGCAGCTCTTTCCACAACGCATTGATGCGCACGTCCGGCCCCCAATTGTAGAGCGCCTTGGCGACCTCCGCGATCGTCTCATTAATTGGCTCGCTTTCCCCCTCCTCCAGCTCAAAGGAGAAAAGCTTCGGCGACGCATCGCCTTTCCAGGCGTCCCAATGTTCGTTTGAATAGTTGGAGACGCCGCGCTGCGCGGCGAGCAGTTCCGGCGCATATTTGGCGAAGCGTCGATGGAGAGGGCCGCCCGCCGCCTCCGCGCGATAGGCGTCGCGCACAACGAAATAACGCACATGCTGCAGCTCATGCGCGAGACAGCATCCGAGCCGGGCGTCGCTCATCTGCGGATCGTAAAAGATTTCGATGCGGCCGTCGGGAAAGGACTGTCCCTCCGAAGTGAAGCTTTGGCCGAGATAGTTGAACGTCTTTTGCTGTGGATTGAGGGTCACTTTGCTGACGTCGTAGCCGAACTCCGCCACGAGCGCCGCGAGCGTTTGCCGCTTCCTTAAGAAATCGGGCGCGTTTTCGATCTCGCTCACGGTCTGCGCGGGCGCCGGGTCGGCGAGCGGCATGCGCCGTGCGGCAAGCCTTGAGCGGAGAAAAGACAGCGCGTCAAAACCCCGCCGCTCACGTCCCCGGCGCACTTCCGAACGGCTCCTCATGCGTGATCACCCAATCGAATTCGGGATGCGCCGCGGCGACATGCTCCCACCATCGTCGGCCGTCCTGCAAGCGCGGCGAGAGATCGTTGACCCTGAGCCGCCGGAACGCGCCGGGACGCTCCTTTACCCCGGCGATGACCGCCTCCACCATCGCCCGCCCCAAGCCACGCTGCAAAGAGTTGATCTGTTCGAAAACCAGTGACGGCGGCTCATACGCGCCGGCGAGCAGGAGCGCGATCCCGGACGCCTCCGTCCCGTCCGGCGTCGTGATCAATTTCGAGGAGGTCGAAGCTTTGATTTCAAAGAAGCTACGGCCGTATGGCCGCGAATCGACGAAGAGGCCGAGGGCCGCGAGATTGCGGGAGATCGCCTCGCCGATCACCAGCATCGCTGGGTCCGGCTGTTGAGCCGCCGACGTCCTCCGCCAGAACCGCAAGACCTCCCAAAACGCCATGTAGCCTCCTAAAAGCGGGGGCCAGATCGCCGTGCCCTTCCCGCCATTCCGTGCGATAAAGGACCATGGCGACACCGATTCGCAACGCTTTCGACCCAGGCTTTGGCGTTTATGTCCATTGGCCGTTTTGCCTGTCGAAATGCCCCTATTGCGACTTCAACAGCCACGTGAGGCGCGGCGACGTCGACGAGGACCGCTTCGTCGAGGCCTTCAGCGCGGAGCTTGTGCATCGCGCCGCCCTGACGCCCGGGCGCGAAGTCCGGTCGGTCTTCTTTGGCGGCGGCACGCCGTCATTGATGGCGCCTTCGACCGCTCAAGCCATTCTCTCCCAGATTTCGAGCCACTGGCCCCTCGCCAAGGACTGCGAAATCACGCTCGAAGCCAATCCGACGAGCGTCGAGGCCTCGCGCTTCAAGGGCTTCAAAGCCGCAGGCGTCAACCGCGTCTCGCTCGGCGTGCAGGCTCTGAACGACATCGACCTGCGCGCCCTCGGGCGGCAGCACTCGGTCGCGGAAGCCCTGATGGCGCTGGACGTCGCCAATTCGGTCTTCGAGCGCACGTCCTTCGATCTGATCTACGGCCGTTCCGGCCAGACCCCCGCCGCCTGGCGAAAAGAGTTGGAGCTGGCGCTCACCCGTTCGCCCGAGCATGTTTCGCTCTATCAGCTGACGATCGAGCCGGACACGATGTTCGAGCGCATGGTCAACACCGGCAAGATGGCGTTGCCCGACGTCGAAACGCAGCGCGCGCTCTGGGACGTCACGCAGGAAGTCACCGCTCGCGCCGGCCTGCCGGCTTACGAAGTCTCCAATCATGCGCGGCCCGGCGCCGAGTGTCGGCACAATCTGGTGTATTGGCGCTACGGCGAATATGTCGGCGTCGGTCCCGGCGCGCATGGGCGGGTGGTCACGCCGCGCGGACGCCGCGCCCAGTCTACCGAGCGGCATCCCGAGATGTGGCTGACCTGCGTCGAGACCGAAGGCCACGGCATCATCGAGGACGAATTGCTCTCGTCCGAGCAGGAAGGCGACGAATTCCTGCTGATGGGGCTGCGGCTGCGCGAAGGCGTCGATCCGCAGCGCTATTTTCTGCTGACCGGCAAACGCCTGTCGCAGTCGCGCATCAGCGAACTTATCGGCGACGGGCTGGTCGAATTCACCCGCGACAACAGGCTGCGCGTCAGCTCGGAAGGATTCCCGGTGCTCGATGCTGTCGTCGCCGACCTCGCGGCGTAGCGGCGCTCCGCCGCTCTTGGCGCAATGGCCGCGACAGTGACCTACATCGTAAGGCTCTCCGCTCCCTCTGACGCGGAAGCGGTGAGCGCCCTTCTGGCGGCGAGCTACTCAACTCTGTTGGCGTCGCATTACGAAAAGGCGCTGCTCGAGCGAGCCTTGCCTTTCATGACAAAGGCCAATCCGACACTCCTCGCCTCTGGCGCCTTTTACGTCGCGCAGAGCAGCCACGACGAACTCATCGCGTGCGGCGGCTGGTCGCTCGAGCATCCTGGCACTGCAAAGATCGTCCGAGGGGAAGCGCATATCCGCCATTTCGCCACCCATCCCGACTGGACTCGCTTGGGCGTCGGGCGTTCGATTATGAATCGGTGCCGCATGGACGCCAAGGCTCGAGACGTAAGCGAACTTCATTGTTGCTCAACGTTCGCCGCCGAAAATTTTTACAAGGCGTTAGGCTTCAGAACTGTAGCGGGGGCGGATATCCCTCTCGACTCGGAGGTCTCATTCCCGGCCGTTCTGATGCAGCACGCATTGCCGTGAGCAAGATGTCCGCCGCACGGACGCGTCGGCCTCCGCACATACGCCGAACCTGAAAATGCAGCCGGCGCCGCTTCAACGAGCGGCGCCGGCGTCGTAATTATGCGGCTGAAGCGCCGGGCGAACTTAACGTCGATAGAGCTGCTCTAGCGCATCCGCGCCGAGGAGTTCGCGAAGACGGCCAAGGATCAGCAGCACGACGCCGAAAGTCGCCAGCGACATCCAGCCGAAAAAGACGAAGCCCCAGTGCAGCGGACCTGCAAAGCCTTCGTCCATCGCCCAGAATGTGTGACCCCATTCATTGAATCCCACATTCGGGATCGTCATGAAGACGCCAACGACAAGAACCACGAAGGCGAGAGAATATCCCTTCGCGAAAGTCGGCAGACGCGTTTTCGCATAGAAGAACGCGCCGAGGCCGATGATCGCAAAGAGCGGATACGCAATATAGAAGGTGATGATATTGCTCGGCGTGAAATCCGTGTCGCGCACGGCGGTCATATGCCAGACAGCCGTCTGCTCCGAAAAGAAGCTTAAGCCCCAAAACAGGGCGAGCGAGAAAACGAGCAGCCACTGGACGAGATAAACAAGCCGTCGCATTTCGGCTGCGGCTCCTAACTTCGCCAGATCGCGATCGCGCGTGCGCCACAGAAAGCCGACAAGGCCGATCGCGGCAAAGCTCGAGGCCATAATCGCAAACTGCAACAGGCCCATCCAATAGAGCTGAAACTCGGGGGAGAAGGAATCGAGACCAAATCTCCAGGCGAAAAGTTGTTCGTAGAGGCGCAGGATAGCCACGAACAACATCAAGGCCGGAACGCCGATAAGAACGGGCCTGGTGTCGATAATTCGTTCAGCGCTTCGGGCGGCGGAACGGGCCTCTGTTTTTGTCATGCTCATAAGTCATCTCCGAAAGACTGGTTATGCGGGGCATGAAGCCCCTTCGAATGGTTTTGATGCGCGCGCGCTCGGCGGTCGCCGCGTCTGCTCTCGCAGCCGTGGCGGCAGGATCCGTTTGAAAGATTTCGCGAACGCGCTCTCGCGGGCATCGCCATCGCAAGGATGGCGGCTGCGTTGAATTTCAGCGCAAGAAAAACGTCAGCCCTGTCGGGGAGGAGCTCGTGGCGATTGTGGCGCGCGCCGTGGCTCGATGCGCGGCGCCTGACTGGAAGTGTCCGGCCGAGGCGAATGAGCCTCGGTGGGAAAAATCAGAGCGATCGAAACAACTGGCTTGGAAGGAGGAACGTCCAACGCGCCACTGTGAAGAACGCAACAGAATCCATGGCGGTGGCGTTCATTCGGGACAAGCGGCGGCTCGCCGTTCACCGCATCCTGCGGCGCACAGATCGTTCCGAAAGCGACGCCTTCTCCCAGCGCAACGGCGCCCGCGCCCGCGCTCGTGGTCTGCACGAGCATAAGGAAGGCGACGAGCCCCGCAAAAATGCGCGCGCGCTGACGTGTCCGCTGGAAAATTGGATCCACCGCCGCCTCTCGGGTTCCAAGCATCGAACTTAGGTTTCAATCCTGAACGTGGTCAAGCGAAGTGACGAAGAACTGCTGTGCGACGAAGCGACGCGTCTATTCTTGAAGCCAGACAAACACATGCGCGGCCGTCTCCAACGTCCAGCTTTGCCGTAACTGTGCGTGAGCGGCTGCGTCTGAGGCGCAAACTTCGATCGGCCATCCAGGGGCGATTGAGATGTTCCGCCAAGCCGACTCGCCAAGTCGGACGCGCGAACACGCGTCACCCCACCTGCCCGCGATGGCGCAGGAAATGATCGGCGAGCACGCAGGCCATCATCGCTTCACCGACAGGAACCGCGCGAATGCCGACGCAGGGATCGTGACGGCCCTTGGTGACGATGTCGGTATCCTTGCCAAAGCGATCGATCGTGCGGCGCGGCGTCAGGATTGACGACGTCGGCTTCACCGCGAAGCGCACGACGACTGGCTGACCGGTCGAAATGCCGCCGAGCACGCCGCCAGCGTTATTGGACAAAAACTCCGGTCCGTTTGGTCCGGCGCGCATCTCGTCGGCGTTGTCTTCGCCGGTGAGTTCGGCCGCGGCGAATCCGGCGCCGATCTCGACGCCCTTCACCGCATTGATCGACATCATCGCAGCGGCGAGATCGGCGTCGAGCTTGCCGTAAACCGGCGCGCCCCAACCAACCGGAACGCCTTCCGCGACAATCTCGATCACCGCGCCGATGGAGGAGCCGTCCTTGCGCACGTCGTCGAGATAGTCCGCCCATAGTTCCGCCGCGCGCGCGTCGGGACAAAACAGCGGATTGCGCTCCACCTCCGCCCAATCGAAATTCGCGCGATCGATTTTATGCGGGCCAATCTGCACCAGCGCGCCGCGAATCGTCACGCCGGCGATGACCTTGCGCGCGACAGCGCCGGCGGCGACTCGCGCGGCGGTTTCCCGCGCCGAGGAGCGCCCGCCGCCGCGATGGTCCCGCACGCCATATTTCGCATCGTAGACGTAATCGGCATGGCCGGGCCGGTATTTGTCGGCGATCTCTCCATAGTCCTTGGAGCGCTGGTCGGTATTTTCGATCACGAGCGCGACCGGCGCGCCGGTCGTCACCTGTCGGCCGTCACAGTCGGCAAAAACGCCGGAAAGAATTTTCACCTCATCCGCTTCGCGCCGCTGCGTGGTGAAGCGCGACTGTCCCGGCTTGCGCTTGTCCAGAAAGCCCTGGATCTCCTGCGCTTCGAGCGGAATTTTCGGCGGACAGCCGTCAACGATCGCGCCGAGCGCCGGCCCGTGGCTCTCGCCGAAGGTGGTGACGCGGAAAAGATGGCCGAAACTGTTGTGGGACATGCGATCTTCTATGCTTGGCGCCGGCGAGGGTCAAACGGGCGGTTTGAGGCGTCCGCGTCATGACGCGGCGCGCGCGCGCCGCTAAGATAGGCGCATGACCCTCACACATAAGCCCGTCGGCCCCGGGAGCCACATCTTCCTCGTTGACGGCTCCTCCTTCGTCTTTCGCGCCTATTTCCAGTCGATCCGACAGGATGCGAAATATAACTATCGCTCCGACCGGCTGCCGACCGGCGCCGTGCGGCTGTTCTGCACGAAGCTGTTGCAGTTCGTGCGCGAAGGCGCGGCCGGCGTGATGCCGACGCATCTCGCCATCATCTTCGACAAGAGCGAGCACTCCTTCCGAAAAGACCTTTATCCCGACTACAAGGCGCACCGCACCGAGCCGCCGGACGATCTGATTCCGCAATTCCCGCTGATGCGCGCCGTCGTGCGCGCTTTCGGCCTCACCCCGATCGAACAGGACGTCTACGAGGCCGACGATCTCATCGCCACCTATGCGACGCAGGCGCAGGCCAAGGGCGCGGACGTGCTGATCGTCTCGGCCGACAAGGATCTGATGCAGCTCGTCGGTCCCGGCGTCAGAATGTACGACCCCGCCTCGGGGACGGCTGGAACGAAAGGCGCGCGCGAAGAACGCCTCATCGGCGAAGCCGAAGTCGTCGACTATTTCGGCGTTCCGCCGGACAAGGTCGTCGACGTGCAGGCGCTCGCGGGCGATTCGACTGACAATGTGCCGGGCGCCAAAGGCATCGGCGTCAAGACCGCCGCTCAGCTCATCAACGAATATGGCGATCTCGAAACGCTGCTCGCACAAGCATCGGGCATCAAGCAGCCGAAGCGCCGCGAGGCGCTGACCGAGCCGGATGCGGTTGCGCGCATCCTTCTTTCGCAGAAGCTCTGCGAACTCGTGCGCGACGTCCCTCTGGACACTCCGCTCGAAGACCTTGGCCTTCATCAACCTGATGCGACGAAGCTCATCGCTTTTCTGCAGGCGATGGAGTTCACGACGATCACCCGCCGCGTCGCCGAGATGTATGGGGTCCATGCGCAGGATATCGAGCCCGATCCCGGTTTTTTCGGCGCCGCCGGCTGGCGCGGGCGCAACGGCGAATTGTCCGAGGTCGCGCCGCCCGCTTCTGAAGCGCCGAACCGCGCCGAGAAGCCGACGAGCGACGCGCTCACGCCCGCGAACCTCGTCGCCGCACGTCTCGCCGAAGCGAAGTCGGTCAAGATCGATCGCTCCAGCTATGAGACGGTGCTCTCGGCGGAGCGTCTGGATGATTGGATCACCGAAGCCGCTGGCGCAGGACTGGTCGCAATCAATGTCGAAACGACCTTGCCGGATCCGATGCGTTGCGAACTCATCGGCGTCTCGCTGGCGACGGCGCCGGGACGCGCCTGCTATATCCCGCTACAGCATCGATCCGGCGACGCGGCTGACCTTTTTTCCGGCGCCGATTTGGTCGAGGGGCAGATCCCGCTCGACGTGGCCCTCGCACGATTAAAGCCGTTGTTTGAGGACGCCGCGATCCTCAAGATCGCGCATAATATGAAGCACGATCTGCTGGTTCTTTCGCGCTACGGAATCGACGTCGCGCCGATCGACGACGCCATGCTCATGTCCTACACGCTGGACTCGGGGCGTGGCGATCATCGTCTCGAAGAGCTGGCGCGCAATTATTGCGGCCATGACGCTCTCACCTTCGCCTCCGTCGCCGGCGCGGGCCGCAATTTTCTCGGCTTTGCCCGGGCGGCACTCACGGCGGCGACGGAATACGCCGCGGAACAGGCGGACATTTCCCTGCGCCTTTGGCGCGTGCTGAAGCCGCGGCTCTTGGCCGAGCGCATGACTGCGGTCTACGAGACCTTGGAGCGGCCGATGGTCGCGACGCTCGCGCGCATGGAGCGAAGGGGCGTCATGGTCGAGCGCGCGACCTTGTCGCGACTCTCCGGCGAATTTGCGCAGGACATGGCGCGTCTCGAGGCCGAGATCTTCGAACTTGCCGGCGAGAGTTTCAACCTTGGCTCACCCAAGCAGTTGGGCGACATACTTTTCGGCAAGATGGGGTTGCCCGGCGCGAAGAAAACGGCGACCGGCGCCTGGTCAACTTCCGCAAGCGTTCTCGAAGACCTCGCCGTCGCCGGCAATGATTTTTCGCGCCGCATTCTCGATTGGCGACAGCTCTCCAAGCTCAAGAGCACCTACGCCGACGCCCTGCCCGGCTATATCAACGCCGAGACCGGTCGCGTGCACACGAGCTATGCGCTCGCCGCCACGACGACGGGGCGGCTCTCTTCATCCGAGCCCAATCTGCAGAACATTCCCGTACGCAATGAGGCCGGCCGCAAAATCCGCAAGGCCTTTGTCTCGGCGCCCGGCCATGTGCTGATCTCTGCGGATTATTCGCAGATCGAGTTGCGGCTGCTTGCCCACATCGCAGACATTCCTCAGCTCAGACGCGCCTTCGCCGAAAATCTCGACATTCACGCGATGACGGCGAGCGAAATGTTCAATGTGCCCATCAAGGACATGCCGCCCGAAACGCGCCGCCGCGCCAAGGCGATCAACTTCGGCATCATCTACGGCATTTCCGCCTTCGGCCTCGCCAATCAGCTGAGCATTCCGCGCGAAGAGGCGAGCGCCTACATCAAGCGCTATTTCGAGCGCTTTCCCGGCATTCGCGACTACATGGATTCAACGCGCAAGACGGTGCGCGAGAAGGGCGAAGTCTCAACGATTTTCGGCCGAATCTACCACTTCCCCGGCATCTCATCGGCCAATGCGTCAGACCGCGCCTTCTATGAGCGCGCGGCGATCAACGCGCCGATCCAGGGCGCCGCCGCGGACATCATCAGACGCGCCATGATACGGATGGATGACGCGCTCTTTCGCGCCGGTCTCTCGGCGCAGATGCTTCTGCAGGTGCATGACGAGCTTGTGTTCGAAGCGCCGAACGATGAAGCCGAGGCGACGATCGAACTCGCCCGCCGCGTCATGGAACAGGCGCCCGCGCCCGCCGTCCATCTCGCCGTGCCGCTGAAAGTCGACGCGCGCGCCGCCGTCAATTGGGACGAAGCCCACTGACGGCGTGTCCGGCTGATCCGTTCGCTCGGGCCGTGTCATTCCCGGCAGGCCGAAGGCCTGACCGGGCATCTAGAGCCACAACAAGGATATTGGGCGTCGCTCTGGTTTCCCGATCGCGCGCGTTGCGCGCGTCGGGAATGACACCCGAGCAGTTCGAACGGATTTCTTATTACAGGCCGGGGTCATCTCGGTCAGGCGCGTCTTCGGTCCCCAGCCCGAAGCTTAATCGCAACCAGAACCGCTCGTGAAGATAATAGAGCGCGAAGATCGCGATCATTTCAACGCCGGTGATTTCGGCGGCGAGTGCGGCGCTCTGAACGAAAGCGTAAACGATCAGGAAGGTCGAAATGCTCGCCGGCAGGAGCCAGGTGAGCGCCTTCATCAGGCTGCGCGTCGGGGTCGGTCGAAACGACTCCCGCGCCAGCGGCAGTCCTTCCATCGAGGCGTAGCTGAGCTCCGTCAGCGGCGGCGCGACGCGGCCATTCGATGCGGCGACGGCTTTGACCATGCCGACCGCGACCGTTTCATTGGTGATGCGGTCGATGAGAATGAATCCGCCGGTTTCGCGGTTGTCGCCATAGGGATCGCAGGCGATCACGGTCTGGAGCGACAGGCGCGCGCCGCCGATCTCGTTGAAGGCGAGCGTCGACCCATCGGGCAGCGGCTGCGGCAGGCCGGTTTCGATGTCGATGCGCGCATCGACCGCGGTCACGGCGGCCGGCGCAGTCTTCGTCCCGAGCTTCAAGAGATAGCTCTTGCCGACGACAAGAGGCTCACGCACCAGCCACAACAGCTTCGCTTCGAGACGATCCCCGGTCTTCGCCGGCGAGACCGGCGAACACAAGAGATCGCCGCGCGAAATGTCTATCTCTTCGGTGAGCGTGAGGGTCGCCGACTGACCCGAAACGGCGCTATCGAGATCGCCGTCGAAGGTCACGATCCTGGCGACGCGCGTGTCGCGCCCCGAAGGCAGAACGCGCACGATGTCGCCCGGCTGAATATTGCCGCCGCTGATGAAGCCAGAGAACCCGCGGAAGTCAAGATTGGGCCGATTCACCCATTGCACGGGCATGCGGAAGGGCGCGATCCGCGTGGCGTCCTCCACCGCGACGCCCTCAAGATAGGAGAGCAGCGGCGGCCCATCGTGCCAAGGCATATTGGCGCTGTGGTGGACAAGATTATCGCCGTCCTTGGCGACAAGCGGCGCGACGTAAATGGATGCAAAGCGAAGATGGTCGGCGAAGGCGTGAAAATCCGCTTCGATCTTGCGGAACACCTCTTCGCTGTAGCCGACAAGATCCATCTTGTTGACGGCGACGACGACATGGCGGACGCCGAACATCGAGGTGATGACGCTGTGACGCCGCGTTTGCGGCAGGATGCCCTTGCGCGCGTCGACAAGCAGAATGGCGAGTTCCGCGGTTGAGGCGCCGACGGCCATGTTGCGGGTGTATTGCTCGTGGCCAGGCGTGTCAGCGACGATGAACTTGCGCTTGTCGGTCGCGAAATAGCGATAGGCGACGTCGATGGTGATGCCTTGTTCGCGCTCGGCCGCGAGCCCGTCGACGAGCAAGGCGAAATCCAGCTCTTCGCCCTGAGTGCCGTGCTTTTTCGAGTCGCTTTCCAGCGCCGCGATGATGTCGTCCGGCGCAAGATCGGCGTCGTACAGCAGACGACCGATCAGCGTCGACTTGCCGTCGTCGACCGAGCCGCAGGTGATGAACCGCAAGAGCGGCTTTTCGCCGACCAGGCGCGCTGGCGCGCGCGACGGCGATGCGGCAGCGACGGCGCCGTGCATGTTAGAAATATCCTTCCTGCTTCTTTTGCTCCATGGAGCTGGAGCCGTCGTGGTCGATGAGCCGCCCTTGGCGCTCCGAGGAGCGGCTTTCGCGCATCTCCGCAATGATCTCTTCGAGACTGGCCGCATCGCTTTCGATGCCCCCCGTCAACGGATAGCAGCCGAGCGTACGAAAGCGCACCATCTTATGTTCGATGGATTCTCCAGGCGCGAGCTCCATGCGCGCATCGTCGACCATGATGAGCGTGCCGCCGCGGCGCACGACCGGCCGCTCTTTGGCGAAATAGAGGGGAACGACGGGGATGTTCTCGCGCGCGACGTAATCCCAGATGTCCGCCTCGGTCCAATTCGACATCGGGAAGACGCGCAGACTCTCGCCCGGCGCCTTTCGCGTATTGTAGAGACGCCAGAATTCCGGGCGCTGATTCTTCGGGTCCCAACGGTGCTGCGCCGTGCGAAATGACAGCACGCGCTCCTTGGCGCGGGATTTTTCCTCGTCGCGACGCGCCCCGCCAAAAGCGGCGTCGAACTTATACTTGTCCAACGCCTGCTTCAGCGCCTCGGTCTTCATGATCTCGGTGTGAAGCTTCGAACCATGAACGAAGGGGCTGATGTTCATCTCAATCCCTCTGGGATTGATATATTCGATAAGTTCGAGGCCAAGCTCTTTCATGCGACGGTCGCGAAACTCGATCATCTCGCGAAATTTCCAGGTCGTATTGACATGGAGCAGCGGAAACGGCGGCTTGGAGGGATAAAACGCCTTCATGGCGACGTGCAGCATCGCCGCCGAATCCTTGCCGATCGAATAGAGCATCACCGGCCGTTCGCACTCAGCGACGGTCTCGCGCATGATGTGGATGCTCTCGGCCTCGAGTCGATCGAGATGGCCGAGCGGCCGCGTCGCAAGCGCCGTCATAGGCTCGCCTCTTGCGGCGCGCCGCGCCGCAACACGCCGTCGTCGCCGACATGAAGGCCGCATTCCTTCTTGTTGTCTTCTTCCCACCACCAGCGTCCGGCGCGTTCGTCTTCGCCGGGCAGCACCGCGCGCGTGCACGGCGCGCAGCCGATCGATAGAAACCCCTTGGCGTGGAGATCGTTGACCGGCACTGAAAACTCCTCGACCGCGGCGACGACCGCGTCGCGCGTGTAATCTGCGAGCGGATTGAGCTTGAGCACCCTGTGGGTCTCATCGAAGGCGATGAGCGGCGCCTCGGCGCGCGCCTGAGACTGGTCCGCGCGAAGCCCCGTCACCCAGCCCGAAACGCCCTCGAGCAACCGCGACAGCGGCTCAACCTTGCGAACATGACAGCAGGCCTTGCGCGCGTCCACGGACTTATAAAAGCCGTTGATCCCCTGCTCCTCGATGAGCGCTTCGAGCGGCGCCGCCTGGGGGTAAACCGCGCGTATGCGCCGCGCATAGCGCGCTTCGGTGCGCTCCCACAGCTCGTAGGTTTCGGGAAAGAGCCGGCCGGTGTCGATCGTCGCGACGTCGATATCGAGACCCTGCGTGAAGATCGAATGCGCGATGAACTGATCCTCGACGCCAAAACTCGTGGTGAAGACGATCCGGCCGGGAATGAACTCGCGCACGAGCAGCAAACGATGATCGAGATCGAGCGGCGCCAGTCGCGGCGCCAGCGTTTCGGGGATCGAAGGCTTCATGAACGCACCGCCTTTCGGCGCGCTTCCAGGATCGAGCCGCGCCCGGCGTAGCCACGCTGATAGCTCATCGAATAGGCGTTGAGCGCGGCGCGCCACTGTTCTTCGTCCTGACGATCGGCGAGATCGTCGGGAATTTCGATCGTATCAAAGCCGCAACCGATCGCGTGAGGATATTGGTCGGCGACGAGACGCCCGCTGGCGCGCAACTCGCCTTTAAACTGCGCCCGCCGCAACAGGCGCGCCAAAGAGAAGCCGCGACCGTCAGCGAAAGCCGGGAAAGCGATCGAGATGAGGTCGAGCCGCGGCAAGGCGGCGATGAGCGCCGACGGTTCCGTCGTGTTCGGAACGATCACGCCGAACGTGGCCGTCGGCCCGAGGACCTCCACGGCATGTTCGAGTCGCGGCAATGACACGATGAACTTGCCGCTTTTCGGCAGCGCTTCCTCGTCGGCAAGTCGGCGCCATGCGTCCTCGATGAAGCGGCCGTCAGATATCAGCGCCATCTTCGCCCTCCCGACGCAGAACGTCTTTGAACCGCGCATGGCCGATACGGCGCCAGGTGTCGATGAAAGCTTCGCCCTCCTCGCGTTCAGCGAGATAGTAGTCGACGAGATGTTCGACTACGTCGGGCACCTGCTCGGCGGTGACGCCAGGTCCCAGAATTTCGCCGATCGACGCCGAGAAGGTCGGATCGCCGCCAAGCGTAATCTGATAGGATTCCTGGCCCTTCTTCTCCAAGCCGAGAATGCCGATCGCTCCCACGTGATGGTGTCCGCAGGCGTTGATGCAGCCTGAGATCTTGACGCCGAGCTTGCCGATGCGCCGCTGCCTCGACATGTCGGAGAAGCGCTTCGAGATCGCCTGCGCGATGGGGATCGAGCGCGCAGTGGCGAGCGAGCAATAGTCGAGGCCGGGGCACGAGATGATGTCGGAGACGAGACCCGCGTTCGCCGTCGCAAGACTAGCTGCGTCGAGCATGCTCCACAGGGCGAAAAGATCGTCCTGCCTCACATGCGGCAGGATGATGTTCTGCTCATGGCTGACACGCAGTTCGCCGAAGCCGAAGCGCTCGCTGGCGTCGGCCAGCACGCGCATCTGATCGGAGGTGGCGTCGCCGGGGACGCCGCCGATGGGCTTCAATGAAACGGTGACGATGGCGTAGCCGGGGATCTTGTGCGCGCCGACGTTGACGTCGACGAAATTGGCGAAAGCCGGCGTCTCCAGTTTCGCGGCGCGCAGCAAGGCGGACGTCGCCGGCAGCGACTCGTAAGGCGGCGGCGCGAAGAAGGCGGCGATGCGCTCGAATTCCTCTGGGTCGTGGGCGAAAACCGAGCGGTCCATCGCCGCGAACTCGGCTTCGACCGCCGCGCGGATTTCGTCAATTCCCTTCTCGTGGACGAGAATTTTGACTCGCGCCTTGTATTTGTTGTCGCGCCTGCCGAAGCGGTTATAGACGCGCAGGATCGCCTCGAGAAAGGCGAGCAGATCCTCGCGCGGCACGAAGTCGCCGACGACCTTGCCGATAAAGGGCGAACGGCCGAGTCCGCCGCCTACCACGACCTGATAGCCGATCTCGCCCTCATCATTCTTCACGATGCGCAGGCCGATGTCATGCACCAGAATCGCGGCGCGATCATGCTCTGCGCCCGTCACCGCAATCTTGAACTTGCGCGGCAGGAATGAGAACTCCGAATGCAGGCTCGACCATTGGCGGAGAAACTCCGCCGTCGGTCGGGGATCTTCGATCTCGTCCGGCGCGACGCCGGCGAAATGATCGGCCGTCACATTGCGAATGCAGTTGCCCGACGTCTGGATGGCGTGCATCTCGACGTCCGCCAGCGATTCCAGAATGTCCGGCGTATCGACGAGCTTGGGCCAATTGTATTGGAGGTTCTGTCGCGTCGTGAAATGGCCGTAGCCCTTGTCCCACTTATCGGCGATATCGGCGAGCCGGCGCATCTGCCGCGCCGTCAGCGTGCCATAGGGAATGGCGACGCGCAGCATATAGGCGTGAAGCTGCAGATAGAGCCCGTTCATCAGCCGGAAGGGGCGGAACTCCTCTTCGGTCAGCGCGCCGGAAAGCCGCCGATTGACCTGCTCACGAAACTCCGCCACGCGTTCGCTGACAAAGGCCGCGTCATATTCATCGTAACGATAGGTGGTCATCGGCGCATTGGGCCGCTGCGCCACACGCAGATCGACCGCCGTCATAACGCGCCCTCGCCCGCCTGCTTGCCGAGATCAAGGCGAACGCTCGGTCCCTTCACGCGCATCTTTTCTCGATAATGTAACGGCGTCGGCGCGCCATCGCTCCCGATCTCGACATCGGCGAGATAAACGTCGACCACGTGATTGGCTGAAATGTCGCGCTTGCCCAAGGCTTCCAGTGCGGTCGCCTCTTCGGCCTTCCGGGCGACGCGCGCGCGGCGGTGGTCGCGCTCCCAGCCCGAGGAGCCGAGAAACACCACTTCGCCGTCCGTCAAATTCGAGGCGATCAGGATCTGGGGATGTTTGAAGACGGGCATCACGTTTCCTGCGCCAGCTTTAGCCGAAGGCCGCTCATCTCATCGGACCAGATGATCTGGCAGGAGAGACGCGAATTTTCGTAAAGCATTGGCAATTCATCGAGCTTTTCGACTTCCTCTTCGCGCGGCGGCGGCACGCGGCGGGCCGATTCCGCGTCGAGGACGACATGGCATTCCGCACATGCAAGAGCGCCGCCACAGGTGTTGTCCATGCCGACGCCATGGTCGCGCAAGATCTCCATCAGCCGCCAGCCTTCGACGGCTTCGAGTTCATGGACAACGCCGTTGCGATCCTCGACGTGCAGGGTCGGCAGACTCTGCTGCGACGATTCGGCGGGCCGCCGCGCGACGATATTCTCGATATTGCTCATGCCTTGACGCGCCGACCTGGTCCGCGCCAGCCAGCAGCCACGGACGTTCTGTATTTCGAACGCATAAACCTCCAAACCGCACGAATGTCAATTCACGATCATATTGCGGTGCTTGTGTTTAATTACATATTTTATCTGTTGTTTTAAGCGCGTCACAATTGGAGCGCCATCCGCAGTTAGCTGAAACAGAGCATGACAAGCGCTAAAAACCATGTTTGTTGAGCGCTTGTCATTCATAAACAGCGGCGCCAGCGCGACATGCGATAGGAGCACCCATGGTTAAGAAGCCGGTCAAAATCACCAGGGAAGCGCCCGCGAAACGGGAGCCGGAAAGCCGGCCGCGTAAGGTCGAGGCTCCGGCCGCCGCCGCGAACGCCGCCGCTCGCCCGGCGGTCATCGTCGTTGGCGCGGACAAGGGCGGCGTCGGCAAAACCACGATCGCCAGAGCCATCCTCGACTTTCTTTCGCTCAATGACATCCATACGCGCGCGTTCGACACCGAGACGCCGCGCGGAACGCTTCATCGCTTCCACCCTGACGAGACGATGATCGTCGATCTGACCGAACCCTCGGACCAGATGAAGATCATCGACACGCTGAATACGTCGCAGGCCAAGGTCAGCGTCATCGACGTGCGCGCCGGCGGGTTGAGCCCGGCGCTCGGGGCGCTCGACGAAATCGGCTTCTTCGATGCGGTGAAAGGCGGCGAATTCCGCTTCGTGCTGCTGCATGTGATCGGACCCTCCATCGCTTCGCTGGAGGAGATCGCCGAAATTGCGCCTTATGTCGCGGACGCCAATTATTTCATGGTGAAGAATCACGTCAACGACACGACCTTCTTCGAATGGGATCCACAAACGCACGCTAAATATTTCGAGCACGTCGTCACATCGGGCGAGATCACGATTCCCAAGCTCAGCGAACTTGCCTACGAGCAGGTCGAGCTATCCGGGACGCCGTTTTCGACATTCATCGGCAATCAGGACGCGCAGGGTCGCCCGGCGGAGCATTCGTTCGTGTTGCGCGGCTACGTCCGCACATGGCTGGCGCGCGTCGCCGATGAGTTCGAACGGGTCGGCCTTCTCGATCTTGTTGGCGATAAGAGGCGATAGAGGGTCGCGGCGGCGCGCATCGTCTCCGCGAAGACCACATGGCGCCTCGCACTCTTGCGTTCTTCGTTTGCTCGCCGCACTCGCGAACAGGCGTGACGACAGCGGCGCGTTTGCTGACCGAATATTATTTGTCGCGCAATGTCGACGTGGAAGGCTTTGACACGGATTTCCGGGAGCCGCTTTATGCAGTGTTCTTTCCGGAAGCGACGCGCATCGTCGACCTCAGCGAGATCAAGGGACAGATTTCGCTCTTCGACCGCCTCCTCGTCGCCGACGAGACGCCAAAGATCGTCGACGTCTGGCATCGCTCCTATGAGCGTCTGTTCGCGACCATCGCCGAAATTGGCTTTCTCGAAGAAGCGCGGCGGCGCGGCGTTGAGCCGATCGTGCTCTTTCAAACGGACGTCACGGAGAGCGCGGCGAACAGCGCGCTCGTCCTCAAGACCACATGGCCGGATCTCATGATGAACGTCATCCACAATCGCGGCGCCTCGCCACTCGGCCGCGACTCCTTGGCGATTCTTGCGCGCTATCCAGCGAGCGGCAAATTCGTGATCCCGCGCCTTGAGGCGCCGATCGCGCGCGCGCTCGACGACGTCGATCTGTCGCTATCCCGCTTCACGAGAGAGCCGCCGCCGGAAATGTCCATCGTGGTTCGCGCGGCGCTCAAAGCATGGCTGTCGCCAATCTTCACCCAATTTCAAAGCTTCGAATTGCGGCTCGCGCTGCAGTCGAGCGAATGGCTTCGTTAAAGGACGGGCGCCATGGAATACCGCAGACTCGGAAACAGCGATCTCTCCGTCTCCGCCATCTGTCTCGGCTCAATGACGTGGGGACAGCAGAACAGCGAAGCCGAAGGCCATGTGCAACTAGATTACGCCTTCGATTGCGGCGTCAATTTCATCGACACGGCGGAAATCTATTCCATTCCGCCGAGGCGAGAAACGCAAGGCTCCTCCGAGCGCATCATCGGAAGTTGGCTCGCCGCACGTAAGAACCGTGACAAGGCGATCATCGCCACTAAGGTCGCCGGCCGCGGCGACGCCAATTGGTTGCGTCCGGGGCGCGTGGGAACGGTTCTCGACGCCAAGAATATCGACGCTGCGATCGAGGGATCGCTCAAGCGGCTGCAGACCGATTACATCGATCTCTATCAATTGCATTGGCCGGATCGTTCGCTACCGCTTTGGGGCGCAGGCGGCACGGTCTATCGACGCCCGACGAAGCGCGACGAAACTCCCATCGAAGAGACGCTGGAAGCGCTAACGCGGCTCGTCAAAGCCGGCAAGGTTCGGCACATCGGGCTGTCCAATGAAACGCCGTGGGGCGTGGCGCGCTTTCTGCGCGCTGCGGAACTCGGCCTTGGGCCTCGCGTCGTCTCGATTCAAAACGCCTACAACCTCGTCAACCGTACCTTCGAGATCGGGCTCGCTGAGTTCGCTGAGCGCGAGCGCGTCGGATTGCTCGCCTATTCGCCGCTCGCGCAAGGATATCTCACCGGGAAATATCAGGGCGGCGCGCGGCCGCCCGGCGCCCGCACGACGCTGTTCGAGCGCGCGCAGCGTTATGAGAAGCCGGAAGTCGAAAAAGCGATCGCCGCCTATCTGGCGCTCGCGCAAGATCTTGGAGTCGATCCGGCGCAGTTCGCCATCGCCTTCGTGACGTCCCGGCCCTTCGTGACGTCGAATATTATTGGCGCGACGACGATGGCGCAGCTCAAAGCCGATCTCGCGTCGGTGGCGTTCAGGATCACGCCTGACATGGAGCGGCGTATTGACGCCATCCACCATCTCCACAGCAACCCCGCGCCATGACCGGAGGCGCGAGTCTTCGCGCGGAGACGCCTCTCAGCTTGGCGCCGAGAGAGCTTCCGGATCGCATGGACTCATTTGATCGATAAGGAATCGCTCAAAATGTTGGAGCAGGTTCTCATCGGAAAAGTCTGTCAACTTTTTCGGAACCTGCTCTAACGCTCAGGCGTGTCCCGCATGTGTCGACAGCCGTTGTGGATCGACGCCGATCGAGCGCAGCGCGCGCGCATATTTCGTCTCGAGGTCATGATCGAACAGCAAGGCGGGATCGGTCGGACAGTTCAGCCAACCGTTGCGCTGAATCTCTTCTTCGAGCTGACCCGGATCCCAACCCGCATAGCCGAGCGCGAGCAGCGCGCGGTCCGGGCCGCGCCCTGCGGCGATGGCGCGCAGAATGTCGATCGTCGCCGTGAGCGAGACGCCGTCGTCGATCGGCAAGGTGGAATTGTCGAGGAAGAAGTCCGGCGTATGCAGCACGAAACCGCGGTCGGTCTGCACCGGCCCCCCGGACAGCACCTGGATGTCTTCGGCGCGGCTCGGCAGGCTGATGCGCTCCTGGGGGGCGATCACTTGCAGCTGCACGAGCAAATCGGGAAAATTGCGCACCCGGGCCGCCTGGTTGACGACGATGCCCATCGCGCCTTCTTCGGAATGGGCGCATAGATAGATCACCGAGCGCGCGAAACGCTGATCCAACATGCTCGGCATCGCGATCAGCAATTGGCCATCAAGAAAGCGGCGCTCGTCGGGACGCCCGCTGCGGCGCTCGCTCACCCTCTCCGCGAATTCTTGCTTCTTGTCGCTCGGCCTCATAGGGTCATGCTACGCCCGCCGCGTCCTCAGGACAAGCGGCGCAAATCACGTAACTGACTGCCTTGACTGGGGGACCGGGGGCGCCGAAGGGTCACGATGCGCTCAAAATTCTTTCTATTCGCGCCGCTAGCCGTCACGCTGGCGCAGGTCTTTCCGGCGTCGTCGCTCGCCGAGAACACGGCCTTCGCGTCTGCCGTCGTAAAGGGCGCGGCCTCGAGCGCTCGGCTCTTGTCCGCCGGCCCTCCGCAGGGCGGGTCTTACCGCGCCGCCGTCGAGATCTCGCTCGCGCCGGAAACCATCACCTATTGGCGCCAGCCCGGCGAGGCGGGCTCGGCGCCCGCGTTCGATTTTTCAAGATCGGTCAATGTGGCCAAAGTCGAACCCTCCTTTCCCGCGCCGAAACATATCGACGAGGCCGGAACCATGGTGGCTGGCTATGATGCGCGCGTCGTCCTGCCCTTGAAGGTGACGCCGCGCGATCCCAATGCGCCGGTGACGCTCAATCTCGTGCTCGACTACGCCTCCTGCGGCAAGATCTGCCTGCCGGCGCGCGCCGATTTGTCTTTGGAGTTGCCGCGCAACGGCGCTTCGCCTCATGCGGCGGCGATCGCCGAAGCCGAACGGCTGGTGCCAAGCAAGCTCACCGTGGCCGAGGCCAAAAAGCGCTTTGCGGTTTCGCGGAATAACGCGGACGGGACGTGGCGGCTGCGCTACCTTGGACCCGGCAAAGCCGAGGACGTCTTCGCCGAAGCGCCTGAGCCGTTCTTCATTGAAAGCACGCGCGCGGGAGAGGGATTCGAGCTTAAGCTTTTTTCCGGAAGCGAAACCGCCAAGGCCGCCGACGCGACGTTAACGATCGTCACCGACGCCGGCGCTTTCGAGGCCCCGGCGCGGCTGGAGTAAGCGCGACCGCCTTCTCCTACTCCACCTCAGCGTCGATGGGCGTCGCAGCTTCATGGTCGAGCTTGGGCGTGCGCTTGAACGTCGATTTGCGCCCTCGCAAGGTCTGGAGAATCTTCGCGCCGTTAGCGAAGGCGAGATAGATCATCAGCGGCGGAATTGACGCGACCGTTTTGACATAGTCGGCGACGGTTCCGCGCTTGAGCGCCAGATAGGGCGGCAGCGTGATGCCGAGCGCCACCAGGACCGTCATGATTCCGATGATCTCCAACATCCCGGCGAAGGGCGCGAGCGATCCGTGCAGAATCACGCCAAGGAAGAAGGCGATGAGTCCAATAGCGGCGGTGGGGAAGAAAATCTGATGGGCGATCAGCGAGATCGCCATCACCCGACGCGTCAGGCTCCATGGCGAACGCCAAATCGGCAGGACGGTCTTTTGCGCGACCTGCACGAACCCGTTCGACCATCGCCTTTGCTGGCGACGGAAATCGCGGATTCCCTCCGGCACCTGGCCGGGAATCGGCGGCTCCGAGACAAATAGCCCATGCCATCCCTGGAGCGCCGCGCGCACGGTGAGGTCGAGGTCCTCGCAGAGCGAATAGTCGGACCAGCCGCCGGCGTCCTCGACCGTCGCGCGTCGCCAAATTCCGCCGGTGCCGTTGAATTGAAAGAGCCAGCCGGCATGCGCGCGTGAGCGCTGTTCGACGAGATAATGGCCGTCCTGCACGAGGCCCTGGGCGCGCGTCAGCCAGTTTTTCTCGAAATTCTGGAACTCGCAGCGCGACTGCACGAAGCCGATGCGATCGTCGGTCAGAAAAAGCGGCACCGTTCGCTTCAGCCAATTGGGCGGCGGACGAAAGTCGGCGTCGAGCATTGCGACGAAGGGTTCGTCGGTCAGCGTGAGGCCATGCGCGCAGGCGCCCGCCTTGAAACCCGAGCGGTCGGCGCGACGCACATGGTCGATCACGGCGCCGCCGATGCGAAGCTCCGCCGCCACTGCGTCGGCCCGAGCGCTTGTCTCGTCCGTCGAATCGTCGAGAAGCTGTATGCGCAGCCTGTCCTTAGGCCAATCGAGGAGCGCGACGCAGCGCAACGACTGCTCGGTGACGAGCGGCTCGTTGAAGACGGGGATTTGCAACAGGACTCGCGGCAGATCCGAGTCAGGCGTTGCGGGCGCCTCCGGATCGCGCACGCCGCGCAGCTGGTCGTAACCGAAGCGGCCGATGACGATCAGATAGCCGATTCCGATCGCCATCAGGATCGAAGCGCAGACCATCGCGACCGAGTCGACGAGGAATTGAAAAAGCCCCAGCAAACGGCCTATCCTTCTTCGTGCGGAACCGGCGAGGGCTTCGCCCCGGCGCGCGCATTCACGCTGTCCTTCGCCCAAACCACCTGGTCAGTGACCCAGGCGTTCAACCAGACCGCCAGCATCGTCGCCTCGCGAACCACAAACACCGCGGGCGCGGCCCACGATAACTGCCATCCTTTGGCCACGGAAAGCAATGTCTCAAGCGCAAACCACAGCAGAAGCGTCGCCGACGCGGCGGCAAGTGGCGCGATCCCGACGAGCGGCGCCGCGAGCGCTGAAGCGATAACTGCTGGAACCGCTTGGCATATTGGCTCGGCAAGGAAGGAGATGAGCTCATCGCTGCGGCGAACGACGCTCCAGCGCAATTGCCGCTGATAAACATCTTCGAACGCGCGCGCGCCGAGTTCCTGGCGCACAAGCCTGTGGGAAAAGACCGCCCGTTTGCCGATCCGCCGCATCGCCTTGGCCAAGGCGTTGTCTTCGCCGACCGTATGGGAAATCGCGTCAAAGCCTCCCGCGCGCAGGAAGTCCGAACGTCGAAACAACATGATCTTGCCGACGCCATGCCCCTGCCCCAGCGCCGAGGCGAGAAACAGCATGCGGGCGTGCGGACCGTTAATGATCGCTGCCTCGACTTGCGCGGCGAAATTTTCAAGGCGCGCGCAATAGGGAATGGCGCAGACGAGCCCGACCTCGTCCGTCAGCTGCCTGACGTGCTGCTCCAGCGCGTCCGGCTCGAGCAGCACATTGGCGTCCTTCATCAGTATGACGTCGTGCGTCGCCTGCATGAACGGCGCATAAAGATTGTCGACCTTCGGACTTACGGCGAACTTCGCTGTCGAGCGGAGAATGCGCGAAGGCACATTCGGGTGACTCGCGAGAATGGCGCGCATGCGCTCGACTGCCGGCCCCTCGACGTCGGTTGCGGCGACGGTCACGTCGAAATCGCCGTAGTGCTGCGTCAGCGCGGACTCTTGCGTGCGATCGAACTGGTCCTCGAGCATCTTGACGGGAAGCACGACCGAGACCGGCGGCCGGTCTCGTCGCGTGGCGCGGCGCGCGGCGAGCCAGGGCTGCGCGATGGTCGCCGCGACAGAGACGACAAGCAACACGACGGCGATCATCCAATAGGCGCCTGCGGCCCACGCGAGGATGATGTAGGCCGTCACGATATTTCCCGTTCCGGCGTCTCTGGGACTTCGGCGGGAAACTGGCGCATGACGCCGTCGACGAGCGCCGCCGGCAAGAGGGAGAAGAGGCGCATCGCCCAATACATGTAACGAGGAAAGGCGATGACGTTGCGGCGGCGGTCCAGCCCGTTCTTGATGATGCGCGCGGCTTCTTTGTCGGAAAGGGCGCCGGGCTGCCAGGATTCGACGCCCGCCGACTCTGGCGTCTTTAGGAGAGCGCGCGCTGAAAAGGGCGTCTTCACGATGGTGCGCGCCGACATGGGCGTCTTCACATAACCCGGCACGATCAGCGCGACATGCACGCCATGGGCTGCGAGCTGGGCGCGCAGGCTGTCCGCCCACATGTGCACGCACGCCTTCGCCGCACAATAGGCCGGCGAATGCGGGAGCGCGCGCACGCCGGCCATCGAGCCGACAATGGCGATCCTGCCGCTCTTTCGAGCGCACATCGGCAGAATTGCGGGTTCGACCGTGTTGAAGACGCCCTCGACATTGATCTTGAGCATTGCTCGGACCGCCTCGGGCGTTTCGAGAAGCTGGCCGGGCGAAAGGCCCGTCGCGACGCCGGCGTTGGCGACAAGAATGTCGATCGGGCGCTTTTCATACGCAGATTGAACGATGCGCGCCATGGCTTCGCGATCCCGCACATCGGCAATGTGAGTCTCCGCCTCCTCTGCGCCGGCAGCGAGACAGGCGCGCGCGGCGCCCTCGAGGCGCTCGGCGTCGCGGCCAAGCAAGACAAGGCTCGCGCCTTCGTGCGCATAGGCGAGCGCCAATGCGCGCCCAATGCCGCTCGAGGCGCCGGTGATAAGAACCCGAACAGCGCTCTTAGCCATACACGCGCCCTGCCCTACGGCGCCGCCGATCATTCATGTGGCCGGCCCCGGCCGCAAGGTCGCTTCGCCGACGATGCCGGGCGCCCGCGCCGCGCCATAGGCCACCAGACGGACGAAAATCTCGTTTTCGGTCGCGCGCAGCACGCGGCCCGACAACCTGACGGTCTCGCCGCGCAAGATTGGCTGCACGAACTTCCCGGCAATTGAAGCGATGACGAGGTCGCCGCGCCACGCCCTCAGCATTGGTTCAAACGCGGCCAGAAGCTTCATGCCATGTACCGGCGGCGCGGCCAGCCCGATCGCCGCCGCCACGGCGTCGTCGAGATGCAATGGATTTGCGTCCCCCGAGACCTCGGCGTAGCGCTCAAGCGAAGGCGCGTCGAACGGGCCAATGACGCTCTCCGGCAGTTTGTCGCCGACTTTGATGGGATCGCTCATGACGCGCTCCCAAATCCCGCGCGCGGCACGAGCCGCAATATGGTTTCGATCCGAGCGCAGGGCTCGCCTTGGGGCGTTGCGACTGTCCCGACCATCGTCAGACGCGGCGGCGTTTCCTCGCTGCTCATGGTGACGCTCAAGTCGTAGCTTTCGCCGGCGACGAGGGGCGCGTCATAGGAGAAGCTCTGCGACTCATGCACCGGCACGACGTCCCGCTGGGCGCAGAGGTCGCGCACAACTGAAAAAAGCGAAGGCTCGGCGAGCCAGATCGCCGGATAGGCGAGCGGAACGCTCGCGCCATCGCCGCCGGTCTCGCGCGCATAGGCTGCGGCGCGCGCCGGATCGACGCGCAACCGAAAAGGTCCCAGCGCAAGCGGCGGGTCAGACGGCATGACGCACGATCAACACGGCGTTGATCCCTCCGAAGGCGAAGGAGTTCGACATGGCGGCGTCGATCTTGTGCTTGCGCGCCGCGTTCGGCACGACATCGAGCGGGCACTTTGGGTCCGGCTCCAGGAAATTGATCGTCGGCGGCGCAATCTGTTCGCGAAGCGCATGTATGGTGATGGCGAGCTCCAAGCCGCCGCTGGCGCCCAGCGCGTGGCCGTGAATAGGCTTCGTCGACGACACCGGGACGACCCGTCCATAGTCGCCGAACACGCGCAGAATCGCTTCGGCTTCGGTGATGTCGTTGGCGTGGGTCGCGGTGCCATGCGCGTTGACGTAATGAATCTCCTGCGGAGCCATTCCCGCGTCTTCGAGCGCCAGGGCGATCGCGCTCGACGCGCCTTCAAGATCCGGCCGTACGGGGTCCTTGGCGTCGCTCGTCGTGCCGTAGCCGGCGAGTTCGCACAGGGGCGCGTGGCCGCGCATCCGCGCCGCCTCCTCCGTCTCCAGCACGAAAACCGCCGCGCCTTCGCCAAGCGACATGCCGTTGCGGCCCTTGGAGAAGGGACGGCACAAATTCGGGCTCAGCACGCGAAGGCCTTCCCACGCGCGGATCGTCGCGTTGATGACGCAGGCCTCGGCGCCGCCGACGATGGCTTTGTCCACGAGGCCCTGTCGGATCATCTGCATGCCAAGTCCGATCGACTGCGACGCCGAGGAGCAGGCGCTGCCGATCGAGAATGTCGGGCCGTGGCAGGAATAGCGCATCCCCAGGGTCGCAGGCGCCGCGCTCGGGATGAGCTTGGGAACGCTCAACATCTCGGGCCGCGTTCCTTCGACATAATAGCGGTAGATGCCGTCCTCGATCGTCGTCATGCCGCCGATGCCGGAGCCGATGATGACGGCCGTTCTCGGCCCGGCGACGTCCTTGCGTCCGAAACCCGCCTGCGCCACCGCTTCGTCGGCGGCGACGATGCAGAACTGCGTAAAGGGATCGCAGAACGGAAGAACATTGGGTTCGATATAATCGGCGGGATTGAAGTCGGGGACCTGCGCCGCGATCTTGATGCGCCCATCATAAGGGCGCTCCGTCTTGAGCGGACGAATCTGGGCGACGCCGTCGCGCGCCGCTTCCCATAGCTTTTGCGCGCCGACCCCAGAGGCGCACACCGCGCCCATTCCAGAAATAACGACGCGGCGCCCTTCGGCCCGCGCTCGCGAGAATGCCATTTACTGCTTCTCGCGCTCTTTCTGGATGTGGTCCGCGATCGCCTCGATCAGACTTTTGACGTCCTTGGCTTCCTGCAGCGACCCGTCCATGGGGATGTAAACGTTGAACTTCTCCTCGAGCGCCGTGAGGATCATAACGATGTCGACGGATTTGAGGTCGAGGCTCTCGATTGACGCGTCGGGGGTGATCTTGCTTTTGTCGACCATGCCTTCCGACGCGATCACTTCGATGATCTCGTCGACGAGCTGATTCTTGTCCTGCGGATTATCAGTCACGAATCCCTCCGTTTCAGGCTCTGCGCCGCCGACGACAACCAGCGCTCGCGACGCATTGACGCGGCAGCGCCGATCCGACGCCTTATTCGGGCGCGTGGCCAGAACCGCCCGCCTCTGGCTCTTCCGCTCCAGCGCCCCGTTCCCGCCCTCGGGCGCAGTCGGCACTGGTTAAGGCGTTTGGCCTCGAAAATAAAGCCCGCCGCGCTCTCGGCGGATTTGCAGTGGCCCGGCGGAGCGCTTCATGCGAAAACGCCGCCCGAAACAACGGAGGGCGACAGCGAACATGACGGGACAGGAGACGGCGCTGGCGGGGGTCTTTCCGCAGGCCACTGACGCGCAGTGGCGCGCCCTTGTTGAGCGGGCGCTCAAAGGCGCGTCCTTCGAAACGCTCGTCTCTAAGAGCTATGACGGGCTTTCCCTCGAGCCCATCTACGCCCGCGCCGCGTGTTCGCCATTCCCGGTCCTGCGCAAAAACCCCGGCCGCTGGGCGATTCTCGCGCGCGTCGACGTGCCGAACGCTGACGCCGCCAACCGCTTGGCGCTGCAGGACCTCGACGGCGGCGCCGACGGACTGCATCTCGTCTTCGCCGGCTCGATCGGCGCCTATGGCGGGGGGCTCGTCGGCGATGATGATGATGCGATCGCTCACGCGCTCGCCAATGTTCGCCTCGACTATGGCATTCCGCTGACGCTCGACTCGTCGCCGCGCGCGCCAGGCGCCGCGCAGGCGCTCATGCGTTTCGTCGACCGCCAACATATTGAACCGTCGCTCACCCGCGTCTCGATGGGCTTCGATCCGCTGGGCGCGCAGGCGCGGCACGGATTCGCTGCGGAGCCCTGGGCGCAAGTCTCCAAGGGCTTCGCGCGGGACGTGAAGGCGGCCGCCGGCGCCGGCTTCGTCTACGCGACCGCGATCGCCGACGCCCGCGTCGTGCATTCGGCGGGCGGGACCGAGTCGCAGGAGCTGGCTTTCGCGCTCTCGTCAGCGCTCGCCTATTTGCGGGCGCTGGCGGACGCCGGAGTCGACCTCGACGCAGCGCGCGGCCTGATCGCGTTCCGATTCTGCGCGGACGCCGACGAACTGCTGGGAGTCGCGAAATTCCGCGCCGCGCGGCGCCTTTGGGCGCGCGTTGAAGAGGCCTGCGGCCTCTCTCCCAAGCCAGCGCTGGTCTTCGCCGAGACGGCGTGGCGGATGATGTCGCGGCGTGACCCGTGGAACAATATTCTGCGCGGGACGCTCGCCGCGTTCTCAGCGGCGATCGGCGGCGCCGACGCCGTCTCCGTCCTCCCCTTCACTCAGGCGCTCGGCGCCCCCGACGAATTTGCGCGGCGGCTGGCGCGAGACACCCAGCTCGTGCTGCAGGACGAATCGCATATCGACGCCGTCGACGATCCGACGAGCGGCGCGGGCGGCTTCGAGGCGCTGACCGACGCGCTGTGCGCGCGGGCGTGGGGACTTTTTCAGCAGATCGAGGCCGACGGCGGCCTACCCACAGCATTGGAGACGGGAGTCTTTCAGGCGGGCGTCGCCGAAGCCGCCGCGTTGCGGGCGAAGAACGTCGGGCGCGCCAAGGATAAGCTCATCGGCGCGAACCAGTTTCCCGACATTCACGAGGGCGCGCTCGACGTGCTCGCGCCTTATGACGCTGCGGCTGAAACGGTTGAGCCGCCAACGGGCGCGCGAATGAGCGCTCCGCTCGCGCCGCGCCGTCTCGCCGAGCCTTTCGAGCGGCTGCGTGAAGAGTCGGACGTCAGCCTCGCGCAGTTGGGCGATCGCCCGAAGATTTTCCTCGCAAATCTCGGGCCCGTCGCCGCATTCACCGCGCGGGCGAATTTCGCCAAGAATTTTTTCGAGGCCGGCGGCGTCGAAGCGGTTTTTGGACCCGAAACCGAGTCCACGACCGAATTGGTCGACGCCTACCGGGAGTCTGGCGCCAAACTCGCTTGCCTCTGTTCATCCGACAGGATCTACGGAGACTCGGCGGAAACGGCGGCGCTGGCGCTAAAGGGCGCAGGCGCTGGGCTTTATCTCGCCGGCCGGCCGGGCGAACTCGAGGAGCGTCTGCGCCATGCGGGCGTGACGGGGTTTATCTACGCGGGTTGCGACATGCACGGCGCGCTGCGGCGCGCGCTTTCGGAGGCCAAATGAGAATTTTAGCGTTAGCGCTTGCGCTCTGCGTGGCGGCCCAGGGAGCGTCCGCCAAGCAGCCGCGGGGCCAAAAGGCGCAGCCGGACAACGAACGAGCCCTGTCCGGCCCGGTCGGCGATCCAAACGGCAGATGGAACATCGAAGCGACGACGACCGTCGGAGAGTGTCGCAGTCTCATTCCGCCGTCTTTCGACATCGTCGGCAATAAAATCGCCGCAGCGCCGGGGCCGGCCGCCTCTTTTTGGGGCTATGTCGACGAGGAAGGCACAATCGTCGCGCGATTCACCGGCGACGGCGAGCGGGTCGTGCGCTTCCACGGAACGCTGCGGGGCGGCAGGGGCGCCGGCCCTTGGTCATCGTCCACCGACCTTTGCGGCGGAACCTGGCGCGCCTCGCGCAGCGCCGCGGCGGCGCAATAGGGCCGCAGTTTACCGGGTACGCTCCTCGAAGTAGCTGTCGTCGTCGCTCGGGAACAACCCTTCGCCGCGCACCGGACGCGCCGCCTGCACCACCGTCGGCGCCGGCGAATCGGCCCCGGCGGACCGCACGCCGAGCCCGTCGCGCTGGTAGATGTCATCGCGGAACTGGGTGACGCCGTCCGGCGCCGCCCATGCCGTAATATAGACCCAGTAGACCGGCACGGCGGGCGTGATCTTGACGTCCACGCGTTCGCCGGAGGCGATGACCTGGTCAATATGGTCGCGGTCCCAGCCGGGCGTCTCCTTCAGGAGCCAGGCGACATAGTCGCGAACGTTCTGAAGCCGGATGCAGCCCGATGAGACGAAGCGGAAGTCATCGCCAAAAACGCCTTTAGCGGGCGTGTCGTGCATGTAAACGCCGTAGGGATTAGCGATATCGATGCGCACGACTCCAAGCGAGTTGAAGTCGCCGCCAATGTCCTGGCGGAAGCGGAAATTGAGCGCGTCGAGTGAGCGCCAATTGATCTGCTCGGGCTGCAGCTCCTGATTGTCTTTACTGTAGACGCGGATGTGATTGGCGTTGAGATAGTTTGGATCCGCCTGCATCTTGGGGATCAAATCCTTGCGGATCACCGACGCCGGCACGGTCCAGAACGGATTGAAATTGACCTGGATCGCCTTGGTCTGCATCACCGGCGACTGGCGGTCGATCTTGCCGACGCCGGCCATGTGATGGGTGACGACCTCGCCGTTCTCGACTGTCTCCACCGAAGCGGCGGGGATGTTGGCGGTGACGTAGCGGTTGCCGAGGTCGTGCGAAAAACTGCGCAGACGCACCAAATTGGTCTCGAGCTGCTTCAGCCGGGTCTCAGCCGGCACATTCATCGCCTGAACGGTCTGCTGATTGACGACGCCGGTCGATATGATGCCGTGGCGCGCCTGGAACCGGCGCACCGCCGCTTCGACATAGGAGTCGAACACCGGGCTCGCGCCGGTTTCGGCCCCAATGTCGCCGGAGACGATCAGCCTGCGGCGTAACGCCGAGACCGCCGGACTGTTCGACCCCAGCCGCAGCTGTTGGCCGCCCGGCACCTGTGGCCAGCCGCCATTGGCCGCGATTTCGCGCAAACGCTCGATCGCCGCTTCCGTGGCGGCCACCGTATGAGTGGACAGGATAGGGGTCGTCGAGCGCGATACGGTCAGACGGGCGTCGGCGTCATAGCGCTGCGCCCACTCTGCCTGTCCGTCCTGGTCCCAGGCGGCTGAGGCAGGCGTGAGGGCCACTGCGGCAAGGACGAGCGCCGCGCCGCGGGCAAACTGGATAATTGCGGATTCTCGCACAGATCGCTCCAATCGCATCGCCGGAGCATGCTCCGGCGGTCAAGCCGAAAGACGACGCCGCCTAGAGGACCGCGCCGGCTCTTTCGATCGAGTTGTGCATCTTCGGCGTTAACAAGGCGCGAATAGTCCGGCGATTTTGTGGCCTGCCGGCGAGCGGCGAACGGCCGCCGCCCAGCCTTGGCTCCCACTCCTACCGGCTAGCCCACGCGGACCCAGCCGCTCATGCCCAGGCGCTCTTGAGGCAGGAAGCGCGACTTATATTCCATTTTGCGCGAACCTTCGACCCAATAGCCAAGGTACACATGCGGCAGACCAAAGGCGCGGGCGCGCTCCGCATGATCCAGAATCATGAAGGCCCCTAGTGATCTGTGCTCGAGTTCAGGCTCATAGAAGGAATAGACCATCGACAGCCCGTCCGAGAGCCGGTCGGTCAAGCAGCAGGCGACCAGCGCGCCAATCTCGCCATTGCCTTGGGCGAGACGATATTCGACGAGCCGCGTGTCGACGTGGCTGTCTTCGATCATCATCTGATAGTCGATCATGCTCATGTCGGCCATGCCGCCGTCGGAATGGCGGGCGCTGACGTAGCGGCGAAACAAGGCGTATTGCTCATGCGTCGCCCGCGCCGGCCGTGTTTCGGCGACAAGCTCGGCGTTACGCCGGCGGACGCGGCGCATGCCCCGCGACGGCGTGAATTCGTCGATCTTGACTCGCACCGAGACGCAGGCTCGGCACTGCTCGCAAGCGGGGCGGTAGGCGATGGTCTGCGAGCGACGGAAGCCGGATTGCGTCAGCGTGTCGTTGAGCGCGGGCGCGCGCAGCCCGATCAGATGCGTAAAGACCTTCCGCTCCTCGCGGCCCGGCAAATAGGGGCACGGCGCCGGAGAGGTCAGATAGAATTGCGGCGCGTCGCGCGGCTCTTTCGTCACGCTCTAAGATCCCAGATTCAAAACTAATCTAGAGCGCCCATGTGGCGTGCGCCAACGGAGATTTGCGGCGTCGAAGTTGCGGATTTTAAGACGAGCGCCGTAAAACGATAACGTCCGCGAGCATGTCGTGAAGGCAGCGCTTGTCGCCTGCAAAAAGCGAAACGAGCAGCAGCGGCGGGAATAGCCAGGTGACATAAAACAGCACGGCATGGACGGCCGCCTGCAGAAACGGCACCGGCTCTCCTTCCATGGTGCGCATCTCCAGGTCCATGAAGGCCATGCCGGGCGTCGCCATTCTCCGTCCCGACACTGTCAGACCGTTGTAAAAAAAGGCGACGATCGGGAACAGAGGCGGCAGGATGAATGCAGACAATCCGGCGCTGAGGATGAAGAGGGCGACGAACAGCGCCGCCGACATGCTGGCGACGAGAATCAAATCGAGCGTGACCGCGATGATGCGGCGCGTGCGGACGCCCTCGAGCGCCTGTGGCGGAATGTAAGGCGCGGCGCGCGCCCCGATTGGGGCCATCGGGCGCTCGCGACTGGAAAAGGGATCCCGCTCGGTCATCAATTTACGGCCTTTCTGGTGGCCCGCCAAAGATCGGCGACCTTAAGGCCGGTTTCAAGTGCGCCGCTCGGGGTGGATATCGTGCGAAACACGCGAAACGAGCTTGCCTCTCCTCGCGCCGTGAGCGTAGCTTCTTCCTTGAATTCGCAAAACTTTTGGAGTGGAATATGTTTAAGACGATCGTCCTCTTTTCGGACGGAACGGGTAACAGCTCGGCGTCGCCATTTAAGACGAATGTCTTTCGCCTCTATGCCGCGCTCGACATGACGCCCGACAAAGGTCAAATTGCCTATTACGACGACGGTGTGGGCTCGTCACAGCATCGCTGGCTCGCCGCCCTCGCCGGCGCTTTCGGCTTCGGGCTGAAGCGCAATGTGCTAGATCTCTACAAATTTCTTACGCGTCATTACCGTGACGCGATGCAGACGCTGGATCTGCCGCCCAGCGAAACGTCTGGCGGAAAACTCTATCCCCCTAAGATAGCCTGTTTTGGCTTCAGCCGCGGCGCCTTCACCATCCGCGTGCTCATCGGCCTCGTGGCTTCTGAAGGCCTCCCGGTCAACGCGGATTCGGAAGCGGAACTCAATAGGCTGGCCGAGCGCGCCTATCAGCAGTTCCGAGCACAACATTTTCACACCATTCTCAGAATCGAAAATATCTGGCGCTGGTTTCGCGATAAAGTCGTGATCTCCTTTCTCGACCGCAATGAGGACCGCTACGATCGTGGCAAGAACCGTCAGGTCGACGCGATCGACTTCCTAGGCTTATGGGATACGGTCGGCGCCTATGGCATGCCGGTCGAAGAGCTGAGGGTCTTCATCGACAAATTCATCTTTCCTCTGACCTTCAGCAGTTATGATCTGCTGCCGATTGTCCGTTTCACGCGTCATGCCCTTTCAATCGACGATGAGCGAGACGCATTCACTCCGATCCCTTTCGACGATGCGGACGTGCGTCACGAAGCCGCGCGTCAGCGCAGTGAGCTCATCGACAAGCTCGTCGAAAGCGGAGTGAGCCGAGAGCAAGCGGAAGACAAGGCTCATCAGGACGTCTGCGAACGCAGCCAGCAAATCTGGTTCGCCGGCGTTCACGCAAACGTCGGAGGCGGATACCCCGACGATAGCCAAGCCATTCTCCCTCTGCGCTGGATCATGATCGAAGCGGAAAAGCAGGGCGTGGTTTTTCTCGACGCCTTCAGGAAAGACGTGGTCGCTAAAGCGACCGCCTTTGGACAGAGTTACGATTCGCGCAGCGGGCTAAATGCGCTCTACAGGTATAAGCCGCGGGATATACCAGAGATTTTAAAGCAAGCCCGTCAGCTTACGCTAAGAAAACGCCAGAAGGGCTCCGCGGCAATAGCTGCCGTTCCCCCGCCGCGGCCTTTGATCCATGAGAGTGTGATCTACAGAATGGCGCTGCGGTTTGAAGGCTATGCGCCAATCGCGCTCCCGCAGCAGTTCGATGTCGTCGACAATACGGGACGCCCTAAGGCGTTTATTGATTTCACGGCGGACGCGGGGTCGCGCCAAGGCAGATTCGCGAATGGCGAACACGCCGGAACACATGCGAGAATGGCTGGGCTGGCGGAACTTGTGGACAGATTGAAGCCGCCTACACAGGAGGCGCTCGACCTCGTCAAATGCGCGGTCTTCTGGCGACGCGTTTCCTATCAGGTCACGATCTTGTCGCTCATCCTACTCTTATTGATGCCCTTGCTTGATCGACGAGAGCCCGACCTGAACAATCCCTTTACAAGGTTTTTCGACTGGATCGTTGGCTTTGTGGCCGGCTACCTTCCCGGTTTCCTGTCGCCATGGCTCGACGCTTTTCGACAATACCCGCTGGGCGCGGGCCTGTTGCTTCTGCTGTTTAGCCTTTCGTTCTGGTGGGGCGGGCGTTTGAGACGCACGATCGCCGATCGTTCCCGCTTTGCGTGGCATATGACAACGCGTGCGTCGCAGGGCGTGCTGGCCCGTCGGTTTTGGGATCCAATCGCCACTGTCCTTTTGAATTCGAGGCTCGCCAACAGCGCTTGGCGTTTCGCCTCCAATGTCGCGGCGCCCAGCGCTTTATTCGCAGTCGTCGCTCTCGCCGCTCTCTTTCTCCTCGATCGCCTCTATTTCCATTACCGCGCCTCTCAAGGCGAGGTGTGTCAAGGCTCCCCGACGACCGAAGGCCTGTCAAGAGAAGCGACTTTGGACTTTTTTGTTGATCGACCCTGCACCGCCACGGGCCGCATGCTGGAAAAGGGCCGCTATTACGCCGCGACTTTCACGATCGAGCAAGACTGGAAAGATGCGACGCTTCCCGCCAATCTGGGCGGCCTCAAGCGCGACGACCTCTCACTCGACCAGAAAATTGGTTTTTTTCTGATGGGGCTCGGGATCAAACGCGTGATGAGCGAGCCATGGATGAAGCCGATTCTGCAAGTAGGTCCAAGCGGCTTCGATCTTATTCCCGGAGAACCGTATTTTCCCTTCGTCAACGGCTCGCCGAGGAATAACATGACCGTGCGCTTCAAGTCGCCAGCGGACGGCGAACTCTTCCTCTATGTCAACGACGCCTACACGGGCTTCATTCCGGTTGCGGCGATGTTCGGGCAGAAGAACTCCGACGGCAATCTACGCCACACCTATGGCAATAATGTCGGCAAAGCGCAGATCAAGATTGAACCCCTGCCTGCGGAATTCGGGGATTAGTGGCCCTGCCGCCTTGACGAGCGCCGCCGGTTTGTCGCAAGGCTCGCCCAGCCGGCGCGCGCCCCGCCCGCCCGGAGCAGCCTCGGGAATTGCACATGACCAGCAACGCCGTCGACGGCGGACATTTGCGCGCCTTCATCGAGCGGATCGAGAAGCTCGAGGAGGAAAAGCGTGCGATCAGCGACGACATCAAGGACGTCTACGCGGAAGCGAAAGGGACCGGGTTCGACCCCAAGGTGATGCGCAAGATCGTATCGCTGCGCCGTCTGGATAAACACAAGCGGGAGGAAGAGGAAGAAATCCTCGACCTCTATCTTTCCGCGCTCGGGATGGAATAGGCTCAGTCACTCGCAAAAAGGACTGGCCGCTGGGGCTCGCCTCATGCGCGGCATCAGCGGACGCAAGTTCGAGACCCCCACATGGATTTTGGCGCGCAGGATGAAGTCGTGCGCTTTCTCGCCTCGCTCGAGGGCGGCGCGGAGAGAATCGTCACGACTCACATTTCGGTCGTCGCGCTCTGCGGAACGCACGCCTATAAGCTGAAGAAAGCGGTGCGCTTCCCCTATCTCGACTTCTCGACGCCGAGCCGCCGATGGGAGATGTGCGCGCGTGAAGCGGCGCTCAATACAAGCTTCGCGCCCGAACTTTATCTCGGCGCACATCGCGTGACCCGCGAGGCGGATGGGCGGCTGGCGCTCGACGGCGCGGGCGAGATGATCGACGCCGTGGTCGTCATGCGGCGCTTCGCCGACCAAGACCTCTTCGAACAGATTGCGAAAGACCGCCGCCTGACGCAAGCGATGGTGGAGGCACTTGCGCGTCTAGTCGCCAAGACCCACGACGAAACCAGGCCGAACGATGAAAAGGGCGGCGCGGCGGCGATGCGCCGGACTCTGGACGATACGGCTTTGAGCTTGCGCAACGCGGCGCCAGCAAGCGCAGAGCAAATCGATGTGCTTGTCGCGCGCCTCAACGGAGCGCTCGACGCGCAAAGCGCGCTTCTCGACGCTCGAAAGGCGCGGGGCAAGGTGCGCCGCTGCCATGGCGATCTGACGCTCCGCAATATCTGTCTGTTCGAAGGCGCGCCGACGCTCTTCGACTGCCTAGAGTTCGACGACGAGATCGCAACGATCGACGTGCTGTACGACGTCAGCTTCCTGCTGATGGATCTCTGGCGCGTCGGCGCATTTGGCTGCGCCAATCTGGCGTTGAACCGCTATCTCGACGCGCGCGACGAAACCGACGGACTGCCGCTGCTTCCCTTCTTCATGTCGCTGCGCGCCGCCATCCGCGCGCATGTCGAGGCGTCGCAACACAACGCCGAACGCGCGCGCCTCTACTTCGATCTCGCGATGACGCTGCTCGCGCCGGCCAAAGCCGCCGTCATTGCAATCGGAGGTCTCAGCGGGTCAGGAAAATCGAGCGTCGCCGCGGCGCTTGCGCCCGTCATCGGATGTCCGCCCGGCGCGCGCGTCATCAACAGCGATCGCATTCGCAAACGGCTCTTCGGCGTCGCGCCGACCGCGCGTCTTCCGCAGGAGGCCTACGCGAGCGCCGTGTCGGCGCAGGTCTATGGCGAGATGTTAGATGTCGCGGCGCGAATGGCCGCGCGCGGCTGGCCCGTCATCGTCGACGCCGTCTTCGATCGCTCGCAAGATCGCGAAGCGATAAGAGCCGCGGCCGAGATTGCGCGCGCGCCGTTTCTTGGCGTCTGGCTCGACCTCGATCTCGACCAACGCGCGGCGCGCGTCGATGCGCGCGTCAACGACGTGTCGGACGCCACCCGCGACGTGCTCGAAGCGCAGATGGAGAAGCCGACCGGCGAAATCGAATGGTTCAAGATCGACGCGTCGAAAAATGCGGCGACCCTCGCCGCTGAGATCGAGAATGCTTTGAAGTCGTCGTCGCAAGCCGCCAAACTGTGATGTCATTCCCGACGCGCGCCAAGCGCGCGATCGGGAATCCAGAACGAAACCCATCACTCATGCCATTGCTCTGGATTCCCGGTCAGGCCTTCGGCCTGCCGGGAATGACAATCGGCAAACGCCTATCATTGTGGAGCGCGCAAGCGATCACGGCTTACGGAATGAGCACCGCCGCTCCTTGCAGTCGACCTTCGCGCAGATCGGCGAGCGCTTCATTCGCCCGCGCCAGAGGATAGCGCGTCGCATGCATGTTCAGCGGAATCGTCGGCGCCAGCGCAAGGAACTCGCGCGCGTCTTCGCGCGTGAGATTGGCGACCGAAAGCAGTCGACGCTCCTCCCAGAGCAGTGCGTAGGGAAAGCTCGGAATGTCGCTCATGTGAATGCCGCCGCAAACGACCGCGCCGCCTTTTTTCGTGGCGGCGAGCGCGCGCGGGACGAGCGCGCCGACCGGCGCAAAGATCAGCGCGGCGTCGAGCGGCTCCGGCGAGGGCGCGTTGGAATCCTGCGCCGTCGCGGCGCCAAGCGACAGTGCGAAATCGGCCGCCGCCTGATCGCCGGGCCGAACGAATGCATGCACGCGCTTGCCTTGGGCGATCGCGACCTGGGCGATGATATGGGCGGCGGCGCCGAAGCCGTAGATGCCGATCGCTTCCGCCGGACCCGCCATCTTCAACGTGCGCCAGCCGATGAGGCCCGCGCAGAGCAGCGGCGCGAGCGTCGCCGGATCGCCAGTCTCCGGCAGCGGGAAGCAGTAAGATGCATCGGCTACGGCGTGAGACGCATAGCCGCCATCGCGCGTGTAGCCGGTGAAGAGCGGATCGTCGCACAGATTTTCGCGGGCGCTCAGACAGTAGGGGCAATGCCCGCAGGTGTGGCCAAGCCAGGGAACGCCGACCCGCTGTCCAAGCGAGAAACCGGTCACGCCAGGACCGATCGCGTCAACGCGCCCGACAATTTCGTGGCCCGGAACGATCGGAAGCTTCGGCTGGGTCAGTTCGCCGTCGACGACATGGAGATCAGTGCGGCAAACGCCGCAGGCCTCGACCTTGAGCCGCACGTCTCCGGCTCCCGGGCGCGGGAGGGATCGCTCCTCCATGATCAGCGGCGTGTTCGGCCGCCCCAGGATCATCGCCCTCATATTTGTCATTCCAGCGATTTCCTGAAAAACAGCCGCTGATGTCCAGGCGGAAAACCGACGATCTCGCCCGCGCGCGCAAATCCGATATCTTCATAGAACGCGGCGGCCTGCGGATCGAATGTGTCGACATAGATGCCGACGCAGCCGCGGTCTTTGGCCAGCCGCTCGGCCTCCGCCATCAGCCGGCGCCCCCAGCCGCGCCCACGTTGCGGCGCATCAACCCAAAGATGACGAACGTAAAGCCAGCGCCAGTGGCAGACGCCGTTCAGCCCGGCGATGAGGGTCTCCTGCGCGTCACGCGCCGTGATGCAGAGGGGCGTTTCGTCGCGCGGGCCGAACTGGCGCGCAATCTCCTCGCCGAGCATTGCCGCAAGCTCGCCCGACTCCGCCGACTCGACCGAAAGGGCGATCTTCTCAATGTCTTCCTTTTTGATCATGATCGCGCCGTGAGACGGGTATTCGGTTTGCTATTGTGGGCGTGCGTCGCCGGCGCCGCAACGGCGCGCGGCGAAGACAGCGCCTGCGCTCCGGTCGAGATCACGCCCGGAGGTCCGCCGACTCGCGAGCGAGTGCGCGCCTATGCGCCGATTTTCGACCTCTGCGCCAAAGAGGGGGCGTCGCGGCTGGCCATCCGACAGATGAACGTCGACGGGACGCCCTTGATCCTGACGGTCGACCCGCAATCGCTGCAGACGTCGCTGGAGCGGGCGGCATGCTGGCGCTGCGAGGAGACGACCGATGCGGCGCAAGCCGGGACTCGCTATCTCAAGGCGCTGCATCCGCCAGATGATCCAACGCGTCCGCCGGCCCTCGTCAACGCCGGCCTCATTCACGGCGCCGGCGACGGCGCCTTTGTAACCGGCGACCTCTGCCCGAGCCGCAAGCCGCTGGACCGCGCCTTTTTCGAAGAACTCGCCGCGCAGGGGCCGCGCACGCCCGTGATGCTCGCCGTCTCCGGCGGCTGGATCGCCCGCCACGGCGCCGACTTCGCCTGGCTGCGCGAGAAGACGCGCAGCGGCGCGCTCGACATCGCCTGGGCCAACCACTCCTACAGCCATCCCTATGTTCGCCGCCTTCCTGACGGTCGGAATTACTTCCTGCGGCCGGGCGTGGACGTCGATAGCGAGATTTTCGAGACCGAAAAGCTCATCATCGCCCAAGGCGAAACGCCGTCGGTTTTTTTCCGCTTTCCGGGTCTTGTCGCCGACGCCGCGCTGCTGGAGAACGTCCGCAGCCGGCATCTCGTCGCGCTCGGCGCCGATTCCTGGCTGGCGCTCGGCCTAAGGCCCCGCCCCGGCTCGATCGTGCTCGTGCACCCGAACGGAAATGAGCCGGTGGGCTTAAGGCTGTTTTTGCGGCTGATGCAGACGGGCGTTATGCCGTTGCCCCTACGCCCCATCAATGAGGCTCCATGAGCCCCTATTTGACGAGGTTGATCGTGTAATTATTGTAGCTGCCGATATATTTCTCGCGGAAGCCGACCGTCCGGCATGTCGGCGAGCAACAGGTGTTGATGCACCACTCGTAGGCGCTCTGCGGCACGCATGTATTGAAAGGGCCGCTCCACACAGCGCCGTCGTTCGACTCGGCGTACCAATAATAGTAGGTGTTGACGCTCTGCAGATCTTTGCCAAAGACGGTTTTCGTCTGGCCCGGCTCCAATTTCCACCACCCCTTTTTCGTCCAGTCGCCGCCGTCCGAACAGCCCGGCGAATACCAAAGAAATGAAACCCACACCGTGGCTTTGGTGGTGTTGCGGAACTTGAACCAGGCCTGAGCGGCGCTGGGTGCACAGACGATGCTGAGCGTGGCCAATAAGATCAAAAATCTGCGCATGGTCCCCTCCCCTGCGAAAATGCGCGGGCGCGACTGAAAAGAGTTAAGGCTTGGGCGTGGGCTGGGCCGCAGGGTCGCGGCGAATGGACCGCGCCTTGGTGGGAACTTGCGGCTCTTTGGAAACGTCGCCGACGCCCGGCCGGGCGTCCTCCTCGCCGGAGACGGGCTTCTTGCTCTGCGGCGCGGCTTCTTCCTTGGGAGGCGCCTTGTCGCCGAAGTGCTCCGTCGGGCTCACACCGGCTTCAGGAGGGGTTCGGCGCTGAGCCTCCGCCGTCGCGCCGCCAAGAAAAATTGCGGCGCCAAGAGCGGCGAAAAACGTATAATGAGGACGTGCCAATGGGACCTCCTTAATTCTGTTCCGAATATGAACGCGCGACCATAAAAACGATTGATCAAGCGACGCTAGGCGCAGCGCTGACCGCCGTCAACGTCCGTTTGGCTTACCCTCAGGCGATGGGGGTCAGCCCTGATCCACATGGCGTCGCGAGAAAATCCCTTACATTGACAAGGTTTCCGGCGGCTCTTATCTCTCCGGCGGAAAATGCCGCGTCGATCCTGGCGCCCCGCCGTTGGCGCGATGGCGCAGGCGGATGTTATTCATGCATTATGTGACGTTCCGCCGGCCGCCATTCCCCGGCGCGCCGAGAAGGCGGCAGACGCTGCGCGGGAGAAAGGTTCGCAAGAATGATCGGCGCACTCGCCAAGAAGATTTTCGGCACGGCGAATGATCGCCGGCTTAAGACCTACGCGCCGAAGGTCAACGCGATCAACGCCCTGGAGGCGGACGTCGAAGCGCTGACCGATGATGAGCTACGGGATCGCACCCGCCAGTTCCGCGAAGAGCACGCCGCCGGCAAGTCGCTCGACGATCTGCTCGTTCCCGCTTTCGCCACGGTGCGCGAGGCGGCCAAGCGCACCCTCGGGCAACGCCATTTCGACGTCCAGCTCATCGGCGGCATGGTGCTGCACGAAGGCGCGATTTCGGAGATGCGCACGGGCGAAGGCAAGACTCTCGTCGCCACGCTCGCCGTCTATCTCAACGCGCTCGCCGGCAAAGGCGTCCATGTCGTCACGGTGAACGACTATCTCGCCAAGCGCGACTCCGAATGGATGGGGCAGATCTACAGATTCCTCGGCATGAGCGTCGGGGTCGTGGTGCATGACCTCATGGACGAGGATCGCGCCGCCGCCTACGCTTGCGACATCACCTACGGCACCAACAACGAATTCGGCTTCGACTATCTGCGCGACAATATGAAATATGAGTTCTCGCAGATGGTTCAGCGCGGACATAATTACGCGATCGTCGACGAAGTCGACTCGATCCTGATCGACGAGGCGCGCACGCCGCTCATCATCTCGGGCGCCATCGACGACAAATCCGATCTTTACAACACGATCGACAAGCTGGTCCCCAAGCTCAACGCCGACGACTTCGAACTCGACGAGAAGCAGCGCACGGTTCATCTGACCGACGCCGGCAATGAGCATATGGAAGAGTTGCTGACCGAGGCCGGCGCGCTGACCGAAGGCGCGCTTTACGAAGCGCACAACGTGACGCTCGTGCATCACGTCAATCAGGCGCTGCGCGCGCATAAGCTCTTCCAAAAGGACAAGGATTACATCGTCCGCAAGGGCGAGGTGGTCATCATCGACGAATTCACCGGCCGCATGATGCCGGGCCGCCGCTATTCGGAAGGCCTGCATCAGGCCCTCGAGGCGAAGGAGCACGTTCAGGTTCAGCCTGAAAACGTCACACTCGCGTCGATCACCTTCCAAAATTACTTTCGTCTCTACGGCAAGCTCGCCGGCATGACCGGCACGGCGGCCACCGAGGCGAATGAATTCGCCGAAATCTACAAGCTGGACGTCGTCGAAATTCCGACCAACCGCCCGGTCTGCCGTCTCGACGAGGATGATGAGGTCTATCGCACCGCCAAGGAAAAGCTCGGCGCGATCGCCGCCGAGATCCAGGACGCCAACGGGCGGATGCAGCCGCTTCTGGTCGGCACCACGTCGATCGAGAAGTCGGAGCAGCTTGCGGAATTCCTGCTGACGCAGGGCTACAAGATGATCGACTTCGCCGATCCCAAGGGGCTGACGGGACTCTATGCGGCGGCGCGCTCCGGCAAGCCGTCGAAGCTTTTCGCGGTGCTCAATGCGCGCTTCCACGAGCAGGAAGCTTATATCGTCGCGGAAGCCGGCGTGCCCGGCGCGATCACCATCGCCACCAATATGGCCGGCCGCGGCACCGACATTCAGCTGGGCGGCAACGTCGAGATGCGCGTGACGCAGGAATGCGCCGGCCTCGAGGGCGACGAGCGCGCCAAGAAGGAAGCGGAGATTCGCGAGGAAGTCGCGGACTTTAAAGAGAAGGCGATCGCCGCCGGCGGCCTTTACATCATCGGCACCGAGCGCCACGAGAGCCGGCGCATCGACAATCAGCTGCGCGGCCGTTCCGGACGTCAGGGCGACCCCGGCCGCTCGAAATTCTTCCTGTCGCTGCAGGACGATCTCATGCGCATCTTCGGCTCCGAGCGCATGGACTCGATGCTGGTGAAGCTCGGCCTGCAGGAGGGCGAAGCCATCGTCCATCCGTGGATCAACAAGGCGATCGAGAAGGCGCAGCATAAGGTCGAGGCGCGCAACTTCGACATCCGCAAGAACATCCTCAAGTTCGACAACGTCATGAACGACCAGCGCAAGGTGATCTTCGAGCGCCGGCGCGAAATCATGGATGAGGAGAGCGTCGAGGAGCAGACCGCAGACATGCGCGCCGACGTGGTCGACGCGATGGTGTCGCAGCACATTCCGCATGACGCCTACGCCGAGGCCTGGGACGTTAACGGGCTGGCGGAAGACGTCAAAACGAAGCTCAATCTCGATCTGCCGGTCGCCGACTGGGCGAAGGAAGAAGGCATCGCCGACGAGGAGCTCAAGGAGCGCCTGCTCGAGGCGGCCGACGCCGCTTACGCCGAGCGCGTTGAAAAGAACACCGAGCCGCTGATGCGCATGATCGAGAAGCAGGTCGTCCTGCAGTCTCTCGATACGCTGTGGCGCGAACATCTCGTCGCGCTCGACCACCTTCGTCAGGTGATCGGCTGGCGCGGCCTGGCGCAGCGCGACCCGCTTAACGAGTACAAGTCCGAAGCGCTCGAGCTCTTCAAAGGCCTGATGACGCGCTGGGACGAAGCGGTGACCACGCAACTGATGCGCGTCGAAGTGTCCTTCGAGGCGCCTCCTTCCGCGCCGCCGGAGCTGCCGCCGATGGAAATGTCGCATCCAAATCCCGAGGCGCTGATCGGCGGCGGCGCGCAGCTTGCGCTCGATGATCTCAATACGCGTCTCGCGGGGGCCGATTTCTCGGCGCGCGGGCTCGCGGTCAGCGAGGCGCCCGCTGCACGCGACGCGAACAATCCCGCCACTTGGGGCAAGGTGGGCCGCAATGAGCCCTGCCCTTGCGGCTCGGGTAAGAAATACAAGCATTGCCACGGCGCTCTTGTCTAAGCCGAGGATGCGGACAGCGATGTGGAAGATCAGCGTCTCGGCTCTCCTGTCGACGCTGGCGTCTTCCGCATCGGCCCGCGCCGAGTGGGTGCAGGTCTCCAAGGACGATTTCTCGACCGTCTATATGGACGCCGGCTCGCGACGGACGTCGCCCGATGGGTTCGTCACGGTCGACGCGCTCACCGATTACAACGCCGCCTCGCCAAAAGCCGCGGCGTTCGGCCTTGCCGAAAAGGGGCTGTCGGAAATCGAGAAAGTGTCGCTCGATTGCGCCAATCGGAAATACAGGTCCGAGGGCGGCGGCTGGCGGCAGGGTCAGATGGGCGAAGGAAAGATCACCAAGCCCTATCCGCCGAAAGACGAATGGTCGCCGGTGCCGCCCTATTACGATGGACTCTTCGCCAAAGTCTGCGCGCGCACGACCTCGGATGAGCGGCCGGATCGATTTGAACCGCCTCACGCCTGAGAATATAAGCGCAGCGCGGTTGAAGCGCCGCGGATTTCCAGGAGCTTGTCGTGACCGCCATTGATTTTTCTAAAGTGCTCGTCGCTCAGGGCGGCGGCCCCACCGCCGTCATCAATCAGTCGCTCGTCGGCGCCGTGCTGGAGTCCCGCAAATTTCGCGAGGTCGAGCGGGTTTATGGCGCCTTCCACGGCGTTCGCGGCATCGTCAACGAGGATTTCGTCGACCTTACGCAGGAGACGACTCATAATCTCGAGCTCGTCGCCTGCACGCCGTCTTCGGCGCTCGGCTCGACGCGCGACAAGCCGGATCTCAAATATTGTCAGGAAATCTTCCGCGTCCTGCGCGCGCATGGGGTCGGCTGCTTTTTCTATATCGGCGGCAATGATTCCTCGGACACGGTGCGCATCGTCTCGCAGGAGGCCCAAAGCGCCGGCTATCCGCTGCGGACGGTGCACATTCCAAAAACCATCGACAACGATCTGATGGTCAATGACCACACGCCGGGCTTTCCCTCGGCGGCGCGCTGGGTGGCGCAGGCGTTCGCCGGCGCCAATCTCGACAATTGGGCTCTCCCCGGGGTGTATATCGCCATCGTCATGGGCCGGCACGCGGGCTTTTTGACCGCCGCCTCGGCGCTCGGCAAGAAATTCCCCGACGACGGCCCGCATCTCATCTACATCCCTGAGCGCGCCTTCATCATCGACAAGTTCCTCGCCGACGTTAAGGCGACGATGACGAAATACGGCCGCTGCGTCGTCGCGGTGTCAGAAGGCGTCTGCGACGAAAACCATACCCCCATCGCCGAAAAGCTCGCCAAGGCGGTGGAGCGCGACGATCACGGCAATGTCCATCTTGGCGGCGGCGCGCTGGCCGACGAACTTACCCGCCTCGTGAAGGACCGGCTCGGATTCAAGCGGGTGCGGGCCGATACGTTCGGCTATGTGCAAAGGAGCTTCGTCGGCTGCGTTTCCGACGTCGACCAGCGCGAGGCCCGCGAGGTCGGCGAAAAGGCCGTGCAATACGCCATTTGGGGCGATCGCGACGGCTCGGTGACGATCCACCGGACCGGCTTTTATTCGGTCGATTATCAGTTGACGCCACTTGAAGAGATCGCCGCGAAGACAAAAGTCATGCCTGACGAATACATTAGCCCCTGCGGCACGGACGTCACCGACGCCTTCCGGATGTATCTGCGCCCCTTGCTAGGAAGCGGCATGCCGGACGCCTATCGGCTGCGGCTGAATCGGGTTCCCAAGATCCTTACCGCCTGAGCCTGCCGGCGAGGGCGCCTTTCTTGCTTCGACAGAGTTTCCGGCGAAGGTTGCAATTTGGCCGTCGTGTAAAATACACTAACTAGTCATGGTTCTCGGGCGCTCGTCGCTGACGACCGAAACTGGATGGGAACGGGCACGCCAGCCGCTTCCACTTTTTGTTAGTTTGGCGCCGGTTACACAGGTGTTCGGGCCGATTCGCCCGGCAGGCCGGCCCGATAGGAGAGCAATATGAGCAAAGTCGGCGGCGGCGATTCCAAGAACACGCTTTACTGCTCCTTTTGCGGCAAGAGCCAGCACGAGGTCCGTAAGCTCATCGCCGGACCGACGGTGTTCATCTGCGATGAATGCGTCGAACTGTGCATGGACATCATCCGCGAGGAGAACAAGTCCTCGCTGGTCAAGCAGCGCGACGGCATTCCGACCCCGCGCGAGATTTGTAAGGTTCTAGACGACTATGTCATCGGCCAGTCGCAAGCCAAGCGCGTGCTCTCGGTGGCGGTCCACAACCATTACAAGCGCCTCAACCATGCGACCAAGCATGGCGACGTGGAACTGGCGAAGTCCAACATTCTGCTGATCGGACCGACCGGCGTCGGCAAGACCATGCTGGCGCAGACTCTGGCGCGCATCCTGGATGTTCCGTTCACCATGGCCGACGCCACGACCCTGACCGAAGCGGGCTACGTCGGCGAGGACGTCGAAAACATCATTCTCAAGCTTCTCCAGGCGTCGGACTACAACGTCGAGCGCGCCCAGCGCGGCATCGTCTATGTCGACGAAATCGACAAGATTTCGCGCAAGTCCGACAATCCTTCGATCACCCGCGACGTTTCGGGCGAAGGCGTGCAGCAGGCGCTGTTGAAGATCATGGAGGGCACCGTCGCCTCCGTGCCGCCCCAAGGCGGCCGCAAGCATCCGCAGCAGGAGTTCCTGCAGGTCGACACGACGAACATCCTGTTCATCTGTGGCGGCGCTTTCGCCGGGCTTGAAAAGATCATCTCCTCCCGCGGACGCAACACCTCGATCGGCTTCGCCGCCACCGTGCAGTCGCCCGACGAACGGCGCACCGGCGACATTTTTAGGCAAGTGCAGCCGGAAGACCTGCTGAAATTTGGGCTCATCCCCGAATTCGTCGGCCGTCTGCCGGTCATTGCGACGCTCGAGGATCTCGACGAGGACGCGCTCAAGCGGATCCTCACCGAGCCCAAGAACGCGCTGGTCAAGCAGTATCAGCGACTCTTCGAGATGGAAAACGTCGAGCTCACCTTCCAGGACGACGCTCTTTCGTCCGTCGCGCGCAAGGCGATCGAACGCCATACCGGCGCGCGTGGCCTGCGCTCGATCATGGAAGGAATCTTGCTAGACACGATGTTCGATCTGCCAGGTCTGGAGGGAGTCGAACAGGTTGTGATCGGACCAGAAGTCGTCGAGGGCAAAGCCCGGCCGCTCTATATTTACGCCGAACGCAGCGAAAAGAGCGGCACGAGCGCCTGACGCGCGAAGACGAAGCGGCTAGGCGGCGGCGACGCCGGGCGCAGGTTTATGCTTGGGCGCCGCAGCGCCTTGAATCGATTATTCGCGTAACCATTTGCGTTAACGGGGCCGTCGGGCGCATCCGCCGGCGGTCTTTAATGGGCGCGAAATCGGCGGGCGACCGTATTCGCGGCCTGAAACCAAAAATCGCCCTGCGGTCTCGCGCCGCCGCTTTAGCGGGACGCGTCAAGGACAGGACAAAAAGAATGTCGAACGAAAAGCGAGACGCCGTCACCCCCGGAACCATCGAAAGCTATCCGGTGCTGCCGCTGCGCGACATTGTCGTCTTTCCGCACATGATCGTTCCTCTTTTCGTCGCGCGGGAGAAATCCATTCGCGCGCTCGAAGAGGTGACGAAATCCGACAGGCTCATTCTGCTCGCGACGCAGAAGAATGCGGGCGACGACGATCCCTCGGCCGACGCGATCTATCCGATCGGCACGCTCGCCTCGGTGTTGCAGCTTCTGAAGCTGCCCGACGGCACGGTGAAGGTGCTGGTCGAAGGCGTGGCGCGCGCCAGCGTTCGCACATACACGCGCGCGGACGATTATTACGAAGCGGACGCTGAAGTCGTCGCCGACGATCTCGCCTCTCCGGTCGAGGTCGAAGCGCTCGGCCGGTCGGTGATCGCCGAATTCGAAAGCTATGTAAAGCTCAACAAGCGGGTCTCTTCCGAGGTCGTCGGCGCGGTGACGCAGATCGACGACTATTCAAAGCTCGCCGACACGGTCGCGTCTCACCTGTCGGTGAAGATCGCCGAGAAGCAGGACGTGCTTGAGACGGTCAGCGTCGCGCGCCGCCTCGAAAAATGTCTGTCGCTGATGGAGAGCGAGATCTCGGTCCTGCAGGTCGAGAAGCGCATTCGCACGCGCGTCAAGCGCCAGATGGAGAAGACGCAGCGCGAATATTATCTCAACGAGCAGATGAAGGCGATCCAGAAGGAGCTGGGCGACGAGGACGGCAAGGACGATCTCGCCGAGCTCGAGGAGCGCATCAAGAACACCAAGCTCTCAAAGGAAGCGCGCGACAAGGCCTTGGCCGAGTTCAAGAAGCTGCGGCAGATGTCGCCGATGTCCGCCGAAGCCACCGTCGTGAGGAACTACCTTGACTGGATCCTGTCGATCCCGTGGGGCAAGCGCTCCAAGGTGAAGCGGGATCTCGGACAGGCCGAGGAAGTGCTCGACGCCGAGCACTTCGGCCTCGAGAAGGTCAAGGAGCGCATCCTTGAATATCTCGCTGTGCAGAGCCGCGCCAACAAGCTGACGGGACCGATCCTGTGCCTCGTCGGCCCGCCCGGCGTCGGCAAGACCTCGCTCGGCAAGTCCATCGCCAAGGCCACGGGCCGCGACTTCGTGCGCATGTCGCTGGGCGGCGTGCGGGACGAAGCGGAAATCCGCGGTCATCGGCGCACTTACATCGGCTCGATGCCCGGCAAGATCATCCAGTCGATGCGCAAGGCGAAGACGTCCAATCCGCTCTTTCTCTTGGACGAGATTGACAAGATGGGCATGGACTTCCGCGGCGATCCGTCCTCGGCCTTGCTCGAAGTGCTGGACCCGGAGCAGAACGCGTCGTTCAACGACCATTACCTCGAAGTCGACTACGACCTTTCGAATGTCATGTTCGTGACGACGGCGAATACGCTCAATATTCCGGCGCCGCTGATGGACCGCATGGAGATCATTCGCATCGCCGGCTATACGGAAGATGAGAAGCTCGAGATCGCGCGCAGGCATCTCATTCCCAGTGCGGTGCATAAGCACGGCCTTTCGCCCGACGAATGGATGATCGCCGACGACGGGCTGCTCACCCTTATTCGCCGCTATACGCGCGAAGCCGGCGTGCGCAATCTGGAGCGCGAACTCTCCAATCTCGCGCGCAAGGCGGTAAAGGAAATCCTTCTCAAGAAGAAGGAGAAGATTGTCGTCACGAGCGAGAATCTCGCCGACTATCTTGGCGTGCCGAAGTTCCGCTATGGCGAGGCCGAACTCGAAGATCAGGTCGGCGTCGTGACCGGTCTGGCCTGGACCGAGGTCGGCGGCGAACTGCTGACGATCGAAGGCGTCATGATGCCCGGCAAGGGCAAGATGACCGTGACGGGCAATCTGCGCGACGTGATGAAGGAGTCGATCTCCGCGGCGGCGTCCTATGTGCGCTCGCGCGCCGTGGACTTCGGCGTCGAACCGCCGGTCTTCGACCGACGCGACTTCCATGTGCACGTGCCGGAAGGCGCGACGCCCAAGGACGGACCGTCGGCCGGCGTGGCGATGGCGACCGCCATCGTCTCGATCATCACCGGCATTCCCGTCCGGCGCGACATCGCCATGACCGGCGAGATCACGCTGCGCGGCCGCGTCTTGCCGATCGGCGGCTTGAAGGAGAAGCTGCTCGCGGCGCTGCGTGGCGGCTTGAAGAAAGTGCTGATCCCAGAGGAGAACGCCAAGGATTTGGCGGAAATCCCGGACGCGGTGAAGAACCGCCTGGAAATCGTGCCCGTCGCGCGCATGGAAGATGTGCTGCGGCACGCGCTGATCTCCCAACCGACGCCGATCAAATGGCAGGAAGACGCCGCCGCCATCGCTAAACACGCGGTCGGCGACGATGACGGCACCGGCGTCCGCGCCCACTGATCGCAGATCATACAACACACTCAAGAGCCCCGCTCCTCCAGAGCGGGGCTCTTTGCTTTTGGGCGGCTGGTGCGCGCTGCAGCCCATAGATTGTATGAGCATTTTTGGATGGAGCCGCCATTTCCCCCGGAAAACCAGCGATTCCGGGCCTTTGGCGGCCGGTAAGCCTTGCTTTTCCTGCGATTCGCGACCAACACTCGCCATCGCTGCGCAATGCCGATTCGAGGTCGCGCATTCTTACGCCGGGCGGCTCGCAGTGAAGGAGAAGGAAAAAGCCATGAACAAATTGGAACTCGTTGAGCACGTCGCGAGCGAGACGGAGAGCTCGAAAGCGGCGGCGGCCGCCGCCATCGACGCCGTCATCGACGGCATCACGAAGGCCCTCAAGAAGGGCGACGAAGTTCGCCTCGTCGGCTTCGGCACTTTTTCGGTCAAGAAACGCGCCGCCGGCAAAGGCCGCAATCCGGCGACCGGCGAAGAAATCAAGATTCCCGCGTCGAAGAGCGCCCGCTTCAAGCCCGGCGCGACGCTGAAGACCGCGCTCAACAAAGCCAAGTAGCTCAGGGCGCGGAGGCGCTGGCGTCGCAGGCGCTTTTTGAAACTTCGCACGACGGCCGTCGGAGCTCCGGCGGCCGTAGTTTTTGAACCGGCTTGCCTCCCGCCGCACCCGCCCTTAAAACCCGGCGGGCGCGAGTCATGTCAGGGCGGTTAGCTCAGTTGGTAGAGCATCTCGTTTACACCGAGAGGGTCGGCGGTTCGAGACCGTCACCGCCCACCACTGGCGCCCTCGAGACGGCACAGGGCTCGCCACGGGAATTGGTGTTCCAAAGCCCAGGATTTCGCTTTAGCTTGCTGGGACAAAGAAGGCCGCCCGGATGAGATTGATCAAAACCGTTTTCATCGCGCTCTGCGTCGCCGCCCTCGTCCCCGCCTTCGCGCATGCCGAAGATATGAGCTTTCGCGTCGTCAGCGTGAGTTCCGGCGGCTGCGGCGCAAACTGCCCACAGGTGATCGCGGCGCAAGGCGAAATCGGCCCAGAGACGCCCGACGCCTTCGTCGCCTTCGTGCGCGAAAATGCTCGCGGCGGCAATCTGCACGGAATTGTGCTGCTCGACTCGCCTGGCGGAAAGGTCGTCGCCTCGATGGAGCTCGGCCAAGCCATCCGCAAGCTCGAGATGGCGGTGATCGTCGCCCGTCCCGCGGCGGATCAATCTCGCACGATGGCGCTCGTATCGGGCCGCTGCTATTCGGCCTGCGTCTATGCGCTGATGGGCGGCAGGAGGCGCGTGATCCCGCCGCAGAGCAGCGTCGGCATTCACCGCATGTTCAATTATTCGACGAGTTTCGACATCGCCGAGGGCGGACTCGTGCGCGAGCGAAATTATGACGATGGCGGCATGCTCCAGACGCTTTCCCGCTACGCGGCGATGATGGGCGTGAGCACCGAACTCGTGAAGCTCGCCGAGCGGACGTCGCCCGATAAGCTTTACGTGCTGACCGGCGCCGACATCGCTCGTTGGCGGCTTGGGTCGCGCAAGCTCTAGACGCGCCGGATTACAGCCATAATCAGCAACCAGGGCAGCACATGAAACATATTTTCGACGGGCTTGAACGGCGGCGCGCGTCCGCGAGGCTTGGCGGCGGCCAAAAGCGCATCGAAGCGCAGCACGCCCGCGGCAAGCTCACGGCGCGAGAGAGAATCGAACTGCTGCTCGATCACGGCTCGTTCGAAGAATTCGACATGTTCGTGCAGCATCGCTGCACCGATTTCGGCATGGATCAGGGCGAGAAAATCTCCGGCGACGGCGTCGTCACCGGCTGGGGAACGGTCAACGGCCGCGCCGTCTTCGTCTTCGCCAAGGACTTCACCGTCTTCGGCGGCTCTCTGTCGGAGACTCACGCGCAAAAGATCACCAAGCTGCAGGATATGGCGCTGAAAAATCGCGCCCCGATCATCGGCCTGTTCGACGCAGGCGGCGCGCGCATTCAGGAAGGCGTCGCGGCGCTCGGCGGCTATGGCGAAGTCTTCCAGCGCAATGTCATGGCCTCGGGCGTCATTCCGCAAATCTCGGTGATCATGGGCCCTTGCGCCGGCGGCGACGTGTACTCGCCGGCGATGACCGACTTCATCTTCATGGTGCGCGACACGAGCTATATGTTCGTGACCGGGCCCGATGTCGTGAAGACGGTGACAAATGAGACCGTCACGGCGGAAGAGCTCGGCGGCGCTTCGGTGCATACGACCAAAAGCTCGATCGCCGATCGCGCATACGACAACGACGTCGAAACGCTCCTGCAGATGCGCAGGCTGATCGATTTCCTGCCCTCCTCCAACCAGGAGGAGCCGCCGGAATGGCCCGCTTTCGACGAGGTGGACCGGCTCGACGAATCGCTCGACACAATTGTTCCGGATAATCCGAACAAGCCGTACGACATCAAGGAGCTCATCCATAAGATTGTCGACGAGGCTGACTTCTTCGAGATACAAGATGCCCATGCGCGCAATATCGTGATCGGCTTCGGCCGCATCGAAGGGCGCACGGTCGGTTTCGTCGCCAATCAGCCTCTCGTGCTCGCCGGCGTGCTCGACATCGACGCCTCCAAGAAGGCGGCGCGTTTCGTGCGTTTTTGCGACTGCTTCAACATTCCGATCGTCACCTTTGTCGACGTGCCGGGATTTCTACCCGGCACGGCGCAGGAATATGGCGGCCTGATCAAGCATGGCGCGAAACTGCTGTTCGCATATGCCGAAGCGACGGTGCCGAAAGTGACGGTCATCACGCGAAAGGCGTTTGGCGGCGCCTATGACGTTATGGCGTCAAAACATCTTCGCGGCGACGTCAACTACGCCTGGCCGTCGGCGCAGATCGCCGTCATGGGCGCAAAGGGCGCCGTCGAAATCATCTTCCGCGCCGATCTCGGCGATCCGGAGAAGATCGCTCAGCGCACCAAGGAGTATGAAGATCGCTTCTTGTCGCCATTTGTCGCGGCGGAGCGCGGTTATATCGACGAAGTGATTACGCCGCGTTCGACCCGCAAACGAATCGCTCGTGCGCTTGCGCTGCTTCGCCACAAGGAATTGGAGAATCCTTGGAAGAAGCACGACAACATTCCCTTGTAACGCGGCGCAATAGCGAGCGCGGCGCCGTCGCAAACGTGATGGCGTTGCGCCGTTGAGGCTGGGTCCGCGTAATCCGCCTAATTCAGCGGCGCCCGATCACAAAATTCGTCAGACTGCACATTTTTCAAGTGACAGTCCGCCCGTTTTGTCCTAGTGTTCGCTCGCCAGGTTGGTTGGGGTAAAAGCCTAAGCGTCGAATGCGTCGCAGGAATTAGGCCCAGCTACGGTCCAAGTCGGGGAGGACGCCGAACAGAACGCAGTTCGCCGGGGCTCGCAAGATGAGCCGGCGCGAACGGGCTATCGGAGCGACTTAAGACTTCGGAGCTTGGCGTTTCAGTTTGGTAAAGGACGGGGTACCAAAGAGCGGGGAGCGGCGGGACGCCATTCCCGCTCTTTGTGTTTTTATCGACGCGCGACACATTCGCCTGATGAATCGCTATCGTCGAAGAATGATTCCGATCGGTCTGAACTGGATCTGCTTGGGACGTCGCCTTGACGGGCGATGACGCGCTTCCTACGTTCCGCGCACGTCTAACGAAAAGCCCAATGGAAGGCCGGCCATGACCACGCAGAAAATCACTGACGCCACTTTCGAACAGGAAGTGCTCAAATCCGCCGAGCCGGTTGTTGTCGATTTTTGGGCGGAATGGTGCGGTCCCTGCCGCATGATCGCCCCGGCGCTGGAGGAGATCGCCGCGGAGATGAAGGGCAAGATCAAAGTCGTCAAGCTCAACATCGACGAAAACCCCGCCGTGGCGAGCAAGCTCGGCATCCGATCGATTCCGACGCTTATTCTGTTCAAGGACGGCAAGGCCGCCGCACAAAAGGTCGGCGCCGCGCCCAAGGGCGAATTGTCGCGGTGGATCGCTGCAGCCGTGTGAACGATTCTTGCAGTTGGGTCCAGCGGCCGGCGCATCGCAACAGGCATGCTCTCGAGCCATCAAACCTCGGGAGTTGCATAGATGCGCCGACTACACGATTTTATCGCCGTCTGTTGCCTGATTGTTTTGACGCTCGCGCCGCTCCGCGCGGCGGCAGCCAGCGAAATCACCATCGCGGCGGCATCCGATCTCAAATTCGTGTTGCAGGAAATCGTCTCCAACTTTCAATCCGCCCATAAGGGCGACAAGGTCGACGTTGTTTACGGCTCTTCCGGCAAGCTGCAGACGCAGATCCGCGAGGGCGCGCCCTTCGACATTTTCTTTTCGGCCGACATCGCCTATGCGCGCGCGCTGCGCAAGGACGGCTTCGCGGCGACCGAGCCCACGCCCTACGCGGTCGGCAGGATCGTTTTGTGGAGCGCGACGCGGGACGCGACAAAATTGCGCCTGGAGGATCTCGCCGATCCCAAGATCGGCAAGATCGCGATCGCCAATCCGGCGCATGCGCCTTACGGCAGATGCGCGGAACAAGTGCTGCGCGCCGCCGGCCTTTGGGACAAGGTGAAGGACAAGCTTGTGTTCGGCGAGAACATCTCGCAGGCGACGCAATACGCCGAGACCGGCGCCGCCGATGTCGCGATGACCGCTCTTTCGATCGCTTTGAGCAAAGAGGTCGCCGACAGAGGCGGCTATTCTCTGATTCCAGAGACGCTGCATTCACGACTCGAACAGGCCTATGTCGTGACGCGCCAGGGCGCCGACAAACCTTTGGCGAAAACCTTTCTCGATTATCTCAAAACCGGACAGTCGCAGGCGATCATGATAAAGTTTGGCTTCGCGCCCCCCGGCCAGGCCGCGCGGTAGGCCCGTTTCGCCCGTGCACGTATCCGCTAAAATGTGGAACAGGCGGACGTTGACAGTCCTCCGCCTGTCTTAACCTCACCGCCGCCGCTCGGCGGCAGGTCTTGTATGCCGACATCTGAAGATTTCGCGGCGATCTGGCTGACGCTCAAGCTCGCGACGATCGTCACCTTTCTGCTGCTCCTCATTGGCGCGCCACTGGCGTGGTGGCTGGCGCGCACGCACTCCTGGATCAAGGGTCCATTGGGCGCGGTCGTGGCGCTGCCGCTGGTTCTGCCGCCGACGGTGCTGGGCTTCTACCTGCTGCTGACCATGGGCCCGCATGGACCCCTGGGCAGGCTCACGGCGTTCCTCGGCGTCGCGCCCTTGCCTTTCACCTTCGCCGGCCTCGTCGTGGCGTCGCTTTTTTATTCGCTGCCTTTCGTGGTGCAGCCGATTCAGAACGCCTTCGAGGCGATGGGCGATCGTCCGCTGGAGGCCGCCGCCACCTTGCGCGCGAGCCCGCTGGACGCTTTCTTCACGGTGGCGCTGCCGCTCGCGCGGCCCGGTCTCGTCACCGCGGCGATCCTCGGTTTTGCGCATACGGTCGGTGAATTTGGCGTCGTTCTGATGATCGGCGGCGCCATTCCGGACAAGACGCGCGTGGTGTCGGTTCTGATCTATGACCAGGTCGAGTCGATGAACTACGAGCGCGCACATTGGCTCGCGGGGGGTATGCTGCTGTTCAGTTTCTGCGTTCTCCTCGCGCTCTATGGGCGCCGACGGAACGGCCGCAATGGCTGACGGCGCCATCGCCGCGCGTTTCCGCCTCGCCTATCCCGGCTTCGCGCTCGACGTTGACCTCGAGCTGCCGGGACGCGGCGTCACGGCGCTTTTTGGCCCTTCCGGCTCAGGCAAGTCGACCGCCCTGCGCTGCATGGCGGGGCTGGCGCGCGCCCCCGACGGGCTTCTCAAGATCGGCGGCGACGTCTGGCAAGACGAGGCGCATGGCGTCTTCGTGCCGACGCATCGCCGCGCGCTCGGCATGGTGTTTCAAGATGCGAGTCTGTTTTCCCATCTCACCGTCAAAGGAAATCTCGACTATGGAATGACTCGCGCGCGCGTCACGGCGGCCGACGCAGGCCGCGAGGCGCTCTGCGAAATGCTCGACATCGCCGCTCTGGCGGAGCGCTGGCCGGATACGCTTTCCGGCGGCGAGCGACAGAGAGTCGCGATCGCCCGCGCCCTGCTGACGCGTCCGCAACTGCTGCTGATGGATGAGCCGCTGGCGTCGCTCGACGTGGCGCGCCGTCTCGACGTGTTGCCCTATCTCGAACGGCTGCGCGACGAACTCGACATCCCGATCATCTACGTCAGCCATGCGCCGGAAGAAGTCACGCGCATCGCCGACGAGGCCGTCGTGCTCGATCGCGGTCGCGTCGTCGCGCGCGGCGCGCCGCTCGACGTGCTGCCGAGCGCGAGCCGTCTTGTCGAAGGCGGCCGATTCGGCGTGGTCAACGCGCTCAAAGCGCGCGTCGTCGCCGTCGACGACGCTTACGGCGTCACGCGGCTCGCCCATCCGGCGGGCGAGATCTTGATCGCTGCGCGTCTGGCGACGCAGCGCGAGGCGCGCGTCGTCATGCGCGCGACAGACGTTGCGCTTGCGATGTCCGAACCCCGCGACACCAGCGTGCGCACGATCTTGCGCGGACGCATCGAGAAGATCGATGCGACCGAGAGCGCCCTCGCCTTCGTCACGCTGACGCTCATCGGCGGCGACCGTCTTGTCTCCGCGATCACGCGGCTCGCGCTCGACGAGTTGCGGCTGACCGTCGGCGCAGACGTATTCGCCCTGGTGAAATCGGTCGCTCTCGACGAGCGCGGTCTATAGGCCAGCGACGTCCGCCAGCCACGACGCCGCGATCGCCCCTGCGACGGCGAGAGCGGAAGCCGCGGCGAGTCTTTGGCCCATCACGGCGCCGCCGATAACCCAGCCCATCACGACTTTCGACGCCGTATTCGACAGCAGCGCCAGCAGCACCGCTCCCGCCGCGGCCTTTACGCCGATCTCGGTTGCGCCGAGCCGCGCCATGGTCAGCCCGATCGCGTCAACGTCGACGATGCCGGAGATGGCCGCGAGCGCATAGGCGCCGGCGCTTCCGGCGAAATGAGTCGCGAGCCGCGAGAGGATCATCACGGTCGCGAGGAGCGCGCCGAATTTCAGCACCGCCATCAGATCCAGCGGATTGCCAACAGAAAAGCCGCTCGATTCTGCAGGCCGCTCGCTTCGTCGCAGGAGAAAGACACCGGCAAGCGCGAAGAGCACGCCGCCCGCAACGACCGGCGGCGCCAAGCGCCACGCGAGCGTCGGATTGATGACCGCGATGACGGCGATGATTCGCGGCGCCATCACCGCATTGGCGAAGATGGCGCCCGCCGCCGAAGCGCCAATCTGCGAGGGATGTTCCCGCGCCAGCCGCGACATCGCCGCCGTCGCGGCCGTCGATGACGCCAATCCTCCCGCCATGCCGGCGACGGCGACGCCGCGGCGGTAGCCGATGATTCGAACGGCGACGTAGCCCGCGAAGGAAATCACGCCAATCAGCACGGTCATCAGCCACAATTCGAAAGGGTTCACCGCTTGCCACGGGTCAATGGCGCGATTGGGCAGAACGGGCAGCAGGATGAAGCTCATCGCGAGCAACGCCAGCCCGGAGCGCAGCTCGTCCCAGGTGATGCGCTTGACGAGGCCGTGGAGAAAAGCTTTGAGCGCCAGGATCGCCGTCGTCGCGACCGCCGCCGCGGCCGCGGCCTGTATGTCGCCAATCACGGCGAAGGCGCCGAGCGAAAAGGCAAGCGACGCCGCGACGACGGTCGTCGCGCCAAAGGTCTCATCATGGACATTTTCGCGATAGCGATAGACGCCGATCAACGCGCCGATGAAGACAAGCGCGATCGCCAAAGCGACGACGCCGACGCCGCCATAAGGCTGAACGATGGCGCCCCATACGCCGCCGAGCAGTCCGGCAAGACCATGCGTGCGAAGACCGGCGGCGCGCTCGCCTTCCGACTCGTCGCGTGACGTCCAGCCTCGTTCGAGACCGATGAGAAGGCCGATCGCCAGGGCGATCGACAGTCTCTGAATCAGCTCGGCGGCGCTTAATTCGTACATTTGTTTTTCTTTGTGGTCGTTGTCTTTGTGGCGTGGCGCCAAGCCGTTTCAAGCGCATCGCGCAGCTCCGAGACATCAATCGCCTCGAGCAGAATCGTCGTCCATCCCTGCCGACCCCAGGCGTTGGGAACCGGCGCAAAGGCTTGCGGCGCCATCATGGATTTGAACGCCTGTTCTTCGGGCGTGAATTTCACATTCGCCGTCAGTCCGTCGGCCGCCAGAGTGGCGTAGATGCACGCGACTTTAAATGCGGTTCTGTCGAAATGCGGCGCTTCGCGCGTTCCCTCGAGAGACAGTGCGATGCGCCGGAAATCATGGCTGCTGGCCATCTCTGCTCCGTGAACGGCGGCGATGCCCGCCCCGATAATATGGCGCGCGGCGCCAAAAGCGTGCGCCCTGTCGAGATTGGCAATAGAAGGCTTGCATGAACGTACCCCTACCCCCGTCCCGCCGCTCCAATATCGCGCCCTTCATGGCGATGGACGTGCTGCGTGACGCGAAGGCCTTGGAGCGCGCCGGCCGCAGCATCATCCATTTGGAGCTTGGCGAACCCGGAGTCGCCGCGCCGCGCCGCGTGCGCGAGGCCGCCGCCGAGTCGCTTGCCCACGGCTCGATCGGCTATGGCGAAGCGCTCGGCGACGCGCCGCTGCGCGCCCGCATCGCGCGCCACTATCGCGAACGCTATGGCGTCGAGGTCACGCCCGACCGCGTCATCGCCACGACAGGCTCATCCGGCGGCTTTCTGCTCGCCTTTCTCGCCGCGTTCGATCCGGGAGCAAGGATCGCCGTCACCGCGCCTGGCTATCCGGCCTACGCGAACATACTTTCCGCGCTTGGCCTGGAGCCGGTCCTGGTCGACATCGGTGAAGAGACGCGCTTTGCGCCCACGGCGGCGATGCTCGAAGCGGCCCATCGCGACAGGAAGCTTCACGGCGCGCTCTTTATGAGTCCCGCCAATCCGACCGGCGCGATGATCGCGCGCGATGAATTGGCGCGGATCTGCGCCTTCTGCGACGAAGCCGAAATCGTTTTCGTCTCGGACGAGATCTATCACGGACTCGAATATGAGATGCGCGCGGAGACCGCGCTGCGCTTCTCGCAACGCGCCCTCGTCATCAATTCCTTCTCGAAATATTACGCGATGACCGGATGGCGGCTCGGGTGGCTCGTCGCGCCGCCCGAATTGATGCGTCCGCTCGAGCGGTTACAGCAGTCGCTGGCGATCTGCGCCCCGACCCTGTCGCAGCGGGCGGCGCTCGCCGCTTTCGACGCGGGCGACGAACTCGAGGCGAACCGCGCCGCCTATGCGCGAAACCGGGCGCTTCTGCTAGACCGCTTACCCAAAGTGGGACTGGACAATTTCGCGCCGCCCGACGGCGCCTTCTACATCTACGCCGACATTTCGCGCTTCACCGACGATTCGATCGGGTTCTGTCGGCGGATGTTGCACGAAGCCGGCGTCGCGACGACCCCCGGCCTCGATTTTGATCCGAGCCGCGGCGCAAAAAAGCTGCGGCTCTCTTACGCCGGGCCTGAGGCGGACGTGCGCGAAGGCCTCGCCCGCCTAGAAGCCTGGCTGCGGTCCTAGCTTCCGAAAGGCGTACGCACGCGCTGCCACCAGCCGCCCTTCTTCGGGCGGTCGGGGTCCGCTTGGGTAATGACCACTTCCGTTGGCTCGCGCGAGGCGACCGGCTGTGGGGCGGGCTCGGGCGTCGGCGCCGCCGCCTGAGGCGGAGCGATCGGGGCGACCGGCTCGCTTGCGCGCTCTTGGAAGGGCGGCTGGGAGGGCGGCGCAACCTCGGCGCCGTTTACCGGGTGCGGCGCCGGCAAAGTCTCCGGATAGTCCGGCGTCTGCGCCCCAGGCGGGGAAATCAGCGCCTGATCGTCCCCACCACCCTCGTCGAGCGCGAAGGCTGCGGAAGGGTCTTTGAATTCCTCGGGCAAGGGCGCGGATCGCCGCCAACGGCCAGGACCGCGATCTGAACCGCGATCCGGGCCGCGATTGCCGCCACGTCGGCCGCCGCGGCGGTCAGGCCGCTCCTCGGCAGGCGCCGGCGCGCCCTCAATCGCCGCCATGAGCGCAAGACCTTCGTCGGACGGCTGCTCGGCGCCGGGCGGCAAGGGTTCGCCACCCTGTGCGCCGCCGCCACGGCCTCGACGACGGCGACGGCGACGGCCGCGCGATGCGTCTTCTTCCGCGCCGAAGCGCGATCGTTCGCCGTTCTCGTCACGCTGGTCGCCGTTCGACTCGACGGCTTCCTCTTCCACCTCGACGATTTCACCAGCGATCACGTCTTCCGGCGCCTCCTCCTCAAGAGATTCGGCGCGCAGCGAATCGACCCGCAGAGGCGCGTCGCGCTGGGAAACGCGCGGACCGGTCGCGAGTTCTCCGCGCTCGAGCGCATGATAGGTCGCGCCCGTCAGCGTATCGTCGGCGGCCACCGTGATGTGGACGCCGAAGCGGCGCTCCAGCTCCTGCAAATGGGTGCGCTTCTGGTTGAGAATGTAGAGCGCCACCACCGCGCGGGTGCGCAGCGTGACGTCATGCGCGGCGCTCTTGACCAGCGCCTCTTCGAGCACGCGCAGCACGTGCAGCGCGACGGAAGCGGTGGAGCGCACATGACCGGCGCCGAGGCAGTGCGGACATGGCACTGTCGACCCTTCAACGACGCCCGCGCGGATGCGCTGGCGCGACATTTCGAGCAAGCCGAAATGCGAGATGCGGCCGACCTGAATGCGGGCGCGGTCGTTTTTCAGCGCGTCCTTGAGGCGTCGCTCAACAGCGCGATTGTTGCGACTCTCCTCCATGTCGATGAAGTCGACGACGATCAGCCCGGCGAGATCGCGCAGTCGCAACTGCCGCGCCACTTCGTCCGCGGCTTCGAGATTGGTGCGAAGCGCCGTGTCCTCGATATTGTGCTCGCGCGTCGAACGTCCCGAGTTCACGTCAATCGCGACCAGCGCCTCGGTCTGGTTGATGACCAGATAGCCGCCGGATTTCAGCGTGACATGGTTGGAGAACATCGCGTCGAGTTGGGCCTCGACGCCGCTTTCGGCGAAGATCGGAAAGGCCTCGCGATGCAGGCGCACGTTTTTGGCGTGGCTCGGCATCAGCATGCGCATGAAGTCTTTGGCCTCGCGATAAGCGTCTTCGCCGGAAACGACCACTTCCTCGACGTCGCGCCCATAAAGATCGCGAATCGCCCGCTTGATGAGCGAGCCTTCCTCATAGACGAGGGTCGGCGCCGCGGAGCGCAGGGTCAATTCGCGCACGCTCTCCCACAGCCGCAGCAGATATTCGAAATCGCGCTTGACCTCCTGCTTGGTCCGCGTCGCGCCCGCCGTTCGCAGGATAACGCCCATCCCCTCCGGCACTTCGAGATCATGCACGATCTCCTTCAACCGCTTGCGATCCGCGCCGTCCGTGATCTTGCGCGAAATGCCCCCGCCGCGCGCGGTGTTGGGCATGAGCACGGAATAACGGCCGGCGAGCGAGAGATAGGTCGTGAGCGCGGCGCCCTTGTTGCCGCGCTCTTCCTTGACGACCTGAACGAGCAGCACCTGCCGCCGCTTGATGACCTCTTGAATCTTGTACTGGCGACGGGAGCGCGGCGCGCGATAGGGCGCTTCGTCCATCGCATCCCCGCCGATGTGCTCGACGTGATCGTCCTCGTCGTCGTGCTCTTCCTCGTCATGCTCCTCAGCCGGGGCGTTGACGCGGGCGCTGACCTCAGCCGTTTCGCCTTCAGCATCTTCGCGCGCGCGCTCACGCGCCTCGTCGCGCTCGTCCTGGCGGCGCGCTTTCAGTTCGTGGTCAGGCTCCGGCGCCTCGAGGGCAAACTCCTCGGCTTCGCCGGTCTCGACCGAACCGAAACCGGCCGGATCGATGGAAATCTGCTCATGCTGCGCCGCAGCGATCGGCTGATCGCCCGCTTCGGCCTCAACGTCCGTGCTCTCCGACCGAAACTCCGCGGATTCGGCGTCCCCGGCCTCGGGCTCCTCCGCCTCGACGTCTTGACCCCTCGATTCGGTCTCCGCGGCCACTGGCCGGGCTTCGAGATATTCTTGCGCCTCAGCTTGGCGCGCGAAATCCGGCGCGGCTTCAGACCGTTCCTCACCCGATTCGGCGAAGGCTGTTTCGGCCTGATCCTCAATGACGACCGGCGAAGCGCCCGCGTCGTCGAGGGGCTCGCTCGTCACAGCCTCGTCGGCGCTCGCGCGCTTCTCGGCGCCCTCATGTTGGCGGCGGCGCGAACGACGCCCGCGACCATGCGGAACGCGCTCTTCCTCGTCGGCCTGCTGATGGGCGCGGCTCTCTTCCTCGAGCAGCGCCTGACGGTCGGCGACGGGGATTTGATAGTAGTCAGGGTGAATTTCGGCGAAGGCCAGAAAGCCGTGACGATTTCCCCCATAGTCGACGAAGGCGGCCTGAAGGGACGGCTCAACCCGCGTGACCTTCGCGAGATAAATGTTGCCGCGCAGGGGTTTTTTGTCAGCAGCCTCGAAATCGAATTCCTGAACGCGGCTTCCACGTAGAACGACTACGCGGGTCTCCTCCGGGTGGGAGGCGTCGATGAGCATCTTGTTAGCCATGGGGGACTCTTCTGCGGCGTCGCGCGCAATAACGCCGACGGGGCAAGCCTGAGTCCTCGAGGGGACTCGGCGACCGCTCTTTGGCGCATCCTGACGGCGCGAACGCTTCTTGTGAGGATAAGGGAGACAGGCCTGAGACCTGCGATACGCTTGCCGGCTTGCGAGCCGGCGGGACAAAGCGCATCGCGCCTCGTCCCCGTGAAATGACGAACGAGCCAAGAGGACATGTTTTTTGCGAGGCTGCGCCCTCCCGCGCGGACAAGCCACACGGAGGAAACGACTGCTCTCGCGCCTATCACGGTCCTGGCCATGAGATCGTCAAAAAACCTTTCGCACCGCCAAGTGGCGGCGACCAAACGTCACGACCTGCACGGGGCGGCGTATCGGAAAGCAACTGTCCGAAATTCTGTTGGCTCGACTTGACGGCCGCATTTTGCGGCAAATATCGCGCCGCAGAATTCCGCAGCTATCTCCTTACATATCGGTCGAAGTAGGCCGGCGCAAGCGCCGGCTCGGCTATTCACCGAAAAATTCATGGGGAAAGGTCCCGCAACGGACGGCTTTCAGATAAGCTAACGATGCGTTAACGGCGCTCTTGCCACAATGCCAATCGCCGGATCGAAACGCCGCGCGAATTTGGGGACGCAGGTGAGGAGGACAGCTTTGCGCGCAGGGGCGTCACGACCGTTGATCGCAATGGCGGCCGCGTTCCTCATGGCTCTGGGCCCGCTAACGCGGTCTGCCGCCGCCGACGATCAACGGAAGGAGATCTCTGCGCTGACCGCGCGTATCGAGGCGCTCCCCGATCGTTCCCGCCTCCTCTTCGATCTCACCGGCCTGCCGCCGGTGACCGCGCATCCCGTGTCGAACCCGCCGCGCATCATCGTCGACTTGCCGGAAGTGCTCTTCCGCATGGAGGCGAACGCCGGCCTGTCGCCCGGCGACAAGCTCATAAAATCATATCGTTATGGCACCTTCGCGCCGGGACGCTCGCGCGTCGTGATCGATCTCACGGGGCCCGCCAAGATTCTCAAGGCGGACAGCGAGGTCGCCGTCGGCGGACCGCGGCTCGTCATCGAACTCGCCCCGACCAGCGCCGGGCATTTCGCTTCGACCGTCGCCGAACAGGCGCGCCTCCAGCCCGCAGAACCGCCCAAACTGCCAGCGACGGCCGCCAAAGCGCCAACGGACAAGCCCATGGTGGTCATCGACCCGGGCCATGGCGGGGTCGATATGGGCGCAACCTCCAAGCATGGCGAAATGGAAAAGGACGTCGTGCTCGAGTTCGCGCGCGCGCTGCAGGACAAAATTCAGGAAACCGGGCGCGCGCGCGTGCTTTTAACCCGCGACCACGACATGTTTCTCCCGCTCGGCGAGCGGGTGCGAATCGGTCGCGAAAACAACGCGTCGCTGTTTATCTCGGTTCATGCGGACACGCTGTCCGCATCTCGCGTCGAGGGCGCGACCGTATACACGGTCTCTGAGCGCGCCTCGGACGCCGAAGCGGCGCGGATGGCCGAGAAGGAGAATCTCGCGGATCAGGCCGCCGGACTTGAAAGCAAGGCGGACGCCGAAGAGGTTGGCGACATATTGTTCGAACTCACGCGGCGCGAGACCCGCGGCTACAGTCGCCAGTTTTCGCATTCGCTGATCTCATTCTGGAAGGAAGTCGGGGCGCTCAACAAAAATCCAAGCCGTTCGGCGGGCTTCGTTGTGCTCAAAGCCTTTGACGTCCCCTCCGTGCTGCTCGAACTTGGATATCTTTCAAGCGAAAGGGATCTGTCCCGGCTGACGTCCCAGGACTGGCGCGAGCGCGCGGCGCAGAAAACCGCCGAAGCTGTTGACGCCTTTATCAGCGCGCGTAGCCGTGAAGCGCGGGCCCCCGCCGAAGCGCCCTCGGGCGCGGCGCGCCCACAATAAAACACAAAATCACGGCACATGGAGACAGTCGCGACGCACGATCGCCCGCGCGTCGCAGCCGCCGAAGAACGAGAAACGCAGACGCGGCGTCACACACTTGCGGATAAACGCTTCTCGCGTCGCGGCAATTTCGTGACCGGCGGCGTTCGCAGTCAAAGGCGCCGCGAGCCGGCGCCGGGAATTCGCCGAACGGTGGAATGATCCAAACGGGCGTTGTGAAAGAAAGCGACCCAAAAAGTGCGATCGCTCACTATATCTGAGCTGAACGAGTCGCGCGCCGACCAGGCTCAGGCGCCCGCGGTTGCGACACGGACTTTGGCATTGAAACAATAGCCGACGCCAGCCGCCGGCCGCTCTAAGGGTGATTTTTCATGCGAATGCTCGCAAGGTTTTTGGGCTTCGTCTTCGCGACCGCGACGATCGTTTTCCTCATCGGAGCGATCGCCGGGTCCGGGCTGATCTATTATTTTTCCAAGGATCTGCCCGACACAGCCCAGTTGCGCGACTACGAGCCGCCAGTGACGACAAGGCTGCACGCCGGCGACGGCTCGATCCTCGCCGAATATTCGCATGAACGCCGCCTGTTCCTGCCGAGTTCCGCCATTCCGCAGCTGGTGAAGCAGGCGTTCATCTCCGCCGAAGACAAGAATTTCTACAACCATGTCGGCATCGATCCGGAAGGCGTGATGCGCGCCGTGACGGTGCTCGCCCAGGGCGGTCGCCATGTGCAAGGCGCCTCGACCATCACGCAGCAGGTCGCCAAGAACTTCCTCGTCGGCAACGAGCGCTCGATCGAACGCAAGATTCGCGAAGCGCTCGTCGCCTTCCGCATCGAAGCGGCCTATCCCAAGGACAAGATTCTCGAGCTTTATCTCAACGAGATCTATCTCGGCCTTGGAAACTACGGCGTCGCAGCCGCGGCGCTCAATTATTTCAACAAATCGGTCAATGAGCTCACGCTCGCCGAGGCGGCCTATCTCGCGGCGCTTCCCAAGGCGCCGAGCAATTATCATCCGTTTCAGAATCGCGAGCGCGCCCTCGAGCGTCGCAACTACGTCATCGATCGACTGATCGCCGACGGCTATGTGACCGCCGACGAAGGCGCGAAGGCGAAAGCCGAACCGCTTGGCGTCAATCCGCGCGTTCTCTCGCCTAACACTTATGTCGCCGGCTATTTCGCCGAAGAAGTGCGCCGTCAATTGCTGGAGCAACAAAGCGAGAAGAAGCTCTACGAGGGCGGGCTGTCGGTTCGCACGACGCTCGACCCCAAGATGCAGGCCCTCACGCGAAAGGCCCTGGCCGACGGTCTCGTTCGCTACGACGAGGCGCATGGCTTCCGCGGCGCGATGAACCACATCGACATCTCCTCCGACTGGGGCGTGACGCTCGCCGCTATTCCGGCGCTTGGCGACGTCAAGCCCTGGCGCCTCGCCGTCGTGCTCGATGTGACCGGCGACGCCGCGCGCATCGGCCTTCAGCCGGGACGCGAGAAATTCGGCGAAGTGGCGCGCGAACGCGAGACCGGCCTTCTCACGGCCGAAGGCATGCGCTGGAGCGGCCGCACGCCGCGAACGGCCTTGACGACGGGCGACGTGATCTACGTCGAGCCGCTCGCGGGACGCGCCGGCCAATATCGTCTGCGCCAGATCCCCGACATCTCCGGCGCGATGGTGGCCATGGACCCGCATACGGGCCGCGTCTTCTCCATGGTCGGCGGCTTTTCCTTCGACCAGTCGTCATTCAATCGCGCGACTCAGGCGTTGCGCCAGCCCGGGTCCTCGTTCAAGCCCTTTGTCTATGCGACGGCGCTCGACAATGGCTATACGCCGTCGTCGTCCATCCTCGACGAGCCGATTTCCATCCAGCAGGCGGACGGCACCTATTGGACGCCAGAGAATTTCGAAGGCGGCCACGGCACCGGCGCGCATCCGCTGCGCTACGGAATCGAGCATTCCAAAAACATGATGACGGTGCGTCTGGCGAAAGACGTCGGCATGCCGCTCATCGCCGAATACGCCAAACGCTTTGGCGTCTATGACGAGATGACGCCCTATCTTTCCATGGCGCTCGGCGCCGGCGAAACGACGCTGCTCCGCATGGTCACCGGCTATTCGATGCTGGCGAATGGCGGCAAGCGCATTAAGCCCACGCTGATCGACCGCATTCAGGATCGCTGGGGCAAGACGGTCTACCGACATGACGAGCGTCAATGCATCGGCTGCGACTCCGCCAAATGGGAGAATCAGCTCGAACCGAAGCTCATCGACAAGCGCGAACAGGTGCTCGATCCGCTCACCGCCTACCAGATCACCTCGATCATGGAAGGCGTGATCCAGCGCGGCACCGGCGTCTCGATCAGATCGGTCGGCAAGCACCTTGCCGGCAAGACCGGCACGACAAACGACGCAAAAGATCTTTGGTTCGTCGGCTTCTCGCCTGACCTCGCGGTCGGCGTCTTCATCGGCTACGATCGGCCGCGTTCGCTCGGCAGCCACGCCCAGGCCGCGCAGTTCGCCGCGCCGATCTTCCGCGACTTCATGACCGTGGCTCTGAAGGACAAGCCCGATACGCCGTTCCGCGTGCCGCCGGGGATCAAGCTCATTTCCATCGATGTGCACTCCGGGCTGCGCTCGTCGGGAGCCGGCACGATTCTCGAAGCGTTCAAGCCGGGGACGGCGCCGCCCGACTCGTACTCCGGCGGCGGCGGCCCGCGCCAGCTCGATACGCCGCATGACGTGGATCAGCAGGTCGGCAGCGGCACCGGCGGCCTCTACTAGATCGCGCACGGCGGCCGGAGACCTTTGGTTTCCCGCCGCCGGGGCATATATGCTCGAAGCGATGACCCTGGACGCCGAAACAACCGCGCGCGTGACGCAGGAGACCGCGGCTGGCGTCGCGACCCTGACGCTGAACAGCCCCGCCTCGCGCAACGCTCTCTCGCTCGCGATGATCGACGCCCTCGCGCGCAGTCTCGACGCGCTTGCCGGCAGCGACGACGTTCGCGTCGTCGTGCTGCAGGCGGAAGGTCCCGCCTTCTGCGCCGGCCACGACCTCAAGGAGCTGACGGCGCATCGCAACGATCCCGACCGAGGCCGCGCCTTCTTCGATAAGACCATGCGCGCCTGCGCGGCGTTGATGCAGAAAATCGTGACGCTGCCTCAGCCGGTCGTCGCGGCTGTCGATGAGATGGCCACGGCCGCCGGCTGCCAGCTCGTCGCGAGTTGCGATCTCGCCGTTGCGGGCCCGCGCGCGCGCTTCTGCACGCCGGGCGTCAACATCGGTCTTTTCTGCTCGACGCCGGCCGTGGCGCTCTCGCGCAATGTGGCGCCAAAGCAGGCGATGGAGATGCTGCTCACGGGCGTTCCCATCAGCGCCGAGGAGGCGCTGCGCATCGGCCTCGTCAACCGCATGTCAACCGATGGCGCAAGGACCGGCGCGCTGGCGCTGGCGCGTCTCATCGCGCAAAAATCCCCGCAGGCGATCCGCTTCGGCAAGAGGGCATTCTACGCCCAGCGTGAAAAGCCACTCAGTGAGGCCTATGAGCTGGCGAGCGCCGTGATGGTCGAGAACATGCTGGCGGAAGACGCCAAGGAGGGCGTGGCGGCCTTTCTGGAGAAGCGTGCGCCCACATGGGTCGAAAGTTGAACGACTCCCGATAACGCGCGGCTCATGGCGATTGACCCAGCGACCGAGTTTGCAAAGCCGCAGGCTCGTAGAGTTGGGAGCGGCGACTTGCCATGCGCGCAGCTCTCGGCTGCGCCGCGACGCTGATCTTTCTTGCGCCTCTCTCAGCTAACCGGACGAGGCGCCGCACGCTATTTCGATCTTAAATGATGTTTGCCGCACGTAGCCTGTTTCGCAGCGCGCGTCATTTTTGAAGGAAGACTAAAATGTCCAGATTGCGCAATCGCGCCCTGCATCTGGCGCTGCTCCTTGCGCTCGCGATCGCCTTCACGCTCGCCGCCTTCCCGGCGCGCGCAGGCTGACCGTCGAGCGCCGCCGCGAAATACTCGTCAGCTGCTTTGGCGGGCGTCGATGACTTATCGCGAGTTTTTTAGAACTAATTTTTTGGAGAGTGAAATGAATGCTTTTCGTCTTTCGATCGCGCTCGCCGTCGCATCCTGCGCTTTTGCGCCGCCCGCGAAGGCGGATTTGACCGTCTGCAACAGAACGCCCGATCAAGTCACCGTGGCGTCCGCCTGGGTGAGTCCGAGCGGCGGATTCACGTCGGAGGGATGGTGGAAGCTTCGCGCCTGCGGCGGCTGCGAAAGAGTCGTTTTGCGCAGCGAGACGTCCGATCCGCATAATTACTTCTTTTACGCCCATGGCGCCGGCAGGGAATGGCGCGGCGACTCGGCTTTTTGCACGACCCCGGGCGCATTCAAGATCGGCAACGCCAAGCGCTGCGTGTTTGGACGCCGTGGCCAGATGAAGAACTTCGTTCATGTGACGAGCGGCAGCGGCAACCATACGCACAGCCTCACCGGCCGCTCGAGCAGCGGACGCGTGTGCATCGATTGAAGCTCTTCTATTCGCCGAGATAGCGCAGCGCCGCGGCGGCCGCGAAGGGGCAAAGCGCGAGAGCGGCGAGCGTGATCGCGCAGAGAATCGCGAAGGGCGCGTAGAAGGGCACGGCGCCGCCGCTCGCCGCCTCCGCGGCGGAGACGCCGAAGATCAGCACCGGGATCGTCAGCGGCAGGACGAGCAGCGCCATGAGCAGGCCGCCCCGCCTCACGGTCACGGTCGCCGCCGCGCCAATGGCGCCGATCAGCGTGAGCGCCGGCGTGCCGACAAGCAGCGTCGCGACGACGCCGAGAAGCGCCATGGCCTCCTGCTGCAGCATCAACGCCAGAAACGGCGCGGCGATCACGAGCGGCAGGCCGGTCGCCGCCCAATGCGCCGCGCATTTGACGAGCACCGCCAATTCGAGCGGGGTCTCGGAAAGATGGAAGAGATCCAGCGAGCCATCCTCGGCGTCGGCCTGAAACAGACGGTCGAGACAAAGCAGCGTCGCCAGCAGCGCCGCGATCCACAGGATCGCCGGTCCGATGCGGGCGAGAAGATTGGGGTCGGGCCCGACGGCGAAGGGCACGATCGCGACGAGCGTCAGGAAGAACACGACGCCCATCGCGCCGGAGCCGCCGATGCGGCGCGCGACGCGCCATTCGCGCAGGAAAAGCGCGGCGAGCGGAGAACTCAATCTAGACTCCAGGCTTTTATGGCGTTCGAGCCAATCCCCCGGCCCCTCACCTCACCTCTCCCCGCTCCCGCGGGGAGAGGGGGCGGCAAGCGCGGCGCTGATGACCCCTCTCCCCGCTGGCGGGGAGAGGTGAGGTGAGGGGCGAGGGCAAGGAGCCGCAGAGAGAAACGCAGCATTATCCCGCGCTCCCTAGCGCCAATTCCTTTGCTTCGTTCAATCCCAGCGGCTCATGCGTCGCGGCGACGATCAATCCGCCGAGCGCGCAATGATCGCGCATGGCGAGCGCGAATTTTTCGCGCGAGGCGCGGTCGAGCGCCGTCAGCGGCTCGTCGAGGAGCCAAAGCGGCCGAAAGGCGACGAGAAGACGCGCCAATGCGGCGCGCCGTTTCTGTCCGGCGGACAGCACGCCGAACGACGCGCCGGCGACATGGGAGAGACCGACGACCCCGAGCGCCGCGCCGACCGTGCGGCTGCGCCGGTCAGGCTCCTGAGCCAAATAACGCGACCAGAATTCGAGGTTCTCCTCGACGCTTAGCGCCGCCTTCATCCCATCGCTATGGGCAAGGTAATGCGCCTGCTGCGGCAGTTCGACGTCGGGCGGCCCGCCTTCGAGAGCGATCGAGCCTCCCGCGCGCGGCAGCAGTCCCGCCAAGGCCCGCAGCAGCGTCGATTTCCCGGCGCCGTTGGGACCCGTCACGATGAGCGCCTGCCCGGCGGAAAGCGAAAAGCTCAGGTGATCGAGCACGCGCCGGCCCCCGCGCAAAACGCCGAGATTATCGACGCAAAGACGTAAAGCGCCATCGACGGGCGGCGGAACGGGCGGCTCAACGGGCCCTGGGACATCGATCGACATGCGCTCCGCATAGAGCTTTGCGATCGACTCCGCCAGACAGCGGACAAGCCGTTCTTGACGGCCCGGTCCGCGCGCACCTCAAGCGCCCCGCCCTGCCCCCGGCCGCCCCGCTGGCGCAGACGGGACGGGAATGCTAAGCAGCGCAGACCCTTTCTTGGGCGCTCAGCGGCCCAAGTTCTCGCTAATCGCGCGCGGCGCGCCCGTATCCAGGGATTGCCCAGTAAGTGACGAAGCATAAGAGCTTAGAGGATTACGCGGCAAGACGATTCCGTTTTGCTGGCAACGCCTTGCTGGAGTTCAGCGATCCGTTCTTCGCCCAGATCGACAGGCTGCGAGCCGAATTCGAGGCGCAGGGCAAGCACTTCGTCAGCTTCGCCAATTACGATTATCTCGGGCTCGCGAATCACCCGCGGATCCGCGAGGAAGCAAAGCGCGAGATCGACGGCCTCGGCATCGGCGCGCTGGCCTCGCGACTTGTCGGCGGCGAACGCACCACGCACAAGCCGTTCGAGGCGGAGATCGCCGAATTCCTTGGCATGGAAAGCGCGCTGACGCTCGTCTCCGGCTATCTCTCCAATGTCACGACGATCGCCTGGCTGATGAGCGGCAAGCGCGACGCGATCTTCATCGACGAACTCGCGCATAACAGCATCGTCGCGGGCGCCGACGGCGCGCCGGCGCAGGTCGTCAAATTCCGCCACAACGATTTGGATCATCTCGACCATCTGCTCGCGCGCCACCGCGAGGAATACCGCAACGTCCTGATCGTGGTCGAGGGCGTCTACAGCATGGACGGCGACACCGCCGACCTGCCGCGGCTCCTCGCCATCAAGGACAAATACAAGGTCTGGCTTCTTGTCGACGAGGCGCATTCGCTCGGCGTGCTCGGCGCGACGGGCCGCGGCCTCGCCGAACATCAGGGCGTCGATCCGGCGCGCATCGACCTCATCGTCGGCACCATGTCGAAGACGCTCGCGTCCTGCGGCGGCTATGTCTGCGGCAAGAAGCAGGTCATCGACTGGTTTCGCTATACGCTGCCGGGCTTCGTCTACAGCGTCGGCCTGTCGCCCGTCATTCTCGCCGCCGCGCGCACTGCGCTGCGGCTGATGCAGGAAGAGACCTGGCGCATCGCCAAACTCGCGGACAACGCCGAGCTCTTCCGGACGGTCGCGCATGAGGCAGGATTCTCGACCGGGCCGGCGATCGGTCGCGGGGTCGTGCCGATCCTCTTCTCGAGCGACGTCGAGACGATGTGGGCGTCCCAGCATCTGCTGGAGAACGGCTATTACGTGCCGCCGGTCGTGCGCATCGGCGTGCCAAAGGACGGGCCGCGGCTGCGCTTCTTTTTCTCGGCGAACCACAGCGAAGCGGAAATCCGCGGCGTCATCCAGATGCTGCGCGACATGCCGCCGGTGACGGAAGAAGCGCATCAGATCGTCGCCGCGGCGATGGCGGGCGGCTAGCGCTGACTCCCGCGTCACTTTGACGCTTTCGATTAAGGCCAGCGGCCGCTAGGACTTGCATATGGCGCGGATCGAGATTCTTCCGGTCGACGGCCCTTTGCGCTTTGCGACCTTCTGCAGGCTGCCACGGCTGCTCTATGCCGGCGCCGAAGGCTTCGCGCCGCCGCTCGACATCGAGCGCTGGAGCGTCTTCGCGCATAAGCTCAACCCGCATTACAAGCTCGTCGAGGAGCAGAAATTTCTCGCCCGCCGTGATGGCCAATGGGTCGGTCGCGTCATGGCGCAGATCTATAAGCCCGGCGTCACGCCGGTCGGCGCCTCCAATGCGCAATTCGGCGCGCTCGACGCAATCGACGACGTCGAGGTCGTGCGCGCGCTGACCCAGGCCGCCGAGGACTGGCTGCGCGCCAAGGGCGCGGAGCGGATCAACGGACCGTTCTCGCCGTCGGTCAACAAGGAGTGCGGACTTCTTGTCGATGGCTTCGACGCGACGCCGATGTTCTTCATGCCCTGGCATCCGCCCTATCTCTCGCGCCATCTCGAGGCGCTGGGCTATGAGAAGGCGCAAGACCTCCTGTCCTACCGCTTCGACATTTCGAGCGACGAGAGCGACAAGCCCGCGCGCATTTCAACGCGGCGCGAATGGCGCGATCGCTTGAAACTCAGGCCGTTGAACATGAAGGCGTTGAAGCAGGGCGAAACCGCGCTGATGACCGAGCTGTTCAACGACGGCTGGAGCGGAAATTGGGGTTTCGTGCCCTTCACCAAGGAAGAATTCGACTCCGACGCCGACGCGCTGCAATATCTCGTGCCGGAGGATTTCGGCATCGTCGTCGAGCTTGACGGCGTTCCGCAGTCCTTTGCGATCGCGCTTCCCAATCTCAATGAGATTCTCGCCGATCTCAACGGACGCCTGTTCCCCTTCGGCTGGGCGCGCGCGTTTAAGCGATTCCGCTCGCATCAGTTCAAATCGGCGCGGCTGTTGCTGCTTGGCACGCGAAAGACGCTGCAAAGAAGCGCGACCGGCGGCGCGATCTTCCTGTCGCTGGTCGAAGAGATGCGGCGGCGCCACGCAAAAATCCGCGTTCCGCATCTCGAAGCGGGATGGGTGTTGGAAAGCAACGCCGACATGCGCCGGCCGATCGAAATGTTCGGCGGCAAGGTCGACAAGATTCATCGCATCTATGAAAAGCGCCTCACGGTCGGCGGCGGCGACGAGGCCATGCGTATGCGTGACGGCGTCACGGCAACTCAGCTACAGGATGCAACGTCATGAATGGCATATCCGTCACCGCCAATGGCGCCGACCGCTCGCATGTCGAGCGGCGCAAGCTGATCCTCGAAAAATATCCGCAAGTGCGCGAACTCTTCGGCAAGGACCCGGTGACCTTCAAGATCACGGCGGCGATTTTCGTCGGGCAGTTCGTCATCGCCGCGATCTTGGGTTCGCTCGGCCTTTCCTACTGGTGGCTGTCGCTCTTGATGGCGATCTGCGTCGGAGCCTTCGCCAATCACGCCAATTTCGTAATCATCCACGACGCGATTCACAATTGCGTCTTCGAGAGCCCGCTCGCCAACAAGTGGACGGCGATCCTCGCCGATCTTCCCAACGCCTTTCCGACGGCGATGGGCTTTCGCTGCTACCACATCAAACATCATTCGCATCTGTCGGCCTATGACTATGACGCCGACATTCCGAGTCGCTGGGAGGTCGAATGGGTCGGCAACAGCGGCTGGCGCAAGGCCGCTTGGATCTTCTTCTTCCCGGTCATTCAGCTTGCGCGCCTGTCGCGCCTGAAAGGCACGGTGCCGATCTGGGGAACCTGGACCTACGTCAATATCGCCGTCATCGCCGTCTTCGATCTTTTCGTGCTCTGGGCCTTTGGGCCGAACGCGCTGCTCTATCTTTTCTTTTCCTTCTGGTTTTCGGTTGGAGGCATGCATCCGCTGAGCGCGCGCTGGCTGCAGGAGCATTTCGCCTTCGGCCCCGACCAGGGGACGTTCGACTATTACGGGCCGCTCAACACGCTCGCGCTCAACATCGGCTATCACAACGAACACCACGACTTTCACGAGATCCCGTGGAACCGTTTGCCTCAGCTGAAGGCGATGGCGCCGGAGTTCTATGATGATCTGCGATGCCATCGCTCCTGGACCGCACTGCTCGTCACCTTCATCTTCGATCCGACCTATTCGCTCGGCACGCGGTCGGAAAATGTCACGCAGGCGGCGGAGCGCGTAGCGCCTGTCGTCGCGCCGGCGGAGTAAGTCATGACGCAGGACGTAAGAACGGAAGCGCTCGACGCTTCGCCCCGCCTCTTCGAGAGCGATCTTCTCGACAAGCTGTCGCGCGTGCATCATTTGACGCCGGTGATCGTCTATTGCCCGATCATTCTCGGCCTGGTGTTCTATTCGCTCACCTTCAACAGTCTGACGCTCGTCTTATTGGGTCTTGTCGTCGGCTATCTGGGCTGGACGCTGACCGAATATTTCGGCCACCGCTATCTCTTTCACACCGTGTTCGCGCTGCCGTTCGGGCTTGGACCGCGCTTCCAATTCCTCATCCACGGCGTGCATCACATCTATCCCAACGACCCGCTGCGGCTCGTCATGCCGCCGCTGCTCTCGGCGCCGATCATGCTGATCGCGCTCGTCTGCGCCCGCCTGATTTTTGGCGCGACATTCGCGTGGCCAGCGCTCGCCGGCTTCATCACGGGTTATGTGATCTATGATTGCGTGCACTACTGGACGCATCACGGGCAGCCGAAGTCCGAATTCGCCCGCATGGTGAAGCGCCTGCACATGCTGCATCATTTCCGCGACGCCGAGAAAGGCTTCGGCGTTCACGCGATCTGGTGGGACTATGTGTTCGGCACGGCCTATCGCAAGGACGAGACGCCCGGCACGCGCGCGGTGTGAGGGCGCGCACTACCTCCCCCTTGCGGGGAGGTCGATCGCCGAAGGCGATCGGGTGGGGGTAATAGAATTCACCCCACCCGGCTTGCTTCGCAAGCCACCCTCCCCGTCGAGGGGAGGGAAACGCCCTATCTGCGACGAGTGCTGAATTTTACCCCTGCCCGGTCCGCTTGAACCACTCGTCTTCGGTAATCACCTCGATACCGAGCTCCGCCGCCTTTTTGAGCTTCGAGCCAGCGCCGGGACCAGCGACCACGAGATCGGTTTTCTTCGACACCGACGCCGCGACATGCGCGCCGAAACGCTCGGCCTGCGCCTTCGCTTCATCACGCGTGAGCCGCTCCAGCGCGCCGGTGAACACCACCGTCTTGCCGGAGACGGGCGACGTGGACGCCACCGCCGGCATCGGCTCCAGCGTGATTTGTTTGAGAAGCGCGTCGAGTTCGCGCTCATTATGCGGCTCGGCGAAAAAATCGTGCAGCGCTTCGGCGACAGCAGGCCCGACGCCGTCGATCGAATCGATCCGCGCGCGCGCCTCGCTGCCAGTCGCAGCATCGCGCGCGGTCTCGCGCAACGACTCGAAGTCGCCGAAATGGCGGGCGAGCCGGCGCGCATTGGTCTCGCCCACGTGGCGCACGCCAAGCGCGAAGATGAAGCGATTGATTGGAACGCTTCGGCGCGCCTCGATCGCCGCAAAGAGGTTGCGCACCGAGGTCTCGCCATAGCCCTCGCGTTCCGCGAGTCGCGGCGACATCTGCGCTTCGCGCTCGGCAAGCGCAAAAATGTCGGAAGCGGTTTTGATGAGCCCTTCATCGTAGAAAAATTCGATCTGCTTGTCGCCGAGACCTTCAATGTCCATGGCGTTGCGCGAGGCGAAATGCTTTAGGCGCTCGATCGCCTGCGCCGGACAGACAAGCGATCCGGTGCAACGACGCACGACATCCGCTTCGCCGGTCTTCTCGTCGATCTCGCGCAGCGCCGCCGAGCCGCAGCGCGGGCAGACATGGGGAAATTGATAAGGCTTCGCGCCGTTCGGGCGCTTCTCCGCCACCACCTCGACGATCTGCGGAATGACGTCGCCGGCGCGCTGCACGACGACCGTATCGCCGATGCGAATATCTTTGCGCGCGATCTCGTCTTCGTTGTGCAGTGTCGCGTTCTGCACGACGACGCCGCCGACCGTCACCGGCTCGAGCCTCGCGACCGGCGTTAAGGCGCCCGTGCGACCGACCTGAATTTCGATGTCGCGCAAAATTGTCGTCGCGCGTTCGGCGGGGAACTTGCGCGCGACGGCCCAGCGCGGCGCGCGCGAGACAAATCCAAGCCGCTCCTCCAGCGCGATGTCATCGACCTTGTAGACAACGCCGTCGATGTCATAGCCGAGCGTCGCGCGTTGCGTTTCGATCGCCCGGTAATGCGCCAGCATGTCTTCCGCGTTCTCGCAGAGCGTCGTCAGCGGATTGACCGGCAACCCGTAACGGCGCAGCGCCTCAAGCACGCCCAGTTGCGTATTCGCAGGCAGTGCGCTCGTCTCGCCCCACCCATAGGCGAAGAAATGCAGCGGACGGGATGCAGTGATCTTCGGATCGAGCTGCCGCAGAGAGCCTGCGGCGGCGTTGCGAGGATTGGCGAAGAGAGTCTTACCTAGTTCCTTCTGCCGTGCATTGAGCGCAGCGAAGTCCTTGTGCGTCATATAGACTTCGCCGCGCACTTCAAAAACGTCCGAATGATTGCCCCGCAGCCGTTGCGGAATCTCGTCGATCGTTCGGACATTGGCGGTGACGTCTTCGCCCTCATAGCCGTCGCCGCGCGTCGCCGCCTGCACGAGATGGCCCTTCTCGTAGCGCAGCGAACAGGACAGCCCGTCGATCTTCGGCTCGAAGGTGAAGCGCAGCGGGCTTTCACCCAGGCCGAGAAAGCGGCGCACGCGCGCGACGAATTCCAGGACCTCTTCGTCCGAGAAGACGTTGCCGAGCGAGAGCATCGGCACGGCGTGATTCACTTTGGCGAATTTTTCCGACGGCTTGGCGCCGACTTTCTTCGTCAGCGACTCCGCCGTCGCGAGTTCCGGGAAAACTCTTTCCAGTTCCTCGTAGCGACGGCGCAGCGCGTCATAGTCGGCGTCCGAAATCGTCGGCGCGTCTTCCTGGTAATAGCGGCGATCATGCGCGGCGATCTCTTCCTGCAGCCGTGCATGTTCGGCGCGCGCTTCGATGGGCGTCAGTTCCTCGACAGAAGCAGGGTAGGCGCGAGAAGGTTTCTTGGTCATGCGGAGAAATGGTTCGACGCGACATACAACTTCCGGCTGAACCGCTCGCTTGTCATTCCCGACGCGCGTCTCGCGTGATCGGGAATCCAGAGCAAACCCCGCGTTCGTGGGTCGGTTCTGGATTCCCGGTCAGGCCTTCGGCCTGCCGGGAATGACAGGCCCTCCGAACAGATTGACCGAAATTCGTACACTCGAAGGAACATCCCAAAACGTTCGAACTTGCCGAAGCTAGCGGTTTCGCCGGGCCATGGGGAGTGGGAACTACGCCGCTTCCGGCGCGGCTCCGACGAGGCGGCGCGCGTCCCGCGCGCTGATCGGGCGCCCAAAGGCGTAGCCCTGCGCGAAGCCGCAGCCGAGCTGATATAGCTCGATCGCGTCCTGCTCGGTCTCCGCGCCCTCGGCGACGACGTCCATGCCGAGATCCTGCGCCAGCGCGATGATCGAGCGCAGAATGATAGGGCGCGCGCCCTTGCCGGACTGCTTGATGAAGGAACGATCGATCTTGATCGTGTCGAAGGGGAAGCGCTGCAAATAGGCGAGCGAAGAATAGCCGGCGCCGAAATCGTCGAGCGACAGCCCCGCGCCGAGTTCCTTGATGCGCGCCAGCATCTGCGCGGCATATTCGGGATTCTCCATCACCAGACTCTCGGTCAGTTCGAGTTTGAGGCTGCCTTTGGCGATGTCATTGCGCATCAACACGCTTTTGACGTCGCGCAGGAGGTCGTGGCGCAAGAGCTGGCGCGACGAGACGTTGACGGAGGCGAAAATCGGCGGATCGACCGCAAGCGCGCGTTGCCAGGCCGCGAGTTCGCGCGCCGTGCGCTCCAGCGCCAGAAGTCCGAGATCGACGATCAGCCCCGTCTGCTCGGCGATGGGAAGGAATTCGGAAGGCTCGAGCCGACCCAGGCGCAGATGGTCCCACCGCAGCAAGGCCTCGAAACCGGCAATGGTGCGATCCTCGAGCCTGACGATCGGCTGGAAGAAAACCTTGATCTCGCTGCGCTCCAACGCCCGCCGCAGATCGGCCTCGAGCGTCAGCCGGTCGGATCGCTGCGCGCGCATGGCCGGGCGGAACACTTCAATGCGGTTGCCGCCTGAGCGCTTGGCGTGGCGCATCGCGATCTGGGCGTCTTCCAGCATGTCGCCGGCGCCGGGATGCGTCTGCTGATCGTAGAGCGCGATGCCGATCGAGGCGAACAGCGCGATCTCCTGATCGGTGAAGCGCACCGGAATAGACAGCGCGCGGCGCACCGAATCGGCGATGGAGATGACGTGGTCGGCGTGCGACTCTGAAACGAGGATGATCGCGAATGTATCGCCGGAAAGTCGCGCCAGCGTGTCTTGCGGCTGCAACAGCCGCGTCAGGCGATGCGCCACGGTGAGCAGAATGCTGTCGCCCATGGCCATGCCGACCTGCTCGTTGATCTGCTTGAAGCGGTCGATGTCGATGACGAGGATCGTCGGGCGCACGTCCTTTTCCATGCGCGCGAGAATCAGCGCGGCCTCCAGCCGATCGAAGAACAATTCGCGGTTCGGCAGGCCCGTCAGATTGTCATGCACGGCGTCGTGCAGCAGCCGTTCCTGGGCGTTGCGCTCGTCGGTCACGTCATTGAGCGTGCCGACGACGCGGATCACCTCGCCGTCCGGGCCGACCACCGGCCGCGCCCGCAGCCGGTAGCAGAGGTAATGGCCGTCCGCCGCGCGCAGGCGGAAGTCCTGATTGATGCGGCCGCGCCGCTGCTCGAGAATGGCGTCGAGACAGGCGCGATAGCGGTCCTGCTCGAAGGGATGCAGCAGATCGAGCCAGGAGGAGGCGGCGCCCTCGAGCCCGCCGCGGTCGAGTCCGAGCGCCGCTTCCGCCTCCGGGCTGACATAGATGTGGTCCGACGGAACGTCCCAGTCGAACACGATCTCATTCGCGCCGGTGAGCGCGAGGGCCTTGCGCTCGACGTCGCTGATGGCCCCGTGCGACAGCCCGCCGGCGGCGAAGGCGTTTTGCATCACCGTGAATCCGATCAGCATCACGATGAGCACCAGGCCCCCGACGAGCGCCGGAGAGACGAGATCGTTGGTGATCCAGCCGGCGACCGCAAATCCCGCCGTCGCCACCCACACGGCCAGCAGGAACCAGGTCGGGATCAGCATGATGGCCCGATCGAAGCCGTGCGACGCGAGATAGAGAATCAGCACGAAGCCGACGACGGCGGCCGTCGCCAGCGAGATGCGCGCAACGCCAGCGGCGACAGGCGCGTCGAACACCGCGAGGCCGACGAGGTCCAACAGAATCAGCAGCCACAGGGCGGCGACGTGCCAGGCGCGCACATGCCAGCGGTTGAGGTTCAGATAGGCGAAAAGGAAGACGACGAGCGTCGCCGAGAGAACCGTTTCGGCGCCGGCGCGCCAGATGCGGTTGGCGTTGGCGTCAAAGCCGAAAATCTTGTCCCAAAAACCGAAATCGATGCACACATAGGCCAGCACCGCCCAGGCGAGCGCCGCCGCCGCCGGGAAGATGACCGCGCCTTTCACCACGAAGACGATGGTCAGAAACAGCGCGAGCAGGCCGGCGATGCCGATGACGATGCCCTTGTAGAGCGTCAGGCTCGTCACCTTGTCCTTATAGGCGGCTGGCTCCCACAAATAGAGCTGCGGCAGATTCGGCGTGCGCAGCTCCGCGACATAGGTGACCGTCGTTCCGGGGTCGAGCGTCAGCCGGAAAACGTCGGCGTCCGAGGCGTCTTCGGCCTCGGGCGGAAAGCCCTGGCTGGCCGTGATCGCCGAAATGCGCGTCGAGCCGAGATCGGGCCAGATGACGCCCGAGCCCTGTAGGCGGTAATGCGGAGCGACGATCAGGCGCTCGATCTGCTCATCCGTGTCGTTGGTGAGCGCGAAAACGATCCAGTTGGGCTGGCTGCCGGCCTCCTTGGCGCCGACTTCGATACGGCGGACGATGCCGTCCGAGCCAGGCGCGGTCGAGACCTGCAGCCGGTCGCCCTGCGAGGAATGTTTCTCGATGACATTGGTGAGATCGATCGCCCGCGCGCCCTGCGGCACCCGCACCGACTCCATGGCGACGGCCTGAGCCGAGAGGATGAACAGAAAGAGCGCAATTAGGTATTTTTTCAGACGCACGAATTCTCTTCTCGATGCCGCAGGCTCGGAGAACGCGTCTGGCGCGGCCGATGCCGGGCGCGAAGCGCGTGGGCGGGCTGTCTTCGCCAGACTCTGATCGGAAAGTGGTAGAGGCTTCGAGCCTTGCCGGCAAGCCGATTCGCCAAGCTTTGCAATAACGGTATGTTCCTTGCGTCGCTGCGCTTCTTGGCCGCGCTTGCGGAGCGCGGACGGCGCCAATATACGCTGCTTGAAGGCCACCGTCGCAATCTGCAGGCGCATGGCGGTTTTTTTGCGGTGTGCCCACCCGCGAAATTCTGGGAAAACGGGAACGGATTGGATGCGAAGCGCTCTCGGCGGCCCTCGCCTTCTGCTGCGCCGACTCCGCGAAATCAGCGCGGAACCGGTGAGCGCACAGGCGCGGCTCGACAAGATCGTCGTGCAGATCGCCGCGAATATGGTCGCCGAGGTTTGTTCCGTTTATGTGCTGCGCGCCGACCAGCGCTTGGAGCTTTACGCCACGGAGGGCCTTAACCGCGAGGCCGTGCATCTCACCACGATGCACGCGGGCGAAGGACTTGTCGGCCTGATCGCCAAAAGCGCCGAGCCTCTCGCCCTTTCGGAGGCGCAGGAGCATCCCTCCTTCTCCTACAAGCCGGAGACGGGCGAAGACGCCTATCACTCCTTCCTCGGCGTGCCGATCCTGCGCGGCGGCAACACGCTCGGCGTGCTCGTCGTGCAGAACAAGGTGCGCCGCGTTTATTCGGAAGAAGAGATCGAGGCGCTGCAGACGACGGCGATGCTGCTCGCCGAGCTCATCGCCTCGGGCGAATTGCAGGCGATCGAAGATCCGCGCGATCTCGCGCTTTATCGCCCGGCGTCGCTGAGAGGCGCGCCGATGGCGGAAGGCGTCGGCCTCGGCCATGTGCTGCTGCACGAACCGCGCGTCGTCATCAAGCAGCTCGTCGCCGAGGACATGCCCTCTGAACTCGCGAGGCTCGAACATGCGATCGACGCGATGCGCCAGTCGATCGACGAGCTCGTCGCACATAGCGACCGTATCGCCGCCGGCGAGCCGCGCGAGGTGCTCGAAACCGTGCGGATGGTCGCTTACGACCGCGGCTGGGTGCGCCGCCTGCGCGAAGCGGTGATGACCGGGCTGACGGCGGAGGCCGCGGTCGAGCGCGTCCAGAACGACGCGCGCGCGCGCATGCAGCGTCAGACCGATCCCTATCTGCGCGACCGCCTGCACGATCTCGACGATATCGCCAACCGCCTGCTGCATCAGCTGACGGGTCAGAGCTACGTCGCCGATCGCGACAGCGTGCCGGAAAACGCCATCATCGTAGCGCGCACCATGGGGCCGGCGGCGCTTCTCGACTATGACCGCAAGCGGCTGCGCGGTTTGGTGCTGGAGGAAGGCGGGCCGACGAGCCACGTCGCCATTGTCGCGCGCGCGCTTGGCATCGCCACCGTAGGGCTCGTCGCCGGCCTGATCGACATCGTCGAAACCGGCGATCCGATCATCGTCGACGGCACGACCGGCGAAGTGCATGTTCGGCCGCAGCCCGACGTGCAGAGCGCTTATGCCGAAAAAGCGCGGCTGCGGGCGCGGCGTCAGGAGCAATACGCCAAGCTGCGCGATGTGCCGGCGGTCACCAAGGACGGCGTCGAAATCGGGCTGCAGATGAACGCCGGCCTGGCGATCGACATGCCGCATCTGCATGAGACCGGCGCGAATTCGATCGGACTATTCCGCACAGAGTTGCAATTCATGCTCGCGCCGCGCTTTCCGCGCATGGACGAGCAATATCGCTTCTACAAAGCGGTGCTCGACGCCGCGCCGGATAAGCCGATCACGTTTCGCACGCTCGACATCGGCTCCGACAAGATCCTTCCCTATATGGCGAAGATCGAAGAGGAGAACCCGGCGCTCGGTTGGCGCGCCATCCGCATCGGCCTCGACAGGCCGGGGCTTTTGCGCATGCAGCTGCGCGCGATGCTGAAGGCGGGCGCCCATCGCGATCTGCGCATCATGTTTCCGATGATCGCCAATGTCGCCGAATTTGACGCGGCGAAGGCGATTGCGCTGCGGGAACTCGAGCACATCACGCATCATCGCTATCCGCCGCCGACGCGCCTGGAGCTCGGCGCGATGGTGGAAGTGCCGTCGCTCTTGTGGGAAATCGATCTTATCGCCGAGCGCGCGGATTTTCTGTCGGTCGGATCGAACGATCTGGTGCAATACATGTATGCGGCAGACCGCGACAACACGCGCGTCTCGAAGCGCTACGACAATCTCTCGCGGCCGGTCCTGCGCGCACTCGAGCGCATCGTCACGGCCGGCGCGCGGCACAACGCGCCGGTGACGCTCTGCGGCGAGATGGGCGGCCGCCCGCTCGAGGCGCTGGCGCTGCTCGGCATCGGTTACCGCTCGCTGTCGATGGCGGCCTCCGCCATCGGTCCGGTCAAGTCGATGATCCTCAGTCTCAATCTCGAAGAGACGCAGATGTATCTCGCCTCGCTGCTCGCGTCCGACGACGGCAGCGCTTCGGTGCGCGAGCAATTGCGCGATTACGCGATCGCGCGCGGCGTGCCCTTGTAGCGAGCGCCCTTTCTTCACGCCGTCGCCCTCACCTTTGCTCGGGAAGCCACCTCCCCATGTTCGCTCAAGACAAGCTCGACCTCATTCTGCGGCGCTACGACGAGATCGGCGACAAGCTCGCGGCCGGCGCCGACGGGCAGGCGTTCGTCGCGCTCTCGCGCGAACGCGCGACGCTCGACGCGGTCGTCGACAGGATTCGCGCCTATCGCGCGGCGCAAAAGGAATCCGACGATCTTTCCGCCATGCTCGCTGACGCCTCGCTCGACGCCGAAATGCGCGGGCTGGCCGAAAGCGAGACGGAGGCCGCGCACGAACGACTTGCTGCGGCGGAAAGCGCGCTGAAACTGGCGCTTCTGCCGAAGGATGAAGCAGACGAGAAAGGCGTCATTCTCGAAGTGCGGGCCGGCACGGGCGGCGACGAAGCGGCGCTGTTCGCCGGCGATCTCTTCCACGCCTATCAGAGATATGCGGCGCTCAAGGGCTGGCGCATGGAGATCGTGTCCGAAAGCCCCGGCCCGCTTGGCGGATTCAAGGAAATCGTCGCCGAGATCATCGGTCGCAGCGTCTATGGCCGGCTGAAATTCGAGTCCGGCGTGCATCGCGTCCAGCGCGTGCCGGCAACCGAGACGCAGGGTCGCATCCACACGTCGGCCGCGACAGTCGCCGTGCTGCCGCAGGCCGAGGACGTCGACGTCGACATCGACGAGAAGGATTTGCAGATCGATACGATGCGCGCGCAAGGCGCCGGGGGCCAGCACGTCAACAAGACCGAGTCGGCCATCCGCATCACCCATATTCCATCGGGCATCGTGGTGATGATGCAGGAGGAGCGCTCTCAACATCGCAACAGAGCCAAGGCGATGAACGTTCTTCGCTCGCGTCTCTATGACGCCGAACGACAGCGCCTCGACAATGAACGTTCGGAGGATCGCAAGCAGCAGGTCGGCTCAGGCGATCGCTCCGAGCGAATCCGCACCTATAATTTTCCGCAGGGACGCGTCACCGATCACCGCATCAATCTCACGCTCTACAAGCTCGACCGCGTGATGGAAGGCGAGTTCGACGAGATCTTCGACGCGCTGACGACCGATCATCAGCAAAAACTCCTCTCGCAAAGCGAGGCGTAGACGCGCCCGCCGAAATGACGTGCGCATGCGTCCTGTGCGCCGACGCACGAACGTCGGGGCAGGCTCTCGCTAGAGTGCGGCTACTCGCCAAATGACGAGTGAGAACGCCGAGGAGAACCCCATGTCTACGTTGAAAAAGATCGTCTCTACGAGTCTCGCCGCCAGCGTCATGTTGGGGACGGTCGCGAGCGCCACGCCGGCATTGGCGTGGTCCAAATGGCACCATCACGGCTATGGCTGGGCGCCTTTCGCCGTGGGCGGCGCGCTCGCGTTAGGCGCAGTGGCGGCGGCCGCCGCGAGCGAGCCGGATTGCGGTTACGTTCGCGAGCCGATTTATAGCCGCTATGGTTATGTCATCGGCTACCGCGCCGTGCCGACGTGCTAATGCGGCCAAGATCCCATCGTCAGGAAGGGGCCGGCCCACGCCGGCCTTTTCATTGTGAGGCGCCGCTCACCAGCCGTAATCGAAATACTGACCGATTTCATTGTAGCGCTGGGGATCTTGCAGCGAGAAATCCTGCTGCTCCAGGAAGTAATTGTCGTTGGCGTAACGATTGGGCTGCAGATTTCCCTTCGCCGCGTCCGGCGCCGCGCCGTCGTCGAGCCAGTCCTTGCCCGTCGTCAGATTATGCGGCAGCGGAATCGAAAAATCATCGCCCTGCGTCGCGGTGACCTGTCCTGTCGCGACAGGCGCGCGTTGTTTCGATTTCGCGAGAGCGTCGCTCGAAGCAAGCGCGCCAACCAACGCGAGGCCCAACGCCAGTTTCAAAGACTTACGCATTTTTTGAACTCCGTTTCGCGTCAAGCGGCCACTCTAGCCGGATCGCCCGACGCATTGCTAGTGTCGGAAGTGGCGCACGCCAGTGAATACCATGGCGAGACCCTGTGCGTCCGCCGCGGCGATCACGTCCTTATCATTCATGGAGCCGCCGGGCTGGATGACGGCCGTCACGCCCGCCTCCGCCGCCGCCAACAGTCCGTCCGCAAAGGGAAAGAAAGCGTCGGAAGCGACGACGGCGCCTTTCGCGAGACTTGTCGTTAACCCCGCCGCGCGCGCGGCCTCCTGCGCCTTATGCGCGGCGGTGCGCGATGAGTCGACGCGCGACATTTGCCCGGCGCCGATTCCCACCGTGGCGGCGCCCTTCGCGTAGACGATAGCGTTCGACTTGACGTGCTTCACGACGCGGAAAGCGAATTTGAGATCCGCGAGCTCCTCGGCCGTCGGCTGGCGCTTCGTCACGACCTGCAGATTCATCTCGTCGACGACGGCGCGATCGCGCGATTGCGCAAGAAAGCCGCCCGAAACCGAGCGATAGGTCATGCCGGCCGCGCGCGCATCTGGAACGCCACCGGTCAACAGCAGACGCAGGTTCTTCTTGGAGCCGATGATGGCGATCGATTCTTCGTCGGCGTCGGGCGCGATGATCACCTCGGTGAAAATCTTGACGATCTCACGCGCCGCGTCGGCGTCGAGCTTGCGATTGAGCGCGACGATGCCTCCGAAGGCGGACACCGGATCGCAACGCAACGCCTTGGCGTAGGCTTCGACAAGAGTCGCGCCTTCGGCGACGCCGCAAGGATTAGCGTGTTTGACGATGACGACGGCCGCGGTCCGCGCCGGATCGAATTCCGCGACGCATTCGAAGGCCGCATCGGTATCATTGACGTTGTTGTACGAGAGCTGTTTGCCCTGAATCTGGCGCGCTGTTGCGACGCCCGGCCGCTTCTCGCCGGTGAGATAGAAGCCTGCGGATTGATGCGGGTTTTCGCCATAGCGCATCGGCTCGGCGAGTCGTCCGCCGAAGGCGCGCAGCGGCGGCGAGGCTTCGCCGATCTGCTGCGCGAGCCAGTTGGAGATCGCAGCGTCATAGGCGGCGGTGCGCGCAAACGCCTTCTGCGCGAGCCGTCGACGCGTCGCGAGCCGCGTTGCGCCATTCGTCGCCGCGAGTTCCTCGATGAGCGCGGCGTAATCATCGGGATCGACGACGACCGCGACGTCGTCGTGATTTTTCGACGCGGCGCGGATCATCGCCGGCCCGCCGATATCAATGTTTTCGACGCATTCTTCGAACGGCGCGCCTTTCGCAAGCGCCGCCTCGAAAGGGTAGAGATTGACGACGAGCAGGTCGATCGGCCGGATGTCATGCGCGAGCATCGCCGCTTCATGTTCGGGATTCTCGCGGATCGCCAGAAGGCCGCCATGCACCTTGGGGTGCAGAGTCTTCAGCCTTCCGTCCATCATCTCCGGAAACTGCGTGAGATCGGCCACATCGCGAACCGCAAGACCCGCCTCGGCGAGCGCCTTGCGCGTGCCGCCGGTGGAGACAAGCTCCACGCCATGCGTCGCCAGAACGCGCGCGAACTCGACAAGGCCTGTTTTGTCGGAAACGGAAATCAGCGCGCGCGACACGTGGCGCAAATCGACGGGCATCGCATACTCCTAACTCGCGCCGCGCTTATCACACCTTGCCACCGGGAGGAACCTGCGCGCCTGCGCGCCGCCGGAAGCTCCAAGCAATCTCGGCCCCTGCAGCTGCCGCCCCTCGCACAATGATTTGCGCGCATTTGCGCGCGCCGCCGGGCGCGGCGAAGAAAATACTATCTTCGATTTCGGGCGTCAGGTCTTGCGCTTCAAAGATGAGGATTTCGCCATCGGCGAGCGTGAGTTCGATTGCGCCGTCGGCGTTCGGCGCGATGCGCACGCGTGGATGAATGTGAAAGCGCAGGGCGAAATCGCTCGCTTGGGCATGTCTTCCGCCGCGCTCCGCGCCGATGAGCCGATCGATGCCCAGGAGCGCGGCGCCATCGGCCGGAAGAGTCAGTTCGCGCTGATGGACAAGGCTGAAATCGCGCACATAGCCGTCATGCGACAAAATGAGCGTCGTCTCGCCGTCGAGACGGCGGCGCTCGACCGCCGTGTTGCGCGGGCCGCCGAGAACGCGCCCGGCGCGCCGGCGCGGCGCGCTCTGTGGCGCGATGCGGGCGCTGGAGCGATCGCCGACGACGAGCGTCGAATGCGCGGCGGTGGCGCGCGCCAGTTCACGAGCGTCGAGATGCGGCGCCGAGGGAGCGCCGCAATTGACGACGACCCGCTCGATTCCCAGCGAATATTCGAAAGACAGGCAGCCGGCGTGGGCCGATAGAGAAAATTCGAAAGGCGGCGGCCCGCCGGCGTCGACGAGGACGAGCGCGTCGCCAGCCTCCATGCGCTGATAGCCGGCGTATGGCGCGTTGACGGGCGGCGCGCCGCGCGTGTCCTCATGGGCGAGCGCGCTCGCCAGCCGGTCCAGCGCCGTCGCGCCCATGCCGTTGAACAGCGCCAGCGAGCCGTCGCCATGCTGCAGCATCCGCAGCATCGGCATCATCCGGTCGATGGCGCGCAGGACGGCGGACGGCGTTTGCAGGCCGCGCGCCGCAATCACCTGCCGCAGCGGCAACAAATCGAGCAGCAGGTCGACCGCGACCTGCGGATTGCGGCTGACATGGCCGCCGTCGATGAGGATTTGGCGGTCGAGCTCCGCGCTGAGCGCGCGCGACACATGCGGGGCGATTTTGCGGCCGGTGTCCGCGCAAACGGCGAATTCGGCAAGCGCAATGGCGCAGAAGGCGCGATCGGCGCCGCGTGCGCCGTCGCCGGCCAGCGCCCGCCAGAGCAGCCGCGCGTTGCGCGCGAGCGCCAGCATGAAGGCGTCATAAAAATCGGCGTCGGCGCCATCGAGCAGGGTCGGCGATTGCGACAGAAACGAGAGGAGGCGCCGCGCGACGACGGCAGGCTCCATCGCCGGATCGTCGGCCGGAATTTTCGGAAGCGAAAGAAAATCCGCGACAAGCTCCTGCGCCGTGGCCAGCGCCACCCTCTTGTCCGAGGCCTGCAAATGCCGCAGCCAGGAGAAGCCTGCAAGGGAGCGCCGCCAGCAATCGGAAGGCGCGGCGACCAGAAAAGGCGATACGCCCCGCGCCTGCACGGTTTTCCCCTCGAAGGAGAAATAGCCGGCGTAGATCTGGTCGGCGACCGTCGAATCGGTGGTTCTGATGTCGGGAGGCGCGATACGCAGCCGCTCCGGCGGCGCGATCGCCATTGACTTCATGAGGTGATAGGGCGCGGCGGCGCCTCGCGCGAAGGCGCCCGCCGCCCGCGCCGCGGAAACGCTCGCCAGCCGAACCCTATCCCGCAACATGATGGCGCTCAGTGGGCGTCCTCCGATAGCGGCTCTCGCGCGATAGATCCCCACCGGCGTCGCGCCAGCGGGCAATATCAAACCCCGCTGTCCGCTTATAGTCCAAATTTCCGTGACTTCCGAATGAGATCGCGGCGGCTTCGGCGCTACGCCATTGCATGCGAAAGGGGGAAAATGCCAATGTCGCGCCTCTTTTTTAGGAGGCTTCGCCCATGCCGGTTTACACGATCGACGGAATCGCGCCGCGCCTTCCGGCTCCCGGCCGGTTCTTCGTGGCTCCGGGCGCGCACATCATCGGCCGCGTCGCGCTGGAGGAGGACGCCAATGTGTGGTTCGGCTGCGTGCTGCGGGGCGACAATGAGTGGATCACGGTCGGCGCCCGCACCAATATTCAGGAAAACAGCATTCTCCACACCGACATGGGCTTCCCGCTCGTCATCGGGCCGGACTGCACGATCGGCCATGGCGTCATTCTGCATAGCTGCATCATCGGCGAAGCGACGTTGATCGGCATGGGGGCGACAATCCTCAATGGGGCGAAGATCGGCGCGAACTGCCTCGTCGGCGCCAATGCGCTGGTGACCGAAGGCAAGGAATTTCCCGACTATTCGCTGATCGTCGGCTCGCCCGCCAAGGCGATCCGCACGCTCGACGAAGCGGCGCGCGAGCGCCATCTCGACTCGGCGAAACATTATGTGGAGAACGGTCAACGCTACGCGAGCGGGCTGACGCTGATCGGCTGAGCTCCCTTACCGCGACACATACAGCGGGGCGCTCGTCGCCGGGCTAATCGCCACCCAGGCGTTCTGATTTTGCTGCGACTGGCGCTTGACGAAGCGATAGGGAGCGCGCGTCCAGGGCCGCATCTCGTTGGACAGATTGTCGAGCACGAATTCGCCGCGGTTGGTCTTGACCGTCAGGACAGAATGGCCGTCGCCGTTCTTCTCCTTCACCACCGTGAGCAGCAGCGCCTGCCGCGGAAAGCCTTCCTCGATCAGCATGCGGCGCTTTAGAAGCGCGAAATCCTCGCAGTCGCCCTTCCCGTCGCTGGGATAATCCCACTGGTCGACCGCGCCCCAATGATCGGCGTCCGCGATCGGGTCAATGTTCTCATTCACCCAGGCGTTGATGCGCGCGATCTTGCGGTAAACGGCGGCGGTGAGTTCGACCTCCTGCGGCGCGGTTTCCTCGTTCTGGCATTCGCCCCGGTAGCGCTGGCAGAAGTCCACCCAGCCGTAAGGCACGCTCGTTTCCGGGCCAAGCGAGGCGAAACTCGCGGTTTCGGGTCCGGCGAAACTTTTCGCATTGACGGCGATAAGCGCCGCGCCCGCCATCCCGAGAGCCACAACCGCCTTGCTAACGATGCCCAACATAACCCGCCTCCGTGACATGAGGCGAGGTTAGTTTTGTTGTTTTGCTGTCGATGAAAGTATTTCATCCGCATTTTACGCGAACGCGTTTAGATTTTGCTGCGTCGTCGGTAAGTATAATTTCGTCTTATGGGAATGCATAAAATTTGATGCGATCTCCTATCACACTGAACTGCATCAAGTTTCTTCCTGCCCGGCGTCTCGTTTTCGGCCCTTCCGGCCACCCACACTTAAGCTTCGAGGAACGCCGGTTAATATGCGACCGTTCTGGCGGTTAACGCGCCCGCTCGGCGCGAAAATTCTTTTAGCGAGTGTGACGGCGCGCCTTCGTGGAAGCGCAAATTCGTCACAGAGCTTTACGCCGAGCTCCAGGAGGGCGTCTATCGGTAAAGCCAGGCGTTGCGCGCCAGCATGCCGCCTCCGCCGAGCGCGCGGATCGCAAGATTGCGCGCCGCGGCCGGCAGTCCGCGCATATGGAAATAGCCGCCCTGGCGACGAGACGCGCCCACGACCCGATCGGCGCGGGGAAGCCTTGCGGCCTCATAGGCGGCGAAGGCGGCCTCGACCGTCGCGCCCAATCGCATGAAGGCGTCCCCCAAGGCGTCGGCGTCCTCGATCGCCTGCGCCGCGCCCTGCGCCAGAAAGGGGACCATCGGATGCGCGGCGTCGCCGAGGAGCGTCACCGGTCCCTGCGTCCAGTGTTCCAGGGCCGGCCGCGTGAAAAGCGGCCAATGCCGCCAGGAGTCGCCCGCTTCGATCAAGTCGCGCAGTTCCGCCGCGATTTTACGCGGCGCGAGTCGGCGCGCGAGCGCCGCGCCTTTAAGCGACAGGCTTGACGCGGCGTCCTCGTCCTCCGGCGGCTCTTCAATGATGACGACGACGTTGATCATTGACGCGTCGCGCAGCGGATAGTGCACGACATGAGCGCCCGGCAGCAGCCAGAGATTGGATTCGCGCACGCGCAACGCCGCCGGAACGCTCTCGGCGGGCAGCGTCGCGCGCCAGGCGACGCAGCCGGAATAGGCGGGCGCGTCGCGCTCGGACGGGACGAGATGGCCACGCACGCTCGAACGCACGCCGTCGGCGCCGATCAGGCCCGCCGCCTCGATTTCCTCGACGCCGTCCTGGGTGTGCACGCGCATGCGAACGCCTCGGGCGGTCGCCTCAAAATCGCCGACGCGGGCGCCGGCGCGGACATGCGTCTGCGGATTGTCCAGCGCCGCCTGCAGCAACGCGCCCTGCAAATCGGCGCGGTGGAAAAGCCGGAACGGCGCGCCCCAGCGGGTCCTTGCGGCGTAAAGATCAAGGCGCGCCAGAACGGCGCCGTCCCGCCCGCGACGGATGTTGATGGCCTCGGGCTCCAGAGCGACGGCGGCGAGCGCCGGCTCGAGCCCAAGTTTGGCGAGGATGCGCCCGGCGTTCGGGGCGATCTGTAGTCCCGCGCCGACCTCGTCGATCCGAGCAGCGCGCTCCAGGACCAGCGTGCGCTTGCCGGCGCGCGCCAGCGACAGGGCTGCGGCGAGGCCGCCAATGCCTGCGCCGGCGATGACGATCGGCGCGTTCACCCGCGTATTGTCAGGCGGCGGTGTCTTCAGAGATGCGATAGACGCATTCGGCCGGGTCGGCGCCGCCGCGCAGCGTCGCGTCGTAGACGTAATGCGTCGAGCAATAGGGGCAGACGGCCTCGTTCGACGCGCCCATGTCGAGATAGACATGAGGATGGTCGAAGGGCGGGAGCGCCCCGATGCACATGAATTCCTTCGCGCCAATCCTGATCTGCGCGACGCCGGGCTGATTGTGGAAATGGGGCGTGTAATGCTGGGCCATGATCCGCTCTTCAGGTGACGCCGCGTTTGCGGCTCGGGATTGCTCCGGCCCCCTATATTGGAGCGCGAAGGAATTGGATAGGGCCAAGGGCGCGCGCCGGCGCCCCCGCCTGCGACCAAGCCTCAGCGCTTGGTCAGCTTCAGCAGCAAATTTTCGGAACTTCTGATTTGCGACTGCAGCCGGAAGCGCGAGATCCGCCGCTGCCGGCGCCCCCGAGCCAACATGCTTGGTCCGATGTCGATCGAGGCGCCGCCGAGAAGGCGCATATACGTGCCGGTGTGGTGCTGCATGAAGGCCTGCGTGTACCAGTCCGCCGGATAGAGTTCGAAGCAGGCTCCTGGCAGCGGCGCATCGTTGGATTGTTGCTGGGAATAGTTCGCCCCCTCCACCCACATGGCGTCCGCCCAGGCGACGAGGAGCAGACAGGCGGCGTCCGGAATCGGGATGTTGCAGCCATCATAGAGCGTGGAGAACGCGTCGAGATTTCCCCAGGTCAGGGGAGCGATATCCAGCGTGTTGTAGTAGCGCGGGCAATAACTGAATGTGGACGTGTAATAGTCCGCGAAGGCGGCGTTGCCGGCCGCCGGAGCCGCGAATGTCGCCGGCACGATAGGGTTCGAAACGCCGACGAGGGCAAGCGAGGACTGTAGCCAGGGCGCCAGCACCGAGGTCACGCATCCGCCGAGGCTGTGGCCCGTGCACACGAGAAGCGGGTTTTGGTTTTCCGGCGCCTGAAGGAAGTTCGCGACGAAATCTAGAAGCGAGACGCCGCCGGATGAAAAGCCCTGGATGGTCTCCAACGCGAAAAGCGTTCCGTCAGCCACAAGCGCCGGGCTTCCAAAGGGCAACCATGGCGGCGATCTCTGGAAAATAACGTAAAAATCCTCAAAAGCCTGCTGCAGGACGCCCCAGACGTCATCGACGTCCGCGTCGGCGCCACGCGTGACGACGGCGGCGAAAGTCGGCGGAAGATTGGGGCCGTCATAATAGGCGGCCACGAAGACGAGATTAGCAAGATCGTCGCTTTCGACCGGTCCCCAGACGCACGCCCATCGGCCCCCGGCGCTAAGAGGAGGCATTTTGGTGTTGACGAGCCCGGGAATGGCCGACGGCAAGGCATAGGAAATTTGGCACAGCTGCAGATAGGCGACGCCAAAAATGTCAGTCGGACCCCTAGCAGGCTGCAACAAGTCTTCGTTCAATCTCTGGGACAAATGCTTCTCCCCAAATGACTTGTAAAAAAGCTTTATACCTGCGGCCGCTAGCCGGTGGGCGCAGATTCATTGCTTGAGCTACGCCTTAAGAGGACAAATTCTTCAATTAGTTTGATAAGATAACACAACACGAGCGGGCCGGATAGAAGACCGCACGGATCAACCTATGCAGGCGACTTGGACCCCGAACGAGACGCTCGTCAGCTCTCGTCCGACCGCCGCCCGACGCCGAGCGCTTCGAGCCGCGCCTGCTCCTCGGCCGTCAGTTCCGCCGGCCGCGCCGTCACGACGCCGCGCCGTCGCCGCGCCGCCATCCAGATGGCGGCGGCGCCCGCGAGCAGCGCGATCAACGGCGCGGCCCAGAGCAGCAGCGTGCCTGGCTTCACCGGCGGGCGCAGCAGCACGAAATCGCCATAGCGGGCATGGACGAATTCGCGCACCTGCGCGTCGCTCATCCCCTCCTTCAGCTTCTCGCGCACGAGCACGCGCAAATCCTTGGCGAGCGAGGCGTCGGAATCGTCGATCGACTGGTTCTGGCAGACGAGGCAGCGCAGCTCGGTGGTGATCGCCCGCGCCCGCGCTTCGAGCGCCGGATCGGCAAGCCTTTCGCCGGGTGTGACGGCGTGAGCGGCGAGCGGGAGGAGAAGGAGCGCGATGAAGACCCCCACCCCAACCCTCCCCCGCTTCACGGGAGAGGGAGCAAGATCCGGCGATTTCTCGCCATCCGGCAAATGCCGATCGTTAGGGTCCCCTCTCCCGCGACTGCGGGGGAGGGACAGGGAGGGGGCTCCGACGCTCATTCCGCCGGCTCCAGCGCTGGAGCGGCGGCGCGGCGGGCGACGCCGATGCGCAAACGCCGGTCGGCCAGCGACAGCGCGCCGCCGAACGCCATAATCAGCGCGCCGATCCAGATCAGCGTCACGAGCGGCTTCCAGTACAGCCGCGCATCGATCGTTCCATCCTCATGCGACTCGCCGATCGCCGCGTAAACCTGTCCGAGCGCCAGCGTGACGATGCCCGCCTCCGAGCGCGCCATGCGCCGCGCCTGATAGAAGCGCTTGGCCGGTTCGATCGTCGCGAGCGTCGCGCCGTCCTTGCGCACCGCCATGACGGCGTAGACTTCGGAATAATTCGGCCCCTGGCGCGGCGAAACAGATTCGATGCCGATCTGATAGGGACCGACGTCATAGAAGCTCGAAGGCTTCATCGCGACGATGGTTTCGACGCCCCAACCCGTCGCGGCCAGGCCGAGAAGCGTCAGCCCCATGCCGGCGTGAGCGATCGACGTGCCGAAGGCCGAAAGCGGCAGGCCGGCGAGCCGCTTCAGGCTCGCGCGCCCCGAGCTCCCTCGCACGCGCAGCGCGAGATCGCTCAAAGCGCCGACGACGAGATAGATCGCGATGCCGGCGGCAGCGACGGAGAGGAAGGGCGTTCCGTACCAGGCGCCGAACGCCGCCGTCGCGACGACCCCGACAAAGAAGGCGACGCGCAGCCGCTGCAAAGCGGCGGCCAGATCGCCGCGCTTCCAGGAAAGCATCTGGCCGATCGGCATCAACAAGGCGAGCGGCAGCGCGATCGGGATCAGCACGGTGTTGAAGAAAGGCGCGCCGACGGAAATCTTCTCGCCGGTGATCGCTTCGAGCGCCAGCGGATAGAGCGTCCCGACGACGACGGTGGCGCAGCACGCCGAAAGCAGCAGATTGTTGAGGACGAGCGCGCCTTCGCGCGAGATCGGCGAAAACAGTCCGCCGACGGGCAGCGCGCCGGCCCGCAGCGCAAAGAGCGCGAGCGCGCCGCCGATGAAGAAGACGAGAATGGCGAGAATGAACACGCCGCGGTCGGGATCGCTGGCGAAGGCATGCACGGACGTCAGCACGCCGGAGCGCACAAGGAAGGTGCCGAGCAGCGACAGCGAGAAGGCCAGGATCGCGAGAAAGATCGTCCAGACCTTCAGCGCCTCGCGCTTTTCCATCACGGCGGCGCTGTGCACGAGCGCCGTGCCGGCGATCCAGGGCATCAGCGACGCGTTCTCGACCGGGTCCCAGAACCAGAAGCCGCCCCAGCCGAGCGTGTAATAGGCCCAGTACGACCCCATGGCGATGCCGAGCGTCAGCGCGATCCAGGCGAAGAGAGTCCAGGGGCGAATGACGCGCGCCCAGCCGGCGTCGATGCGTCCGCCAATGAGCGCGGCGGCGGCGAAAGAGAACACGATCGAAAAGCCGACATAGCCGAGATAGAGCAGCGGCGGATGGATCGCGAGGCCCGGGTCCTGCAGGATCGGATTGAGATCGCGGCCTTCCCACGGCGCCGGCGCGACGCGGGCGAACGGATTTGAGGTGAGCAGAATGAAAAGAAGAAAGGCCGCGGCGACCGAGCAGCCCCTGCACGGCGAGCGCGTCGGCGCGCAGCCGGTCGGTCATCGCGTTCGAGAAAATCGCGATCAGCGCGCCGCACAGCGAGAGAACGAGCACCCACAAGAGCATCGAGCCTTCGTGATTCCCCCACACGCCCGAGATTTTATAGATGAAGGGCTTCAGCGAATGGGAATTCTCGATCACGTTCACGAGCGAGAAGTCGGAAACGACATGCGCGTAGGTCAGCGCCCCGTAAGATAGCGCGACGAACAGGAATTGCGTGATCGCCGCCGGGCGCGCGACGCGCATCAGCGCCGTGTCGTTCAGCCGAGCGCCGATGAAGGGAATGGCGAATTGCGCCAGCGCAAGGGCGAGCGCCAGAACAAGCGCATAATGTCCGGTTTCAACGATCATGCAGACCTTCCGAGGATCGCAAGAAAGGGCGCATATCCCTCCCCTTGACGGGGAGGGTCGAACCGCGACGCGGTTCGGGGTGGGGTGATCTCGTAGAGGGACTGTGAGATCGCCCCCCACCCGGTCGCTTCGCAGCCAAGTTTACGCATCCTGCATAAACTTGCCTGCGATGGCGACCGACCTCCCCACAAGGGGGAGGTATGAACCCGATGGCCGCCCATCACTTCGTCTCTCCCTGCCAGACGCCCTGCTTCTTCAAAGCGTCGGCGACGTCGCGCGGCATGTAGCGTTCGTCGTGCTTGGCCAGCACGCTGTCGGCTCGAAAGCCGCCGGAGGGCTGCAGCACGCCGTCGACGACGACGCCCTGCCCTTCGCGGAAGAGATCCGGCAGCAGGCCCGTGTAGGACACCGTGAGATCGCTCGTCTTATCGGTGACGGTGAAGCGCACATCTTGGCCATTCTTGACCACCGTGCCTTCCTTCACGAGACCGCCGATGCGCAGCCGCGCGCCGGAGGCCGTTTGCTTCTTCGCAAGCTCCGAGGGCGTGTAGAAGAATACGATATTGTCGCGCAGCGCGAACAGCATAAGCCCGGCGGCGACGCCGAGAACGGCCATCGCGCCGGCGATCAACGTCAGCCGCTTTCCCTTACGCGTCATTGTTCAAAACGCTCCCTTGCGGCCACCTATGGCCGCTCTCGCAAAAAGGCGAAACGTCTAGCCTCCGATATTCAGCTCCTTCGCCAGCGCCTCGATGCGGGCGACATCATCTTGCTTGCTGGCGAGCGCCTTGCGCGCCTCGGTCACGGCCTTCTTCGCCTTTTCCGTCTCCGCGAGGACGCTATAGGCGCGAATGAGCTTCAGCCATCCTTCGACGTCGTCGCCCTTGGATTCGAGGCGCGAGGCAAGACGATCCACCATGCCGCGGATCATCTCCTGACGCTGATCGGCGGGCATCGCCGCAATCGCTTTGCCTTGTTCGCTCGACGGCCCGCGCGCGACGACCGGCGCGCTTGCTTCGCCGCGCAGAATGGCGAGCTGGGCGTTGACCGCCTTCAGATAAGCGGCGTCGGCCGGCGCGTCAGCAGCCATCTTGGCAAAGATTGCGATCGCCTTGTCCTTCTCGCCGGCCTGCGCGGCCGCCACGCCGAGGTAATACTGCGCCTCTGGCGCCGCCGCGTCGAGCGCGAGCGCCGCCTCGAAATCCTTCCTTGCTTGCGGCGTCACCACGCCTTGAGCGACGACGACGCGCGCTTCTCCGAGCGCCGCAAGTCGGGGCGCAGTTGCGCCCAAAAGTCGCAGCGCTTCCGAATAGGCGTGGACGGCGTCTTCGCCGCGCCCCGTGCGCAGCAGATATGGCGCGATGACTTCGAAGCCGCGGCCGTCTTCGGGATGCTCGCGCAAATGCTGTTCGATGCGCGCGACGGCGCCGGAGAGATCATTGCGGTCCGGCGCGGAGTCGAGCCGCGCCGTCAGCGGCATATCCGGCATGTCAGAATGGCCGAGCCGCGCATAAAGCGTCAGCGCGACGGCGGGGATGACCACGATGGCGGCGAGCGCCGCGCCGAGCGCGAGTTTGCGCGAGGAGACGACCCTCGCCTTTGGCGCGGCTTCCGCGCGCAACAGTCGGCGCGCCGCCTCGGTCTTCGCGGCGTCAGCGTCCGGCGCGTCGAGACGCCCTTCGGCGCGTTCCCTCTCGATTTCGGCGATCTGCTCCTCGAAAAAGGCGACGTCTGCGGCGCTTTCATCCCGCGCCCCATTCCGCATGGCGAGCGGCGCCAGCACCGCCATCACCGCGGCGCCGGTCAGCAAGGCGAAGATAAGCCAGATCATGCCCGCTCTTTAAGGCTTTGCGCTCCCTATTGGAAGGGCGGCCGTTGCTCCTGCACGCCCGTCCATCGGATATTCGCGCCAAGGGAGGCTCCGTGATTACGCGGCTCGCAATTTCCGGCTATCGATCCATCCGCGATCTGGTCCTTGCGCCGGGGCGTCTCACCATCGTGACTGGCGCCAACGGCGCCGGCAAGTCCAGCCTTTATCGCGCGCTGCGTCTTCTCGCCGATGTTGCGCAGGGACGCATCGTCCAGTCCCTTGCCCGGGAGGGCGGACTGAATTCGACGCTATGGGCTGGGCCAGAGAAATTCTCCCGGGCCATGAAAGCGGGCGAGACTCCGGTAGAGCCCTTGGCGCGCCAGTCGCGAAAGGCGCTGAAGCTCGGCTTCGCTTCGAAGACCTATGGTTATGCGATCGACCTCGGCCCAACTTCCAATGCGACGGAGGCCTTCCCGCTCGATCCGCAGATCAAGCTCGAGGCGCAATGGACCGGAGAACATCTCGGCCATGCCAATCTTTTCGCCGAGCGACGGGGACCGAGCGCACGCATTCGCGGGGAAAAAGGCGAATGGCGGCAGGCCGCGGCTTCACTCGCCGGCGTCGACAGCATGATGACGCACTGCGCCGACCTGCGCGAAGCCTATGACCTCTCGATCTTGCGTGAGACGGTGCGGAGCTGGCGCTTCTATGACAATTTGCGCGCCGACCGCGAGGCGCCGGCGCGACGCCCGCAGATCGGCACCTTCACCCCCGCGCTCGCGGATGACGGCGCAGACCTCGCGGCGGCGCTCGCAACCATTTTGGAAGTTGGCGACGCGGACGGCCTGCACGAGACGATCGAGGACGCCTTTCCGTCCAGCACGATCGATATTTCGGCATCGGACGGTTACGTGGAGACGCTGATGCGCCAGCACGGTTTGCTTCGGCCGCTACGCGCCGCGGAACTCTCGGAAGGCACGCTGCGCTATCTGCTGCTCGTCGCTGCGCTGCTGACGCCGCGCCCGCCGCTGCTGATGGTGTTCAACGAACCTGAAGCGAGCCTCCATCCCAATCTCATCGGCGCGCTGGCGCGCCTGATGCACAAGGTCTCCAACGAGACTCAGCTGTTCGTCGTGTCGCACTCGGCCCAACTGGTCTCGGAACTGAGAAAAGATGATGGTTGCGTCGAAATCGCGCTAGAGAAGCGTTTGGGCGAGACGCTCGCGCCCGAACATGAGTCGCCAAAGTGGCGCTGGCCGTCACGGTAACGCTTGACTGGCGGGCGCGCCTAATCGGAATTGCGCCGGATCCTCGTGCGAACCCTCATGCTCCGAGACCCTAAATGCTCATCAACACGCCCTCGATCGAACAACTTTCCAGTGTGATCTCACAGGTCACCGGCCCAGCCTTTCTGCTCGCAGCCGAGGCGCAGCTCTTGGCCGTCCTCGTCTCACGATTGGACCGCATCATCGATCGTGCAAGAACCATCGTCCTGACTGACGGCGACAGCGCGGCGCAAGTCGATCTGAAAGCTGAACTGCCAATCCTCAGAAAGCGCGGCTTGCTGATGCATTACGCGATCTACTGGGGCGTCGCGAGCTGCATCGTGACGAGCGTTCTCGTCATCGTCAGCTTCGGGGCGGCTTACCTTCATGTACGCCACGAGTATGGCGCGGGATTGCTGTTCGCCCTGGCGATGGCGCTGTTCACCGCCGCGCTGGTCGCCTTCGCGAGAGAATTGCAGCTCGGATATATTGAGATTAGCGGCGGCGCTAAGCCTCTCCAAAGACGCGCGCGAAAATCGTATCCACATGTTTGAAGTGGTACGAGAGGTCGAACAGCGCGTCCAATTCCGCCGGCGACAGCTTTGCGCTCACATCCTTGTCGTGCCCGAGCAGCGTGCGGAAATCCCCTTCCAAATTATTTTCTTGCGACGGGCGTCCCTCGAACGCCCTATGCCAAACCGGCATGGCGTTACGCTGCACCATGGCGTAGGCGTCTTCGCGCGAGACGCCTTTTTGCGTCAGCGCCAGAAGCACGCGCTGCGAATGAATGAGTCCCCCGAGCTTCTCTAGATTCTTGCGCATATTTTCGGGGTAGACGACGAGATTGTCGATGACGCTCGTCAAGCGCGCCAGCGCGAAGTCCAGAGTGACCGTCGCGTCAGGCCCGATCATGCGCTCGACGGACGAATGCGAAATATCACGCTCGTGCCAGAGCGCGACGTTTTCCATCGCGGGGATCGCCATGCCGCGCACGAGCCGCGCAAGTCCGGTCAGATTCTCGGTCAGCACCGGATTGCGCTTGTGCGGCATGGCGGAAGAGCCCTTCTGCCCTGCCGAGAAATATTCCTCCGCCTCGAGCACCTCGGTGCGCTGAAGATGACGGATTTCGATGGAGAGCCGTTCGACGGAAGACGCAACGACAGCGAGCGTCGCAAAAAACGCCGCGTGGCGATCGCGCGGAATGACCTGCGTCGAGATCGGCTCGACGGTCAGTCCCATCTTATGCGCCACATAGTCTTCGACGCGCGGATCAATATTGGCGAAAGTGCCGACGGCGCCCGAAATCGCGCAGGTCGAAATTTCCCTTCGCGCCTCGACGAGCCTTTCGCGCGCGCGGGTGAATTCGGCGTAGGCCTGCGCCAGTTTCAGCCCGAACGTCGTCGGCTCGGCGTGAATGCCGTGCGAGCGGCCGATCGTCGGCGTGTATTTATGCTCATAGGCGCGCGTCTTGAGCGCGGACAGCAGCCCGTCGACGTCGGCGATCAAGAGATCCGCGGCGCGCGACAATTGCACGGCAAGACAGGTGTCGAGCACGTCGGAAGACGTCATGCCCTGATGCACAAAGCGCGACTCGGCGCCGATGAATTCGGCGAGATGGGTCAAAAAGGCGATTACGTCATGTTTCGTCACACGCTCGATCTCGTCGATTCGCGCGACGTCGAAGGTGACGAAATCCGCTTTGTCCCAGATCGCCTTGGCGCTCTCCCGCGGGATGACGCCGATCTCGGCGAGCGCGTCGCAGGCGTAGGCCTCGATCTCGAACCAGATGCGAAACCGCGTCTGCGGCTCCCAAATCACGGTCATCTCGGGTCTGGAATAGCGGGGGATCATCCGGCGCGCCCTGAAAATTTGTGGAAGAAGAGAGGCGCTAGCATGCGCGTTGCATCAAAGTCCATATATGGGGCGACCAGCTTGGAGGATTCATGCAGTCGACGGATGTCGTCGTTCTTGGCGCCGGAATCGTCGGCGTCAGCGCCGCGCTGCATCTGCAGGCGCGCGGCCGCGACGTCGCGCTCATCGATCGCGTCGGCGCCGTGGGACAGGAGACGAGCTTTGGCAACGCCGGCCTGATCGAACGTTCTTCCCTCATCCCCTATCTGTTCCCGCGCGATCCGGCGAAACTTATCAAATATGCGCTGAACCTTCTGCCGGAGGCGCGTTATCACGTCTCGGCCATGCCGGCGGTGGGGCCCTGGCTCTTGCGCTATTGGCGCGAGAGCGCGCCAGAGAGGGTGCAGCGAAATATTGAGGCGCGACGCCCGCTGATCGAACACAGCCTGAGCGAGCATGAGGCGCTGATCCAGCAGGCAGGCGCCGGCGAGCTGTTGCGCAGGACCGGGTGGATCAAGCTGCATCGCAGCGAGCGGACTCTCGCCGCCGGCCTTGCCGACGCCGAGCGGCTGCGCGCCTATGATCTGCATATCGATACGCTCGACTCGGCCGGGGTCGCGGCGCTGGAGCCAGATCTCGCCCCGATCATGGGCGGTATCCATTACCGTGACACCGCCGCGATCATCGATCCCGCGGCTCTGTCGAAAGCCTATGCCGATCTGTTCGTCTCGCGTGGCGGCCATCTGCTCTCAGGTGACGCGCGCAGCCTTTCACAAGAGCCGGACGGGCGCTGGCGCGTCGAGGCCGGGCAAGGGCCGCTCGTCGCCGGCGCCGCGGTTGTAGCCCTCGGCCCCTGGTCGGACGCCATCTACGGGCCGCTCGGTTATCGCATTCCGCTCGGCTGGAAGCGCGGCTACCATATGCATTACGCCGCAAAGGACGGCGCAAAGCTCAATCATCCTATCCTCGACGCCGACGTCGGCTATCTCTTGGCGCCAATGCGCCGCGGCGTCAGGCTGACGAGCGGGGCCGAATTCGCCCGCCGCGACGCGCCGCCGACGCCGGTGCAGATCGAGGTTTGCGAACCGACGGCGCGCCGATTGTTTCCGCTCGCCGAACGGCTGGACCCTGAACCCTGGCGCGGCGCGCGGCCCTGCCTGCCGGACATGCTGCCGATCATCGGTCCTGCGCCGCGTCATCGCGGCCTATGGTTCGATTTCGGCCATGCGCATCATGGGCTGACGCTTGGGCCGGTTTCCGGCCGGCTCCTCGCGGATATGATGACGGGCGAACAGCCCTTCATCGATCCCGCGCCCTATCGGGCCGATCGATTCTGATCTTGCGACGATCCTTTGTTCTATTCGGCGCCGACGAGTTTGAGCGCGCGGTCCAAGACGCGCACGACGCGCGCGAGATCATGTCCGCGCCGAAGCACGAGCCCCGTCGCCGCGATGACGGAATAGGCGCCTTGCCGACGCGCTAGCGCCGGGTTCTTCTCGATTCGATACAGCGGCGCTTCGCTCGCGCGCCGAAAAATCGAGAACACGGCCTTCGCCGGCGTGAAGTCGATCGCATAGTCGCGCCATTCTCCCTGCGCGACTTTCGCTCCATAAAGATTGAAGATGACGTTGAGTTCTAGGCGGCTGAATGAAACCGGCGCGCCGCGCTTGTCTCCCGGAACTCCCGACGCCGCGTCCGGCGAAGCCCCGCTCGCGACAACGACGAGCGCGGGTCGGGCCCGGCTGGGCTCCGTCGTCTCCGACTCCGCCATGCGTCCGCTCTCCTCGATCTCTCTTAACCATGTTGGCCCGCAAGGATGCGCCGGGCAAGACTTAATGACTGGTTTGTGACCAGAATCTTCGCGTCCCTGCGCTCCGATAAGATTTGGCTGGGAAGAATCATACTTTCGCCGACTTGGCGCCCCTTGCCAGCCAAACGCGCCGCCCAAAATGAAGTTCATTGCCTCGACAGCTCGGGGCCACGCGTTTTCGGTTTCGTCAGCCCCCCAGCCCCCCGAAGCGTGCGGTTCAGAGATTTAGAGGTCGTGGCGATGGTCGAGCCGGCCGGGAGTTTCGCTCCCGCGCCGGCTCGTCTAGCTTTAGCGGGCTGCCTACCCGCCTTGAGCGGCCCCGCGGCGGCGCCCCGCCGCCGAGGCTCTTGCAAATTCCGCAACAATGACGAACTCAAGAGCCGCCGTCGCGTCGACCGCGACGTGCATTCTCTTTTTCTTTTCATCGGAGAGAACATGACCGACGACGCCGCATCCGTCGCCGCCGCGGCTCCCGCCGCCGATCCGCAAACCGCCGCCGATTTCGGTTTTGAGGCCGACGTCGCACGGCTGCTCGAGCTGATGACGCACTCCGTCTATTCAGAGCGCGACGTCTTTCTGCGCGAACTCGTCTCGAACGCCGCCGACGCCTGCGAAAAGTTGCGCTACGAGGCGCTTTCCGACGAAAAACTCGCCGCGCAAGCCGCCGCGCCGCTCGTCACGATCTCACTCGATCAGGAGAAGCGCACGCTGACCGTCGCCGACAATGGGGTCGGCATGTCCCGCGAGGAGCTGATCAGCGCCCTTGGCACCATCGCCAATTCGGGCACGCGCGCCTTTCTCGACAAACTCGGGAAGGAAAAGGACGCCGGCTTCATCGGCCAGTTCGGCGTCGGCTTCTACTCCGCCTTCATGGTCGCCGACCGCGTCGAGGTCGCGACGCGGCGGGCCGGCCAGGATCAGGCATGGCTGTGGAGTTCAGACGGCAAGGGCTCCTATCAGATTGCGGCTCTGCCGCTCGAGGCGGCGCCCGCCGTCGGCGCCCGCGTCACGCTGCATCTCAACGCCGACAGCGATGAATTTCTCGACGGCTGGCGGGTTGAAAGCGTCGTGCGCGAGCACTCGGGCGCGATCGCCGCGCCGATTGATCTCATCGCGGCGCCGGGCGAAGAGCCCCGGCGGATCGCCGAAGGCGTCGCTCTGTGGACGAAGCCGAAGTCGGACATCACACATGAGCAATATGTCGACTTCTACCGGCAAATGTCAGGGCAGCTGGATGAGCCCGCGCTGATCGCCCATTGGCGCGCCGAAGGGCGCACGGAATATACGGTGCTCGCCTTTGTCCCGGGCGCGCGGCCGTTCGATCTCTTCGATCCGGCGCGAAAGAGCAAATCCAAGCTTTATGTGCGGCGCGTGCTGATCTCGCGCGACATGGAGCTGCTGCCCGCGTGGCTGCGGTTCATGCGCATCGTCGTCGACAGCGCCGACATTCCGCTCAATGTTTCGCGCGAGATGGTGCAGAAAAGCCCGATCGCCGGCGCGATCGGCAAGGCCATCGCAACGCGCATTTTGCAGGAACTCAAGAAGCTCGCCGACGCCGAGCCCGAAAAATTCGCCGAAGTGTGGAAGAACTTCGGCTCCGTGCTCAAGGAAGGGCTGCATGAAGACCCGAGCCGCCGCGACGATTTGTTCGAAATTGCGCGGTTCGCCTCGACGAAGTCCGAGGAACACACCCGCGCGCTCAAGAATTACGTCGCCGATCTGAGGGAAAATCAGACCGCGATCTATTATCTTGTCGGCGACGACATGAAGCGGCTGCGCGCCAGCCCGCAACTTGAAGGATTCCGCGCGAGGGGCGTCGAAGTGCTGCTTCTCGACGACGCCGTCGACGCCTTCTGGGTGACGAGCGCGCTCGGCTACGAGGGCAAGCCGTTCAAATCCGTCACGCAGGGTCAGGCCGACATCGATTCGATCGCGCTCGTCGACGAAGCCAAGACGGAGGCGACGCCGCCGGCGGACGTGGCCGACCTGCTGGCGGCCCTCAAGGAGACGCTCACGGATCATGTCGACGATGTGCGCGCCTCGACGCGGCTGACGGACAGCGCCGTCTGCCTTGTCGCTCCGGACAGCGGGTTGGATCGCCAATTGTCCCGCCTTTTGGCCGAACATGGACAACAGGCGGCCTTCGGAAAGCCGGTTTTGGAGATCAACCCGAGGCATGAAGCGATCGTCGCGCTGGCGACGGCCTTGCGCGCCAAAGGGCGTGAAGCGGCGCGTGACGACCAGTTCCTCCTGCTCGATCTCGCCCGCGTCGCCGACGGCGAGCATCCCATCGACGCAGCGGCTTTCGCAAAAAGGCTGACGGCGCTTCTCGCCAGCCGGGGGTAGAGATGAATCTGGGCGCGAGCAAAGCCGCAACGAGCGATCCGCTGACGCGCGCCCAGGCGATCGCGACAGTTGCGGACTATCTCGGCGCCCGGGGAGTTGAGGACGCGCAGGAGGACGCACGCGCTCTGCTGCGCGCCGCCACCGGGCTGACGCGGCTCGAACTCGCCATGACGCCGCGCGCGCCGCTTTCGGACGAGGAGGCGCGCGCCCTCTCCCGCTACGCGGCGCGACGCGCCGCCCGTGAGCCGGTGTCGCGCATTCTTGGAGAGCGCGGATTCTGGACGCTCGACCTCGCCGTCGCGCCGTCAGTGCTCGATCCGCGGCCCGACACAGAAACGCTGGTCGAGACGGCGCTGCGCTTCGTTGCGGACAGGCGCGACGCGCCGCTCTCGATTCTCGATCTCGGCGCCGGCTCGGGCGCCATCGCCTGCGCGCTTCTCAGCGAGCTTCCGGCGGCGCGCGCCGTCGCCGTCGACCTCTCGGAGGACGCCTGCGCGGCGACCGCCGCAAATCTCGCCCGTTGCGGCCTGTCAGACCGCGCGGCGATTGTGCGCGGCCGCTGGGCGGAGGCGCTCCAGGCGCGTTTCGACCTTATCGTGTCCAATCCTCCCTATGTGCGCACGCAGGACATCGCAGGGCTCGATCCCGAGGTGCGGCTCCATGATCCGGCGCTGGCGCTCGACGGCGGCTCCGACGGGCTCGAGCGATATCGGGAGATCATCGGGGACGTGCGGCGGCTTCTTGACGAGGACACGATCGTCCTGTTCGAGGTCGGCTTCGATCAAGCTGGCGGCGTCGCCGCGCTGTTGGAGGCCCACGGCTTCAACATCGAGCGTGTGGCGCGCGATGTTGGGGGCCACGAGAGGGTCGTGGCGGCGCGGCTTGGCCCGCCAAGGCCGTGACATATTGGCGACAGTACCCGCTTTTTTGGCCCGTCTCGCCGCGCTCGGCCTTGTTGCCGGCCACCCCCTCCACTATAGTCATCCCAGGTCCAGCCGATCGCCGACTTCGAGAACAACTCGAACGCTTTGGCCCCGCTTCGCGAACGGAAGCCCGAAACGACCGGCCAGGAGCAACGTCGAAATCGACATGAAAGCGCCGGAGTGAAGACCACTTCGATTGTCGGGGGCGTTGCGATCCGGCAGGCAGGCATGCAATCGCGTTGGACGTCAAGCCGTTGCGCTGAGGGGAATTGGCGCAAAGCTACGTGGGGCCGCCGATTGGCGCCGACTTGAGGAAAATCGACTCGCGCACAGCGTTATCGAAGCTTGAGGTCCGAAAACGGATTGCTGTCGCCTGTCCGTTCGCGCATGCGCCGGGCGAAGGAATTTAGCGGCGACGTTATTGGGAACGCCGCGCAGGCGGGGCCGAGCGCAGCAAAGATTTCGGGGAGTTTGATGAGACCAGGGCAAAACAAGAGAATGCGCGGACGGCCCAACAACCGCAAAGGGCCCAATCCGCTAACACGGTCCTATGAGTCGAATGGCCCCGACGTGAAGATCCGCGGCACGGCTCAGCATGTCGCCGAAAAATATCTTCAGCTCGCGCGCGACGCGCAGTCCTCCGGCGACACGATCATGGCCGAGAGCCTGCTGCAGCATGCGGAGCACTATTTCCGGCTGATCGCCGCCGCGCAGCAGCAACAGCAAGTCAACGGCTATGGGCGCCCGCAGCTGGAAGCGGAAGTCGACACCTCCGAGGACGACGACGATTTCGCCCCGCTTCCGGATCGTTTCGCGCCACTTGCCGAACGGCTGCCGCCGCCGGCCTTTCAGCCGCCGCCGCCGCCCTTCGCGTCGCAACCACAGCCGCAGCCGCATTTCTCGCAGCCGCAGCCGCAGCCCCAGCCTTTTGAGGAGCGCCCGATCGGCGAGATGCGCGCCGGCGAGCGCGTGGAGCGTCCGGAACGGCAGCAGCGGCCCGAGCGACCGCCGTTTAACCGAGATCGCAACGCCGAAGGCGGCGAACGTCCTCGTCACCAGGGATATGAGCGCGGCCGCGACCGCCGCTTCCAGCCGCGCCCCGAGGCCAGCGCGGCCGAGAGCGAACCAGGGACGGCGCTTCCCTCATTCATCACCGCGCCAGTGGCGCGCGCCGCTGTCCCCAGCGAGGGCGCGGGCGCGGAACCCGTTCTCGAGCGCGAGAATGCGCCGCGTGAAACCGAGGGCGGAGTCAATTATCATTTGAGTTCACGCCGGCGCCGGCGCCCGCGCCCGCCGATGGATGACGTCGCCGGCGGCGCACGGGACGAGGAATCGCCGCAGGTGGGCGAACTTCCGCTGGAGCCCGATCGGTTCTAGGGCTTCAGGCGAGGATGCTGATCGCGTCGCCGGCCTTGATCCGGCCACCCTCGATCACCCGCGCGTAAACGCCGCAGTCAATGTGGCCGAAGTTCTGGCGGAGCGTTTGAACGAGATCCATGTCGCGTCGCCCTGTGCCCGGCTCGACGCCTGTTGCCGCGCAGCGATCGGTCATTTTGAGCACCTCGAGCCGTGCGCCGCCGATCGACAGCGTTCGCCCCAAGAGCGCCGCCTCGGCCCATGCGCCCATGTCTTCGACATAGAGATTGGCGCGAAACCGCAGCGGATCCATCGCGGCGCCTTGCGCCTGCGCAATCGCCGCAACGCTCGCCAAATTGACGAGTGAGACAAATCCCGACTTTGAATCCGTGAAGCGAAAGCCGTCGGGCGCGGCCAGAAGCCGCACGGGGCCACGGATTTCGGGCCCAAGAAAGCCGGTCAGGAAGGCCTCGATGGGTTGGCGCCCTTCGGCGGACCGCAACTCTCCTCGCGCGACCTCGCGCCCTGCCCTGGCGATCGTCAATACGCCTGTCGAGTCATTGTAGCGCGTCGCAAGACCCGCGAGCCCGCCGTTCCTCATCAGCATCAGAAATTTGATCTTGGGCTGATGTTCGGGCGCCGCTGGATCGAAGCCTGAAGGACCGTTTTCCAGCGCGAACAGCCGATCTCCCGGAAAATAATCGCCAGTCTTCAGATCGGCGGCGTCCAGCGGCTCCGGCGAGAGGCCCTTGACGGGATAGCGGTAGAGAGAGGCGAGTCGCATGGACGTCCCTGTTCGGTGACAAGTCGAGGCGAATTGCCTACACCTCCCCAGCCATCACGAAAACAGCGCCGCCGTTTCGCAAGGAGGGCCATCCATGTCGGACAAGACGCTCACAGTCCTCGTTCTGACCGCAGTGGCGTTTTCCGCCGCGCATGATCTCGACCACCTGTTGCGCGACGATTTCTCGCAACCAGGGGCATGGGCGATCGTCGCCTCTTTTCTTTCGGTGAAATACGCGCTCACGGGCGCCGCGCTGTTTTTCTATTTCGCGGCAAGATCGGCGCGGGGTTCTGGGGGGTCATCGGCGTTCTCGGCGCCGTGGCGCTCTGGTTCGCGCATCTGAGCCCCGCCGCCGAGCAGCGGCCTCCTGACATTTCTGCGATGTACGGCAGCCCGATCGCTGGGTTCATCGCCTCGGGACTGGTCTATGCGATGACGCTGTCGCTCGTGGCCCTCGCGCTCTATGGGGGATGGCGCGCGGTCCGGGCGGGCAGGCGCGGTTGATCGATACATCTTCGCTTGCGGTCGAGTCCGCGCTTTCGCGCCGCACCCCCTTTAACCTCGTGCAGCCCTTCCCATATCGACCACGAGGGCAGCCGCAAGGGGCCTTGAACGAGAAATTTTGGACGCGAGGCGCGCCGCTTAAAACAAAGGGCCGCCTCATGGTCAGAGGGGCTAAAAATGAACTTTGAGAAATACACCGAACGCGCGCGCGGATTCGTGCAGTCGGCGCAGTCGATGGCGACGCGCGAGGGCCACCAGCAGTTTACGCCCGAGCACATCCTGAAAGTCCTGCTCGATGACGACCAGGGCCTGTCCGCCGGGCTAATCGACCGCGCCGGCGGCCGCTCGCGCGAGGCGCTGGCGAAAACCGAGGCCGCGCTCGCCAAAGTGCCCAAAGTGATGGGCTCCGGCGCCGGCCAGCTCTATCTCGCGCCCGCGACCGCGCGCCTCTTCGACAACGCCGAGAAGATCGCGCAGAAGGCGGGCGACTCCTACGTCACCGTCGAGCGGCTGCTCTTGGCGCTGGCGATGGAGAAGGACTCCGAGGCCGCCAAAATTCTTGCCGCCGCCGGCGTGACGCCGCAGACGCTCAACGCCGCGATCGAGGATCTGCGCAAGGGCCGCACGGCGGATTCGGCCTCCGCCGAAAACGCCTATGACGCGCTGAAGAAATACGCCCGCGATCTCACCGAGGCGGCGCGCGAGGGCAAGCTCGATCCGGTGATCGGCCGCGACGAGGAGATCCGCCGCACGATTCAGGTGCTGTCGCGCCGCACCAAGAACAATCCGGTGCTGATTGGCGAACCGGGCGTCGGCAAGACCGCGATCGTCGAGGGTCTCGCGCTGCGCATCGTCAATGGCGACGTGCCGGAGTCGCTTGAGAACAAGAAGCTGCTCGCGCTCGACATGGGCGCGTTGATCGCCGGCGCGAAATATCGCGGCGAATTCGAGGAGCGGCTGAAGGCGGTGCTGAACGAAGTCACCGCCGCCGAAGGCAATATCATCCTGTTCATCGACGAGATGCACACGCTCGTCGGCGCCGGCAAGGCGGATGGGGCGATGGACGCCTCCAATCTGTTGAAACCGGCGCTGGCGCGCGGCGAATTGCATTGCGTCGGCGCGACGACGCTCAATGAATACCGCAAACATGTCGAAAAGGACGCGGCGCTCGCCCGGCGCTTCCAGCCGGTCTTCGTCGACGAGCCGACCGTCGAGGATACGATCTCGATCCTGCGCGGCCTGAAGGAGAAATACGAACTCCATCACGGCGTGCGCATCACCGATAGCGCGATCGTCGCCGCGGCGACTCTGTCGAACCGCTACATCTCCGACCGCTTCCTGCCGGACAAGGCGATCGACCTCATCGACGAGGCGTCGTCGCGCCTGCGCATGCAGATCGACTCGAAGCCCGAGGAGCTCGACGAACTCGATCGGCGCATCATCCAGCTGAAGATCGAACAGGAAGCGCTCAAGAAGGAAACGGACACCGCGTCAAAGGATCGCCTGGCGAAGCTCGAAGGCGAGCTTGCCGACCTCGAAGAGAAATCAGGGGCGCTCACCGCGCGCTGGCGCGCCGAGAAGGACAAGCTCGGCGCGGCGCAGAAGCTCAAGGAGCAGCTTGAAGCGGCGCGTAACGAACTCGCGCAGGCGCAGCGGCGCGGCGAATATCAGCGCGCCGGCGAACTCACCTATGGCGTCATTCCCGATCTCGAAAAGAAGCTGGGCGAGACGGAAGGCGAAGCCGACACGCTCGTGGACGAAGAAGTCACCGCCAATGACGTGGCGCAGGTCGTCTCGCGCTGGACCGGCGTGCCGGTCGACAAAATGCTCGAGGGCGAACGCGAGAAATTGCTGCACATGGAGGACGAGCTCGCAAAGCGGGTCGTCGGCCAGCATGACGCGGTGGTCGCCGTGTCGACCGCGGTGCGCCGCGCGCGCGCCGGACTGCAGGACCCGAACCGTCCGATCGGCAGCTTCATCTTCCTTGGCCCGACGGGCGTCGGCAAGACCGAGCTGACGAAGGCGCTCGCGGCGTTTCTCTTCGACGACGAGACGGCGATGGTGCGGCTCGACATGTCCGAATACATGGAAAAGCACTCGGTCGCGCGGCTCATCGGCGCGCCGCCCGGCTATGTCGGCTATGAGGAAGGCGGCGCGTTGACCGAAGCCGTCCGCCGCAGGCCGTATCAGGTCGTGCTCTTCGACGAGATCGAGAAGGCGCATCCGGATGTCTTCAACGTGCTTCTGCAGGTGCTCGACGATGGGCGCCTGACGGACGGCCAGGGCCGCACGGTCGATTTCAAAAACACGCTGATCATCATGACGTCGAATCTCGGCTCGGAATTCCTCGTCATGCAAAAGGAAGGCGAGGATTCCTCCGCCGTGCACAGCGAAGTCATGCAGGTCGTGCGCGCGCATTTCAGGCCGGAGTTCCTGAACCGCGTCGACGAGATCATCCTGTTCAACCGCCTGCGGCGCGAGGACATGGGCGCCATCGTCGACATCCAGGTCAAGCGGCTGCAGAAGCTGCTCGAGGATCGCAAGATCACGCTGCGCCTCGACGCCAAGGCGCGCGATTGGCTGGCGGCCAGGGGCTACGACCCGACCTATGGCGCGCGGCCCTTGAAGCGCGTCATGCAGAAGGAGCTGCAGGACACGCTCGCCGAGCGTATCCTGGCCGGCGAGATCATCGACGGCGCGAGCGTCGAAGTGTCGGCCGACGCCTCGGGCCTCGTCATCGACGGCAAGGCGGCGCATCGAAATGTCGCGCCGCCGCTGCTGCGCACGGTGGGGAACGCGTAACCCCCTCCCCAACCCTCCCCCGCTGCGCGGGAGAGGGAGCAGATTCCGCGCTTCGTCGGGATTTCGCTAACGGCGATCGTGAGCGTCCCCTCTCCCGCGAAGCGGGGGAGGGACAGGGAGGGGGCTCTTGACGTTTCCCGAGCGCCGCGTTCTTGATGCGGGCGCGCCGCCTACCCCAGCCGCTCTTTCCTCCGGTTTAGCGTGTCCGCTTCGCGCAGATCGAGTTCGCGTTCGATGCGGCGGCGCGCTTCGTCGGTGAGTTTATCTTCCCGCAGCATGGCGTTGATCAGATTGCGCTCCTCGGCGATGAGCTGCAGGTCGATCTCGTCGTGCAGCGCCGTCAGCGCGCGGCGCTCGTCACTTGACTCGCATTTCATGCGGACGCGCGACAGAAAGTAGTCCTGTTGCGCGAGAAGCGAGTTCATCGCTTCTTCCGGGACGTCATTCTCCGCGCCAAAACGCGCGAGTTTTGCGCTCGACGCCTCGATCGCGGCGTGGCGGGCGCGCAGCTCTTCAGCGCGATCGAGGACGCGTTCCCTCATGCCGGTTTTAACGAGGCCGAGTTTGCGAATGATCCAGGGCAATGCCGACCCTTGGAAGACGAGCGTCACCATCACGACGCAGAAGGTGAGAAAAAAGATCGAGTCACGATAGGGAAACGGCTCGCCGTCCGCGGTGGCGAGCGGGATCGCCAGCGCCGCGGCGAGCGAGACAATCCCGCGCACCCCGGTGAAGGAAATGATGAAGGGCCATTGCCAGGGCGGCGAAGGATCGCGTCGCGCCAACGGCGGAATGAGCCATCGCGGCAGATAGGTAATCGGAAACGTCCACACGAATCGCGCCGCGATGACGACAAGCGAAACGATCGCGGCGGACGTCGTCAGTTCGTACAGGGAATGATCTTGGATTCGCGCAAATAGCGCCTGCGCCTGTAGACCGGTGAAGAGAAAAACCAGACCTTCGATCAGAAAAAGGAAGAAATCCCAGAAGAACACGCCTTGCAGACGCGTCGCGGCGCTGATCAGCCTGGGGCCGTTCCAGCTGATGTAGAGGCCGGTGGCGACCGTCGCGATGACGCCCGAGCCGCCGAGATGTTCAGGCGGCCAATAGGCCAAGAACGGGGTGATCAGCGAGAGTGTGATTTCAATGCGCGGATCGCGCATGAAGCGACGCAACCGCAGCATCGTCCAGCCGACGCCAATCCCCCACACGATTTCGCCGGCGATAATCGCCGTGAAGGTCTCGCCTCCTTGCGCCAGCGAAAAGGAACCGACGCTGACCGCCGCCACCGCGAAGCGATAAAGGACAAGCGCGGTGGCGTCATTGGCGAGACCCTCTCCCTCCAAGATGACCGAGATGCGCCGCGGCAATTGCATACGCCTTGCAATGGCGAGCGGCGCGACGGCGTCGGGCGGCGATACGATCGCGCCGAGCACGAAGCCGACCGCCAAAGGCCAGCCGAGCAGCCATTTCGTCGCGAGTGAAACGGAAATGGTGGTGAAGACGACGCAGCCGACGGCGAGCAGAAGGATCGGCCGCAGATTAAATTTGAACTCCCGCCAGCTCATATTGACCGCGGAGATGTAGATCACCGGCGGCAGCACGAGGAGCAGCACGAATTGCGGCTCCAACACAAGGGCGGGCACGCCCGGGGCGACGGCGATCAGCACGCCGGCCGCGACGAGCAGGATTGGCGCGGCGGCGCCGGAGCGCGACGCGATGAAGGCGACGAACGCCACCGCCGCGAGAAGAAAGACAAGCGTTTGCAGACCCGCGATCATGCGCCCACCCTATAAGCCGCGCCTCGCGCAAGCGAACTCCGCATCGTGCTCGAAGCGAAGCTTATAATTTGCGCAGCGACACTTCCTCGATCCTGTGATCGGCGTCCTTGGTGAGGATCAAACTCGCGCGCGGGCGGGTCGGGGCGATGTTCTGGCGCAGATTCTCGAGGTTGATGCGCGTCCATATGTCTTTCGCGACGCGCGTCGTCTCCTCCGCATCCAGATCGGCATAGACGCGGAAGTAGGATTTCGGATCGCGGAACGCCGTCTGCTGAAGGCGCCGAAAGCGCTCCACATACCATCGCTCCAGCACACCTTCGGGCGCATCGAGATAGACCGAGAAATCGAAGAAGTCGGAGACGAAGGGAATTTCGCGGCCGTCGCGCATGCGCGGCGCAAGCAAGACGTTGACGCCTTCGACAATGAGAATGTCTGGCCGGTCGACGCAGCTCGCTTCGCCCTCGACGACGTCATAGGTCATATGCGAATAGACCGGCGCGCAGACGTTGCGCCGTCCCGCCTTCACATCGGAGAGGAATCGCAGCAGCGATTTGTTGTCGTAGCTTTCCGGAAAGCCCTTCTTGTCCATCAGCTTTTCGGCTTCAAGGATTCTGTTGGGCAAAAGAAATCCGTCGGTGGTGATGAGCTCCACTTTCGGCGTATTCGGCCAGCGCGACAACAGAGCGCGCAGCACGCGCGCCGTCGTGGATTTCCCCACAGCGACGGAGCCCGCGACCCCAATGATATAGGGAACCTTGCCGTCTTCGGCGCCGAGAAAGCGCTGCGTCGCCTTGAAGAGGCCCTGCGTCGCCGCAACGTAGAGCGCGAGCAGGCGCGAAAGCGGCAGATAGATCTCGATGACCTCTTCGAGCGAGATCGGATCGTTGAGGGACTTCAGCCGGACGAGATCATCGAGCGTCAGCGTCAGCGGCGTATCGGCGCGCAGCGACGCCCATTCGGCGCGCGTAAAATGCCGGTAGGGGGAAAGAGCCTCGTTGTTGGGGACGAGCTCCGCCACAGTCATTCCTTTGCTCCGCGCGCGGCTTTCTCTGCGAGCCCGGACTGTTTCGTGCGCCGCTCCAGTTCGTGCAACACGTCGTCCAGCGAAATATCCCGCGCTTCAAGCATGACCAGCAGATGATAGAAAGTGTCCGCGGCTTCATTGACGAGCGCGCTTCGGTCGCCTTCTATCGCCGCGATCACCGTTTCGACCGCCTCTTCGCCGAATTTCTTGGCGATGCGCGGCATTCCGGCGTCGAGCAGGGTTTTCGTATAGGAGGTCGAGGCGCTGTCGTTGCGCCGTGCTTTGATGAGCGCGGCGAGATCGTCGAGCGTGAAACTCATGACAGCCCCCCTCCCCAACCCTCCCCCGCTGTGCGGGAGAGGGAGCAGATTCCGAGCTTCATCGGGATTTCGCTAACGCCGATCGTTAGCGTCCCCTCTCCCGCGAGCGAAGCGATGCGGGGGAGGGACAGGGAGGGGGTCATCGCCCCCGCGCTGCAACTGGATTTTGCCATCATCCCATCGCCTCCAGGCCATCGAGGCGCATCGGCAGCCCCGCAGCCGCCATGTGAAGCTTCGCCTGTGGGATCGAATATTCGCCGAAATGGAAAATCGAAGCGGCGAGCACGGCGCTCGCATGGCCTTCCTTGACGCCCGCGACGAGATGGTCGAGCGTCCCAACGCCGCCCGAAGCGATGACCGGCACCTGCACCGCGTCGGCGACGGCCCGCGTCAGCGCGATATCGAAGCCGCTCTTTGTGCCGTCGCGATCCATCGAGGTCAGCAGAATTTCGCCTGCGCCGAGTTCGCTGACGTCGCGCGCAAATTGCACTGCGTCGATCCCCGTTGCACGGCGCCCGCCATGGGTGAAGATTTCCCAGCGTCCCTCGGCTGCGCGCTTGGCGTCAATGGCCACGACGATGCATTGCGCGCCAAATTTTTCCGATGCTTCGCGAACGAAGGCGGGACTGGCGACGGCCGCAGAATTGATCGAGACCTTGTCAGCGCCGGCGAGCAGCAGATTGCGGATGTCGTCCAGCGTGCGCACGCCGCCGCCGACGGTCAGCGGCATGAAGCAGGCTTCGGCCGTGCGCTGCACGACGTCGAGCAGAATGCCGCGGTCTTCATGGCTTGCGGTGATGTCGAGAAAGCAGAGTTCGTCGGCGCCGGCGGCGTCATAGGCGATGGCGCATTCGACCGGATCGCCGGCGTCGCGCAGATCGACGAAATTGACGCCTTTGACGACGCGTCCTCCTTTCACGTCCAGGCAGGGAATGACGCGCGCTTTCAGCATCACGCGTTCTCGGTCGCCGCGCGCGCGCGGATCATCGCCAACGCCTGCGCCGGATCGAGCCGCCCGTCATAGAGCGCCCGTCCGGTGATGGCGCCGGCGAGCTTGCGGCAGTCGGGCTGCAGCAGCCGCTCCACGTCGGCGAGCGACGCGAGGCCGCCGGAGGCGATGACGGGTATCGTCAAGGCGTCGGCGAGCGCCAGGGTCGCCTCGATGTTAAGCCCGGTCAAAACGCCGTCGCGCGAGATGTCGGTGTAGATGATGGCGCTCACCCCCGCGTCTTCGAAGCTCTTGCCAAGATCGAGCGCCGACATGCGCGTGGCGCGGGCCCAGCCGTCGACGGCGACAAAACCATTCTTGGCGTCGACCCCTACGGCGACGCGGCCCGGGTGAAGGCGCGCCGCCTCGCGCACGAAAGACGGATCTTTTACGGCCGCCGTGCCGATGATGACGCGCGCGACGCCTTTTTCCAGCCAGCGGGACAGCGTGCGCATGTCGCGAATGCCGCCGCCAAGCTGCACGGGAATCGTCAGCGCGGCGAGAATGGATTCGACCGCCTGCGCGTTGCGCGGCGCGCCGGCGAACGCGCCGTCGAGATCGACGACATGCAGATATTCAAATCCGACTCGCTGAAAAGCGCGCGCCTGCTCGGCGGGATCGTCGTTGAACACGGTCGCGCGGTCCATATCGCCCTGCGCGAGGCGCACGCACTGACCTTCCTTCAAATCGATTGCGGGAAACAGAATCACGGACGCCACCTCAGGAAATTGCCGATCAACGCTAGGCCCAGCCTCTGGCTTTTTTCGGGATGAAACTGCACGCCGACGATATTGTCGCGCGCCACGGCCGCAGTGAGCGGCGCGCCATAATCGGTCCTCGCCAGGATGTGCGCCGGCGACGTCGGCGCCAGCTGAAACGAATGGACGAAATAGGCATGCAATCCACGCTCTCCCGTCGGCACGCCGGCAAAGAGCGGATGTTCCCGGCTCAGCGTCAGCGTATTCCAGCCCATATGCGGGATTTTCAGCGAAGGATCCGCAGGCTCGATCGCCGCGACGTCTCCCGGAATCCAGCCGAGGCCCGGCGTTTCGCCATGTTCAAGGCCGCGCGCGCCCATCAGCTGCATGCCGACGCAAATCCCTAAGAACGGCCGGCCGCGGTCGATGACCGCCTCCTGCAGGGCGGCGTAAAGACCCTCGATCGCCATCAGGCCGCGGCGACAATCGGCGAAAGCGCCGACGCCCGGCAGCACGACGCGCTCGGCGGCGCGCACGACGTCGGGGTCGCTGGTGACGCAAATGTCGCCTCGCGCCCGCGACTCGCGGGCGGCGCGCTCAAAGGCTTTCAAGGCGGAATGCAGATTGCCTGACCCATAGTCGATGATCGCGGTCGTCAAGGAGCGGGCTCCCCAGAAGGGCGATGGCGGTGGAAGTAGGCCGCCTCCGCCTCGTCGAGGTCATCGCCAATGACGAGATCCTGCTCGACATAGCCGCGACGCGCCAAATTCCAGCCGACGAGCCGCTCCCCCTCGAAACCGAGCCAGACAGCGAGCCCGAACGTCAGCCAGGACATCGCGTCGCGCGACACCCGCAGCTGCCAGGCGATAAGCGCCAAGGCGACGAGAAGCAGCGTCCAGAGGACGGCGACCAGCCAAGCGCGCCGCCAGGCCAGCCAGAACGGACCAAAAATAAAGGCCGGCCAGGAAAAGCCGTCGCGCAAAAAGACGATCTTGTCCGGCGCGGGAAGCTGGCCCGGCGCCATGCGCGGAAAATGAACAGTGAATATCGCCATCGGCCGTCCCCTCGTCGGCGTCACACGCCTGTTTTCAGGCGGTGAGCGTTCCCTTGGTGGAAGGCGCTTCCCCCTGCGTGCGGCGCGGATCAATCGCCACCGCCTTGCCGAAGGCGCGCGCGAAGCCCTTGAAGGCGCTCTCGGCGATATGGTGGCTGTTGACGCCGCGCAGGCATTCGATGTGCAGCCCGACGCGGGCATGAACCGCAAAGGCCTGAAAAAATTCGCGCATCAGCTCGGTATCAAAGCCGCCGATCCGCTGCGCCGGAAATGCGACTTCGTAAACGAGAAAGGGCCGGCCCGAGACGTCCACGACGACGCGGGTCAGGGCCTCGTCGAGCGGCACATGCGCGTCGCCATAGCGGGAAATGCCCTTGCGATCTCCAAGCGCGCGATCCACCGCCTGGCCCACGGCGATGCCGACGTCCTCGACCGTGTGATGACCGTCGATGTGCAGATCGCCCTCAGCGCGCACGGTAAGATCCAGCGGCGCATGACGGGCGATCTGGTCGAGCATATGATCGAAAAACCCCACGCCGGTCGAAATGTCCGAGCGGCCGTCCCCGTCGAGGTCGACGGTGACCGAGATTTTGGTTTCCTTGGTGTTGCGCTCGATCGTCGCGCTGCGCATTTCCTGCCTTTTCTTGGGCCCTGCCGGCGTTTCCGGCGACTTTGGCCGCAAGCGGCCAGCTTGTAGCAACTCCGCCTTGGATTCGCCACCCGAACTGCTTGGGCGTCAAGGAGAAGCGAGATGCGCGCCAACTCACTCTTCTTTGTCGGCAAATCGGTCTAAACAAACAAGAGAATGGTCTATGTGTTCGCGCTGATTCCTCACCCAAGCGCAACCACAGCAATATGTCCGACGCCGACAGGCGCTTGTAGCTTCGCGACAACGTATCAAGAAGACGCTAAATGCCGCACCGGCGGCGACTTCGGCCGTTCGCGGCGGATAGATCGCGAAGTCCTGGCGAAAATCTGCCGCGCCGCGGGGGCGCAAGGAGACTTAAAACATGCGACTTTGGCTCGGTTTGGCGCCGCTCGCGGCGTCTTTAATGTCTGTGCCGGCCGCCAGCGAGCCTTGGCGGGACGGCTTCGTGCCGCGCATCGAAGCGCTGGCGCTCATGCAAACGCTCAACGCCTCCCTGCTCGCAAGCCGCAGCGCCACGGCGACGCTCGAAAAATGGTGCGCCGATCACAAGATGTCCGCGGAGCCCAAGATCGTCGCCCACCGCGTTGCCGGAATCGAACAGCAGCCGAGCGCGGAGACGCGCCGGCGGCTCGACGTCAGCGACGCGGAGCCGGTAAAATACCGGCGCGTGCAGCTCGCCTGCGGCGATCACGTGCTCTCTGAGGCCGACAATTGGTACGTGCCTGGGCGGCTTTCCGACGAAATGAACCGCACGCTGGAGACGACGGAAACGCCTTTCGGCAAGGCCATCGCGCCGCTGCAGCCGTTCCGTCGCACCATGGACATGAAGATGCGCTGGTCGCCCTTGCCCGAGGGCTGGGAGCTCTCGGCCATCCCGACGGCCTCGTCTGAAAAGGTAAGCGGCGCGCTCTCCATTCCGCACGACCTTTTCGAGCACACGGCCGTAGTCTATGCGCGCGATCAACGTCCTCTCTCCGAGGTGCATGAGACCTATACGCGCGAGATTCTTGATTTTCCCGCGCCGCTCGCCGGCGCGCCGCGCGAGTGAGTCTTGCAGTGAACTCTAGCCCAAGCGGCGAATAGCGCGGCTGCCCCGTCGCCGCTCCGCCCTTGCTCAAATCGCCGCCAAACCTTACATCGGCTGGACATCTCAGGCTGGATACGGCGAATGGATAGCGAACAACACCGCTTTGCGGCCATGCACGCGACGACGATCATCCTCGTCAAGAAAGCCGGAGAAACGGTGATCGCCGGCGACGGCCAGGTCAGCCTCGGCCAGACGATCATGAAGGGCAACGCCAAGAAAGTGCGCCGTCTTGGCAAGGGCGACGTGATCGCCGGTTTCGCCGGCGCCACCGCCGACGCCTTCACGCTCTTCGAACGGCTTGAATCGAAGCTCGAACAATATCCCGGACAATTGATGAGGGCCTGCGTCGAACTCGCCAAAGACTGGCGCATGGACCGCTATCTGCGGCGCCTGGAGGCGATGATGCTCGTCGCTGACAAGAGCGTCGGCCTCGTGCTGACCGGCTCCGGCGACGTGCTTGAGCCGGAAGGCACCGGCGAGGGCGCGGTGGCTGCGATCGGCTCGGGCGGAAACTTCGCGCTCGCCGCCGGGCGCGCCCTGCTCGATTCATCCCTCGACGCCGAAACCATCGCCCGCCGCGCAATGGTGATCGCCTCCGAGATTTGCGTCTATACCAACCAGAATGTGGTGGTGGAAAAGATCTAAGGCGGTCGGCAGTCGTTGGTCGGCAATGACGAAGATTCCGCAGCCGACTGTCTACTGCCTACCGCCCTGCCTACTGCCGTTCCGAAGGAACTCACCATGGCCGACTTCTCGCCGCGCGAGATCGTTTCCGAACTTGATCGCTATATCGTTGGACAAAGCGACGCCAAGCGCGCGGTGGCGATCGCGCTGCGCAACCGCTGGCGGCGGCTGCAGCTCGAAGGCCAGATGCGCGAAGAGGTGCTGCCCAAGAACATCCTGATGATCGGCCCGACCGGCTGCGGCAAGACCGAAATCGCGCGGCGTCTGGCGCGTCTCGCGAATGCGCCCTTCATCAAAGTCGAAGCGACGAAATTCACCGAGGTCGGCTATGTCGGCCGCGACGTCGAACAGATCGTGCGCGATCTGGTCGAGGTCGCCATCCTGATGGTCAAGGAGCGCCGCCGTAAGGATGTGCAGGCGCGCGCGCAGCAAGCGGCCGAAGAGCGCACGCTCGATGCGCTGGTGGGGCCCGCCGCGTCACCCGGCACGCGTGAAACGTTTCGCCGCCGCCTGCGCGCGGGCGAACTCGACGACAAGGAAATCGAAGTCGAACTGACGCAGTCGGGTTCATCGATGCCGATGTTCGAACTGCCGAATATGCCCGGGGCCAGCGTCTCCGCCTTTTCGCTCGGCGATATTTTTGGCAAGGCGATGCAGCGCGGCAAGCCGCGCAAACTCGCGGTCAAAGAGGCGCAGGGACCTCTGATCGCCGAAGAGAGCGACAAGCTGATCGATCAGGAGGCGAGCGTCCGCGAGGCGATCCACGAGGTCGAGAACAACGGCATCGTTTTCATCGACGAGATGGACAAAATCTGCGCGCGCGAAGGACGCGGCGGCGCCGACGTCTCGCGCGAAGGCGTGCAGCGTGACCTACTGCCGCTGATCGAAGGCACCACCGTCGCGACGAAACATGGAACGGTGAAGACCGACCATGTGCTGTTCATCGCCTCCGGCGCGTTTCATGTGGCGAAGCCCTCCGATCTGCTGCCGGAACTTCAGGGACGCCTGCCGATTCGCGTCGAACTCGCTTCGCTCAACGAAGACGACTTCCGCCGCATTCTAACCGAAACCGAAGCCTGCCTGACGAAACAATATTCAGCGCTGCTGGGCACCGAAGGCATGACGCTCGAATTTGCGCCGTCCGCCGTTGACGCGATCGCCAAAGTCGCCGTGCAGGTGAACACTTCCGTTGAGAATATCGGCGCGCGGCGCCTGCAGACGGTGATGGAGCGCGTGCTCGACGACATCAGCTTCTCGGCGTCCGATCGCGCGGGCGACAGTATCGTGATCGATGGCGCCTATGTCGAGGAGCACATCGGCGATCTGGCCAGAAACAGGGATTTGAGCCGGTTTATTCTGTGACGCAATCTAGCCAGCGCTCATCGCCCAAGCCCCTCACCGTACCTCTCCCCGCAAGCGGGGAGAGGGGTCTTCTGCGCAACGCCTAACGCCTCTTCTCCCCGCTTGCGGGGAGAAGTGAGATGAGGGGCTGGGGCATTTGACAAATTCTATTCCCAAACAGCACGCTTGCCTCAGCCCCCGCTTCTCGCCATAAGACCGGCCAAACCCAAAACCCTTGGCCGATCACATGTCCACATTTCCTCAGCGCGTCTTCTCGGGCGTGCAGTCCACCGGCAATCTGCATCTCGGCAACTATCTCGGCGCGATCGTTAAATTCGTCGAGCTGCAGAAGAACTTCGACTGCATGTATTGCGTCGTCGACCTGCATGCGATCACGGTGCCGCAGGACCCGATCGCGCTGAAAGCGAACACGCGGGAAATCGCCGCCGCCTTCATCGCCTGCGGCATCGACCCGAAGAACAACATCGTCTTCAACCAGAGCCAGGTGCCGGAACACGCCGAGCTCGCCTGGGTGTTGAATTGCGTCGCGCGCATCGGCTGGCTCAACCGCATGACCCAGTTCAAGGACAAGGCGGGCAAGGATCGCGAGAACGCCTCCATGGGCCTGCTCGATTATCCAGTGCTGATGGCCGCAGATATTTTGATTTACCGCGCGACCCATGTGCCGGTCGGCGACGACCAGAAGCAGCATCTCGAGCTCGCGCGCGATATCGCGCAGAAGTTCAACAATGATTTCTCGGAGTCGATCGCACGCAATGGCTTTGGGGAGGCCTTCTTTCCCCTGCCCGAACCGCTGATCTCCGGCCCGGCGACGCGGGTGATGAGCCTGCGCGACGGCACGAAGAAAATGTCGAAGTCAGACGCTTCCGACTATTCGCGTATCAATCTCTCGGACGACGCAGATCAGATCGCGCAGAAGGTGAGGAAGGCCAAGACCGACCCCGATGCGCTGCCTTCCGAGGAAAAGGGCCTCGAAGGGCGCCCGGAGGCCTACAATCTCGTCGGCATCTTCGCGGCGCTTTCGGGGCGCAGCAAGGCGGATGTGCTCGTTGAATTCGGGGGCGCCAATTTCTCGAGCTTCAAAAGCGCGCTTGTCGATCTCGCCGTCGCCAAGCTCGCGCCAATCACCGACAAAATGCGCCGCATTCGCGAGGATGAGAGCTATGTCGACGGCGTGCTGCGCGACGGCGCCGAACGCGCCCGCGCCATCGCCCGCGAGAATATGAATGCGGTGAAGGACATCGTGGGGTTCTTGCGCTAGCCGAGCATCGTAGGCTTCGGCCCCCCGCTCGCCCAGTCGAGCAATTCCACTGTGTGGACGACTGGGACGGGCGTTCCCGACCTGATCTGCACGATGCAGCCGATGTTGCCCGCGGCCACAATGTCCGGCGCAACGCTCTCGATATTTGCGACTTTTCGTGACCGCAGCTCATCGGCCAGCTTCGGTTGCAGCACATTATAGGTTCCCGCCGAACCGCAGCAGATGTGACCCTCCGGAACCGCGACGACTTCAAAGCCGGCTGCGGCCAGCAGCGCGATCGGCTCTTGCGATATCTTTTGCCCGTGTTGCAGAGAGCAGGCGGAATGGTAGGCGACCCGAAGTTTCGGCGCGTCTCCCGACGGCGCAAAGCCAAGCTCAGTCATCAGCTCCGTCACATCTTTCGTCATCGCCGAGATGTGCGCGGCTTTTTCCGCGAGAGTCGGATCGTTGCGGAACATATGGCCATAGTCCTTCACGCTCGTTCCGCAGCCTGAGGCGTTGATGACAATACGGTCGAGCCCGCCAGAGTCGATTTCGCGCGTCCAGGCGTCGATGTTCGCGCGCGCATAGCGCAGCGAATCGTCAACCTTGCCGAGATGATGCGGCAGCGCTCCACAGCAGCCGGCGCCTTTCGCGACGACGACCTCGGCGCCGTGGCGCGTCAGGAGCCGTATCGTCGCTTCGTTGATTGATGTGTCGACGACCGTCTGAACGCAGCCATTGAGTAGAGCGACGCGCATCTTGCGCGCGCCTTGCGCGGCAAAGACCTGCGGAGAGTCGACTGCTGAACGAGGTTGAAGTTCCGATGGCGCGAGCGCAAGCGCCGCCGCGAAGCGGCGCGGCAGCCAGCGCGCCAAGGGGCGGATCGCGGCTGCGACGCGAAACAGTGGTCGCGCGAGAGAAGGACGCGGCAAGACGAAAGCGAGCGCTCCGCGCATGACGCGCTCCGTTAATGGTCGCGCATATGTCCTTTCGATATGCGCCCGGGCGTGATCGACGAGATGCATGAAATGCACGCCCGAAGGACATGTCGTCATGCAGGAGAGGCATGACAGGCAACGATCGATATGAAGCGCCGTGCGCGCGTCAGCTGGCCGAGCCTTCTCGAACATCTCCTTTATGAGATAGATGCGGCCCCGCGGCCCGTCGAGCTCGTCGCCGGTGAGAAGATAGGTCGGACATGTCGCCGAGCAGAATCCGCAGTGCACGCAGGCGCGCAGAATCTTCTCCGTTTCCGCCATTTCGGGATCGGCGAGCGCCTGCAGCGAGAAAAACGTCTGCATCGCTTTAGAACTCCGCGCGCATGCGGCCGCGCTCCAAAATATGCGCGGGATCGAAGCTTGCCTTGACGCGGTGCGTCAGCGCCGCAAGCGCCGCTGGTTGCGGATGGAAAACGTCGACTGTCGCGCGAGTCTCCGCGCTCGCCCGGATGAGCGTCGCATGGCCGCCGCTGGCGTCCACCACGCTGCGCACAACGCCGGCATAGGCGTCAGGCGCGGTCTCGAGGCGCAGCCAGATCAGTCCGCCCGCCCAGTCGTAGAAATGCGCGAGGACCGGCGCGCCCGCGCGGCGGATGCGCTCGACGACCGCGAAACCTTCGCTCGGCGCAACGGAAATGCGCCAGATTTGGCCGACCTTGGCGGCGACGGGCGCAGCGTCGCGCAAGCCTCGCCACAGCGCCTTCGAGTCGTATTCATCGAGCGTCTCAAATCGGAGTCCGCCGCGCGCCAATCGCGCGACGAGATCGTCGCGGCGCGCCGTCACGGAAATGGCGGGGCCCTCGAGGCGAGTCGCGGCAGCATTGGCGTTCAGCGCCAAGGGCGCGGCGCCAGCCGGCAGCATTGCGAGCGCCGAAGGCTCACAGGGCGTCGCGGAGGCGCGGCGTAGCAGCGCGAGGCTCTCCGCCTCTTCCTCGCCTATCGCCAGCAGCGTGCATTCGGTCTGCGGCTTTGGAAGCACCTTGAGCGTCAGCTCGGTGAGGAGCGCCAGCGTGCCGTACGAGCCGCAGACAAGCTTGGAGAGATCGTAGCCGGTGACGTTTTTCATCACCCGGCCGCCGGATTTCACCAGCTCGCCGCGGCCGGTGACGCAGCGGAAACCCAGCAGATGATCGCGCGCTGCGCCCGCCTTGATCCGCCGCGGACCGGACGCGTTCACGGCGATGGCGCCCCCGACCGTGGCGTCGCCCGTTTCTGCGCCAAACAGCAGTCCGTAATCCATTGGCTCGAAGGCGAGCTGTTGCCCATGCTGGTCCAGCAGCGCTTCAATCTCGCTCAGGCGGGCGCCGGCGCGCGCCGAGAGCACGAGTTCATCGGGCTCGTAGAGCGTCACGCCTGTCAGCGCGGCCGTGGAGAGCGCCCGCGTTTGCGGCGCGTAGCGGCCGAGCCCCGACTTGGAGCCGCCGCCGACGATCGCGCAGCAGTCGCCTTTCGCCTTTGCCGCGCAAATCGCGTCAACGGCGTCCGCCTCGTCGCGGATTTCGAGCGTCGCGCAAGCGGATTGCATCGCTAAAATCTCGGCAGGTTGGGAAAGGGCATTTTGCCGCCCGAGACATGCATCATCCCGAGTTCAGCGCAACGATGCAGCGTCGGAAACACCTTGCCCGGATTGAGCCGGCCCTCCGGGTCAAAGGCGCATTTGAGCCGCATCTGCTGCGCGAGATCCACTTCGGTGAACATCTCGCCCATGAGGTCACGCTTCTCGACGCCGACGCCATGTTCGCCAGTGAGAACGCCGCCCAGCGAGACGCAGAGGCGCAAGATGTCGAAACCGAGCTTTTCCGCGCGCTCAATGTCGCCCTCTTTCGACGCGTCATAGAGAATGAGCGGGTGGAGATTGCCGTCGCCGGCGTGAAACACATTGGCGACGCTAAGCCCCTGCTCCTTGGCGAGCCGATCCATGCCGGCGAGCGCTTCCGGCAGCCGCGCCCGCGGGATCGTGCCGTCCATACAAAGATAGTCGGGCGCGATGCAGCTCACCGCCGGAAAGGCGTTCTTGCGTCCTGCCCAGAACTGCAGACGCTCGGCCTCGCTCGTCGACGCCCGGATCGTCGTCGCCCCTTCTTCACGCGCGATATCCTGCACGACGCCGACGAGATGATCGACTTCGGCCTGCGGCCCGTCGAGTTCGACGATGACCAGCGCTGCGGCGTCGAGCGGATAGCCGCAGGGTTGGAAGCGCTCGACCGCATGGATCGTCGCCTTGTCCATCATTTCGAGGCCAGCGGGGATGACGCCGCGCGCGATGATCGCGCCGACGCAGCGCGCCCCCGCCGCCACGCTCGCAAAGCCGAGCAGCAATCCCCGCGCCATGGGCGGCTTTTGCAGCAGCCGCACCGTCACCTCGGTGACGACGCCGAGCAAGCCTTCGGAGCCGGTCATCAGGCCGATGAGATCATATCCCTCGGTGTCGAGATGCTTGCCGCCGAGCCGGATGAACTCGCCGCCCATCAGCACGACGTCGAGTCCGAGAATGTTATTGGTCGTCAGTCCGTATTTCAGACAGTGAACGCCGCCGGCGTTCTCGGCGACATTGCCGCCGATCGAACAGGCGATCTGCGACGACGGATCCGGCGCATAATAGAAGCCCTGCGCTTCAACGGCTTTGGAGATCGCGAGATTTTGAACGCCTGGCTGGACGCGCGCGCAGCGGTTTTCGTAATCGATTTCGAGAATGCGATTGAACTTGGACATGCCGAGAAGAATGCCGTCCTCGAGCGGCATCGAACCGCCAGACAGCGACGTGCCGGCGCCGCGGGGCACGACCTTGACGTTCATCTCGGCGGCGAGCGCCATGATCGCGCGCACCTGTTCAACGCTCTCCGGCAGCGTGACGACCAGCGGGAGCGCCCGATACATGGTGAAGGCGTCGCATTCGTAGGCGCGACGCGCTACCTCGTCGACGATCAGGCTTTCGCGCGGCAGTATGGCCGCGAGGCGCGCAATGAGTTCATTGCGCCGCGACATAATCGCCGGCTCGGGCTTCGGCATGAGAAGCGTCATGGACTCGCGCCTCCAACGCGAGCGAGAGCGCTGCTGAACCTGCAGCTATTCGCCTAAGCGGAGCATGGACCCTGCTCCGGGCTACGCCCTATGGTCCGAACGTTTAGAGGAGCCTCGAATTGCCCGCAAGCATGGCCCGATCGCGCAACCATTAGAAATGCGCGGATTTCTGGCGCTTTTCATTAATCCGCCTATGCTAGGTGAGATCGATCGCACGCGGAAACACGGGCCGAAGGGAAATGACCAAGACCATCCTCATCGTCGAGGACAACGAGCTCAATATGAAGCTCTTTAATGATCTCTTGGAAGCCAACGGCCATGCGACGCTGCAAACAAAGAGCGGCTTCGAGGCGATATCCCTCGCGCGCAACCACCGGCCGGATCTGATCCTGATGGACATCCAGCTGCCCGAGATCAGCGGTCTGGAAGTCACCCGCATGCTCAAGGAGGACGATGATCTGCGCGCCATTCCCGTCATCGCGATCACCGCCTTCGCGATGAAGGGCGACGAGGAAAAGATCCTACAGGGCGGCTGCGAAGCCTATTTGTCGAAACCCATTTCCGTGGCGAAATTCTTGGAAACGGTGAATTCCTTTCTCGCAGAGAAGCGCTGAGAGCTCTGTCTTCACATGAGCGCGCGCGTTCGCCTCGTTAACGATCTGCCCGCGAAGGGCCGCGCATCGTGCTGCCGTTACCGTGTCGGCTCTTGATCGGCCCGGCCGCGGCGTCCGGTCTGGAGTCGGGCGCAGACGACTTCCATCGCCAGCCCGTCGATGGTCCGGCCCGCCGGAGCGGCTGCCCTCTTGAGCGGGCTTGCAGGCGACGCACGGCTGAACTATACAGCGCGCGACGACGTCAAGCCGTCCGGCCTCCCCCAAGAGGCGTCCGAATAGATCGGGGCCATAGCTCAGTTGGGAGAGCGCTTCAATGGCATTGAAGAGGTCGTCGGTTCGATTCCGTCTGGCTCCACCACTATCCTAATTCGCTGTTTTAAAGTGATTTTTCGAAGAAACCAACGAAATGGTTCTCGACAAATCCCCGATTTGGCCCTAGCCGAATCGCAAGAGCGCCGCGCAGCCTCTGAACCTCGCGGTTTGTCTCGGCGTGCGAAAATTGTTTTGGCCCCGAAACGGGCGATCCGGCGACGAAACCCTGGCGCGAGGGACCCGTTCAAAGACGCTCAGCACGGACTGGAACCAAATGCGATCTCCGACATGGGATGGCGCCGATCTCGCGACAGCGGCGCTGCCTGCCAGTGAGGTCGGGTGACGCCCAGCGCGCAGGGCGACACTTCCATAGAAAAGGACATGCGAAATGAAATCACGACTATCCATTGCGACGACCATATTGTTCTGCTCGGGTTGGGCCTTCGCTGAAGATGCGCCGGTGACATATCAATGCGAGGTCTCGGCTCAACAGAGCGATTCAAGCCAGTCCGCGCCATTTTCCATTGAGATCAGAGGCGCTGCGGTGAAGCTGAGTAACGTCAGCGCCCTTGATGGCAATTTTTCCCTCATTCGGAAGAATGACGCCTATTACGTCTTTAAAAATAAGAAAAATCAGGGAGGCAACATCAACCGTTCCAACGGCGCTGTGGAATTATATGCCGTGAACGCCGCTTCCCATGAGATGACGGTCTCCATCAACGGCGCGTGTGTCGAACAGAAATGACCTAGCATTTCGAGCCACCGTGCTCCTCTCCGCTCGATTCGATTTGCGATGCTCTCCTGAAGCTGCAAGGGAACCAATCCTAATGCTGGCGGTTCTAGCTCCGCGTTCTTGGATCAGCCATGCAGGGAAAACCACAGGCGACATCGCGCCCTCCTGAGCGAAGCTTGCCGCCGAAGCTCGAGGTGGGCTTGCACGTCAATGGCGTGGAACGCCGCGTAGTCCTGCGGCCGTGGACCACCCTCCTCGACGCCCTTCGTGAACATCTAGACCTCACCGGAACCAAGAAGGGTTGCGACCACGGCCAATGCGGCGCGTGCACGGTGCTGATCAACGGACGGCGCGTGCTTTCATGTCTCACGCTCGCCGTCATGAAGGACGGCGCCAAGATCACCACCATTGAGGGATTGGCGCAAAATGGCGAGCTGCATCCGCTTCAGACCGCTTTCATTTCGCATGACGGCTTTCAATGCGGCTACTGCACGCCCGGACAAATTTGCTCGGCGGTGGGACTGATCGCCGAGGGTCGCGCCAAGACGAGCGATGAAATCAGAGAATTGATGAGCGGCAATATTTGTCGCTGCGGCTGCTATCCCAACATTCTGGCGGCGATCGAGGCGGTCATGCAAGGAGCGCAGACATGATCGATTTTGATTATGTCCGGGCGAACGACGTCGGCGACGCTCTTAGCCAGATCACGAAACACCAGGCTGCGAAGTTCATTGCAGGCGGCACCAATCTCATCGATCTGATGAAGGAGGACGTCGAACAACCGACGCGATTGATCGACATCACAGGGCTGCCGCTTAACGAAATTCATGAGACGCAAACAGGGGGGCTGAAGATCGGCGCCCTTGTACCCAACAGCGATCTTGCTTACGACGAACGCATCACAAAGCGCTATCCCCTTCTCTCGAGCGCCAATCTTGCGGGAGCCTCGCCTCAACTGCGCAACATGGCCTCGACCGGCGGCAATTTATTACAGCGAACGCGTTGTCTTTATTTTTACGACACCGCGACTCCCTGCAATAAGCGACGTCCAGGGTCGGGCTGCGGGGCAGCAGAAGGCTTTAACCGCATGAATGCGATATTGGGTTGGAGCAAATCCTGTATCGCCGTTCACCCCTCGGATATGTGCGTCGCGCTTTCTGCGCTTGACGCCGTTGTCAATGTCGCCGGCCCGAAAGGCGATCGCGCCATCAAATCCACCGATTTTCACCGTCTGCCGGGCGACACGCCCGAAATCGACACAAATCTTGCTCGTGACGAAATCATAACGGCGATCGAGCTGCCATCCGAGGAATTTCGTCGACATTACAGCTATCTGAAGATCCGCGATCGGTTGTCCTACGCTTTCGCACTTGTTTCCGTCGCTGCTGCTCTGAAGATTGAAGCAGGCGCGATTAAGTCCGCGCGCCTCGCATTGGGCGGGGTCGCCCACAAGCCCTGGCGCGCGCCTGACGCCGAGCAGAGTCTCGAGGGCAAGCAGCCTGATCGAAAGGCGTTCGTCCAAGCAGCCGATATCATCTTGCAGGGGGCTGTAGGCTTTGCCCATAATCGCTTCAAAATCGAACTTGCGCGGCGGGCGATCGTCCGCGCCCTTGAGCAGGCGGCCGCCGGAACGCCGCAGTCCCAGTCCGTGAAAGTGATCGTTTAGGTCCGCGCTATGTCTGTTGGAACGAACGGCATCGGAAAGCCGGTCTCGCGAATTGACGGCCCGGCAAAGGTCACGGGGCGGGCGAAATACGCCGCCGAATTCAGCGCGCCCGACCTCGCATACGGCTTTGTGGTCTCAAGCGCGGTCGCCAAAGGCCGAATTAAAAGCATAGATCGAAGCGCGGCGCTTGCTGTGCCCGGTGTGATCGAAGTGTTTGCCCACGACAACAGGCCTTCCCTCCCCTCTTCGCATGAAAAATATACGGATCAAGTCGCCGCGCCGGGATCACCCTTCCGCCCGCTTTACGACGGCGAAATTCTGTTTTCGGGACAGCCCGTGGCGCTCGTCGTTGCGGAGGAGCTCGAAATTGCGCGCTTTGCCGCGAGTCTTGTCGATATAAGATATGAAACCGAAGCGACGGTCACCGATCTCGATATGCGGATCGACCAAGCTTTCGAGCCTGAGAAGAAACGAGCGCCGGAGTGGGATCCGCCCGCGCGCGGAGATGTCGACAGCGCCTTGTCGCGAGCGCCCACGAATATTCGAACAGAATATCGCACGCCCGTCGAACATCACAACCCGATGGAAACCTTTGCGAGCACGGCGGTTTGGGAGAACGACGGCCGCCTCACGGTCTACGATAAAACGCAGGGCGCGCCCAATTGCCACGAATATTTATGTAGCGTGTTCGGCTTGGCCAAGGACAAAGTGCGGGTCTTGTCTCCCTATGTCGGCGGCGCCTTCGGAGCAGGCCTCAGGCCCAACTATCAGCTGTTCATGGCGGCGCTCGCCGCCATCGGCCTCAAGCGCTCTGTTCGAGTCACGCTGACGCGCCAGCAGATGTTCACGCTTGGCTATCGTCCGCAAACACTCCAGACGCTAACGCTGGGAGCCGAGAACGATGGGCGGTTGGTCGCTTTGAAGCACGATGCGATCGCCAATACGTCTCGGTTTGAAGACTACCAGGAACCCACCGTCGTTTGGTCTGGCGCGCTTTATCCATGCGATCATTCGACGGTCACGTCGAGGCTTGCGCGTTTCGATCTCTTCACGCCTTGCGACATGCGGGCGCCCGGCGGCGCGGTCGGCATGTATGCGCTTGAAAGCGCTATGGACGAGCTCAGCTATGCGGTTGGCGTCGATCCCTTGGAACTTCGCCTCAAAAACTATTCCGAGAGGGATCAGAACTATGGCAAGCCAATCTCCAGCAAGGCGTTGAGGGACTGTTATCTCCAGGGCGCCGAGCGTTTCGGCTGGTCCAAGCGTCGGCCCGAGCCGCGTTCGATGCGCGAGGGGCGCGAACTGATCGGCTACGGCATGGCGACGGGGATCTGGGAGGCGTTTCGCGTGCCGACGAGCGCGAGGGCGATTCTCGCGCCTGACGGGACATTGGAAATCGCCTGCGCGACGGCTGACATTGGCACCGGGACCTACACGATTCTAGCCCAGATTGCCGCTGAAATGCTCGGCCTTCCACTCGACAAGGTGATCGTGAAGATTGGCGACTCAGATTTGCCGAGCGCGCCTGTCGAAGGCGGATCCTGGACAGCCGCCTCCGCGGGCTCCGCTGTGATGGAGGCATGTGACGGCCTGCGCAAGGAACTGCTCAAACGCGCTGGCGCGGTCAGCAACGCGCCGCTCAGAGGCGTCAATCTGGCCGATCTCACGTGGGTCGACGGCGAAATCCGGATGACGAGCGACCCCTCGCGCGCCATGCTGCTGTCGGAAGCGCTACTCGGCCTCAACGGACCCATTACGTCGGAAGTGTCGTCGGCGCCAGACGAGCAGGTCTTGCAGGAGTACTCGCATTACGCGCATTCGGCGGTGTTCGCCGAGGTGCGGCTCGATGAGGAGCTTGGCATGTTGCGCGTCGCGCGCGTGGTCAGCGCGGTCGCCGCGGGCCGCATTTTGAATCCCAAAACGGCAAGGAGTCAGATCCTTGGCGCCGTGGTCGGCGGCATCGGCATGGCGCTTCACGAGGAGACGGTGATCGATCATCGATACGGCCGGTTCATGAACCACAATCTCGCCGAATACCACGTGCCGGTGCATGCCGACGTCCACGCCATCGACGTTATTTTTGTCGACGAGCAGGAGCATCGGCTGAACCCGCTCGGCGTGAAGGGCGTCGGCGAGATCGGTATCGTCGGCACGGCCGCCGCGATCGCCAATGCAGTCTTTCACGCCACCGGCGTGCGCGTCCGCGATCTTCCGATCACCATCGATAAGCGGCTCGAGCTGAGGCAGCCCACGAGCAACCACGCGGCGTAAATGAATTATATCCCAGACCCCGGCCGGCCGAGAGACGCGCTGACGAGCGCCCGCAGGTGGCTGGAGGAATTCGGACAGGCGGCGTTGGCGACCGTCGTCTCCACCTGGGGCTCGTCGCCCGTACCGGTCGGCGGCCAAATGGCCATCGGTCCAGACGGACAATTCGAGGGCTCTGTCTCCGGCGGTTGCGTCGAAGCGGAAGTGATTACCGAAGCGGCGGACGTTCTGGCTCGCGACAGACCGAAGTTGCTAGAGTTCGGAGTCGGAGAGGAACTGGCGTGGAGGGCTGGCCTTCCCTGCGGCGGCGCGATCAGCATCTATGTCGAGCCGCTGCGTCGTGAGCGAGATTCAGCTTTTCTGGAGAGGGTGTTTTCAGCGCGCCGCGCGCGGTTGTCGCTTGCCGTGCTCACGACGCTTGCGACCGGCGCGCGACGCCTGTTTGACGCTGGGGAGCCGACGCCAAGTGATATCGCCCAATGCCTCCTTTCGAGTGAGAGTCGGCTTCTCTCGCTCGGCGATGCGCCGGTCTTCTTGCACGCGCTCACCCCGCCAGTTCGCGTGGTCATTGTCGGCGCGACGCATGTCGGCCAGGTGCTTGCTGATTTGGCGAACCGTATTGGTTACGACGTCGTCGTCGTCGACCCGCGCGCCGCATTTGCAAGCGCCGACCGCCTCGGCGATTTCAAAAGTCTCACCGACTGGCCTGAAAACTCGATGAAGTCCCTGGGGCTCGACCCAAGGACGGCGGTCGTCACTCTGACCCACGCCGCCGCGATTGACGATGAAGCGCTCACCGAGGCGCTGCGCTGGCACTGCCTGTATATTGGAGCCCTGGGCTCGGCACGGACACACGCCAAGCGCCTGCAGCGTCTCACCGCCGCAGGCTTCAACGATACGGAGCTGGCGCGCATCAGCGCCCCGGTCGGACTGCCGATTGGCGCGAAGGGACCGGCCGAGATTGCCGTCTCGATTCTCGCGGAGATTGTGCAGGTCGCGCGCGAAACGAGGCAGATGTGAATATCGCAGCTGTGCTTTTGGCTGCTGGCGCCTCAAAGCGGTTCGGGCAGGACAACAAACTTCTTTCCGACCTTGGCGGGAAGCCGCTCATACGCAGGGTGGCCGAAGCAGTCGTCTGCAGCGGCGTTGAAATCGTCGTTGTTACCGGCTGCGATCGCCCGCAGATCGAAAAAGCTCTCGAAGGCTTGCCGCTGCGAATTGCACACAATTTAAACTGGGAAAGCGGCATGGGATCGTCGATCGCCGTCGGCATAATGGCGCTCGGCCAGCAAACACAAGGGGCGTTTGTCGTCCCGGGCGATCTGCCCTTTTTGACATCAGATCTGATCAAAGACCTGACAGCCCTCTTTATGGAGAGCCGGGCAGCTTTGATCACCTATCCAACGACGTCCAAGGGCGAGCAGCGCAACCCGGTTTTGTGGCCCCGACGATTCTTCCCCTCGCTGGCGGTGCTTTCTGGATCGTCGGGCGCCAAGCATTTGCTGCAGAACTGCGAGGATTCTCAAAAGCAGGCGCACCTGTTTGATGAAAGCGCCTATGCCGACATCGACGCGCCCAGTGATTTGGAAGCTGCGCGTTCGCGATTGACCATTGCGAATCTTTAAGAGCTTTTACGCGGCGCAAATTAAGCGCGCGCGAGGCGATAGATAGAGCAGCCGCGCGACGACGTCCGGCCTTCTCGCCTCAAGACCCGCGCGACCTTGATCTGTGCGGCTCAAGCAATATGTTGCAGCATAAGCGCGATCAAGCGATCAATGTTCGAGGCGGGCTCCGGCGCAGGAGGTTCCATCATGCCCTATGAGCTCTATTATTGGCCCGGCATTCAAGGACGTGGAGAGTTCGTGAGGCTGGTGCTGGAAGAAGCCGGCGCCAGCTACATTGACATGGCGCGCGAGCCAAACGCCGAGGCGACGCTTGTGGCTTTTCTCGAACGAGCCGACCTCGCCCATCCGTCATTCGCACCGCCGTTCTTGAAAGACGGACAGGTGATCGTCGGACAGACTGCCGCGATACTGCTTTATCTCGGCGATCGTCACAATCTCGCGCCGAGCGACGCGGCGCACAGACTTTGGGTTCATCAAATTCAATTGACGATCGCTGACTTGGTCGGCGAGGCTCACGACACCCATCATCCTTTGGGCGGGGATTTGTACTACGAGGAGCAGAAACTTGCGGCCTCACGCAGAGCGAAGTGGTTCCGCAAGGAACGGATACAAAAATATCTCGATTGGTTCGAAACGATCCTCGCCCGCAATCCCGACGGTGACGCGCACCTCGTCGGCGATACCTTAAGCTACGCCGACCTCTCCCTGTTCCAAACCGTCGAAGGCTTGCTCTATGCGTTCCCCAACACAACAAAAGCAGTTCTCGCCGCGTCGCCGCGCGTAGCCGCTCTTCGCGTGATGGTCGCGCAACGCCCGCGCATTCGCGCATACCTCAAGAGCGATCGCAGGGTGAAATTCAACGAGCAAGGTATATTTCGTCACTATCCTGAACTCGATGACTGATCAGCGGGATCAATCCCTGCACGGACCTGAGATTGGCGGATCGCCCTATATGCTCACCTTGTCGGGCGTCGCAGCTCGGGTTCGGCTTGCTTCTTGGAGAGATGTTGATGGGTGGATTAGCCTTGATCCTCGATACGCAGCTTTCGGCGAGCGACCACGGCGCCATGAGCGACCGTCTTTTCGAAACCCGCAGACTTTCCCATGAACTTGCAGCTCCACTCAGCGCCGAAGACATGGTCGTCCAAGCGATGCAAGACGCCAGCCCCACAAAATGGCATCTCGCTCACACAACTTGGTTTTTCGAAACCTTCGTCTTGACGCCCTATCTGAACGGCTATCAGCTTTTCGATGAGGCGTTCAATTATTGCTTCAATTCGTATTATGAGCACCTTGGCGCTCGGCAGCCAAGACCGAAGCGCGGACTTCTCACCAGGCCGTCGCTCGATCGCGTTCTCGCCTATCGGCAGCATGTTGACATAGCATTGGCGCAGCTTCTTGCTGAGCAAACCGATGCGCCGTCAGCATTGATCCATACGCTGGAGGTCGGGATTAATCACGAGCAGCAACATCAGGAGCTGATGCTTACAGACATCCTCTCCCTTTTCGCTGCAAATCCCCTAAAGCCAGCCTACCGCCCGACCCAGCCCCGCTCCATTCCGGCGCCATGTGAGCCGCTACGCTGGATCGATTTTGCCGGCGGCGTCTTTCCGATCGGTCACGGGGGAAAGGGTTTTGCCTGGGATAATGAGGGTCCCCGCCACGAAGTGCTACTGCGCCCGTTCCGGCTTGCTGACCGCCTGATCACAAATCGCGAGTGGTTGGCGTTCGTCGCCGACGGCGGCTACGAAACGGCGACCCTATGGCTGTCCGACGGCTGGGCCGTGGTCGGTCGCGAAAACTGGCATGCGCCACTCTATTGGGAGTCTCGCGACGGAGAGTGGTTTGAGATGTCGCTCGAAGGACTACAGCCGCTGAACCTCGATGCGCCGGTTGCGCATGTGAGCTACTACGAAGCCGACGCTTTTGCGCGCTGGTCGGGCAAGCGGCTGCCGACCGAATTTGAATGGGAGGTCGCGGCGGCCACAGCGCCCAAGCAGGGAAATTTCCTTGGAACGGCGGCATTGCGTCCGATGCCGGCCAAAGCCCAGCCCGAGGGATCGCCGCGTCAGATGTTCGGCGATGTCTGGGAATGGACCCAGAGCGCCTATCTGCCCTATCCGGGCTATCGCGCCCCTGAGGGAGCGCTCGGAGAATACAACGGCAAGTTCATGGTTGGTCAGCACGTGTTGCGCGGCGGCTCCTGCGTAACGCCGCAAGATCACATCCGCACGAGCTATCGCAACTTCTTTTATCCGCATCAGCGTTGGCAATTTCTGGGCCTACGCCTCGCTTCGGAGGTTGCCTGATGTCAAAGGCGACGGAACGCTCAGCGCCGCTCGTGCGGCAAGCGGACGACTTCGCCGTTAGCGTGCTGGAGGGCTTGTCCCGTCCGAAGAAGAGTCTCCCCTGTCGCTTCTTTTATGACGCGAAAGGTAGCGCGCTTTTCGAAGACATTACCCGCCAGCCCGAGTACTATCCAACAAGAGTCGAGGTTGCGATTCTCACAGCCAATGCGATGCAGATGCTCGAGGGAGCGGTCGCAGAGACGGTTCTCGTCGAGTTCGGCTCGGGTTCGAGCATCAAGACGGAAATCCTGCTCGGACATATGCGGCGTCTACACGCCTATGTTCCAGTCGATATTTCTGAGAGCGCTCTCACAGATGCTCGAGACCGGCTGACGGCGCGATTTTCCGGGCTCAACATTCAGCTGCTATTGGCTGATTTTTCGCGCCCGATCGAGCTTCCTCCCGAGCTGGCGGAACGGCCTAAGCTGGGATTTTTCCCTGGATCGACGATCGGCAATTTCGTCCCTGCGGAGGCGACGCAGTTGCTACGCGCGATGCGAGAGACGCTTTCGCCGCGCGGAAAGCTGATCATTGGCGTCGATCTGAAAAAGGACGTCCGCCAGCTTGTTGCAGCTTACGATGATGCAAATGGCGTCACCGCCGCATTCAATCTCAATCTCCTTGTGCGCATTAATCGTGAACTCGATGCGACATTCGATCTTCAAGCCTTTCGCCATGCGGCGACCTACGAGCCCTTCGAAGGACGCATTGAGATGCATCTCGTCAGTTTGAAGGATCAGGACGTCTGGGTGGCGGGAAGAAAAATTCGCTTCCGCGAAGCGGAGACGATTCACACCGAAAGCGCCTACAAATACACGATCGAGGAGTTCCATCTGATCGCGCAGGCGGCGGGGTGGACCCCTCTGCGCGTATGGAAAGATGACCTAAGCTTGTTCAGCGTACATGAATTGGTCGCGCCTTGAGCGGAGGGCGACGCAGCCGGGACGCGTTAAATGACTGCGACCAAGGTTAGCGAAGCAGAGCGAAACGCTTGGCCAGCATTGCCTTACTTGGCTTGGCGAGAGACCTATACGACTCTGCATCTCTGGACTCAGATCCTCGGCAAGATCCGGTTGTCGCTGACTCCCTGGCAAAACCACTCCTGGCACGTCGCGCTTTATGTGACGACGCGTGGCCTCACCACGTCGCCCATCGCATATGGCGCAAGCGTCTTTCAGATTGATTTCGATTTTATAGACCACGTGCTTCGTATAACGACGAGCGATGGCGACGAACGCCAAATGCAGCTCCGATCTCAGACTGTCGCCGACTTTTACGCGCATCTTTTCAGCAGGCTCGAGGAGTTGAGCATTTTTGTGCGCATCAACGAACATCCCAACGAGATACCTGATGCGCTTCCCTTCACCGCGGACCGGATTCATGCCGACTACGATCCTGTCTATGCAAACTGCTTTTGGAGATTGCTTGTGCAAGCCGATCGCGTATTCAAAACCTTTCGCACGGGCTTCGTCGGCAAGGTCAGCCCTGTGCATTTTTTTTGGGGCAGTTTTGATTTGGCGGTGACCAGGTTTTCTGGTCGCCGTGCGCCGCGCCATCCCGGGGGCGTTCCAAATCTTGCGGACGTTGTTGTGCGCGAAGCTTACTCGCATGAGGTGAGCAGCGCGGGCTTTTGGCCTGGCGGCGGCTCGATCGATTTTCCTGCTTTCTATTCCTATGCCTATCCCGCGCCGCCGGGATTCGATCGCGCGCCGGCTGGACCCGAGGGCGCATTTTTTAGCCAGGATCTCAAGGAATTCATCCTGCCCTATGACATCGTGCGAAAAGCCGAACATCCGGATGCGACGCTACTTCGCTTTTTGCAGAGCACATATGACGCTGCCGCAGACGCCGGCGGATGGGACCGCGCAGCTCTCGAATGTCCATTAGGACATGTCGGCGTCCCGCGTCCCATTCGCGGATAAGGTGTTCTACCGATCCGCGTGCGACTTTTCTGTTCTTTCACACTCGGATCTAGGAGCCCGAGCCGGTCCTCGCCCGACCTTGCCGCGGCATGTCGGCACTCGATCAAACCATGGCTTTGCGCTAAGCTTTCCTTCGATTCACGAATTCATTCGTCCACCGACCGATGGAGATCTTCAATGCGGCATTCTCTTCCACGCAGGCTTCTCGCTGAATTTCTTGGCACTTTTTGGCTCGTGTTCGGCGGCTGCGGCAGCGCGGTGATTTCCGCCGGCTTTCCACAGCTCGGCATTGGCTTCCTCGGCGTGGCGCTAGCCTTCGGACTCACGGTGCTGACGGGCGCTTACGCCTTCGGCCCCGTATCTGGCGGCCATTTCAATCCAGCGGTGACGCTCGGCGTCGCGACGGCCGGCCGCTTCTCCTGGAAGGACGTCGGACCCTTCTGGGTGGTGCAGCTTCTCGGCGCGACATTTGCGGCTTTCGTGCTGCTCAAGATCGCTCAGGGCAACATTGATTTTTCACTCGCCAATGGCTTTGCCGCCAACGGCTATGACGAACATTCCCCCGCTGGATACACATGGCAGTCTGGCCTTCTTGCGGAAATCGTGCTGACGGCGTTTTTCCTGCTTGTCATTCTGGGCACGACGGAAGGTCGCGCGCCGGTCGCCTTCGCGCCAATCGCGATCGGATTGGCGCTGACGCTGATCCATCTGGTCGACATCCCCATCACCAACGCTTCCGTGAACCCTGCGCGCTCGACGAGCCAAGCGCTCTTCGTCGGCGGCTGGGCCCTCGAACAACTTTGGCTGTTCTGGGTCGCGCCGCTCGCCGGCGCCGTCATCGGGGGACTCATTCATCGCTTTGCCCTTGCTGATGACTGAGCAACGCGAAGCAAGCTCCTGATTTTATACCAATCAGTGGACGCTCGGCTTCGCCGCAGCGTCCCTGACACACTTTTTCGTAAAGCTCGTCCGAGCTGCGCCTGATAGTTTCTTTTCAGTCGCAGCCACATCGCAGGCGCTCGCAGCGGCGTCTCTGTCGCACCTTCTCATAAAACTTTTCAGCGCTGCGCCATGCAGCTTCTTTTCCGTCGCCTGGGCGGCGCAGTCCGGGCCCGCTGGCGTTGTTTGTGCGAACGCGGCAACCGAAATCAAAGCGCCAACGACGCATATACTGGCGGTCAAAATTCTTCCCGACATGTTGTCCTCCTAAAATTTCGTGCTGCGTCCGTGAAGAGACCGAAGCAAGTTCGCACGATGGCGACGCTGTCTCCTGACATGACCTGAGCCCATGACAGGCGCCCAGGCGCCACCAACGTCAGCGCTCTATGAGCGCATGATCGGCGTCGCTATCTTCACACGCTCGCGCTTCCGCTGAAAAGAGCGGCCTGTCCGTTTCCAGCCCCTCCAACAGATCGCGTAATCGATCGGGAAGCGGCTCATGAAGAACATCGTCGTAGGTTTGCCGTAGCAATTCGCCGATGTCATCGCCGACCTTTCGGTCATGCATAGGGGACCGACGCATGTTACGCCTCCACTCGTCCACAGCGGACGTGAGAGCGTCGACTTAGGTTGCGGCCATAATGTGAGCGACGCTCCCCGGCGGGCCCGCAACAGGCGATTTGTAAAATTCATGGTAAATTAGACACAACGCATCCTGATCAATCAGCCCGCCATTACCGTCTTCGGCAGCGGTAGCTGTGCGCATGGCGCCCTTGTCAGCGTTGAAGGCAAAGCGATTTCTGACCGCGGTAAAAAGGCTGAGCACGAGTAGGCGCTTTCAATAGCAATCGATATGGCGCTATGTGTGCGCCACCAGTGCAGAGCGTTGTTTTCTCTCTCGGAGGATCGCGTATGTGTCAGGCGTGTGGCTTTACCGATATCATTCATGGAAGCAAAATGCGCCGCAGAGCCTTTGTGTTCGGCGCCGCCACGGCGGGAGCGCTGACGGTCGTTGGAAGCGCGACCGCCCAGGGCCGAAAATCCCAGCCGAAAAAAGCCAAGCCGAGTAGTGCGCCGCCCAAGCCTGAGAATGTGATGAGTCCGGACGACGCGTTGGCGCGCCTGATGGAGGGCAATAGGCGATATCAGAAGGGCATCGCAAGACGGCACGACTTCTTCGCCGAGCGCGAGGCCCTCGTCGGCGGACAAAATCCTTATGCAGCGATTCTCAGCTGCGCGGATTCGCGTATCGCCCCGGAATACGCATTTGACAGTTCGCGCGGCGATCTGTTCGTTGTTCGTGTCGCGGGCAATGTCGCCAATCCATACAATATCGCAAGCTTGGAATATGCTGTTGAGGTGTTGAAGACACCTCTCATCTTAGTGCTCTGTCACGAAGCCTGCGGCGCTGTTAAATCCGCAATTTCGTCGATCCAGGATCATACGACTTTGCCTGGCCACCTTCCGTCGCTCGTCGCCGCTCTAACTCCCGCGGTTGAAGCAGTAAGGGGCCGGCAGGGCGATTTTCAGGAGAATGCGACCGTGGAGAACGCCCGGATGTGCGCGAGGACGCTCGAGACCGCAACGCCGTTGCTAAGCGCCGCTGTCAATGAGAAGCGCGTCAAAGTCGTGAGCGGAATTTATCGCCTTGCAGACGGTCGGGTCGACCTGTTTGCGTGAGGCTGATCACGCAAGAATGCGCCTGTCGATCTGCGCAATTGAATTGACGCCCGTGAGGGTCATCGCCACGCGCATTTCTTTGGCGAAGATCTCGAGCATATTCTCGACGCCACCCTGTCCGGCCGCAGCCAGCGCATAGGCTGCGGCCCGCCCGAGCAGGACGCCCTTGGCGCCGAGCGCCAGCATGCGTACCACGTCCAGTCCGGACCGCACGCCTGAATCGACAAATACTTCAAGGTCGCTTCCGACGGCGTCCGCAATCGGGGGCAAGGCTTTGGCTGTCGACAGCGCCCCATCGAGCTGCCGTCCGCCGTGATTGGAAACGATGATCCCATTCGCTCCAAACCGCACGGCGTCCCGTGCGTCCTCAGGATCCAATATGCCCTTGAGGATCAAAGGCCCCTTCCAGAATTCGCGGATCCATTCGAGGTCCGACCAGCTGATCGATGGATCAATGTTTTTGCCAAGCCAGCCGATGTAGTCCTGCAGTCCGGTCGCTTTGCCGAGATATTTTGAGATGTTGCCGAGATCGTGCGGTCGGCCCCTGATCCCCACATCAAAGGACCAGCCCGGTTTCGCGATCGCCTGAAGCAAGCGCCGCGGTTTGGCGATAGGCCCTGACAGACCGGAATGGGCGTCGCGGTAACGCGATCCATGCACGGGAAGGTCTACCGTGAAGACAAGTTTTTTTATGCCTGCGCGTTGGGCGCGCTCCAACATCGATTGCATGAATCCGCGGTCTTTGAGCACGTAGAGCTGGAACCAGATGGTTCCTTCGCTGCATTGCGACGTAACTTCTTCGAGCGAACAGACCGAGAGCGTCGACAATACGTAAGGAACGCCCTTCTTCGCCGCAGCATTGGCCGCCTGGACCTCACCCCGACGAGCAAACATCCCGCTCAGCCCGACAGGGGCAAGGATCACGGGAAGCTCGGACGGCTGACCGAACCACGCCGTCGCGAGACTGAGGCCGGTAACGTTCTTCAACACGCGCTGTCTGAGGTTCACGGCTCTCAAATCAGCGACATTGGCCTGCAGCGTGTCTTCGGCGTTCGCCCCGCCATCGATATAATCAAAGAGGAAGCGCGGCAGCTTGCGCTGTGCGACCTTTCGATAATCCGAAGCTGACGAAACAATCATTCGATTCTCCAAAGATTGGTCGGGCGCTGGAGCATGAGCGTGAGCCTACGCCTGAACGCACAGGCGCGCGTCGAGGTTTCACGCCTTCCGCTTTGATCGCAGGAGCGCGGCGCATCGTCAAACCGATCTATCGCCGTGACGCTTGCCGCTTCATCACAGCTCAAGAGCGCTTCGCCTGCGAGCTTGCCTGTATCGCAAATGGATGGATTAGCAACACGCGGCGCGCGGCGCGCGGCGCGGCGACAACGGCGTGGCGATGGGCGTGATCCATGAGAAGGCTTTGGACAAAGCTCAGCTTTTCTTTCACGACCGGGGAAATCACGAAGGGATAGATATCTGGCTGCCCCATCGATCGGTTGATGTTGTTCAACGCGAACGAAATATCCAGCCAACTATCGACCATCTCATTAATGTCGGGATAGCCGTAGGGATCAAAATCGACCCGCGCCGGAGAACCGTCATCCCGCCGCACCACGAGCCCTGCGCTGCGACCCGTTTCGAGCGTGTCGACGATATGCAGATAATGCGCGAAGGTTTCCGCAAAATCTTCCCACGCGTGACAGGAGGCGTATGCGCTTATGTGCTTTTGTCGCCAGTCGGCTGGTGGCCCTTCTTCATAATGTCTCTGCAGGGCGGCGGAATAATCTTCCCGCTCGTCTCCAAAGAGCTCTCGAAACCGCCAAAGATGATCGGAGTGCGGCACGATGCGATCCCAATAATAATGGCCGATCTCATGCCTGAAATGCCCGAGCAATGTACGATAGGGTTCCCCCATCTCGTCGCGCGCCTTCTCTCGCGCCGGATCATCTGCTTCCTTCAAGGCGATCGTAATCAAGCCGGAGTCGTGGCCGGTCAGCACCGGCCGTTGCGATGGCTCCTCAGCCAAAAAATCAAAGACGAGCGGCTCGCCGTCGTTCTCGGACGCCGTCGGCGCAGGAAGATTCAGTCTGATCAGGCTGTAAAATAGCCGTCGTTTGGCGGCTTCGATTTTCTGCCACGCCGCGTGGCGCTTGTCGTCCGACAAGTCAGGCACGATTCGATTATGCTGGCAGGCGAGGCAATACTCAGAGGGACCGCCCTTCTCGACCATCCAATTACATCCGTGCAGCTCCCAGTTTTTGCAGAAACGATATTCGCGGGTTCCGTCAGCGAGCGCGCGCCATCCGTTACCGACGGGTTCGACAGCGGTCATCTCGCCATGCGTCGGCAAATAGCCGAGCGTGTGCCCGCAACTTTCGCATTTGGTGTTCTCAAAAAGAATGCTCTGGCGGCAAACCTGGCATCGAAAGGCTTTCATGGAGGATCTTTCCGAACCGCGCTTGCGGCCTTAACTGCGCCGCTGGCGGAATGTTCCTGGTCAAGACAGAGCGGTGGTCGCTCGGGAGCCTTGGTCTTTTCCGGAGCATCCTATACCGGCGCCAATTGAATGCGCAGCCCGTATTCACCTGCTAGGCTTATTGCCGTAATTTCGGACAAAGCCGTCATTTTGGCGGCTATTCAGATTGACACTGCGCGGCGCGGGCCCGCTAAACTCCAGGCAGTGGCCCTGCGTCAGTTCTTGAGAGAATGACGCTGAAACGAGACGCTGATTAACGTGTCGATCCAGATCGCCCTTCACCACATCACCCACTACAAATATGACCGCCCGGTCGTGCTCGGTCCGCAAATCGTCCGTCTGCGCCCGGCTCCGCATTGCCGCACGAAAATCTTGAGCTACTCGCTCAAGATCGCGCCTTCGGAAAATTTCATCAACTGGCAGCAGGACCCGCACGGAAATTGGCTGGCGCGACTGGTGTTCCCCGATAGCGCGAGAGAATTCAAGATAGAGGTCGATCTGCTGGCGGATCTCGCCGTCTATAATCCATTCGATTTCTTCATCGAGCCTTATGCCGAAGAATTTTCGTTCGCTTATCCCGAGGAACAGAAAATTGAGCTTGCCGCCTATCTTGACCCCGAGGACGTGGGCGCCCTGACGGAAGACTTCGTCCGAAGCCTTCCGCGGCAAAAAACGCGGACAATTGATTTTCTCGTCGAACTCAACGCGCGGCTGCACCGCGACATTCGCTACGTCATCCGGATGGAGCCCGGCGTGCAGGCCCCGGAAGAGACTCTCGCGCTGGGATCGGGTTCGTGCCGCGATTCCGCTTGGCTTCTCGTGCAGGTCTTGCGCAAGCTCGGTCTCGCGGCGCGTTTCGTCTCCGGCTACCTCATCCAGTTAAAGGCCGATGTCGATCCGATTGAAGGCCCGAAGGGAACCGATCACGACTTCACAGATCTGCACGCTTGGGCGGAAGTTTTTCTGCCCGGCGCTGGTTGGATCGGTCTCGACGCGACTTCGGGACTGTTTTGCGGCGAAGGTCATCTGCCGCTATGCAGCGCGCCGCACTATCGCTCCGCCGCGCCTCTGTCGGGCCTCGTAGAGCCCGCCCAAGTCGAATTCGGTTTCGAGATGCGCGTCGATCGCATCAATGAGGCGCCGCGCATCACCGCGCCCTTTTCCCATGACGCATGGGGCCGACTTGACGCCTTGGGCGAAAGGGTCGACGCGGACCTTAAAGCGCTCGACGTTCGCCTCACCATGGGGGGCGAGCCGACATTCGTTTCGATCGACGACTTCGAGTCTCCCGAGTGGAACACGGCGGCGACCGGCCCCACCAAGCGCGCCCGGGCCGACGATCTTATTCACAGGCTGCGCGAGCGCTTTGCGCCAAACGGGTTTCTGCATTACGGCCAGGGCAAATGGTATCCGGGCGAAAGCCTGCCGCGCTGGGCCTTCGGGCTCTACTGGCGCCGGGACGGCAAGCCGATTTGGTCGCAGCCGCAACTGATCGCCGATATCGCCGAGCCGAAAGGCGCGACCACGGCAGCAGCGGAAGTCTTTGTGCAGGATCTTGCGGAGCGTCTCGGGGTGGGCGCCGAACATGCTTTGCCGGCCTACGAAGATCCCGCACATTGGATGGTCAAGGAGAGCGTCCTCCCGATCAATGTCGATCCCTCCGATCCCAAGATCGACGACGCGGAGGAGCGCTCTCGCATGATGCGGGTGTTCGAGCGCGGCCTGAGCAAGCCAACGGGTTTCGTCCTGCCGATTCAGCGCTGGAATGCGCGCGCCGACTCCCAGTCGCGCTGGACCTCGGAGAAGTGGACGCTGCGTCGAGGAAAGCTGTTCTTGGCGCCGGGCGATTCGCCTATCGGACTGCGGCTCCCGGTTGCATCCTTGCCCAAGCTTCCCGAAGGCGAATATCCGTTCATCTATCCGCAGGATCCCTTCGCGCCCCGCGAGCCGCTGCCGGAGCCCGGACATTTTCGCCGCATTCAAGGCGGCGGGGCGACGTCCGGGGGTCACGCGCGCCAAGACGTGCACGAACAGTCCCTTGTCGAGGGCGCCGTGCGCACCGCCTTCACCATCGAACCACGAGACGGCAATCTCTGCGTGTTCATGCCGCCCGTCGAAACGCTCGAGGATTATCTCGAACTGCTCGAGGCGGTCGAAGAGAGCGCCAAAGCGACCGGGCTGCCGCTCTATATCGAAGGCTATCCGCCGCCCGACGACCCGCGCCTCGAAGTGATCAAGGTGACGCCTGATCCTGGCGTCATCGAGGTCAATATTCACCCGGCCGCCACATGGCGGGAGGCGGTCGAAACGACGACCGCGCTCTATGAGGACGCGCGGCGGGCGCGATTGACAACCGCCAAATTCATGATCGACGGACGGCAGATCGGCTCGGGCGGCGGCAATCATGTCGTGCTTGGGGGCAAAACGCCAGCCGACTCGCCCTTCCTGCGCCGCCCCGACCTTTTGAAGAGCCTTGTGCTTTATTGGCAGCGGCATCCCTCGTTATCCTATCTGTTCTCCGGACTCTTCATCGGCCCCACCAGCCAATCGCCCCGCGTTGACGAGGCGCGGCACGACTCGCTGTATGAGCTGGAGATCGCACTGGCGCAGGTGCCGTCTCCCGGCGAAGGCTATGTGCCGCCGTGGCTCGTCGATCGTTTGTTCCGCAATCTGCTGGTCGATGTCGGCGGCAACACCCATCGCGCCGAAATCTGCATCGACAAGCTCTATTCGCCCGACGGACCGACCGGACGTCTCGGGCTCGTCGAATTCCGCGCCTTCGAAATGCCTCCCGACGCCCGAATGAGTCTGGCGCAGCAGCTGTTGCTTCGCGCGCTCGTCGCCTGGTTCTGGCGGGAGCCGCAGCACGGCGATCTGGTGCGCTGGGGAACGGCGCTGCACGACAAATTCATGCTGCCGCATTTCGTATGGCAGGACTTTCTTGGCGTTATCGATGATCTGCGCCGCGCCGGCTACGCCTTCGAAGAGGAATGGTTTGAGGCGCAGCGGGAATTCCGCTTTCCGCTCGCTGGAAGCGTCGAGCACGGTGGCGTTCATCTGGAGATCCGCGGCGCGCTCGAACCCTGGCATGTGATGGGTGAAGAAGGCGCGAACGGCGCCACGGTGCGCTACGTCGATTCGTCGCTTGAGCGCCTGCAGGTCAAAGCGAAGGGCCTCGTTCCGGGCCGGCACATGATCGCCTGCAACGGACGCCGGGTCCCGATGACCAGCACCGGAGTCCCCGGCGAGGCGGTGGCGGGCGTTCGCTTCAAGGCCTGGCAGCCGCCCTCCGGCCTGCATCCGACGCTGCCGGTCCACGCGCCATTGACCTTCGACGTGATCGACTGCTGGAGCAGGCGTTCGCTGGGCGGCTGCGTGTATCACGCGACGCACCCTGGAGGCCGTAATTACGACGCCTTCCCCGTCAACAGTAACGAAGCCGAAGCGCGGCGCTTGGCGCGATTTGAGGATCACGGGCACACGCCCGGACCTGTCGATCCGCCGCGCGAGGAGCCAGGCCAAGAGTTTCCGCTGACGCTGGATCTTCGGAGGAGCATTGTCCGCTGAGCGCCCGATTGAAACGGACAAGGCGTCGCAACGCGTTGCCGCCTGGATCGCTCAATATGCGCCGATGCACGACGCGCCGGATGAGCTTCTCGATCGTGATGGATGTCCGCGTGCGCACTGGCTCCAGTTCCTCGAATCGCTCGCCGCATTCGGCGATATCGGCCTTGAGCAACGCTTCGCCGCGGCCGGCCGCCGCATCGACGACATGGGAATTTCCTACCGGGTCCACGGAGAAACCAAGGAGCGCAGTTGGCCGTTAGGGCGTTTGCCGCTTCTGATCCCGGAATCAGAATGGCGCGATATTGCGACTGGCGTCGCACAGCGCGCCGAACTTCTCGATCAGATCCTGCATGACGTTTACGGCGAGGCGCGGCTTGTCGCGGAGGGCGCCCTGCCGGCCGCAGCCATCACGGGATCGCCTGACTTCATTCGACCGATGTGCGGAGTCGCGCCGCCTGGCGGACGCTGGCTTCGCTTTTACGCCGCCGATATCGGGCGCGGGCCCGATGGCGCCTGGCGGGTGCTCGGCGATCGCGCGCAGGCTCCTTCGGGAGCTGGTTACGCCTTAGAAAATCGGATGATCCTGTCGCGCGCGCTGCCGAGTCTCTATCGAGACATGAACGTCGAACGCCTCGCGCCGTTTTTCCGAGAATTCCGTGCGAGCATTTCCGGCGCGGCGCAACGCGTTGATCCGCGCATCTGCCTGCTGACGCCCGGCCCTTGGAGCGAGACCTATTCCGAACAGGTGAATCTCGCCCGCTATCTCGGCCTTACGCTGGTCGAAGGCGAAGATCTCGTTATGAGCGATGGCAAGCTGCATGTGCGCACCATCGCCGGCTTGAAGCGCGCCGATGCGATTTGGCGTCGCGTCGACGCTGACTGGTGCGACCCGCTGGAGCAGAACGCCGCGTCGCGTCTTGGGGTCGCCGGGATGTTCGAAGCCATCCGTCGCGGCGCCGTTGTCGTCGCGAACATGCCCGGCGCCGGTCTCATCGAATCGCGCGCGCTGATGAGTTTCCTGCCGGAGCTGTCGCAACGCCTGCTCGGCGAGAGCCTCAAACTGCCCAATGTCGCGACGTGGTGGTGCGGACGCGAAAGCGAACGCGATCAAATTGTCGAGGCCTTGAGCGACTACGCGATCAGCGGGGCGTTCAGCGACAGGCTCCCGGGATTTGGCGAACGTCGTGAGGCGTTCGGTCATGCGCTCACCAGCGAGGAGCGCGCGCGTCTGATCGACGCCATAAATCAGCGCGGCGTCGACTATGTCGCTCAGGAACCTGTCAATCTCTCCACGACGCCAGCCTGGGCCGAGGGCAGGCTGACGCCGAGACCTTTCGCCTTGCGTGTGTTCGCCGCCGCGACGGCTGACGGTTGGACGGTGATGCCCGGCGGATTCTGCCGAGTCTCCAACCGGCTTAGTGCGCGCGCCGTGTCGATGGACGCCGGCGCGCAATCGAGCGACGTCTGGGTGTTGACGAGCCATCCGATCGAATGGTCGACGCTGCTGCCGTCCGACGAGGATCCGCCGATTGTGCGCGCGCTCGGCAATCTGCCGAGCCGCGCCGCCGATAATCTTTTCTGGATGGGACGCTATCTCGAGCGCGCCGAGGCGACATTGCGCGTCGTGCGGTCGCTCGGGGCGCGGCTGGGCGAACTCCAGCACATCGATCTGCAAGGGCGCCAGTCGATCGAACGGCTTGCGCGACTGCTGATCGCCTGGGGCGCCGCCCCCGAAGACATGCCGGACATGGACCCGACGCAGATCGCATGGGCGGCGGCCGCAGGCGCCGACAATTACGGTTCAGCGCTTTCTGTCGTGCGCTATGCAAGACGCGCAGCCTCGATCGTGCGCGAGCGCTTGTCCCAAGATGTCTGGCAACTCATCGGACGTATCGAGACACGCCTGACGCGCGCGGGCGCCGGAGCGATAACGGAGCCCGAGGCGCTCGAGATCGTGGAGCGTTCGCTCCATACGCTGGCGGCTTTGTCCGGACTGATCGACGAAAATTTCAATCGCGTCGCCGGCTGGAGCTTTATTGATCTCGGGCGCAGAATCGAACGCGCCATCGGGACGTGCCGCTTCGCCCGGCAATTTGCCGGCGACGACGCGACCGTCGAGACGCTGGACGCCCTGCTCGATCTACTCGATTCGCAGATCACCTATCGCTCCCGCTACATCGCCGGCGCCGCACTGGCGCCTGTTCTCGACATGGCCATGCTCGATCCGTTCAATCCGCGATCCGTCCTCTTCCAGTCGATGCGTATCGACGAACATCTCGCGGCGCTGCCGAATCTGCGAGACGATGGAGTCATGGAGCCGCCGCGGCGACTCTCCGTCAAGCTGCGCGCCGAGCTCGAGTCGGAAGATGCGCGCCACTTGGACGCCGCGATCATTCTTGGGTTTGAGCAACGCCTGATGTCTCTCGCCGACAAAATCGCCGAGCGTTATTTCACGCATGGCGCCGATGGCGCCGCAAATTCTCAGCCGTCACGGATCGCGTGATTTACGATATCGCTCATCGCACGATCTACAAATATGACGCGCCCGTCGCTTCGGCGCGCTGCGCCATGCGCCTGATCCCGCGCAATGATCGCGGCCAAACAGTGCTGTCTCATCGTATTGAGCTGTCGCCATCGGCGGAAATCCTCAATGAAAGAATCGACTTTCACGGAAACCGGATCTGCGAAGCGCGCATTCTCAAGCCTCATACGAGACTGCAAATCGCCCTTGCCGCGCGCGTCGCGGTCGAACGGGCGCCGCCTCCTGCGCCGGCGCTGACGCCGGCATGGGAAATCGTGAGGAACGCCGCCTACGCGTCCGACTCGCTCGCAGCCTCCTCTCCCGCCCATTACATTTATGCAAGCCGCTTTGCGCCGTTGTTCGACGCGGCGACGCATTATGCGCGCAAAAGCTTTACGCCGGGTCGACCCATTCTCGAAGGCGCAATCGAACTAACGCAGCGCATCCACGCCGACTTCGCCTACGATCCGGATGCGACGCATATTGCGACGCCGATCGCCCAGGCGTTCGAACGCCGTCGCGGCGTCTGCCAGGATTTCGCGCATATCATGATCGCGGCTTTACGCGGCATTGGATTGGCGGCGTCCTATGTCAGCGGCTATCTTCGAACCTACGCCGCTCCAGGCCAGGCCCGGCTGGAAGGCGCCGATTCGACCCATGCATGGGTGTCCGTGTGGTGCGGGCCGGAATTTGGCTTCTTCGACCTTGATCCGACGAACGCGATCGTCGTTGGCAACGACCATATCGCCATCGCCATCGGACGCGACTATGCGGATGTTTCGCCGATCGACGGCGTGATTATCGGCGCCGGCGATCAAGATTTGGATGTCAGCGTCGACGTGAAAGAAGCAGCGATTTAGGAAGAACTCCTTTACCGGTGTCTTTACACAAGCGCCGGTTCCTTCGCCGCGCTCATCTGCGCGCGAATCCAGTCGTAAAGCATCTGCATGCCCGCGCCGGTCTTGGCCGAGACTTCAACGATTTCAGCATCCGGATTGACGCGGAGAATATTCTCTCGCGCCCGCTCCATCGAGAAATCGAGATGCGGCAGAAGATCGATCTTGTTGAAGATGACGAGCTTCGCGGCGCTGAACATATGCGGATATTTGAGCGGCTTGTCTTCGCCTTCCGTCGTCGAAAAGATCACCGCCTTGGCGTGCTCGCCGAGATCGAACAGCGCCGGGCAGACGAGATTGCCGACATTTTCGATGAAGACGAGCGCGCCGACGCTCGGCTTGAGTTCGGAAAGCGCGCGCGCGATCATTTCCGCGTCGAGATGGCATCCGGTCCCGGTGTTGACCTGAACCACCGGCGCGCCCGCGGCGCGAATGCGTTCGCCGTCGTTCGACGTCGCCTGATCGCCCTCGATGACGAACAGCGGCAGCTCGCCTGAGAGGTCGGCGATGGCGCGCTCGAGCAGCGTCGTCTTTCCCGCGCCGGGCGAACTGACGAGATTGAGCGCCACAATTTCGCGGCCCGCGAGCCATGCCCGGCATTTGGCGGCGATCGCGTCGTTCTTCGCGAGAATGCGCGTCTCCAATTCGACGCGTCGGTGGGAATCCTCGTGAGCGTGATCGTGATCGCCGTGATCGTGCGAATGCGCGTGGCTGTGATCATGCCCGTGCGCGTGACCCTGCTCGTGCCCGTGATGGTGATCATGAGCATGTTGATGTTCGCCATGAAGATGACCGTGGCCATGGTCCCCATGCGAATGGGCCGCCCCGTCTTGCTCCGACCCCGCCACGATCTCCGCGCGCGCGCCGGTCTGCAGATTGGTCAATGTAGTCCCCTGCCCTTGGCAGCCGCAGCTCGTGCACATTATGCAGCCTCTTCGACTTCGATGCTCTTGATGTTCAGCTCTTCGCCGCGCAGACGCTGGAACTGACGAGAGCCGCAGGGACACGCCGAAAGCATGTCGGGCGTGGGAAACTCCGCGCCGCAAACGTCGCAACGCGCCTCGGCGTCGACTTCGCGGATGTCCAGCGTCGCGTCTTCAACCGGCGTGCCGCGGGCGACTTCCGGAAAACAGAACGCGACGGCCTGCGGCTCGACGCCCGACAATTTGCCGATCTCGAGCGTCACGCGGCGCACGCTACGCCCTTGCGCGGCCTGCGACGCCAGTTCGACAATGCTGCAAACAATCGAGAGTTCGTGCACGTCGGCTCCTTTAGCAGATGCGCGGCAATTGCTCGCCGACCAGCATGTCGACGATGCGCCGGCCGCCGAAAATCGTGCGCATGGTGACGCGACCCGGCTCGCCCGCGACGACGCTGCCGATGACGGCCGCCTGCCTCCCCAGCGGATGCGCCCGCATGGCCTCAACCGCCTGTTCGGCCTCGTCGGGCGGGACAATTGCGACAATCTTGCCTTCATTGGCGAGATAGAGCGGATCGAGGCCGAGAATTTCACAAAAGCCACGAACCTCATCGCGCAGCGGCGTGACGGCCTCGTCAATGTCGATGGCGACCTGTGCGGCTTCGGCGATTTCATTGAGCACGGTCGCCACTCCGCCGCGCGTCGGATCGCGCATGAACCGCGTGTTCGGCGCCGCATCGAGCAGGCTTGCGATAAGGCCCTGCAGCGGCGCGCAGTCGCTCTCGATCGGCGACTGCAACGCCATATCGCCGCGCGCCCCAAGAATTGCCGCGCCGTGATCGCCGAGCAGCCCGTTGACGAGCACGGCGTCACCCAGTCTCGCGCGATGCGCGCCAAGCTCGACGCCTGCGGCGACGACGCCAACGCCGGTCGTGGTGATGAACATCTGGTCGCAGGCGCCCTTGTTTACGACCTTGGTGTCGCCGGTGACGATCTTCACCCCGGCCTCCTGCGCCGTCGCCGCCATAGACCTTGCGATCTGCCGCAGAAAATCAATCGAGACGCCCTCCTCGATGATGACGGCGCAAGAGAGATAGAGGGGAAGCGCGCCGCCTACCGCGAGGTCGTTCACCGTGCCGCAGACCGCAAGCTTGCCGATGTCGCCGCCGGGAAAGACCAATGGGTCGACAACGAATGAGTCGGTCGTAAACGCCAACCGGTCGCCATATTGCGCAAGATCCAGAAGATCGATCCGCGCCTGATCGTCGAGCGGCGCCAGCATCGGATTTTCGAAGGCCGCGACAAAGACGTCGTCGATCAAATCCTTCATCGCCTTGCCGCCGCCGCCATGCGCTAGCGTGACGGTCGGCACATGCACCTTGCCGCGCGAACGTCGGGGTGGGATGGAAATCATGTTCATGCGGCGCTCGCCTCGTCGTCGCGGCCCCGCTTTATGCCGCCATATTGGTAGTATGCCGCGCAAGCGCCTTCCGACGACACCATCAACGCGCCGAGCGGCGTCTCAGGCGAGCAGGCGCGGCCGAACACTTTGCACTGCCAGGGCTTGATGACGCCCTTGAGGACTTCGCCGCACTGGCATGACTTGGGATCGGCGATTTTTGCATTGGGCACCGCGAATTTGCGCTCGGCGTCAAAGCCCGCATAGGCGTCGCGCACTTTGACGCCAGAGTGATCGATGGAGCCGAGCCCGCGCCATTCGAAAAATTCGCGCAGTTCATACACCTTCGCAACCGCCTGCAACGCGACGGCGTTGCCCCCTGCCGGCGCGACGCGCGCATATTGATTTTCGATCTCGCAGCGTCCCTCGTCGATTTGCCTCAGCAACATCCAGATCGACTGTAAAATGTCGAGAGGCTCGAACCCTGCGATCACCATCGGCTTCTTGTAGTAACGCGCGATAAATTCATAGGGCGCATCGCCGATCACCATCGAGACATGGCCCGGTCCCAGAAATCCATCGAGGCGCAGGTCCGGACTGTCGAGAATCGCCTTGATCGTCGGAACGATGGTGATGTGATTGCAGAAGATCGAAAAGTTCTTGATCCCTTCACGCTCCGCCTGCAGCACGGTCAACGCCGTCGACGGCATGGTGGTCTCGAAGCCGATGCCGAAGAACACGACCTCGCGCGCGGGATTTTTACACGCGAGCGCCAGCGCATCCATCGGCGAATAGACCATGCGCACGTCACAACCGTCGGCCTTCGCCTGCAACAGACTCTTGCGTGAGCCCGGCACGCGCATCGCGTCGCCGAAGGTGGTGAAGATCACCTCCGGCCGCTCGGCGATGGCGACGCAATCGTCGACGCGTCCCATCGGCAGCACGCAAACAGGACAGCCGGGTCCATGCACGAGTTCGATGGACTTCGGCAGCATCCCTTCGACGCCGTAGCGGAAGATCGAATGCGTGTGCCCGCCGCAGACTTCCATGATCTGCAGCGGTCGACTTTCGTCGCGCTTCATTCGCGCAAGCAGGCGCTCGATATCCTTGACCAGAACATCGGCCTTCGTACGATCGCGAAATTCGTCGACATATCTCATGCCGCGACGTCCTTGCTTATGGCCGAGCCGCGGTCGTCGGCGAGCAGCGTGTGAACCAGGTCCCACAGGATGTGATAGGCGGCGACGTGACACTCCTGGATGCGGTGGACCGACGTCGTGGGCACGACAAGGCAATGATCGCAGATCCCAAACGCCATCCTGCCGCCGTCGCCGCCGCTAAAGCCGATGGTCGTCAGACCCATCTCCTTCGCCTTCACGAAGGCGGCGATCAGATTTGCCGAATTGCCACTGGTGGAGAGGCCGACAAGCCCGTCTCCCGCCCGGCCGTGAGCGATGATCTGGCGCACGAAAATGTGCTCGAAACCTACGTCGTTGCCCACGGCGGACGTCATCGCCACGTCGGCGGTGAGATTTATCGCTGCAAGCGCTGGCCGACCGGCGGTGATCGGATGGAGGAACTCCACGGCGACATGCGAGGCGTCGCAACTGGAACCGCCATTGCCCATGGTGAACATCCGGCCCCCGCGTCGATAAACGGCGGCAAGCGCCTTCGCCGCGTCGAGCAGGACCGACGCCTGCTCGCCAAAAAATCTCACGCTGGTCTCGCGCGACTCGCGCGCCTTTTCGGCAATCGACTGCATGAGGCTCGCGTCAACGGCGGCGGGATCCTGCTCCTTGCCATGCAGGAACGGATAAAGGACCTCCAATGCGCTCTTGCTGGTCATGATCCTATTCCTTGGCCGCGACAGCGTCGGTGAGCGTTTGCATAGTCTCGAGTTCGGCTTGGAGTTCGCCAAGCTCTTGCAGCAATCTGAGCGTCTCCGCCGCCTCCGCCTCGTTGATCCGGCTCATTGCAAAGCCGACGTGGACAAGAACCCAATCGCCGACGCACGACTCCACAGGATGCGCTTCATCCACGATGCAGCTGATGTTGATCTGCCGGCGCACCCCGCTCACGTCAACGGTCGCGACGAGATCGTCGGCATTGTCTATGCTAACGATGCAGCCGGGGATGCCGAGGCACATGCGCCGTCCTTTCCATCTCTTATCATGTCGGCTCTCATCAGATGCGCGGCGCCGATGGCGGCCTGACCCATCGAGAGCCCGCCATCATTAGCGGGCGCGTCAGCATGTGTGAGCACCGTGAAGCCAGCCTCGCACAAACCGTCGTAGACGCTTTCGAAAAGCAGGTGATTTTGAAAGCAGCCGCCCGATAGCGCCACCGTTTCAAAGCGTCGCGCAGCCGCCAGCCGCACGGCGACTTCAGTGATTGACTGCGCCAGACCGAGGTGAAAACGGCGCGCAATGGTCTGCGCCGAAACGCCCTGCCGGAGGTCATCGAGAATTGCGCGCCACATCGGCGCCGCGTCGACGTCGATGAGCGCGGACTCGGAAATCCTGAGCGCATAGCCGCGTGTCTCGTTTGGCGCCGCGGCCGCGAGCGCCTCAAGTCGGGCCCCGGCTTCGCCTTCATAGGCCTGACGGTCGGCGCAAACGCCGAGCGCGGCGGCGACCGCATCGAAGAGACGTCCGCACGAGGAGGCTAACGGCGAATTGAGGCCTTGGGCGATCATCCGGTCGATCGTCGCAAGCGGTTTGCCCTCCAAGGCGCTCCAATCGCCGAACGTGGAAGGCGTTGCGTCGAACGCGCCCGCGGCCCTAAGATGCGCATAGAGGTTTCGCCAAGGTTCGCGCACCGCCTGTGCGCCGCCGGGCATGACGACCGGCTTCAACCGCGCCAGCCGCTCGTAGCCAAGATAGTCGGCGAGCAGGAACTCTCCGCCCCATATCGTCCCGTCATCGCCAAAGCCTAGGCCGTCGAGCACGATCCCGAGCGCCGGCGGCGCATCGAGCGATTGACCGTTTTCGGCAAGGCAGGCGGCGACATGGGCGTGATGATGTTGAACGTCAATCAACGGCAAGGTCCGTGTGTCGGGCTCTGCGCGTCCGAGTTTCGACGACAGATATTCAGGATGCCGGTCGACGACGATCGCCGTCGGCGCATGATCAAACAGGCTCCGATAGAGGGCGAGGTTCTTCTTATAATCATCCAACGTCGCCGCATTCTCGAGATCGCCTTGATGCTGCGACAGGATCGCCTGACCGTCCTTGACGAGGCAGAAGGTCGCCTTCAGCTCCCCGCCCATCGCCAACAGGTCGGGCGCCTTCTCGAAGCCGCTCGGCAAGCGCAGCGGCGCGGGCGCGTAGCCGCGGGCGCGCCGAAGAACCCGCGATCGCCCGGCCATGACCCGCACGACCGAGTCGTCAACGCGATTGGCGATGGCGCGATTATGCGTCAATGCGAAGGAGGCGATTTCGGCAAGCTGTCGGTACGCCTCCGCGTCATCGACGACGGCGGGCTCGTCTGAAATATTGCCGCTCGTCATCACGAGGGGATGTTCGAACTGATCCATCAATAGCAGATGCAAGGGCGTTGTCGGCAGCATGAAGCCGAGCGTGGCAAGTCCGGGCGCGACGGCCTCAGGCAAATGCTCAGGACCTGTTGCGCGCAGCAGCACGATCGGCGCCTCAACGCTTTCGAGCGCGCGCTCCTCGACGGCGTCGATTGCGCAGTAGCGACGGATAACGCCAAGATCCCGCGCCATCAGCGCGAAGGGCTTTGCGTCACGACGCTTCAAACGGCGCAGGCGCGCGACGCTTTCAGGGCTGGTCGCGTCACACGCGAGATGATAGCCGCCCAGTCCCTTAACGGCGATGATGTCGCCCTGCGCGATAAGCCCCGCCGCAATCTTTACCGCGTCGGCGTCGCCGGCGCGCGGAACTTCCGCTTCACCGAATGCAACCAGCGATGCAGTCGGCCCACACGACGGGCAGGCCACCGCTTCTGCGTGAAAACGGCGATCATTCGGATTGCGATATTCCGCCTCACACGCCGCACACAAGGCGAAGGGCGCCATCGTGGTCGTCGCGCGGTCATAGGGAATGGCCGTCACAATGCTGAGGCGCGGTCCGCAATGAGTGCAATTGGTGAACGGATAGCGATAGCGGCGTTCGTCTGGATCGCGCAGCTCCGCCGCGCATGCGCCGCAGAGCGCCGCATCCGGCGCGACCTGGGTGCGTGCGGGTCCGCCGATGCTTTCGGCTATACGGAACTCCTGTGGCAGACGGCCGCTGTAGCGCCGCCTTTCGATGCTGTCGATATGCGCGAGCGGCGGCGGGTCTCGTTCGATTCGCCGAAGCAGCGCAGCGACGCGCGACGGGTCGCCGCTGACGCGCAATAATACGCCCTCGCCGTCATTGAGCACCTCGCCGGCAAGCCCCAATTCACGCGCCATGCGCCAGACCGCCGGGCGAAAGCCGACCCCCTGCACCCGCCCGCGCACCCGAAATTCGAGCGCCTGCGATGGCTCTACCGCCGCGAAACTCATGATCCCTGTCAGCCTCACATATTGCTGATCTTGATATAGCGATAGAGGTCCTTCGCATTCATGATCAGCAGTCCGAGGATGATAAGCCCCAGGACGATACCTGTAATCTCCCATCCGCTCATGACACTTCTCCATTTACCCGATGCGCGGCGCTAGCGCGACATGCGCCAGTTTACGTCACCATCATTTCATCAATCAGCACTTCGACGGTCTCCGCAGCGACGCCGACCGCCGCCGCGACAGGCTCGCTCAGCCCCATGACGCCTTCGTCGCCACCGAAGGTCAACGGCTCGCAGGCGACCAGCAGGACGCGCCGGCAATTCCCGCCAAGCGCCGACGCCAGATGAAGAACTTTTGCGGGATCGAGCTCATGCGGCGAAAGCGCCAGATCCTCGGGTGTGGAGTCTCCCGCCGCGATCAGGTCGGGCTCAACCACTGAGACGACGCCCGGCGCTTCCCCCCGCTGGGCCGCATCGACGAGAATCACAGCGTCATAGCCGTCCATCAGCGCATAAGTGAGATCGATCCCGCGAATGCCGAAATCGATCACTCGCGCGCCGTCCGGCAGCTTCGCCTGTGAAAGCCTGCGCGCCACCTCGACGCCGAAGGCGTCATCGCCATTGAAGATGTTGCCGACGCAGGCGACGAGGATTGAGGTCATGGCCCATCACCCGCAGCAATCGGCTCGATCTCCTCCTGACTGAAAAAGAACCGATGTCCAGGAAAGCCCGCCGCGCCGAGATCCCGACCCGGATCGTCAATCAACGTCACCGCGACATGGATCCGGTCCTCGAAATCGCGCTCGATCGCCTCGACGATCGCGATCTTGTCTCTGAGCGCGATGTCCATGATATCCCCGCCCGCTTTCGGGCGTAGTCGCACGCGGGAGCCGACGCACAGATAGCGTCCGCTCTCCAGCAGCGAGACGAGGCGAGGCTTTTCATGGTCCCCGCCCATCGGCGGCGGTTCAATTTCGCTGGCCTGAGACTGGTGATTGCGCATGACGCCATGAAGCCGCGCCATGTCCTCGGCGGTCAAAGCATGCGTGCGCTCCAGAAGCGCGCGCGCACGGGCGTCGACGGACGCCATCTCGCGTTTCTCGGCGTCGGTCATCGCGAGGATACGAAGCGTCAGGATTTCGTCGATCTCAGTGCCGTCGAACAGGTCGCCGGGACTTTCAGGCGCGATCGCCGGATGATCATAGAGGATGATCGGCGAAGCGAGCATGGCGCTATTGTCTCGTCCCCCGACCAGCACCGGGAAAGCGCCGACATTTCGGCACTGCCCCGCAGCCTCCCGCAAATCATCTGGAGGATCGAGCAACGAGACGAACGCGCCATCTTGAACGGTGAGGATCGCATGCGTCGAGGCAAAAGCGCGAAGTTGCGCGGCGGCGCGTTCATCACGAAGCGCGCCCGTAAGCGGCGTGACGTTCTCGATCCCGATCGTCAGCTTCCACAAATCAGTTGCGAGCTTCTCCGCCTTCGCTTCGACCACGCCTTCGATCGTTTGAGACGTGCGAATGAGAGCGGCGACGGTGCGACCGCACCGATCTCGGACTGGCTCGAATTCGCGCCCACCTTTGAAGCAGAACGGAGTCACGCTGGCGGTGCCTTGAACATCGGCGGCCCGCAGCGGCCCGATAACGATCTCCCGTTCGATCGCCTCCTCCCAGGCCAGCAACTCCCGACCGTCGATGTTGAGGCTCGGAACGCGCGTGAGCGCCGGGTCGCCCTCGTCCGGAAGCTCTCGCGTCGGCGTCGCCAGGCGTCCGACCTCGCGCGTCATGACCTGCAGGAATCGACAATGGACGTTGAACGCCGCCTGCTCTCCGCCCCGCAAGAGAACCTGCGTCTCCATGCGCGAGGCGTCGCCCTGCTGATCGAACGCCTTAGGAAAGACGCCGCCGAACGTCCAGCGCTGACGATTTTTTATTGACGATGGCCGATAGGGATAAAGGATGTAGCCCTCGTAAAGAACGGCGTTGGCGATCGCTCTGATGGAGTCGAGTTTCATGTCGCCTCTGCCGCGCTGGCTTCGAGTAGCGCCTGCAAGGCGCGTTCAAATGTCGGAAGTCCCTGCCGGCGCCGGTAACGGTCCAGGTCCTCAAAAGCGTCGCGATGCAGACAAAGCCACATGCTCTGCGGATAGTAGTGCTCCATCATCGCGCGCCATACGCCTAAGGGCAGGCGATACGTGCATTCCTTGCTCCAAGCGACTTGCTCAATCTGCAGCCTGCCTTCGCTGTCGCGGTAAAAAATCGAGCCGCTGAACAGAAAATCGAGCGGAACGTCGCCCTGCTCCAGCCCATGAAAATATTTGGTGGCTGCAATGTTGAAGTCATAGCTGCAAGGCGCCGGCAGATCGACCATGCGCTCAGGGTTGACGGCGGGAACGGAAACGCTCGCATGCGTCCAAAGGAAACTCCGCATGGTTTCGCCCCAGCGCGACGGGTGACCGAAGAGATCGGAAAGCCGATCGTGCTCATCGCCTTCATAGCGCCGCCGCGCAGGCTCGATGCGAATCTGGCAGTTCAACATCACGTTGAGAATGGGCAGGTCAGGCGTCTTGTTTACGACATGCAACGCAAACAGCAGCAGCGGCGCCGCCGAATATTTCTCGACTTTGACGTCTTCGATGCGAAAGTCGAGATCAACCATGAACCCTGTCCTTCGTCTCGACGTCGTCTCGCAGCGTCCTGAAATAGTCGCGAACGGCCTCCCAGACCTCTGCGCCGCCCGACAATCCGCGCCAACGCCTTCGGATCAGGCCGACGAGCGCATAGCAGCGATCAACCGAAACGAGATAGTATTCCCGTGCGCCATTCATTCGATTGACGAGCAACGCCTCGACATCCGGATCAAGGTCGGCCAGCGTCGGATTGGCCGCGACCAGTCGCGACCAGCCGTCGGGGGCAAAAGGAGACTCGATCGCTCCGGCCGGCCCTGGATACATCGCCACGGGACCCTGCGCCGGCGTGCTGTGGAACACGAAGGCGAGATCAATCGGGATCCGAAAGCCCTGCCATTCGTCGTCGCTCAGATCGAAGTCGTGAAGCGCATCAGCGCGTGCCCGCAAGGCGGCAAAACGCTCACCCCCGCTCAAGAGGAACGCACATTGGGGACAAGCACAAAAGAACTTTCGCGTCGCGCGCTCGACCAAATGCGCGTGCCGGGAAGCGATGGCCTTCGAGCAGAACTCGCAATGCTCTTCTTCCGTCGTGCGCACGAAGCGCCGCAGCCGAGACGCCCAATTCCCCGATTCTATTCTTTCCATGTCTCGCCTTTTTCTTTTTTAGGCGGCGGTTTCGGCATAAAAGGCTGTCATGTCCATTTCGATCAAAATATCGTCGAGGTCCGGCGCCGCGTCGGTGAGCGCGTTCTCGATCTCCAGCCGCAACTGATCGGTAGGCTCAGCGACGCCATTCCTTTGCAGCTGAACCATTGCAAAGGCTCTACTCGCGCTCATGAGGCTCACATGGAGGCCGCGGGCGCTCCACTGCGGTAGCATGCGCGCGATGACCTCCTGTAAACGATCCTCCACGCTCTGCGGATGCAGCCCGTGGAGGAGCAATATTGCCCGAAGGTCCCGATCGTCGATGATCTTCTCGAGTAAGGCGGCGCCGTTGTCAGATGCCGCAATGATCGCGCTGAGCCGCGCGAGCGATCGGGCGTGCAAATCGAGCAGGAGCGCCAGCAACTCGCGCGCCGTCTCGCGCCCAGTCGCGTCGGCGATGCTCTCGAGCGTCGCCATCAGCTTCTCTAACCGGGCCAGAGACTGCTCCAGCGTCTCCGTCCCGCGCGCCTCCCCACTCATGGCTGTTGCTTTCGCGACGCGCCAAACATGGGCGAATGCATGCTCTTAACGGTCTTGCCGCCGCCGACATACATATGCACGCCGCATGGCAGACAGGGATCGAAACTGCGCACCGCGCGCATGATGTCGATGCCCTTAAACTTGTCCGGACCATTCTCTTCGAAGATCGGCGTGTTCTGAACCGCGTCCTCGTAAGGCCCCGGCGTTCCGAAATCGTCTCGGGGCGTCGCGTTCCACGGCGTCGGCGGATAGGGATGATAATTGGCGATCTTCTTGTCCTTTATGACGAGATGGTGTGACAGCACGCCGCGCACCGCCTCGTGGAAGCCACAGCCAATCGCCTCGTCCGGAACCTCGAATGGCGTAAAGGTCTTGGTGCGGCCCGCCTGAATCTCTGTAAAGGCCTGCTCCAGGAAGTAATATGCCGCGGCGGCGCAGTAGGCTTGAAAATAGGTGCGCGCCCGATCGCGTTCGATCGCGTTGCTCCACTTTGGAACCTTCCATTCAAACTCCACCGCAGGTTTGAGCGCCGTCTTGGGGAGATTGATCTTCACGCTGTCGCCCGTCGCTTTGACATAGCCGTTCATGTCGACGAGCCCCGCCAGCGCCGTCGAAAACAGGCGCGCGAAGGCGCCTCCGCCGGTGTCGAGAGGCAGATGATCTCCGCTGCTCTTGTCGAGCCAGCGCGGACACATGACCCAGGAATAGTTCTTGTCGAAGTCGCGCTTCTGCGGCCTCGGGATGGTCGTCTGATTCCACGGATGCTTCTGATCGACCGGATTGCCCAGCGGGTCCGTCTTGACGAAGGTTTCGCAATTGTCCCAGTCCTCGTAATAGGACTGACCGCGCAGGATGCGAATCTGCAGATTGATGTCGACGAGGTCGGTCGTCACAAGCTTGCCGTCGACGACAACGCCCGGGGTGACGAACATCTTCCGGCCCCAGTCGGTCATATGCTTATAATTGTAGTCGCAATAGTTCGGGTCCTGAAACGCGCCCCAGCAACCCAGCAGAATTCGTCGACGTCCGACTTCCTCGTAGCCGGGCAGCGCTTCATAAAAAAAGTCGAACAGATCATCGTGCAGCGGCACGCATTTTTTCATGAACTCGGCGTAGCGCACGAGTCGCGTCAGATATTCGGTGAAGAGCTGGTTCGACGGCACGGTGCCGACGCCGCCCGGATAAAGAGTGGAGGGGTGCACATGGCGCCCCTCCATCAGGCTGAACATCTCACGCGTGTAGCGGCTCACAATCAATGTCTCACGGTAGAATTCGCCGGAAAATGGATTGAGCGCGGTCATGATGTCGGCGATCGTGCGATAGCCATGAGCGTCCGAGTTTCGCGCCGGGGTCCGTTGCGCCTTTACCCAGACGCTTGGATTGGTTTCCTTGACCATCTGCTCGCAGAAATCGACCCCGACGAGATTGTCCTGAAAGATATTGTGGTCGAACATATACTCCGCGGCTTCGCCGAGATTGATGATCCAGTCGGCGAGCGGCGGCGGCTTGATGCTATAGGCCATATTCTGCGCATAGACCGAGCACGTCGCGTGATTGTCGCCGCAGATTCCGCAAATGCGGCTGGTAATGAAGTGGGAATCACGAGGATCTTTGCCCTTCATGAAAATGCTGTAGCCACGAAAGATCGACGACGTGCTGTGACATTCGGCGACCTGCCGATTCTCGAAATCAATTTTGGTGAAAATTCCCAGACTGCCGACGATTCGGGTAATCGGATCCCAATTCATCTCAACGAGATTTGGCGACGCTTTATGGGGGCTCGGAGACGCGGAGCGACGCGTTGCAAGGTCGACCATGATCGCAGTCCCTTACTTTAGAGTGGATGAGTTTTGTTCGGCTGATCAGGATCGTACCCGGTGGTGTAGGTCGGCTCCCTGTTGCGCCACTTCGGCTCCTTGTTGAGCGTGTGATTGGTGATTTTGCGCAGATTGCGGATCAGCACGCCGTAGGGCTTCACCAGAACCGATGAAATACGGGCGCCGGGCGGTTCGTCCATGAACGGCATGAACTTGTCGGGAAAGCCCGGCATGGTGCAGCCGATGCAGATGCCGCCGACGTTCGGGCAGCCGCCGAGACCGGCAATCCAACCGCGCTTGGGCACGTTGCATTGAACGACCGGTCCCCAGCAGCCGATCTTCACCAGGCACTTGCGCGAACCATATTCTTGCGCGAAATCGGCTTCTTCGTAATAAGCGCCGCGGTCACATCCCTCATGAACGGTGGGACCAAACAACCAGCGCGGACGCCCGTGTCCATCGACAGGAATCATCGGCGCCAGACCGGCAAGCTGGCGCAGCAGGTAGAGAAATGTCTCCATGAAATTGTCCGGCTGCACAGGACAGCCCGGGACGTTGACGATTGGCAAACCGGCCTTCGATTTCCACTCGGCGCCAAGATAGTCCTGAAGGCCCATGCAGCCGGTGGGATTGCCCTTCATTGCATGAATGCCGCCATATGCGGCGCATGTTCCGGCGCCGATTACGGCGAGCGCCTTTGGAGTCAAACGGTCGATCCATTCGGTCGTTCTGATTGGCTCTCCGGTCGCCGCATCCGTCCCAATCGCCGCCCAATACCCATCGCCGCTCAGCTTCTCGTTCGGGATGGAGCCTTCGACCACAAGGACGAAGTTTTCGAGTTCGCCCCGCGCGCCTTGATGGAAGGCCTTCATGAAGTCATCGCCCACTTCGTAGGAGAGCACTGCATTATGCAAGCGCACCTTCGGTAGGCCGGGGATCGCTCCGAGGATGACATCCTCTATGCTCGGTTCGCTCGCGGCGGTGATGGAGACGGAGTCACCGTCGCAACTCAGTCCCGCCGTAAGCCAGAGCACGTCGAGCTCTTCGATTGCGGATGGAGGCCGCTCTTTTCCTTTGGGAACTGGATTGGGGTCTGGAGCCATCGGTCAATCCTTTCACCAAAAGACGTGGCGACGGAAAGTTTCAAACCGGGGCGTACCTGCTCAGCTTTCGCTTTACGGGCTGAAGAGTCAACGCAACCATCGGACGGGTAGCGGTGGCGTACAGGCCTGTCACGGCCGAAGGAAAACTCTGGAACTTGAGAAATGTTCCTAGGAGGGAACAAAATGCGCAGCTCGTGCGCCATGCCGGACCACCAGAACACCCCTGCGGGGCGCGCAAGCCTTCCCCCATGCGACGCATTTCTTCCGCCAGGGCTGGCGCGTTGAACCGTGCATCTGCGACCGCAGTTCCCGGTCGAACGAAATTGAAGGCGAGCGCGATTGAAGCGTCCACGAAAGCGCGCTTCAGAAGCGAACTGGCGCTGCCTTAACTGACGCAGCGCCTCGCACTTCAGCTTGAGCCTATTTCGTCTCTGCGATGCTGATGAGATCGAAGTGACGGTTGACGCCGGCATGGATCAGGTTGCCATTGAAGCGCGTCGAGCTTGACGCGCCATAGGCGTAAAAGCCGTTCGTCTGCGCCGCGAAATTGAACCCTTGAGCGGCGCCGAGATCGTAGCGAAGATAGTCGATCTTAACGCTCCACTCGGGCGTAAACATCCATTCCGCGCCGCCGCCCGCCGTCCAGCCGATCAAGCTGTCCTGATAGACGGGATTGACGAGCGTCTGGTTGGCGCCGCCGATACGGCGGGTAAATATCGCGGCGTTGGAGGTAACGCCGCCATAGGCCATGCCGCCGGTGCCATAGACGGCGAGCGTCGGGGTGACGAGATAGCCCAATCGGCCGCGGATCGTTCCCAGATAATTGAGCGTCGCGGTGCGCTGCGCATAGGTGGCGAAACTATTGCCTCCCCCCTGCGCGAGGGTCGCTTGCCACCGCGTGTCGGTGTTGCCCGAAACGCCGTGCAGATCCGCCTCGGCGCCGGCCAAGAAGCTGTCGAAGAACTTCCAATTGGCGCCAATCTGGAAACCGCCGATGAAGCCGGCGAGATGGTTCGTCTGGTCGATCGGCGTCGCGCTGGCAGCCACGGCCGGACTCGCGGCAGCTGCGCCAAATGGCCAGGGCTGCACGAACGATCGCGGGCTCGACCAAGCTCCGCCGCCGTTGAGGCCGACGTAAACGTCAGACCAGCTTGGCGGCGGCGCAGGCCGCGGCGGAGGCCCCTCAGGCGAGAAGAGAGCGAGGAAGTCCGAGCCCGGCGGCTTGGTGATCGGATTGCCGTCGCCAAAGGCATTGGCGGTGACTTCCAGATAGAAGAAGTCGGTCGGGCGCCCGGTCAGGCCATTCGTCGTCGTGGTCTGTCCGGAGAAAGATTGCGGGAAGAACGGCTGCAGCGCGACCGGCGGCGCAAAGCTCGATGTGAACGAACCTGGCCAGAAGCGCGCGTAGCTCGCGGTCAGATTGATGAACTGATTGAGTTTGTAGCGGATGCGCAGATCATATTCCGTCCCGATGAACGTGCCTCTGTTGCCAAGCGGCGCAAAAAGATTGGCGCGGTCCCAGGCCGCCGCCGCGCTCGCCAGCCAGTAGGCGCTGAACGCCGTATCGATCCGAAGATCTTTGAAAGGCGAAAATTCGATGCGCGCCTTAGGCGCCTTGACGTTGTTCCAGGCGATATAGTCGTTGCGCGAGAACGGCTGGTTGAAGCCATAGAAGATATCGAAGGTCTGATTGACGCTGTCGAACGGACTCTTATTGCCCGAGCCATAGGCGTAGTTGGCGCTGATCCGCGGCTTCCATGGATGATCTGAAAATGTGTAGCCCGCCTCGAATGCATAGGCGATGGCGTCATGCTGCACCGTCGTCTGCACGGCGTTTTGGACATTCCGAAACTGACGGAACTCACCGGTTTCGCCAAACTGCTTATTGATGTCGAAGTCGTAATCAAAATCATTGATCACGCCGTAGACGCGCAGGCCAGGCGCATAAGTATCGCGATGAAACTTCAGCGCGTTCGAGACGTTGAGCGGATCCCCATATTGCTTGCGGCCCAAGAAATAAGGCTGGATCGTCGCATATTCCGACCAGCGGCGGATGCTGAACACGCTGCCGTAGATCCAGTTCTGCCAGTCAGGTCGGTCGAACTGATATGGATAACGAATGACCGGCCGCATCAGGAAACTGTCGATATCCCAGTCATTATCCTTCTTGCCGATTTTGATCCGGAAGCCGTCAAAATTGTTGGTCGTGTTGCGGAACTCGTTCTCGGCGATCAGACGGCGGTCGAGCAGCTCGAGGTGAAAGCGCCCAGCGCGAAGCGTTAGAGGCCGATCGTTGCCGAGATCGTCCTTGCCGAAGGCGTCCTTGAAAAACAGTTCGCCATAGCCGGAAATGAGCTCCGTCTGATTGATCTCCTGGCCTTGATATTCATAGATGCTGTTGTAGGCGCGCGAGTCCTGAAATTCGACGACGAATCGAAAGGGATCGAGAATGTTCTGCACGCCCAGATACGCCCGCGTGCGCGACAGCCAAAGCGAGTTGGGAAAATACTTGCGCTGCGACGTCGGCGGATTGGTCGTCGTGCTCGTCCACGGCCGATAATCGTCCTTGCGATATTCAAAACGCACGCGTGAATCGAGGCCGACGTTCAACCAGTCGATGCCTTCGAATTCCTTGTAGGTCTTCGCCAGATTGCGCACATAGGGCGGGATGTCGGGCTGCGGCTCCAAACGATAGCCGCGGGTGGGCACGTAATAGCTTTTCTTCTCAGCCGGCGCTCCAGGCGCCCCGGGACCAGCAGCGACACTCTTGCCCTCGGTCTTCGTCTTCACTGACTTTTTTTCCGGCGCGGCCGCTTTTGCGCCGTCATCCGACTGACCCCCATTTCCCGCAATTTCCTTCGAGGGTGCTTTGTCTTCGGCGCCCGCTATTTCGGGAACGCTAAGGGCAGCGCCGACAACGGCGCCAAATGCGGCTAATCTTAACTTCTTACTGTTCTTGCTTGTCGACATCGACGTTTGTCCCGTATCGCTTAACCCGGACTCCGGTTGGCGCTTTGATCGACGGACCGATATGTAAACCGTATACATATCGGATATGCCGTTACGGTCGATCTGTTAAGCTCATGTTTTAATCAACTCGATTTTCGACTTGCGCTGTTGTGAAATCGCCACAGTAAACGCAACATTGCAGCCCGCGCGCTTAATTTTCGCTTTGACATTCCAGCCACTCTCTCTGGGCCGCAGAGGTTGCCCTTCTGCGACCATTTTCCGTCCACGCCGCAAGAGGCAGTAAAGCGAAACCTTGGCTTTTTGTCTATCGATTTAGTAGACAACTGCGCACATCGAGCGAGAGCGTTGCGGTAATGTCACAGTTTGAGGGATTGGGGGCCGCCATAGCGAGCAGAGACCTAGCCCGCCGCCCTATTTTTGCAGCGCGAAGAAGAGGCGCGGATACCGCAGAAGAACTTTGCCGTCCGGTTGCCGCGGATAGGCCTGTGCAAGCCTCCCTCTGTATCGCGCTAAAAATTCGATGCGCTCATTTGCGTCGAGCAAGTCGAGGAAGGGACGAAGGCCAGATCCTTCGAACCATTCGACCACGCCGTCAGGGCCGTCGAGCGGGTGGACATAGACCGTCTGCCAAATATCGATCGTACTGCAGAGCGGCGCGAGCAGATTGTAATATTCCTCGAGCGGACCGAGCACCATGATCGACTTGGCGACTGGAAGCAGACGCGAAGCCCAGGGGCCATCCGCCGCGACCATGCGCATCGCCGCGTGCGAAAGCTCATGCGTATTGTTCGGCATCTGCACCGCAAGACGGCCGCCGGGCCGCAAATAACTCAAAAGCCTTGTCATCAACCCGCGATGGTCGGGGAGGAAATTCAGAGCCGCATTGGCGAAGATGAGATCGGCGGGCTCTGACGGGCGCCAATGCGCGATGTCCTCCTTGATAAAAGTCGCTGTGGGCGTGCGCGCGCGGGCGACCGACAGCATGTTGTCGGATTTGTCGATCCCGATGATGTCGGCGCCGGAAAAGCTCATCGCGAGGAGCTGCGTGCTGTTTCCGGGTCCGCATCCGAGGTCATAAACCCGTTGCGTGTCGCAATAAGGCACGTGCGCGAGCAGGTCGCGGGCGGCGCGCGTACGCTCCGCTTCGAATTTCAAATAAAGCGCCGAATTCCAGTCGTTTGTCGCGCGCCTTTCGTCGATCCCTTCAGCAGGCGCCGCGCTCAAATGCCGTCTCCGGCGTTGACATAGTCGCCATTCTCGTCGGCGGGAAAGATGCGGGCTTTCGCCAGCGAAAGCGGGACGCGGCCGCCGAGCGAAGCCGAACGGTCGAGCGGCGAGTCAATTTCGAGCGTTTGATCGTAGCCGTCGATGGCGATCGTGGCGCGAACGCCGGCAGGCGTGCGTCGCAGGCTCTCGACGCGGCCTTCGAGATCGCCGCTCCCTTCAGCCGTGACGGCGATATCGGCCGGGCGGAAGAAGACTCTCGCCGGCCCGCTGCGCAAGCCATGCGTATCGATATGCAATTCGCGGCCGCCGAACGTCACATGGCCGTCGGAGATGGTGACAGGCAGCGCGACCGCTTCGCCAACGAAGGAGATGACGAATGGCGAAGCCGGACGGTCGTAAAGCTCTTCGGGCGTTCCAATCTGTTCGATGCGGCCTTCGTTGAGCACGACGACGCGATCCGCAAGCTCCATCGCTTCATCCTGATCATGCGTGACGAAGACCGTCGTCAATCCCGTTTGCTTGTGAATGTCGCGCAGCCAGCGGCGCAAATCCTTACGCACGCGCGCGTCAAGGGCGCCGAAGGGCTCGTCGAGCAGCAGCACGCGCGGTTCGATGGCGAGCGCGCGCGCGAGGGCGACGCGCTGACGCTGGCCGCCGGAGAGCTGCGCCGGATAGCGGCCGCCGAGTCCGTCGAGCTGCACGAACTGCAGAAGCTCCATGACGCGCGCCTTGATCGCCGCCCGCGGGGGACGCGTGCGTCTGGGACGAACTCTCAGACCGTAGGCGATGTTGTCGGCGACGGTCATATGTTTGAAGAGCGCATAGTTCTGAAACACCATGCCGACATGGCGGTCCTGCACGGGCAGATTGGTCGCATTCTCGCCATCGAAGAGGATGCGGCCGCGATCGGGAGAATTGAGGCCCGCGATCACCCGCAGCAACGTCGTCTTGCCGGAGCCCGAGGGTCCAAGCAGCGCGACGAGTTCGCCAGGCTGAATGTCGAGGCTGACGTCGCGCAAGGCCGGAAAGGCGCCGAAATCCTGCTCGACCCCCTCGATGCGAATGGAAGTTCCGCGCTTACTTCCCTCAGTGGCGGCGAGCGCGTCCGGAGAGCGCGTCAGCATGGCGCCATTCGAGGAACGTCTTGAGCCCGAGTGTGACAAGCGCCAAGCCTGCAAGAAGGACCGCGAGCGCGAAAGCGGCGACATTATTGTACTCATTGTAGAGTATCTCCACCTGAAGCGGAATTGTATTGGTCAGGCCTCGTATGTGGCCCGATACGACCGAAACGGCGCCGAACTCTCCCATGGCGCGGGCGTTACACAGCAGCACGCCGTACAGCAGGCCCCATTTAATGTTGGGCAGCGTCACGGTGAGAAAAGTCTTGAAGCCGGAGGCGCCGAGCGTGAGCGCGGCTTCCTCCTCGATCTTGCCCTGCTCCTCCATCAACGGAATGAGTTCGCGCGCAACGAAAGGAAAGGTGACGAAGATGGTCGCCAGCACGATGCCGGGCACGGCAAAGATGATTTGCACGCCGTGAGCCGCGAGCCACGGGCCAAAGAGGCCCTGGCCCCCGAACACCAGAACATAGACGAGACCGGCGACGACCGGCGAGACAGAGAACGGAAGATCGATCAGCGTGATCAGAACGCTCTTGCCGGGAAAGGAAAATTTGGCGATCGACCAGGACGCCGCGAGCCCGAACACAAGATTCGCCGGAACGGAGATCGCCGCGACAAGAAGCGTCAGACGGATCGCGGCGCGGGCGTCTGGATCGCCGAACGCGGTCAGAAAAGGGCCGATCCCTTTGCTGAAGGCTTCGACGAAGACGATTGCAAGCGGCGCAAAAAGGAAGAGAGCGAGAAACAGCACCGCGGTCGCAATAAGCGTATAGCGCGCGAACGACGAGTCCTGCGTAACCGGCCGGAATTTGACGCCGCGACTGCGGCCGCTCGACGTGACCGCGATCTCAGACATGGCCGAATCTCCTGCGGCTCCATGCCTGGACCAGATTGATGAGCAGCAGCGCGGCGAAGGAAATCGCCAGCATGATCGTTGCGATTCCGGTCGCGCCGGGGACGTCATATTGTTCAAGCTTCACGACGATGAGCAGCGGCGCGATCTCAGAGACGTAAGCGATATTGCCGGCGATGAAGATCACCGAGCCATATTCGCCAATGGATCTGGCGAAGGCGAGCGCGAAGCCGGTGAGCAGCGCCGGCGCCAGGGGCGGCAGCATCACACGGATGACGGTTTGCAGCCTGCCCGCGCCGAGAGTGGCGGAGGCTTCCTCTAGTTCCGCTTCGAGCTCGGAAATAATCGGCTGCACGGTGCGCACGACGAACGGCAGTCCGATGAAGATGAGCGCGACCAGAATGCCCCAGCGGGTAAAGGCGATCTTGATGTCGTAGTCGGCGAGCGGCGCGCCAAACCAGCCATTCGGCGAATACAGCGCCGCAAGCGAAATGCCGGCCACGGCCGTCGGCAGCGCGAAGGGCAGATCGACGAACGCGTCGAGCAGTCGACGGCCGGGAAAATCGTACCGAGTGAGCACCCAGGCGACGATGAGGCCAAAGAACAGATCGACGAACGCGGCGGCGAAGGAGATGAAGAACGTCGTGCGCAGCGACGCGGCGACGCGCGGCTCCGAGGCGATCGCGTAGAGCCCGGAAAATCCCAGTCCCGATGACCACCAGATGAGCGTGGCGAGCGGAAAGAGGACGATCACGCCAAGATAGATCAGCGTATAGCCGAAGGTCAGGCCGAAGCCTGGAATGACGCTCGGCGCCGCGAAGCGCCGAGCGTTTTTGCCGACAAGGCTCGGGGAGGTCACCTTGTCAGCTCTTGTTTCTGGATGTCGTCGAAAATGCCGCCGTCGGCGAAATGCTTCTTTTGCGCCGCCGCCCAACCGCCGAAACTTTTATCGACGGTGATGAATTCGATCTTGGCGAATTTCTTCACGTCGTCCTTCGCCGCATATTCGGGATGAACAGGACGATAGAAATTGCGTGCGATGATCGCCTGCGCCGACGGAGAATAGAGAAAGTCGAGATAGGCTTCCGCGAGCTGCCTGTTGCCTTTGGCGTCGGCGTTGGCGTCAACGACGGCGACCGGCGGCTCGGCCAGGATGGATTGCGGCGGCGTCACGATCTCGAACTTGTCAGCGCCGAATTCCTTCAGCGCAAGGAAGGCTTCGTTCTCCCATGCGAGGAGCACGTCGCCGATGCCGCGCTGGGCGAAGGTGATCGTCGAGCCTCTCGCGCCTGTGTCCATGACCGGGGCGTTCTTGTAGATCGCCTTGACAAAATCCTTGGTCTTGGCTTCGTCGCCGCCGAATTTCTTCAGCCCGTAGCCCCAGGCCGCAAGATAATTCCAGCGCGCGCCGCCGGACGTCTTCGGGTTGGGCGTGATCACCGCGACGCCGGGCTTCGCCAGATCGTCCCAATCCTTGACTGCTTTCGGATTGCCCTTGCGGACAAGAAACACGATCGTCGACGTATAGGGCGACGAGTTATTCGGTCGGCGCTTTTGCCAATCGACCGGAATCTTGCCGCTCTTGCTGGCGATCGCGTCAATGTCGGCGGCGAGCGCCAGCGTCACGACATCGGCATTCAGGCCCTCGATCACCGCGCGCGCCTGCGCGCCTGAGCCGCCATGCGACGCCAGAAGTTCGATCGTTTCGCCAGTCCTGGCTTTCCAGTCCGCCGCGAAGGCCGGATTAATCGCCTTGTAGAGTTCGCGCGTGGGGTCATAGGAGACGTTCAGGAACGTCTGGCCCGCTTGAGAATGCGCGCTCGCCAGCATCGTGAGGGCAACCAATCCCCCTAAAATTCCAAGTCCCACACTTTTTTGCAATTTCTCGCTCATGGTGACGCCTCTCCAACAGTCTATAAAATCACTAGCATGAGTAGACTGATTGGGCAAGGCGGAAAAAGCGCGGGTCAAGCCTGCGTGACGTCAGCGGAGCTTCGAGTGTGGACGGCCGCGAAAGGTAACGCCTACCAGCGCAGAACTGCGCCGCCCCAGGTCATTCCCGCGCCGATCGCCATCATCGCGATGACGTCGCCCTTTTTCAGCTTTCCGGCGCGATTCGCCTCATCGAGCGTGATCGGCATCGAGGCGCTCGACGTATTGCCGTAGCGGTCAATGTTGATCCAGCATTTCTCGAACGGAACGCCGAGATTCTGCATTGCGGACTCGATGATGCGCTTGTTGGCCTGGTGGGCGATCACGTGATCGACGTCGGCTGCGGTCAGACCGGCGGCTTCGAGCGTGTCGCCGACCACTTCAGGCAACAGGCGCGTCGCCACCTTATAGACCTCGCGCCCGCGCATCTTGATTTTGCCGGCCTTTTCTTCGAGCATTTCAGCAGATGGCGGGCGGCGGCTGCCGCCGCCATAGATGCCGAGAATGCCTGTCATCGAGCCGTCGGTGCGCAGGCTGGCGGCGAGCACGCCGCGCCCTTCCTCTTCGCTGGCGCCCAGCAAAATCGCGCCGGCGGCGTCGCCAAACAGCACGCATGTCTCGCGATTTGTCCAATCGACGAAGCGACTGAGGGTCTCGGCGCCGATCACCAGCGCGCGCTTGACCTTGCCGCTTCTGATAAACTGGTCGGCGATCGACAACCCGTAAAGCGAACCCGCGCAGGCGGCGCCGACGTCGAAGGCGAAGGCGTTTCTCGCGCCGAGCTGCGCCTGAACAAATGACGCGCAGGACGGCGTCGGCGTGTCGCCCGTCACCGTGCATACGATGATCATGTCGACGTCGTCGGGCTTTACGCCAGCGAACTGCAGCGCCTCGCGCCCGGCGGCGGTCGCCAGATCGGATGTGGCCTCATGATCTGCGGCCACTCGGCGCTCTTTGATGCCGGTGCGGCTAACGATCCACTCATTGTTCGTCCTGACGATTTTCTCGAGGTCGGCATTGGAGATGACGCGCTGCGGCGCATAAGACCCGGTTCCGAGAACTATGGAATTCGTCAAGACGTGGCGCTTCCTTCTGAGACGGCGTGGCTGAAGCTCGTAGCGAGGCGCTATTCATTAAGAGCGGCTCAGGCCGAGCGCAAATTTTTCTTTTTGAGCTCCGGCAAGGGCCCCAATCGTCTCTGACTTATTGGCTTTTTTGCGCCTGCGACGGCAGACTGTCCCAAAACGAGGCCGTCAACGCTTTCTTAAAGCGCGCGCAACTAGACCAATTCTGGGCTCGTCGGAGTTGCGTTTATGGTCCACGCTATCATTTTTGCCGCCGCCGCGCTCTTCGCTCTCATTGGCGCGCTGACGGCGTAACGCCCGAGCCCGCGATTGCAAAGTCCGCCGCCGCATGGCAAGGGGCGCCATGCAGGAACAACAGAGGCCGCTGAGCGCCGCCCCGCGCGTCTCCTTCGTCTCGCTCGGCTGTCCGAAGGCCCTCGTCGATAGCGAACGGATCATCACGCAGCTGCGCGCCGAAGGCTACGAGCTGTCGCGCACCCACGCCGGGGCTGACGTCGTCATCGTCAACACATGCGGCTTCCTCGATAGCGCCAAGGCGGAGTCGCTCCAAGCGATCGGCGCCGCGCTGAACGAAAACGGCAAGGTGATCGTCACCGGCTGCATGGGCGCCGAGCCAGACGCGATCGCCGAACGCTTCCCGCAGGTGCTGGCGATCACCGGCCCGCAGCAATATGAGAGCGTCGTCGACGCGGTGCATCGGGCCGCCGCGCCGGCCCACGATCCCTTTGTCGACCTTCTTCCTGAACAAGGCGTGAAGCTCACGCCGCGCCATTATGCCTATCTGAAAATCTCCGAAGGCTGCGACAACAGCTGCTCCTTCTGCATCATCCCGCATCTGCGCGGGCCGCTCGTTTCGCGGCCGGCCGCCGATGTGCTGCGCGAGGCGGAGAAGCTGGCGCGCGCCGGCGTCAAAGAGCTGCTGGTCATTTCGCAGGACACGAGCGCCTACGGCCGCGACATCCGCTATGCCGAAAGCATGTTCGGCGACCGTAGCGTGCGCGCGCGCTTTTTCGACCTGGCGCGCGAACTAGGCGATCTCGGCCTTTGGGTCCGCCTGCACTACGTCTATCCCTATCCTCATGTCGACGAGGTGATGCCATTGATGGCGGAAGGGAAAATCCTTCCCTATCTCGACATTCCTTTTCAGCATGCCGCGCCGAACGTGCTGAAGGCCATGAAACGCCCAGGAAACGATGAAAAGACTCTGGCGCGCATTCGAGCCTGGCGCGAGGCGTGTCCCGACCTCACGCTGCGATCGACGTTCATCGTCGGCTTTCCCGGCGAGACCGACGCGGATTTCGATTATCTTCTCGATTGGCTGGAGGAGGCCGAGATCGACCGTGCCGGCGCCTTCAAATATGAGCCTGTCGCCGGCGCGCCGGCCGAGGCGCTTGGCCTACCTGCCGTTCCCGACGACGTGAAGGAGACGCGCTGGAAGCGCTTCATGGAAAAACAGCAGGCGATCAGCGCGCGGCTGATGAAGCGCAAAATCGGCAAGCGTCTTTCGATCATCATTGACGAACCGGGCGGCGGACCTTCTGGCGCGCTCGCCAAAGGCCGCACCAAGGCCGACGCGCCGCAGATCGACGGCGCGGCCTTTGTCGCATCGCGGCGCCCGCTGCGCGCGGGCGACATCGTCACGGCGAAAATTGAACGCTCGGAGGCCTATGACGTCTATGGCGCAGCGACCTAGGGCAGCCCTATATTGGAGCCAAGGATAGATTTGGGAGAGAAGCGCCATGACCGAAGAACCGCAAGACAAGGGCACGCCGCCGCAGGAAACCCCGGCGCCGATGCCCGATAGGCCGACGCAGCCGCAGCTGCCGAAGTTCGTCATTCCGCGCAGCCTCTACATCGCGACCGCGCTGATCGTCATCGGCTCATTCGCCATTACGCTCTTCGTGCGCAATCCCTATACGCAGTCGGTGACCGAAGGCGGCGGCTTTTACGAGCACAGCACGGACAATTCGGCGCTGATGTGGGTCGCGATCTTCGTCGGCATTCCTCTGAGCTTCTGGGCCTATAAGCGCTGGATATTGCCGCTCTTCGAGCGCAAATAGGGAAGCATTCTCCGCCGAAGGCGAAGCCGGCGCGTCTGAAATTGCGTCAAATCAAACCGGAGCGCGGTTATGAACGCGCTCCGGCGCGCAACTCGGTCGAAGAGCGCTCGATTCTTGGCCCGTGCAGGTAGACGATCGCTGGCGGCGGCGTCACTGCAAGCATGCCGGCCTCTCTCTCGGGAATCCTCGCGCTCTTGAAATAGACCGCCGCCTTGGCGTTTACGGATCTGAGCGTCGCGCCCGGCCGGTCGATGACGGCGATCGGCGTCGTCCGCGCAATGTCCTGCCATCGCCGCCAGCGATGAAACTGCAAAAGATTATCCGCGCCCATGATCCAGACGAAACGCACGCCAGGACAATGCGTGTGCAGCCAAGCGAGCGTGTCGCAGGTGTAGCGCGCGCCGATCTCGGCTTCGAATCCCGTGAAGGCGACCCGCGGATCGCGCAAGATCTTTTTCGCAGCCGCTATTCGCGCCCCAATCGACGGCAGTTCGCTTGCGTCCTTGAGTGGATTGCCGGGCGAGACGATCCACCACAGCCGATCCAGCTTCAAGCGCGTCAGCGCGACGCGCGAGACGAGCGCATGGCCTTCGTGCGGCGGATCGAACGAGCCGCCGAAAAGGCCGATGCGCATGCCGGGCGCGTGAGGCGGTAGACGGACGGGGGTGGAAGTCATCGAGCCGATATGCGGCGCAAGCTTGGGTTAGATCAAGCGTTCTCAGGCGGCGCGCGGCTCGATCGCGCCGAGCTCGGAGCCGATCTGCCGGCGCCGGGCCATAAGATCATAGTCCGCCTGCAGCCCGAGAAAGAAGCCTTCCGAAATCCCGAAATATCGCGCCAGGCGCAAATCCGTGTCGGCGGTGATCGCGCGCCTGCCAAGAACGATCTCATTGATGCGGCGGGGCGGCACGCGAATGGCGCGCGCGAGCGCATTCTGGCTCAGTCCCATGGGCTTCAAAAATTCCTCGGCAAGAATTTCGCCCGGGGTCGGATTGGGCAACAGCTCAGTCATGGTAGTCGACGATCGTGACATCGGACGGCCCTCCCTCGATCCAGATAAAACAGACGCGCCATTGGTCATTGATCCTGATTGAATGCTGGCCGAACCGATCGCCTTTCAGCGCCTCAAGACGATTCCCCGGCGGGACGCGCAAATCGTTCAATATGCGCGCTTGATTGAGCAGGCGCAGTTTGCGCAGAGCCACGGCCTGAATGTCAGGCGGCAGCCTGCGGCTGCGATGACCCGACCAGATCGATTCAGTCTCGGAGTCAGCGAAACTCCTGATCATGAAAATTTATAACGCATAACGTTATACGCTTCAATGCCAGCGCAAGCGAAACAGGAGGAAAGAGCGCTTAGGCGGCCGATCGAACAGTCGTGGAAAAACGTCATATGCCGATAGCGGAAAGCGAACAGGCTCTCAAAACGCCTTCAGAAACTGCGCACACTCGCTGCAGAGTCACTCTTCAGATTTGGCTTCGCCACTCACCCCCGCACCTGGCCGTCGCCATAGACGCGGTATTTGAACGAGGTCAGCTGCTCGACGCCGACGGGTCCGCGCGCATGCATACGGCCCGTGGCGATGCCGATCTCGGCGCCGAAGCCGAATTCGCCGCCGTCGGCGAATTGCGTCGAGGCGTTGTGCAGCACGATCGCGGAATCAACCTCATTCATGAAGCGCTGCGCCGCAGTGGCGTCGCGCGTGATGATGCAATCGGTGTGATGCGAGCCGTAAGTCTCAATGTGATCGATTGCGCCCGCTAACCCGTCGACGACCCGCGCCGCGATGATGGCGTCGAGATATTCGGCGCGCCAATCGACTTCGGCGGCCGGCTTGACGCGCGCGTCGGCGGCTTGAGAGGCTGCGTCACCGCGCACTTCGCAGCCTGAATCGATCAGCATCGAGACGAGCGGCTGAAGGTGGGTCGCGGCGCAGGCCCTGTCGACGAGCAGCGTTTCCGCAGCGCCGCATATGCCGGTGCGCCGCATCTTGGCGTTCAGCAGCACGCGCCTCGCCATGTCGAGATCGGCGTCCTTATGCACGAAGACATGCACGATGCCTTCAAGGTGCGCGAAAACCGGCACACGCGCCTCATGCTGCACGCGGGCGACGAGACTCTTGCCGCCGCGCGGCACGATCACGTCGATATTGCCGTCGAGGCCCGCGAGCATCGCGCCCACGGCGGCGCGATCCGCGGTCGCGACAAGCGAGATCGCCGCTTCGGGAAGCCCAGCCCCCTTCAGCCCCGCGACGAGGCAGGCGTGAATGGCGGCCGACGAGCGCAGGCTCTCCGAGCCGCCGCGCAGAATCGCGGCGTTGCCGGCCTTGAGACACAGAGCGCCAGCGTCGGCGGTGACATTGGGCCGGCTTTCGTAGATCACGCCGATGACGCCAAGCGGCGTCGAGACGCGCTCGATCTTCAGGCCGTTCGGGCGATCGAAACTCGCCAGAACGCGGCCAACAGGATCCGGCAGCTCGGCGATCTCCTCCAGTCCACGGGCGATCGCCTCGACGCGGGCGGGATCGAGCGTCAGCCGATCGAGAAAAGACGCCGCCGTTCCGCGCGCCTTGGCGTCAGCGACGTCGAGCGCATTGGCGGCGAGTATGGCGTTGCTCTGGCGGCGAATTTCGCCGGCGGCTGCGCGCAGCGCCTTGTTCTTGGCGTCGGTCGAGGCGAGCGCCACCGCCCGCGCCGCTGCGCGCGCGGCGCGCCCGAGCGCGACAAATGTGTCGCTGATCGTCGCGTCTGCGCCGCCTGCCTGCGGCTCGGCGCGTACTGCCTGCGTCATAGCTTTCTCACGGGACATGCTGGAGTTTCGCTAACATGGCGGCCCAAGCAAGAAAAGCCGCCCTCCAGACAGGCCGCCCTTGCGAGGCCTGTCGCGATATGAAAAAAAAGCCGCATGTCCGCGCTTCAAGAGAATCCGTTCACTGGGCCCTTGGCGGCCGAATATGACGTGCTGCGGCTGATGTGTCCAAACGCCGCCACGCTCGCCAGAAAGATCGGCGACCGAATCGCCGCTTGGCGTTCCGACGCAGGGCCGATCGATGGCTTCGAGATCGGCTGCGGAACGGGGATCAGCACGCTCGCGGCGCTCTCGGCGCGGGGCGACCTCAAGCTCACCGCGATCGACAGCGCCGGCGAAATGCTCGATCAGGCGCGAACCCATCTCGCCGAATACGCCCTGGCGGGCCGCGTCAAATTTGTCGAAGCCGATGCGCTGACGGCGCTGCGCGCGCTGCCCGATGCGCACATGGATGTCGTCATTTCGAATTACGCGATCCATAACTTCGCTGACGACTACCGTAAGGCCGTGGTTTCGCAGATTTTCCGCGTCCTGAAGCCGGGCGGAATTTTCGTCAACGGCGACCGCTACGCGATGGACGACCCCGCCGCGCATCTTGCCGATACGCAAGCCGTGGTGCGGGGTTGGTTCAAGATTTTCACGAAGATGAACCGACTCGATCTGCTCGAAGACTGGATTGTGCATCTATTGAGCGACGAATCGCCTCTGCACATTATGCATTTCGAGCCGGCGCTCGAGCAGTTGCGCGCCGCGGGCTTCGCGCCGGTCGCGGTTGAATTCCGCGACGGCGTGGACACGCTGGTGACGGCGGTGAAGCCGGGCGGGTGAGGCGACGCGCGCTTCTCTTTCAAGACGAGGCGCGCAACCCTCTCCCATGGGGAGAGGGTTTGCCGCGCGCAAGCTCGATATCTCAGGCAACGTCAACTCCCGCTCTCGCTGATCATGCGCTATAGGGCGCCATGGACCTCGCGCTTCTCGCTCTCTTCGCCTCGCTCGTCACCGCCATTTGCCAATCCGTCACCGATCTCGGCACCAAGGCGGCGACTCGAACGGCCGGCGATCGCGCCATTCTCGCCGCGCAATGGTGCGCGGGCGCTGTCTTGCTGAGCCTTGCTTGCGTCGTCTTCTATCCGGGCCTTCTCGGCGCGCCGGGCGAAACCTTTTCGTCGCTGACGAAGCCTGGTTTTTGGACTCTGCTGGCCTGGTCGGGCGCGCTCAATGTCGTCGCCTATGTGCTTTACATCCGCGCCTTTCGACTGTCCGACGCATCGCTGGTCGCGCCGCTTGTGCTGCTCACGCCGGTGCTGATGCTGTTCACCTCGCCGATCATGACGGGCGAGCACGCGCCGCCGATGGGCGTCTTCGGCGTGCTGTTCACCGTGCTCGGCGTCGGCTTGCTCGACGCCGACCGGGCAAACGGGCGCCGCTTCAACTTTCATGTCTTCGCGCGCGACAAAGGCGCGCGAATGATGATCGGCACCGCGGTGATCTGGAGCGTCACCGCCAACATCGACAAGCTCGGCGTCAGGGCGTCGACGCCGCTGATCTGGATCGCGGCGGTGACGATCGTCATCGCGTTTTTTGCCCTGCTCTACTGGCTTGCCGGTCGCCGGCCCGCGCCAAGCGCGTTCGATTTGCGTTACGCCATCGGCGCGGGGTCGGCGATGGCCTTTGGCAACACTTTGCAGATGTGGGCGCTGACCGTGCTGTTCACGCCCTATGTCATCGCCATCAAGCGATTGTCGGCGCTCTTCACCGTGCTCGCGAGCGGACGTGTGCTGAAGGAGGAATCAAGCGGCCGGCTGCTTGGCGCGGCGGTGATGCTCGTCGGCGCGGTGATGATCGCGCTGGCAAGGGAGTGAGGCGTCAGTAATGATAGCGGCACTGAGCAATCAGCAAGGCGCCGTCTTCGACGCGGTAGACTAGGCGATGCTCGCGATCAATGCGACGCGACCACCAGCCGCGTAAATCGCCACGTAAGGGTTCCGGCTTGCCAAGGCCCTCAAAGGGCGCACGGGCGCATTCTTTAATGAGCGTATTGATGCGTTCCAGTGTCTTTTTATCTTGGCCTTGCCAATAGAGATAATCGGCCCAAGCCTGTTCGGCGAAGACGAGCTTCATTCAACGAGCTTGCGCTCTTTTCCACGCCCCGCGTCGAGCTCCTGGATGGCTGCGCGCAGGCGCTCTGCATTGCGCGGACTCTGCAGCAGATAGCTCGTCTCTTCATAGGAGGCGAAGTCTTCGAGCGAGATCAGCACGGCGGCAGGCTTGCCCTTGTCACGGGTGATGACGACCGGCTCATGGTCTTCTGTGACGCGGTCGAGCGTGGCGGCGAGATTTTTGCGGAAATCGCTGTAGGAGGTGGTGCGCATCGCTCCAATATGTACCTAATTGCGTACGCTCGCAAGAATGTCGTCATGGCCGGGGTTGTCCCGGCCATCCACGCCGGGACGCTGCGCCGCTTTGCCAGATTGGCGTAGGCCTCGCGTGGATGCCCGCGACAAGCGCGGGCATGACGGCGGAGACGGCTCGTCACCCTCCCCCGCAAACGGGAGAGGGCGCCCTACTCCTCCATCTTCAGCGCCGCGATAAACGCCTCCTGCGGAATCTCGACGCGGCCGAACTGACGCATCTTCTTCTTGCCTTCCTTCTGCTTCTCCAGGAGCTTGCGCTTGCGGCTAACGTCGCCGCCGTAGCATTTCGCGGTCACGTCTTTGCGGAAGGCGCGCACCGTCTCGCGCGCGATGATCTTTCCGCCGATCGCCGCCTGAATCGGCACCTGGAACATATGCGGCGGGATCAGCTCTTTCAGCTTCTCGCACATGGCGCGGCCGCGCGAGTCAGCGCGGGTGCGATGGACGAGCATTGACAGTGCGTCGACCGGCTCGGCGTTGACGAGAATGCTGAGCTTCACGAGATCGCCGGCGCGATAGTCGGTGATCTGATAATCGAAGGAGGCATAACCCTTCGAGATCGACTTCAGCCGGTCATAGAAATCAAACACCACCTCGTTGAGCGGCAGATCGTAGACCGCCATGGCGCGCTTGCCGACATAGTTGAGATCGACCTGCACGCCGCGCCGATCCTGACAGAGTTTCAGCACCGAGCCGAGATAGTCGTCGGGCGTCAGGATCGTCGCCCTGATCCAGGGCTCATTGATCTCCTCGATCTTCACGACATCCGGCATGTCGGCTGGGTTGTGCAGCTCGATCTCGTCGCCGTTGGTCATGCTGATCTTGTAGATGACCGACGGCGCGGTCGCGATGAGATCGAGATCGAACTCCCGCTGCAGACGTTCCTGAATGATTTCGAGATGCAGCAGGCCCAGGAAACCGCAGCGGAATCCGAAGCCGAGCGCGGCGGACGTCTCCATCTCATAAGAGAAGCTGGCGTCGTTCAGGCGCAGCTTGCCGATCGCCGCCCGCAAATCCTCGAAGTCGGCGGCGTCCACGGGGAACAGTCCGCAGAACACCACGGGCTGCGCCGGCTTGAAGCCGGGCAACGCCTCGGCGGTCGGCTTCTTGTCGTCGGTGATCGTGTCGCCGACGCGGGTATCCGCCACCTGCTTGATCTGCGCCGTGATGAAGCCGACTTCGCCGGGACCAAGCGACGCTACATCCTGCATTTTGGGACGAAAGACGCCGATCTTATCCACTTCGTAATGGGCGTCGGCCGCCATCATCTTTATCTTCTGGCCCTTCTTCAGGGTTCCATCGAAGATTCGCACCAGCACGACGACGCCGAGATAAGCATCATACCAGCTGTCGACGAGCAGCGCCTTCAAAGGGGCCTTCTCGTCGCCATTTGGCGGCGGCAGGCGCGTGACGATCGCCTCGAGCACGTCGGGAATGCCGATGCCGGTCTTGGCCGAAATGAGCACCGCGCCCGAGGCGTCGAGCCCGATGACCTCCTCGATCTGCTCCTTGATGCGGTCGGGTTCAGCCGCCGGCAGATCGATCTTGTTCAGGACGGGAACGATCTCATGGCCGGCGTCGATGGCCTGATAGACGTTCGCGAGCGTCTGCGCTTCGACCCCCTGCGAGGCGTCGACGACAAGCAGCGAGCCTTCGCAGGCCTTCAGCGAGCGGGACACCTCATAGGCGAAGTCGACGTGGCCCGGCGTGTCCATCAGATTGAGGACGTAATCCTTGCCGTCCTTGGCCTTGTAATTGAGGCGCACCGTCTGCGCCTTGATGGTGATGCCGCGCTCGCGCTCGATGTCCATCGAGTCGAGCACCTGCTCGACCATGTCGCGCGCGGCGACCGTCCCCGTCTCCTGAATGAGCCTGTCGGCCAGGGTCGATTTGCCGTGGTCGATATGCGCGACAATCGAGAAATTGCGGATGTTTTCGATCTTGTGGGCGGTCATGTGCGCGGGGATAGCAGCGCCCGCCAAGGAATGAAAGGGCGCGTCAGCCCGCGCCCAGCGCCATTTCATTCCCAGGCGGGCGCCCAGGGCGCGCGCCGAGCCTTCTGGAAGGCTACTTCTTCTCCATCCGCGCCTCGAGCTCCGCCTTGCCCTTGTTAAAAAGCTCAATGGCTTTGGGCACGGCCCAGCGGATGAAGGCGTCCGTCGCCCGCACGGCCATGCAGCCGACCTGGGTTACGAGCGAGACTGTCTTGTCGAACCAGGGCAAAGCCGCGCTGTCGGCGGGAATCTTGCCTCTTACCCAGGCGACGCCATCCCTGGTCTTTTCCGAGATGAGGCTCCACAGCACGACGGCGGGATCGGATGACGGCGCGGTGGCGATCGCGTGGCGCAGCCGCACGACCTCAGCCGAAGCCTCGTCGGCCCGGCGATTGGCGGCTTCGAGCTGCCGAGACGTCTCAAGCGCTTTCGTCGACGCCCCGGCGTTCTCCGCGGCGAGGCGGTCGCGCTCCGCGGTCATCGCCGCCAGGCTGTCGCGAACATCGTCGCGCTCCTTGGCGTAGGCGTTCGCCTTCGCGACGATCTCGGACTTCTCGAAAATCTGCCGGTCGCGCTCCATGCGCGTCGCTTTGAGCTGCTCCTGCAGATTGGTCAGTTCGGAGCGGGAAACCGTATCTTCGGGTTGCGATGAAGTTTCTTCGGACATGGCCGCCTCCTTTAGGGAGAGGATGGCTCGCGATGTGCGAACGGGTCGCGCGAGCAAAAACGGAATGGCCTCGGTGGCGGTTCGGCCTCAAATCGCGCGCCAAGCGCCAACATGTTTAGTGTCAAAAAATTGATTCTGCAAAACCGGCGCAACTGCGCAGCTATTGCACACTGCGCCGTCGTGGATTGGCTGTTACTGCGCGCGACCCGACTGCACGCGCTGCGCCGCCGAGAGGCAGTCGCGCGGCGCCGCCAGACATTTATCACGCGCGGCGCCGGCGAGCGCGTCGCCGCCGGCGCGAACCAGCGCGGACGCTTTCTCGATCGCGTCCTGTACGAAGCCAGCCGCGTGCTGTGGCGCAGAAGCGCGGACGGCTGCGCTTTTCGGCACAACTGGCGCGTGATCAGCGCGCCATTGCAGGGCGACGCAGACGAGGAGGATGCAAATCGCGCATTTGGCCAGAAAAACCAAACTCGTCTCCATCAGCGATAGCGGTTTCTTGTAAGTGATGGCGCGGCGGGGTTGAGCCTTCGTAAACGCGCCTTCAATTCTTTCCCTGAAAGTCACGGCAATAAAGTGCAAACCATGTCGACGCGTCGCCGAGTAGCTGTTGAAGCTTTCGCATCGGCTTAGCGGCTGCTTAAGGACGCCCTGCTATCGCTATTGCGATAGGGAGCGTACGCCTTGAGTAGCATCGCCGAGGACAGCCGTTACCAGTCTTGCGTGGACGCCGCATTGCATGAGCGGGTCGCCGGACGACCGGTGGAAGAGGCGCGTCATCGTGCGTTCATCGTCGCTCGGCTCGTCGTCGCCGCCTGCGTCCTGCTCTCGGCGCCGCTGTTTCTGTTCTTGCATGGCGCGCCGACAACAAGCGATTGCGTCCTTTTCCTTCTCGCGCAGATCCCGCTCGCCTCCGTGATCGTGTTGTCGCGCGCGGGAGATTTGCGCCTTGCGCGGAGCCTCTCGATCGGCGGCTGGCTGGCGATGGCGACGGCCATCCACGCGCTAATGCCGGGCTACGACGCGTTTTCAATCGCTCTGCTGCTCGTTGCGCTCGTAGAGGCTGCCCTGACGCCCGACGTCGGAACGGTCATCGTCATAGAAGTGGTCGCCATCGCCGCCCTCGCGCTGACAGCTGGTCTCAATCTGCGGGCGCCGCGCGAACTGCTGACGGAACATGCAACGACGACTATCCTTCTCGGCGCGCCGCTATTTCTCTATATCGCCGCTCTCGTCTTCGGCGCCGTCCGGGTCGAGCAGGCTCGCGCCCGCGCCGAAGCGCGCAACGACCGCGACCTCATGCTCCTGACAGGCGCGGTCGGCGACATCCTGCTGCACCTCGATCGCGCCGGCTTCGTCAACGCGGTCCTGGGTGACGGGCGCCACGTCTTTGATCTCAAGCGCGATCTGGTCGGCCGCGAATTCTTCACGCGGATTCACGTCGCCGACCGGCCGAGCTTCCTCAAGGCGGTCTCCGACGCCGTCGACGGCAAGGCGGTGGCGCCCGCGGCCGTTCGCGTTCAGGTTGGCGTTGCGCGCAATGCTTCCAGCGAATTCATCGCGCCCGTTTTCAACTCTTTCGAGGCGCGCCTGCGCCGCGCTCAATTAAACGACGAGGAATGCGCAACAGAGGCCGTCGTCTGCGCCCTGCGCGACGTACACGCCACGCTCGAAGCCGATATCGCGCTTGCGGCGGCTCACGCGGCAGCCGAGCGCGCTGCAACCAGCAACGTGCGCCTTCTCGCCAATGTCAGTCATGAGCTGCGCACGCCGCTCAACGCGATCATCGGCTTCTCCCAAATGTTGGCGACCGACGAGATTGCGCCTTCCGAACCCGCCAAACAGCGGGAATATGCGTCGATCATCAGCGACTCCGGCCACCATCTCCTCGAGATCGTCAACTCCATCCTGGATATGTCCAGGATCGAATCCGGCGTCATGGAAATCGCCGCTGAGTCGTTCGCCCTGCCGACGCTCGCCGATCAGTGCTGCGACATGATGCAGCTGCAGGCCGATCAGTCTGGCGTGACGCTCGCGCGCGAATATGCCGAAAGCCTTGGCGAGATCGTCGCCGACAAACGCGGCTGCAGACAGATCCTGATCAATCTGCTCTCTAACGCAGTGAAATTCACGCCGCGCGGCGGCACGGTGAAGCTCGCGCTTCAGCTTGAAGGAAATCACGTCGTCGTCACCGTCGCCGACGATGGAGCAGGCATCGCCGCAGGCGATCTCGCGCGGCTCGGCGATCCCTTCTTTCAGACGCGCGCGTCGCTCGACAGCGGGCGCGAGGGAACTGGCCTCGGCCTTTCCATGGTGTGCGGACTCGTGGGGCTGCACGGCGGTTCGATCACCATCGAAAGCGGCCTGCAGGTCGGCACGGCGGTTTCCGTGCGCCTGCCGCTCGACTGCCGCAACAGCGGCGCAACCGGGGGTCCGGCAAGAATCCAGACGATCGCCCGACTTGGCGCGCCGCTCAGCGTGGCCGTGGTCGGCGACGCAGAACCAGCAACGGTGAAGAAAATTGCGTGACGCCTCGCTCTACGCCTCTCGCTTTCAGGCTTCTCCCGCCGATCGCGCCCCGCCGCGCGACACACGACGCAATGGTCGTCGCTCAATCCTTGCGCGCATGTTCGGCGCCAAGCGAATCGGCGTCATGCTTATCCTCGGCATCGCCACCGTGGCGGCGATCGGCGTGCCGATGAACGCGCTGTTCCTCCAGGACGGAAGACATCCGGCGCCGCTCTTTTCGGCTCAGACTTCGAACGCGGTCCTGGGCGCGCCGACGCCGCCGGCGCGCCCGCCCGCCGTCGAAGCCCGCACAGATCGAGACGCGAATGTCCCCGCGCGCGCCATTCCGAAAGACCTCATCGCCAGCAAGATCGAAAAGCTTGACGCCGCCAAAAGCCCCGACTGGGGCAAGAGCGCGCCGGCGAAAGCAGATCCGCCGCACACGGCGGACAAGAAGCGGGACGCGATCGGCCTGCTGATCGTCGGCGACCCGACCCCGATTAAGGCGAGCGGCGACAAGGCCGACAAGGCCGAAAAGGCCGACGCCGCGGACAAGACCGCGACGCTCGACAAAAACGTTCTTTATGCACAGCGCGCGCTCCTGAAGCTCGGCTACGTGGTGCGCTCCGACGGCGTTCTCAGCGGCGCGACGCGCCACGCCTTGGAGAAGTTTGAGGGCGACGCCGGACTGCCGGTCAAGGGCCGGATCACGCCGAAATTGCTGCAGCAGCTCGCGGCGCGCTCCCGCCTCCCGCTCCCTTGAGTCGCGCGCGTTCGACAATCCCGCCGCTCAAGCGCTAGTTTGCGCCCATGCGACTGAGATCCGACATATTCGTTTCCGCGCTGATCCGCCGGGCTGAGGTGCAAGGCGCGGTCGCCATGCTGCGCCGGCGCGGCGCCGCCGAAGCCGGCGCGATCTTTGTCAAACTCGATCGGCTTGATGGGCGCGCCGCCGTCTATGGCCCTGCCCCGCAGAGCGAAGAGCCGCCGGAGGGAGTCGATCGGCTGTTCGCGCGCGTCCATGCAGGCGACTGGCTCGATCCGGGGGAGGCCGAGCAGAGGCTCAAGCGCGAGATCATGTTCGACCCGGACCTTTGGATCGTCGAGATCGAGGACCCGGACGGCCGCGTGTTCGTCGACCTCGCCGCTTAGCGCAAGCAGGTTTGCGAAAAAGCCGACAAACTTTTTCGATGAGAACCTGCTCCAACATTTAGATTGAGCGACGCCTATCGATCACATGATCCCATGCGATCGGGAAGCGCTCTAAGCGGATTGATCGAGTTTGCGCGATGGCCGCGCCAATGATTGCTGAGGCGTCGCGCGGCGGCGCGTCAGCGCACCCGGATCTTCTCGCGCGGCACGGCGTGAAATTTCGCGCTCCGATCGCGCCGCGCCAGTCATTGCGCCCACGATGCGCGCCGCCGCACGCTGCGGCGTCGAGCGCATTACGCCGAGCAACGCCTGAACGACCTCGGCGTCACGGGCAACGCCAGGCTCGGCGCAAAGAAAGATGCGCGTCGCCGATTCGAGCGGGACGCCGATCGCGTTGAGCGCCAGAGCGAGCGCCTCCCCGAGATGATCGACGACAAGCGCGCGCGCCCGTTCCTTTCGGCACTCGAGCGCCTCCGAGAGGAGAGCGGCCATCGCGTTGCGATCATGGCGTTGCGCCGCGGCTTCCAGTTTCTCGACGAAAGCGCTGTCGGCGCGAAGCGGCGCTTCGGTCGCGCCGCTCGCCAATATTTGGCGGCAGGCGTTGAGCACGATCGCCGTGCGCTCGAGCCGGTTCGCCGCAAGGAAAAGCGGTTCTGGGTCGAGATCAAGATCGTCGCGGTCGAGCAACATGCGCGCAAGCGTCAGATCATCGCGCGCCGCCACGACCAGTGCGCGCCTGGACGCCGAATCGAAATGCGCAGCGAGATTGCCGGCGAGCCCACGAAGCACTTCGCCCTCGCGGCGTGAGGCAAGCGCCAGCATCGTCTCCCGATCGAGGTCGCGGCGGCGGGCGACGGCCGCCGCGAATTGCGCCGGCCCCTGCTCGGCGGTGGCGATCATGTCCCGCTGCGCGAGCTTAGGCGCGAATTGAAAGGCAAGCGCGGCCGCAGCGCCGCCCTTATCGAAAAGACGCGCGAAAATCGAGGCGGGCGTTTCCCGATGGAAGCAGAGCGGCAGCGCCGCACGGGCTACTGTTTCTGCATCGACAATGTCGATGAGCCCGAGCGCGAGCTGTTCGAACTGCCGGATGTCGGCCGTCGGATGCATCGATCGCTCGACAAATTGATCGACGACCGCTCGAAGCAGCGAAGCGTCGACCATCCGACGCTGTTCTCTATCGGCGCCCATCACTTCACCACTCGAACCCATACGCAACTTGCAGAAAATTTAGCATCCGGTCGTTGACGGAGCATTAACCCTCGCCAATTCCTAATCGTTAAGGACGGCTGATTCATCGTCGGCGGAACGAGCTTGGAGAAATCGCCATGGGGAAGGTCATCGCCTTCCAGCCGCGCACGAGAGCGGCGTCGAAACGCCGCGAGGCGCCCGAACGCGACGCACAGATCCTGTTCTTTCTCGGCGTGCGCTATGTGCGGATGGACGACGCCCTCGTCAATCCGCAGGAGAAGCCCGCTCCGGAGTCCTGCGGCGCGCCGCCGGGCGGCGGCAAGCGCAGGCGCCGGGTCCGCGCCTGACCTCAGTCGGCAAGAACGAGCGCCCAATAGACCTTATATTTCGCCCCGGCCGCGTACGCCGTCGCGATGCCCATCCGTTTCACGCGCTTGTCCAGCATGCGCGCATTATGCGGCGCGGAATCGCGCCAGCCGGAAAAAGCTTCCGCCAGCGTGCGGTAGCCCGCCGATACATTCTCCACGGCCGCCGGCGTTTGAATGCCGGCGCCTGCGAGGCGGTCGCCGAGTTCGCCGCGCGCCGCAAGATCGCCGCTTTGCGCCATGTCCCGCGCCTGCGCCTCCGCGACGCGCTCCAGTCCGTCATCCAGGGTCAGAGCGCCGAGCCCGCTGTTGCGTCGATAAAGCGAGATCATGTCGCGCGCGGTCACGGGATCGACGTGCGCGCCGGCCGCCGCCAGAGAGCGATACATCGGCGGCTCCGGCCCGGTCACCCTGGGCGCAGGCTCTTGCGCGGCGTTGCAGCCGGCAAGCGCGCCGAGCGCCAGGAGAGTGGCGATGCGGAGAGGAGACAACAAAGACATCGAGCGCATCTCGCGCCTCATTCTTTGAGAAACAATGAATGGCAGGAATTACTTTGCTTGCGCATCGTCCGGGCTCGCAGCGTCCTCCTTAGAGTCGTAGGACCGTTCGGTGCGCTCATCTTCGCTCTTGACGCCCGCCAGATTGGCTTCGATCGCCAGCGCGCTCGCGACGGCCGCTGCGGCCAGCTTGTCGAGTTCGGGAATGTTGACGATTGTCGGCGGCGGCGGCGAAGCCGCCGGACCGATCGAGATTCCGGCGTCGTGGAGGCGCTCATAGAGATCGAAGTGCAGGTCGCTGCGCACGCGCGCGGACTGCTCGACATCCTCGACGTAGCACCAGAGCTCGAATTTAAAGATATTCGCCTCCATGCCGAGGAACATCACCTGCGGCGCGGGTATCCGCAAAACGCTTTCCTGCGCGCGCGCCGCCGCAAGAAGAATGTCGCGCATTCTTTCCGGATCGACGCCGACATGCGGCGAAATGGCGATCTTGATGCGGCCGACCTTGTCGCCGCGCAGCCAGTTCTTCACGACGCCCGCGACGAGATTCGAATTCGGCACGATCATCGTCGCGCGATCGAAGGTCTCGATTTCGGTGGAGCGGACATTGATGCGTTTGACATAGCCCTGCTCGTCGCCGACCACGACCCAGTCGCCGACGCGAATGGCGCGCTCCCACAGCAGGATGAGGCCGGAGACGAAATTGTTGACGATCGATTGCAGGCCAAAGCCGATGCCGACCGAGAGCGCGCCGGCGACGATCGCGAGTTTTTCGAACCCGAGCCCGACATAGGACAGTGCGAGCGCCGCCGCGAAAATGAAGCCGGCGTAGCCAAGCGTCGCGCTTATGGAGTTGCGCAAACCGAGATCGAGCCGGGTGAGCGGCAAAAAACGCGCGTCAAGCCAGCGCCGCAGCCCCTGCGTTGCGGCGAGCGCCGCAGCGAAGAGCAGCATCGCCACAAGCGCGCTTGAAGGAGAGATCGTGACGTCGCCGATCTTGAAGGAAACGAACGCCGAGCGAATATTGCCCAGGAAATCGCCCGACTCATAGCCGAGCGGCGCAAGCGCCACCAACGCCGCCGCGAGGAAACAGAGCAGCGTGACAATGCCGGACAGGAGCACGGCGAGCGGCGCGAGCTGCTCACGGCGCACGCCAAGACCGGTGATCATTTTACGACCGAGGAAACTCGTCGGCGCAAGCGACGCCTCGATGCCGCCGCGCGAAAGGGTGACGACGACATACAGAATGGCGATGACCGCCGCCGTCCAGCCGATCTGCAGGATGACGAAATTAGCGAAAGTGACGTAGCCGGCCGCGCACGCTCCAACGAGCACGAGCAGGATAAGAGCGCCGAAGAAGCGCGCGGCGCTCATCCAGTCGCGGCCCTCGGGGGTGGCGACGGCGGCGCCGTCCTCGACTTCGACTCGGCTTGGCAGATTGAAGAGCGCGATAGCGATGAGCGCCGCGACGATCATAACGCCGAGGCCGCGCGTCACGATCACGATAGGAAGCCCCCCCTGCACGGACTCTTCCAACTGCTCGAGGAAACGCGCCGCGGAAAGAGTCACCGCAGCCAGCGTGACGAGTTGCGTGAGACGTTTCGCAAGCCGATCGCCCGGATCAATCAGCCGCCAGTTCGGATGCGCGGGAGCAAGAACCGCGCGCGCGATGGCGTAGGCGAAGGCGATGCGCGCCACACCCTCGACAAAGCGTCGCCAGATCGGTTCGAGCGCGCCGTCGATAAGATCATAGGCGTCGAAGGCGAGGCTTAACGCGCCGACCGCCGCAACCGGCACGGCCGCGATGACGAGCGCCGTCCATCCGGCGGCGGCCGCCTTGCGCAAAGGCGTCGGAGCAGACTCGTCCTCCGAACGCCGGACGACGCGTCGCGCCATGAAGAGCGCCAAGGCGACGCTCGCTGCGATCAGAAAAATTACGGCCAAAAACTGCGCGCGTCGACCATTGTTGACGCGATCTACGACGTTCGCCGTTCGATCGGAAAGAAAGGTCGCAGAATCGCTGATCACGGCGGGCGCCCCGTCGAGCGCGGCGCGCCACAGCGAAGGCGAGAATAGACCGTCCGTGCGCAGAAAGAGATTCTTCGCAAAGAGCCCGCGCTGGCGCGCGACAATCGTGACGGCGACCTGCCGCGTCTCGAGCAACATGGCGCGCGCGCGTTTGAGAGTCGCGTCGACCGCGTCGTACAGGCGACGCTGCTCTTGGAGTTCGGCGTCAGCGCTGACGCGCGCGGCGGCGTCGGCGGATTCGGGCCCGTTCGGCGTCGCTTCGGGCGCCGGGACCGGCGGCCCTCTCGCCGGCGGCGGCTTCGCGACGCCGTTCTTTACAGCAGGTTTGGCCTGGGGCTTGGACTCCGCCGGCTTCTCGGGCGCTTTCGGAGCCTCTTTTGGCGGCTCCTGGGGTTTTGCGGCGGCGGGCGCAAGCTCCTTCAACCGCGCATCGATCGCGGCAAGACGCGGCGTCAGCTTTTCGATCGTTTCCTCGAGTTCGTGCGGCAAGGGTTCTATACGCGCGCGCAGACTGCGCAGCGCGGCGTCGGAAAGCTCGGGCTGCTCAAGCGTCTTCTGCACCTCGTCCAGCGTGGCGCGCGCGCGATCGAGACGCGCGTTGAACTGCTCGATCGAAGCCGGGGCTTCGTCGGCGCGCAGCCCGGGGGCGGCGAGCGTCGCAATCAGGATGGCGATCAGGAGCGTCAGTTTGCGCACATGCGTTCCTTGGGTGGAGCGAGCCGATCAAATCGGTTTCGAACACGCGGGCGAAAGGTCAATCTTGCGGCGGTTCGAGTTCGTCGAGGTAGGACCGCTCGTCGCCGTTCCGGTCGACCACGGTCCATCCCCCCTGCCCGTCCGGCGCCGCGGCGCCCTCGGCGACCCGCACCTTGCCGAACCCGCCGGGAATGTCGAGCACATAGGCCGGCAGCGCAACGCTGGTCACGCGACGCGAGAGCTCTGCGTAGATTCGCCTGCCCGCCGCGAGGCTGAGCCGAAAATGCGCGGTCCCCGGCGCGAGATCTGGATGGTGCAGATAATAGGGCCGAACGCCCAAACCTGCCAAATCGCGCATCAACCGCTCCAAGACGTCGACGTTGTCATTGACGCCTTTGAGCAGCACGGTCTGGGAGAGAAGGACTGCGCCTGCCTCGCGCAACTGGGCGATCGCCGCGCGCGCCGACTCGGTCAATTCGCGCGCATGATTGACATGCAAGGCGATGAGCAGCGTCTTGCCGCTTTCGCGAAGCGCGGCAAGCCGATCGCGCGTCACGAGATCGGGCGCGACCGTCGGCGCGCGCGTGTGGACGCGTAACAGCTGCGCGTGCGGGATCTCGGCAAGCCGGCGCGACACGGCGCCGAGTCGACGCGCCGACAGCATCAAGGGATCGCCGCCGGTGAGGATCACTTCGAAAATCTGCGGTCGCCGCGCGATGTAGTCGAGCGCCGCCGCGACGTGACGCTCGGGCAGCAGATCGCCTTTGCCGCGACCGACCGTCTCGCGCCGGAAACAAAAACGGCAGTAGACCGGACAGACGGACAGCAGCTTTAGGAGCACGCGGTCGGGATAGCGATGCACGAGCCCCGGAAGCGGCGAATGCGCGTCGTCGCCGATGGGATCGGCGCGTTCCTGCGGCGTCGTCGCGGCCTCGCGAAGATCGGGGATAAATTGCCGCGCAATCGGATCATTCGGATCGTCGGGGTCGATCAGCGCCACGATCTCCGGCGTAACGGCGATGCTGTAGCGCTGCGCCACCTGATCGAGACCGTTGACCTCGCTTATGAGGCGCGCGTCAACCAGATCGGCAAGCGAGGTAAGCGTGCGCGACGGCGCGCGAATGAGCGCAGCCGCGTCTTGGTCCAGCGGCACGCGTTTCTCCGCCGCGCAATCTCCCTCTCTCCCGCGCAGCGGGGGAGAGTTGTAGAGGGGGCGATGCGGTTTGCGCTCGGCTCGAATATATTCCCCCTCCCTTTCCCTGCCCCGCTGCGCGGGAGAGGGAGGCGTCAAGCGTTCCGCGAAAAAATCATCCGCGCGGTTCGTTATTGCTTCGCCCCCCGCGCGGCGCGCTTGGCCAGCGTGCGCAGCCGCAGGGCGTTGAGCTTGATGAAGCCTTCCGCGTCGCGCTGGTCGTAGGTTCCGCCTTCTTCGAAAGTGACAAGGTCCTGATCGTAAAGAGACCAGGGGCTTTCGCGACCGACGAGCGTCGCCGAGCCCTTGTAGAGCTTGATGCGCACGCGGCCCGTGACATGCTCCTGGCTCTTGTCGATCGCGGCCTGCAGCATCTCGCGCTCCGGCGCGAACCAGAAGCCGTTATAGATCAGTTCGGCGTAGCGCGGCATCAGCTCGTCTTTGAGATGCGCGGCGCCGCGGTCGAGCGTCAGGCTTTCGATTCCGCGGTGCGCGACAAGCAGAATCGCGCCGCCGGGCGTTTCATACATGCCACGCGACTTCATGCCGACGAAGCGGTTTTCGACGAGATCCAATCGCCCGATGCCGTGAAGACGTCCGAGATCATTGAGCTTGGCGAGGAGCGCCGCAGGCGAAAGCGTGACGCCATCCACCGCGACGGCGTCGCCTTTTTCGAAGTCGATCGTGACATATTGCGCCGCGTCCGGCGCATCTTCGGGATCGCCGGTGCGCGAATAGACGTAATCGGGCGTCTCGTTAGTCGGATCTTCGAGCACCTTGCCTTCCGAAGACGTGTGCAGAAGATTGGCGTCGGTCGAAAACGGCGCTTCGCCGCGCTTATCCTTGGCGATCGGGATCTGGTTCTTTTCGGCGAAGGCGATGAGATCGGCGCGCGAGACGAAGTCCCATTCGCGCCACGGCGCGATCACGGTGATATCGGGCTCAAGCGCGTAATAGCCGAGTTCGAACCGCACCTGGTCGTTGCCCTTGCCGGTCGCGCCATGGCAGACCGCGTCGGCGCCCATTTTGCGCGCGATCTCGATCTGCTTCTTGGCGATGAGCGGGCGCGCGATCGAGGTGCCAAGCAGATAAAGCCCCTCATATTGAGCGTTGGCGCGGAACATCGGGAAGACGTAATCGCGCACGAATTCTTCGCGCAGATCTTCGATGAAGATGTTTTCAGGCTTGACGCCCAGAAGCAGCGCCTTCTCGCGCGCGGGCTCGAGCTCCTCGCCCTGACCAAGATCGGCGGTGAAGGTGATGACTTCCGCGCCATAGGTCGTCTGGAGCCATTTCAAAATGATCGAGGTGTCGAGCCCCCCGGAATAGGCGAGGACGACGCGTTTGATTTCTTTTTTCTGGCGGGTCATTTTGGCTCTGGCTCGGCGGGAGGCGATTTGCGCGCGGACTATAGGCGCCGCGGGCCCGAGCGCAAGGCGGCGCGACGCGGCCCAAGTCTGCGCAGGAGGAACGGCGTGAAGCGAACATTCGCCCTGACGGGCGTCCTTTCTTTTCTGGGGCTATCAGGTCTCTGCGCGCAAACCGACCAGCGCGTCTGGACGCTCGGCGGATTGGAGGAGAAAAACGCCGACAGCATCTATCTTGGCTATGGGGTGCCGGAAAGCGACGACAGCCTTGGGAGCTTCACCTGCGCGCCAGGGAGCGGCTTGGTCAAAATCTGGGTCGCCGAAACAAGCAACAAGCTCAAAGCGGGAGGCAAGACGACGGCGATCTTTTCGGTCGGCGAAAAGACGGCGAAGGTCGCCGGCAAGCTCGTGCCCAATGAAGAAGCGGGCGTGCCGAGCTTCGAAGGGAGCCTGCCGGCGAAAGACCCGATCTTCGGGGCGATGGTCGGCGGGGAAACGCTCGACATCGCCGTTGGCGGAACAAAGCGATCGGCGCCCCTCGCCAACGCAGCGGAGAAATTCAAGAAATTCGCCGCGGCCTGCGCCAAACGCTAAAGCCTCGTTTTTTACGTCGGAGCCCCCTAAATTGGCGCAATGAGCAGCCATTCGACGAAAAATCCCACACGGTCCAAGGTCGCCGGCCTGACGCCGGCGCGCCGCCGTGCGCTCGACATTCTCACGCAAGCGAACCGCCCGGTCGGCGCTTATGAGATGATCGATCTCATGGCCGACGAAGAGGGCAAGCGCCCCGCGCCCGTCTCCGTCTATCGCGCGCTTGGCTACCTCATGGACAACGGCCTCGCGCATCGGCTTGCGTCAAAAAACGCCTATATCGTCTGCGGCCATGCCCATGAAGCCGAGGAGCCCGTCGTCTTCATCATTTGCGAGCAATGCGGCGAGGTGAAAGAGGCGACGTCGCAAGGATTTGCCCGCGAACTCGCGGCTCTCGTCGGAGCGGCGCATTTCAGCGCCCGCACGCGCGTCGTGGAAATCGCCGGGCGCTGCGCCCGGTGCGAAGGCAAATAGCCATGGGCGGCGCCGCGCGCTGGCTTGCGCCGCTCTTCTTTCTTGTCGCGTCGCTCGCCTTCGCGGCGGTGAACTATCCGCTGCTCACTGGTCGGGTGGTTGACCAGGCCGATGTCATTCCGCCGTCCACGAAAAGCGCCATCGAGAGCAAGCTCAGGGATCTCGAGGATAAATCCGGCATTCAGCTCGTCGTCGCCTCTGTCAATTCGCTGGAGGGCTTGGACGTCGAAACCTACGCCAACGGCCTGTTTCGCGCGTGGAAGCTCGGCGAAGCAAAAAAGAACAATGGCGTTCTGTTTCTGGTGGCGCCGAGCGAGCGCAAAATGCGCATCGAAGTTGGCTATGGCCTGGAAGGAACGCTCACCGACGCGCTGTCGAAGATCATTTTGACGAGCGCGGTGGCGCCGCGATTTAAAGCGCGAGACTACGGCGCGGGAATCGAACGCGGCGTCGAGGGGATTATCGAGGTGCTCTCCGGCGATTCCGCCGAATGGACCAAACGCGCGCGCGGCCCGCAGTCCACGACCTTCGATGAGCTTTCCCCGCTCATTTTTTTCGCACTGTTTCTGTTCATCGTGGTCTGGATGGCGCGTAGCGCGCGCGGCCGGCAAAGGTACCAGCGGAGTTACAGGCGCGGCGGCCCCCCTTTTATCGTCTTGCCCCCGAGCGGCGGGTTCTGGGGGGATGATTCTCGCGGCGGGTGGGGAGGGGGAGGCGGTTTCGGAGACGGCGGCGGGTTTTCCGGCGGCGGCGGCTCGTCCGGCGGCGGCGGCGCTTCGGGGGATTGGTGATGCAACTCACGGCGGACGACTTCGAGCGCATCGCGGAGGCTATTCACCGGGCCGAAGAAAAAACCTCCGGCGAGATCGTCTGCGTGCTGGCGCGTCGCTCATCCGATTACGCCTTCGTGCCACCGCTCTGGGGCGCTTTTATCGCGCTAGCGTCGCCTTGGCCCATGCTGCTTTTCACCGAACTTTCGCCTCGTGAGATTTTCGCAGCGCAGATCGCCATCTTTATCATTGCGACGCTCGTCGTTTCATGGGGACCGGTGCGCTTTTTCCTGACGCCGCGCGCCGTAAAGCGCGCCCGCGCCGCGCGAGAGGCGATCGAGCAATTTTTTTCGCGCGGCGTCTCCGCCACCAAGGCGCGCACGGGCGTTCTCATATTCGTCTCATTCGCCGAGCGTTACGCGCGCATCGTCGCCGATGACGCCATCGCCGCAAAGATCAGTAATGACGAATGGCAGGCAGCGCTCGATTTGCTGCTTGAAGACCTGAAACGCGAACGGCTGGCGGACGGCTTTGTCGCGGCGATAGAGGAATGCGCGCGCCTCCTGGCGCGGCATGCGCCGCCCGGCGCGAGCGGCGACGAACTGCCGGATAAAATCTATGTGATGTAGCGGGCCCTTGGCCGGACCACTCCTGCGCGTCCACGCTCAGGAGGACTTTCGTTCGCGCGCGACTTCCCGCCAGCCGATGTCGCGGCGGCAAAACCCGCCCGGCCAATCGATGAGGTCGACCGCCGCGTAAGCGCGCGCCTGGGCCTCGGCGACGCTTTCGCCTAACGCCGTGACATTCAGCACGCGACCTCCGGCGGCGAGAAGTCGGCCGCCTTCCTCGCGCGTGCCGGCGTGGGTGATGGCGACGCCCTCGACGGCTTCGGCGCTTTCCAAATTGCGGATTTCCGAGCCGGTCATTGGCGTTCCCGGATAGTTTTTCGCCGCCAGCACGACCGTCAACGCCGCGAGCGGCGAAAACCGCGGTCGCTCCTGAGGCAATTCGCCCCGCGCGGCGGCAAGCATCAGCTCGAGAAGATCGCCCTCGAAACGGGGCAGAATGACTTGCGCCTCGGGGTCGCCGAAACGGCAATTGTATTCGATGAGCTTTGGCCCGTCCTGTGTCAGCATAAGTCCGGCGTAAAGCATGCCCTTGAAGGGCGCGCCCTTGTCGCGCATGGCGCGCATCGTCGGCTCGATGATCTCGGCCATAACGCGCGCTTCGATATCGAGCGTCACGACGGAGGCCGGCGAATAGGCGCCCATGCCGCCCGTGTTTGGTCCCGTGTCGCCGTCGCCGACTCGCTTATGATCCTGCGCCGTCGCGAACGGCAGCGCGCGAACGCCGTCGCAAATTGCAAAGAACGACGCCTCTTCGCCTAGGAGACATTCCTCGATGACGACCTCTGCGCCTGAGAGGCCGAACGCGCCCGCGAACATGGCCTGAACAGCGCGTTCCGCTTCCTCAAGCGTGCCAGCCACGACGACGCCTTTGCCGGCGGCGAGCCCGTCCGCCTTGACGACGATCGGCGCGCCCTGCTCACGCAGATAGTGCAGCGCCGGCTCAAGCGCAGCAAACCGCGCATAGCTCGCGGTCGGAATCCCATAGTCGCGACACAAATCCTTGGTGAAACCTTTGGAGCCTTCGAGCTGAGCCGCCGCCTGCGTCGGTCCGAAGGCGAGGATCCCGTGCTTTTCCAGTTCGTCGACGAGACCGCCGATCAGCGGCTGCTCAGGTCCGACGACGACGAGCGCAATCCCCGCATCGCGACAAAAGTCGATCACGGCGGGGTGATTGGCGACGTCGAGATCGACGTTATCTCCCACGCGAGCCGTCCCCGGATTGCCTGGCGCGATATAGAGCCGCGTCAGCAGCGGGCTTTTTGTTAGCGCATTGGAGATCGCATGCTCGCGACCGCCCGATCCGATCAGAAGAACATTCATTAACGCTCGCCCGGTTGCTTCGTTTCCGCTTCTAGAGCGCGCGGACGCTAAAAGGCAATCCGCTCCCCAAATGCTGTGCTTGCCCGTTGCGTAAGCGCCGCTAGCTATCGGTCCGGGGGCTAGCGGCTGGAGTGTCCCACATGTCCATTACCCGAGATATCGCAACGCACGACAATGCGGTCGCCTATGGCGGCCTTATTGACGCCATTGGCGGCGTCGCCACCATCGTCCTTGTGATTTGCGGCTTAGTTGGAATAGCGCCCCCCATGATGGTCGCGATCGCGACGATCGTGTTTGGCGTCGCATTGTTAATTCAAGGCGGAGCTATGCTGTCGGAATATATGCAGGTCGTGTTTCCCGGCGGCGTTCGCACCGCTTCCGTCGAGCAGATGGGCGGCAATAGTCTCGCGCTCGTCTTCCTCGTCGGCGCCGCCGGTATCGTGCTGGGCGTTCTGTCGCTCCTTGGAATCAGTGCGGCAATACTGACCCCGGTCGCCGCGATCGGCTATGGCACCGCTCTGTTGCTGAGCAGCAACGCCGTATGGCGACTCTATGTGCTGCGACGCGCCTCCGCCCAGATGGAAACCGCAATCGGACAGTCGCAACATGTCGGCGCCGAGATGCTCGCGAGCGAAATGGCGTCCGGTTCAGCCGGCATTCAGGCGCTCGCAGGATTGGCGGCGATCGTCCTCGGCATTCTGGCGCTTGCCGGCAGTCCTAACGATTTGACCCTGAACCTGGTCGCGCTGCTTGCGCTCGGCTCGACGATTGTGCTCACGGGCAGCACCCTTAGCGCCACGGTTCTGAGCTTTATGCGAACCTGAGCGAGCGCCTGCGGGACAAATGCCCCCGACCAGCCGTCGGGGGCATTTTTCTGACTCGTCGAGGCCCCAGACGGCTTCCCTCCCGGAGTGAAAATGCTCTAAAGACAGCGCAATCTCTCTTTGCGAGGCGATATGGCGCGGCAGTTCATCTATCACATGCAGGGCCTCAGCAAGACCTATCCGGGCGGCAAGAAGGTCTTGGAGAACATCAACCTCTCCTTTTACCCCGACGCGAAGATCGGCGTTCTGGGCGTCAACGGCTCCGGCAAATCGACGCTGCTGCGCATTATGGCGGGCGCCGACAAGGAATATTCTGGCGAGGGCTTCGTCGCCGAGGGCGCGCGGGTCGGCTATTTGCCGCAGGAGCCGCAGCTCGACCCGACGCTCGACGTGCGGGGCAATGTCATGCTCGGCGTCGCCGACAAGAAGGCCATTCTCGATCGTTATAACGATCTCGCCATGAATTATTCGGACGAGACCGCCGACGAGATGACGAAGCTCCAAGACGAAATCGAGGCCAAAGGTCTTTGGGACTTGGACAGCCAGGTCGACCAGGCGATGGACGCGCTCGGCTGCCCGCCGGACGACGCTGACGTCACCAAGCTTTCAGGCGGCGAGCGGCGTCGCGTCGCGCTGTGCAAATTGCTGCTCGAACAGCCGGAAATGCTGCTCCTCGACGAACCGACGAACCATCTCGACGCTGAAACCGTCAACTGGCTCGAAGGACATCTGCGCCAGTATCCCGGCGCAATCCTGATCGTCACCCACGACCGCTATTTCTTGGACAATGTCACCGGATGGATATTGGAGCTGGATCGCGGCCGCGGCATCCCCTACGAGGGCAATTACACCAGCTGGCTGAAGCAGAAGCAGAAGCGACTGGCCCAGGAATCCTCCGAGGACAAGGCGCGCCAGCGGGCACTCGAAGCCGAGAGCGAGTGGATCGCCGCTTCGCCAAAGGCGCGGCAGGCCAAAAGCAAGGCGCGCATTCAGCGCTATGAGGAACTCGTCGCCAAGCAGAACGACAAGGCGCCGACGACCGCGCAGATCGTCATTCCGGTGGCCGAGCGCCTCGGCGACAATGTCATCGATTTTGATCATTTGTCGAAAGGCTATGGCGACACGCTTCTGATCGACGATCTCTCCTTCAAACTGCCGCCCGGCGGCATCGTCGGGGTGATCGGGCCGAACGGCGCCGGCAAGACGACGCTGTTTCGCATGATCACCGGACAAGAGAAGCCCGACAATGGGACAATCGAGATCGGCGACAGCGTGCAGCTCGGCTATGTCGACCAGTCGCGCGACGCGCTGCACGCCAACAAGTCCGTCTGGGAGGAAATCTCGGACGGCAATGAGGTGATCTATCTCGGCAAGCGCGAGATCAACAGCCGCGCCTATTGCTCGGCCTTCAATTTCAAAGGCGCCGATCAGCAAAAGAAGGTCGGGCAGCTCTCAGGCGGCGAACGCAACCGCGTGCACCTCGCCAAGATGCTGAAGAGCGGCGCCAATGTGCTGCTGCTCGACGAGCCGACCAATGATCTCGACGTCGACACGCTGCGCGCGCTCGAAGAGGCGCTCGTCGATTTCGCCGGCTGCGCCGTCATCATCTCGCATGACCGCTTTTTCCTCGACCGCATCGCGACGCATATTCTCGCCTATGAAGGCGACAGCCATGTCGAATGGTTCGAAGGCAACTTCGCCGATTACGAGGAAGACAAGAAGCGGCGCCTCGGGATCGACAGCGTCATTCCGCACCGGCTGAAATATAAGAAGTTCGCGCGGTAAGGAGCTGAAACCAGTTCTATCTCGTCCCGCCGTCAATTTGCAAAAAATTGCAGCGCCTGCGGACACGCGCGCGAAATGGCGGCGCGGCTGTCGAGCGACGATTGAATGATGAACTTCTCTGCACGCCCCAAGCCGTAAACGCCTATCAATGTCTGAACCATGAAGAAGCCAAGCCCTTCAATATCGGCGCGGCTCGCCATCGAAAATTCGCGCACATAATTTTTACTGCCGGCCTTTCTGACGAAGCCCAGTTTCGATAAGTCGCTGCGCTGTTTGGCGGTCAAGACTCTGTTAATGCCAGTCGGCCCGTATGCGCCGCTCGACGCTTCGCACAATGCGCCCGCGTCGCCTTCGACAAACCGGCATTGCACATATCGCTGGCCCTGCCCCAGCGACATGATGATAAAGCGGTTCAAGCCATCCTTCCGCGCAGGCGCATCGTGCAACGCATGAATCACCGCCGCGGTCGCACATTGAAGTTGACGCTCATTCATGCCTTCAGCGAGCGCATCGACAACGCCCACTGCGATCAGCAGGATCGCGAGAACTAGCGCCGCTCCTGACCTCTGATTAGCGCGCATGATATCTCACGGCTCCTCGTCAGGCCCCGGCGTCGCTCGCCCTGTCGACGTCGGCTGTCGATATCGCGTTCAGGACGCCTCGCACAACAGCGCGCCGCCTCTACCCCAACTCGGAAACCCGCACGCCTCTCATCGCCGCCGCCGCCGCCAGCCGCGTATCGAACGTCGCCAGTCGATAGCCCCGGTTCGAGGCCAGCGCGAGATGCAGCGCGTCGGGCGCTGTGAGTTTGGTCGCGAAATCGCGAACAAGGCTCTCCGCCAAAATCATGTCCCGCGCTTCGGCCTCGATGGGCTGTGTCATCTCTCGCGCCCAGTCGTCGAAATCAGCGAGCGCTTCGCGCGCCGCCGTGTCGCTCATCGCCTTGACGCGAACCTGTCGCGAAACGACAGCGGCAAATTCGACGCGCGCGAAGTTACTGACAAAAAGCGCGCCGGGGTCGGAGTCGATCCATGCGTCAACCTTGTTCGAATGGGCGTCAACAGCGAAAAGGGAAACGAGGACATTGGCGTCCAGGTAAAAGCTCATTCCTCTTCGTCCCGCATCCTGCGGATGAGAGTCACCGCGTCCTCGCCGAGCGGCGGACGCTCGCCTCGTCGCTTGCGCAGCCGTTCGAGGTCGGCTTTCGTCATTCGTTTGGGCGCTTCGTCGGGTGCGCTCGGTCGCAGTTCGACGACGGGTTTGCCGTGACGGGTGATCGTCACCGTCTCGCCCGCCAGCGCCGCGTCGATCAGCCGGGACAATTGTTCTTTCGCCTTGGCGATCGGGTAGGAGGGCATGGCCGCCTCAAAAATGGTCACTTTTAGAAAAATAGGACATAATTTCCGACGACGCAATGCGATACGACCCCAGAGAGTTATTTCAATACGGTCCCAAATCCCGCGTCAAAATCGGCGCGCCACGCACGTTCGCCTGCGCGCCAATAAGAAATCCGTCAGCGCCTTCGTCTTGGCGCCGCGCGGTCCGCAATCTGCGGTGCGCTCAATGGGGCGTCCGTCCAAACGCCTTGCGCAGCTCGTCCTTCGCCTGCTCCAGCACCCGGCGGCGCGCGTCGGGCAAATCCTTGCCGGCCCTGTTGATGTAGAAGGTCAGCATCGACATGGCGGAACGGAACGGGTCCGCTTTGCGCCGCTCGCTCGCCTCCGCCGACCGCTTCAGGGAGCGGGCGATCTTCACGGGGTCGTCCCATGTGAATACCCCGGCATCGAGATCGAGCGCGTTGCTGTGGCTCGTGACCTCGCCCGACCAGTAGTTGGTCGCCGTCTTTGAACTTTTTGCCGGCGCGCGGCTTTTCGGCTGCCTTTGCGCCATCATCCGCCTCATCTCAGGAGCGCTAGTCAGGAGCATTTGTCAGGAGCCTTGGCCAGGTAGTCGGCCGCCCACAGAAATCAATGTCCCCGAAGCGTGGCCGCCACGAATTCGCCATCTGCGCGTGGCGGATTTCCCAGCTGGGCCCTGGGCGGTCGACGAGGGATTTTTTATGAGACTATTCCGCCGGGCCGCTGCCTTTTTCGCCATCGGCGCTCTGCCGCTCGCGGGCTGTGCGCCGCAGGAGTCGCCCGTCGCGTCAGCCCCCGCCGCCTATGAAGAGGCCGCCAAGGCGACCGAGCTTACCGGCCAGGATGCGCTGCATGCGCGCATCTCCCATTACGCCCGCGTCTATGACATTCCGGAATCGCTCATTCATCGCTCGATCCGCCGCGAGAGCAATTACAATCCCAGCGCCCGGCACGGACCCTATTGGGGGTTGATGCAGATCCGCCACGACACGGCGCGGCACATGGGCTATCAGGGCCCGGCGAGCGGTCTTCTCGACGCCGACACCAATCTTGCTTTCGCGGTGCCGTATCTCGCCAACGCCTATAAGGTCAGCGGCGGCGATGAAGGCCGGGCGATCAGGCTCTACGCCGGCGGCTACTACTACGAAGCGAAGCGCAAGCGGATGCTCGACGAGCTGGTGACGTCCGCGTCCCACTAAGTCTCAAAAGACTTATTGGTTTTTCGGGGTGAAGGTGCTGCGCACCCGGCCCCCCTGGGCCGCGCCGCCCTGAACGGTCGCCATGCCGGTCGTCACGTCATAGACGAGCTTGTCGCCCTTCACGATGTTCTCGGCTTGGGTGAGCGTGACGTTGCCGGTAAGATAAACCTTGTTTTCGGCCTTGTCGTAGCTGCCCCGATCGCCTGTGCCGATCTGGTCCTTTGAAACCAGCGTCACCGGACCTTCGGCGTCGATATGTTTGACGCGGTCGTTGGTCGTCTCGGCGGGTTGTCCGGCGCCCTTTCCCTCGAGAAAAATGATGAGGCGCGAGGCCTTGAGCGTCGAGGGCCCATTCGTGACGATCACGCTGCCGGAGTAGATGAGCTTCTGCTCCTTCTCGAAATAATCGAGCTTGCCCGCGTCGATGTTGAGCGGATCCTTGGCGGAGGCGCCCGGCAGAATGCCGCCCGAGCGGCCCGCGGCGCTGGCCGGCGTCGCGGCGACGAGCGCAGCTAGGGAGAGAACGAAGAGGTGGCGGCGCATTTAATCCTTGATCGCTGCGCCCGAAGTTTGTGAAGGCGCATCACCCTCACCGTATAGCACCGAATGGACTCCGCCCGCGAAACTCGCGTGACGGTCCTTTTGGGAAAATGCGACAGACTGCGCGGTGACCTCGCCGCCGTCGATCTTCAACAGCACGGGCTTGTCGGACGTCATCACGCTGTCCTTGAAATCCATGACCGCCGACTCGAGCCGCATATCAAAGTTGTTGTCTTCGTGGATGTTGACCCCGCCGGTCATATCGGCCCGATCGGCTTTCCTGTTGTAGACGCCCTTCGCCGCCGACAGAATTATGGAATTGTCCTTGGCGTTCTCGACCCGGACCTCGAGCTGATCGAGTTCGAAGACATCGGGCTTCGCCAGATCCTGCGTGCCCACGAGCGCGCGCACCTCGTAGGGACGCCCGTCCTTGCGATAGCCGACGAGCTTGGGGCTCTCGATGACGATGCGGGATCCCTTGAGCGCGACGCGCGCGAGGCTCAGATCGGCGGGCAGAAAGCGCAGCGAGCTGATCAGAAGGCCGAGGCCGACGATTCCAACGACGCCGCCCGCCCCCCAAAGGATCCAGCGGCGCAGGTGCGCAACGCGCGTCGTGTGGCGCAGCGCCTCCGGAAAGGCGCTCTGGCGCGGCGCAACAAGGCCGCCCAGGCGATCGCGGGCGCTGGGCGCCGGCAAGACGTCGGTCATGACGTGATCATGAGGCGTGCAGGTGGCGAATTCGAGGCAAAGCCAAAGCCTCGATCGCCAGAGCCTTACTCATGGGCGAAAATATCCGTTTCCGGCCAGCCGGCGAGGTCGAGCCGGGCGCGGGCGGGAAGAAAGTCGAAACAGGCCTGCGCCAATTCGGCGCGGCCCTCACGGACCAGCATGGCGTCGAGCTTGTCCTTGAGCTGGTGCAGATAGAGGACGTCCGACGCCGCATAGGTCTGCTGCGCGTCGGAAAGAACCGTGGCGCCCCAGTCCGACGACTGCTGCTGCTTCGAAATCTCGACGCCAAGAAGCTCGCGCACGAGATCCTTCAGGCCATGCCGGTCCGTATAGGTGCGCGCGAGCTTGGAGGCGATCTTGGTGCAATAGACCGGCGCCGGAACGAAGCCGAAGGTCTTGGCCAATATGCCGATGTCGAAACGGGCGAAGTGGAAGAGCTTCAGAACGGCCGGATCGGCGAGCAGGCGCTCGAGATTTGGCGCGCGCGTCTGACCGCGCCCGAACTGGACAAGCTCGGCGTTCCCGTCGCCGAAGGAGAGCTGCGCCAGGCACAGACGGTCACGATGCGGATTAAGGCCCAGAGTCTCGGTGTCGATCGCGACAATGGCGCCAGCGCCGATCCCCTCGGGGAGATCGCCCTGGTGGAGGCGGATGGTCATGCGGCTCGAATCTTTCGATGTGGAGCGGACAGTCTATCGCAGAATGCGCAAGGCTTGTCGAAGCGCCGCGGGGGTCTGCGCCCGACGCGCTCGCCTGCGCGGCGAATTGTGCTAACTATTAGCTGGGCCCTGGTCGATGGACCTCCTGGCCCAGGGAGTAACCCCATGCGTTACATTCTTGCTTTGATTGTCGCTTGCGCAATTGCTGCGCCGCCCGCGTCCGCGGCGTCCTCAAAATCCACCGCCAAATCCGTTTCGGCCGCAAAATCGGACCAGGCGACAAAAACCGGCAAGCGCAATCGGCAGAACGCCGATCACAGCGGCGCCGGCGGCATCCATCCTTTGGTTGGAAGCGGCGACTATTAGGGCCGGTTGAACCCGCAGGGCTTCGGTTGGCCTTCGGACGGGGCTGCGGCCCGCCCGGAACCGACCCGCCCGATGACGCGCAAACTGCTCCTCTTGTCAGACGCCCGCCAAATCTTCACTCTATTGCGACGCAAAATCGCGAAGAGAGAACGCCGGTGAACGATCCGACCAATAGCCTCAACGGCTCCGACCGCCGCTTCAACACGCTGGTCATCGAACTGGCGATCCGGCTGTTCGCGATCGGCGCGCTGATCTACTGGACCTTCATCATCGTCCTGCCTTTCGCGGCGATTATTCTGTGGAGCGTCGTGCTTGCCGTGGCGCTCTATCCGATCTTTCGCATTGTGGCCGAAATATTGGGCGGCCGGCCGATCGCCGCCGCCATTTTGATGACGATCGCCGGCCTCGTGCTGATCATCGGGCCCGTCACCTGGATGGCCGTCGGCGCCATCGACCCCATCAAGGCGGTGATGGCGGGCATTGAAACCGGCGATATCGCCGTCCCGCCGCCGCCGCCGTCGATCAAGGATTGGCCGTTCATCGGCGAGCAGCTCTATTCCTTCTGGCTGCTGGCCTCGACCAATCTGCGCAGCGCCTTCACCCAAGTATTGCCGCAGCTGAAGCCCGCCGGGGAATTTTTGCTGGACATGGCGAAGAGCGCCGGCGCGGGCACGCTCAAATTTCTGGTCTCCGTCCTGCTCATGGGCTTCATTCTCGCCGCCGCGCCGCAAATGCTGGCAGGGGCGCGCGCGCTGTCGCGGCGGATCGATCCTTCGAGCGGCGAGAAATTCGTCGATCTCGCGGGCGCGACGATCAACGCGGTTTCGCGCGGCGTCATGGGCCTGTCGCTCTTGCAGGCCATCGTTGGCGGCGCCGGCATGTATCTCGCCGACGTGCCGGGCGCGAGCCTTTTGACTCTCGCCATCCTCGTCCTCGGCATTATTCAGATCGGGCCGTTGATCGTCGTCGCGCCCGTCATCTTCTGGGGGTGGACGACGTTAGCAACCGGGCCGGCGCTGGCGCTGACGGTCTGCATGCTCAGCGTCAATTACGTGGACAATGTGCTGAAGCCGTTCATTTTCGCGCATGGGCTGTCGACGCCGATACCGGTGATTTTCGTGGGCGTGATCGGCGGCGTTCTCGCGCATGGCATCGCCGGCCTGTTTGCAGGACCGGTCGTGCTCGCCGTCGTTTGGGAGCTGACGAAGGCGTGGATCGCCGACGACCTCAAATTGGTCAACGAAACGGCCGCCGAACCCGACTTCAACGTGGAGGCGCCGCCGGCGCTATCGTCCGCGCAAGGCGTTAAGAACCTTTAGGCCGGCGCGGCCATTGCGCTGCAAGCCGGCGCGCGACTGAAAATCGGCGATCGCCTCTTTGGTTTTGGTTCCGATCACACCATCGGAGTCGCCGACGTCGTAGCCGCTGCGGGTCAGAAGCGCTTGCAATTCGCGGCGCTCGGCGCGCGAGAGGCCCGGATCGTCTGTCGGCCATGGCGTTTGAATGCCCGGCCTTCCGCGCAGCCTGTCGGACAGGACGCAGATCGCCAACGCGTAAGATTCGGAGGCGTTATAGGCGTAGACCGCGTCGAAATTTTTCGTCACCAGGAACGCGGGTCCGTTCCGCCCCGCCGGCAGCAGCAGCGCCGCAGTTCCCTCGCCAAGGCCGCCGCCATCGAGGCGCGTCACGCCGCGCGACTGCCAGAAGCCCATCGATTGGCGGCCCTTGCGTCCGGAAGGTCCGGAATAGCCTTCCGGCAGACGCACTTCGAAGCCCCAGGGCATGCCGGCGCGCCAGCCGCTCTTGTGCAGATAATTCGCCGTCGAGCCGAGCGAGTCGGCCGCCGAGCTGGCGATATTGCGCCGCCCGTCGCCGTCGAAATCGACCGCCATGCCGAGAAAGGTCGACGGCATGAATTGCGTGTGGCCGAAAGCTCCCGCCCAGGAGCCGTAGAACTCCTCCGGCGCGATATCGCCGTGGTCGAGGACTTTGAGCGCGGCGATGAATTCCTTGCGCCAATAGTCGTTGCGACGCGGCGCTTCGCAGGCGAGCGTCGCGAGGCTCTGCACCACGGGGCGCTTTCCGAAGCTCTTGCCGAAGTCGGATTCGACGCCCCACACGGCGACGATGGTCGGAGCGTCCACACCGTAGCGGCCTTCCGCCGCGTGCAGCGCGCGGGAATGCTGATGCAGCATCACGCGCCCTTCCTCGACGCGCTCCTCGTCGACGAGCCCGGCGACATAGTCCCAGACGGGCGTCGTAAACTCCGGCTGCTTGTCCATGAAGCTGACGGCGTCGTTCGGGGCGAGCCCATTCGTCGCCGACGCGATGGTCTGCTGGCCGACGCCGGCGCTGGCCGCCGCCGAGCGCAGGCTGGAGAGGCAGCTCGACCATTCGGCGCGGGCGGGCGCGGCCGTGAGCATGAGCGCGGCAAGCGCCGCCAGAAGATGATGTGCCTTCATGCCACGAATTCTAGCGTAAGGACGCGGCTTTTTCATGAGCCGCATCGGTCGTGAAAAGACCGCGTCACTCGCAGACGCGACGCGGGCGGGAGCCGATCACCTCGCCATATTCGTCGAAGACCGGACGGCGCTCGACCCAGCACACCGGTGGCGGCGCCACATAGACGGGCGCAGGCGCATAGACCACGGGCGGCCCCGAGTTGGCGAGCGCCCCGCCGGTGATGGCGCCAAGCGCAAACCCGCCAATGCCCGCCGCAATGGCGGGGCCGGCTGAATCGGCGCGCGCTGGCGCAATCGGCGCCAGGGACGCCGCGCCGAGAGCCAAAGCCGCCGAAAGCGTCGCAATAGTTCTGCGCATCGTATTCTCCCAAGACGGGCGAGCCACATGTGCGCACGCGCTGCGCCGGCAAGCTCGCTCGATCGGACAATAGGAGCGATCCCGTAGACGAATCGTTAATGGCCCGCCAAGCGAAGCTTCAAAGCTGCGAGACCCGCGGCTTGCCGGAAGGCGACTTCGGCGCCGGCTTCACCGGGGTCTGCTCCCGTGCGCCCTCGCCGCCGCCCGTCCTGAGCGCCGGCGCGTCATTCGCCTCCGAGGTCGGAATTTTGGCGCGGAACGACGCGGCCATCGCCTTGGCCGCGGCAAGCTCCTTGGAATCGAGCCGGGCGCCGATTTCGTCGCGCTTTTTGGCCGCGTCGTCGTCGCCCTGGTCGGCTGCGGCGGAAAACCACACGTAGGATTGCTGCAGATCGCGGCTGATCCCAAGGCCCCGAGCGTAGAGGATGCCGAGATTGAACTGGCTGTCACGGATGCCGTATTCGGCCGCCCGACGGAACCACTCGGCAGCGGCGGCGTAATCCGGCTTGCCGTCGCCGCCCTCGGCGAGAAGCACGGCAACATTATGCATGGCGCGGGCGTTGCCGGACTCGGCCGCGCGCTCGTACCACTGCCTGGCGCGGGCGTAGTCGCGCGCGACCCCAACGCCCCTCTCATACATCGAACCCAGCCGGTATTGGGCGAGCGCCAGGCCCATTTCGGCTGCCTTTTCAAACCAATGCGCGGCCGCCTTGGCGTCGCGCGCGGCGCCGCGTCCCTCAACAAGACGCGCGCCCATTTCGTACTGGGCGGCCGGATTGCCCTCGACGGCGAGGCGCTCGATCGTCGCCAAGGCGTCGCCGGGCGACAGCGGCGGCGCCTCGATCGTTCCGGTGGGGGTCGGATCGATGTTCTGCTGCGCGACGACGGGTCGCGCGACCGGCGCCGCCGGCGCCGCGCCAGAGGGAAGTTCTTTGGTCGGGCGTTGGGCGACCGCCGGCGACGAGGCGCTGTTAGAGGCGAGACGCTTTTCCGGCGACAAAGCCGGCCGAACCGCCTTGGCTGGCGCCTTCGCCTCCTGCTGTCTGAGCGACGGCCCGAGCGTCAAGCCGCCCTGCCCCTCCAAGCGCGCGATCTGATAGGCGCCGATCAGCAGCATGACCGCGCCAATGCCTAAGAGCAGCGGACGCTTGCGGTCTTGGATGAGGGCGCTGAAATTGACGACGGCGGCGCCCGGCGGCTTTTCCTGAGCCTGTCCCGCGTGGCGCGCCGCTTCGGCCGACTGAGCGTCAGCCTCGGCCGCAGGCGTTTGCGCGGCGCGGCGCGCGGCGGCGATGAAGTCCGACTGAATCGAGTTGCGATGCGCGGCCTGATCGGCGTCCGATCCTGGCGGCGCAATGAAAGGCTCGCGCCGTTCCACGACGCTCTCGCCGACCGGCAGCAGGAACTCCATCGGATCGACCGGCGCCAAGGCTTCGCCGTCAGCATCTGAGGCGTCAGCGGCGGCCGGCGCGCCGAGACGCTCGCGCGTATCATCGCCGCAAAGGTCGACACCGAGTTCTGCTTCGGTCGACCGCACCGCGACGCCGCGGTTCTCGGTCAATTCGTCATCGACCACGCCCAGCCGTTTGACGACGCGCTCGAGCGTTTGATGGACCGCCGTCAGCGTCTCATTCGTGCGTTGACCGCTCGCGTCTTGCGTCCTGAGCAATTCGTTCAATTCGCGCTGCACAGCGACGCGCACGGCCGCCGGCTGAACGCCCGCCGCATCGCGGAGAACCTCCGTGGCGGCCCGGCGCACCGCCGCCTCCGCCGCCTGCGTCGTTGCGGACCGCGTGTCCTCCAGGCGCGCGAAAAGATCGTTGATCTTCGACTCAAAGCCGATGAGCGCGCCGCTCCCCGCGTCGATCCGTTCGAGCCGCTGCGCCAGGGCGCCGATCTGAGTTTCAAGCGACTTGAGCGCGCCGTCATCGGCCGCGGGATCAGCCGACTGTTTCATGCGGTCGGCGAGCGACCCGACGAGAGCCGCCAACTCGCCCTCTCGTTTCTCGACGCTCCCGCTCTCTTCGACCCGCTGCGCGAATGCGGCGTGCATCCGGTCGAGGCGCTCGACGATTTCGTCGAGCCGAGCGTTCTGTTCGCCAAACCGCGGCGCTGAGAATGGATCGTCGAGCCGGTCGATCTTGAACGAGAGCTGCGCGAGCTGACGCTCGACCGCCTGCAAATCGAGATCTCGCGCGTCGGCGGCGAACGCGGCGTCCATTTTTCTGTCGAGGCCGCGCACCAAATTCTCGAGCGCGGCGAAATGTTCGGAATCGCCGACGGCCCCGGGGTTTTCCAACCGCGCGGCGATCGTCTGTCGTAGCTCATCGATGCGCTGGGCGAGATCGGCGAACTGACGCTCGGCGTTCTGTTCGGCAAGCATGGCCTCGATGCGCGCGAGCGATTCTGTCGACGCGCTGTCCTCGACGCGGGACTCGAACTGATCGAACCTGCGGCCGATCTCCTCGAACGCCGAGGCGTGACTGTCGCCGTCCAGCGCCGTATCGATTTTCTTGGCGAGCGTTGTGATGAGCGCTTCGAGGGGGGCCATGTTCGCGGCGCCGCGATCGATGCGCTGAGCCAGCGTCTTGCCGAGTTCGTCGATGCGCTCGCCGATTTCATCGAATCGCGCCGCCGCCGTTTGTTCGACGACGACGTCAAGCTTGCGCGCGAGCCGCTCCAGCCGCTTATTGAAGGTCTCCAGCCCCTTCCCGGTTTCCGCCGCGACGATGGAGCGGATCGCCTTGACCACTTCGCCGAGATCCGCGCCGGACGCGCCACGTGAAAGCGCCAGCGCGTCGACTCGCTGCGTGACGTCGATGATACGTGTTTCGATCCTCTCAAGCGGCAGCGGGCGCGCCATAAGCGCCGTCAGCTGTTCCTTGATCTCATGAGTTTCACGCGCGAGGTCGCGCACAGCGGAAGCGTTCGCAACGTCTCCATTCTGCAGCTTCTCCAGCCTGAAGCCGATCGTTTCGACGTCGGCGCGCAGGTTGCGCACGATGGGCGTGGGATCGAGATCTTCGATCACGGCGCGCAGTTCGCCGATAATTCTTTCGGCAGGCGCGAGCGTCTCGTCTGGAACGCCGCGGCCGCGTTGCGACTCGATGCCCTGGCGGAGATCGCCCATCGCCGTTTCGATCGCGGCGACCGATGCGCGCGGCGCAAGTTCGCCTATGGCTTGCGCCATATCCTGGAGTTCGCGACGGACGTTTTCGATTTGTCGCATCATCACAAGCTGCTGGTCGCCTCGCTCGGCGGCGTCCTCGCGAAAGCTGTCTAAACCCTGCGTGACGGAATCGATCGAGCGCTGCAGCGCCTCAAAGCGCGATCCGGACGCGTTCTCAGATCCGCCGAGGGCGTCGTCGCGCGCGCGTGGGCGCTGCGCGATTTTTGCGAACGCTTCCAGAATTGGCCGGGCGGCCGCATCCGCGCTGCGCGCGTCGCGCCCACTATCCGGGGAGCTGGCGTTCCGCGAGCCGGCTAAGGCGCCCGATGTCACCGCTGGCTTCGCTACGCGCCCGCGCGCCGTATTGTCGTCCAGGCGTCCTGCAATATCGGCGAGATGCTGATCAAGGCCGCGCAGCGTCTTCTCGACGTCGGCGCCGCGATGTTCGCCCGCTAGCCGCGCGAGCCGCGCTTCCAGCTCCGCTAGCGCGCTGCGAATCGGCCGCGCATTCGCGGCCGGCTGCTCGCCGAGCTGGCTCTCGATACGGCTTTTGGAGAGCGCGGCGATCGACCGCCAGATGGAGTCTTCGTCGACGCCACGGTTCTCGTCGCGTGGCTCTTCCACATTGGGAAGATTTCCCCCCCGATATCCGGTCTCGCGCTTATCTTCGGGCGACTCGGAATTCGGACGACCCTGATCAGGAAATTGCGCCTTGGTCATGTGGCTGTCCGGCGGGACCGACCCGTGGAAATTGTGACAAAAACGCGGTGGAACACGCGAATCGCGCGCTACTGTCGGCGCGGGCCGCCGACCGCCGTGACTTTCCGTCGATCGCAGTAAAGAAGCCGTTAAGAAACGGCTCTAAAGACCCGTCGCGTTCACGATTGTCACACATCGGCTCGCTTGCGCCCGCGCCGGCGCCTCTCTACCTATGACGCAGCCCGAGAGAATCGCGGCGCGACGGCTCGGCGCCAAGCGCCGGCTTGCAAGGAGGCGTTGATGCCGAGCTACAAGGCGCCTGTAGACGACACCCTCTTCCTGCTAAATGATGTCTTGAATTTTCAGCGCTTCGGCAATCTGCCAGGCTTCGCGGACGTGACGCCGGACGTCCTGTCGCAAATCCTCCTGGAGGGGGGAAAGATCTGCGAGGAGGCGCTCGCGCCGCTCAACCAGATTGGCGACGAAAAGGGCTGCAAGCGCCACGACGACGCCTCCGTCTCCACCCCGCCGGGTTTCAAGGAGGCGCATGACGCTTTCGCTCAAGGAGGCTGGATCAGTCTCGCCGTGCCCGAGGAATATGGCGGCCAGGGCCTGCCCTATACGCTCGCCATGGCGATGAACGAGTTCGCCTCCTCGGCGAATATGTCCTTCGCCATGTATCCGGGTCTGACCCAAGGCGCGCTCGCCGCCCTGCTGCGCCATGGCGACGACGAGCAGAAGAAACTTTATGTGCCGAAGATGGCCGAAGGCCGCTGGTCGGGCACGATGAATTTGACCGAACCGCAATGCGGCACCGATCTTGGACTGCTGACGACCAAGGCGTCGCCGCGCGGCGACGGCTCCTATTCGATCACCGGGCAAAAAATCTTCATCTCCGCCGGCGAGCACGATCTGACCGAAAACATCGTGCATCTCGTGCTCGCGCGCATCGAGGGCGCGCCCGCGGGCGTGAAAGGCATCTCGCTCTTCGTCGTGCCGAAGTTTTTGGTCGACGGCGACGGCGCGCTTGGACCGCGCAACGGCGTCAGCTGCGGCTCCATCGAAGAAAAGATGGGCATCCACGGCAACGCCACCTGCGTCATGAATTACGACGGCGCGCAAGGCTTTCTCGTCGGCGAAGCCAATCGCGGACTGAACGCCATGTTTGTGATGATGAACGAGGCGCGGCTCGGCGTGGCCATGCAGGGCCTCGCCCAATCCGAGGTCGCCTACCAGAACGCGGCGCAATACGCCAAGGAGCGTCTGCAGGGCCGCGCGCTCTCTGGTCCGAAAGACCCCGGCAAGCCGGCCGACCCGATCATCGTGCATCCGGACGTGCGGCGGATGCTGCTCGAGATGAAGGCCTTCAACGAAGCGGCGCGCGGCTTCGCGCTTTCGGCCGCGCTCGACAGCGACATCGCGCACCGATCGGATGACGCGGCCTCGCGCCAGGCGGCGGAAGACCGCCTCGGCCTGTTGACGCCCGTGCTCAAGGGCGTGCTCACCGACATCGGCTTCGAAAACACCGTCAAGGCCCAGCAGGTGCTCGGCGGACACGGTTATATTCGCGAATGGGGCATGGAACAGTTCGTGCGCGATGCGCGCATCAGCATGATCTACGAGGGCGCCAATGGCATCCAGGCGCTCGACCTCGTCGGCCGCAAGCTGCCGCGCGACGGCGGCCGCGCGATCATGGCCTATTTCAAGGACACGACGGAGCTGTTGGCGCCGCTCGCTTCGGACGAAGCGATGAAGTCCTTCGCCACGCCCGTGAAGGCGGCGCTCGATGATCTCCAAAAGGCGACGATGTGGCTGATGCAGAACGCCATGACGAAGCCCGACAACGCCGGCGCCGCTTCTTACGACTATATGCATCTCTTCGGCCGCGTCGCGCTCGGCGTGATGTGGGTGAAGATCGCGCAGGCGGCGATAGAGAAAAAGGCGCAGGAGCCTGAGCGGGCCGAGCTGATGGATGCGAAGCTGTTGACCGCGCGCTTCTACATGGAACGCATGCTGCCTGAAACACGCCTGCGCCTGACGCGCATTTCAACCGGCGCCGACACGATGATGTCGCTCGCCGAGGAGATGTTTTAAGGGGCGCCCTCCTTCTCCCGCAAGCGGGAGAGGGACGCGCTGGAAAGATTCGAGAAGAGGAACGCTTCATGCCAGACGCTTTTATCTATGACGCCGTTCGCACGCCGCGCGGTCGCGGCAAGCCGGACGGCTCGCTGCATGAGGTCTCGTCGCTCGGCCTCGCCGTCACGGCGCTGCAAGCGGTCAGGGAGCGCAACAAGCTCGAAGGTCCCGAAATCGACGACGTGATCCTCGGCTGCGTCGATCCGGTGGGCGAAGCCGGCGGCGACATCGCCCGCGCCGCGGCGATTTCATCGGGCTACTCCTACAAAGTGCCCGGCGTGCAGATCAACCGCTTCTGCGCGTCCGGATTGGATTCGGTGAATTTCGCCGCCGGCGAAATCATGTCGGGCCAGCATGATCTTGCGATCGGCGGCGGCGTCGAGAGCATGAGCCGCGTCGGCATCGGCGCGTCGGGCGGCGCCTGGCCCGTCGATCCGACGATCGCCATTCCCTCCTACTTCATGCCGCAGGGCGTGTCGGCCGATCTCATCGCGACAAAATACGGCTTCTCGCGCGATGACGTCGACGCCTACGCCGTCGAATCGCAAAAGCGCGCGGCCAAGGCGTGGGAAGAAGGCCGCTTCAAACATTCGATCGTGCCGGTGAAGGACGTCAACGGCATCACCCTGCTGGACCGCGACGAACATATGCGGCCGGGAACCGATATGCAGTCGCTCGCGGCGCTAAAGCCGTCCTTCGCCTTTTACGCGGAACAGGGCGGCTTCGACGCGGTGGCGATTCAGGCGCATCCGGAAGTCGAGAAATTGAATTACGTGCACCATGCGGGCAATTCTTCAGGCATCGTCGACGGCGCGGCGGCGGTGCTCGTCGGCTCGAAAGAGGCTGGCGAGAAACACGGATTGAAGCCGCGCGTGAAGATACGCGCCTACGCCAATATCGGCTCGGACCCGGCGCTGATGCTGACCGGCCCTGTCGATGTGACGAAAAAAGTGCTGCATCGCGCCGGCATGACCGTCGACGACATTGATCTGTTCGAAGTGAACGAAGCCTTCGCCGCCGTCGTGCTGCGCTATCTCGAAGCCTTCGACCTCGATCCCGCGAAGGTCAATGTCAATGGCGGCGCCATCGCCATGGGTCACCCGCTCGGCGCGACGGGCGCCATGCTGATGGGAATCGCGATCGACGAATTGGAGCGCACGGGAAAATCAACCGCGCTCGTGACGCTCTGCATCGGCGCCGGCATGGGCACGGCGACGATCGTGGAGCGGGTGTGAATATGCAACGTTTCCTCGCCCTTCGAGACGCGAGCTTCGCTCGCTCCTCAGGGTGAGGCAACGTTATGAACCTCATCCTGAGGAGCCCGCGCAGCGGGCGTCTCGAAGGACGAGGTTCAATACAGCGCAAAATCTTTCGGAGACGAAAAAATGAACCTCGTCAATTTCCGCTTCGAGACCGGCGCCGACGGCGTCGCGGTTGCGACCTGGGACATGCCCGAGCGCACGATGAACGTCATCACGCCAGAGGTGATGGACGAGCTGGAGCAGCTCATCGACACGGTGGTCGCCGCGCCCGACGTCAAAGGCTGCGTGATCGCGTCAGGCAAGAGCGCCTTCTCCGGCGGCGCCGATCTTTCCATGCTGCAGCATGGCGCCGCGCAATACGCCAGGGCGCTCAAGGAGCAGGGCGAAGACGCGGCGAACAAGCATTTCTTCGAATTTTCGCGCCGACTTTCGCTGCTCTATCGCAAGTTGGAAACATGCGGCAAACCTTTCGCCGTCGCCATTCACGGCGTCTGTCTTGGCGGCGCCTTCGAACTTGCGCTCGCCTGCCATTATCGCGTCATGGCCGATGACGAGAAAACCAAAGTCGGCCTGCCTGAAATAAAAGTCGGGCTCTTTCCGGGCGCCGGCGGCACGCAGCGCGTGTCACGCATCATGCAGACGGGCGACGCGCTGCAATTCCTGTTCAGGGGCGATCAGATCAAGCCGAGAGCCGCGCTCGGCGCCAAGCTCGTGCATGAAATCGCGCCAAAGTCCGAGATCGTCGAGCGCGCCCGCGCCTTTATCGTCAACGGCGGCAAAGCGCAGGCGCCTTGGGACGCGAAGGAGTTCAAGACTCCGTCCGGCAGGGTGTTCTCGCCGACCGGCATGATGATCTGGCCCGCCGCCAATGCGATCTATCGCCGCGAGACCTACGACAATTATCCCGCCGCCAAGGCCATTCTGCACGCCGTCTATGAAGGGCTGCAATTGCCGATGGATCAGGCGCTGACCGTCGAGTCGCGCTGGTTCGCGCATATCCTGCGCTCGAAGGAGGCGGCGGCGATGATCCGCTCGCTGTTTCTCTCGAAGAACGAATTGGACAAGGGCGCACATCGACCAAAGGACGTCGGCCCCACCAATCTCAAGAAGATCGGCATTATCGGCGCGGGCTTCATGGGCGCGGGCGTCGGCTATATCAGCGCGCTGAACGGCCTCGACGTTATTCTCATCGACCGCGATCAGGAGAGCGCCGACAAGGGCGTGGCCACGATCGACAAGCTCATCTCGAGCTCCGTCAGCAAGGGCCGCGCCACCGCCGCCGACAAGGATTCGCTGATGGCGCGCGTCGTCGCCACCGCCGATTATGCCGCGCTCAAAGGCTGCGATCTCGTGGTCGAAGCCGTATTCGAGGATCGCGCGGTCAAGGCGGATGTCACCAAGCGCGCGCAGGAGGTTGTGGGCGCCGACGTGATCTTCGCCTCGAACACCTCGACGCTGCCGATTACGTCGCTCGCAGAAACCACGCAGAAGCCCGAGAACTTCATCGGCATCCATTTCTTCTCGCCCGTCGAGAAGATGCTGCTCGTCGAAGTGATCATGGGCGAGAAAACGAGCGATCGCGCGCTGGCGACGGCGCTCGACTTCGTCCGCATCATCAAGAAGACGCCGATCGTCGTCAACGACTCGCGTGGCTTCTTCGCCAATCGCTGCGTGCTCAATTATGTTCGCGAAGGGCAGATCATGCTCGTCAACGGCGTGCCGCCGGCGATGATCGAGAATGTCGCCCGCATGGCCGGAATGCCGGTCGGGCCATTGTCGCTCAACGACGAAGTCGCGCTCGATCTCGGATGGAAAATCCTGCAGGCGACGAAGAAGGACCTCGGCGAAGGCTCCGTCGATCCCGCGCAAGAACGCGTGCTGCGCTTCATGGTCGAGGAAAACAGCCGCTTCGGCCGCAAGAACGGCAAGGGCTTCTACGACTATCACGCCAATGGAACGAAAAGCCTCTGGCCCGGTCTCTCGGCCCTGGCGCAAAAGGAGCTCGATCCCGATACGCTCGACGTCGCCGAAATGAAGCAGCGCTTTCTCGTCACGCAGGCGGTCGAGGCGGCGCGCGCCATGGCGGAGGGCGTCGTCACCGATCCGCGTGAGGCCGACGTCGGCTCCATTCTCGGCTTCGGCTTCGCGCCCTTCACGGGCGGCGTCATCTCCTACATCGACGCCATGGGCGCGAAGGCCTTTGTCGCGCTGTGCGACAAGCTCGCCGCGACATACGGCAAGCGTTTCGAGCCGCCGCAACTGCTGCGCGACATGGCGGCGAAGGGCGAAACTTTTTACGGACGGTTCATGCCGCAGAAAATGGCGGCGTAATCTGCGTCGCGCGCGCGTTTTGAAGCGCTTCAGACCGGACATGACATCCGCAGGGCCGACGGGTAAAAGACAGGCTGGGCGTGTAGGTTCGAAACGCGCGCCCGCGCCCGGACCTGGTTAATGCCGATTTTTGTGCTTCCCTTTCCAGTGATCGATCCTGTCGCCGTCAACATCGGGCCCGTGCCGCTGCGGTGGTATGCGCTCGCCTATATCGGCGGCTTCATCTTCGGCTGGCTCGGCTTGCGCGCGCTCGCCGCAAACGACGCGCTCTGGAGACGCGGCCAACCGCGACCAAGCCGAGAGTCTCTCGATGATCTTCTCGTCTTCGTCGCCTTCGGCGTCGTCATCGGCGGTCGCCTCGGACATGTGCTGATCTACGATCCGGGCTTTTACCTCGCGCACCCATTGGAAATTTTCCAGACATGGAAGGGCGGCATGGCCTTCCACGGCGGCCTCGTCGGGGCGACCATCGGCATGGTCCTTTACGCGCGTCGCAGCGGCGTGCCGCTGCTCACCGTGAGCGACATTTGCGCGGTGGTGGCGCCGATCGGACTTTTCTTCGGCCGCCTCGCCAATTTCATCAAGCCCGAGATGTGGGGGCGCGAAACCGACGTTCCCTGGGCGATGGTCTTTCCCAGCGCGGGCGACGTGCCGCGCCATCCCAGCCAGCTTTATGAGGCGGGGCTTGAAGGCGTGGCGCTGGGCCTGCTGTTGTGGCTCGCCGCGCGTCACGGCGCGCTCAAACACCCGGGTCTCGCCACCGGCCTTTTTGGCGTCGGCTACGGACTGGCGCGCATTTTCTGCGAGTTTTTTCGTGAACCCGATCCGGTGCAGGAAGCGCTGCCCAATGGATTAACCATGGGCATGGTCCTTTCGGCGCCGCTTGTTTTGGTTGGCGCCGCGGCGATCCTGTTCGCGCTGCGCCCAAGGAGCGCGACGGCATGAGCGCCTTAAAGAGAGAGATCGTCGAGACGATCGCTCATGACGGTCCGATGACGCTCGAGCGCTACATGTCGCTCTGTCTGACGCATCCGCGCTACGGCTATTACATGACGCGCGATCCATTCGGCGCGGGCGGCGATTTCGTCACCGCGCCGGAGATCAGCCAGATGTTCGGCGAATTGCTTGGCGTTTGGGTCACCGAAGCCTGGCGCGCCGCGGGCGCGCCGACTGAGGCAAGGCTTGTCGAACTCGGACCCGGCCGCGGCACGCTGATGTCGGACGTGCTGCGGGTGACGCCGATCGCGCCCAACTTCTTTTCCGCCGTCAGCGTGCATCTCGTCGAAACCAGTCCGGTTCTGCGCGAGACGCAACGCCAGACGCTGGCCAGGGCCGCAAAGCCGATCCAGTGGCATTTGGATTTTGCGGAAACGCCGCCCGGTCCGGCCTTCATCCTCGCCAATGAGTTTTTTGACGCCCTGCCCGTCAGGCACTTCGTCAAGACCGCCGGCGGCTGGCGCGAACAACTTGTCGGGCTCGACGCTCAAGGCGAACTCGCCTTCGGACTGTCCGATCAGATCGAGCTGACGCTCAATGTTCCGGCGCGCGAAGGATCGATCATAGAAGTCAGCGCCGCAAGCCAAAAGCTCATCGGCGACATCGCCACGCGCCTCGTCGCCGAGGGCGGCGCGCTGCTGCTCATTGACTATGGCTATGAGCAGACGTCGCTTGGCGAAAGTCTCCAGGCGGTGTCGCGCCACGCCTATGTCGATCCGCTCGCTACCCCGGGAGATGCGGATCTGACCGCGCACGTCGATTTCGCGGCTCTGGCGCGTGCCGCGCGCGCGCGCGGCGCCAAGGTGATGGGCCCGGTCACGCAAGCGCAATTTCTGCTGCAGCTTGGCATCGAACGCCGCGCCGAGACCTTGTCGAAAAAGGCGACGCCCGAACAGGCGCAGTCGATCATCGACGCCTTCGAACGTCTCGCCGGCGTGGACGATGCGCGCCATCAGATGGGCGGACTGTTCAAAGTTATGGCGGTGACCCATCCCGACATGCCCGACCTGCCGGGATTTTTCGTGTAACATCTGACGCGATGACGTTCGAAACGCCTGCGCTGACCGCGCGAAATCTCAGCCTGCCCGGCCTGCGCCACGCCTTTTTCACCCGCGACGGCGGCGTGTCCCAAGGCGTCTACGCCTCGCTCAATGGCGGCGTCGGCTCGCGCGACGCGCCGCCGCATGTCGAGGAGAATCGCGCCCGCATGGCGGCGCGTCTCGGCGTTGAGGCTGAGCGCCTGATGGTGCCGTTCCAGATCCATTCCGCGGAGGCGCGCGCCGTGCGCGAACCGTGGAGCGCCGACGCGCGGCCAAGATGCGACGGCGTGGTGACGGCGGAAGTCTCGCTCGCGCTCGGCGTCACTGGCGCCGACTGCGGCATGTTGCTTTTCGCCGACGCGAAGGCGGCCGTCATCGGCGCCTGCCACGCCGGCTGGAAGGGCGCGCTCGGCGGCGTCATCGAAGCGACCGTCAGAGAGATGGAGGCGCATGGCGCGCGCCGCGCTGACATCCATGTCGCGCTCGGCCCGGCGATCGGCGCGACGAGCTATGAAGTCGGGCCGGAATTCATCGATCAGTTTCGCGACGCCGACGCGTCCTTTTCGCGCTTTTTTACGCCGACGGCGCGCGAAGGCCATGCCACCTTCGATCTGCCGGGGTTCATCGCCTCACGCGTCGAGGCGCTGGACGTGGCCTCTTTCGAAGACCTCGGCGTCGACACTTATGCGGATGAAGCGCGCTGCTTCAGCTACCGCCGCAGCGTTCATCGCCGCGAGCCCGACTATGGGCGGCTCGTCTCGGCGATCGCGCTCGTCTGATGCGAATTCCGCCTGATCCGTTCGCTTGGGTCTTGTCATTCCCGGCAGGCCGAAGGCCTGACCGGGAATCCAGAGCCAATCCAGGAATGCTGGTCTTGCTCTGGATTCCCGATCGCTCGCTTCGCGAGCGTCGGGAATGACATCCGAGCCATTCGAACGGATGTCGTATGATGCGTGAATCGAGCGGTTCGCGCCTGACCGGGATCCCAGAGAGACGGAACACATCCTGGAATTGCTCGGGTTTTCCGATCGCGCACAAAGCGCGGATCGGAATGACATCCAAGTTCACCCTGCGACAGGTCTACTTTGTCGCGTAGCTGAAGATCATCGAGTGCGGCAGGCCGCGCGGCGGCGCGGGAAACGGCGCGGCGCGGCGCACGGCTGCAAGAGCGGCGGCGTCAAGATCGGGCGCGCCGCTCGGCTGGTGCACAGCCTGATGGGTGAGATTGCCCACCTCGTCGATGTAGAAGACAACCGCGCCCCTGCCTATCGCGCCGCTCCCGCGCACGCGCGGCGGAATACGCATGTGCGGCATGATGAGGCCGTAGAGAATCGTCAGATAGGTCGTCTTCGCATGGCCGCCGCCAACCGGCGAGAACTTGCGCGGCGCGGCGAGCTTGTAGTCGGGTATCGGCGCCAGCGCCGCAAGCTGATCGGCGATGGAGTTGGCCTCGCCTTTCTTCACCGACCCCTTTTCGTTCGGGTCGGGCTTTTCCTGCGGCTTCTTTTCGGGCGCGGCCTGCTCGATGATCTCGGCGTCGCTCTTGTCCTCGAGCGGCGTTTCCTTGGTCTCCTCCGGAGCCTTGGCCTTTCCGTCTTCGTCCTCGGCGTCCTTCATGCCCTGAGGCTTGTCGTCCTTGGGCGCGTCCTTCTCCTCCGCGTTCTTCGGCGTCTTGATGTCCTTCTCCTCCGGCGCGTTGACGTCGGACTTGGTCTTGCTCTCGGCCTCCGGGGCGTCGAAAGCCGGCTTTTCCTCTTCCACGGGCGGCGGAGGCGGCGGCGGCTTCTGCTGCTGTTTTTGCTGCTCCGGCGGCTTTTCCGGCTCGGGCGCAGGAGGCTCTTCCTGCTTCGGCGCGGGAGGCTCGGTGATCACCTCGACGGGAGTTTCCTCGACGATCCGCGGCGCTTCGCGGGCCGAGCGCCAGTCTTCCAAGAGCAAGAACGCCAGGACGCAGAGATGCGCCAGCAGGCACAGCAGCAGAAACATGAGGAAGCGCGGGCGCACCAAGAGCGCGCGGCGCCGCCGAAGGGCGTCCACGGCCAAGGTCGCGCTAAAGGCGCGTTGTCCGCTGCTGTCGTTCATTGGAATGGAAAGCCGCTCTCCAGCGCCGCCGCTGCTTGCATAATCGAACTGTGTCGGTGATCGGGGGGCGTCACTTTAAAATTATAGCCGCCTTTGGGCAAAAACGCGCCCCCGCAAAAACATGACGCCATTTGCCGCAGTTATCAATGCGCCGAGACCGCATATATAAGCAGTATCTAATTTAAGTGGCGCTCGAACGCCGCTCAGGGGGATGCATGAAACGCTTTAGGCTCTTGTCGCGCCGGGGATTTCTCATCGGCGCAGGCGCAGCGGCGACGATCGGCGCTCCGGCCTTGGGCCAGGGTCATGCGATGCGCCGGATTGCGCCGAACCGAGCGTCCGACGCTTTCACGCCGGATATTGAACTCGAATTAATCTGCAAGCGTGACGAAACCTCCATCTTGACGGGCAAGGCCACGCGAGTGTGGCGCTACGTCGGCAATCTGATCAAAGGTCCGCCGGATGCGCTGACGGCGCTGCCTGACGGATACCTCGGCCCCCTCCTGCGTTTCAAAAAGGGACAAAAGGTTCGCATTCGGCTTCGCAACGAATTGCCGGAGGAAACCATCACGCATTGGCACGGCCTGCATGTGCCGATGCTGATGGACGGCCATCCGACGGCGGCGTTGGATCCAGGCGAAACTTACGTCTACGAATTCGAGATCCGCAATCGCGCCGGGATGTATTTCTATCATCCGCACACGCACGAGAAGACAGCGACGCAAGTCTATCGCGGCCTGGCCGGCGCCATCATCGTCGAGGACGAGGAAGAGCGCGCGCTCGGACTGCCGTCCGGCGAATTCGAAATTCCGCTCGTCATCCAGGATCGCTCCTTCGACGGCGACAATCAGCTCGCCTACGGCGGCGACATGCATACAAGCATGTTCGGTTTTTATGGCGACCGCGTGCTCGTCAATGGACGAAGCGACTTCACGCTCGACGTTGCGAGCCGCGCTTATCGTCTGCGGATCCTCAACGGCTCGAATGCGCGCATCTACAAACTGTGCTGGGACGACCGGACTCCGTTGTCCGTGATCGGCGTCGACGGCGGTCTATTGGAGAAGGCGGAGACGCGGCCCTATGTGATGCTCGCGCCCGCCGAGCGCGTCGATCTCATCGTCGATTTCAGCGGACGTCCGCAAGGCGCGAAGCTGACGATGCTGAGCGGAGAATTCTACGGTCTGATTCCGCCGATGGCGCAGCGCATGATGGGAAGCGATCTCGCGATGGGCGAGGAATTCCCTTTACTTACGGCCAGGGTGACGAAAGCTTCAACCGATTCATGGAAACTACCGGAAAAGCTCTCGACGATACGGCGTTTTCGCAAGGAAGAGATCGCCAATCTCGACGATCCGATGCCGATCGCGATCACCATGGCGCATATGGCGATGTTCCTGAACGGACGCCCCTATGGCCACGACGACATCCAGCCACGCGAGCGCATCCCCGTCGACACGACGCAGCTCATCGAGATTTTCCATGAGCACGGCGGCATGGGCGGGATGGGCGGGATGGGCGGGATGGGCATGGGCGGGATGCAAGGTCGCGGCATGATGGGCGGCGGCATGATGCGCGGCCGCATGGGCGGCATGGGCATGGGCGGCATGGGAATGATGGGAATGATGTCGATGGCGCATCCCATCCACCTGCACGGCCAGCCTTTCGAGATTATCGAGCGCCGCTTCGAGGGCGACGAGGACGCCTACGCCTCGATCCGTGACGGCCTCATCGACAGCGGCCTAAAGGACACCGTGCTCGTCTCGCCGGGCGAGCGGCTGCGGATCATCAAGCCGTTCGGCGATTTCAAAGGGCGCTTCATGTATCACTGCCACAACCTCGAACATGAGGACGCTGGCATGATGCGCGAGTTCTCGGTGGAGTAGAGCGGCTCAAGACGCGCGGCCGCGAAGCGCATTCTCAAATCCAGAAGCCGTGTACCAAACTCAATCTTAAAAGCCGTCTATTCAAACGCACTCCCGGTCGGGCCTTCGGCCCGCCGGGAGCGATATTACGCCGACTAATGCTGCATGCCGCCCATGCCACCCATGCCGCCGCCGGAATGCGACATGCCGCCCATCATGCCGCCGCCCATGCCGCCCATCATGCCGCCGCCCATCATGTCGCCCATGGACATGCCGACCTTCATGATGCCGCTCAGCGTCTCATTTGCGGTCTTCTTCTGCTCATCGCTCAAACCGGTGAAGAGCGACTCGATCGCAGCCTTTTGCGCGCGCACGACCTCGAGATGGTCGACCATATGGTTCTCCATCATCGTGAGCTTGTTCAACACTTCCGGCTTGGAATGATCCATGCGCATGTCGGCGGCGTCGCATTTTTGCTTCGCCTTTTGCGCCGCGGCGCGCCATGCCTCGTCGAAGGCGCTCCAGGCGCCGGTTTGCGTCGCCGTCAGTTTCAACTCCGCCTTGAGATAGGCGAGGCGCCCATCGACATGTTCGGCGAAGCCGCAGACCATTTTGTTCATCATCCCGCCGCCGGCATGCGACATGCCGCTCATGCCGTCGCCGGCCTTGCCGCCGTCCTTGCCGCCGCCGTGGCTCATGCCCGACATGCCGCCCATCATGCCGCCGCCCATGCCGCCCATGCCGCCGCTCTGGCCCATGCCCGACATGCCGCCGTGATGGCCTGCATGACCTTCGTCGGCCTTGCCCGCTTCGCTCTTCTGCTCGTCGGCCTTGCCGGATTCAGCGCCGCCTGATTGCGCCTTGCCGGGGTCCGCCCATTGCGCCGGGGTATCGGCGCCGCCATGGTCCATTTTGCCATGCTCCATGGCGCCATGGTCCATCTTGTTATGGTCCATGCCGCCGTGTTCGGCGCCGCCCTGCTGCGCCTGCGCCACCGAGACTCCGGCTGCGAGAAGCAAAGCGGCGGCGCTCGCCGCAAGCAATTTTCCCCGCGAGGCTTGTTTTCGCGTCGTCATGGCGCCCTCCCTTGAAATGTTTGTCGCGATCGCTCCTGTCGTCGCTGGCGCGACGAATCATTGGTGGAGTTTCGCGCATGTTGAGCGCCTAACCGAGCATCAGGCGCCGTTGAACGTCTGCAACTTTGTCACAGATCAAGCCGTGAGGCGATGGGCGAATCGTCACGCAGTCGCATGAATTTCGAAAGCGATTTTTCTGAACAAATCCCGCGACGCAAAAAACCGCCGCTGGGTTGCGGCGCAAAAACTCATGCGGCTTTCTTCTCCGCGATCTCGACGAGCGCGCGCAGAATTCGGCGCGTGCCGGCGAGCCGCTGTTTCGTGTTCTCGAACTCGCGGATGAACACCACGCGCATGTCGGGACGCACCTTGGCGCTTGACCGCTGCTCCGCGACATAACGCACGAGTCCGGCGGGATTGGCGAATTTGTCTTCGCGGAACGCGACGATGACGCCCTTGGGGCCGGCGTCGATCTTCTCGACATGCGCCCGCCGGCAGAGCGCCTTGATCGCGACGATCTCGAGCAACTGTTCCACTTCCGGCGGGATCGGGCCGAAACGGTCGATCATCTCGGCGGCGAACGCTTCGATGTCTTGGTCCGTTTCGAGCGTCGACAGACGGCGATAGAGCTGCAGGCGCAGCGTGAGGTCTGCGACGTAATCTTCCGGTATCGTCACCGGCGCGCCGATCGCGATCGTCGGCGACCAGGCTTCCTCCTGGGGCTCCTCGATTCCAGCTTTCAACAGCGTGATCGCGTCGGCGAGCATCTGCTGATACAGCTCGTAGCCCACCTCCCTGATATGTCCCGACTGCTCGTCGCCAAGCAGATTGCCGGCGCCGCGAATGTCGAGATCGTGACTGGCGAGTTGGAAGCCCGCGCCAAGCGTATCGAGCGACTGCAGCACGTCCAGACGCTTTTGCGCCTGAGGCGTGATCGCGCGGGTGGCGGGGGTCGTGAACAGTGCGTAGGCGCGCAATTTGGCGCGGCCGACGCGGCCACGCAGCTGATAGAGCTGCGCGAGGCCGAACATATCGGCGCGCCAGACGATCAGCGTATTGGCGCGTGGGATGTCCAGGCCCGACTCGACGATCGTCGTTGACAGCAGAATGTCGAATTTGCCCTCGCAGAAGGCCGACATCTTGTCCTCGAGTTCGCTCGCGCTCATCTGCCCATGCGCCAGGACGAATTTCGACTCAGGCACGTTTTCGCGCAGAAACGCCGCGGCCTCCTCCAGGTCCTCGATGCGCGGACAGACGAAGAAGGCCTGGCCGCCGCGATAGCGCTCGCGCAGCAGCGCTTCGCGCACAATAAGCGAATCGAAGGGCGAGACGAAGCTGCGCACCGCCAGCCGGTCGACCGGCGGCGTGGCGATGATCGAAAGCTCACGCACGCCCGTCATCGCGAGCTGCAGCGTGCGCGGTATCGGCGTCGCCGAGAGCGTCAGAACATGCACCTCGGCGCGCAATTCTTTCAGCCGCTCCTTATGGCCGACGCCGAAATGCTGCTCCTCGTCGATGATGACGAGTCCAAGATCCTTAAAGCTCACCGTCTTGCCGAGCACGGCATGCGTGCCGATTAAAATCTCGATGCGGCCTTCGGCGAGGTCTTTCTTCGTCTCGCGCGTTTCCGCGGCGCCCACCATGCGCGACAATCGTCCGATGCGTACCGGCAGGCCCGCAAATCGCTCGCTGAAGGTCTTGTAGTGCTGGCGCGCAAGCAAGGTGGTCGGCGCGACGACGGCCACCTGCTTGCCATTGATGGCGGCGCAGAAGGCGGCGCGCAGCGCGACCTCGGTCTTGCCAAACCCAACGTCGCCGCAAACCAGTCGGTCCATCGGCCGGCCGGCGGCGAGATCATCGAGCGTCGCATCAATGGCGGCGAGCTGATCCTCGGTTTCGTCATAAGGAAAGCGCGCGCAGAATTCGTCGTAGAGTCCTTCCGGCGGGGCGAGCTTCGGCGCCTCGCGCAGCTGCCGCTGCGCCGCGATCTCGATGAGCCCTTTCGCCATTTCGCGGATGCGATTCTTCATCCGCGACTTGCGCGACTGCCAGCCGGCGCCGCCAAGCCGATCGAGCTGCGCTTCGGCGTCCTCGCCGCCATAGCGCGTCAAGAGTTCGATGTTTTCGACCGGCAGATAGAGCTTGTCGCCGCCAGCGTAGTGGAGCTCGAGGCAATCATGGGGCGCGCCGGCGGCGGAGATCGTCTCGAGGCCGATAAAACGGCCGATGCCGTGATCGACATGCACGACGAGATCGCCGGCCGCGAGCGCGGCGACTTCGCCGAGAAGATTTTCGTTGGGTTTGCGTTTGCGGCGTCGACGAACGAAGCGATCGCCAAGAATGTCCTGCTCGCCTAGAACCGCGTAGGCATCCGTTTCGAAGCCGTGTTCGATCCCGAGAACGGCTATGGAGACGGCCTTCGACAACGCCTGCGGAAGCGACGCGACGCGCGGCAAGTCGGGCAAGCCGTGTTCCGCGAGCACATGGCCGAGCCGCTCGCAGGAGCCCTCGGACCAGCCGGTGACGACGACCGTTCTGCCCGCGTCGCGCAGCGCCTCGACATGGTCGGCGGCCGCCTGGAAGACATTGACGTCGGGCGTGTTGCGCTCGGGCGCAAAGTCGCGGCCGGGCCGCGCGCCGCAGTCAATGACTTTCTCGCCGTCATGCGCCGCGAAAGGCGTGAATTGCGCCGCCGCGCGTCCCTCGATGGCTGCGCGCCATTCCTCAAGCGACAGATAGAGCGCGCGCGGTTCGAGCGGCTTATAGTTTGAGGCGGCGGGATCGAGATCATGCGCATGTTTGCGCGCGTCGTAATAATCCTCGATCTGCTTGACGCGCTCCGCCGCCGCATCCTCGACAAGCGGATCGAGTAAGACAGGGGCCTCGCCCAGATAGTCGAAGAGCGTATCCATCCGCTCGTAGAAGAGCGGCAGCCAATGCTCCATGCCATGGAAGCGCCGGCCTTCGCTGACGGCCTCATAAAGGGCGTCGCCGCGCGTCTGCCCGCCAAAGCGCGCGGCGTAGGACTGCCGGAAGCGGCGCATCGTCTCGCTCGTCAGCCGCAATTCGCTCATCGGCGTCAGGTCGAGCGAACGGAGCTGCCCCGTGGCGCGCTGCGTATCGGGATCGAACGAGCGGATCGACTCGAGCGTTTCGCCAAAGAAATCGAGACGGATCGGGGCCGGCAGCCCCGGCGGATAAAGATCGACAATGCCGCCGCGCTGCGCGTATTCGCCGGTCTCGCGCACGGTGCTGGCGCGCAGATAGCCGTTCGACTCGAGCCAAAGCGCCAGTTCGTCGAGCTTCACGACATTGCCCGGCGCGGCGGCGAAGCTTTCCGCGGCGACCATCCTCTGCGGCGGAACGCGCTGCAACAGGCAATCGACGGTGGTCGTGACGACGCGCGGACGTTCGGATGAGGATTTTGCCCGTGTCAGACGCGAAAGCGCCGTCATGCGCCGCGCCACGACGCCCGCGTGCGGCGACACGCGATCGTAAGGCTGGCAGTCCCATCCCGGAATGTCGAGGATTTCGACGTCGGGATTGGCGAAACGCAAGGCGGTGCGAAAGGCCGCCGACCGCGCGCCGTCGCGCGCGACATGCACGAAGACCGCCGCATGTCCTTCGGACTCGCGTGCGAGCGCGCGCGCAAGATCGGCGCTGACGAAAGCGTCGAAGCCGTCCGGCGCATGGGCGAAAATCAGCCTTTCGCCTTTGACGAGGCCGTTGCGCGCCGCGTGAAGTCCCGCCGCCGCTTTCTTGAGCTTTGTCGCGGCGGCGCTCAATGGATCGGCCCGTCATGTGTGTGGAAGGCGATGATCTGCCGCAGAAGCGGCGTGTCGCGCTCGGCTGGAGGCTGTTCAGCCCCCGAGAGCCACCGGAACACCGCGGCGTCCGGCAGGTCGAGCAGAGCCTCGAGTTCGTCAAGCGCCTGCGCGGGAAGCGTCTCGACGCGCGCGTCGACGAAGCCTCCCAATAGGATGTCCATCTCGCGCATGCCTCGCCGCCAGGCGCGCACCCGGATACGCCGCCTGCGCATGTCGTCGTCCAACATCTGTCTCCTTATATGGCGCGAGGCTTAATGCAGGCGCAAAGGAAAGGCAAAGGAAGGTCAGGGAAGGACGCCGAGCAGCAGGGGCGCTCGCACAGCTTGTCCGCCCCTGCGGCGGCTCGTCTAAGGCTTCGCGTTCGCGAAGTTCCTTGACCTCAAGATGCGGCTGCGCTATCTGGCGCCTCTCGCGTGCGCGCGCTCGCGGGGGAGTAGCTCAGTTGGTTAGAGCGCCGGCCTGTCACGCCGGAGGTCGCGGGTTCAAGTCCCGTCTCTCTCGCCAAAACTTCCATAGAGCATAGAGAAACCTCGCACATCGCCAGTTCGGCGCTTTTGCGATCGTTTCAATTCAGCGCGCTTTGTTCTGATCGCTCGCTCACGCAGCGCACGCCGTCACGGGCCGCTCGATTTGCACGTTTCCACACCGCGCCCGGCGAGCTTTAACCGCAAGCAGCTAGCTTCTGGATAGCGCGATAGAATCCCTGTGATTTTTCCTTGCTCCAGCGTTGAAAGAGCAATCCGCAAGCCGCGGCCTCCGCAGGACAAAGCTCCCCGTCTCAACCTCGCGCCCGGAACAACAGTACTGGTCTCGCGTTAGGCGTGCTCGGGGGGGCTCCTCACACGAGGATCTGGAGATTTTGGAATGAAAAACTCACGCAAGCTTCTTACGACAGCGCTCGCCGCAACTATGCTCGTTGGCGCGTTGTCGGTCGCCACCCCGGCCTCCGCGTGGAGCCGTTGGGGTGGGGGCGGTGGATGGGGCCGCCAGGCTTGGGGCGGCGGCGGATGGGGCCGGGGAGGCTTCGGGTGGAACCGGGGCTATTATGGTCGCGGCGGATACGGTCTCGGATTGGGCTTGGGCGCCGCGGGCTTGGCCACCGGCCTGGCGCTCGGGGCGGCATCGAGTTACCCCTACGGCGGCTCCGGCTATTGGGGCTCTTCCTATCCCGGCTACTATGGCGCAGCTACCCCCGGCTACTATGGCGCGGCCGCTCCTGCCTACGGCTACGGCGGCGGCTGCACGTGCTGGTAGTGACGTGTCGGTGTGATTAAGCTGACGTGGATAAACAACGAGTGCAGCCGCGCGGTGCGCGGTTGCGCGACACGCCAGCATGGCTCATTGGCGCGCGCTCCGACGGTCCGGCATGGCCGTGGACGAGAGGCGGATTAAAAGGCAACCGCCCATCCGGGACGTTTATCGGATCTTTCATCCGGCGGCCCCGCTTGCTGTGGCTTGGCGCCTGCCGCGCGCTATTTTCCCGTCTTAAGCTTCGTTGCGGCGCTTAAGAGGGAATGGGCATGCAAAGCAAGTGGGCCTGGCGGCTGTCCCATTTCTTCCAGCAATTATGGGTGCGGGTCACGCTTTACGCGATCGTGGCCTGCCTCACGGCCTTCGCCGCCTTCCTGTTGCGCACCTATGTGCCGGAATGGATCGACCAGGAGCTCGGCGCCGACGCCCTCGAAAGCGTGCTGACGATACTGGCCTCCTCGATGCTGGCGGTATCGACCTTCTCGCTGGGCATCATGGCGGCCGCGATCGCGAGCGCCGCATCGAGCGCGACGCCGCGCGCAATACAGCTTCTGCTCGAAGATAAGACCTCTCAAAAGGTCATAGCGACCTTTCTCGGCGCATTCATCTTCAGCCTTGTCGGAATCGTCACGCTCAATATGGGAATCTACGGCGGCGCCGGAAGGCTCCTGCTGTTCTTCGTCACGCTTGTCGTGATCGCGCTGATGTTCTGGAATTTCATTCGCTGGGTTGATCTATTGCGTGAATTCGGCCGCATTTCGGACCTTCTGCCGCGGGTGGAGAAGGCCACCGCCGAAGCGCTGAAGGAACGGCTCGAATCGCCATATCTCGGATGCAAGCCTCTGGCCGCGCCGCCGCCCGAGAACGCGACGCCGATTCATGCCGTGCGGCCGGGCTATGTCCTTCACATGGATCTCACAGCCGTGCAGGAAGCGGCGGAAGAGACAGGCGCGACCGTGTGGATAGAAGTGAACCCCGGCTCCTTCGCGCATCGCACCAAGCCCCTGTGTTACGTCGCATGTCCGAACATCGAGCAAGAACGGCTCAAGGAGCTGACGGAGACTCTGCGAGGCGTTTTTTCCGTCGGCGACAATCGAACCTTCGAGCAGGATCCCCGGTTTGGCCTGATCGTGCTCAGCGAAATCGCTTCGCGCGCGCTCTCGCCGGCGATCAATGATCCCGGCACGGCGATCGACGTGCTCACGCGCGGCGCGCGCCTGCTCGCTCTGTGGGAGACCCGCAGCGAAGCGGAAGTGAACTTTCCCAACATCTATCTGCCGCCCCCTCGACATCTGCGACATGTTCGAGGATTTCTTTCGCCCCATCGCGCGCGACGGCGCCGCCTTGGTCGAAGTGCAGATCTGGCTGCAGAAAATACTGCTCGGTCTGGCGCGCGATGATGAAACGACCTTCGGCAAGGCCGCCCTGCGTCAGTCCGCAGACGCCCTGGCGCGCGCCGAGGCGAAATTGACCCTCGAGTCGGAAAAGCAGCAGATACGCGCGCTGGCTGCAAAGATCGATGAGGCCGCTCGCTTCGTCGAGGCGCCGACAATCTGAAGGCTCAGCGAACGTCGATCTCGCTTTCGACGATATGATTGAGCGGCGTGCCTTCCGCCGTCAACGCCATGCGAAGCTTTAAGCGGCCATTATCAGTCTTGTGCTCGCGCACGATGCGCTCGATCTCGCGCTGCGAGGTGACGCCCACCTCCTTGAGAAACTTTCGCACCGCCATGTTGAAAACGTCTTCGTCCATCGCCCGGCTCCCTAGCTTACGTACGAATAGATAGGACACGGAGAGGCGGCGTCATGCATGGAAGGCCCCCACCCGGTTCGCTTCGCGAACCACCCTCCCCACAAGGGGGAGGGATTGGCGCTGCATCAGCGCCGCGCGTAACGGACGGACACGAAATTGCAGTAACTTATCAAGGAAAGACGACTGCCTTCGTGTTCGATCCCTCCCCCTTGCGGGGAGGGTGGCGCGGCTCAAGCCGCGCCGGGTGGGGGCGCCTACCGGCCTTCAATCACCCCTGGAGATACTCGGCTAAACCGCCTTCGCCACTTCGCGCTGCGCAAAGCCCAGACGGATATTCAGCTCATACAGCAACTTCTCCGCCGCCAGCGGAATATTGGTGCCGGGCGGGAAGATCGCCGCCGCGCCGGAATCATACAACGCCTGAAAATCATCGGGCGGGATGACGCCGCCGACGACCATCATGATGTCGCCGCGCCCGGCGCGTCTGAGCGCGTCGCGCAGTTCCGGCGTCAGAGTCAGATGACCGGCGGTCATCGTCGAGACGCCGACGATATGCACGTCGGCTTCCGCCGCTTTCCTGGCGACTTCATCGGGCGTCGCGAAGAGATCGCCGATCACGACGTCGAAGCCCATATCGGCGAAGGCCGAGGCGATGACCTTCTGGCCGCGATCGTGGCCGTCCTGACCCATTTTGGCGACGAGAATGCGCGGTTTGCGCCCGGTGTTGTCCTCAAAGTCGCGCGTCATGCCGATGACGCGGCCAAGATGAACGCTCTCCTTGCCGGCTTCCTTCGCATAGACTCCCGAAATCACATTGGCCTTCGGCTGATGGCGGGAGAATACTTTTTCGAGCGCGAAAGAGATCTCGCCGACGCTGGCCTTCGCCCGCGCCGCCTTGACCGCGAGATCGAGAAGATTAGCGCCCGATGTGGCGCCGTCGGTCAGCGCGTCGAGCGCTGCTTGCGTCTTCGCTTCGTCGCGCTCTTCACGCAACCGCTTGAGCTTATCGAGCTGCGCGGCGCGCACGGCGGCGTTGTCGACCTTGAGCACATTGGGCTTGGCGTCGTTCACGGGCTGATATTTGTTCACGCCCACGACGACCTGCGTTCCGCTGTCGATACGCGCTTGCGTCTTCGCAGCCGCCTCCTCGATGCGCTGCTTGGGCACGCCCGCGGCGATCGCCTTGGCCATGCCGCCGAGCGTCTCGATCTCCTCGATATGCTTCCACGCCCCCTTGGCGAGCTCCGCGGTCAGGCGCTCGACATAATAAGAGCCGCCCCAGGGATCGATGATCCGCGTCGTGCCGCTCTCCTCCTGCAGCACGATCTGCGTGTTGCGCGCGATGCGGGCGGAAAAGTCGGTCGGCAGCGCGAGCGCCTCGTCGAGCGCATTGGTGTGCAGCGACTGCGTATGCCCTTGAGTCGCCGCCATCGCCTCGACGCAGGTGCGGATCGCGTTGACGTAAACGTCCTGCGCCGTCAGCGACCAGCCGGAGGTCTGGCAGTGCGTGCGCAGGGTCATGCTCTTTTCGGACTTGGCCCCCAAATCCTTCATCAGCCGCGCCCAGAGCAGGCGCGCGGCGCGCAGCTTCGCGACCTCCATGAAGAAATTCATGCCGATGGCGAAGAAGAAGGAAAGACGCGGCGCAAAGGCGTCGATGTCGAGGCCGGCCGCGACGCCGGCGCGCACATATTCGACGCCGTCGGCGAGCGTGTAGCCCAATTCGAGATCGGCCGAAGCGCCGGCCTCCTGCATGTGATAGCCGGAGATCGAGATCGAGTTGAACTTCGGCATATGCTTGGAGGTATAAGCGAAGATATCCGACACGATGCGCATCGAAGGATCGGGCGGGTAGATGTAGGTGTTGCGCACCATGAATTCTTTGAGGATGTCGTTCTGGATCGTGCCGGTCAGCTTTTCGGCGGGCACGCCCTGCTCTTCCGCCGCGACGATGAAGAGCGCGAGAACGGGCAGCACCGCGCCGTTCATGGTCATCGACACGGACATCTGATCGAGCGGAATGCCGTCGAACAGCGTGCGCATGTCATAGATCGAGTCGATCGCGACGCCCGCCATGCCGACGTCGCCCATCACGCGCGGATGGTCGGAATCATAGCCGCGATGGGTCGCGAGATCGAAGGCGACGGAGAGGCCCTTCTGTCCGGCGGCGAGGTTGCGCCGGTAGAAGGCGTTCGAGTCCTCGGCGGTGGAGAAGCCCGCATATTGGCGGATCGTCCAGGGCTGGGCGACATACATCGTCGGATAGGGTCCGCGCACGTAAGGGGCGACGCCCGGATAGCCGTCGACGAAGGCGAGGCCCTCGATATCCTCGGGGCCATAGGCATTCTTCACCTCGATCCCTTCCGGCGTCAGCCAGCGGCGGGGCTTTGCCTCCTGCTCGGGCGCGACGGGCGCAAAGGGAATTGATGCAAAGTTCGGTATCGCGGACATTCTTTCCTCGGCTATTTTGCCGTTTTCTCTTAGACTAGAGCGGCCTGTCTCGCAAAGCCGTGGCCGCAAAGGGCAGAGCGCGGCGTTTTGAAGCGCTGCGGTCAGCCGCCGCTCGGCTCGCCGCCCCTTCCTCGCCGCCCCCTTGCCCTGATCGCGGCAGGCGGGTCACAATCCCACTCCCGACCGATCGCCTTCGTCTCCAACCCCAACCCAGGAAAAACTACATGCGCCATTCCGTATGCCTGTTGCTGATCGCCCTCTTCGCCAGCGTCGCGCCCGTGCAGGCCATGGCGGCAAGCGATATTCCCGACGACGTGAAGGTAAGATGCAAGGCCGATTATTCGAGGCTGTGCAGCGGCGTCATGCCTGGCGGCGGGCGCGTCCTCGCCTGTTTTCAGGCGCATAAGGGCGAAGTCTCGCCGGATTGCGCCGATGCGCTCTCGCAAATGAAGAAATAACGCATCGTCTCCCGCGCTTCCGCCGCTACGGCGGGGGCGCGCCTCAGGGGCGCGTTCAGCCGTCCATTCCGTCCGACGCCTTGGAGGGAAATCGCGCCGAGGCGTAGCGGATCGTGAGGACGGCGAGCGAGAGAATGAGCGTCGCGCCCGCGAGGATCAGTATGCCGACGTCGGGGAGAGATTCCGTCTGCACATAGCCGATCATGTGGCGGGTGAGCGCGGTGATGCCGACATAGAGGAGGAAGCGCACCGGCATGTGGTTGGTGCGGAAATAGATGCCGACCATCGAGCCGATCTCGAGATAGATAAAGAGCAGCAACAAATCTTCGATCGAAGCGTGACCCTTCGTCGACATTTCGAGAAACGCTTTCGCCGCCGCCCAGACCGTCGCGCCGCCGATCGCGAACAGTCCCAGAAGGTGGAAGAGTTCGGTGAGCAGGTAGCCGATCGGATCCATCAGATCCAGCAATCGACGCACCGCCGGATGTTGCTTCCTGTCCAAGTCTTTCATCGCCCGCCTACAAGCTATGTGCAGCGCCCAGCATGGTCGAAGGCCGCAGCGTCAACGTCGCGCATGGCGCCGCCGCGCGCAAACGACCTTGTCGCCAAAGCGCCTTACGCTTAACCTCCGAGCCGCCGCCTCCAGTCTTCGACCTTGCGGCTTTCGATTCGCCTGCGCGCGAGCGCCCGCCAGCTTTCCGCCAGCTCCGGCAGTGCGGCCATTTCAGAAAGTTCGTCGAAGGCGCGCGGACGCACGTAGAGCAAGGCGAAAAGCCGGGCGAGCGGCCAATCGGCACGCGGCCGCTCCATGAGCCGCAGCGAGTCGCCCGGCTGCGCCGCGCCCGTTTCGAGAACGCGGTAATACCAGCCGCAGCGCATCGTCTCCTGCATGCGCCGCGCCATGTCGCGCCGGCCAAAGCGAAAATTGAGGGTCAAGCAGGGCTGTCGTCCCTGGCTCACTTGCAGGCGCGCGCCCCCGAGCGCGAAGACGTCGCCGACGCAGACCTCGGCTTCGGTGAGCCCGAGCGTTGAGATGTTCTCGCCAAAGGCGGCGGGACGCCATTCTTGCGCAAGTTCCGGCACATCCGCGCGCCAGGCGTCGTAATACTCGCGCGGATAGTGGTGCAGCGCTTTCTCGACGCCGCCATGATAACGCCGATCCGCCTGCCGATCGCCGACGAGCCCTTCCGCCTCGATGCGCCAGGGCGGCTCAAGCGGCTCCTTGCAGATCGCGCTTTTGCGGCCGGGGGCGATCTCGCGGGGGCGCCCCGCGTAGAGCGTGTCGATTGGGAGTTCAACCATCGCGATTCATTCCCGCGCCAGCGGTCGCGCAGGTCTACCTCTGGACGGAGTTGAGATAGGCGAGCAGCGCTTCGATCTGCGCGGCGCTAAGCCGGAACTGCGGCATCTCGACGCCTTCATGGCCGACGACGATGCCCTCGGCGAGCGCCTCTTCGAGATTGTGCAGCGGATATTTTCGCGCGAGATCGCGAAACGCCGGCGACCTGGGATTGGCGCTCTGGCCGCGCGGGCCGACCGCATGGCAGCGGCCGCAATTTTCTTGCGCGATCGCCCGTCCGCGCTTCAGCAATTGAGCGTCGACAGGCGCTTTCGCCGCGGCGGCACCGGCGGCGAGCAAAAGGCAGGTCGTAATCGCCAGGGGCGCGAATCGGAACATCATTGAAGTCTAGCCGCGCGCCCCGAGCCTGTCACCGCGCCCTATTTGCGCACGATAAGCACCGAACATTTGGCGTGACGCACGATGGTCTTGGCGTTGGAGCCCAAGAGATAGGTCGCCATCGTCGGACGATGCGAACCGACCACGATAAGGTCCGCGCCCCATTCCTCGGCTTCGGCGAGCACTTCCGGGTAGACGGCGCCGAAGCGCACGATCGAGGAGACGCGCTCCGCCGGATAGGCGATCTTGCCACGCAGCACGGCGAGGTCCTTTTCGGTCGCCTCGCGCATCTCCTCGTCGAAATTGGGCGGAATATAGTCGATGAAGGCCACCGGAACGAGCGGCTGAACATTGACGAGCCGAAGCTCGGCCTCATGCTCCACTTTTGCGAGCGCCACCGCGGCGTCGAGCGCGAGCTGCGTGACCTCGTCCTCGCCGATCTCCACCGCCACCAGAATTTTCTTATACATCCCCGCCTCCCGATGCGCGCGGCGTCGACGCCGACTCGCTCCTTCATAGCGCGGCTGGCGCCGCCGAGCCACTGCGCCGCATCCGACGAGGTCAAACCCAGACGCGCCACAAAAATTCTAGTTGAAAAGTCGGATTGTCACGACTCTTACGTTTTAAAAACCTCAAAGGAAGTTAAGTTCGCTCGTCTTTTAAGAGAGATCTTGGAGGAATTTATGAAGACTTGGATTCGCAGCGCCCTCGTGGCGTCTATTTTCGCGTCGTCCCACGCCTATGCCGCCGACAACGGCATAAATTACGACCCTGCGCACAGCGGCGCTTACGTAGCGGCGCAGAAGGCAAATGACGTCGCGACGATGAAGAAGGTCGTCAGCGACGATCTCACCCAGATCAGGACGCTGGGCTTTTCGCGCGTCAAGACATTCTACTCGACCTATTGCACGATCAACGGGCAGCAATGCGTAAGCATCGCTGAGCTGGCGTCGGCGAGAAACATGCGCCTGATGCTCGGCGTTTTCGAATTTCCCGATCATCCCGACTGGACGCAGTCGCAGATTAGCGCCGCCGTCGACGCTAATTTCCGTTACCCCGGAACGGTCGTCGCGATCGTCGTCGGCAATGAAGACATGTTCGATTGGCAAGGGAATCCGCAGCCGGCGATGCAGCAGCGAATCGTGGCCGACATGAACACGCTCAGGAGTAAGACCAACAACAAGGTTGTGGTGACGACGGCGCAACGCGCGCCGGATTGGACTCGCCTCGCCGCCAGCGATCCTCAAAAAGTGTTACAGAACGTTCCCGTCATCGGCGCGAATATCTATCCGTTCTGGGGCGGCTCGCCCGAGAAGGTCAACGGCAGGAGCGTCGCAAACGACATTCAGGCCACTGTTACGGACTTAGCGAGCAAAACCACGAAGCCGGTCATCGTCACCGAGGAAGGCTGGCCGAGCTGTGGAAACAACGCCGGCATGAAGGACATGAACATCGAGTCGGAAATTGATTATTTCAGCACGTGGAAAACGCGCCAGCAGAATTTCGACAGTTATTATTTCGCCGCTTACGACAAACAATCCGGCGGCGGCTGTCCGAACAACGACGACGCCGACAGGCACTTCGGCTTGTGCAGCGAATCCGGCTTAACGAAAGACGCCCGGCTGATGAAGTGCAAATAGCGGCGCTTCGGCGCCCGCCAAAGCGCGATGGCGATGCTTCGTCGCGGGGACGACACCGTCCCCCGACAGCTGACGAATCGAAACCTATTCGACCGCTTCGGCTTTGACGAAATTCCACGACGCCGTGTCGACGATCCTGTTTTCGCGGCTCTCATGACTGAGCTTGGCGCAGGTGCCTTCGACCGCTGTGACGGTCCACAGATCGATCTCTTCGTCCCAGGCGCCTTCGCAATTCACAAGCGTCGTGACTTTATAAATTTTGCCGGCCTCAAGCATATTGCTGTCCTTTGCTGAATGATCCCCTTGGGAGATACGGCATTGGCTCAACGCGACGACTCTTCATCGTCGCCAAGAAACGGGCAAAATTAGGGAAAGCTGCGGGCGACACGTAGGATAGCGTTCGCCAATTCTTAAGTTTACGGTGTGTTAACGCCGCAGCGCATGTAAAGCGGGACGGATAACGGCAGATCCGGAGGATGCGCGCGCCAGGCCTCCTCCAACTCGCGATCGACGAGCGCCAGCGGATCGCGGCCATAATGCAGTCTGTATTTCTCGACCGCGGACCAGGTCTTGAGAAAGCTCACGAACTCGCTTTTCGATCGGGCGATGGGCGTCTGAAACAGCGGGCAATCGATCTCCTTGAACGGGAACGGCAGGGTCTTGTAGCGATTGAAATAGAGCGCCGAATTCTCCGCCCAAAAGGGGCCGAGAATATCCTCCTTCAGCCGGCGCAGGATCGAATCGAGCGGCTCGACCTGCGTTCCCGGCCAGTCATAGGTCCATGCCGCGATGATCCCCTCGGGGCGCAAGGCGCGCCGCGCGTTTGCGTAAAATTTCGGCAGGTCGAACCAGTGGATCGAACAGGCGCAGGCGATGAGATCGACCTCGCCGCGCAGGCCGAGATCATCTTCCGCGCGCGCCAGACGATAATCGACGTTGGGCTCCTTTGGCGCGAGCGCCAGCTGCCGGGGATCCGGATCCGTCGCGAGCACGCGCGTGAAATGGCGCGACAGTCCGAGCGCCGCCTGCCCGCTCCCCGCGCCGCAATCCCAGGCGAGACGATCCTGTTTCGCGACGCTTGCGAGCCACGCGAAAAGCGCGTCGGGATAATGCGGGCGAAAGGCGCGATAGTCGCCGGCGTTGTCGCCGAACACCATCGTCTGGCGTGCATTCATTGCGGCGGCCTCACTTCGTCTCGAAGGTGGCTTGCGGGCCGAGACCCTTTTGCGTCAGCCACTGCGCCGCGGCGCGATCATGCCAGGGTGTCAGGCTGCCGACGCCATGGAAGCCCATGTGTCCCCCGCCTTGCGTCAGCGCCGTCTCGATCATCGGCAGAGTCGACCAGTCGATCGCTGTGTAACTCTCTGCCGGCACCCAGGGGTCGTCGAGCGCGTGCAGGATCAGCGTCGGCAGCCTCGCGCCGGCGAGGAAATTCTTCGCGGCGTTGGATTCATAATAGTCCGGCGCGCCCCGATAGCCGAAATGCGGCGCGACGAAACGATCGTCGAATTCGTAAAGCGTGCGGGCGCCGGCGATCGCGGCGCGCTCCGCGGCGGTGAGCGCGGCGCTCGGCGCCAGCGCTTCGCGTTTCATCTCATCGAGCATGTAGCGATGATAGACGAAGTTGCGCGGCGCCATCAGCCGGGCGCAGGACGCGGCGAGGTCGATCGGCGTCGATACGGCGACGGCGGCGAGAACCGGCAGCTGATGGCCGCCCTCGCCCACAAATTTCAGCACGAGATTGCCGCCGAGCGAATTGCCGATGAGCACAACGCCACGACTGAGGAGCGCCGCCGGCAGGCCGCGCAACGCCGCGACGAGATCCTCGGTCTTGCCGGCGTGGTAGCGCCCGCCGGAGGTGGCGCGCGAGGGCGCGGCGCCGCGCAGATTGAGGCGCAGCACCGGCCAGCCTTGGCTCACGAGATAGCGCGCCGTGGCCATTCCATGCCGGCTGGATTCGGAGCCGGCGAGCCCATGCGTCAGAACGATGAGCGGCGCGTTCGTTTCCGCAGCCGGCCGATCGAGCCGCGCGGCGAGACGGTCGCCATCCGGCATGGCGAGCAGCAGCCGCTCGCCGCCGACAAGCTCCGGCGGTCCGCCGATGATGATGTTGCGCAACGTCTGCAGATCGCCGCCGAGCCACGGCGCCCGCTCGCGGAAGGGAGGAAGCGAGGGCGAGTAGGTGGTGGGTTCGAGGAGCATAACGTTTAACTTGAGCTTCTAATAACCTTCTCCGCGCCACGCGGCATCTGTCTTCGAAGCGTCCTGGGGGGCGGTGGATAGCGCGTTGCATGTCCGCTAATTCTCGTCTTTACCCTCATTCTTTTCAGACGATCTCTCCCAAATTGTCCAAACTTCGATCTAGTTCCCAAGCTATTTGTCGCATCGACACTAGCTCAACCCCAAGCAGCGGCTCGACCGATCGCTCCCCGACCTGAAAGCGCCAGATTGGTTCATTTAGAACAGCAACGTAGCTCGGGTCTTCGATCCGAGTGTCGAAATGAGCGCCGCCTTCCTTATTTCTTAAATTAAATACAAGGCGCTTCCGAGTTAAGCTTTGCGATCCAATGCGAATTATAACATCCTTCTCCCACCATTCGTGGAATTGCAGCCAGCGATGGCATTCTGGCAGCGAATCTAAACGAGGAATAAATCGCGCGCCATTGTTCGTGGTGATTACGGACGCCAATAAATGTTCAGAGGCCAGATTTCGTGGATTTGTCTTCCTATTGGAACATAAAAATCTCGTTGACCCCCGAACACCGATACGAGTGAGCAGCGACTGATCCCTTTTCGAAGCGTCGTGGACGATAACGAAAACCGAAGCCGCCAAGCGTCCTGCTTCCCATAAATGCCCATCATCGAACGACGCACACGATCTTGCGATGGCGGACCTTTGATTCCCCAAAGCTTCGATGAGACTAGATCTCGGCCTAACAATTGGCACGCTAAACCTACTGCCAGCGTTGCGAGCAACGCGCAATCTGGAATTCGATCATCTCGTTATTCCGAACCTGGGAGTCGCAAAACAGTATCTGTTCGTCCCTACCTGCAAAGTGCAATTCGAACAAAAAAAGAACTTGGCAAAAAGAACAAATCATGCACACTGGAGGTCAGGGTCAAGCGCGCCGTCCCCTTCTCGCCTTGGCGCGTTTGGCCCCGCCCCTCGCAGCCGCATTGCCGCGCCTAGCCAACCGTGTCAGAAGGAATTTCAGCCGTGAGCCAAGCCAATCTCCGCCTCGTGGAAGGGACGTCCGTGGACAAGACCAAGGCGCTCGACGCCGCTCTGTCGCAGATTGAGCGCGCCTTCGGCAAAGGCTCGATCATGCGGCTTGGCAAGAACCAGAAGGCCGTCGAGATCGAGACGATTTCGACAGGCTCGCTGGGGCTCGACATCGCGCTGGGCGTCGGCGGCCTGCCGCGCGGCCGCGTCGTTGAAATTTACGGGCCGGAATCCTCCGGCAAGACCACCCTCACCCTGCATGTCATCGCCGAGGCGCAGAAATTGGGCGGCGTCTGCGCCTTCGTCGACGCGGAACATGCGCTGGACCCCATCTACGCCCGCAAGCTCGGCGTCAATCTCGAAGATCTCCTGATTTCGCAGCCCGACACCGGCGAGCAGGCGTTAGAGATCACCGACACGCTGGTGCGCTCGGGCGCCGTCGACGTGCTCGTCGTCGATTCGGTGGCGGCGCTGACGCCCCGCGCCGAAATCGAGGGCGAGATGGGCGACGTGCAGCCCGGCCTGCAGGCGCGGCTGATGAGCCAGGCGCTGCGCAAGCTCACCGCCTCGATCGCCCGCTCCAACACGCTCGTCATCTTCATCAATCAGATCCGCATGAAGATCGGCGTGATGTACGGTTCGCCCGAAACGACGACCGGCGGCAATGCGCTGAAATTCTACGCCTCGGTGCGGCTCGACATCCGCCGCATCGGCGCGATCAAGGACCGCGACGAGACGACGGGCAACCAGACCCGCGTCAAAGTGGTCAAGAACAAGGTGGCGCCGCCGTTCAAACAGGTCGAGTTCGACATCATGTATGGCGAAGGCGTCTCCAAATTCGGCGAATTGATCGATCTTGGCGTCAAGGCGGGCGTCGTCGAGAAGTCGGGCGCCTGGTTCTCCTACGACAGCCAGAGGCTCGGCCAGGGCCGCGAGAACGCCAAGAGCTTTTTGAAGCAAAATCCCGAGGCCGCGCAGCGCATCGAACAGGCGATCCGCGAGAACGCCGGGCTGATCGCCGAGCGTATTCTTGACGCGCCGGACGATAACGAGGCGGGCGAGGCCTAACCGGCTCACGCGTCGCATTTAGTCGCCAAGGCTTGAGGCGCTGCGCGCGCTGGTGATTTGGAACTGGCGAAGGGGCCTGGCGGTCCCCTCGCCATTGCCGTTTCCCCCCGAAACTGTCATATCGCGCAGGACGAAGCGCGCGACGGCGCCGCCTGCCGCAGCCTTCGCCGCAACCTCGGGCCGTCGCCTGTTTCGTTGAAACGAAAAGCCGCTCCAGGTTATTGTTTAAACGCGTCTCCCGCATCGGCGCAGAAGCCGCTTCGGCGACGGGAGCGCATTCGCGAGCCGTGACCGCATGAGTGGCGTCAACCAGATCCGCACCGCCTTCCTCGACTATTTCGCGCACAAGGGGCACGAGAAAGTCGCCTCATCGTCGCTCGTGCCACACAATGATCCGACGTTGATGTTCACCAACGCCGGCATGGTGCAATTCAAGAACGTCTTCACCGGCGTCGAGAAACGCGCCTATGCGCGCGCCGCCTCGGCGCAAAAATGCGTGCGCGCCGGCGGCAAGCATAACGACCTCGACAATGTCGGCTACACCGCGCGCCATCACACCTTCTTTGAGATGCTCGGCAATTTCTCCTTCGGCGACTATTTCAAGGAAGGCGCGATCGAGCTTGCCTGGAACCTCATCACGCGCGAATTCGGGCTCAACGTCGATCGGCTGCTCGTCACCGTCTATCACGACGACGACGAGGCCTATGATCTGTGGAAAAAGATCGCCGGCTTCAACGACAGCCGCATCATCCGCATCGCCAGTTCTGACAATTTCTGGAGCATGGGCGACACCGGCCCCTGCGGCCCTTGCTCGGAGATCTTCTACGACCAGGGCGAGGCGCTCAAAGGCGGTCCGCCCGGCAGTCCGGACGAGGACGGCGACCGATTCCTGGAGTTCTGGAACCTCGTCTTCATGCAATATGAGCAGGTCGCCCCGGGACAACGCGCGCCGCTGCCGCGCCCCTCGATCGACACCGGCATGGGATTGGAGCGCATCGCCGCGCTGATGCAGGGCGTGACCTCCAATTACGACATCGATCTCTTCCGCGCGCTGACCGGCGCGGTCGCCGATTACACTGGCGCGCCGGTCGACGGACCGCAGGGCGCGAGCCATCGCGTCATCGCCGACCATCTGCGCGCCTCCTCCTTCCTCGTCGCCGACGGCGTCACGCCCTCGAACGAAGGCCGCGGCTATGTGCTGCGCCGGATCATGCGCCGCGCCATGCGGCACGCGCAGCTCCTCGGCGCGAAAGAGCCGCTGATGTGGAAGCTGGCGCCGACGCTCGTCGCCGAGATGGGCCAGGCCTATCCGGAGCTCGTGCGCGCGCAGTCGCTCATCGCCGATACGCTGCTTTCCGAAGAGACGCGCTTTCGCGCCACGCTCGCGCGCGGCCTCGCGATCCTCGATGAGGAGACGGCGGCGCTCGGCCAGGGCGACAAGCTTTCCGGCGAAACGGCGTTCAAACTCTACGACACCTACGGCTTCCCGCTCGATCTCACCGAGGACGCGCTGCGCCCGCGCGGCATCGGCGTCGACAAGGAAATCTTCAACGCCGCGATGGAGCGCCAGCGGGCGGACGCGCGCAAGGCCTGGGCCGGCTCCGGCGAAACCGCGACCGAAGCGCTCTGGTTCGCGCTGAAGGAGCGCCTCGGCGCGACCGAATTTCTCGGCTACGAAACCGAAAGAAGCGAGGGCGTCGTCACCGCCATCATTCATGACGGTGGCGAGGCCTTTTCGCTGAAGGAGGGCGCGCACGGGGCGCTGATCCTCAATCAGACCCCCTTCTACGGCGAGTCGGGCGGACAGGTCGGCGATGTCGGCGTGATGCGCGCCCGCGGCCTGCGCTTTCGCGTCGAGAACACCGTCAAGAAGCTCGGCGACCTCATCGTTCACGAGGGCGTCGTCGAAGAGGGCGAGATCGCGCCCGGCCTCGCGCTCGAGCTCGACGTCGACCACGAGCGCCGCACCCAGTCGCGCGCCAATCATTCGGCCACGCATATTCTGCATGAGGCGCTGCGGCAGGTGCTCGGCGAGCATGTGGCGCAAAGGGGGTCGCTCGTTGCGCCCGATCGGCTGCGCTTCGACTTCACCCATCCCAAGCCGCTCACCGATGAGGAGCTGGCGCGCGTCGAGACGCTCGCCAATGAGATCGTTCAGGACAATGCGCCCGTCGAGACGCGGGTGATGGCCCAGGACGACGCCATCCGCTCCGGCGCGCGCGCGCTCTTTGGCGAGAAATACGGCGACGAAGTGCGCGTCGTCTCGATGGGCCCGGTGAGTCCCGGCGCCGCGCATCCCTTCTCCGTCGAGCTGTGCGGCGGCACGCATGTCGCCCGCACCGGCGACATCGGCCTCGTCGCCATCGTCGGCGAGGGCGCGGTCGCGTCCGGCGTGCGCCGCATCGAGGCGCGCACCGCCGAGGGCGCGCGCAGCCAGCTTGTCTCGCAGTCGCGCGCGCTGCGCGAGATGGCGGCGCTGATGCGCGCCCCCGTTGAAGACGCGCCGGCGCGGCTTGCGGCGCTTCTCGACGAACGCAAGCGGCTTGAACGCGAACTCGCGGACGCCAAACGCAAGCTCGCGATGGGCGGCGGCGCTGTCGACGGCGCCGCCGAGAAGCCGCGCGACATCGGCGGCGTCAAGCTGCTGGCGCGCGCGGTCGAAGGCATCGAGGCCAAGGATTTGAAGTCGATGGTCGATGACGCCAAGAAGGCGATCGGCTCGGGCGTCGTCGCGATCGCCAGCGCCTCGCCCGACGGCAAGGCCGGCATTGTCGTCGGCGTCACCGACGATCTCACCGAGAAATACAGCGCCGTGGATTTCGTGCGCGTCGCGAGCGTTATGCTCGGCGGCAAGGGCGGCGGCGGCCGCCCCGACCTTGCGCAGGCGGGCGGCCCCAACGCCGCCGCCATCGATCAGGCGCTCGCCTCCGTCGAGGATGCGTTGCGCGGAAAAGCGGACGCGCCATGAACGAGCCGGACCGGCGGCGCGGTCTGGCTTTGTTGCGGCGACGCGTCCACGTCGTCCTGGATGGCGGCAGCCACGACCGGTTCGCGCGCGTCGTGCATCGCGGGCTGATTGGGCTCGTCCTGCTGTCGGTGGTTTCGGTGATTTTCGAATCGGTGCCGGAATACAGCGACAGCTATGCGGACCTCTTCAACCTCATTGAATATGTCGCCGTCGCCGCCTTCACGCTCGAATATGTCTTGCGCGTCTGGTGCGCGCCCGAACATGCGCTCTATGCCCACCGCTCGCCGACGGCGGCGCGGCTCGCCTTCGTCGGATCAGGCTGGGCGCTGATCGACCTCGCCGCCTTCCTGCCCTTCTATCTCTCCTTCTACTTCTCGGCGGATCTGCGCGTCTTTTTGATGCTGCGCCTGCTGCGGTTCTTCAAATTCGCGCGCTATTCTCCCGGCATCCGTACCTTGCTGGCGGTGATCGAGGCCGAACGCAAGGCGCTGCTCGCCTGGCTGATCATTCTGTTTGGCGCGGTTCTCTTCTATTCGACCGCGATGCATATCGCCGAACATGAGGCGCAACCCGAAAAATTCGGAACGATTCCGGACGCCATGTGGTGGGCGATCGAAACCGTGACGACCGTCGGCTATGGCGAAGTCATCCCGCTCACGCTGGCGGGCAAGCTCATCGCCTCCTTCGCCATGGTGACGGGCTTTCTGCTGCTGGGCCTGCCGGTCGGCATTCTCGCCACCGCCTTCGCCGAAGAAATTCACCGCCGCGAATTCGTCGTCACCTGGACGATGGTCGCCAGCGTGCCGCTGTTTCGCGGCCTCGATGCGGCCGGGATCGCCGAGATCATGCGCTATCTTCGGGCGCAGTCCATCCCCCGGGGCGCAATGATCGTGCGCAAGGGCGATCCCGCCCATTCGATGTATTTCATCGCCGAGGGCGAGGTCGAAGTCGAACTGTCGCATGAGAACGTCAAGCTCGGCGAAGGGCAGTTCTTCGGCGAGATCGCCGTGCTGCACAAAACGTCGCGCACCGCCGACGTGCGGGCGACCGCGCCAACGAAACTCCTCATCCTCGACGCCTATGATCTGCAGACGCTGACCAAGCGCAATCCGGAGATTGGAGAGGCAATCCGCGAGATTGCGCAATCACGGTCCGAACTCGCGCCAGCAGAGCGGCACGGCGACATGATCGAAGCGGAGCTCGAGGAGCCGGCGTCGGAAGACGTGAACGAGATATAGTTCACACCAAGTTTGAGCGGTTCCGCGTGAGAGCGCCGCGCGCATGCCCGCGACAAGCGCGGGCATGACGTGGAGAGGAAGCGGACGGCGACGAAAGGACACTCTGCGTGGAAGCAGGCTCTAACGTCGTTGCGCAATCATTCAGCCGTCATGGCCGGGCTTGTCCCGGCCATCCACGCCGAGAGCATGCTTAAACGTTGAGACTCTCGCCGGACGGCGTCACGTGGATGCCCACGACAAGCGCGGGCATGACGCGGAGAGGCTCCGCAAACGCAGTAGAGAGGATGTGTGGCTTTCCCTGCGCGGTCTGATCAGCCGCCGATCGCCGCGCGCAGCTCCTGCAATTGCGCGAGCTTGTCGGAAGCGGCGAGACGCGCTTCGTCCGACTCGGCGTCGGAGATGTCCTCGCGCGCGTTCCGAATGTCCGCGTCGACTTTGGCGACGTCGATTTCAGCAAGAGGAATCGCCTGTTCGGCGAGAATGGTGAAGCCGGACGCGTTGACGTCGGCGAATCCCCCGCGCACGAAAAGCTTCTCAACCTTGCCTTCGCCGCCGGAAACGGTCACCACGCCGGCCTTCAGCGTGGTCATGACCGGCGCATGATCTTTGAGCACGGTGAACTGGCCGTCGGCGCCGGGCGCGACGACCGACTCGACTTCACCAGAGAAGAGATGCTTCTCGGGAGAGACGAGTTCGAAGTGGAATGCGGCCATGATGTTCTCCGACGGCGCTTTGCGTCCAGCCCGTCATGGCCGGGCTTGACCCGGCCATCTACGAAAACTGATCAGCGACCTGGCCGGAGCACGTCCGGCCAGACGTTTTGTAAAAGTTACGCCGCTTCCTTGGCGAGCTTCGCGGCCTTTTCGACCGCCTCTTCGATCGAGCCGACCATGTAGAAGGCGGCCTCGGGGAGATGGTCATATTCGCCTTCGACGAGGCCCTTGAAACCCTTGATCGTGTCGGCGAGCGCGACGAGCTTGCCGGGCGAACCGGTGAACACTTCGGCGACATGGAAGGGCTGCGACAGGAAGCGCTCGATCTTGCGGGCGCGGGCGACGACGAGCTTGTCCTCTTCGGAAAGTTCGTCCATGCCGAGAATGGCGATGATGTCCTGCAGCGACTTATAGCGCTGCAGCGTCGACTGCACCTTACGCGCGACGTCGTAATGCTCCTCGCCGACGATCGCCGGCGACAGCATGCGCGAGGTGGAATCGAGCGGATCGACCGCCGGATAAATGCCCTTCTCGGCGATCGAACGCGACAGCACGGTCGTGGCGTCCAAATGCGCGAAGGAGGTGGCGGGCGCCGGATCGGTCAGATCGTCGGCCGGGACGTAAATCGCCTGCACCGAAGTGATCGAGCCCTTGGTCGTCGTGGTGATGCGTTCCTGCAACGCGCCCATGTCGGTGGCGAGCGTCGGCTGATAGCCCACCGCCGAAGGGATGCGGCCGAGAAGCGCCGAGACTTCCGAACCCGCCTGGGTGAAGCGGAAGATGTTGTCGACGAAGAACAGCACGTCCATGCCGCGGTCGCGGAAATCTTCGGCGACGGTGAGGCCCGACAGCGCGACGCGCATGCGCGCGCCCGGCGGCTCGTTCATCTGGCCGTAGACCAGCGCGCATTTCGAGCCTTCGCCGCCGCCCTTCTTATTGACGCCGCCCTCGATCATCTCGTGATAGAGGTCGTTGCCTTCGCGGGTGCGCTCGCCGACGCCGGCGAAGACGGAATAGCCGCCATGCGCCTTGGCGATGTTGTTGATGAGCTCCATGATCAGCACGGTCTTGCCGACGCCCGCGCCGCCGAACAGGCCGATCTTGCCGCCCTTGGCGTAAGGCGCGAGCAGATCGACGACCTTGATGCCGGTCTCGAGAATCTGCGCTTCCGTCGCCTGCTCGGCGTAGGAAGGGGCCGGCTGATGAATCGCGCGGCGCGATTTCGTCAGCATCGGACCCGCCTCGTCGACCGGCTCGCCGATGACGTTGATGATGCGGCCAAGCGTCTCGTCGCCGACCGGAACCGAAATCGGCGCGCCGGTGTCGGTGACTTCCTGACCGCGCACCAGGCCTTCGGACGAATCCATGGCGATGGTGCGAACGGAGTTTTCGCCCAAATGCTGCGCGACTTCGAGAACGAGGCGATTGCCTTGGTTCGTCGTCTCGAGCGCGTTCAGAATCTCAGGCAAATTCCCGTCGAACTGCACGTCGACGACGGCGCCGATGACTTGGGTGATGCGCCCGCTGGGCTTATTGGCGGCCATGTTTGGTCCTCGTCCTAAAATGCCTCAGAGCGCCTCGGCGCCCGAGATGATTTCGATGAGCTCCTTGGTGATCATCGCCTGACGCGACCTGTTGTAGATCGTCGTCTGCTTCTTGATCATATCGCCGGCGTTGCGCGTCGCATTGTCCATCGCGCTCATGCGGGCGCCTTGTTCGGAGGCGGCGTTTTCGAGCAGCGCGCGGAACACCTGCACGGAGATGTTGCGCGGCAGCAGCGTCGAGAGAATTTCGTCCTGTCCCGGTTCATATTCATAAGACGCCTGCGGACCTTCGACGGGCGGCGCGTTTTCGTTCGAGGGAATTTGCGCCGGGATGAGCTGCTGCGCGGTCGGAATTTGAGCGATCACCGATTTGAAGCGCGAGAAGAACAGCGTCGCGACGTCGAAGTCGCCCTCTTCGAACATGCGGATGATCTTCTTGCCGATCTCATCGGCGGTGTCGAAGCCCAGCTGCTTGACGCCGCGCAGCTCGATGACCTCGATGATGTTCCGCTCATACTGGCGGCGGAGCTGCTCGAAACCCTTCTTGCCGACGCAGAGGATCTTGACGGTCTTGCCCTGATCCTGAAGCCGCACGATGTGCTCGCGGGCGAGACGCACGATGGAGGAATTGAAGGCGCCGCACAGGCCGCGCTCGGCGGTGGCGACGACGAGGAGATGCGTGTCATCCTTGCCATTGCCAGCCAAGAGCGGAGGTCCGCCCGCTGTCACGCTGGAAGCGAGGTTGGCGAGCACCGACTCCATGCGCTCGGCATAGGGACGCGCCGCCTCCGCCGCCGACTGGGCGCGGCGCAATTTCGCGGCGGCGACCATCTGCATGGCCTTGGTGATCTTCTGCGTCGCCTTGACGGAGGAGATGCGGTTTCGAAGATCCTTTAGCGAGGGCATATCGTTTTTGCCTGTCTCGTTTCACCAACGCCCATATGGCCGGGCGCGTTAAGCGAAGCTCTTCGCGAAGCTCTCGACGACGTTCTTGAGTTTCGCCGCGGTCTCGTCGGTGAGATCCTTCGTCGTGCGGATGCTCTCGAGAATGTCGCTGTGCTGCGAGCGCAGCAGCGCGAGCAAGCCGTCTTCGAAGGCGCGGACGCGATTGACCGGCAGCGGATCGAGATAGCCGTTGACGCCGGCGTAGATCACGCAGGTCTGCTCTTCCATCTTCAAGGGCGAGAACTGCGGCTGCTTCAAGAGTTCGGTGAGGCGGGCGCCGCGATTCAGGAGACGCTGCGTCACGGCGTCGAGGTCCGAGCCGAACTGGGCGAAGGCGGCCATTTCGCGATACTGCGCGAGTTCGCCCTTGATCTTGCCGGCGACCTTCTTGGTCGCCTTGGTCTGCGCCGACGAGCCGACGCGCGAGACCGAGAGGCCGACGTTCACCGCGGGACGAATGCCCTGGTAGAAGAGATCGGTCTCAAGGAAGATCTGGCCGTCGGTGATCGAGATGACGTTCGTCGGAATATAGGCCGACACGTCGTTGGCCTGCGTCTCGATGACCGGCAGCGCGGTGAGCGATCCGGCCCCGCGATCGTCGGAAAGCTTCGCGGCGCGCTCGAGCAGGCGCGAATGCAGATAGAAAACGTCGCCCGGATAGGCTTCGCGGCCCGGCGGACGGCGCAGCAGCAGCGACATCTGGCGGTAGGCGACGGCCTGCTTGGACAGATCGTCATAGATGATCACGGCGTGCATGCCGTTGTCGCGGAAATATTCGCCCATCGCGCAGCCGGAGAAGGGCGCGAGGAACTGCATCGGCGCCGGATCGGAGGCCGTCGCGGCGACGATGATCGAATATTCGAGCGCGCCGCGCTCTTCGAGCACCTTGACGAATTGCGCCACGGTCGAGCGCTTCTGGCCGATGGCGACATAGACGCAGTAGAGCTTCGACTTCTCGTCGTCGCCGTCGTTCAGCGATTTCTGATTGAGGATCGTGTCGAGCGCGATGGCGGTCTTGCCGGTCTGGCGATCGCCGATGATCAGTTCGCGCTGGCCGCGGCCGATCGGGATCAGCGCGTCGACGGCCTTCAGGCCCGTCGCCATCGGCTCATGCACGGATTTGCGCGGAATGATGCCCGGCGCCTTGACGTCGACGCGCGAACGCTGCGCCGTCTTGATCGGCCCCTTGCCGTCGATCGGATTGCCGAGCGCGTCGACGACGCGGCCCAGCAGCTCCTTGCCGACGGGAACCTCGACGATGGCGCCGGTGCGCTTGACCGTCTGGCCTTCCTTGATGTGGCGGTCGTCGCCGAAAATCACGATGCCGACATTGTCGGTTTCGAGATTGAGCGCCATGCCCTTGGTGCCGTCCTGGAATTCGACGGTCTCGCCGGCCTGCACATTGTCGAGTCCGTAGACGCGCGCAATGCCGTCGCCGACGGACAGAACCTGGCCGACCTCGGTGACCTCGGCCTCGGCGCCAAAGTTGGCGATCTCCTTTTTGAGGATCGCGGAAATTTCTGCGGCGCGGATATCCATCAGCCGACCTCTTTCATGCGTGTGCGGATTGAGTTGAGCTTGGTGCGCACGGAGGCGTCGACCATGCGTGAACCGATTTTGACGATCAGACCGCCGATGATCGACGGATCCGTCGTCACCTTGAGATCGATGGTCTTGCCGCCGGTGACGCCGGCGAGCGTCTCGCGCAGCGCGGCTTCATGATCCGGCTTCAGCGCCGCCGCGATCGTCACATCGGCGCGCACCAGGCCCTTCGCCTTGTCGTGCAGGCGGCGATAGGCGGCGATCATGTCGGAGATGACGAAGAGACGTCGCTTGGCGGCGACGAGACGGATGAAATTGGCGGCGATGCCGGAGATTTGGCCCTTGTTGAGAACGGGCTCGAGGGCGTCGAGCTGCTCCTTGGCGGAGAACACCGGGCTTTTGACCATGCGCTTGAGATCGGCGCTGCCGTCCAGCAGAGTCTTGAATCGATCGAGCGCCGCGGCGACGTCATCGGCGGCGTGATTTTCCGTCGCCAAATCATAGAGTGCGGAGGCGTAGCGACCTGCAACGCCCGATAAGGAATCCCCGTCTTGAGCCACTTGGTTCGCTCGTCAATCTACGCCGTTTGGAGACGCCGCTCGCAGTGCAAGTTGCACGGTCGCGACGATTAAGCGGTTAGCCTCAAACGACGGATGCTGTAGGAAAAGGAACGAGGGCCGCTGCGCCCCAGCTCCAAGGCGAGCGTCCCCTAACACAGGCATTTTGGGGGCGCAACCCTGTCACATTGCCGCGATTTTTGGCGCCGGCCCAAAACCCGGCCAAGCAACAGCTATCGAGGAGACATATTCATGACCAAAGCGGTCGTCGGAATAATCGGCGGGTCAGGCGTTTATGATCTACCGGGGCTCGCCAACATCCGCCGCGAGCGGGTCACGACGCCCTGGGGTGAGCCTTCCGACGAACTCGTCTTTGGCGAACTCGGCGCGACCCAGGCGGTCTTTTTGCCGCGGCACGGGCGCGGCCATCGGCTCTCGCCCTCGACCATCAACTATCGCGCGAACATCGACGCGATGAAGCGCGCCGGCGTCACCGATCTGATTTCAGTCTCGGCCTGCGGCTCGTTCAGATCGGAGCTTTTTCCCGGTCTCTTCGTGCTGATCGATCAATTCGTCGATCGCACCTTCGCGCGGCAATCCTCCTTCTTTGGCGACGGCTGCGTCGCGCATGTGTCGATGGCGCATCCGATCGCGCCGCTGCTGTCCGCACGCATCGGCGCCGCGGCGAAAGACGAGAACATCGAACATGTCGCCGGCGGAACTTACGTCTGCATGGAAGGCCCGCAGTTTTCGTCCTACGCCGAATCGCACACCTACAAGGCCGCCGGCTATGACGTGATCGGCATGACGGCGATGCCGGAAGCCAAGCTCGCGCGCGAGGCCGAAATCTCCTACGCCACCGTCGCCATGGTGACGGATTTCGATTGCTGGCATCCCGAGCACGACAATGTCGACATCGCCTCGGTGATCGCGGTCGTTCAGAAGAATTCGGCGACCGTCGCGCGATTGCTGGCGCGGGTTCTGGCCGATTTTCCGCGCGAGCACGAGCCCTGCCCGATCGGCTCAGACCGCGCGCTCGACAACGCCATCGTCACCGCCCCCGACGCGCGCGATCCGGAATTGTTGAAGAAGCTGGATGCGGTGATGGGGAGGGTGCGTGGGGAGTGAGGGGCGGCGGAGCTGTCACGAGCAACCGAACTTACTTTGCAGGGCTCGCTTGGTCTGTCTGTTTCGTGGACTTTTCGTGAGACTAGCGTATCGCGATCTGGCCACCCATGGCGAATTCACGCAGCGTTGTTGTTTCCTCTCCATCTGCTTCGGCTATTCTTTTCGGAACGCGGATTTCGAGCAGCGCGGAAGCTGGAGTTACAAAGGCGATGTTTCTTGCACCGTCGTAGCTGGACGAAGCGACGCCGAACACGTGCCCCTCAAAAAAAACCGGGCCCCCGCTCGCGCCCCCGTGTAGATGGATGTTTGTTCGATAGTATGGCGTACATAGCTTCACTGAGGGGCCACGCTCCGCATAAAACTCCTCCAAACTGCCGTCGTAGAAGTCCGGCTGCAGTTGTAAAATGCGACCCGCGGGGTCGTCTTCAATGCAGCGATGCAACGGATAGGCCCATGTGCTAACTGCTTCGCCAATAGCGGGGGGCACGTTGGTTAGCGAAAGAACTTTCGTGCGGATCACCTGACCGGTTGTGTCGTCCACGAATTCAGCGCGAGGGATGCCAAAAGCAACGTCAGCCGTTCGATGAACGAAGAACTTCCATATCGGCAAAAATCGAGTTTCTCCATTCGGTAAGGTGTGCGCGATACCCACTGAATCCTGAGCTGTGGCTAGGTGCTGTTGCGCCTCGATAGCGACGTGGGCCGCAGTCGCGAATCCGCCCTTGGGTTGTAAATAGAACCCCGTTCCAAGAAGTTTGAGTGATTGCTGCTCACGAACAACGATTGCAAAAATGGCAAGTCGACCGTCTGCATCGGCCATATCGGCATTAGTGATGCGCCAAGTCCCGGACTGAGCCGTCCCCGGCAACGGTGGAAGTGGCCTGAAAGGGGCCATGGGCTACTAGCACTCCAAAAGCCTCTCGCAAAAGGCAGAGCTCTTGCAATAGAGCCTCGAAAGACAGCCAATTCCAAGTCAGTTTTGTCTCTCTTCGCGTCTCCGTTTACTCGCTCGTCGCACACAGAGCGATCAACGAAGTCCAGGCGTTGGCGAATCCCTCCCCTTTACGGGGAGGGTGGCCCCGCGAAGCGGGGTCGGGTGGGGTAAACTCCTCACAAGAGAGACGAATGACCCCCACCCGTCGGCCCGCAGCCAAGTTTACGCAGGCTGCGTAAACTTAGCTGCGCCCGCCGACCTCCCCGCAAGGGGGAGGTATTTCCCCGCGAGCTGATCAAGATCATTGCTCACCCGATTGCCCCAGCACCCCATTTGCGCCCTCCCCCGCCATCCGTGTATTCCTCTGAGCCGTGGCGGTTTCGCCATATCCATCCACGCGGCCACACTCGCCGCCGATCGCAAGGCCGTTCCATGCCACTTGCCGCCGCCATTCGCACCATTCCCGATTATCCCAAGAAGGGAATCCTGTTTCGCGACATCACCACCCTGCTCGGCGACGCCAAGGCGTTTCGCAAGGCGGTCGACGAACTCGTGCAGCCCTGGTGCGGCGGCAAGATCGACAAGGTCGCGGGCATGGAGGCGCGCGGCTTCATCCTAGGGGGCGCGGTGGCGCATCAGCTTTCCGCCGGCTTCATCCCGATCCGCAAGAAGGGCAAGCTGCCGCACCGCGTCGTCTCGGTCTCCTATGAACTCGAATATGGCGTCGACGAAATGGAGATGCATGAGGACGCGGTGAACCCCGGCGAGCGGGTGATTCTCATCGACGATCTGATCGCCACCGGCGGCACCGCCGAGGGCGCGGTGAAGCTCCTGCGCCAAGGCGGCGCCGACGTCGTCGCCGCCTGTTTCGTCATCGACCTGCCCGACCTCGCCGGCGTGAAAAGGCTCCAGGCGCTCGGCGTGCCGGTGCGCACGCTCGTCGCCTTCGCAGGCCACTAAAGCGCCTTTTTCCGGGTGTTCTTGCTCAGCCCAGGCTCGAAGTTCAGAATCTCCGTGAGAGGCTTGCATAGGCGCATGACGCCGCGACGGACCCATTTGGCGCTGGCGGCGTTCGCCCTCGCCGCACTCGTCGGCGGAGTCGTGGCCCTCCGCTATATGCCCGACGTTGGGAGCAGCTCTCCCGTCCGCAGCGACGCCGCGCGCAGCGCCTGGAGCGGCGCGCTGCCGACCGGCCTGCGGCGCATGGCCCTGCGGGTGAAACCCGGCGCTTTTCCCCCTGCTCCGCCGCCAGCCGCCGCGGCGCCGCCGCAAGAACCCAGCGAGGTCGCGGCGCTGCCGCAGGGCGGCGACGGCGTCGAAGGGTCGGTGTCTTTCCCGCCCGCGCCGCCACCGCCCGCGCGACCGGAGATTGTGGAAAAGCCCACGCCGCTGCCCCCGTCGCGACCAGCCAATCTCGCCGAGCTTGCCGACAAATTCGCAGAGACGGCGGCAACTCCTGCCGAGCCGCCGCAAACCGCCGAGGCGACCCCGCCCGCGCCCGCCGAGGTCCCGGCGACCGCGCCGACAGCGCCGCTGCCGCCGGCCCGGCCGCAGGAGCCGTCGGCGAGAGCCGCGGTAGAGGCGACGCCCACGGCGCAGGAGTCGGCGCCGCCGACCCAGGTGGCGCGCGCCGTCGAGCCGACGTTGCGGGCTGCGCCCGAGGACGCGTTTCAGCAGGAGGCCCCGATCCGCTTCGGCATGGGCGATCAGGTCTTCGTGCGGATCTTCAAGCAGGAAGGGCAGCTCGAGCTTTGGCTTCGAAAGAGCAACGCCCGCTTCTCGCTCTACAAGACCTATCCGATCTGCAAATGGTCCGGCAGGCTCGGTCCCAAGCTCAAGGAAGCCGATTACCAGTCGCCGGAAGGCTTCTACAGCGTGTCGGCGAAGCAGCTGCATCCGCATTCGAATTATCACCGCGCGTTCAACGTCGGCTATCCGAACGCCTTCGATCGCCAGAACGGCCGGACCGGCGGCCTCGTCATGGTGCATGGCGCGTGCAAGTCGGTCGGCTGCTTCGCCATGACCGACCGCGGCATCGAGGAAATCTACGCCTTCGTCGAGGCGGCGATGCGCGCCGGCCAGCACGAAGTGCAGGTGCATATTTTTCCCTTCCGCTTGACGGAGCAGGCGATCGCTCGGGAAACCGGCGGGAGCTGGCTCGCCTTCGTCGGCGCGGGCGGCAATTATCAGCACTGGACCGAGTTCTGGCGCAATCTGAAGCAGGGCTACGATATTTTCGAGCAGACCGGCGAACCGCCGACGGCCTTCGCCTGCGGCGATCATTACGCCTTTGGCGCGGGCGATTCGTCATGCCGACGCATCGCCGGCTGGTGATCGCGGCCCGCTGAGAAGCTGTTCAGCTTGGTTTCAGCCGGCGCGCGCGAAGATGCCTTGGCAAAAGCGCTGGGGGGCGCAAACGAGGAAAACGCCGCATGCGGCTCGTGAACTATTCTATCGTCGGCGCGGCTTGCGCGCTCGGCATCCTCTTCACGCCGATCGCCGAGGCGGCCAATGCGCCGCTGTGCCTCGCGATCGCCCAAAACTACAACACCTGCATGCGCCAGCATCAGTACGGGCGCGGCGGGCATGGCGGTTACGGTCCGGGCTACGGCCAAGGATACGGACAAGGCTATCGCCGTGGCTATCAAGGCGGCTACCCCGGCGACGACGACGGCGACTATGACGGCGATGGCGGCTACGGCGGATTTGGCGGTTACGGCGGCGGCTCCCCCCGTCGTCGTTACGAGAACGCCAAGGCGGCCTGCGCGATTTGGTTCGCGCAGATGCAGGCGAGCGGCTGCTTCAACTAGCCGAAGAAATGGCGCGGCCCAATTGCGCCGCGCCATCACCAGGGCTCACCTGTAGGGTTTTGGGCACTCGCCGTCGGACTTTTTCGCGATCTTCGCGGCAATGCGCGTGCAGTCGTTACCGTAGGTTTTATCGTCACAACCGCAGACGGGACGATAGTCCTTGGTGCAGATCTGTGAAACCTCCACACACTTGCCGGCGATGTCCGCTCCGCCGCATTGACCCGGCTCGGGGTCGCACCACAAGCCCTTGTCGCACTGAATGCCGGCGATGCCTGCGCACATCTCGCCGACCTTGGCGGCCGAGGCGGGCGCAGAAACAAAGAGCGAGAGCGCCAGGGCGCTCGCTAATCTCCAAAGTAATTTCGTCATATCGTCGTCCTCCCTAAAAATCACGTTGCAGCCTTTTGCGACGGCGGCTGCTTTCACCGGTCGCTGAATTCAGACGTCGGCTAACGTTGTTTTCAGCTTGCGGTCAGTGATGGCCCCTGCACCGGCCGTTGTGCCGCTTATTGACCATCGCGGCGCGGCGCGCGCAGTCGTTGGCGTAAGTGCGGCCGTCGCACCCGCAAACCGGCCTGAAAATGCGGGGACAGAAGTGCGGCCTGACCGCGCAATGGCCAAAAGCGTCGGCGACGCGGCAGGAGCCGGGGCGCATCTCGCACCAGAGGCCCTTCGCGCAGTGAAGGCCGACAAAGCCGCCGCATTTGGCGCCGACCCCGCCGGCGGCGACCGCCGGCGATGACGTCGCCACGAAAAGCACGAACAGGGTCGAAGAGAGGAGCGCGCAGAGGCGCAAGCCAAGGCGTAAATTCATAGCAATTCTCCTAAAAATGCTTTCGTAACGGTGGGATAACGCCGATGTCCGACGAGCGTTCCCCCTCGGGCGACGGCGGCTGCAGGGCTCTGAATCGCGGTTGACCGCGTGGATGCCCGGCAAAAGGCCGGGCATGAAGGCTGAGAGTGAGCTGAAATTAACCAGAGTTCGAAGCCCTGACGGCGGCGGCCGGTTGATCGCTCGCGCCGGCTCGACTATGCTGGCTCCCACACGGGATGGGGCTCCCGGTAACCGCCTGATGAAGGCTGATGGCTCCTGCCGCAAGGACGTGCGTCCTGCGGGAGGAGCGCGTCTGAAACGCCGCCTGCCGCAGCATGTTTGTCGTCCGCTCGTTGGAAAGGACGACGTCATGGGCTTCTTCATTGTATTTGCTGGCGGGGGACTGGCCGCCGCCGCGCGCCACGGGGTCAATCTTCTTCTTGCCCGACTGATGGGCGTTGGTTTTCCGTTCGGGACGCTGACCGTGAACGTGCTTGGCTCGTTCCTGATGGGCGTCATCGTCGGCTATTTCGCCTTCCAGGGCGAGGCGTCCCAGAATTGGCGCCTGTTCCTCACGACCGGGATCCTTGGCGGCTTCACCACCTTTTCGGCGTTCTCGCTCGAGACGGTTTTGCTCTACGAGCGCGGCGAACTGGCGATGGCGGCATTTTATGTCGTGGCGTCGGTCGGCCTTGCGGTGGCCGGCCTCCTCGCCGGCCTATCGCTGCTGCGCCATTTTTCGTGAGAGCTTTGAGCTCCAGCCTTTCCCCCCGCCGAGGTGCGGATGAATGGCTTGATTTGACCTTAGGGACCATTCTCGACGGGCGGCTTTTAGCCGATTTTTAGTCGTGCGCTTCGACCGGACGGAGACTTATCAGTGATTCCCTGGACCCTGCTCGACACAACGCCGATACCGGGCGGCGAGGGCGAACTCCGCCTCAAGCGTCGCGGCGCGGAATTCTCCATCATGTTGGGCGATATCGAACTGATGAACAGTCGCCTCAGTGGCTCGGAGGAGGCGCTCGCCACGCTCTCTTGCGAGAGAATTCAGGCGCGGCCACAGCCGTGCGTTCTGATCGGCGGGCTGGGGATGGGCTTCACTCTGCGCGCCGCGCTCACTGTCCTCGGCGCGAAAGCGCGGATCGTTGTCGCCGAACTCGTTCCGGCGGTCGTGGCCTGGGCGCGCGGTCCGATGGCGGAAGTCTTCGGCGCCAGCCTGACGGATCCGCGCGTCAGCATCGAGGAAGCGGACGTTGGGCGCCTGATCCGGTCCGGCCGCTCCACTTATGACGCCATCCTTCTCGATGTCGATAACGGCCCCGAGGGCCTGACTCGCCAAGCCAATGACGGACTTTACGATATCGAGGGATTGAGGGCGGCCCGCAAGGCGCTGCGCCCTGATGGGGTGTTGGCCGTCTGGTCATCGGGGCCGGATCGGAATTTCACGTCGCGCCTCCGCAAAGCCGGGTTCCGCGTGGATGAAGTCAAGGTGCGCGCCAACGGCCAACGTGGCGGCGCCCGGCACGTCATCTGGATCGCGACATGAGATTCGACGCCTCAGATGCAATAGAACCCTGCCAGCAAAAGCTTCTGTTTTTACCCAAAGCTGAAATTTCAAACTGAGATGCCCAACCGCCCCACATATTGACAGTCGCCGGCTTTGAAGGGTAGATGAACGTCGCTTCGGCGCGGCGGTTTCGCCGCGCTTTTCGTTTGCGCCTGGCGCAAGTTCGAGGCGAAGCCACTAACTGCCAAGAAGCCGGCCGGCGGAAACGCCAGCGTCGGGACGAACACAGGAAAAAAAGATGTTCGCAGTCATCAAAACCGGCGGCAAGCAATATAGCGTCGCCGCTGGGGACGTGATCACCGTCATGGCGCTCGACGGCGCGCCGGGCGACGCCGTCACCTTCGACGAAGTGCTCATGCTGGGGGGCGACAGCCCCAAGGTCGGCGCCCCGACGATCGCCGGCGCGAAAGTCTCCGGCGAGATCGCCGAGCAGACCCGCAGCGCCAAGTCGATCGCCTTCAAAAAGCGCCGCCGGCAGAATTCAAAGCGCAAGCGCGGTCATCGCCAGGACCTGACGCTTGTGAGAATCACCGCGATCGAGAGCTGACCGCCCTCTCGCGACACTTGGAACGCGACACTTGGAATAAAGCGGCCCCAGTCGCCGCATAGGAAGATCGGAGCAAGACCATGGCTCACAAAAAGGCAGGCGGCTCGTCGCGCAACGGCCGCGATTCGGACGGCCGGCGCCTCGGCGTCAAGAAATTCGGCGGGGAAGCCGTCATCGGCGGCAATATTATCGTGCGCCAACGCGGCACGAAGTGGCGCCCGGGCCGCAACGTCGGCATGGGCAAGGACCACACGCTTTTTGCGCTCGTCGACGGAGTCGTCGAATTCAAGTCCAGCGGTGGACGCGCTAGCGTATCGGTGGCGCCGGCGCCCGCCGCAGCAGCCGAGTAAGGCGGTAGGGGACGACCCGCCGCCGGCCTTCCGGCGGACAGTCGTCTCGACTACCACTCTCGCGAATTCAGGCGGGAACGTTTCAGGCGAGATGTCCGGAAGCGCCGTGAAGGGCCAGTGGGGAGCGCTCTCCTTTCAGGCTCTTAGGCCAATATTTCCGATGTCGCTTGGAGCAATGAATGTTTCCCGAAATTACCCGCGACGACGTTTTTCGGCTGGAGACTGAACGACTGTGGCTGCGTTGGCCGCGCGCGGCTGACGCCGACGAGATTCGCCAGCACGTCGGCGATCCCGACGTCGCGCTGATGACCGCCAGCATCCCGCATCCTTATGCGCCGCACGACGCCGACGCGTTCATCGCATCGGTGCGCGCGGAGAACGGCGCCGGCGGCGGCCTCCATCTCGTCATCACCCCGAAGAACCGGCCCAACGAGCCGATCGGACTTGTGAGCCTGCATGGCGCGGACCGTCGCGGCTCGGCGACGCTCGGCTATTGGCTCGGCAAGCCCTACTGGGGGCAAGGCTATACGACCGAGGCGGCCAGGGCCCTCATCGACCTCGCCTTCGGAATCACGTCGCTGGATCGGATCGTCTCCGCGGCGCGGCCGGATAATCGCTCGTCGTTGCATGTCCATGAGAAACTGGGCTTTCGGATGATCGGCCGCGGCATGCGGCCGGCCCCCGCGCGCGGCGGCGAAATGGAAGTGGAGCTCTTCGAATTAAAGCGCGGCGAAGCGCATACGCTGTTCGGCGCCCGCCGGCCGCGATTCTTCTCACCGTGAGCGGCAGATGAAATTCCTCGACCAGGCCCGCGTTTTTGTCCGCTCCGGCGACGGCGGCGCGGGTTCCGTCTCCTTTCGGCGCGAGAAGTTCATTGAATTCGGCGGACCGGACGGCGGCGACGGCGGACGCGGCGGCGACGTCGTCGCCGAATGCGTCGCCGGGCTCAACACGCTGATTGACTACCGCTACCAGCAGCACTTCAAGGCCAAGACCGGCGGCCACGGCATGGGCAAGAACCGCGCCGGCGGGCGCGGCGCCGACGCCGTGCTGAAAGTGCCGGTCGGAACGCAGATCTTCGAGGAGGATGGGGAAACCCTCATCGCCGACATGACGGAGGTCGGGCAGCGCGTCGTCATTTGCAAAGGCGGCAATGGCGGCTTCGGCAACGCGCATTTCACTACCTCGACCAATCGAGCGCCGCGGCGCGCCAATCCGGGCCTCGAGGGCCAGGAGCGCACCATCATCCTGCGGCTGAAACTCATCGCCGACGCGGGGCTGATCGGCCTGCCCAACGCCGGCAAGTCGACATTCCTGGCGACGGTGACGGCGGCGAAGCCCAAGATCGCCGACTATCCCTTCACGACGCTTTATCCCGGTCTCGGCGTCGTGCGCAGCGATGACAGGGAACTCGTTCTGGCGGACATTCCGGGTCTGATCGAGGGCGCGCATGAGGGCCACGGCCTCGGCGACCGATTTCTCGGCCATGTCGAGCGATGCCGGGCGCTGCTGCATCTCATCGACGCGACCGGCGAACATGCGGGCAAGGATTACAAGATCGTCCGCGGCGAACTCGCCGCCTATGGCGCCGGTCTCGCCGAGAAGCCGGAAATCGTCGCGCTTTCAAAGATCGATGCGGTCGACGCGGAACATCTCAAGAAGCAGCGGGAGCGGCTGAAGCGGGCGATCGCCTCCGCCGGGCCTGAGACGCACGATCGCCATCCGGCGCCCCTGCTCCTTTCGTCCGCGAGCCGCGCCGGCGTCAGGGAAGCGCTCCGCGCTGTATTCGACGCCATCGAGGCGCAAAAGGCTTACGAGCGCGCGTCGGAAGCCGAGGGGCCCTGGAACCCCTGACTAGAGCAGGTTCCGAAAAAGTTGACAGACTTTTTCGATGACAACCTGCTCCAGCATTTTGATTTTGAGCGATTCCTTACCGATCACATGATTCCATGGATCAGTAAGCGCTCTGGGCGGCCCGAACCCTTAATCATGCCAGCGCGCGGCGGCGCCATTGACCTTGACAAGATCAGTGAATAGCTTCGACGGGCTATGAGCACGCGCAGCGAAGTCAAAACATCGCAGTACGGTTCGACGGCAGTCACGCTGCTCGTCGCCTATCTGTTTGTTTTGCAAGGGCTCGCCGTCGGCGTTTCGTTCAGCGGACGCGGTTCGGGCCTTTTCGCCAACACGATCTGCTTTAGCAAGGCTTCCGGACCGCTTTCCGGCGATCCGGCGACGCCCGCACGTCCGGCGCGGCACGGCGACGTCTGTTGCGTCGTGCATTGCGCATCGCTCGGCGGCGCGACCGCCGTCTCGCCGTTTATCGGCGAAACGCCCCCGGCCGCGTCCTATTCGACGATCGGACTGGCCTTTGACGAGACATCTCGTCCTCCAGAGGCGTCGACACCGCCGCTCGGCTCCCGCGCCCCTCCCGTCCTGATCTGACGCTTGCCGCAGCAATGCGGCGTCACGCCCCGACTGCCGGCATCGCCGCGGCGGGGCAGAGTCAGACCAGCGTATCCGTCGTTTGTCAGCGTGCATCGCAGAGAGCACGCGCCGCTCAGTTCTCAGACTGGCGGTTGCGACGAGCCATCGGACCGCGCAGCGATTTGGGATCATGGAACAGAAAACTCAATTGGCGCCGCGCCTCGCTAAGAGGGCGCGCAGCGCGGCCTCGGGAGAACGGCGCTGCTCTCAGAACGGGAAGCTGACTGCGGCGAGCGACGGCGATATCCGCGTCGCGCCTGAAGCCATTGCCGCGCCGGCCCCGACGCGCGGACGGGTGGAGGTCGTCGAGGCCTATTTCGATCCCGACGGCCGGCCAATGAAGCGCAAAAGCCTTGGCGCAGCCAGGGTGGCGCGCTTCTATGACGCCAAGGGCAATCAGGTCGAGGAGGCCTACTTCAACGCCGAAGGTAAGCCAACGATCCGCAAGGATCTTGGCGCGGCGCGCATCTCCTGGCGTTATGACGACAGCGGCAACCAGGTCGAAGCCGCCCTGTTCGGAGCCGACGGCGCGCCATTGCCCCGCAAGCGGCGCGGCAAGCGGGCGTACGACAGCGTTTGAAGGCGGCCGACGAGGCGTCCTATCTGACACGCGCGATCAGAAACCCATCCCAACCCTTGGCGCCGACGGTTTGCACCGCCGTCGCTTCTACCCGGCCTTCCGCGGCGACGGCGTCAAACAGCGCGCGTGCTCCCAGCGCGCCGCTGTCCGTGGCCGATGCGTCGGCGACGGCGCCCTCCCGAATGACATTGTCGACGATGATCAGCGCGCCGGGACGCGACAGCTTCAGCGCATAATCGAAATAGGCGGCGTTGCTGGGCTTGTCGGCGTCGATGAAGGCGAGATCGAAGGGTTGCGCCCGCTCTGATTCAAGCAGCGGCAACATTTCGAGCGCGGGGCCGACGCGCAGATCGACGCGCGCGCTCATGCCTTCGCGGGCAACATTGGCGCGAGCGACCTCCGCGTGATGCGCATCGACTTCGAAGGTGACGACCTTGCCGCCCTCGCCCACGGCCCGCGCCAGCCAGGTCGTCGAGTAGCCTCCAAGCGTCCCGATTTCGAGAACGCGTCTTGCGCCGATTGCGCAGGCGAGCAGATACAGCAATTTGCCTTGCGGCGGCGAAACGTCGATCGCGGGCAGGCCAGCGCGCGCATTTGCCGCAAGCGTTTCCTCCTGCGCTTCTTCTTTGGAAATCAGGGCCGCACCGATGTAGTCGTCCACGCTATGCCAGTTTTTTACTTCGAACATTTGACGTCCCTTACATCGAGCGCTTAACGTTGGTTCGGGCGAAAATAAATTGACATCTCGCGTGATATCACGCGATGTTCCGCCGTCGTTCGCGCGCCACAGCGCACGGACGCAAAAAGGCTTGATAGCCGCATTTCACGAGCCCCAGTTGGACTGCGGCCGATATGCTGCTCATCACAACACTTTATGGGAGCACAACAAATGATCAAGCTTGCTTTGACGACGGCCCTTGCCGCCGCCGCCTTTAGCGCCTCGGCCTATGCCGCGCAGTGGAATGTGACCGAAGCCAATAAGGCGGGCATCAAGCGCGCTCAGGGCACCTGGACTGTCGCGACGGAAGGCGACAAGGTTTCGGGCAAAAGCGAAATGCAGCTCGATAACGGCTCCATGCTGACCTACAAGCTTGAAGGCGAACTCACCGGCGGCGTTTACACGCTCAAACTCGTGGACCGCTCCGATTCCAAGAAGAATTGCGTATGGACCGGCAAGCCCGTCGAGGGCGCCCACAACGTGTTTATTGGCGAAGCTGCCTGCGACGGCGAAAAGATCGTGATCCGGGGCGGCCAGAATTAAGCGCTGACAACAGCTTCTTCCAACACAAACGCCGGCTCAACGCCGGCGTTTTTTGTTTGGCGCGCGTGTCGTCATCGCGCCAATTAGGCGTCCTCCATCGCCTCGAGTTCCGCAATCAGACCCTCGATCATTTCAAGGCCTATGTTCCAGAAGGCCGGATCCCGCGCGTCCAATCCGAAAGGCTTGAGAAGCTCGGCATAAGGCTTGGCGCCGCCTGCTTCGAGCAAAGCGAAATAGCGCTCGGCGAATCCTTCATGCGCCTTTTGATAAACGCCGTAGAGCGAATTCACCAGGCAGTCGCCGAACGCATAGGCGTAGACGTAGAACGGCGAATGGATGAAATGCGGGATATAGGCCCAGAAGGTCTCATAACCGGGGCCCAGGCGGATTGAAGGGCCGAAGCTTTCGGCCTGCACGCTCATCCATAATTCGCAGATCTGATCCGCTGTCAGCTCGCCTTCGCGTCGCGCGTTATGCACCTTTCGCTCGAAGGCGTAGAACGCCATCTGCCGCACCACGGTATTGAGCATGTCCTCCACCTTGGAGGCGAGCAGCGCCCGCTTTTGCGCCTTATCCGACGCCTGCGCGATGAGCGCGCGGAACGTGAGCATTTCGCCGAAGACGGACGCCGTCTCCGCGAGAGTCAGCGGGGTCGGCGCCATCAGAGCGCCCTGTCGCGCCGCAAGCACCTGATGCACGCCATGGCCGAGTTCATGCGCGAGCGTCATCACGTCGCGCGTCTTCCCTTGAAAATTCAGCAGCACATAGGGATGCGCGGAGGGCACGGTCGGATGTGAAAAGGCGCCCGGCGCCTTGCCCGGCCGCACCGGCGCGTCGATCCAGTTCTTCTCAAAGAAGCGCCCCGCGATCTCCGCCATGCGCGGCGCAAATCCGTCGTAAGCCTCGAGCACGATCTCGCGCGCCTCCGGCCAGGAATAGCGTTTGGCCGGCGTCGACGGCAGCGGCGCGCTGCGATCCCAATAGTCGAGCGCTTCCTTGCCGAACCATTTCGCCTTGAGCTTGTAATAGCGATGCGACAGGCGCGGATGCGCAGCCTCCACCGCTTGCGCGAGCGCCTCGACCACCTCGCGTTCGACGCGATTGGAGAGATGGCGCGCATCGGCGACGTCCTGAAATCCGCGCCAGCGATCCGAGATTTCCTTGTCCTTCGCCAACGTATTGGTGATCAGCGAAAAGGTGCGCAGATTGTTTTTGAGCGTCACGCCGATCGCCTGCGCCGCTTCCCGACGCGTCTCTTCGCGCGAATCCTGCATCAAATTGAGCACGGGCTCGATCGCAAGCTCCTCGCCTGCGACCTTGAAGCGCAGCCCGGCGATGGTGTCGTCAAAAAGACGATTCCAAGCGGCCGCGCCGGAGATGTATTTCTCGTGGAACAGCTCTTCCAGCTTGTCATCGAGTTCGTACGGCTTCTCCTTACGGATGTCTTCAAGCCACGGCTTCCAGCGCGAGAGCGGCTCCTTGCTCGCCGCGGCCATCAGCGCGGCGTCGTCCATCCGATTGAGCTCAAGCTGAAAAAACAGGAGCTGCGCCGAGGCGTTGGTGACCTTCTCCTGCACGTCGCCATAGAATTTGGCGCGCGCGGGATCGGTGGTGTCGCCGCTATAGAGCAGGCCGGCGAAGGACATCAGTCGCCCGAGCAAGTCCTGCAGCGCTTCATATCGCGCGACCGCCTCGCCAAGCTTGACGCTGGCGTCGGCGCCTTTAGCTAGCGACTCTAGCCGGCCGCGATAATCCTTGCCGAATTGCGCAACCTCCTGCGCGGCCTTGCCAAGATCGGACGCGACCTGGGGAGAATCGATGCCCGGATAAAGATCGGCGAGATTCCATTCCGGCAGTCGTTCCGCAGTTTTCGCGGCGGGAGCTTCGGCGATCGAATGGGCGAAAGAACGGGCGCTGAACATGGCGGGGACCAAAATGGGCGGCTCCGACAAGCGAAGACGCGAGGATCGGGATAAGCCTAAATATGGCAAGAGGCCGGACAGGATCAACCTGCGGTCAGGGTCGGCGCCAGCGCCAGTTGCGTTTATAACAATATGAGTGCGAAAGAATCAGCTTAGGTGCGCGCAATGGCGGGAGAGCCCGATTTTCTCAGTTCGGTAACGTCGCGTTACGCCATGGCGCGAGATATTTTCGCGCGTATCGCAACTTTCCTCAACAAAGCGACCTTCAAGATCAAGCGCGGGCCGCCGCTCGAAATGATTGGCGAGATCGCGAAGCGGTTCAAAACCGACGACTATGATCGGCTGACTCTCAAAGAGCTCGCCGAGACCAAGGCGGGCGCGACTTTCGTCGACGAGAAGGTTCAGGACATCAACCGCGCGAGCTTTCATCGCTCCGCCTTCATGCTGAACGCATTCACCCATTTGTTTTTCGTCGACCTCGCCGCGCAACTGTCGTTCTCGTTCCTCCAGCTCAAATTCGCGTTTGTGATCGCCAATATCATTCTCGCGCTGCTTGCGCATTCCTCGGTGCGTCAAAGCTATCGCGCGCTGCTCGCGGGGCCGAATGCGCTTCCGCCCAAACGGCGCTTCTGGGGCATGTTTCCCAATCCGGCCTATAACCGCACGGTGAAGAAGAATTCACGCAGCTATGCGCAAAGCGCCTGGGAAGAAAAATCGCTGTTCCGGCCAGCCTATTTCGTCAACGCGGCGCTCATCTTTCTTGGCGCGCAATTCATTCTTCCGCCGGACCGGCTTATTTTTCCCTTCAGCTTCATCGTCGGGAAAATTTCCGGACTGTTCACGACGCTGGTCATGGCGTTCGACGTCTGGCGCGGCTTCCGCGCCGGCGATGCGGCGCGGACCGCGCGCGAAAGGGAAGTCTCCGTTTACCGCGATCTCGACGTCTGAATCGCGCGGCTTTACCGGCGCAGCCGCGCCAGAACATCTTTCGTCGCAAAGCCGTCGGCGGGCTGTATGCCCGCGCTCAATTGAAAGGCGTGGATGGCGTTGCGGCTCGCGCGCCCGAGCTTGCCGTCGAACGTCCCTCGATAAAAGCCGCGCTCCGTCAACAGCTGCTGCATCGTCTTGACGTCGGCGGTCGACAGCGGCGCGACCTTCGGCCAGGGCGTGATCGGGATATCGCGCCCGGCGATGCGATCGGCGAGCAGCGCAACCGACATCGCATAAGCGTCAGACGTATTGTATTGCCGAATGACTTCGAAATTGTCGGTGATCAGAAAGGCCGGGCCGTTCGCGCCTGCCGGCAAATAAAGGCTGGCGGCGCCGCCGCTGGGAAGCGCGCCGCCATCGGCGCGCGTCACGCCGAGTTGCCGCCAGCGGGCGAAGTCGAGATCGAAGGCGCCGTAGTCGAACCCTTCAGGCAGTCGAACTTCGACGACGGCGGGCAGTCCGGCGACCCATCCGGATTTCGCCAGGAAGTTGGCGATGGAGGCCACGGCGTCGCCGCGCGAGCGCCAGATGTCCGGCGCGCCGCCGCCCGCGTCGCTTTCGGCATATTTGAGATAGGCCGAAGGCATGAACTGCGGTTGGCCCATGGCCCCGGCCCAGGAGCCGCGCAATTGCGCCCGCGTCGCGTAGCCCTTCTCCAGCATCACGAGCGCGGCGACGAATTCCTCGATGAAGGTTTCGGCGCGATGCCCCTTCCACGCGAGCGACGCCAGGACGCGCAGCGCGTCAGAGCCGCCGGCCGCCGTTCCGAAATTGCTTTCGACGCCAAGAATGGCGACGACGATCTCGCTTGGAACGCCGTGGCGCGACTGCGCCCGACCGAGCGGCCCCGCGAGTTCTGCGGCGACCGCCTGGCCGCGCGCGACGCGACCATTCGTCACGGAGCCGGCGAGATAGGCGGGAATCGAGATGGTGAACTCGGACTGCGCGCGCGGCTTCGCCGAGACCGAGGGGTCCGGCGCAAGTCCCGCGATCGCCGCGTCGAAGGTTTCGCGCGAGACGCCGGCGGCCTGCGCCGACGGCCACAGGCCCTGCAAAAACGCCTCGAACGTGTCGGCTTTGGCGCGACCTCCGGCAAGCCAGAGAGCGGCGATTGCATAAACCGACGCGCCGAGCATCTGACGTCGATCAATCCCTGCACAGAGTATTGGCTCAAGGCGCCCCATCATTAGCCAGTCCTTTGCTGCTTCTTTGGAAATATTACACCTTCCGCCATTTCGTTTGACAGGGGGCGGGCGCTGCCCTCTACTGAAAAAAGCTTAATGTATGAATAGGGAGCGAGTGATGCTCGCCTGTCGCGAAGAATGACTCATCAACCTTCAACTACGAGTTTCGACCGTTCGATCAAACTGCGCGATCAATCCCCCGAGAGCGCGACGAAGGTCTCGGAAATCAAAGCCCGGCTGCGCGGCGCAGGTCTGCGTCCAACCGTTCAGCGGCTCGCTCTGAGCCGGCTGCTGTTCGGCAATGGCGATCGGCATGTGAGCGCCGAGGCTTTGCACGCTGAAGCGCGCGAAGCCGGTCTGACAATGTCTCTCTCCACGGTCTACAACACGCTCAACCAGTTCGCCGGAGCCGGGCTGTTGCGCGAGATCGCCGTGCAGGGACCCCGCACTTATTTCCACACCCGCACCTCGCCGCACCACCATTTCATGGATGAAGCGACGGGCCGCATGTTCGACGCCGCCGATGGCTCTGTCGAATTTACGCGGCTGCCGGCGCCGCCGGAAGGGATGGAAATCGTCGGCTGCGACGTGATCATCCGCATCCGCCCAAAGAGGGGGTGAGGGACAGCCCGCCGCGGGATGGCGCTTTGCGCCTCGGGCGGCTGACCTATTGCTTTACGGGCGATCGCCCCCTTGCTCGCAGCTTATTTCCGCTGCGCGTCGCGCCACCGCCGCACGACGGCGAGCGCATTCTCAATATGCTTCGTCGCGCCCGAATCCTCGACCGCTGACAGAATCTTCCCGTCTGGCGCGATGACATAGGAGATGCGGTTCGCGAACATCGCTCCCGCGACCGGAACCTTGAAACCGGCGTCATAGGCGTTGATCACCTTGAAGCCCGGATCGGCGCCGACCGGGAATTTGTCCCGGCACTCTTTCGTCGAGAATTCGCGCTGCGTGGCGATCTTATCGCTCGACACCCCGATCACGCTGGCGCCCATGGCGGCGAACTGCTCCATGGCTTCGGCGAATTCATGCGCCTCGAGCGTGCAGACGCTCGTGAACGACTTCGGATAGAAATACAGCACGACCGGACCCTTCTCGAGCGCCTGACGCAGCGAGAAGGAGAATTCCTTGCCGCCCTGCGCGGCCTCCAGACTGAAGTCGGGGGCGGCGTCTCCGGGCTTGAGAGCGGCGAGTGCGGCGCTCGAGACGAGAGTCAATAAGGCGGCGGCGGCGATAACTCTCATAGGGGTCTCCTAAGCGGTCGGCGTTCCTTCACAGGGACATGGTAGCGCTCGCCCCCCGGCCAAGCCCGGGAATCACAATGTTGCGGTGCAGCATTCTCTGAAATAAGATCAGAATCCAGTCGAGCGCCTCGGCTTAAAGGACGTTGATGACAGAGCACCCCCATGCCGCGCAGCCGAACCCTGCGCACGCAGAGCAGACATCTTCCAGCCTTCCCCACTCCTCCCGTGTTCATGACTTTCCTAGCCTTGCGTCGAAAGCCTTCGTTGAAGCGTGGCCCAGCGCCTTTCTGGCGGCGGAACGCGCCACCGACAGTGATTCATACGGCTACGCAGCGCTGAGCAATGTCATCGACCGTTCGCTTCATGCGAGCGTCGCCCATCTGACCGGCGGCCTTTCGCCCGCCTCGATGGCGAGCGCCTATTGGGACTGGGCGGCGCATCTCGCGTCAGCGCCGGGAAAGCAGATGCAGCTTGCCGAAAAGGCGATGCGCAAAACTTGGCGATTCGCCAATTACGCTGGGCGTTGCGCGCTGCAGCCGAACGCCACGCCCTGCATCGAGCCGCTGCCGCAGGATAAGAGATTTTCGGGCGAAGCCTGGCGAAGCTGGCCCTACGCGCTGCTCTATCAGGGTTTTCTGCTCAATCAGCAGTGGTGGCACAACGCCACGACAGGCATCCGCGGCGTCACCAGGCAGCATGAAAACGTCGTTGAATTCGCCTCGCGGCAATTGCTCGACATGTTCTCGCCGTCGAATTTCCTGCTGACGAATCCCGAAGCGCTGCAACGAACGTTCGAGACCGGCGGCGTCAATCTCGTCTATGGCCTGCAGAATTTTCTCGAAGACATGGAGCGGCGCGCCGGCGGCAAGCGGCCTGTCGGCGCCGAAGCCTTCGTCCCTGGACAGAACGTCGCGATCACGCCCGGCAAGGTGATCTACCGCAACCGGCTGATCGAGCTCATCCAATATGCGCCGGCAACCGAGACAGTACGGCCCGAGCCCGTGCTCATCACACCCGCCTGGATCATGAAATATTACATCCTCGATTTATCGCCGCATAATTCGCTCGTGCGGTTTTTGACCGAGCAAGGCTTCACCGTCTTCATGATCTCCTGGCGCAATCCGAGCGCCGAAGATCGCGATCTCGATATGGAAGCCTATCGCAGGCTCGGCGTGATGGCCGCGCTCGACGTCATCTCGCGACTCATGCCGGACCGAAAGATACATGCGGCCGGCTATTGCCTCGGCGGAACGCTGCTCACGATCGCCGCGGCGGCCATGGCGCGCGATAATGACGAACGCCTCAAGAGCGTGACCTTGCTCGCCGCGCAAACCGATTTCACCGAAGCCGGAGAACTGACGCTCTTCGTCAATGAAAGCCAGCTCGACTTTCTCGAAGATCTGATGTGGGAGCACGGTTTTCTCGATTCCAAGGAGATGGCCGGCGCGTTCCAGCTCTTGCGCTCCAATGATCTTGTCTGGTCCTACGCGCTCAAATCCTATCTGATGGGCGAGCGCGAGCCGATGACCGACATGATGGCCTGGAACGCCGACGCCACGCGCATGCCCTATAAGATGCATTCGGAATATCTTCGGAGGCTCTTCCTCAACAACGATCTCGCCGAAGGCCGGCTGCGCGTCAACGGCGGCGCCGTCGCGCTCAGCGAAATTCGCGCGCCGATTTTCGCCGTCGGCACGGAGCGCGATCACGTCGCGCCCTGGCGTTCGGTTTATAAGATCCACCTGCTCGTCGACGCCCAGATCACCTTCCTGCTGACCAGCGGCGGGCATAACGCCGGCATCGTCTCGGCGCCCGAGAAGAAGCGCGGCGAGTACCGCTTCACGAACCGCGTGGACGGCGAGCATTACGCCGACCCCGCAGAGTGGGTGAAGATCGCGGCTGTCAGGGAAGGATCATGGTGGCCGGCATGGAGCGCCTGGCTCGCCGCCCGATCCGGTCCGCCGGTCGCGCCGCCTGCGATGGCCGAAACGCTCTGCGACGCGCCGGGAACCTATGTGCTGCAGAGCTGACGCGCTGGGACGGCGGCGTGCAGAAGTTTCGTTGGGGACGACCCGCGCTTGGCGCGCTCGGCGCGCGCGCCAGGCCTCGCAACATTCCGTTGAATTTTCCGGATGTCATTCCCGACGCGCGCTTTGCGCGATCGGGAATCCAGAGCAAAGCGAGCATTGTTGGATCGGCTCTGGATTCCCGGTCAGGCCTTCGGCCTGCCGGGAATGACAGCCCAGACGAACGGCTCAACCGAACGTCGTATCAAACGTGAATCGCGCGGCCGAAGGCGGCGAGCACGCTCTCATGCATCGTTTCCGACAGCGTCGGATGCGGAAAGATCGTGCGGATCAGCTCTTCTTCGGTCGTCTCAAGATTCATGGCGATGACGAAGCCCTGAATCAATTCCGTCGCTTCAACCCCAAAGATATGCGCGCCGAGCAGCCGCCCGCTCTTGGCGTCGAAGATGGTCTTCACGACGCCTTCGAGTTCGCCGAGCGCGATCGCCTTGCCATTGGCGAGATAGGGAAAGCGGCCGATCTTGACGTCAAGCCCCTGCTCTTTCGCCTTCGCCTCGGTCAGGCCGACGGACGCGACCTGCGGATGGCAATAGGTGCAGCCTGGAATGCGCGATCTGTCGAGCGCGTGCGCGTCCAAGCCGGCGATCGCCTCGACGCAAGTGACCCCTTCATGCTCCGCCTTATGCGCAAGCATCGGGCCGCCGGCGACATCGCCGATCGCGTAAACGCCTTCGACATTGGTGCGCCCGAAGCCGTCGATCTTGATGACGCCCCGCTCGAGGGCGACGCCGAGCGCCTCCAGCCCGAGATTTTCGACATTGGCGACGACGCCGATCGCCGACAGCGCGCGCTCGACTTCGAGCGTCTCCATCTCGCCGTCCGCAGGTTTCAGCGTGACGACGAGGCTGTCGGCCTTCTTCTCGACGCCCGTCACCGTCGTCGCGACGCGAATGTCGATGCCCTGTTTCTTGAACGATCGATACGCCAGAGCGGCGATCTCTTCGTCTTCGCTCGGAAGAATATGCGGCAACGCTTCGACGAGAATGACCTCGACGCCGAACGTCCGATAGAAAGAGGCGAATTCGACGCCGATGGCGCCGGCGCCGACGATGAGCAGCGACTTCGGAAAGCGCTCCGGTTTCATCGCCTCGAAATAGGTCCAGACGAGTCGCCCGTCGGGCTCGAGGCCCGGCAGAACGCGCGGGCGCGCGCCGGTCGCGATGATGACGTTTTTCGCCTGATAAACGCCGTGGTCGAGCCTCGTTTTCGGCGAAGGCGATTGCGGCGGCATGGGCGGCTTGGTCGGCGCGGCGACGCGCACCTCGCCCTTTCCGGCAAGCGTCGCCTCACCCCAAATCACGTCGATCTTGTTCTTCCTGAGCAGAAACGCCACGCCGCCATTGAGCCGCGTCGCCGCCTCGCGCGAATGCGCGACGATGCGCGCGACGTCGGCGCTCAGGGCGCCTGGCGAAACGCCGAACCGCTCGCCCTCGCTGGCGAGGCGATAGACCTCGGCGGAGCGCAGCAGCGCTTTTGTGGGGATGCAGCCCCAGTTCAGACAAATGCCGCCGAGATGTTCGCGCTCGACGACCGCCGTCTTGAGCCCCAATTGCGCGGCCCGGATCGCGGCGACATAGCCGCCGGGCCCGCCGCCGATGACGATGAGATCATATGTGTCGGCCATGCTTCGTCCTAGCTTCCAAGTGACCCAGTCTTCAGCGTTGTCGGCAAACTCTAAAAATTCACGAAAATTTACGCCGTGAAGGAAAAGCATATATTGTTTGGACGTTTGCAGTCACCTGACCATAAGGGGGCTTTGATGAGCGCCCGTCTTGCATCTACGACCGCCTCGCTGCGTTCGCTTTCTTTCAAGCTCCTCGCTGGTCTGCGTCGCGCCGCTCGCTTCGTCTGGCGCGCCTCAATAACTGTCGTGCGTCTTTTGCTTTTGGCCTTTCTGACGGTTCTCGTGACCGCTTGGGCCATTTCCACGCCGAAGGACCACCCCTATCGCGTTCTTGATCCCGACTCGCGCGATTGCAACATGCGGATCGGCGAAAACGGAAATTACGCGTCGCCGGCATGGAATATTCTCGCAGCCTATGGCAACGCCGAAAATGAAGCGGCGCTCAAGGATGAGGCAGGTCGTTGGGACACGAGATTTCAATGCGCGATACAGCGTCACGAAGTTCCTGTCCCTCGCGCTGATGACAACAATCGATCGAATGCGCTTGGCTACACGCTGGCCTTTCTGGAATTCAAGGAGGATGGCGAGCCGTTCGAGCTGATCAAGGACCCTCATCAGCTGTTCACCATGAACGAATTGACCGATCGCGTGAGCTATATCGAACGCAGCTCATGGAAGCCGATCACACAACTTGAGGCGCTCAACGCGCATCTTAGATCAGTTGAAAAGCGCACCCACGCCGACGAATTCGGGAATGCCGTCAAGCACAGCAATTACGTAATCGTCTTCGTTCATGGCTGGCGACATGACGCATCGATCGGGGACGGCAATGTCACCGATCTTCGCGCTTACGCGGCGCATGTCGCGCGATACCTTCGCGACCGGTGCAACGCTGGCGAAAGCGAGCATTGCGGGCGCGAGGTGACGGCGGTGTACGTCGGCTGGCGAGGCGCGCGCCTGAACGAGACGCGACTGCACCTTCCCTTTATCGCTATGGGCAATAGCGTGGGCGCGCTCTTAGATGGCGACGCCGCAAATTGCTCGAACGGCGTTCTGCCCAGCGAAAAGCCTTTGTGCTGGAAGAACTGGATCAATTCCTGGGGCGATTCGCTCGCTTCCGGCGTCGCGACGCTGACCCTCTTCGACCGCAAACCCGTCAGCGAATATATCGCGCCGCACGCCCTTATGGCGCTGAGGAAAATCGAGCAGGTTCTCAACAAACAGCCCGGGACGAAGGCAAAGCAACGCGACAATCCAAACAAGATGATCGTGATCGGTCATAGCCTCGGCGGCAACATGCTGGCCACGGCTTTGAAAGACCATTTGATCAAGGCGGTGCATAATCATCCGGGCGCCAACGCCTATTTTTATCCCCCTCGGCGATCTCGTGGTTCTCATTAACCCCGCGGCTGAAGCCTCCAAATGGACTGATGTTCAGCGCGCCGTCTGGGAGAAAGTCGCGTTCTTCGAGGGCGAAGGCGACCTCATGGCGGGCCACCGCTTTTTTCCCGCTCATCAAAGTCCTGTCGTGATTTCAGTCACCTCGGCCTATTCCTGGCCTCCAGGAGGGATCCGGCCCGGAGACTGCGCCATAGCGATGCGTCACAAACTGAGTTTGCTCGGTCAGGGTGTGAATTCGCCAGACGAAATATGCTCGAGATACAAGCAGTTCCTAGAGGCAAAAAAACCCGGGGAGTTTATCTTCCATGACGAGACGCCGAACCCCGACGAGCGCGCCTGCGGGGCGCTGAGAACGCCGTTTGCGCTCGATCAAGCGGTGGAGAATATCGATCGAAAAAAGAAAATCGGCATAAAATCTGACCTCGCAACCTATCTCGCTTTTCCGCTTTTTCGCGGCGACCTGCGGCCCCTTGGCGCCATGATCGCTGGCGTCGCACGAGATTTGCGCGCAGCCTGCGAAAGCTTCAGCCTCCCCGAAAACCGACAAGATCAGCGAGCGCTGAGATTTTGGCAAAGGGTTGGAGAATTCGTGAGCGATCTTCCCTTCCAGAATACGGATATCGAGTCATCGCGCACGATCGGCCATCTCGATCCGCCGCGATCGTCGGTGAATCTCGTCGATACTCTTCGCATGCCGGCCCGCCAGCTCGGCACGACGCATGAAATTCGCAGCATCCGTTGGGCGCCGCCCAGTCAGGCGGATTACAAGGATATCCCCGCCGATCCCTCGCTAAACTGCGCTGTCAGCCACGACTGGCTGACGCGGGCTCGAAGGGCGCAAACGAATGGCACTCAGTGGGAGAGCGCGATACTGGCCCCGCCGCTCGACCCAGATCCTGCGAATCCTCGCGGCAGCGGCGGTCATCCCGCGGTCGAGATGACTCACGGTTTCAGGCTTGCGGGACTGCTCCCGATCACGCGCGCTAACGACCCGTTCTGGAACATGCGCGCCTATGACGACGTGCTCATGAGCCATGGCGGCTTCATGTTCAGTTCGTTCATTTGCGCGATCAATCAGTTCGTCATGGATCGGCCAACACGATGGCCCCTGCCGACACCGCCAGCCGAATTGCAGAGCGCGCCGATGCCTCAAGAGCCAAATCGGCCGGCGGCGGACGCCTCCAAAATTCATCGGCGGGCGAGATGAAAGCGCCCGGCAACAGGCGGCCAAGAATAGTAAACATTCCAAAACAAAAAGCCTCCCGCAGCCGGCTGCGGGAGGCTCGAATATGTTCGCCGATATAAGTCTTAAGCCGCCTGCGGCAACGCCGATTTGGCCTGCGCCACGATCGCCGCGAAGGCTTCGGGCTGGTGGATGGCGAGATCCGACAAAACCTTGCGGTCGACTTCGATCCCGCCCTTGGCGAGCCCGTCGATGAACCGCGAATAGGTCAGCCCGTGCTCGCGCACGGCGGCGTTGAGCCGCTGAATCCACAACGCGCGGAACACCCGCTTTTTCGCCTTACGGTCGCGCGTCGCATATTGCATCGAGCGGTCGACGGCGGCCTTGGCGGCGCGGATCGTATTCTTGCGGCGGCCGTAGAAACCTTTGGCGGCCTTGAGGGTCTTCTTGTGCTTGGCGTGCGATGTGACGCCGCGTTTGACGCGAGCCATGACGAAACTCCTTTGCGGAAAAAGTGCGCTCTTTGGGATCAGCCGTTCGGCAGGAAGTATTTCTTCACGTTGTCGCCGTCAGTCTTGAACAAGACGTTCGTGCCGCGCAGATTTCTGATCTGCTTGTTCGTCCGCTTGATCATCCCGTGGCGCTTGCCCTGCTGGGCGTAGACCACTTTCCCGGTGCCGGTGATCTTGAAGCGCTTTTTCGCGCCGGATTTCGTCTTCAGTTTGGGCATTTTGCTCTCCCGGGCGCTAGGCCCTGTTGTTTGCGCCGCAGGAAATTGGTCCAAACGACGCGTGTTCGCGCGAGCGAAAGAACCGCCACGGCAGCCCATCACTGGCCGGGCGGTTCTGTAGAGCGCGGTTTATTGCCCAACGCCGGGGGAAAGGCAAGTCCGCACAAGCCTTGAGAGCGCCAAGAGTAGACGGCCCCGCCTCTTGGCGACATAGTCCGACCGCGACTTTGGTTTAAACCGAACAGAGAGAGTAAGACGTTAGGGGCGTAGCGTTAAACTCAACAAATAAAGGCGTTTTTCTCGGGGTTTGAAGCACAGGCGCAAGGCGCTAAATGTCTCTAATTGGAAACGATTCGGGGCGCATTATGAATGTGCATGCATCTGTAGGACGCACGATTGCCGCGGACTGTCCGGTCAATTCCCACAATGAGTGGGATCCGCTGGAGGAGATCATCGTCGGTCGCCTCGAAGGCTCGACGATCCCTTCCGACCATCCGGTCGTCACCTGCAACATCCCCGGCATGGCCGCGCGCGCCCAGTCGCTCGCCGCCGGGTTCCGCTTTCCGAAATTCATGATCGAGCCGGCGCAGCAGGAGCTCGACGGTTTCATCGCTTTGCTCGAGTCGCTCGGCGTCAAGGTGACGCGGCCCGACGCGGTCAATCACAAGGCGAAGTTCTCGACGCCGCACTGGTCGTCGCGCGGCTTCTGCAACTCTTGCCCGCGCGACTCAATGCTGGTGATCGGCGACGAGATCCTCGAAACCCCGATGGCCTGGCCCTGCCGCTATTTCGAAACGCACTCCTATCGGGAGATCCTCAAGGATTATTTCCGACGCGGCGCGCGCTGGACCTCGGCGCCCAAGCCGCAGCTCACCGACGAACTGTTCGATCCCAACTTCAAATTGCCGGAGAAGGGCGAAGAGATCCGCTACATTCTCACCGAGTTCGAGCCGGTGTTCGACGCCGCCGATTTCTTCCGCTGCGGCCGCGATCTTTTCGTCACCCGCTCCAATGTCACCAATGCGATGGGCGTCGACTGGCTGCGCCGCCATCTTGGCGAGGGCTATCGGATTCACGAGATCAAGAGCCGCTGCCCGAATCCAATGCATATCGACACGACGATTCTGCCGCTGGGGCCGGGCCGCGTGCTGATCAATCCGGAGTATATCAATCCGGATGAGTTGCCGGACATTTTGAAGAAATGGGACATTCTCGTCGCGCCGGAGCCGGATCCGATCAACGACCGCATTCTCGCAATCACCTCGATGTGCGGCAAATGGCTCAGCATGAACATTCTGATGATCGACGAGAAGCGCGTCATCGTCGATCCGCATCACACCAATATGATGCGCCAGATGGAGAAATGGGGCTACGAGCCGATCCCCTGCTCGTTCCTGCACTATGCGGCGTTCGGCGGCGCGTTCCATTGCGCGACGCTGGATGTGCGCCGGCGCGGAACGCTTGAAAGCTATTTTTGAGACAATCGCGCTTCTTTCGCCCGACGCTTCTCGCAAGGAGCGCCGGGCGATTTCTATTTCAGGTTCACGCCGCCAAGCCGCAGGCCGATGATGCCCAAGAGAATGAGGCCAATTGATCCCAGCCGCAGCACGGTGGTGGGTTCGTTGAACAGGAAAACGCCCACCAAGGTCGCCGCCGCGATGCTTGCGCCGGTCCACACCGCATAGGCCGTGCCGGCGGGAATTGTCTTCACTGCTAGGCCCAGGCATCCGACGCTCGCCGCCATGAAAAATACCATGATGAGCGAAGGCCAGAGCCGCGTGAATCCTTGTGCATATTTCATCCCGATGAGCCAGCCGACTTCGCAGATGCTGCCGATAAAAAGGATGATCCAGTCCATCTAACCGTCCTTGCCTGCCGGCGTCGTCGCCGCGTCCGAACTTGTGGGTTTTGCGGTCCAATCCGTCAAGAACCGCCGATTTGCATTTTGCGAGACGCCGCCCACATAGGCCGCAAGGAGCCTTCATCATGAGAAGAATTATCGACATTTACCCCGCCCCGGTTTCCATGCACTGGGTCGGCGACGGTTTTCCCGTACGCTCGCTGTTTTCGCATCACGAACATGGCGCGCAGGTGAGCCCCTTTCTGCTGTTCGACTACGCGGGACCGTTTGACTTTTCACCGACGCCCGAGCGCCGCGGCGTCGGCGCCCATCCGCATCGCGGCTTCGAGACGGTGACGATCGTCCTCGACGGCGAACTCGCGCATCGCGACTCGACAGGCGCCGGCGGACTTATCGGGCCCGGCGACGTGCAATGGATGCGCGCCGCTTCCGGCGTCGTTCACGAGGAGTTTCATTCCGAAAGCTTCGGCAAGTCGGGCGGACGGTTCGAGGTCGTGCAGCTTTGGGTCAATCTGCCGGCGCGCGAGAAGATGAGCCCGCCGCGCTACCAGACCCTCCTCGACAAGGACATTCCGCGCGTCGATCTGCCCGGCGACGCCGGGCTTGTTCGCGTCATCGCCGGCGAATTCGACGGGCATCGCGGACCGGCGCAAACTGCGACGCCGATCGATCTTTGGGACGTGCGGATCGACGCGGGAAAGAGCGCTCGATTCACGCTGCCGGAAGGCCATACGGCGCTTGTCGCCATTCTCGAAGGAACGGTCGAAGTCAATGGCGAGAAGATCGCACGCGGGACGGATGTTGTCGTATTCGAGGAGGAAGGCGGCGACATCGCCTTTGAAGCCAACAATGACGTGAAGCTGATCGTCATGAGCGGCGAACCGATTGACGAGCCCGTGGCGCAACAAGGTCCGTTCGTGATGAATACGCAGGACGAATTGCGTCAGGCCTTCACCGATTATCAATCGGGACGGTTCGGCGTCATCGCGCCGCAGGGCGGCTAAAGCGCTTTCCGATCACATCTCATGTGATCGGTAGGAATCGCTCTAAAGCAAATGTTGGAGCAGGGTCTCATCGAAAAAGTCTGTCAACCTTTTGGGAACCTGCTCTAAGAGGAAGCGCTGCTGCGACGCGGCGCCAATCTCAGCTCTTCGATCGTCGCCGCCAGCGAAGTGAACTCCACCGGCTTGGTGAGAAAAGCGTCGACTCCGGCGGCGCGGGCGGCGCGCTCGTCTTCTTCGCGCGCGCTGGCCGTAAGCACCAATATGGGCGTGCGTGGCGCGCCTGCCCGCGCCTCGGCCTCACGAATGCGGAGGCTCGCCTCGCGTCCGTCGAAATCCGGCATGAAAAGATCCATGACGATCACGTCATAAGGCTCGCCCACGCCCTCGATCGCTTCGCGCGCCCGCGCGAGCGCTAGCGCGCCGCTTTCCGCCCGAGTCACTCTCGCGCCAAGCTTGGCGAGGTGACGCATGAGAATAAGCGCGTTGATATCATTGTCTTCGGCGACAAGGGCGTTCACCCCGGCGAGCGCTTGGGTCGCCGCGCCCTGCTCGGGCGCCGGCGCCTTAGCGCTCTCTGGCGACAGACGGGCGATCAGCGAGGCGATCCGCACCGGCTTCACCAGCCAGCCGTCGAAGTCGCACAAGGCGTCCTCGCCGAAGGCGCGCCGTTCGATCGGCGAGAAGAGCAGAAACAGTCTTCCCGCCTGCGCGCCGCGAGCGACTTTCGCCAACTGCGCGGTCATTTGCGGGCCCAGCGCGCAATCGACGATGACGGCGTCGAAGGGCTTTTCGCGCGCGCTATGCAGCGCGCAGGGCGCGTTCTCCGCCGCGACGATCTCCGCTTCGGCTCCGGCGAAACGCAAGCTCTCCGCGAGATAGGGCGCTTCAAAGATGCTGTGCGCAACGATCAGCGTTTTAAGCCCGGAAAGCGGCGCCGACGCGGGCTCTTCGCTGATTGGCGGGGCCGGCAGCGTGAAGGCGAAAACCGCGCCCATGTCCGTTGAATTGACGAGCGCCAGCGCGCCGCCCATCCTGGCGACGAGACGGCGAGAGATGGCGAGCCCGAGCCCTGTGCCCGCCTGCGGGTGGTTCTCCGAAGGATCGGCCTGTTCGAATTCCTCGAAGATCGCCTCGCGCGCCGCCTCGGGCACGCCCGGCCCGGAGTCGCGCACCTCGAAGCGCAGCCGCGCGCCGTCTCGCGCGACGCGCACGCCCACGCCGCCCCGCTCGGTGAATTTCACCGCGTTGCCGATGAGATTGACGAGCACCTGCCGAAGTCGCGCCGGATCACCCACGATTTCGCCCGGCGTATCAGGCGAGATGACGCTGGCAAGCTCCAGTCCTTTCGCCATCGCGCGCGGCGCCAGCAATTCGACCACGCTTTCGACGAAGGGCGCGAGCGCAAAGGCTTCGTGGCGCAGCTCGAACTTGCCGGCTTCGATCTTGGAGAAGTCCAGAATATCGTCGATCAGCTGCGAGAGCGAACGGCTCGAATCGCCGATCGCTTCGACATAGCTCGCCTGTTCGGCGGTGAGCTTGGTCATCGCGAGAAGTTGCGCCAGCCCCATGACGCCGTTGAGCGGCGTGCGAAATTCGTGGCTGACTGCTGCGAGAAAGCGCGACTTGGCGAGACTGGCGGCTTCCGCCCTGTCGCGAGCGGCGGCGGCGGCGCGCAGCTCCCAAATTTCGTCGCGCAGCGATTCGAGTTCGGCCTCGACCTTTTCGCGGCCACGCCCGCGCAAGGCAATGTAAATGGACGCCGCCAGCAACAAAATGACGAGCTGCGCCGCGACCAAAATAACAATATGGTTTAAGGACATGCGCCCATATCAGGCCGCAAGGCGCCCGAACGCAAGTCCCGCGCGATAGGTAAGCGCTTCCGCGAGATGCGGTCGGCCGACGGATTCAGCGCCGTCGAGATCGGCGATGGTGCGCGCAAGCTTCAAGACTCTGTGAAACCCGCGCGCCGTGAGGCCGAAGCGCTCCGACGCGTCCCGAATCAGCGCCGTGCCCGCAGCGTCGAGACGCGCCGCGCGCTCGATCACCGCCGCCGGCGCGGCGGCGTTGGCGGCGACCCTTGGCAATGAGAGAGCGTCGTAACGGGCGCGCTGAATCTCGCGGGCGCGCGCGACGCGCGCCGCGACCTGCCGCGAACCCTCGCACGGCGGCGGCAACACGAGATCGGCGGCGGTCACCGCCGGCACCTCGATCTGCACATCGAAACGGTCGAGCAGCGGTCCCGAAAGCCGCGCCTGATATTGCGCGACGCAGCGTTCATTGGGCTGGCGCTTGCAGGCGTAGCCTGGATCCATCGCATGACCGCAACGGCAGGGATTCATCGCCGCGACAAGCTGAAAGCGCGCTGGGTAGACGGCGCGATGATTGGCGCGCGACACCGCCACCTCGCCGGTCTCGAGCGGCTGACGCAGGCTGTCCAGCACTTGCGGTTGAAACTCGGGCAATTCGTCGAGAAAGAGAACCCCGTTGTGGGCGAGCGAAATCTCGCCAGGCTTTGCATGGGAGCCGCCGCCGACCAGCGCCGGCATCGAGGCGGAATGGTGGGGCGCGCGAAATGGCCGCCGGTCGGTCAGTTCGCCTCCGGCAATCTGCCCCGCCACCGAATGGACCATGGAGACTTCGAGCAATTCGCGCGGGGTCAACGGCGGCAGGATCGACGGCAGCCGCGCGGCGAGCATCGATTTTCCCGCGCCCGGAGGGCCGCTCATCAGAAGGTTGTGGCCGCCGGCGGCGGCGATTTCGAGCGCGCGCTTGGCGGTCTCCTGTCCCTTGATGTCGGAAAGGTCGGGCTGATCGGCGGCGAGCCTGCGCACCGCCGGCTCAGGCCGGGCCAGAACCTGCGCGCCCTTGATGTGATTGACGAGCTGGATGAGCGAGCGCGGCGCGATCACCTCCATATCGCTCGACGCCCAGGCAGCTTCCGGCCCGCATTCGCTCGGACAGATCAGTCCAAAGCCCCGGGCGTTGGCGGCCACCGCCGCCGGCAGGACGCCCGCCGTGGGCGTTAGCGTTCCGTCAAGCGCGAGTTCGCCAAGCACGACGAATCCTTCGAGCGCGTCGGACGGAATGGCTCCAATCGCCGCCATGACCCCAAGCGCGATCGGCACGTCATAGTGGCTTCCCTCTTTGGGCATGTCGGCGGGGGCGAGATTGACGGTGATTCTTTTCGCCGGCAGCGCCAGGCCGGAAGCGATCAGCGCCGCGCGCACCCGCTCGCGCGACTCGGCGACGGCCTTATCGGCGAGGCCGACGACGTTGAAGACGACCGCGCCGCTCGAAATCTGCACTTGCACGTCGACGCGACGGGCCTCGACGCCTTCGAACGCGACCGTCGCCACCCTCACCGCCATCGCGCGCTCCCAAAAAATTCTTTTGCGCAAATTCTCGTCGACAGCTTAGCTGGCGCGCAATCTCAGCGCAAGAACATTATATGAACATAGCAACGCCAGCACTAACCTAGATCGCCGATTGCAATTGCCAAGTTTCGGTTCGCGCGATGATATTCTGAGGGCGCGGCGCGCCAGCCGCGCGTTAAGGAGGAGATTGGAGATGAAATTGAGGACGGGTCTCGCGCTCGTTTTCGCGGCCGCTATGGCCGCGCCGGCCTACGCCGCCATGCCGCTCGCGCCAAGTGAGACGGCGGGCGCGCCGATCGTGCAGGTTTATGGCGGTTGCGGGCCCTACGGCCATCGCGGTCCCTATGGCGGCTGCCGCTGGGGCGGACAGTGGGGCGGATACGGCGTCGGTCGCGCCTGCCCGCCAGGCTTCCATCTCGGCCCCTACGGCCGCCGCTGCTGGCCAAATTATTAAGTTCAGTGAAAAGCCGGGGCGGCGAACCGTCCCGGCGCTTTGCTGGCGTCCTTCCAAAACTCGATCAGGGCTTTTGCCCGGAGGGGCGAAGCCCTGTCCCGCCTTTTGGCTGTTCCGAGGCGCTCGGGGCTGGCGCGTCGCTCGGCGCCGTAGGCCCTGACGACCCCAGCGAAACCGAAAGGCCGAACAGCTTCCACTGGCCTTGGACCGGCGCATAGAGCAGTTCGAAGCGGATTTGCGTCGGCACGGAGGGGAAAAATCCCGCCATGTGCATCATTCCGCTTTCGATTTGCGGCAGCATGCTGAGCTGCGGCTCGAGCACGGCCACGCCAGAGAGATCGAGATTGTCCTTTCTCTGAGAGGCAAAGATCTCGCCGAGGCGCGCGGCCGTATTGGTCTGAAAGCCGGGCGCGCTGAGATCGCGAAGAACAGTATAATTGCCGGTTTTGTTGGCCTGATCGAGCGCGAGCAGCGTCGAACGGATCAAAATCAAGACCCCGTTCTTGTCGATATCGGCGGGCTTGGGCGCCTGCGCAGGCCTGGCTGGGCTCGGCTTAGGCGATTGCGCCGAAGCCATTGTCGGAAAAAAACTCGCGGCCACAAGGGCCGCGAGCATTATGTGCTTGATCTTCACGATCATGATCACCAGGCCAGGGTCACGCCGGCGCGACCGGCGACGCCGCCGTATTTCAGACCCGCGCCAATGCCGGCATTGACCACCATCCAGTCGTTCACGCGCATTTGCGCCTGAGCGGCAAGGCCGTACTGACCACGGAAGGTGCCGAAGTTGCCGGTGACCGAGAACCATTTGTGGTCCGGCAGGTAGCTGGCGCCGCCGAGCGCGACGGCGACAGCCGTGCCCTCGTAACCGCGCTGCACCGATCGGCCGAGGTCATACACGCTCTGCGACAGGCCCAGGACGCCGGCCTGAAGACCGGCGATGTCCTGCGGACCGAAGGCCGAAGTCGCGAGATGACCCTGGGCATCCGTGGTGGTGAACTTGGTCACACCCACCTGCGAGGCCAGGCTCGCAGCTGAGGTGATACCAGGCGCTTGGTAGGTATTGGCCGCCGTCCCGAGCATGATCTGGTTGTTGGCGGTGTTGGTCGCGCCAGCGCCCAAAGCCGTCGAACCGTTGAAGCCCGCGGCGCTTGAGTTGGCGCCGATGGCGGTCGAGCCCACGGTTCCGTTGGTGTTGGCGTTCAAGCCGATCGACGTCGAACCAATGCTGCCGACCGAGGTCGCGCCCGAACCCAGGGCTGAAGAACCCGCGCTGAGGTTGGCGTTCGCACCGGTGCCGAAGGCTGACGAACCAGCGCTGGCGACGGCCGTCGCGCCCGTGCCGAAGGCCGAGGAGCCAACGCTCAGGCTGGCGTCGGCGTCGGTGCCGACTGCCGACGACGTGTTGCTAAGGTTGGCCTTAGCATTGGTGCCAAGCGCTGTCGAACGAATGCTCGGCGCCAACTTCGTGCCCGCCTGCGCGCCAGCGCCGAACGCGGAGTTCTTCGAGGCGCCGGGTCCAAACGCCGAGGCGCCGTCGCCAACCGCCACGCCGCCGTCATTCGCCAAGGCGCCCGCGCCGATCGCGACAGAGCCAAGCGACACAGCGCCGGTGCCGATCGCGATCGCGTTAGCGCCCGTGCCGGCCGTGGCGCCAGTACCTAGGGCAACGCCGTTCAAACCGGTGGCGGAGCTTCCGGTGCCTCCTGCGAAGGAATTGACGCCTGCCGCATTATTTCCCGTGCCGACCGCGGTAGAATTGACAGCCGTTGCGTTGTTAAAGCTGCCCAACGCCGTGGACGACGCTTTCGTGGCGTTGTTCGCGGAGCCAAAAGCTGCTGAGGTAAATCCGTTCGCTTGGTTGTTGTTGCCGACGGCGGTCGAGAACGTGCCGTTCGCGGTAGTGTTGGCGCCGATGGCGACGTCCTCGAGGCCGAGCGCCTGGGCGTTCGAGCCGCCAATCGCCGTGGAGAAGTCTCCCGCGGCTTTGGTGCCGGCGCCGAGCGCCGTGCTGGCGTTGGCGATGGACTGCGCATTGGTGCCGAACGCGGCAGAGTTGTTCTTGCCCGTCGCCGTGGAACCGTCGCCAACCGCGGTGCCGCCGTTGGAAGCAAGAGCAGCCTTGCCTATGGCGACCGAATCCGTCGCCTTTGCGCCGGTGCCGATGGCGATGGCGTCGGTACCGTTCTTTCCTGCCTCGGAGCCGGTTCCGATCGCAATCGACCCATCGCTAAATGTTTGCGCACCGCTGTTGACAACCTTGCCGCCGATAAACTGAGCGCCGCCAATAGCTACGGCGCCCGAACCGTTCGCCTTAGCGCCGAAACCATTCGGAGCGTTGCCGATGGCGCTACCAATCGCGATCGCAGTATCGCCATTAGCCACGGGACCATTGAAGAAGCTGCCGTTGCCGACAGCAATGCCGTTCGTGCCGTTGACAGTCGGGCCAGCGCCGAAACCCGGGAAGCTGCCGCCGACCGCGGTGCCGCCACTGGCGTTAACCGAAGCGCCCAAGCCGCAGGCCGTGCCTCCTGTGCTGCCGCCGTCGTTAGATCCGGTAAACCCAATAAGAGGCGGAAGGGTGCCGCCGATGCCATTGGCGCATTCCAACGCGCTTGCCGACGTCGGAGCAAAAGCGACGCCCATCGCCACGGCGGCGGAGCCGCCCATCAACGCGCGACGGAGTGCGATGGAACCATTTTTGGGCTTGATGAGTTTCTGAGACAGTTTGGTCATAGGTCAGTTCCCATTCCTTGGACTGCGAAGAGCACCTAACCGCGAATTTGCCGAGCCGCGGGAGAAGTGGTCTCGACGAATAAAATTGAGACGGGCATGCACAGTCAACGAGGAACGCCCTGTTTGGCGCTTGCTTTGACCACATTTCGGGCAGCTGTGATAAATAGGAGACAGTGCGGGAGGCGCGCAGAAAAGCTCAACGAACTCGCAAGCTAATCGCAAATCATTGAAGTGAACGGCTGAACCCGCCGCACCATGAATGTGGCCTCGTAGAACTACGTAGGTCGGCTCCTGACGGGCGGCTTGCCTCCTTCGAATATCGTTAACGAGCGACTCCTGCGTTTGAAGACGGTTAACAACCGATTCTCGACCGACGATCGCGACGCGAATCTCGCGACATTGCAAATTCGCCGGGCCAAGTGGAGAATGAATCTCCTTTGGGCTCCGGAAACTTGCTTATGACGACTCACTTCGGAACGGCCGTGCAGGCCGCCATTGCGCGCAACGCCGCTTCCTATGACGATCTTCCTTATGTCTCGCATCCCTTTCCTCAGACTCATCCAGCACGGCTCGGCGCGGTCGCACGCATCTTCAAGCTCGCGGCGCCGGACCTCTCCCGCGCCCGCGTGCTCGAACTCGGATGCGCGGCTGGGGGCAATCTCATTCCGCTCGCGGCCCGTCACCCCGACGCTTATTTTTTAGGCGTCGACCTCTCTGAGCGGCAGATCGAGGAGGGCCAGGCGCGAGCCGCCGTCCACGGACTCTCCAACCTCAATCTGCGTCGGCAAAGCCTGACCGACCTCCGATCCAAGGACGGCGGCTTCGACTATATTATATGTCACGGCGTCTACAGCTGGGTGCCCGAGCAGGTGCGCGACGCCATTTTGCGGATCGCGCGGGAAAATCTCGCGCCAAACGGCGTCGCCTTCATCAGCTACAATGTTCAGCCCGGATGGCGGCTGCGACAGACCTTGCGGGATGCGCTGGGGCTGCACGTAGGATCGCAGGGCTCGCTGCGCGAGCGCGTCGCCCGCGCCCGCGAAATGCTGTCCTTCTTGGAGCAGAACACGCCGGCGGAGACGACCTGGGGACGGATCTTCCGCGCCGAGGCGAATAGTCTGAGAAACGCCGACGACTCATACATCGGACACGAGTTTCTCGAAGACTGCAACGAACCGTGCAGTTTCTCGGAGTTCATGGCGAGCGCGGGGGGCCGCGGACTCGCCTATCTCGGCGAGGCGGCGCTTTCGGCAATGATGCCAGAGAACATGAATCCGGCCGCGGCGCCCCTGCTGCGCGCGCTGGCGGGCGACAATCAGGTGTCGCTGGAACAGCACATGGACATTTTCACCGGCCGGACCTTCCGTCAGACCCTGCTCATTCATAAAGAGCGGGAAGGCAAATGCGTCCGCAGGATCATGCCGGATGCGATTGAGGGGCTGCATTTCACGGCGCGGTCGGATTTCGACTTTGCGCGCGAAGAAGACGGCGCGGCGATCTTTGCCGAGGGGTCCGGCGCGTGGTTCTCGACTCGGGACGTAGACGTTCGCAGGGCCATCGAGGCGTTGATCGCGCGGCTGCCAGATTCGAGCTCGATCGAAGAACTCGTCACAGTGATGGAGGTGCGCGGCGCTTCTGTCGACGAAGCGATGCGCTCCAGGATCGCCGACGCGCTGCTGCGCATGGTTCTTGTCGGCCTCGCAACCGCCTCGACGGAGCCTTTCCGCATGGCGCGCTCGCTTTCAGCGAAGCCTGTCGCCTGCCCGATGCTGCGGGCCGACGCGGCCGCCGGCGTGTTGCACTCCGCGAATCTGCGCCACGAAACGATTCGGCTCGATGTCGTCGCCCATGTGGTGACGCCGCTGCTCGACGGAAGCAACGACCGCGACGGCTTGATCGCCGCGACAATCGCCGCGGCGGATGCAGGCCGCGTGACCTTTCAGCGCGCCGGTCAGACAGTGGTCGAACCGGCCGATGTCGCCGCCTGCGCCGCCGAGCACGTCGATCGCGTGCTCGGCCACCTTCAGAGCAACGCCTGCCTCGTCGCCTGAGGACCGCCTCCAAGGTCGAGGGCGGATCAGCAGCGCCTCGACCGCGTCATCTGGCGGAGCGGCGAGTGGCCATCTCGGATTCCTCCGGTGAGGCGACGCTCAGCAGCTGGTCCCGCTACGAACTCTCATCTTCCTTGCCGCGGGAACTCTCATCGACGAGCGTATTCTCGAGCGGCGTGATCGCCCTGAGCGTCAGAAAAGTGAATATCGCGATCGCAACCGCAACGTCGTAGCTGCCGAGACCAACCGAGGCGCCTATAGCGCCCGTGGCCCATAGGCTCGCCGCCGTCGCCGTTCCTTTAACCATGGCGCCTTGCTTGAGAATGGCGCCGCCGCCGATGAAACCAATTCCGGTGATGACGCCTTGGATGATTCTCGCCATGCCGTCAGGCGAATTCGCCATGTATTGCTCAGCGGCCTGGACAAATCCGCAGGAGGCAAGAGCGACGAGCGGAAAGGTACGGAGCCCTGCGCTGCGCTCTTCTCGCTCCCGATCCCAGCCGATCGGCAAAGCGAGCGCATAGGCGCCCGCCAGCGCCGCAAGATGGGGAAGTATTTGAAATTTGTCCACGTCAAAGCCGCTTGCTGCCCCAAGCCTACAGTAGGCGACGAGGCAGACGTTTCAATACGCCACCAGCTCTGGATTGATCCGAGCGCTGGCCAATATGCTCCCTATCCGCAACTCGCACCAACGAAGCGATGAGCAGAGCGAAATTGGCGATTGCATCGACGGCTGACGTCGCTCCCAGCGTCCAGGCCTTCTCAGATTCGCGAGCGAAAATCGCCGTCGCGATCATCGTCGCTTGCGCGGTCGCGCTTGTCGCTTACGCGGGTCCAGGCCTCGGACCTCGCGCGTCTCACATGGCGACGCACATCATACTCATGAGCGCGCTCGCGCCTTTTTTGGCTGTGCTGTCGATAAGGTTTGCGTCGGCTGCGGTCCTTACGACCGGTCGCGCGCTGGCGATCATCACCGCGGCGCAGCTTGCCCTGCTCTATGCGTGGCATGCGCCGGGGGCGTCGGCCTATGTCGAGCGGCATCCAACCGCGCATCTCCTGATGCACGCGTCGTTGCTGACGGCCGCTCTGCTGTTCTGGCTGGCGATTCTCGGCGATACGGGAGTCGCGCGTTGGCGCGGCGTCGCGGCGCTCGCGATCACCGGAAAGCTCGCCTGCCTCCTCGGCGTGCTTCTTGTGTTCGCGCCGCGCGTTCTCGACACAAGCGCGGCGAGTTGGGGAGCGACCACAGAGACAATGTTGGCGGATCAGCGCCTTGCCGGTCTGCTGATGCTAGCGGCCTGCCCGGCAAGCTATGTCCTCTCCGGCGTTTGGATCGCATCCCGATGGCTGCTTGCTTTGGAGGACGATCGCTTGCGGGCGCGTTCCGATCGTCCGGACGGCGCCTAGGGCGCCGCCTCGATGCCTGAACGCCAAAGCAACCCCAAGAGCCTTCCAAACGAAACGCCGCGGCCGCCTGGCGAACTTGAAGAGCTCGAGCGCGCCTGGGCCTATCCGCCGGGGTGGCGAAAAATCAGCGAGATCAACAACAGTCTCGTTGGCGTCATTTATATCGGCGCGGCCTTTCTGTTCTTTTTGCTGGCGGGCGTGCTGGCGCTGATCATGCGCGTCCAACTTTCGCACGGCGACAACCAATTCATCGGACAGGATCTCTACAACCAGATCTTTACCGTGCATGGCACGACGATGATGTTCCTTTTCGCCGTTCCTGTGATGGAGGCGCTGAGCGTCATCCTGCTGCCGCAGATGCTGGCCGCGCGCGACCTGCCCTTTCCAAGGCTCAGCGCCTTCGCCGTTTGGGCCTATGTGATCGGCGGCCTCGTGTTCTTCTCGACGATCTTCTATGGACTCGCGCCGAGCGGCGGCTGGTTCATGTATCCGCCGCTGACGCTGACCAAGTTCTCGCCGGGAGACAACGCCGATTTCTGGCTGCTCGGCATCGGCTTCATCGAGATATCTGCGATCGCTGGCGCGATTGAAATCATCGTCGGGATGCTGCGCACGCGGCCGCCGGGGATGACGCTCGACAAGATGCCGCTCTTTGGCTGGTCGATGCTGGTCTTTGCGGCGATGATCGTCTTCGCCTTCCCCGCCGTGATCCTCGCGACGATGATGCTCGAGATCGAGCGGTCCTTCGGCTGGCCCTTCTTCAATGCGGCCCAGAGCGGCGATCCGTTGCTGTGGCAGCATCTCTTCTGGTTCTTCGGGCACCCGGAGGTCTACATCATCTTCCTGCCGGCGGCCGGTCTCGTCTCGATGATCGTGCCGACGATGGCGCAACGGCCGCTCGTCGGTTATCGGCTCATTGTCGTCGCGCTGATCGCCACGGGCTTCTTCAGCTTCGGCCTTTGGGTGCATCACATGTTCAGCACCGGCATACCGGCCCTAAGCCTCGGCTTCTTTTCGGCGGCGAGCATGGCGGTCGCCGTGCCTTCCGGCATTCAGGTCTTCTCCTGGATCGCGACGATCGCCGCGGCGCGCGATCGATTCAGACTCTCTACGCCGTCGCTGTTCATCCTCGGATTTCTTTTCATCTTCGTGGTCGGAGGTCTGACGGGCGTGATGGTGGCGGTCGTGCCGTTCGATCTCCAGGCGCATGACAGCTATTTCATCGTCGCGCATTTCCATTACGTGCTCGTCGGCGGCATGGTGTTTCCGCTCTTTGCGACCTTCTACTACTGGGATCCGATGATCAGCCGGAACCGGCTTTCGGAGCGTCTTGGGCGCTACGTGTTCTGGCTGATGTTCATCGGCTTTAACGTCGCCTTTTTCCCCATGCACATCTCTGGTCTTCTCGGCATGCCGCGGCGGGTTTGGACCTATCCAAGCGCCATGGGCTGGGACACGCTCAATATGATATCGACGATCGGCGCATTCATTCTCGCGCTTGGCGTTCTGGTGTTCGTCGTCGATATTTTCGTGCGCTTCCGGCGCGACTGGGAGACGCAGCGAACGCAGACCAATCCCTGGAACGCCGGAACGCTGGAGTGGCTGCCGAGCGATCTCTATTCGATGCGCAGCGTTCCGATCGTCACGAGTCGCTACCCTCTATGGGATCAGCCCAATCTCGCCGAAGACGTCGCCGCGGGCGCCTATTATCTGCCGAACGCCGCCACCGGACGGCGCGAGACGATCGTCACCTCGCCCATCGAGGCAAGACCGGAATATCTCCTGGAAATGCCGGGACCGGGCTGGGCGCATTTGTTCTCCGCGGTCTTCACGGCCGCTTTCTTTCTGCTGCTGACGGTGAAGGCCGTTGCGATCGCGCTTGTCTGCGGCGCGGCAGCCATCTTCGCCACGCTCGTCTGGTGCTGGCAGCTCGACCCGCCGCCGCGCGGACGCGTCGCGATCGGCGGCGGGATCAGTCTGCCCACCTATATGTCCGGACCTTCGTCACATGCCTGGTGGGCGATGATCGTGCTGATCCTCGTCGCCGGCTCTCTCTACATCGCCTTCATCTTCTCCTACCTCTATCTTTGGACCGTCAGCCCGGGGGTTTGGCCCATCGCGGGCGCTTCGCCGCTTCCAGACCTGCGCTGGGCGGCGAGCGGCGCATCGCTGATGCTTCTCAGCATTCTTGCGTTCTGGATGGCGGACCATGCGCTTCCAAAGCCCGGTTCGGTCGGCCTTGCAGCGGCGCTTCTGATGATCGCCGGCGCGCTGTGCCTCATCGCCGGCGTCGGGATAGCGGGCTATGCGCAATGGCGATCCGGCCTGCGACCCGGGGAAAACTCCTACGGCGCCATGGTCTATCTGGAGATCGTCTTGACAGGTCAGCTCGTGGCGACTGTCGCGGTGATGACCGGATTCGCCTTGGCGCGTCTCTTCACGGGGAAACTCGATGCGCAGCGACGCGTATCATTCGAAAGCGCGGCGCTGCTGGCTTACTACACAGCCGCGCAGGGGCTCCTCGGATTTCTGCTCATTTATGGCTTTCCGCGAATGCTGGAGTAGACGATGTCGCGTGCAGGCAAGGCTGAGCATCCTCGCTGGTCTCTGACGACGATCATCGCCTTTCTGCTCGCCGGTCCCATCGTCTGGGGCCTGCATTTTCTTTTTGTCTATGGCGGGCACACGCTGATGTGCGTGCTCGGCTGGTCAAGCGAGCCGCAAATCATACGGGCGAGCGTGATCGCGGCGGGCGGCGTCGCGCTAGCGCTTCTAGTTTTCCTCGCGCGGGCGGCGCGCCGCTGGCGCCGCTCTGTGGTGGAGAGCGACGGCGACGCCGCCCTGTCAGCGGAATTTCAGATGCGTGCGACGTTGCTGCTGATCTTGCTGTCGAGCGCCGGCGTGTTGTGGTCGACTCTCGCAGCTTTCTTCATCGCTCCCTGCCAGACGTTGCGATGAAGTCGCCCAAATGAGTAAAGAGTGGCGCGCGGGGCTGCCCCTGGGGATGCCGGGCTGACGCGCTGCGCAAGGCGCGGGACGCCGCCCATCGGTTTGCGCGCGCACGAGTCAAATTCCAGACCGGGCCGGATCGGCCTACGCTGATCACGACCCTCGGGCGTCCAAGTTTTGGACTCTAGGCCGCAGGCTTCGCCTGTTCGGCGACTTTGACCGGCAGCTGCGTCCGAATCGCATCGACGATCCTTTGAACTGAGGCGTCGGCCTCACTGGCGCGCTTCTCCGCGGCGATGGCCCGCTGCTCCATCGCCGTAAGTTCGGCCTGCCGCGCCGCGAGCTGCGACTGCACCCCTTCGAGATCTTTTCGCGTCTGGATGAGGGCCGCGGAGAGCTCGGCGGCTTCCGACTCGGATTTGCGCAGCGCAGCTTCGGCGCGATCGCCCCGGTCTTCGGCGCGCTCCAGCTTCTCTCTTACCGCATTAGCGGCGCTATGCGCGCGCGCCACCGCCTGAGCGGACTGCTTTTCGAGCTCCTTGATCGCCGCGGCGGCCTGGGACACGAGATCCAGCGCCGCCGTGGCGTCGTCAGTGGCGCGCGGCCGCTGACGGACAGGAAAGTTCTGCGCCGGCGGCGCCAGCGGCCTGTTGTCCCCTCTCGGGATGATTTCGTCCATCACCTGATCCAGATCCAGCGAATCCATTTACGCCTCCCGCCATCGCACGAACTGGGTTGGGCCAGCCGTCCAATCAGATTCCTATTATGGACAAGAATCCGGCCAAATCTCGACCATTAGGTCAAGTTTTAACCATAACCTGCGGGGTAAGCGTTTTCCTAGGACAGATCGGCCTCCAAGGGCCAATGCTTAAGCTACTAGGAGCGCCGATGCGACTGAAAACGTGCCTTGTTCACACAAATTCTGTGTAAGCGCTCAATATCACCGCGCAGCTGTAATAATTATGGCGCAATAGCCCAGGGACCTCACGCACGCACCCTTACCAAAAGAGCTCGTCATGAATAGAATGGCCGACTCCACCATTTCCAAAGAGACAAAGCCGGCGCATTCGGCATCCGGGAAATTTATTCGTTTTTTCAATGAGGTGAACATCGCCGACGTCCCGCTGGTGGGCGGCAAGAACGCCTCGCTTGGCGAAATGTACCGGGAGCTGACGGCCAAGGGCATCCAGGTGCCCAATGGCTTCGCCGTCACCGCCGAAGCCTATCGCTACACGCTCGATGCAGCGGGCGTCTGGACCGCGCTGAAAGAGGCGCTCGAGGGATTGGACCCGTCTGACGTCGATGATCTCGCCAAGCGCGCCGCGCGCGCCCGCGACATCGTTTATGGCGCGCAGACGCCCCCGGACGTCGAGGCCGAAATCCGCACCGCCCTAGCCCGCCTCACCGACGAATATGGAGCCGATTTGACGGTCGCGGTGCGCTCGTCGGCGACGGCGGAAGATTTGCCGAGCGCGAGTTTCGCCGGACAACATGACACCTATCTCAATGTGCGCGGCCCCGCCGCCGTTCTCGACGCTATCCGTCACTGCTTTGCGAGCCTGTTCACCGACCGCGCTATCCGCTATCGCATCGACAACGGATTCGATCACTTCAAAGTGTTCAACTCCGTCGGCGTAATGAAAATGGTGCGCTCGGATTTGGCGGCGTCCGGCGTCATCTTCACGATCGACACCGAAAGCGGATTTGAGGACGTTGTCTTCCTCACCGGCGCCTACGGCCTTGGCGAAAACGTCGTGCAGGGCGCGGTCGACCCCGACGAATTTTACGTCTTCAAGCCCACCTATCGGCAGGGCAAGCGCGCTATTTTGAAGCGCGCGCTGGGCGCAAAAAAAATCAGGATGGTCTTTTCGGATCGGGGCCGGGCGACGACGCGCAACATCCCCACCGACGCCAAGGAATGCGAGAAATTCTGCATCTCCGACGAAGAGGCGCTGACGCTCGCCGGCCAGGCGATCGAGATCGAGGACCATTATAGCGCCAAAGCCGGCGCGCGCCGCCCCATGGACATCGAATGGGCCAAGGATGGTCTCGACGGCCAGCTCTACATCGTTCAGGCCCGCCCCGAAACCGTCGCGTCGCGCCGCGACCGGAACATCGCCGAAATCTATAAGGTGACGAAGCACGGCGCGGTGAAAGTCGAAGGGCGCGCCGTCGGCGCAAAGATCGCCAGCGGCAAGGCGCGCGTGATCGAGCACGCCAGCGAGCTTTCAACATTCGTTCCCGGCGAGATCCTCGTCGCCGATACGACGTCGCCCGATTGGGGAACGGTGATGAAATCGGCCGCGGCCATCGTGACGAACCGCGGCGGTCGCACGTGCCATGCGGCGATCGTCGCGCGCGAACTTGGCATTCCGGCGATCGTCGGCACGGACGCCGCGACGCGGCTCATTCGCACCGGCGACATGATCTCGGTGAGTTGCGCCGAGGGCGACGCCGGAAAGGTCTACGAAGGGCCCATCGCCTTCGAGGTGGAGCGCGTCGACCTGTCGACTCTGACGACGCCCGCCACGCATGTGATGATGAACGTCGGCAATCCCGATATCGCCTTCGGCCTTGCGGCGCTGCCGAACGACGGCGTCGGCCTCGCGCGCATGGAGTTCATCATTGCGGACTCGATCAAGGCGCATCCCATGGCGCTCGTTCACCCGGAGCGGCTCGGAGATCGGGAGCGCGCCGAAATTGCGAGGCTGACCGCAAATTATGCAAGTCCCAGCGAATTCTTCGTGAAGCGCCTGTCCGAAGGCGTCGGCACGATCGCGGCGGCGTTTTATCCAAAGCCTGTCGTCGTGCGCATGTCCGACTTCAAGAGCAATGAATATGCCTCATTGCTCGGCGGCGAGGTTTTCGAAATGCATGAAGCCAATCCGATGATTGGCTTTCGCGGCGCATCGCGCTATGCCCACCCTGCTTACCGGGAGGGTTTCGCGCTCGAATGCGCCGCAATGATCCGCGTGCGCGACGAGATGGGTCTGACGAACATCAAGCTGATGATTCCCTTCTGCCGCCGGATCGAAGAAGCGGAGAAGGTCATCTCGCTGATGAGCGAACTCGGTCTCGAACGCGGCAAGAACGGGCTCGAGATCTACGTGATGTGCGAAATTCCAAACAACGTCATGCTTATCGATCAATTCTCCAAACATTTCGACGGTTTTTCGATCGGCTCGAACGATCTGACGCAACTGACGCTCGGCGTCGACCGCGACTCCGAAATCGTCGCCTTCGACTTCGACGAACGCGACGAGGGCGTGAAAGAGATCATTCGTTTGGCGGTCGAAGGGGCCAAGCGCAACGGGCGGCACAGCGGCATTTGCGGCCAGGCGCCCTCGGATTATCCAGAGATCGCCGAGTTTCTCGTGCGCTTGGGAATCGATTCGATCAGCCTCAATCCCGACACGGTTTTGCAGACCACAAGACGCATCGTCGATTTGGAGAAGCGTCTTGGTCGAGGGCCGAGAAAGACGGATTGACCGCTCTGCGCATCTCTTAGATTGATCTGGATCGCCGTTCACGTTTGGCGCCCGCGCCAAGCGTGGACCGACTGTGGCGCGCGTCGCCAAATAGAGGAAAGCAAATGATCGCAGCCGGCTACGGGAAAGTCCTCGCGACGATGGCTCCAGCCGCCGGACTTGTGGGAGTCGCCGCGGCGCTGCATTTCGCCGAAGCCGGACCAATCGTCAATTTCATCGCCGCGGCTTTGGCCCTGGCGAGCGTCGCGCATGTGATTGGCGAAGCCACCGATCAGCTTGGCAATCACCTCTCGCCGGCGGCGACGGGCATTGTTCAGTCGGCGGTCGGCAATCTTCCCGAATTGTTCGTCTGCATCTTCGCGCTCAGGGCCGGGCTGCTGACCGTCGTGCAGGCTTCGCTGATCGGCTCCATTCTGTCGAACGCGCTTCTTGTCCTGGGCCTCGCTTTTATCGCCGGAGGCTGGAGGCGCGGCGTTCTTCACTTCGAAAGTCAGACGCCGCGGATGATCGCGACGCTGCTTCTGCTGGCGGTGTCGGCGTTGGTGCTGCCGACGCTCGCGCAGGAGTTGCACCTGCCGAGCGGCGCCCATGAGCAGGAGCTCGCCGTCGTCTGCGCGATCGTGCTTCTTTTCGTTTTCGTTGTGCTCACCCAGGCGATGCTCAGTCAGGGGCAGCGTGCGTTGCCGGCTGAAGCGCATGCGCGCGTGCATGCATGGTCGCTCGGCGCCGCGATCGCCGTTCTCGCCGCCTGTGGCGGCGCCGCCGCCTTCGTCTCGGACTGGTTCGTCGACGCGCTCGGTCCAGCGATTGAAATCTTGGGCATCAGCGAGGCCTTTTCCGGGCTCGTCATCGTCGCCATCGCCGGCAACGCCGTCGAAAATGTCGTGGGCGTTCGGCTCGCGGCTCAGGGCAAGGCCGACCTCGCGGTCAGCGTCATTTTGAACTCGGCGCTTCAGGTCGCCGTCGCGCTGATTCCGATTCTGGTGCTCGTCAGCTTTGCGATGGGCGGCGCGGCGCCGTTCACGCTCGCCATTCCGCCGATTCTTGCGGCGGCGCTGTTTCTTTCGGTGTTGGTGGTCACAGTGGTCACCGTCGACGGCCGGGCGGACATCGTCGACGGGGCCGCGCTGGTCGGTCTTTACGTCATCGTCGCGACGATCTTCTGGTGGGGATAGCCTGTCCCTGGCGACAACGCGCTCTCGCCCTATATCTCTCGCCCTGAAGGGGCCGCGGGCCGACGCAGCCTAGCGTCGTGCGAGAAGACAGATCGCGGCGGTGGGAGGGACTCATGAAAGCAAGAATAGCATTCGTTGTCGCTGGCGCGCTCGCCTGCGGCGGAGCGGCTCAGGGCGGCGCAGTCGAAGCGCATCGCGCATTTCTTCCGCAGAGCATGCAATGGGAGGCGGCGCCGAGTTCGCTGCCGGGCGGCGCCGAAATGGCGGTGCTGTACGGAGATCCCAGCCGAGAAGGCGACTTCGTCGTCAGGATCAAGGCGCCCAAAGGCTACCGCGTCCCGCCACACGCGCATCCCAAGGCCGAGCTTGTCACGATCATCTCCGGCGCATTCAGTTTCGGTCGAGGGCAGGCGGCCGACCGCGCCACGGTCGAAAAGCTCCCGGCGGGAAGCTTCATTTCAATGCCCGCCGGCGTGCTGCATTACGTTTTCGTCGATGAGGACTCAGTGCTCCAGATCAACGCAACCGGTCCTTGGCAGATCGACTATTACGATCCGAAAGACGACCCGCGGCTGAACATTGCGCCTGCGGGAACTGTTCGCTAAGCGGGAGACGCTTCAAAGAAACGGCTCCCGCCTTTACATCCGAGGTCGCGAGCCGTTCCGTGTAGGGCTACCGCTGGCAGCGGCCGCCTCTCGGTAAAAACGTAGGCCCAGGACAATTGAAAGCAAGCAGGGCCGTTGCGCGCGCTCCCCGCCATCGGACGCGCAAGGAACATAATTTCAGCGCGAGATTTCGGCGCCGGATCGCTCCGGCGCGAAGCCGCGCTCCGTTAGGCTCGGACGCGATCCGCTGTTCGCAAATGTTCCTGTGACTGCCCAAGGACTTCCTTGCGGGGTTACTTTTTGCGTTTTTCGCCATTAAAGTCCCGCCGCGCGGCTTAGTTCCGCACCCATCAATTGGAGTCGATAATGTCTCATTTCTCGCTCGGCCGCGCGATGTGCGCGATATCTTTCATCGCACTGTCGTCCAGCGCCGCCATGGCTCAGTCGGTGCAAGTCGGCACCCTTCTCTGCCATGTTTCCGGCGGCGTCGGCATGATCATTATGGAGAATCAGGCGCTCGACTGCGTATACACGGACGCTAAAGGCAGCCCGCCCCAGCATTACATCGGCAGACTGACCAACGTCGGCGCCAATATCGGCATCAGCGGTCCGGGCCAGATGATTTGGACGGTTCTCGCGGCCACCAACAGCGTGGCGCCCGGCGCGCTGGCCGGAGACTATGTGGGCGCGGAAGGGTCGGTCGCCGTCGGCGCCGGCGCCGGCGGCGCGGTCCTTGTCGGCGGCTCGAACAAGACCATCTCGCTGCAGCCCGTTTCCGTCTCCCTTGGCACCGGCCTCAATGTTTCCGCCGGCATCGGCAATGTCAGCCTGCAATATATGCCGGTGACCCCGCCGCCGCCGCCGCCCGCGCCGGCCGCCAAGCCGAAGAAAACTCGCGCGCACCGGTAATCTTTGACGACGCAACGGACAAAAACGGGCGCGCCGCCGGCGCGCCCGTTTTTTTGCGCCTGCGATCTACTTCGCGTGCGGCGTTCCGAGATAGGGGAACTCTTTCAGAGTGTCGGTATGCGGCTCCAGCCCATCCGGCGGGATGTCGCCCTTCGAGAGAAAGGACAACCGGAAATTGATGACATCGTCGGCGAAGGTGCGGCCATTGGGATAGCCCGCAGGCTTGGTGGGATCGAAGCTCAGCATATCGGGTAGAATGCCGTGCTCGTCGATCGCCGTAATCGCGTCGTCCCTCGTGTAGTCGCCGGTATGGCCCATCAGATGGATGAACAGCTCGAGCCAGCGCGCGCGGTCGTTGACGGGTTCGCTGGCGTTATATTCTTCCTTCGTTTCGTCGGTATTGAAAAAGCTGCTGACCGACGGATGGCCGGCGCGATCGGCATGAATCAGCTTGCCGTCCTCGCGCACGCTGCACCGTCCCCAGATTCTGACCCCGGGATTGCCCCCAAGAGCGCTCGTCGGCATTTCGACGACCGTCGAAAGCACATTGGCCTCGGTGTTTGAATCCTTTCCAGTCCAGGGAGACTTGCCGCCAAGATGCGGCGCAGTGAAATTTCTGCCGCCGGACGTGTCGTACAAGGCCAGAATGCCGTCGTAGTCGAAAAAGAACGCGTCGCTACGAACGCCTGTGAAGAAGGTGAAATCGCCTGCCCGCACGATGTTCGGCTTGGGCCCGAAGGAGACTTCCGCGCCGGAGACGATCTTCTCGCCCACAGGTTCGGGAGAATGCGACTCTGCGCCCCGCGCCAGGTAAACGTCGAAGGTCTGCCTGCCGTTTTCTTTGGGCGAGAACACATAGCTGATCGCAATATCCGTCAGGCAATCGCCGTCATTATCGATATTCAGCCGGTAGATGGCGTCGGGATGAAATTCATCGCAAGCGGGATTGGCGTTGAGGATGATCGCCGACCGAGTCGGATCGCTTGGAGACTGGAAGGCGTAGAGATCGCAGAGATCCAACCTTTGATCGCCAAGCGGCGGACCGAGACTGAGGCCGGTAAAATGATTCGACACGTGTCGCCTCCTATAAAGACGTGGAGAGAATGTGCGGCTGATCGTTGCAAGCGCCTGCCGGCGCACGCTATGTCGTGTTTGTTTCAACATCAAGATTGTTCGAAATCGCTTTATTCGCCGCGAATCAGTCTGATGATGCTCGAAAAATCGGCGCCGCCCTGGCCAGCAGACTGATGGAGCGCATAGAGCTGCGTCGCGGCGGCCCCGAGCTGAGAGGCCGCGCCAACCTGCGCGGCGGCTTCCTGCGCGAGTCGCAAATCTTTCAGCATCAGGGCGGTCATGAAGCCGGGTTTGTAGTCATTGTTCGCCGGCGACGCAGGGGTCATCTCCGGCACGGGACAATAGGTCGTGAGCGACCAGGACTGGCCCGAGGAAATCGACGCAGCGTCGAACAGCGCCCTGTGCGAGAGGCCGAGCCTTTCCGCGAGCACGAAAGCCTCGGCCGTCGCGATCATCGTGACGCCGAGCATGAGATTGTTGCAGATTTTCGCCGCCTGCCCCATACCGGCGCCGCCGCAATGAAGCACATGCGCGCCCATATGTTCGAGGATCGGCTTCGCCGCCGCGAACGCCTCCTGCTCGCCGCCGCACATGAAGGTCAGACTCGCCGCTTTCGCGCCGGCGACGCCGCCCGACACCGGCGCATCGACCGAGAGCGCGCCGCTCTCCTGCGCCAGCCGATGCGCGGCGCGCGCGCTTTCGACGTCAATCGTGGAGCAGTCGATGAGAAGCTTGCCGCGCGCTAGCGGCGCGATTTCGCGCCAGACGGCAAGCGTCTGATCGCCGCTTTGCAGCATGGTGATCGCAACGTCAGCGCCCTCGATCGCATCGCGCAGGGAATTCGTCGCGACGACCCCCTCCCGAGCGGCAGTTTCGACGAGCGATACGTTGAGATCGAAGCCTCGCGTCTCGACCCCGGCGCGGGCCAGCGCCGTCGCCATCGGACGGCCCATGTTGCCCAGACCGATGAAAGCCGCGCGCGTCATGGCTAGGACAAGGTCGGCATGACGAAACTCGCGCCGGTCCGGACGCCGCCCGGCCAGCGCGATGCTACCGTCTTCGTCTTTGTATAGAAGCGGATCGCGTCCGGCCCGTGCTGATTGAGATCGCCGAACATCGAGCGCTTCCAGCCGCCAAACGTGTAATAGGCCAGCGGCGTTGGGATCGGCACATTGACGCCGACCATGCCCACTTCGACGCGGGAGGCGAATTCGCGCGCCGCATCGCCGTCGCTTGTATAGATCGCGACGCCATTGCCATATTCGTGATCATTGGCCAGCAACAGCGCCTCATCGAAGCTGCGCGCGCGCACCACGCAGAGCACCGGGCCGAAGATTTCCTCCTTGTAGATCCGCATCTCCGGGCGCACCTCGTCGAACAGACATCCGCCCATATAGAAGCCGTTCTCATAGCCTTGCATTTTGAAGCCGCGTCCGTCGACGCGGAGTTTCGCGCCCTCCCCGACGCCAATCGCGACGTAATCCTTGACCCGCTCCAGATGCGCGCGCGTGATCAGCGGGCCGAAATCCGCTGAAGGATCTGTCGAAGGCCCGACGCGCAGATTTTCAACCCGCGGCTCGAGCCGGGCGACCAGAGCGTCGGCGGTTTCTTCCCCGACCGGCACGGCCACCGAGATCGCCATGCACCGCTCGCCTCCGGAGCCATAGGCGGCGCCGATGAGGGCGTCGACCGCCTGATCCATGTCGGCGTCAGGCATGATCACCATGTGGTTTTTCGCGCCGCCGAAACACTGCACGCGTTTTCCGTGGGCGGCGCCGTGCGCATAGACATATTCGGCGACCGGCGTCGAACCGACGAAGCCGATGGCCTTGACGTCAGGGTCTTCGAGCAGCGCGTCGACCGTTTCCTTGTCGCCGTTGACGACATTGAGAACGCCCGGCGGCAGGCCGGCTTCGAGCATCAGTTCGGCCAGAAACAAGGGCGCGCCGGGATCGCGTTCGGAAGGCTTCAGAATGAAGGAATTGCCGCAGGCGATCGCCGGGGCGAATTTCCACATCGGAATCATCACCGGAAAATTGAATGGCGTAATGCCGGCGACGACGCCGAGCGGCTGGCGCATCGAATAGACGTCGAGGCTGGCCGCCGCGGAATCGGTAAATTCGCCCTTCATTAGATGCGGAACGCCGATGCAAAATTCAGCGACCTCGACGCCGCGCTGGATCTCGCCCTGCGCATCGGCGAGCGTCTTGCCGTGCTCGCGCGCGAGAATCGCCGCAAGCCTCTCCTTCTCGCGCCCGACGAGATCGACGAATTTCATCAGCACGCGGGCTCTGCGCTGCGGATTGACCGCCGCCCATTCTCGCTGCGCCGCGGCGGCGTCGGCGATCGCCTCCCGCACCTCGTCGCGGCTGGCGAGCGGCACGCGCGAGATCGCCGCGCCCGTCATCGGCTCATAGGCGTCGGTGAAACGGCCCGACCTTCCCTTGACTCGGCGTCCGCCGATAAAATGCGAAAGCTCTTCCATGTTCGCTCATCTAAGGCGCGTCCGGCCGTTGTCATCTCGCAAGACGAGACTGCGCGCCTATATGTTGGAGAGAGACGGCTTCCACGACGGACACCCGCGATGGGACTGCAGCTCGCGAGCGAAAGCAAGAATCGATACGCGCAGGCGCCGCGACAGGCGGACTGGACGATAGATCAGAACTGGGCCTCCTACAGCGACGAGGAACACGATCGCTGGAACAGGCTGTTCGCCCGCCAGGCGAAGCTCTTGCCCGGCCGAGCCTGCGACGAATTCCTGGAGGCGAAGCAACAGCTCGAACTGTCGCGCTCCGGCATCCCGGATTTCGCGGATCTTAGCCGCCGATTGGGGGCCATGACCGGCTGGAGCGTCGTCCCGGTGGCCGGGCTGATTCCTGACGACGCCTTCTTCGATCATCTCGCCAATCGGCGCTTTCCCGCCGGCGCATTCATTCGCCCGGAGTCGGAGCTTGAATATCTGCAGGAGCCCGACGTTTTCCATGACGTCTTCGGGCATGTGCCGCTCCTCGCCAATCCGACGTATGCGCGCTTTCTCGAAGCCTATGGCAAGGGTGGCCGACGGGCGCTCGCGCGCGGGCAGCTCCACAATCTCGCGCGGCTTTACTGGTACACGATCGAATTCGGTTTGATCGAGACGCCGAAAGGGCTGCGCATTTTTGGCGCTGGAATCATGTCCTCGCCTTCGGAGACGATCTTTTCGCTGGAAGACTCGTCGCCAAACCGCGTCGCCTTCAACCTCGAACGCGTCATGCGAACGAATTACATCATCAGCGACTTCCAGCAGACATATTTCGTCATCGAAAGCTTCGAGAAGCTTCTCGCCGACGGTTATCAGGATTTTGATCCGATCTATGATCGCCTGCGCGACGTTTCCGACTTCGCCGCGCATGAGTTGGCTCCGGGAGACCGCATCATCTCGCGCGGCGATCTCCATTATTTTCGCGCCAAGCGCAGCGCTTAATCCTAAGCGTAATCGGGTTGAAGAATTGTTTTCCTCACCCTCATGCTGAGGAGGCTCCGCAGGAGCCGTCTCGAAGCACGAGGGTGAAGGAAAAAATTCGCGAAAACGGGCTTCCTCGCCCTTCGAGACGCGTGCCGCGCACGCTCCTCAGGATGAGGAAGCCCTTCACCGATCGTCCTGTTAACCCTGAGGCCCTGAAGCGGCCACCTGTTGCTCGATGGCGCCGAAGATCGAGCGCCCATCGGCGGCGCGCATCTCGATGCGCACTACATCGCCCGTCGTCAGAAATGGCGTGCGCGGCGCGCCCTCAATGAGCTTCTCGACCACGCGCTGCTCGGCGATGCAGGAGTAGCCGTCTCCGCCCTGCGCAATCGGCCTACCTGGCCCGCCGTCGGCGTCCCGGTTGGAGATGGTGCCGGAGCCGATGATCGTTCCGGCGCTAAGCGCGCGCGTGCGCGCCGCATGCGCGATGAGACGCGGAAAGTCGAAGGTCATATCCTTTCCGGCGTCCGGCCGGCCGAGCGGCGCGCCATTGACGAAGGACAGCAGCCGCAGCGACAGCCGCTCGCCGTCCCAAGCGTCGCCAAGCTCGTCAGGCGTCACGGCGACTGGAGAAAAAGCGGACGCTGGCTTTGACTGAAAAAAACCAAAGCCTTTTGAAAGCTCCGGAGGGACCAGCCCGCGCAAGGTCACGTCATTGACCAGCATGACGAGCCTGATGTGATCGCGCGCCTCCTCTGGCGTCACGCCCATCGGAACATCGTCGGTGACAACCGCAACTTCGGCTTCGAGATCGAGATCGTGTTTTTCGTCGAGCAAGGGAATGGCGTCACGCGGGCCAAGGAAGACGTCGGAGCCGCCCTGATACATCAGCGGATCGCTCCAAAAACTCTCCGGCATCTCGGCGCCGCGCGACTTGCGAACGAGCGCGACATGATTGACATATGCCGAACCGTCCGCCCACTGATAGGCGCGCGGCAGCGGCGAGGCGCAATCCTGCTCGCGAAAGGGAAAGCTCTCTCGAAGTCCGCATTCGAGCCGCGCCGCCAGCGCCCGCAGCTCCGGCGCGACGGCGTCCCAATCTTCGATCGCCGATTGCAGGGTGGGCGCGATGAAGCCTGCCGCAACAGCCCGCGTGAGATCGCGCGAGACGAGGATGAGAGCGCCGTCCCGTCGGCTCTTCAGGGATGCGAGCTTCACGGTCCATTGCCGGTAAAGTTGCGGCGCAAATCCGACCAGCACTCCGCGTAATCTTGATGAAGGGTGTCAAGCGACATGGCGAAAGAGGTCGGATAGAGCGGCAGTCGGGACTCGAACATAAAGGCGAGAGCGTCGTCGATCTTCACCGGGCCAAGATCGGCCTGAGAGGCCTGCTCAAAAGCCTCGGCGTCCGGTCCATGCGGCAGCATCGCATTGTGCAGCGACATGCCGCCGGGCTCGAAGCCGGACGGCTTCGCGTCGTAGCGTCCGTAAATCAAGCCCATGAACTCGCTCATAATGTTCAAATGATACCAGGGAGGCCGGAACGTATGTTCGGCGACTTGCCAACGCGGCGGGAAAATCGCGAAATCGACGTTGCCCACGCCGCTTTCGTCTGAAGGAGAGGTCAGCACCGTAAATATCGACGGATCGGGATGATCGAACAGCACGGCGCCGACCGGACAGAATTTTCGCAGATCATATTTATAGGGCGCGTAATTCCCATGCCAGGCGACGACGTCAAGCGGCGAATGATCGAGGTCACAGCGATAGAAGCGGCCGCCCCATTTGACGCGGAGGCGGCAGGGCGTTTCCTTGTCTTCGAACGCGGCGGTCGGCGAAAAGAAGTCGCGCGGATTGGCGAGTCCATTCGCGCCGATCACGCCGCGATAGGGCAATGTAAACGGCGCGCCGTAGTTTTCACAGACATAGCCGCGAGACGGGCCGGCCGAGAGCTCAACCCGAAATTTCACGCCGCGCGGGACGACGCATATCTCACCAGGAGAGCACTCGATGAGGCCGAACTCGGTGAAGATGCGTAGGTCGCCGAACTGTGGGACGATCAGCAACTCGCCGTCGGCGTTGTAGAAGTAGTCGTCGGACATCGACTGGCCGGCGAGATAGAGATGCGCCGCCATGCCGACTCTCAGGCTGCAATCGCCCGCCGTCACGATGGTGCGCATTCCTTCGATGAAGGAGCCTGCGTCTTCTGGGACGTCGCTCGCGCCCCAGCGCAGCTGCCCGAGCGGCGCGTCAACATCGCGGCAGGGCGCGGTTTCCCAGTGGCTCCGCTCGATATGCTTCGGATTGCGGACGTGAAGAACGGAAGGTCGTATCCTGTAAAGCCAGGAGCGTTTGTTGAGAGGGTTCGGCGCGGTGAATGCGGAGCCAGACAATTGTTCGGCGTAAAGCCCGTAAGGGCACCGCTGCGGCGAGTTCTGCCCCATCGGCAACGCGCCGGGCAGAGCTTCGCTCTCGAACTCATTGCCGAAGCCATGCAAATAGCGCGTGGGCGACATGCCTAACCTGCCGCCCGATTCAAAACGCCGCGTCGGATCTGATCCTCTTCGATCGATTCAAATAGCGCCCGGAAATTTCCTTCGCCGAAGCCTTCATCACCCTTGCGCTGAATGAATTCGAAGAAGATGGGTCCAATGACCGTCTTGGAAAAAATCTGCAGCAGCAGACGTCGGGCGCCCGTCGTGAGGCCGTCGACCAGAATGCCGAGCTCCTTAAGACGCTGCGTCGGCTCTCCGTGGCCAGGAAGCCGATGCTCCAGCGCGTCATAATAGGCGTCCGGCGGCGCCGGCATGAAATCGAGCCTATTGTTGCGCATCGCGACGACGGTCTCGTAAATATCCCGGCACGCGCAGGCGATGTGTTGAATCCCTTCACCCCTGTATGCGTCCAAGAATTCCTCGATCTGGCTTTTTTCGTCGGCGCTTTCATTGATCGGGATGCGAATTTTGCCGCAGGGGCTGGTCATGGCGCGAGAGCGCAAGCCCGTCATCTTGCCTTCGATGTCGAAGTATCGAATCTCACGAAAATTGAAGATGCGCTCATACCACGCCGCGAGCGCGTCCATGCGGCCGCGCCGAACATTGTGGGTCAGATGGTCGATATTGGTCAGCCCTACGCCAGGAGGATTAGGGTCGCGCTCTCCGATCCACCGGAAGTCGATATCCCAGATCGAACCCTGATCGCCATAACGGTCGACAAGATAGATGAGCGAACCTCCGACCCCCTCGATGGCGGGAATGTTCAGCTCCATCGGGCCAACGCCGAAGGCGACAGGCTTTGCGCCCAGAGAAACGGCGCGGCGCATCGCTTTTGCGGCGTCGACGACGCGGAAGCCGATGCAGCAAACCGAAGGGCCGTGCGCCTTCTGGAATTCGGCGGCGAAGCTGTGAGGCTCAGCGTTCAGCACATAATTCACTTCTCCCTGCCGATACAGCGTCACGTCCTTAGAGCGATGACGCGCGACGGCGACGAAGCCCATCTTCTCGAACAGCGAGGCCAGTTGCGCGGGATCGGGATGCGCGAATTCGACAAATTCGAATCCGTCTGTTCCCATCGGGTTTTCGGCGGGCGTTGCCGCGCCGCCAAGCGTCGAGTCCATGAGCAGGCCTATATACAGCTTTGGCTGACCTGCTATTTAGATATTGCGTTCCCGATCCGGTTAAAGGCCCATGATCCTTTACGACTATTATCGATCGTCGGCCGCCTATCGCGTGCGGATCGCCATCGCGCTCAAAGGGCTCGTCGTGGAACGCCGCCGCGTCCATCTCTTGCACGGCGAACAGCGTGATCCCGGCTATCGCGCGAAGAGCCCGCTGGGCATCGTGCCGACGCTTCAACTTGATGATGGTCGACTCATTACCCAGTCGCTGGCGATCATCGACTATCTCGACGCGCTGAAGCCTGAGCCGCCGCTCTTGCCGAGAGACCCCGTCCTGGCGGCGCAGGCGCGGGCTGTGGCGTTGACGATCGCCTGCGAGATTCATCCGCTCGCGAATCTGCGGGTGATAGAGGCGCTGCAAGGGGAATTCGGCGCAAGGGACGATCAGATCGCCGCTTGGCGCAGGCAATGGATTGCGCAGGGACTGACAGCGGTCGAGGCGCTCATCGCGCCTGACCCCTTCGCCTTTGGCGCAGCGCCTTCGCTCGCTGATATTTGCCTCGTTCCGCAGGTCTACAACGCGCGACGCTTCGACATATCACTCGACGATTGCCCGCGCATCGTCGCGGTGGAGGCGGCTTGCGCCACGCACCCGGCTTTTATCGAGGCGCGTCCAGAGGCGCAGCCGGACGCGGAATAGATTAGGACGCGAGCGTCAAATCGGCGATCACGGCGCCAAGGAAACGGCCTGCTTCGCCGCCGGTGACGACGCGGTGATCGAAAGTCAGGCTCAGCGGCAAAATCCGATGCACCGCTGGCGCGCCATCGACAGCAACCACCTCGTCTCTGATCCGGCCGGCGCCGAGGATCGCGACCGTAGGCGGCAGCACGATGGGGGCGGCGTAGCGCCCGGCGATCATGCCGAAATTCGAAAGCGTAATGGTCGCGCCGCGCAGCTCCTCGGGCGGGATTCGCCGCGCCGCCGCGTCCTGCCGCAGGCGGTCGAGACCCTTGCGCAAGTCCTGCGGGTCGCGATTGCCGACATCCCGCAGAACAGGCACGAACAGGCCCTCTTCCGACAGATCCACGGCGACGCCAAGATCGATCTTCTTCATCACGCGACGCGCGAAGGCATGAGGCTCGAACCAGGCGTTGAGCGCAGGCTCCGCCTTGCAGGCCTGAGCAAGCGCGCGGATCAGACGGATGGTTGTATCTGTCCCGGCCGCCCACGCGTGGATGTCCGCGTCGTCGACGATCGTGGCAGCGGCCACTTCCGCCTGCGCCTGCGCCATATTGTGGGCCATGGCGCGGCGCACGCCGCGCAGCGGCTCGGCGGCTTCCGTCTCGCTGAGGATGCGCGCGACGCGCTCGATGTCCTGCGTGGTGATCAACCCGTCCGCGCCGGAGGGCGTCACCATGGCGAGATCGACGTTCAGCTTGCGCGCCAGCGCTCTTACGGCAGGCGTCGCCCGCACCGCGCCGCCGACATGGCCGACTGAGATCGGCTGGTCGCGGACGACCCCGGACCCCTGCTGAACGGCGCCGACCACTGACCCTGTGTCTTCTCCCGCGCCCTCGAAACCCACCAGCGGCGCGCCGATGCGGATCACGTCTCCGGCGGAGGCGAACAGCCGCTCGATGCGGCCTCCCTGCGGCGATGGGATTTCGACGACGGCCTTGGCGGTTTCAACCGCCACGAGCGGCTGATCGACTTTAACGTCCTCGCCGGCGGCGACGCGCCATTCGACGAGTTCGGCCTCCTGCAACCCCTCTCCGAGATCGGGAAGACGAAAGATGTTCATGACGCCTCCATCACTTGCCGAACGCCGTCGACGATGCGGTCCACGCTTGGAATATATTGCTTCTCCAGCTTCGCGAGCGGCACGACCACGTCATAGCCGGTGACCCGCTTGATCGGGGCGAGCAGAGAGTAAAGCGCACGCTCAGCGATTTCCGCGGCGACCTCGGCGCCGAAGCCCGCCGTGCGCGGCGCCTCGTGAACGATGACGCAGCGTCCGGTCTTCTCGACGGAACGCAGAATCGTTTCCACATCGAGAGGCTTCAGAGTGGCGACGTCGATCACTTCGATCATCACGCCCTCTTCTTCGAGCTTTTCGGCGGCGGCGAGCGTTTCGGGCACCATCGCGCCCCAGGTGACGACCGTCGCGTCGGCGCCTTCGCGCAGGATGAAGCAGGCGTCGAGCGGCAACTCCACGCCGTCGTCCTCGACCTCTTGGCGGAAGAGACGATAGAGGCGCGTGGGCTCGAGGAAGATCACCGGATCGGGATCGCGCACAGACGCCAGAAGCAGCCCGTAGGCTCGGGCGGGGGATGAGGGCGCGACGACGCGAAGGCCCGGCATGTGCGCGAACATCGCCTCCGGACTTTCGGAATGATGCTCGGGCGCATGAATGCCGGCGCCGCAAGGCGAGCGCAGCACCATTGGACAGGTCAGCCGCCCGCGCGTGCGATTGCGCATGCGAGACGCGTGATTGATGATCTGGTCGATGGCCGGATAGATGAAACCGGAAAACTGGATTTCGGCGACCGGCTTCAGCCCCATCGCCGCCATGCCGACCGCAACGCCGGCGATGCCGCCTTCCGCCAAGGGCGTGTCGATGACGCGCTCGCGCCCGAAGCGCGCCTGCAGGCCGTTCGTGGCGCGAAACACGCCGCCATTGACGCCGATGTCCTCGCCAAGCAGGAGGACGTCCTTGTCTTCGCCCATTGCGCGCGCGAGCGCGAGATTGACCGCTTCGACAAGAGTGATTTCAGACATGACCGTTTCCGTCGCCATTTGCGCTGCGCTGGGCAAATCGGCGCGCTTCCTCGCGCTGCCACTGCAGGGTATCCGGGAGCTTTGCGTAGAGATGTTCGAACATGGCGTCGGAGTTCAGCGGCGAGGCGTGCAAATAGGCTGCAACCTCGCGATCGACCTCTTCCGCACACGCCTTGTGCAGCTCCGCCTCTTGCTCTTTCGACCAGGCGCCTTCGCTCACAAGGTAAGCGCGCAGCCGAGCGATCGGTTCGCGCGTCCACTGCGCGCGCACGATTTCGGGATCGCGATAGCGCGATGCGTCGTCGGCCGTGGTATGGTCTCCAAGGCGATAGGTGAGCGCTTCGATTAGCGTCGGTCCGCCGCCCGATCGCGCCTTGTCGATCGCCCGGCGCACCACTTCATGGACCGCAATGACGTCATTGCCGTCGACCTGGCGCCCCTCCATGCCGGCGGCGACGGCCTTTTGCGCGAGAGTCTCCGCCGCGCTCTCAAGTTCGCGCGGCGTCGATATCGCCCAGCCGTTATTGCAGATGATAAAAACAACAGGCGTCTTCCAGACTCCCGCCATGTTCAACGCTTCGTAAAAGGCGCCATTGGAGGTGCCGCCGTCGCCGATGAACGTGACGACGACGCGATCCTCCTTCCGCGCCATCAACGCGTATGCCGCGCCGACCGCCTGCGGGGCCTGCGTGGCGACGGGGACGCAGTTTGGAAAGTCGCCGCGCGCATTTTTGAAGTCGCTGCCGCGCTCGTCGCCGCCCCAATAGAGCAGACATTCGGACATCGCCATGCCGCGATAGAATTGCGCCGCATGATCTCGATAGGACGGCACGAGCACGTCGCGTTCTTCCATCGCCGCGGCCGCGCCGACGCCGATCGCTTCCTGGCCGAGCGCCGACGCGAACGTGCCCAGCTGACCGGTGCGTTGAAGACTGATCGCCTTGTTGTCGAAGATTCTGGTTCGCGTCATCGCGCGATAGAATTGGACCAGTCGTTCGATGTCCCTCGCCGAGTTGCTGGCCGCCTTGCTGATCTCGCCGCTCGGCGACAACAGTTGAACAAGATCCATATGGAGATCGAAGCCCATCTCAATGTTTCCCATCGCCCCGCTCCTGATGAGCGAATTAGCGCGGCGATACGCGAGGTCACTGCTCTGCGACATTTTTTTTACCGATTTCCTGGCGCCGCAGCGCAGGAAAAAGCGGCTCGGCTGCGGGCTTGACTGTATCGCTGGCGGTCCAATCTACCGATCATGCCCGTCAATTCGGAAATTGATCCCTTCTCGTTTCGAGACGAATTTGGTCCCGCGAAGATCGTCCACATCTGGTCGCCTTCGGTCGAACTGCGCGCCGTCGTCGTCATCGATAATGTCGCTGCAGGTCCCGCCATCGGCGGCACCCGTATGGCGCCGGACGTCAGCGTCACGGAGTGCTTCCGACTCGCCCGGGCGATGACCTTGAAGAATGCGGCCTGCGGATTGCCGCATGGCGGCGCAAAATCGGTGATTTTCGGCGATCCTGATATGGCGCAGGCCGACAAAGAACGGCTCATTCGCGTTTTCGCCAAATCGATTGAGCAGCTCGTCGACTATATTCCCGGACCCGACATGGGCACGGACGAGACGGCGATGGCCTGGGTGCATGACGAAATCGGCCGCTCGGTCGGTCTCCCGGCGGAGATTGGCGGCATTCCTCTCGATGAAATCGGAGCCACGGGTTTTGGCGTCATGATCGCCGCGTGCGCAGCGGCGCCCTTCGCCAATGTATCTCTAAGGGGAGCGCGCATCGTTGTGCAGGGGTTTGGCGCCGTGGGCATACATGCTGCGCGGTTTCTGGCCAGCAAAGGCGCGCGAATGGTCGGCGTATCCGACAGCCGCGGCGCGGTGGCTGACGAGGATGGGCTCGATATCGAGGCGCTCACCGCGCTGAAGCGCCAGGGCAAGAGCGTTGGCGACCTGGAGCGCGCGCGCGCCGTCGACCCTGAGTCGCTCATCGCCTTGCCTTGCGAGATCTTCATTCCGGCCGCACGCCCCGACGTGCTGCGCGCGGACAATGTCGACATGCTCGACTGTAAATTGGTGGTGCAGGGCGCGAACATTCCCGCCACCGCCGAGGCGGAACGCATGATGTTCACGCGGGGAATCGTCAGCGTCCCGGATTTCATCGCCAACGCCGGCGGCGTGATCTGCGCGAGCATTGAATACAGCGGCGGCGGCGAAGCGGCGGCCTTCGCGGCGATAGAGGAGAAAATAGGCCGGAACACGCGGCTCACGCTGGAGCGGTCGCGCGCCGAGAGCGTTCCTCCTATCGACGCAGCGATGGACCTTTCGACCGACCGGCTGCGCAAGATCATGCAACTGAGGCGCTGGGGCTAGCCCGGCCGCTCGATCGCCATCGCGGTCGCTTCTCCGCCGCCGATGCAGAGCGCCGCTACGCCCCTTTTTAGGCCTTTAGCTTGCAGAGCGGCGAGAAGCGTGACGATGATTCGTGCGCCCGACGCGCCGATCGGATGGCCCAGCGCGCAGGCGCCGCCATGGACATTCACCTTCTCATGCGGCAAGTCGAGTTCGCGCATCGCCGCCATGGCGACGACGGCGAACGCCTCATTGATCTCAAAGAGGTCGACGTCGTTCGCCGCCCAGCCCACCCGGTCCAGGAGTTTGCGGATCGCTTCGATCGGCATGACGGAAAAGCGGCTCGGCGCGCCCGCGACGGTGACGTAATCGCGAATGATGGCGAGCGGCGTCGCGCCGGCGCGCTCGGCCTCGTCGACGCGCATCAGGGTGAGCGCCGCCGCGCCGTCGGAGATCGCGCTGGCGTTGGCGGCGGTGATCGTGCCGTCCTCCCTGAAGGCAGGTTTCAGGCGGGCGATATCCTGCGCCTTGGCCTTGCCGGGCAGCTCGTCGCTGGCGATGGCGCGCGCATTGGCGCCCTTTCCCAGCGTTATTGGCGCGATCTCGTGCGCGAAAGAGTCGTCGCTCGTTGCGCGCTGCGCGCGCGCCAGCGACGTCGACGCATATTGGTCCTGCATCTCGCGGGTAAATTGATACTCCGTCGCGCAATCCTCCGCGAAGGAGCCCATCAGCCGACCTTTTTCGTAGGCGTCCTCGAGACCGTCCAGAAACATGTGATCGAGGACCTTGCGGTGTCCCATTCGATAACCGGTGCGCGCGCGATCGAGCAGATAAGGCGCGTTGCTCATGCTCTCCATGCCGCCGGCGACGGCGATCCGCGCGCCGCCAACGGCGAGCTGATCGCTCGCGAGCATCACCGCCTTCATGCCAGAGCCGCACATTTTGTTGATGGTGACGGCGCCCGTCGTCTCCGGCAGCCCGGCGCCGAGCGCCGCCTGCCGCGCCGGGGCCTGGCCAAGGCCCGCGGAAAGCACGCAGCCCATGACGACTTCATCTATGTCGTTAGGATCCAGGCCGGCGCGGCTCACGGCCGCCTCGATGGCGTGCGCGCCGAGCTGCGGCGCGGAGACGTCCTTCAACTCCCCAAGAAATCCGCCGATCGGAGTGCGCGCCGCGCCGACGATGGCGACCGGTGCGGCAGCGCTCATGACAATCTCCTCATCGGCTGGCGAGCTAACCCCTCCAAGCGGAATATGGGGTTGAATCCCAACTTTTGAACGCCGGCAGCGGCGTGTCGTCCCCGGCGAGAATGTCTTCGACGGCTTCGTCGCTCACCGCGTCGAGCCGGTCCGGGGACCATCTCGGGCGCCGGTCCTTGTCGATGATCGCGGCGCGGATGCCTTCATAAAGATCATGGGTCGACAGCATACGGCACGCTGCCTTGAATTCATTTGTGAGACAGGTCTCAAGATCAGGGGCGGCAATGGCGCGCAGCAGCAATGCGTGCGTCACTTTCAGCGCCGTCGGCGACTTCGCGCCGATGTCCTGCGCCGCGCGCAAGGAGAATTCCGACCCTTCGCGCTGGAAGGCGGCGATAATGTCGTCGACTTGGTCATGCGCCGTCGTTTCCGCGAGCAACCGCCTATGCAGCGAGAGTCGGCCGCTCCCGGGGTGGCGGGTGAAGCGCCGCAACGCAACATCGACGTCTTCGGCGGCTCCTATCGTCGCCAGCGTGTCGATCAGTGGCGAAATGTCCTCCGCATGAATTAGAACATCCGCAAGACCGGCCTCTATCGCGTCCGCCGCCGCCACCGACGTCGCCGAAAGCGCCAGATAGGCGCCGATTTCGCGCGCTCTCGAAAGAAGCCAGGTCGCGCCAACGTCAGGAAAGAATCCAATGCCGACCTCCGGCATCGCGACGCGGCTTCGCTCCGTGACCACTCTCCGGTTGCCATGCGCAGATATGCCGACGCCGCCGCCCATCACGACGCCATCCATGATCGCGACATAAGGCTTGGGGAAGGAGGCGATGCGGGCGTTCAGCTCATATTCCTCGCGCCAAAAGTCGGCGAAAAGCCGTTTTTGCGAGGGCTCCAGCTCGTAGAGAATCCTCACGTCGCCGCCGGCGCACAGACCGCGTTCGCCCGCGCCTGTGACGAGCACGGCGCTGACGCCGGGATCGGCCCCGAAGTCGTCAAGCGCGCGCCGAAACTCGCGCACCATCGGCAGCGTCAACGTGTTGAGCGCCTGTGGTCTGTTGAGGAGGATGCGTCCGAGACGGCCCTCTCGCGAAGCGATGAGATCCATATGCTTACTTCAATAGCGATCGCGCGATGATGACGCGCATGATTTCATTCGTTCCTTCGAGAATCTGATGGACGCGCAGGTCGCGAACAATCTTCTCGACGCCATATTCGCTTAAGTATCCATAGCCGCCATGCAGCTGCAGCGCCTCATTGGCGACCGTGAAGCCGGCGTCGGTCGCGACGCGCTTGGCCATGGCGCATAGCGTCGTGGCGTCTGGCGCCTTGACGTCAAGCGCCGCCGCCGCGCGCCAAAGGAATGTGCGCGAGACTTCAAGCTGCGTGGCCATATCCGCGAGCCGAAACTGCAGCGCCTGGAATTCGTCGAGCGCGCGTCCGAACGCCTTGCGGCTCGCCATGTAGCGCAGACTATGGTCGAAGGCCGATTGCCCCCCGCCAAGCGAACAGGCGGCGATGTTAAGCCGCCCGCCGTCGAGCGCGGCCATGGCGATCTTGAATCCGTCGCCCTCGCGTCCGATGAGATTATCGGCCGGCACGCGGCAGTCATCGAAGATGACGGCCCGCGTGGGCTGGGCGTTCCAGCCCATTTTTCGCTCGAGCGCGCCGAAACTTAGACCGGGCGCGCCGCCCTCGACGATGAAGGCCGATATGCCCTGCGGCCCCGGCTCGCCGGTGCGCGCCATGACCACATAGAGATGGTCGGCGCCGCCCGCGCCGGCGCCCGAGATAAACTGTTTCGCGCCATTCAAGACATAATGATCGCCGCTGCGCCGCGCTTGCGTGCGTAGCGCCGCAGCGTCCGAACCGCTGCCCGATTCCGTCAGGCAGTAGCTTGAGAGAACCCCCATCGTCGCGAGCCCTGGCAGCCATGCGTCGATCTGGCGCTCGGTTCCGAAAGCGTCGATCAGGCCCGCGCACATATTGTGAATCGAGAGATAAGCGGCGATCGTGGGGCAACCCATTGCGAGCGCCTCGAAGATCAGCACGCCGTCCAATCGCGTCAGCCCCGCCCCGCCGGAAGCCTCGCGCACAAAGATCGCCGCCATGCCGAGCGCCGCCGCCTCGCGCAGCGTGTCTGTCGGAAAGACATGCTCGCGATCCCAGTCGAGAGCAAAGGGCGCAAGGCGATCGCGTCCGAAGTCTCGCGCCAATTCACGAATGGCTTGCTGCTCGGCGCTTAATTCGAAATAGGACGACATTCGGCCATTCACCGCAATTGTTGACGTTAATCTGTCGCGGCGAAGCTTTTTGGCAAGTCAGCGTCGCGAAGGGGCTTCGGTCGGATCGCCGCATCTGGCGGCATAGGCTTGCGCCACGCGGCTCGCCGGCGCGCGCTTCAACTCGCGGCAGGCGAAAGCTCCGGCCTCCAAGAGTCGATCGAGCGACACGCCGGTTTCGACGTCCATTCGCTCAAGCATATAAACGACGTCCTCGGTCGCGACATTTCCGGCGGCGCCGGGCGCGAAAGGACATCCGCCAAGGCCGGCGACCGAACTATCGACGACGCTGACGCCGACTTCGAGGCACGCGAAAATATTGGCGAGCGCCTGTCCGTAGGTGTCGTGAAAATGCACCGCGATTTTGTCGAGCGGCGCGACGCGCGCCACTCTTTCGACCATTCGGCGCGCGGGCAATGGCGCGCCGACGCCGATCGTATCGCCGAGCGAGACCTCGAAGCAGCCCATTTCCAGAAGAGCGGAGGCGACCGACGCCACTCGGCCGCTATCGACCTCTCCTTCATAAGGACAGCCCAAAACGCAAGAAATATAGCCTCGGGCCATGACGCCGTATCGCCGGGCTTCCGCGACGACTTTGGCGTATCGCGTGAGACTTTCCTCAATCGAGCAATTGATATTGCGCTTTGAAAATTTCTCCGACGCCGCAGCGAACACGGCGATCTCGTCCGCCCCGGCGGCAAGCGCCGCCGCGAGTCCGCGCAGGTTTGGAACCAGCACGCTCAGCCGCACATTTTGCCTTGGCGCAAGCGCAAGAGTTTCATCCGTATGCGCCATTTGCGGCACGGCCGTAGGGGAGACGAAACTTCCGGCTTCGATGCGCGATAGCCCCGCGGCCGCAAGACGGCTGATGAGTTCGGCCCGGGTCTGGGGCGACAGCGTCACCTTTTCGTTCTGCAAGCCGTCGCGAGGGCCGACCTCCACGATGCTGACATGCGCAGGAACGCTCACTCCTCGTCCTTTCGCAGGATCGTGACGAGTTCGGCGCCTTCGATCGCCATGTCGCCCACTTCACAGGCGACGCTTTTGACGACGCCATCGTGCGGCGCGGCCATCACGATCTCCATTTTCATCGCCTCGAGGACCACGAGGGTCTCGCCTTTGCTGACGGAGTCGCCGGACTTCACCGCAACTCGCGTGACGGTCGCCGGCATCGGGGCCAGCACGCGTTCATCAGATGGTCCTTCGCTTTGCGAGGAGGTTGCCGTTTCTACCCAGTTGATGACATAGTTCCTGCCGCGCAGAATGACGACAACGCCGTCATCCAGGGCGACTGTTGAGACCTCGTGCTTAACCCCGTCTACAAGCAGCGAGAGGCGACCGCCGACGCTTTGAACTTCCACCGCCAGGACGGCGTCGCCAAAGCTCAGCATAAAGCCGCCGTCCTGCGGGCGCATGATTTGTGCAGCCAGCGTCCGGCCTGCCTGCGTCACCCTGAACTCATGATTGGCGCGCTCATAGAGCCGCCACGCGTCCGCTCCGGCCCAGGGCGACCAATCGTCGCCGAGCGATCTACTCGCTTCAAGCGCGAAGCGCCGAGAGTCAGCCAGGAAAACCGCTGCCGCCGCCGCAAGAAGGACGCGGTCCGAATCCGTGCTCGGAGCGGCGGCGCACGTCAGCATCGCGATATTGCTCCCGACATATTCCGTGTCGTAATCGCCGGCCGCCATCCCGTCGCTCTTGGAGATCGCCCGCAGCAGATCGAGATTTGTGGCGACGCCAACGATTTCCACCTCTTCTAGCCCCGCCTGCAGGCGACGCAACGCCTGCTCGCGATTTTCGCCGAAGACGATGAGTTTCGCCAACAGCGAATCATAATAGGGCGTGACGCGATCCCCGGCGCGCACGCCTGAGTCGATGCGCAAAAAAGGCGATTCCCGCGGCGCGCGAAAATGGGCGATCTCGCCCACCGAAGGCATGAACCCTCGCGCGGGATCTTCCGCGCAGATCCGCGCTTCAATTGCGCAGCCGCTCATCCTCAACTCGCTCTGCGTCAAGGGAAGCGGCGCGCTACAGGCGACGCGCAACTGCCATTCGACGAGATCCTGCTTCGAGACCATCTCGGTGACGGGATGTTCGACCTGCAGCCGCGTGTTCATCTCGAGAAAATAGAAGTGGTCTTCTCCGACAAGAAATTCGACCGTGCCTGCGCCGGTGTAGCCAGCGGCTCGGGCGGCGCGGATCGCCGCGTCGCTCATCTGCGCGCGTAAGGAGGGCGTCAGACCGGGCGCGGGCGTCTCCTCAATAACCTTTTGGTGGCGGCGCTGCATCGAACAGTCGCGCTCAAGGAACGATACGACGTTGCCATGGGAGTCCGCGAAAATCTGGATTTCGACGTGCTTATAGCCGGAGAAATATTTCTCGATGAACAGCGCGCCATCCCCGAAGGCGGCGTGCGCTTCGCGCCGCGCGCTTTCGATCGCCGATGACAATTCTTCAGGCGCGCGCACGATGCGCATGCCCCTGCCGCCGCCGCCGGCGGACGCCTTCACGAGCAATGGAAGGCCGATGGCGCGCGCCGCTTCGAACAATTCAGCGTCTTCGCCCCCGGATGACCCCGGCGCCACCGGCACCCCTGCCCGCATCATCGCGGCCTTGGCCTCGCTCTTGGAGCCAAGAAGCCGCATCGCGTGCGGAGGAGGCCCGACGAAGATCAGACCGTTCGCCGCGCAGGATTCGGCGAAGTCCGCATTCTCGGCCAGGAATCCGTAGCCCGGATGAATGGCGTCCGACCCGGAACGATGCGCAATTTCGATGATCTTCCCGATCGACAGATAGCTGTCGCGCGCCGGCGCGGGTCCGAGAAGATAGGCTTCATCGGCAAGTTCGACATGCAGCGCATGCGCATCAGCTTCGGAGTAGACGGCGACCGATGTGACGCCCAATCTTTTCGCGGTTCGTATGATTCGGCAAGCGATCTCGCCGCGGTTCGCGATGAGGAGCTTGCGCATCATCTCAATCGGCCGCGATCCAGTGTGGCGCGCGCTTTTCAAGAAAGGCGGAAAGACCTTCCTGCGCCTCCGCGCTCGATCTTCTTGCGGCGAGACGATGCGCAGCTTCGCGCAAGAGTTCTGCGTCCACGCCGTGGCCGTCGCATTCCGCGAAGAAGGTCTTTACGTCCGCCTGCGCGCCAGGCGCGCCGCGCAGCAAGTCCGCAACGATGGCCGCATGCGCCAAATTAACCTCCAACCTTGGCGCCACACGATGGACAAGACCCAATTTCTGCGCCTCGGCGGCGGAAAAGCGCTCCGCCGTCAAAGCATATCGGCGCAGCTGCCGCAGGCCTATGGCCCGGATGAGAAAGGGCGCGACGATCGCCGGAAGCAATCCCAGCCGCACCTCATTGAGCGAAAATGACGCGTCGTCGGCGGCCACAACGATGTCGCAACACGCGAGCAGACCGACGCCTCCGCCAACAACGACGCCCTTGGCCAAGGCGATCGTCGGCTTTGACGCCGTGTCCAGAGCGCGCAGCATTCGGGCGAGCGCCAAAGCGTCCTGTTCATTGGCGGTCGATGAACGCTGCACGACGCGAATCATCGAGCCGATGTCGCCGCCGGCGCAAAAATAGTCTCCCGCGCCCTCAAGCGTAATGATGCGGACGTCGGCTCGCGCATCCAATTCTTCGAGCGCATCCTTTAGAAGGCCAATAAGCTCATAGTCGAGCGCATTGCGCTTGTCTGGACGGTTCAGCGTCAACGTCGCGACGCCGTTCGCGTCAATCGATTGCAGCAAAGTCGCCATAGAACAGGACTCACATGCGAAACAGGCCAAATCGCGTTTCTTCGATCGGCGCCTTCAGCGCGAAGGATAACGCCAAAGCGACAATCCGTCTCGTGTCGAGCGGGTCGATGACGCCGTCGTCCCAGAGCCGGGCGCTGGAATAGAGCGGCAGGCTCTGGCGCTCATATTGCTCACGAATCGGGCGCGCAAAGTCCTCTTCCTCTTCTTCCGAGAAAGCCTTCTGCTGTTTCTCCACGGCCTCGCGCTTGACGCGGGTCAGCACGCTCGCGGCCTGTTCCCCGCCCATGACTCCGATGCGCGCACCCGGCCACATCCATAAAAATCGCGGCGAGTAGGCGCGCCCGCACATGGCGTAATTGCCCGCGCCAAAACTGCCCCCGACGATGATCGAGAGCTTCGGCACTGCAGCCGTAGCCACCGCCGTCACCATCTTCGCGCCTTCCTTGGCGACGCCGGCGCTTTCATACTTCGCCCCGACCATGAAGCCCGTCGTATTGTGCAAAAAGAGCAGCGGTATTTTTCGTCGCGCGCAAAGCTCGATGAAATGCGCCCCCTTTTGCGCGCTCTCGGGAAACAAGACGCCGTTATTGGCCACGATCCCGACGGGATAGCCATGAATGTGTGCGAAACCTGTCACCAGCGTCGGGCCATACAGCTTGCGGAATTCCTCGAATTCGCTCGCGTCGACGAGACGCGCGATCACCTCGCGTATGTCGAACTGCTTTCGCGGGTCCTGTGGCAACAGACCGTATATCTCGGCGGGATCGTAGCAAGGCTCCGCAGGCTTTCTCACCGGAACGGTGATGGCGCCTGAAGGTCCGAGATTGCCGACGATCTGACGCGCGATCTGCAGGGCATGCGCGTCATTCTCAGCACAATGATCGGCAACGCCAGAACGGCGGCAGTGAACGTCGGCGCCGCCGAGCTCCTCGGCGGTCACAACTTCGCCCGTCGCGGCTTTGACGAGAGGCGGGCCCGCCAGGAATATCGCGCCTTCGTTGCGCACGATAATCGTTTCATCGCTCATCGCCGGAACATAGGCGCCTCCGGCGGTGCACGAACCCATGACGACGGCGATCTGCGCAATGCCGCGCGACGACATCGTCGCCTGATTGTAAAAAATTCGGCCGAAATGATCCCGGTCGGGAAAAACATCCTCCTGGCTCGTCAGATTGGCGCCGCCTGAATCGACGAGATAGAGACAGGGCAGATTGTTCTGCGCGGCGATCTCTTGCGCGCGAAGATGCTTCTTTACAGTTAAGGGGAAGTAGACGCCGCCTTTGACCGTCGCGTCATTGGCCACGATCATGCATTCGCGGCCGCGCACCCGCCCTATGCCGGCGACGACACCGGCCGCTGCGACACGCCCGTCATACATGCCGTAAGCGGCAAATGGCGCGATTTCGAGAAAGGGCGAGAAAGGATCGACAAGCGCGTCAATGCGCTGACGCGCGAGCATTTTACCGCGCGCGAGATGCCGCTTACACGCCTGCTCGCCGCCACCTGCTCGAATATCCGCCGCAATCCGCTTTAGCTCGGCGACGCGATCGGTCATCCGTTGGCGGTTCTTCGTGTAATCGGCGTCTTTCGGATTAACAAGGCTATCGAGGCGGGGCATATTTCTAATCCAAAGTCAGGCTGTCTCCTGAAAGAGTTCGCGCCCGATCAACATGCGGCGGATTTCGCTTGTTCCCGCGCCGATCTCGTAAAGCTTGGCGTCGCGCAATAGTCTTCCTGTAGGATATTCGTTCATATACCCGTTGCCGCCGAGGCACTGAATTGATTCAAGCGCCATCCATGTCGCGCGTTCAGCGGCGAAAAGTATCGCGCTCGCCGCATCCTTTCTGGTCACGCGGCCGCGATCGCTCGCCTTGGCGACCGCATAGACATAGGCGCGCGTCGCCATGACCGCCGTGTACATATCTGCGAGCTTGCCCTGCATGAGCTCGAACTCGCCGATCGGCTGACCGAACTGTTTGCGCTCATGAACATAAGGAAGCACGACATCCATGCAGGCCTGCATGATACCAAGCGGACCGCCGGCGAGCACAGCGCGCTCGTAATCCAGGCCGCTCATCAGCACATTGACTCCGCGCTCGGGGAGCCCAAGCACGTTCTCTTCGGGAACCTCGCAGTCCCGGAATACGAGTTCGCATGTGTTGGAGCCGCGCATGCCGAGCTTGTCGAGCTTCGCGCTTGATGTAAATCCGGGAAAGACGCGCTCGACAATGAAGGCGGTGATGCCATGCGGTCCGGCGCCCGGATCGGTTTTGGCGTAGACGATCACGACATCGGCGTCGGGGCCGTTCGTCACCCACATCTTGCTTCCGTTCAGAACATAGCGATCGCCGCGCTTCCCCGCGCTAAGCTTCATGTCCGTGACGTCTGATCCGGCCCCAGGCTCCGACATCGCGAGCGCGCCGACGTGGCGTCCACTGACGAGATTGGGCAGGTATCGTCGCTTCTGTTCGTCCGAACCGTTACGATGGATCTGATTGACGCAGAGATTGGAGTGCGCGCCATAGGACAGTCCGACCGACGCTGAGGCGCGGCTGATTTCCTCCATCGCCAGCACATGTTCCAGATAACCCATGCCCGCGCCGCCATACTGCTCATGCACGGTCAGACCCAGCGCGCCGAGCGCGCCGAGCTTGGGCCAAAGATCAGGGGGAAAAGCGTTTTGCGCATCGATCTGCTGCGCCCTCGGGGCGATTTCCGCCGTCGCGAAGGCTTCGGTTGCGCTGCGCACGCGGTCGGCGACATCGCCGAGATCGAAGTCGAAAGTAGGCGTCCAATGGCGCATGCGCATCCTCCGACGGCGCACCAAGATACAGCCTATATTTCTCGAATCAGCGAAGTTTCAAGTTGGCGCGTGCCTGCGCGACTCTGTTTGGCGCAAGACGCTGCGCTGGCTATCGGACGGCGCCGGGCTGGGCGTCGAGCACCTGCTGGTCGACGACGGGGGCGAACCGGCTGAAGTTCGCCTCGAACATTCCGATCAGCCTTTTCGCCATATTGTTAAAATCTTCGCGCGAGGACCACGTCTGGACAGGATCCAGCATCTTGGAGTCGACGCCGAGCGCAGACGTCGGCACGCATAGACCAAAGGAGGGATCCGTCCGGAAGTCGGCTTGCGTGAGGGACCCGTCGAGAGCGCCCTGAAGCAAAGCGCGCGTCGCCGCGATCGGCATTCGACGTCCGATCCCGTAGGGTCCGCCCGACCAACCGGTGTTCACCAGCCAGCAGTTTGCTTCGCTGGAACAGATGAACTCGCGCAGCAGATCAGCGTATTCCGTCGGGGGGCGCGGCATGAAGGGCGCGCCAAAGCAGGCGGAGAACGTCGCCTGGGGCTCTTTGACGCCGCGCTCGGTCCCCGCGACCTTCGCGGTGTAGCCGGACAGAAAATGATACATCGCCTGCGCGGGCGTGAGACGCGCGATCGGCGGCAGCACGCCAAATGCGTCACACGTCAGCATCACGATGTTCCTGGGATGACTCGCGCGACGCGTCGTCGAAGCATTGGAGATGAAGTCGAGCGGATAAGCGATCCGCGTGTTTTCGGTTTTTGAATCGTCGTCGAAGTCAAACCGCCCCGCGCCGGGATCGTACGAGACATTCTCAAGGATTGCGCCCCGACGGTGAGACGCGGCGTAGATGTCCGGCTCCGACTGCTGCGCGAGCCGGATCGCCTTGGCGTAGCAGCCGCCTTCGAAGTTGAAGAGACCGCTCTCGTCCCACCCATGCTCGTCGTCGCCAATCAGGCTGCGCGCCGGATCGGCCGAAAGTGTCGTCTTACCTGTCCCAGAAAGTCCGAAGAACACCGCCGATCCACCCTCGCCGTCATTGACGGCGCAATGCATCGGCAACACGCCTTTCGCGGGCAGAATAAAGTTGAGATAGGTGAAAATCGATTTCTTGATTTCTCCCGCATATTGTGTGCCGCCGATCAGCACGACGCCTCTCGAGAAATCGATGGCGATCACTGTGGTGGAGCGACACCCGTGCCGCAATGGGTCGGCCCGGAAGGAGGGCAGATCCAGAACCGTCAACTGCGGCTCGAAACCACTCGTGCTCTCAACCGGAGTGAATAGGTGCCGCGCAAAGAGCGAATGCCAAGCGTATTCAGTCAAAACGCGAATATTTAGCCGATGCGCTGGCGCGGCGCAGGCATAGAGGTCCTGAGCGAAGAGCCTCATACGACGCGCGTGCGTCAGCATGTCTTGTTGCAACCGGCCAAATTGCTCTGGCGTCATCGAAAGATTGTTGTCCCACCAGATCGTCGATTCGGTCAGCGCGTTGCAGACGATGAATTTGTCGTTCGGCGATCGCCCCGTGTGGGCGCCGGTTTCCACAACCAGTCCGCCCGTCGAGGATGCGACACCCTCCCCGCGTCGGATCGCTTCGGCGTAGAGTTCGCTCGTCTCGCAATTCCGACGCGCCTTTGTGAGGAGGTCTGTGTCTTCATCCGCCCACCCCCGGACGTCATCCGCCCGCCACATCGCCGTGTTCGCCATCCCGAGATCTTCCTCACCGACTCGCTAACATGCGACGCGAACCGAGTTTGACGCGCCAGCTAAGCGCAAGCACTTTCAGGAAATAAAGCATAGATTATTCAAATCAAGGCGCGCGGCTTGCGTCATTGGCTAACAGGAACTTACACGCACACGAACAGCCAATCGCAGTAGCGCCCAAGGCCGCAGCAATGCGCGACGCCGAAAATGGCTGGGTGAAAGCCGACCGGCTGACGCCCGACACCGCGACGTTCCCGCTTCCTTAATTGGAACAACGACCTCGCGAGCGGGTTAAGGCGAGGCTCGAACTATTTCGAGGATGGAGGCAAGAATGGCGACGCCAGAACTGGAGCGCATCCGACAATCGGATCGCCCGATCAGCGAGACTGCTGCGGTCATGGGCGACAAAGCAATGGCGGCGGCCGACAGAGTCGGGCAACGCATCAATCAGACCATGGAGCAAGCCGGATCGGCGATGTCGACGGTCCAGGAAAAGGGCAGCGAAGTTGCAGGACGCGCCGGCGATGTGATCGGCAACTTCCGGCAGGCCATTGAGAAGTCGGCGCGCAGTCAGCCAACGACGACGGTGCTCATGGCCGTGGCTGCGGGATTTATGCTGGGCGCGATGTGGAACTCGGGCAGCAGCTATCCGCGCGATTAAAGTTCGATGAAGAATGGCCGGCGCATACGCGTCGGCCATTTCAGTTTCGGCCCAATGCGCCGGGGTCTCGCGCGCGATCAGCGGGTAAGGCGCTGGGCCAATCGTCGGCTTGAAGCGCCGGTAGCGCGTCGAGCTCCCTCCTGGATATTTTACTGTGCGCAGAATCGGCTGTGAACTCTATGTTCGCCGGATCGACGGCGCGTAGCGTCTCTTCGACGCCGCCCATTCCATATTGGGCGATGACCACATAGGCGAGACCGCGCTGATCGCGTCTCAGCATGAGATCAACGATGACGCCGAGCTTTTCGCCGCTCGCGTCTATGACATTAGCGCCAACGGCCGCCGACGCAGAAAAGAGCGACGGCACAGCGTCCGCGTGGCTGCTCTTGCGTACGGCCTTGATGCTTCCGTCCTCATGCCTTGCCTGCCTTCCCAACCATCGCCACACCCCAATCAGGTTGACCACCGTAAGAAAAAGATTGGTCAGCAGCAGATTGCGCTGATGTGAGTACGTCGCGGTCAAGCTCCAGGCGACGGAGCCCATTGCAAACACGACGAAACCCCAGCCCGTGACGCGCGCGCCCGCGTTGGCGGCGGTCATCATCGCGGCGATCATCGTTGCGGCCGGTGCGATCCAGCCTAACGCCCATTCCCACATAAGAACCGCCAGTAGCCTCGCGCCGCCGTTTAACTGAAACGCGCCGTTAGAGACGCTGTTCCGACAGAGTGGCCATCCGGAGATCGGCCAGCGCGGGAGCGTGATCGCGTTCCGTCGCCCGAAGCTGTCCAACTGTTCATAATGCCGGAACAAAGCTGCTGAACCCGAGTTTGTTCAGGGAAACCGAAAAGCACAGAAAACGGCAAGGCTTGAGGTGGGGCATGATGTCAGTTCCAAGTCATCTCTTTTGTTTCTCCCATCTTCGTTGGAACTTCGTTTATCAGCGACCACAGCATCTTTTGAGTCGAGCAGCTAGAAACCTCGGCGTCTTCTACGTTGAAGAGCCCATCTTTTCCCAAGATGACGTCGGCGTAAACATCCAAAGGGATGAAGCCTGCGGCGTCGTTGTCGTGACGCCTGTTCTTCCAGAAGGCCTCTCACCAGACGAAATCACTAATGCGCAACATCGAGTCGTAAACGAGTTGCTCGCTGATGTGCGGCCTTCGCGATGGGTTAGCTGGTACTATACGCCCATGGCGCTTCAGTTTACTCGCCATCTGACTCCCAACCTGCGCGTCTATGACAATATGGATGAGCTTTCCGCGTTTGCTGGAGCGCCGCAAGGCATTCTCGATCTCGAACGAGAGTTGATGGCCAAAAGCGATCTCATGTTCGTCGGCGGACAGAGCCTGTATGAATCTAAACGTCAGCGACACGACAACATTCACGTTTTTCCGAGCAGTGTCGACACCGCTCACTTCAAGAGCGCGCGAGACCGCAGCGTTGATCCCGATGATCAAAAGGAGATTGCGCATCCCCGCATCGGGTTCTTTGGCGTGATCGACGAACGCATGAATATGGATATCGTCGCCGGCATTTCGGCGCTTCGGCCGCAATGGCAATTGGTGATGATCGGCCCCACCGCGAAGATCAGCCCGGAATCTCTGCCGCGCGCCGAAAATATCCATTGGCTGGGCTGCAAACAGTATCAAGAGCTTCCGAATTACCTATCCGGATGGGACGTCGGAATCATGCCATTCGCGTTGAATGAAGCGACGCGTTTTATCAGTCCGACAAAAACGCCCGAGTTTCTTGCTGCAGGCGTGCCGGTGGTTTCAACCCCGATCACCGATGTCGTCAATCCCTACGGCGCGGCCGGGCACGTGGAAATCGCGTCGAGCGCGGAAGAGTTCGTCGCTAAGATTGATCTGTTGCTGGCGCGCCCGAAGGCGCATTGGCTCAGCGCCGTCGATGCGCATCTTGCGGAAATGTCGTGGGACAAAACCTGGGCGAGAATGATGCTGCACATCGCAAGCGTCGGCGCCGAGTCCAAATCAGCGCGGGAGGGGCAACTTGTTTGACTGGCTTATCGTCGGGGCAGGCTTCGCGGGAAGCGTGCTGGCCGAACGGCTCGCGTCGCAGCGCGACGAGCGCGTCCTTCTTATCGATCGTCGGCCGCACATCGGCGGAAACGCCTATGATCGCTACGACGACGCCGGCGTGCTCATGCACCAGTACGGCCCGCATATCTTTCATACGAACTCGGAAGCCGTCTTCGAGCATCTTTCGCAGTTCACGCGTTGGCGTCCGTACGAGCACCGCGTGCTCGCGAATGTGGACGGCATGCTCGTGCCCATTCCGATCAACTTGGACACGGTGAATCGCCTCTACGGTCTCTCCCTAGATTCCGAGCAACTTGCGCAGTGGTTCGCAAGCCGCGCCGAACATTGTGAGGAGATCAAAACGTCTGAGGACGTCGTCGTCAGCACCGTGGGACGAGAACTCTACGAGAAATTCTTTCGCGGCTACACCAAAAAACAGTGGGGCGTAGAGCCGTCGCAGCTGGACAAGTCCGTCACGGCGCGGGTGCCTACGCGCCTCAATCACGACGACCGCTATTTTGGCGATGAATACCAATTCATGCCGCTTCACGGCTATACGCGCATGTTCGAACGCATGGTGAAGCACCCCAACATCAACGTCATGCTGCAGACCGACTTTGAGGAAGTGCGCAACGAAGTCTTCTATAAACGGCTGATCTTCACCGGGCCGATCGACGAATATTTCAATTTCCGCTTCGGTAAGCTGCCCTATCGATCGCTGCGCTTCGAACATGTCACGCTCGACAAGCGGCAGCATCAACCTGTGGCGGTCGTCAATTATCCACAAACCGAAGCCTATACGCGGGTGACCGAGTACAAGCATCTCACGGGTCAGGACCATCCTAAAACAAGCTTGACCTATGAATTCCCGAGCGATGAAGGCGATCCCTACTATCCTGTGCCGCGCCCGGAAAATGCGGAGATCTACAAGCGCTACGAAAAGCTCGCGATCGCACAGCAAAATGTTTGGTTTGTCGGGCGGTTAGCAACCTATCGCTACTATAATATGGATCAGGTGGTCGGCCAGGCGCTCGCGACGTTCCGGCGGATCAATAAGGAGATCCCAGCTCGCAACAGCGCGGCCTTCGCGACTGCCTCAGTCGCCGCTGAATAGTCGAGTCGCGATCGCGATGAGATAAACTCTGTTGCGCTGCGATCCGGCTAAGCTTGAGTCATGAATAAAAATACTGGCGTTTTGACGGTCGCTATGTAGAAAATCGACTGTGGATCGCTCATTGTTATATCGACCAACGCGTCGATGCTCCGGCGCCGGCACTTTTGGTCGAGGAGAGGTTAGGTGAGCGCAGCGCGCATATCCCTAGACGGGTCATGGGACTTCAAATATCTCGGCTATGGCGCTAAGCCGGCCGAGAGCAGGACGATTCTTGTCCCGAGCCCTTGGCAAGCCCAATTCGCCGATCTGCGCATGCGCGGTGGCGTCGCGGTCTATCGCCGAGAGGTGGAGATACCTGACGAATGGCTGGAGCAGCGGGTGTTTCTGCACTTCGGCGCCGTTTTCCACATTACCCATGTATTTGTGAACGGCGCATTCGTAGGCAGCCATGTGGGCGGCTTCCTGCCGTTTCATTTCGACATCACAGACCGGATCGTCAACGGAAAGGCCGAGATTAAGGTGAAGGTGGAAAGCCCCACCGACGACCCGTTCGAATTCCCCACGACGCCATTCGCCGAAATGCCCTTCGGCAAGCAGAGCTGGTACGGCCCGCTCTCTGGGATATGGCAGTCCGTGTATCTCGAAAGGCGCATCGCGGACCACGTAACCACGGTGCGCGTGCGTTCATCGCAGACGAGCGGAGAGATTTCGGCGCAAGTGCGCTTCGAGAGCCCGCTCACCGACGCCGCCGACGTGACGATTACGGTCGTCGACGCAGAGGAAAACGCCGTCGCGCATTCATGCGCCAAACTGGCGGCCGGCGTTGAGAACGCCCTGCTGTATTCATTTGTGCCTGCGCCGCGCTGCTGGTCGCCTGAGACCCCCTATCTCTATCGTCTGCAAGTCTCGATGATGCGCAAAGACGTCGTCGTCGACCAAACCGAAACGACATTCGGTTTTCGCAGCGTCGAAACCCGCGACGGGAAATTGTATCTCAACGGCAAGCCGTTCTATCTGCGCGCCGCTCTCGACCAGGACTATTATCCCGACACGATCTGCACTCTGCCCTCCGTCGAATTTCTCGAGGATAGATTTAACAAGGCGAAGCAACTCGGGCTGAACGCACTGCGCTGTCACATTAAGGTGCCGGATCCGCGCTACTATGAGGTCGCCGATCGCCTTGGCCTGCTGATTTGGGCGGAACTGCCGAACGCCGGGGATTCGACAGAACTCTCGCGAGAGCGCAAGGAGCTCACGCTGAAGGGCCTGATCGATCGCGACGGAAACCATCCTTCGATCTTTTGCTGGACGCTGATCAACGAGAATTGGGGCGTCGACCTTGTCCATGACGCCTATCACCGCGCATGGCTGAAGAAGCTGTACCTGTGGCTCAAGTCCTACGATCCGTCGCGGCTTGTCGTCGACAATTCCCCGTTGGCGCCAAGCTTTCACGTGCAGACCGATCTCGCGGATTTCCATTTCTATGCCGCCATTCCCGATAGTCGGGGGGACTGGGATCAGTTCGTCGAGGAACTCGCCGGAAGGGCCGAATGGCTCTTCAGCCCCGAGGGCGACGCCGTCATCACGGGACAGGAGCCGCTGCTATGCTCGGAATTTGGCAATTGGGGGCTGCCTGACCCTGAGAAGTTGAGAGACGCGGCCGGCGCCGAAGCCTGGTGGTTCGAGACCGGCCACGACTGGAGCGAAGGCGTCATGTATGCGCATGGCGTTCGCAACCGATTTCAAGACTGGAGTCTCGATCGCGTATTCGGCACGTTCGAAAGCTTCATCGAAGCGACGCAGTGGCAACAATTTCGGGCGCTGAAATACCAGATCGAAGCCATGCGACGGAGGCCGCAGATCGCGGGCTACGTCATTACCGAGCTGACCGATTGTCACTGGGAGGCGAACGGCCTTCTCGACATGCGGTCGAATCCGCGCGTTTTTCACAATCTGTTTCACTCGATCAATGCCGATACTGTTATTCTGCCCACACTCGATCGTCCCGCCTATTGGTCGGGCGACGCGGTTCGCCTCTCGCTCTGCGTGGCGCATGGCGGGCCAAATCCACTGGAGGCGGCGGCTCTCGACATATCGCTCACCGAGCCGGTGACGTTGGAAATCCCCTCCATCGAGCCCGGCGCTGTGGTTGATCTCGGCATGATTTCGGTAAATCTGCCGGTGGTCGAGCACTCCTGCGTGCGCCGTCTCACCCTGCGCTTGCGTTCTCTTGACGGACGACTTCTCGCGAGCAACGAAATCGACGTCGCCGTGCATGCAAGGCCGCGGCCGCCGGAGCTTTCGCTATGGTCGTCACACGGCGACATTCGGGACCGGTTGCAGGCGCTTGGCTATAGATTGGCGGAAGGGGCCGAGACGGCGGACGTCGTCGTCGAGACGCACGCTTCGACCACGCTTGCGACCTATGTGCGCGCCGGCGGGCGAGCAGTTCTCTTGACCGAAACGCCCGGCTCGCTCACGCCATTCTTTCCGCATTGGCAAAACGTCAAGGTGATGGCGCGAGACGGCACGCTCTGGCGAGGCGACTGGGCGTCCTCCTTCGCCTGGCTTCGACGGCAGGGGCCGTTCGCCGCGATTCCCGGCGGGCCTCTGCTCGATCAGGCGTTTGATCGTGTAATCCCGACGCATATCATCTCCGGCTGCAATCTCCTTGATTTTCAGGCGCGGGTTCACGCCGCGCTGGTTGTCGGGTGGATCCATCGTCCGGCTGCGATTGCGGTCGGACGCAACTACGGCACAGGCCGCATCGTGATCGCGACCTTCAAACTGTTCCGTGATCCTCCGGGAGAAGATCCAACCGCCGCGGCTTTGCTTGGCGGCCTGATCGAGGCTGCGGCGCGAAGCGCCGGTCCGGCGCCAGCGATCTCCAAGCTCGAACCCGTAGGCTGGGAAGACCTTTAGGCGAGCTGGCGCGTTATAGCGCCATGCATTCTACGCACGACATGACAGACGTCGCGGTTTATCGCCGGGCGCTGACATACTTCCTACAAGACCGGGTGCGGATCGCCGCGCTTGTCGCGATGATAGCGGTCTCCGTCAGCGTGGGCCTCCTTGAGGCGTGGCCGCTGGCGGTGCTTGTCGACTCCGTGCTTTCCAGCGAACCGAAAGGCAACTGGATACACAGCTACTTCCTTGCCATATTGCCGAAGGACAAGCCGGGGCAGATCGCAGGTCTGGTCGCGATCGGGCTTGGACTGCAACTCGTCGGATATACGGCCTGGATGGGCCGCATGATGATCAACTATTACCTCAATTATCGCGGCACGACGCGGGTGCGGTTTGATCTCTTCACCAAGCTTCAAAATCTTGGCCTCACGTATCACCGCAGCCGACCGCAGGGCGATTCGATCTATCGTCTGACGACAGACGCCTTCGGCCCGTGGGGCATCGTCGATGTCGTGATTGGAACTTCGGTTGCGGCCGTAACGCTCACCGTGATGACCATTATTCTTTTCTCTCGAAACGTCAGTTTAACGCTGGCGGCCTTTACCGTCGCCCCCTTCATGATATGGAGCAACTGGCGATTTGGCGTCAGAATCCACAAACGCGCGCTTGACTCGAAGCAGATCGACGCCGATTTGACCGCGCATATTCAGCAGGCGATGGCGCGTATACCTTTGGCGCAGGCGTTCCGTCGCGAGGCTTTCGAATTCAGGCGCTTCTCCGGAGCGGTCGGCAGAAGCGTCGAGGCGCTGCTGAGTTTGAATTGGCAGGAACAGCTCTATCCTCTCGCACGCGACGGCATCCTCTCCGTGGGAGGCGCGATCATCCTCGGCTATGGAGGCTGGCTCGTTTACCGCGACCAGTTTCTCGTGCCCGTCGCCGACGGAATGACGGTCGGGACGCTGCTCATTTTCATCGACTACTTGCGCAAGCTTTGGGACCCGCTGAAATGGCTCAGCGAGTTCTTCGCCAAAGTGCGCATTTTCGAGGCCGCGTCTCGACGGGTTTTTCATGTGCTTGACGAACCGGAAGCCGTTGTCGATGCGTCGGCGGCGCGTTGGATTTCGAGCAAGCCGCGAACTCTGACGCTCGAACGCGTAAGTTTTGACTACGGGAGCGGCAAGCAAATTCTCACCGACGTTTCGGCGACGATACGGCCGCGCCAGATGGTGGCCTTCGTCGGAGCGAGCGGCGCCGGCAAGAGCACACTCTTAAGTCTCATGCTTCGGTTCTACGATCCAACGAGCGGGGCGCTACGCCTGGATGGCGTCGACTTCAGGAACGTACGGCTCGAGGCGCTAAGAGCGCATTTCGCGCTCGTCGCACAAGACAGCCTCGTGCTGCCGGCGACCATCGCAGAAAATCTCGCTTATGGCCGGCAGAACGCAACGCGAGCGGACATTGAACGCGCGGCTGAAGACGCGGGCGCCGCCGAATTCATTCACCCACTGCCTGATGGCTATGAAACCGTGCTCGCCGAGGGCGGCGCCAATCTCTCCGGCGGTCAGCGTCAGCGAATCGCCATCGCGCGTGCGCTGCTATCCGACGCGCCGTTCCTCATCCTCGACGAACCAACGAGCGCGCTCGATCCCGAGCAGGAGCGTCGGCTGATAGAAACGCTGCACCGACTGAAAGGATCACGCACGATTATTCTCGTGACCCACCGTCTGGAGTCGGTTGTCGATTGTGATTGCATCTTCGTCATGAGCAAAGGACAAATCGTCGAACGCGGCGCGCACGACGCGCTCATCTCTTCAGGCGGCGCTTTTTCAAAAGCGCGGAGACGTGCTGAAGCAGCGGAGTGACGTGCGGGGATTAGGATCTCGTCAACGCGCCGCGTAGCGCTTGCGCCTCGCAAGATTGAACTGCGAGGCGCGACGGGATTCAGCCTCCTGCTGCGCCTGATGAAGCGCTTCGAGCGGCGCTGCGCCTTGAAGCGCTTCCGCCATCGGTTCGCATAGAAGCCGGCCTGCGCCGGGGTCGCGGTGACAGAGCGGATCCCACAAACCCATGGGCGTCCAAAGATCGCGATCATGCCACTCGGGCATTCCCAGGATCGGGTAAAGGCACGCGCCGCGCAAGGGCACGTTCTGTAACAAGAGCGCATGGCAGGCGCTGACAACTTCGCACAGCCACGGTCCACGATTGTCCCCGACGTGACTGGTCTCCGTGATCATGACCTCGCGGCCGTAACGCTGCCAGACAGAGAGAACGAGATCCGAGAGCGGCGCTCGGCGCGGATCATCGTCGTGAAGCGGCGGCACGTTTCCGTCAGCGTTCGGCGTGTCGTTCAACTCCCACTGATTGGTCCAGTAATAATTGATTCCCACCACGTCCAAATGTTCAGGACTGCCGCCGAGTTCGGGCAGAAGCCTGCCGCACAACATGTCCCAGCTTTGAAACACGAGCCTGTTATTGAAATCATGCGCCTGAGGAGAAAGATCCGGCCTGTCCTCGGGACAGACGACGCGGCACAAGGGATCGACACTGACGAAGCGCGCATCGGGACAGGCGGCGCGTATCGCATTGATTCCAGCGATTGCGCCACGCGCGAGAACGACCTTCAGCTCCCAGCCTCGTCCCGACCCGTACGGCGCGAACAGCGCCTTCTCGCCGCCGGCATAGGCCATGAAGGAAGGCTCATTGATCGGCGTGAAGACGCAGGGACCATCCATGCGCGCGGCCACGAAGCGCGCCACCGCATAGCAGTAGTCGGCGAAACGCCGGGGGAACGCCTCGGACCAAAGGTCGACGTCCTGAGGGAAACCATAGTGAAAGAGATCCCATATCACCCCTACGCCGTGGCGGTTTGCGGCCTCTATGAAGGGTTCGAGCGAGGAGAAATCGTATCGACCGCGACAGTCGACGAGCGGCCAACGAACAGTCTCACGCGCGGCATGCAAGCCCAGTCGCGCGATGTCGGCATAGTCCGCGTCGACATTGGCGTCGTGACCTGTCGCGACGACCTGATCGAACCACTCGCCGTGCCGGTTGAAGCCTGTCGACCCCTCGAAACCCGCAAGAAAGAAACTCTGAAACATGCCTTTACTCCCGGTTCGCTCGTGGAGGCTGCGCTACGGCAGCCGAGGCGCTGGCGCGAGCGGACCCACCGCAGCCGCGCCACCGGACGTCAGTCGACGATAGGCGTCGACAAGGGGCGTCTCGATACGTTCCAGCCGCCCCGATGGATCAGGATTGAGATCCCAAAGCCCCATTTGCAAAAGATGATCGTGGAGCGGCCGCAGCCCCTGTCGATAGGCCCATGTCACGAGCGCGAACATCGGCCACCACGTATAGCCCACAATCGGAACGCCCTCCGCGCGCAGCGTCTTCACCGCCTCGACCGAGTCAGTGAGCCACGCCTGTCGCTGTCTCACCGAACCCTTGGTCGCGGTTTCCGAGATCATGATCGGCGCGCCATAGCGTTCAAAATACATCTCGCCGATCTTCGTCACGAGCGCGCCTGACGCGTAGGGCATTCGAACGCGCAGTCGCCCGAAACGATCCCGCGACATCCGTTTGAGCGTGAACATCGGGTAAAGATTCACGCCAATGACAGAGAGCTCAAGCGGGCGTTCTCGAAAGGCGTTCAGCGCCGGTTCCGCCGCCTCCTGGCTCAGAAGCCAGGTCCACAGCGGATGACGCGGATCGACGCGCCCGCTGATGAGATCGAGCGCAAGAAACACGATCCTTTGACGCCGCTCTGCCTCCTCGGCCAAGGCCGGGTCGCTCGACTCGAAAACATCGGTGGCGTCGACGTGAAACGCGACGATTTCGGGGTCGACGTCATGTAGCGCACGGGTCGTTTCGACGATTCCGCGACAGATCGACAGCATCACCGCAACGAAACTCGACCAGCTGCGCCCGTACGGCGGCCACCAGCCCAAACGTCCGCAATACCATGCGGTGATCCGAGGCTCGTTCAGCGGCGTGTACCACTTGATCCTCCCACGGAAGCGTTCAGCAAGGCGGGCGGCGTATTCTGCCACGCGCCTTGGATAATCCGCGTTGAGGAACGCGTGCTCCATCCAATGCGGCAAACCGTAATGCACGAGGTCAACGATAGGATCGATGTTAAGTTCGAGCATGCGCTCGAGCGCGGCGTCGACGAAGCTGAAATCCCAGGTCCCCGGCGCCGGTTGCACCCGATGCCAGGGCACGCCATAGCGCGCGCAGGGAACCCCCAATTGCGCCATCAACGCGATATCCTCTTTCCACCGCCGGTAATGGTCCGTCAGCTCATATTCGTCGAGCATGCGCCCGGTTCTTGGATGCGGATCGGTGATGAACGTGTCTTCAACGCCGGTGGCCCATAGAAAGGCGCCCGGCGCAGTGAGCCGATCGAGTTCCGTCGCGCTCGGAAGCATCAGGCGCGATTCACAAGAACGCGGCACGCAGCAGCGGGATGTGTGCTGCCAGCCCGAGGGTCGCCGCGGTGGACCACAGACAGCGTAGGCGCCGGATCCGATGGCGTAGGAGCGTCGTTCACCGAAGGCGTCCTCCGTCTCTTCGCCGCGTGTCGCGCGTGAACCATCGCGAATGCACGCTCAAGCTCGAGACAGCAGCGGCGTGCAGGCCCCTACCTTAACCCTGGAGATCGGCGTCGGTTCCGGCGCGCCGGCGCATCCCGTTCCCGCAGCTGAGAAAGTCGGACGACGGCAGACTGCCGCGTTGGAGCTGTAAATAATGAAATTCAAAAAGAAATTGGCAAAGCGCACGGCCGACTCCCTGGCCGTGCGCTTCATTCGGGTCAGCGGGCGTTCTTCTGGATCGCATCCATGAGCGAAGAATTCGGCTTCTTCTTGCAATAACGCGTGATCTTATCCGTATTGCGTTTCACGTAGCGCGATTCGATTACGGTGATGTTGTTCTTGGAGCTGAAATAGCCCCTCATCCAGTTGGCGACGAAGTCCTGAGTGTCTGCGTCGTACCCGGCAAACTGCTTGCAGGTGATTTCCGACATTTCGATCGTGACCTGCGCGTTGGCCGGAACGGCGAAGGCGGCCGCGGCGAGAGCGCCAGCGAAAATAAGTTTGCGATTCATGTGGTTCCCCGTTCCTTTTACTTCTGCTCAAAAGCGCGCTGCAGACCCGCCATGACCGACTCATTCGGATTGGAAGCACACCAGCTCTTGACGCTGGCGGAATTTTTCCGGAATAAGTTCACGTCGATGAAGGTTCGGCCGCTTTTCTGCGCGAACCACCCACCCATAAACGCCCCGAAGTCTGCTTGATCGTCGGCCGGCATCGCCAACAATTCACCGCAGGTGATGCGGGTCATGTCGATCTTGACCTGCGCGTTGGACAGCGAAGGCGCGAGCGCTCCCGCCGCGGCAAGCGCAATTATCAGCTTCCTCATAAGATTTCCTCCAATAAAACCAGATTTCCGAAGAGCCGCCTCACCCTGCGGCTTTCGCCGGGAAAGGGCTCGCCAACGCCGGCGGTCCGCTGGACTTGCCTATCGCTCCGCCTAACGCCCCCAGCCCGGCGCTTGAACTAAACATTAAAGAAATGAAAGTCCATCGGCGTGAATTGACTCTCGGCGGTCGCTCCCGAGTCTTTAAATTTTTGCAGTGCGCGCCATACAAGCTTTTCCAGGCCGCATCAGCCAGTTCGCCCTGGGGGGCGGTTCGCTCTTAAAAACAGCGTTCAAGGGGCGAAAGCCCGGCATATGACTACGCCGCAGCATCTTTAGGAGCGAATGAGTGAGCCGCGTCGCCGGCCGCACGGAAGATGGCGCTCCGCCGATAATTTCCTAGCCCAGCTCGGCAATACGCACAAAGAACCAATAAGCGCCAAAACAGGCGATGATCGCTGAGCAGACCTGAACGAGGAACGGGCTGCGCTGACCGTGAGTGAAGTTCTTATCGATCAGGAGAAGTAAAGGGAGAACGACGAGCACGACGCCGATCTGCCCGACTTCGACGCCGATATTAAAGCTCGCCAACGCCGGCACAATGGCCCGCTGAGGAACGCCGAGTTCGATCAGGCCGCTCGCGAAACCAAAGCCATGGATGAAGCCGAACGCGAACGTGTCGCGCCAGCGCCCGTCGACCTTGCGCGTAAAGAAATTCTCGACCGCCACATAGATGATCGAGAGCGCGATGGCGATCTCGACCCAACTGCTCGGCAAATTGACGAGTTCAAGCGCCGCAAGCGACAGGGTGATCGAATGTGAGATGGTGAAAGCCGTTACGATCTTGACGACAGGCCAGATGCGCGTCGCCCACAGCATCACGGCGATCAGGAAGCACAGATGATCATAGCCCGTCACGATGTGCTCGACGCCGGCGGACAAGAATTTCGGCGCAAGCTCCCAAGGCGTCAGCAACGGCTTGGAGAGATCAACCATCGCATCGCCGGGATAGATCATCACCTGCCCGGGGGCTGGCTCGCGGCCCATGCGCTGCGCCTCGGTCAGATTGGATTCATCGGCCTTTTCCCCGATGCTGACGAGATGTTTCGCACGCGGCCCCTGCGCATCAAGAAGTCTGAACGGATTGTATAAAACCTGCCCTTGAACCGCGCTGCAGTCCATCCGCAGCACGACTTTTGAGTCACTAGGATTAGTCGGATCATCGCCGACCGAAACGACCGTGCTCGCGCAAGTTTGACCTTCCGCATTTTGCAAATCGACGCGCTCTTGAATGAACTTGCCGATCATGCCCTCGATCACGCCCGGCTCGGTGAGATCGACCTCGTCGCTCTTCGGTTTGTTTTCGGCGAACATGCGCTCGATATCAGTTCCCAAAAAGCCGACCTCGACGCGATAAAGACCGTGGCCTTCCGGCACGATTCGGCTGCTGGAAATATTCGCCGTATGGGCGTGCGCCGCCGGCGCACTCGCGAAAAACGCCACAACGACAGCGACCGCGCCGTTCAGCAACCACATCATCGGGCGGACTCCCTTGACGCGCCGCGCGCCTGCGGCGTATGCACTTTTATAAAAAGATGCATATCGAGGGAGAAAGGCAAGCTCAAGTCCATCAACGTGGCAGCCTTACGCAAGGCGCGCTGCACGTGATGCGATGCGATTTTTGGCGCCGCGGCGGAATGGCGTCGTCGGTCAAGTCTGTGACAAGATGAGCAATCGGCGTCTCGCGGCCGACGCAGTCTTTGTGCACGAGCGGGCTAGAAAATGATGATTAAATCGGACTTCGCCCCATGACGAAGAGCGGACAGGCAAAATTCTCCCGTCGAAAAAGCGCTTCCTGGACGTCGGTCAACCGGCATGCGCATCTGCTATTTTTTGCGGCGATCCTGTCAGTCGGCGCAACGCCTCAACCCGCTGCGGCGTACGGAACTGTCTCTGTCTCTCACTCACCAAGTCGCGATCAACAACTGAGCGCTGCTCCGGCGATGAAACTCACCGGCCCGTCGCGCCCGCCGCGAGAGCCCCAGCGACCGCCGATCATTCTGGCGCATGCGATAGTTGTCCGCACCTCGCCCGCACAAGGCGGCGTCGGCGCCGAAGACATCGGAAAAGTGGAAGTGTGGTACGACGCCGGCATTCGCGACGCCTTTGCCGCATTGGCGGTTGTGAGCGCATCGGGCGAAAGGGTCGACAAGCGCGACGCGGCGATTGATAGCGCCGATCCAAGCCATGTGTCGGTGAGCGTGAATCGGTTGAATCCCGGCAAATACACTGTGCGCTACCGGGCGCTTTCGGCTGACGGCCATCTCGTCAGCGGCGCTTGGGAGTTCGAGGTGCGCCCATAGAGATGTTTCTCAAAGCGTGGTCGTTTTGTGCAGGACAAGGAACAACAAACGATGCGTCCGACTGTTCGCCTGAATTTGTTGCTATTCGCGGGCATCGTTCTGATCGCCGGCGTCAATATCGCGATGTTTTCCTACTCATTCTGGGGGCCGGCTTTCAACCAGCGTTTGAATGATTTCTGGAAGGCGCACGTCCTTCAGCCTGCGGTGAAGGCGGGCGATCGCACGATTTCGGAATGTCTTGGGGTCAGCGATTTCTACTCCGTGCACCTCACGACGTATTTCCTGCCGGATTCCGAAGAGAGCGCCGGAGGGCCGACGGACGATTTGAGCAAATATGCCGAATATTGCGATCGCGTGCCGGGAACGGGAAAGTTGATTTTTTCCATCACCCTCATGGAAAAAGACGCGAGAAACGAATCCGTCGCGCTTTCCTTCTATCAAGTCGACGCGGATGGCGGTCTCAAACAAATCAACGCTCTACCGTCTCGGCCCCGCTCGAGCGGCTTTGTGACTTTGGACGCGAACGCCGCTCACAAGGGGAAATACCTGCTCAAGCTCGCCTTTGGCGAGGCGAAGAACGCCGAGGACACGATCGAAATGCCGATCTTCGTTGGGCGATAACCCGCGTTTTATGGAACGGTCAGAACGGATTTGTCAGTCTGCCGCGCGCCTTCGCGCACGGCGCTTTTGTCGCCATCGCAGAAAGCCCGTGACGTAAAGGACAAAGGGCGTCAGCCCGACCACCAGAACGATCGATCGGCCGATCGCGCCGAAAGCCTCGCCGGTATGCAGCGGGAAGAGCCATTCGAGGAGCCTCTCCCCTGCGGTGGACGCACTGCGATCTTGCACATACAGAACTTGTCCGCTGTACTGATCGACGCCGACATTCCGAAACGTTGTGGTTCTGTTGGGCTCGTCTCTCGACTGCTTGCCGACGACGTAGACGCCGCTTGGCGTGCTCGGCAGGAGAACCCAGTGAAGTCTTCCATCGGAGAAGATTTTATCGGCGATTGCGACGGCTTCGTCGACGCCGACCGGCGGTCGGCCTGGAATTGGCGTCGACTTTCCATAATCCGGATCTGCGCGCACCTGGGAAAAAAGCCCCGCCACGGAACGCGTCGCCGGTTTAAAAATCATGGCGACTCCGGTGAACAGCGTAACCAACAAGAAAACGCTGAAGTAAGCGCCGACGCTTCTATGCGCGTCGTAAACGACTCTCTCTGGGCTTGCGCCCCACTTGATCTTAAAACCCAGCCGCCAATCGCCATTGCGCGGCCACCACAGATAAAGACCGACAAGGATAGAGATAAGAATAAGTATGGCTATTGAACCGAGTATATAAGCGTTGTTGAACCCAAGCAGCAGGGTCCAATGAAAGGCCATGATGATTGGGACAAGGGGCTGTGACAGCGTCTTGTCTCCATGCAGATAAAGGCGCTGGCCTTTGACTTTCGCGGTGTAAGGATCGACGAACATCTCGTAGACATCGGTGTCGAGGTCGTCGGTCTCGACCATGTATGTGATCGCCACCGCCGATGCGGAATGGCGCGGCATTGTGACTCTCTCCGCCTTGCCATCGGCAGGCATCGCCGTGATAGCGGCAGCGAGAATTTCATTGAGCGGGCGGGAAGCGGGCGGCGCCGGGATTTCAACGCGCATGATCGAAGCGTTCAGCCATTCGTCGATGTCCTCGCGAAAGGCGAGAATGCTGCCGCTGAGCCCGACCAGAACGAACACCGCCCCGGCAAAAAGCCCAATCGTTCGATGAATCTGAAGAAAGACTTGGCGAGTGAATTCGCGTCGACGCAGGACGCGCGACGGCGACGCGACTTCTTTTCCAAGGTCGGCTTCGACCGTCCTATCGGACATTGCAAAAGACTCGGTCCATGGCTCATTCGCGCTCAGATCGCGTTTGATCGGACCGATTTCGGGCAATTTTGTCAACGCAACCGGCTCCCGTCTCGCTGCGACAAGGCGCACGATCCACTTCCCGGCGGGCGATCCGCCTCGAACGCCCTCGTCACGTCCTTCAAAGGTGAACGACCAGATTCAGCTGCGCGGCGTCAACGCTTACCGGTCGGTGTGAGATTTATATTAAGTTGCATACCAAAAATACAGCCTTCGGCGCGCCATCAGCCCAGATGCGTCGGCGTTTCGGTTGATTTACAAGTCGTCGAGCATTCTCACGAATTCCTGACGCGTATACGTAGAGCGGCTGTGTGGGGGCCCTTCACATAGGTCCAATACTGTCGCCAAGGCGTGCGCATTTTTGCTTTACTATCCAAGATTGGTAAACCATGGTGGCAAACGTCTTGGTGCAATGCAGACAGGGATGAGACGAAAATATGAAAACGGATAGATGCAAGGGAGCGACGCTCGCGGTTGCTGCGATCTCAATCGTTCTCGCTGGCGCTGCGCCGCCCGCAAAGGCGGCGTCGACGGGCAAAGTGCATTGCCTCGGCGCCAATAGCTGTAAGGGCAAGGCCGACTGTCACTCACCCAAAAATGCGTGCAAGGGTATGAATTCCTGCAAGGGCCAGGGCTGGGTCTTCAAGGACTCCGTCGCCGCTTGCGAAGAGGCAGGCGGTAAGGCTCTCGACTGACGCGCTCCTCCGAGAGAGCGCGACCTCGCCTCCGCGACAGTCGGTGAATTTTTGACGAAGTTACGCGCACGCCGGCGCTGCGCGCCCCTCCGCTCGGGCGCCGTTTGGCGTGCCGCTGGGCGTGCTGCCGTCGCACCTTGCAGCGCCGCGCCGCCGCCTGAGCGATAGGCGACGAACATCGACTCCAGCGAGACGGGCCCGATCCAACTCAGCGTGATCGCGACCGCACATCCCCATAGGCTTAGACCCGACGCGAAACCCGCGGTTGCGCGACGGAAGGCGCGCTGCGAGCCCTCTCACGCGTTCTTGCGGTTCAAAACTTAGCACGTGACGCGCGCGGTCACGCTCAAGGCGAATTTTGGCGCGTCCGCTGATCGATCTTGCCGGCGCCAAATGGCCGCTAATTAAATCTTATCTTTTGGGGGCGTTGAAGTTGGGAGACGAACATGTCGATAACGGTCGGTGAATCGGATTTCCCCGCGCGCGCTAGGCAGGGCGGCTTGATCGATGATGTTGGCGGCGTTGCAACCGTCATCCTCGCCATTCTCGGACTCATCGGCTTCTACGCGCCGATAATGGCCGTGATCGCGACAATTGTATTCGGCGTCGCGCTGTTGATCCGGGGCAATGGCATGATGTCTGACCATGCCGGATTTTCTGTGCTGTTCGGCGCGAACTCTCCGATGTTCAACGTCAGCAGCCGTTCGGCGCTTGTTCTGTTAGGCGCCGGCGGCATTGCTCTAGGCGTGCTTTCGCTGCTGGACTACGATTCGGCAGTGCTGACGCCCATCGCGTCGATTATATTCGGAGGCGCGCTGATCTTGAGCAGCGTCTCTGCATGGCATCTTAATGTCGTCAGCCGCGCATGCGCCAGGGACGAGGAGTCTTCGAGAGACATTCTCGCAAACCAAATGGTTTTTGATTCCGCCGGCATTCAGATCTTTGGCGGCTTCGCCGCAGTCGTGCTCGGCGTTCTTGCCGTGTCCGGCGCCAGGAATGACCTTACGTTCAACCTCGTGGCGCTGCTCATTCTCGGCTCTGCGCTCGTTCTCAAGGGGGGCAGCCTGAACGCCATTCTTCTTAGCTTTATGCGCTCGACTTCGCGACGTGCAAACTGAACCAACCTTGCACGCGCTGCGGCTTGGCTTGCGGTCTGCGTCGTTCCTTAACGCGGTGCCGATCTTGACTGCGTGAAACCAACGCTATGTGGAATCGCGCGCGCTCTTGCTCGTGTGGCGATATCGCAAGTCTGGAGGCACTGTCATGTCCATTACTTCTCGGGAGTCGACATTTCGTGAAACGGCGGCGTATGGAGGCCTGATCGACGCCATCGGCGGTGTGGCCACTGTCATTATCGCCATCGTAGGATTATCGGGCGTGAATGCGCCGATGATGGCGTCAATCGGCACCATCGTCTTTGGCGTCGCCTTGTTGATCCAAGGCGGAACGATGCTGTCCGAATACGCCCAGATCATCTTTCCAGCTGGCTCGAGAACCACGAACGTCGAAGGATTCGGCGGCAGCAGCCTGTCCGTCGTCTTCCTCGTCGGCGCTGCCGGCATCGTTCTCGGCGTGCTTTCGCTGCTCGGCATCGAGCCTGCAACGCTGACGCCCGTCGCTGCGATCGCGTTCGGATCGGCGCTGCTTCTGAGCAGCAACGCCGTGTGGCAACTGCATGTGCTCAGCCAGGAGTCGCTGAGGAGCAGAGATCAAATGGGCGCCGGCGGCAGCGAAATTCTCGCAAGCGAAATGGCCTTTGGCTCGGCAGGCATTCAGGCGCTTTCGGGTTTGGCCGTCATCGTGCTGGGGATTCTCGCCATAGCCGGCGCGGCGAATGATCTGACCCTCAACCTTGTCGCGTTGCTTGCGCTTGGCGCGACGATCGTGTTCACCGGCGGTAGCCTGAGCGCCACATTGCTTAGCTTTATGCGCTCGCGCTAACAGGTCGCGCGAGTGGCGCCCTGACGGCGCGAGGATCTCAAACTCGCATCGTCTCTCCTTGGCCGCCGCTGTTGAAGCGGCGGCTTTCGCCCGAGTGCACGTGGCGCTCGGGTTTTTTTAATCTGTCCTCTTTTCCATGTTGATGCCGGCAGCGCTCACAGCGCACCGGCTCCGCCTTGCATTCCGGCGACCGAATCCCCAAGTATTGTGGGCAGTTTGTGCGACTTCACGGCGCCATCTCGAATTATTGCGGGCCGAACGTCTCCGCCGTGCTAACACTGCGTAGTCGCTTAATCGGCGAGAGCCGCTTGGCGCAGAATCGTCCCAGGGGCGATAAGATTTATCCTGCCGCGCCAGCGCACGCAGTCCAAACCTCGAAGGGAGATCTCAATGGCCAAAGCTGAACTTGGCGTGAAACGCCGATGCCTGACGTGCGCAACGCCGTTTTACGATCTCAACCGCTTGCCGATCGTCTGTCCAAAGTGCGCTGCGGCTTTTCAAGTCGTGGAAGTATTGCGTTCGGCGGCAAGGCGACCTTACTCGACGAGTTTCGCGAGGCCCACGCCAGTCTCGCCGGTCCTCGAACCGGTCGCCGATCATGTTCTCTTGGCATCGGCTGATGACGAAGAAGACACAACGGCCGAGGAGGAAGAAGACAGCACTGACGAGGTGCTGGAAGAAGTCGATGACGCAGACGCCGTCGAAACCGCTGTCGAATGAACGGCGACGTTTTAGGCCGTTTTAATCGAGGCTGGGATCCATGCCTGCCAAGGACAAGGCGAAGACGACAATGCACAGGGCGAGCGCAACCGTGACGCCGACAAGCGGCGCGGCAAAGCTTGGGAGTTTTTTAAGGAAGCGCATGAACCCGTTCGCCTGAGAAAGATCGCGATCTAAATGGCGAGCTGTTAAGAGTAGGTTTATTGACCGCTGTCAAGTGGGAAAGCGAAGCTCGTCGCTCGCCCGTCGATAATTCACTCGATTAACCCGCTATTTGCGCCGTGTTCGGCGCCAGGCGTTGAAGATCCAGGCGCCGACGAGCAGCACTAAAAGATAGACGATCGCCGACCGAGCCAATTCCGGGAGCTGATCCGCCACCGCTGGCCAAAAAAGAAACGCGAGGAGAGTGACGACTCCTGCGACGAGGGCAGCCAAGAGCGCATCGTAATGCATCGTCCGCGAAGCCTCCGAGCCTAACGCCAGTCCGATGAGCTCGAGGCGGTTCGAGCGGAATGGATCGCCTTCAGTGACTGACGCCTTCCTTTTCAGACGCGGGCGAAACTACGCCTGCGCAAAAAAAACATAGCTGCACTGGCGCGGAATATCGAGCGCAATTCTCTCTGGGCGTCATGACGTTTGATCATCGTCGCTGGGCCGGAGCCTATGCGCCGCGCGTAGCCGGTGACGCTTGCCCGGCGGATGGCCGCGCTCTACGTGCGATAGCGTTGCGAATGCCGGACGTTGCGAACGCGGGACAAAGTCATGTGGCCTTTGCGCTCATCAAAGTTCAACTATTTGCCTGTCCGCTCTTTTGCCGGGGAAAATTGAGGCGCGCGGGCGCTCGGCGCTTTGGACTGTTTATCTCTCTCTTTGCGCCTATCGCGGCTGCGGCGCAGCCAAGCCTTTCCGATCTCGTCGCCGATGAAAAGAACTGGCCGATCGCTTCGCGTGATTACGCCAATACGCGTTTCAGCACTCTCGATCAGATCAACGCCGAGAACGTCTCTCAGCTGAATCTTGCGTGGTCGTTTTCGGTTGGAGTTGATCGCGGACAGGAAGCAGCGCCGCTCGTTATCGACGGCGTCCTGTATGTCGCCGCGCCCTATGACGGGCCGCGCCCCAATCAGGTCTTTGCGCTCGACGCCGCCACGGGCGAACTTAAATGGTCCTACGCGCCGAAGCCAGACATCGCAGCGAAGGGCGTCGCCTGTTGCGATGTGGTGACGCGCGGGCTCGCCTATGACAATGGCAAGATCTTTCTCAACACGCTCGACAATCACATGGTCGCCCTCGACGCGCGCACGGGCGTCGAATTGTGGGTGACAAAGCTCGGCGACATTAATCTCGGCGAGACGATCACCATGGCGCCGCTGGCGATCAAAGGAAAAGTGCTCGCCGGCAATAGCGGCGGCGAAATGGGCGTTCGGGGTTGGCTGACCGCCGTCGATCAGAACACCGGCAAGATCGTGTGGCGCGCCCATTCCACCGGCCCTGATTCCGAGGTGCTGATCGGCCCGGAGTTCAAGCCCTTTTACGATTGGATGAAAGGACAGGATCGCGGCGTCGACACATGGCCACCTGATCGATGGAAGACTGGCGGCGGCACGGTCTGGGGCTGGCTGTCTTACGATTCGAACCTCAATCTCGTTTACTACGGCACGGCGAATCCAGGCCCCTGGAACTCCAATCAGCGGCCGGGCGACAATCTTTGGACGAGCACAATCTTCGCGCGCGACGCCGATACGGGTATGGCAAAATGGGCGTATCAGGTGAGTCCGCACGATCTCTGGGATCACGACGAGATCAACGAGAACGTGCTCGTCGATCTGGAGATCAACGGCGCGCTGCGCAAAGCGCTGATTCATCCCGGCCGCAACGGCTATATGTATGTGATGGATCGCGAGACCGGCGAGGTTCTCTCGGCCGATCCCTACGACACGGTGACGGTCTACAAGGGCGTCGATCTGAAGACCGGCCGCATTGAACCCAATCACGCATTAGAGCCGGAGTTGAACAAGACGATTGAAAACGTCTGTCCAGCCCCGCCCGGCGCCAAAGACTGGCAACCAACAGCCTGGTCGCCGCGCACCAAGCTTCTTTACGTGCCGCACCAGCATCTTTGCGCCAACTTCAAGACAAGCGAAGTGAGTTATATCGCCGGCACGCCCTTCGTCGGCGCCACTGTCGATATGTACGCAGGTCCTGGAGGACACCGCGGCGAGTTCATGGCCTGGGATCCGGTCAAGCGCACGAAGGTCTGGTCCATCACGGAAAATCAGCTCGTCTGGAGCGGCGCGCTGGTCACGGCGGGCGACGTCGCCTTTTACGGCACGATGGACAGGATGTTTAAAGCCGTCGATGCGCGGTCAGGCAAATTGCTCTGGCAGATTCGTGCGCCCTCCGGCCTGATAGGACAGCCGGTCACCTTCGTCGGTAATGACGACGTACAATATGTCGCCATCCTTTCCGGCGTCGGCGGCTGGCCTGGGGTCGTCGCCAACGCCGAAGTCGATCCCCGCGTGCGCAACGGCGCATTGGGATTCACCGGCGCGTCACAGGATCTGCCGCTCTACACCGTCGGCGGCGGAACGCTGCTGGTTTTTTCTCTCGGCAAGGAGGCGACGCAGCGACCTGCGGAGGCCCCGGCGACACCGGGCGACCATCCATGAAATGGGCCGCCGGACTCCTTTGCCTCGCTGTTGCAGTCTGCGCCGGACTTGAGGGCGCGCGCGCCGATAGTCTGCGAGTCTGCGCCGATCCCAACAATTTGCCCTTCTCGGATTCCCAGGAACATGGATTCGAAAACAAGCTTGCTCAGCTCGTTGCGCGTGAACTCGGCAAATCTGTTTCCTATGTCTGGTGGGCACAACGTCGCGGCTTCGTCCGCAACACACTTAAGGCAGGCGCCTGTGACGTCATCATCGGCGTGCCTGCGCACTACGATCTCGTCGAAACGACACGACCCTATTACCGATCAAGCTATGTCTTCGTGTCGCGCGCCGACCGGGACATCTCCGTCTCGTCGCTGGAAGATCCCCGTCTTCGCGCGTTGAAAATCGGCGTGCATCTGATTGGCGACGACGGGATGAACACGCCGCCAGCGCACGCGCTTGGCGAGCTTGGCGTCGTCGAAAACGTCGTCGGCTTCGCGCTCTATGGCGATTATCGCCAGGATTCGCCGCCGGCGCGTCTGATCGAGGCGGTTGCAAAAGGCGATGTCGACGTCGCCGCCGCATGGGGACCGCTTGCCGGCTACGCCGCCCTTCACTCCGCCGTGCCGCTGCGCGTGACGCCCATTACCGAGACGCGGCGATTCGCGCTGCTCAAATTCTCATTCGCAATCGCCATGGGCGTGCGCAAAGGCGACGAGGCGCTCAAACGACAACTCGATGATGTTCTCCAACGCAAGGGCGATGAAATCGCGGCGCTGCTCGCGAGCTTCGGCGTCCCCTCCGTGCGAGAGCCTGCTGACTAGGACGACGCCGATGCGCTTGCGATCCTACGCCGCCGTTGCACTAACTCTGACATTGGGCTGCGTATCGGTCGAGTCCACATTCGCGCGCACGCATCATCCCGTCGGGCGCACAGCGCCGCCCCGGACGCAGCCCGAGCCTGGAACTGACCAGGCGACCCCCGCGCCAGCGCCGCAATCGCCAGAGACATCCGCCACACAGTCGACTGAGAAGAAACCTGCGCCCGCGATCGGCTTTTATCAGGCAAGCGAGAAATATCTTCGCGCGCCTGTGACGACGCTCCTGCCGGGCAATCCGCCGCCGCCGCCCCCGGTCATCAATCCCGTCAAAGGGGATCCGCAAGCCCTGCAGCGCGGCATGTCCTATTTCAACACGTTCAATTGCGTCGGCTGTCACGCGGCGAACGGCGGCGGCGGCATGGGGCCCGCGCTGAGCAACCGTTTCTTCATCTACGGCGGCGAGCCGGTGAACATCTATCTCAGCATTTATCATGGCCGGCCCAACGGTATGCCTGCCTGGGGCGCCATGCTGTCCAACGAAGTTATTTGGGACCTCGTCGTCTATGTGGAGAACATCAGCCAGGCGCCAAGCAAAGGTTGGGGAAAAGTCGCAATATCACGGCCTATCTTTACACGCTGAAATAATTCGAGAGAGCCGTGGACAGGAGCATGCGTCGCTCTCATCCGTCTTCACGCACGAGCGCGCCGCACCGTTAGGCGATGCGCGCTCCCTAAGTCGCCGCCTCGACGGCCCGCTTAACGCTGACCCTGCGCCTGAGCTGCGCTGTATATATCGAGCAGCCCGATCGCGGCGACGGCGGCGACCGCCAGCCCGCTCGCCAGTTGGCGGTTTTTACGAATGCTGTAGAGGCCTGGCGCGAGAGTCGCCAGATCAAGCGCATCACCCGCAACGCGCGCCCAAAGCCACGGCGCTTTTTGGCGCGCGGCAAGAATGCCGACGCCGGCGAGAAATTCGCGAAGACCATAGGCCTGCACAAGGCTTCCATCGCCTTCGACGCCAACCATCCGGCCAACACGGCGCGGCGCGAAGAGTTCGGCGAGTCCTAACGCAATCGAAAACCAACCGAGAAAGTTGGCCAGCTTCGAAGAGCGCGTTTCCTTCATCACCATAGTGGTCATTGCAATGCCTCAGCCGGTTGCTATCGAAGTGTTGGACGCCGGCTGCCGCCGCCGGCGTCCAATCCTTGATCATTCCGCGGGCGAATGTCGCGCTTCGGCGCCGCCGCTGCTGCCCAGATCCGCCCCCGTCACCGGATCAGAACCCGGGTTCGACTGCGTTCGCGCTGCGAAATTGGCGAGGTCCTCGCTTTGTGAAGACCCCAGATGAACGCTCGCTGCGCCGTCTCCCCCGTCAAGCGGAATGCCGCCGAGCACATCGTCCATGCGCTGCCAATTTTCGCCCGTGTTCCAGGGACCCTTGTGATCGGTCGGCCCCTGCGACGTGTTCACATAGAGATGTGAGAACTGCGGCATGCCAGGCATCTTGCCGGGCGGGAAGTTGGGTTGGATAGCGTAGAGCGCCTTCTCGAATGAGATCTGGTGGGCGATCTCACGCGTCATGAGGAAGCCGAGCGCCTCCTTGATCCCGGCGTCGTCGGTGACGTTGATGAGCCGCTCGTAGACGATCTTGGCGCGCGCTTCGGCGGCGATATTGGACCTCAGATCCGCCGTCGGCTCGCCGATCGTGTCGATATAGGCCGCGGTCCAGGGAACGCCCGAAGAATTCGTCAGGCCCGCGCCGCCGCCGTACAAGATCGCCTGCGTGTGGCTGTCGGCCCCCTGCGTGACCGAGCGATACAACTCGGCCTCGGATTGCGTCGCCTCCGCGAGCTGCCCCTTGGCGCCCTTGTTCAGCATCGAAACGATGCTGCCGATGATCTCAAGATGGCTGAGTTCTTCGGTGGCGATGTCGAAAAGCATGTCGCGCCGGCCCGGATCGTCCTCGGCGATCGCCTGTGTGAAGTATCGCATCGCCGCCGCGAGTTCTCCTTGCGGACCGCCGAACTGTTCGAGCATGAGGCTCGCCAGGACCGGATTAGGCTCGGATACCCGGACCGTATACTGAAGTTTCTTATTATGCGTGAACATGATTGCTCCTAGGTTCACGGTTCAGGTCGTGGGAAGCGTGGCGGCCGCATCGGCGCCCGTTGGTGTCCATGAACTTGCGGGAAGAGACTTCGTTCCTGATTCATTTAGGCGCATGCGTTTTTACTGAGAGTGCGATTGCACGCATGACGGAAGCAGCGATCGTCGTCAGGGTGGCGCCATCGTCGCCGCTTTGCGCTGGAGCCGCAGACGTCACTCGCACCGGCCGAAAACTCGAAATGATGTTCAGGTGCAGTCTCTTTAGGGAAGACTACAAACGATCGTAGGCATCAGTCGCTCCGCGCCGCACGCTTCAGCTTTCGCAGTCGCTCGGGACTGCTTCGGGGAATGGAGGGCTCGAGCGTAACGGCCGCAGTCCCGCGTGACGCTCGAAGCTGTGGAACACGAAGCAGGCGCGTTCGTTCTACTCTCGCCTGGGCCGTCGATTGCCGCCCGGAAACCCGATCGCGCAGACCCGGAAATCCCGATGAATGTCTCTTTTGAAAAAAGTCGGTCCTTTTGGACGGACGAACCTGTTCTCGAAGGCGTCAGCTCTCTTTTGAACGACGAACGCGCTGACGTCGTCGTTGTCGGCTCAGGCGTCGCGGGGATGTCTGCGGCGTATGAACTCGCGAGCAGCGGCAAGAAGGTCATCGTTCTTGATCGAGGACCGATCGGTAAAGGAATGACGGCGCGCACGACCGCGCATCTCGCGTCAGCAAGCGACGACGGTTTTGACGAGCTCATCCGATTGCGCGGGATAGACAATGCAAGCGCCTGGCGCGAAAGCCAGCAGGCGGCAATTGATCGCATTGAAACTCTGCAACAAAAACTCAAAATCGACTGCGACTTTCAAAGGGTCGACGGTTATCTCTTTGCTGCAAGAACAGAAGACGTCGAATGGCTTGAGCGCGAGTTCGAAGCGGCGCAGAAGGTGGGACTTTCCGTCTTTAAGCAGACGGGCGTTCCCCTTGCCGGCTATGAGGCCGCCCCGGCGCTTCGCTATCCCGATCAGGCCCGCGTGCATCCGCTCAAATATCTTCACTGCCTTGCGCGCGCGATCGTCGACGCCGGCGGACGCTTCTATGCCGACGCCACGGTGGTTGAGGTGGCGGAGGACGATGACGGCGTGAGAGTCGTGACGGCCGACGGCCGTACCATTCACGCGGATTTCGTGGTGGTCGCCACGAATGCGCCGATCACCGACCGCTTCGCCATTCACACCAAGCAAGCACCCTACCGAACCTACGCCATGGCGTTCGAATTGCGTTCCGGCGCGCTTCCGGACGCATTGTATTGGGATACGCTCGATCCGTATCACTACGTGCGGCTGCAGCCTGGCGACGATGGCGTCGACATTTTGATCGTCGGCGGCGAGGATCATCGCTCGGGCGAAGCAAATGATGCGCCTGATCGCTTCGCGGCTCTGGAGGATTGGATGCGCGCGCGTTTGCCGTCGCTCGGCAAAGAGCTTCGCCGCTGGTCCGGACAGGTTCTCGAACCCATCGACGGCATGGCTTTCATCGGTCGAGACCCCGGGAGCGAGCGCGTTTTCGTAGCGACCGGCGATTCGGGGCAGGGGATGACTCATGGCGCGCTCGCCGGCCTGATCATTAAGGACATGATCCTGACCGGCGCCAGCCGCTGGGCCGAGGCCTATGATCCCGCGCGCTCGCCGCTCAACGCCGTGGGCGAATATGTGAGCGAGAATCTCACCGCCCCGAAGAACTTCGCCGAATATGTCACGCCTGGCGAAATCGGCTCATGGGATCAGCTCAAGCCGGGCGAAGGGGCCATCGTGCGCAGCGGTTTGAGCAAGGTCGCCGCCTTTCGTGACGACGACGGGATGCTGTTTCTGCGTTCAGCCGTTTGTTCCCACCTTGGCTGTCTCGTTCACTGGAACGCCTTTGAGCGATGTTGGGACTGCCCCTGTCACGGATCTCAATTCGCGCCGGACGGAGAAGCGCTCAACGGCCCCGCTTACGCGCCCCTGCAAGAACACGAGCCTTGAGAGCGGGTGGCGGATGGAACAGGATCCGACATTACTGGTCCTGATGTATTTTGTCGTGCCTGTCTGGCTGATGGCGGGGTTCGCCGACTGGCTGTGTCATCGCGCGACAAACATCGCAACAACCTCCGGCGCGAAAGAATCCGTTCTTCATCTCATGCTCTTCGCCGAAGTCGCAGGGCCGTTCCTCGCGGCGCTTCTGCTGGACATCAACGCGCTCGTGCTCGCCTTCATGATCGTGATGTTCTTCGTTCACGAGGCGACGACGCTTTGGGATTTGAGCTATGCGGTGAATTTGCGCGAGATCACCCCGATCGAGCAACACGTGCACAGCTACCTCGAAATGATGCCGCTGATGGGCGTGCTGTTGGTCGCAGCGCGGCACTGGCCGCAGTTTTTGGCGCTCTTTGGATTCGGAGATGAAGCGCCGCGCTTTGACATCGCGCTGAAAGCTCCTCCACTGCCCCTGGCCTATATCGTCAGCGCTCTGGTCGCGGCCTTGCTGTTCGCGGTCCTGCCCTACACCGAAGAGCTCTGGCGTGGCTTGCGCGCCAATAACGGCCGCTTCGTTCCGCGCGCCGCGAAATCGCCCGCGCAATAGAATAGACCAGCGGTCAGCTCGCGCGAGCGACCCGGCGGCCGTCGTTGACGCCGGGGCGACGGGCAAGAGTTTGTGACAACTTATCTCGCAACGTCGTGACGTGCGTGGCTGTGCGCGCAGTCCCAAGCGAACCCGTCTCCACGGGCAATTCCCTGCTAACTGGGAAAATAACAGGGAAATTCGAAAAAATTGGCCTTTCCGGTGAAGAATCGTCCGTGAGACAGACGCAAAATCAGTAAGTTGGACGAAATTTCCCTAAGATTCTGAACAGGGAATTATTTCGAGCGAACAGGGAATGGCGAACGCGAAAATGCTGAGAACAGGGAATGTGGGTCGATCAGTTTTGTGTGCCCGATGTCAACGGCGGCGACAAATGGTGCCAGATGGCGGCGTAAAAGTGTACCGGTCTGGTTGAGAGAAAAGGGCCGTGAAGCCCTTGTGAGTTGGGTTGTCGCGCGCATTGAGGCGCGCGGAGCGTAGCGAAGCGCGCTTCAATGCGCGCGGCGGCGGTTAAATGTCTGCGTCGGCTTCTCCTTTGGTTCTTGGGTTTACGCTGGGCTCATCGGCATTGCGCCGTTGCGCCTTCCTGGCTGTCGCGAGACGATAGCTGTCGCCGTTCATCTCCAGAATGTGGACATGATGGGTGAGCCGATCGAGCAGCGCGCCGGTGAGCCGTTCCGACCCGAACACCGACGTCCATTCATCGAATGGCAGATTGCTGGTCACCAGCGTGGCGCCACGTTCATAGCGCTGGCTGAAGACCTCGAAGAGCAGTTCAGAACCAACCGCCGTGAACGGCACGTAGCCCAGCTCATCGACGATCAGCAATTTGACGGTGTTGAGATGCTTCTGCAGCGCCCGCAGGCGGCGCTCGTCGCGCGCTTCCATGAGTTCGTGCACGAGAGCGGCGGCCGAGGTGAAGGCGACGCTGAAGCCCTTTTGGCAAGCGGCGAGCCCAAGGGCGAGCGCGACGTGAGTCTTGCCGGTTCCGGATGGACCCAGCGCGATGCAGTTCTGTCGCTTCTCTATCCATTCGCACCGCGCCAGCTCCAGAACCAGCGGCTTGTTGAGTGACGGCTGCGCGGCGAAGTCGAATGTGTCGAGGCTCTTGATCTGCGTAAAGCGCGCCAGGCGAATGCGACGCTCGACATTGCGCCGCTCGCGATCGATGCGCTCCAGTTCGCACAGGCGCAGCAAATAGCGCGGATAATCGGCGCGATCTTGCGCCGATTCCAGCGCCACTTTCTCATATTCGCGCGCGAAGGTGGAAAGCTTCAACGCCTTGAGGTGCCCAGCAGCACCTGCGGTGCGACGATCGTTTGGGAGGTCGACTCCTGCGAGGCGCTCATGCCGAAACTCGTGCACTTGGCTCGATAGCGGCTGCGTTGGCGACGAGCCCGAGATAGGCGCGCGGGTCTGTCGCGCCGACCGTCGCCACTGGCAGATAGGGGTAGAATGTCAGATCGAGCCGGGCTGGCCGGTTCTCCAATTTGGCGAGCAGGAGCATCTTCACCGCGTCAAAACTGATTGCGCCAAGACGCAGCGCCTCCGCGATGGCCTGTTCGACGAGATGTTGATGGAAGTCCTCCATCAGCCGCAGCACCTGGATGAACTCGCGGCGCCCGCTGTTCCCCATGCGCGCCTCCATCAGCCGCCGCAGACGATAGACGCAATCGGCGAGGCGCCAGTCGTCGAGCGGCGCGGCCTGATCGAGCGCCTTGCTCTTGTGTTCGAGCAAGGCGAGATAATGCAGCGGATTATAAATGAACTCGGCCTTGTCGTAGCTGCGCGCATGCACGGCGACCGTCTCACCGCGACAGACAATCTCGACTCTGTCGACGTAACCCTTCGCCAACACCTCTTGATGGCCATAGCGGGTTGGAACCGAGTAATCGTTGTTGCGGTAGCGCACCAACGACATGGACGAGACGCGCGTCGCAATCTTGTGACAGGCGTCATAAGGGGTCGGCGGCAACGGCATGAACGCGGATATGTCCGACTGCATGCGTTCGCTGATTGTCATCGACTGGCCGCGCAATATTGCCTGTCGTCGCTTCGTGCAGGCGTCGAGGAGCCTTATGTTGAGCGCGTCGAAACTCTCCGCGACAGGCAGAGGCGTCATGAAGTTGCGCCGGACATAGCCGACCAGCCCCTCGACCTTGCCCTTGTCATTGCCTTTGCCCGGTCTGCCGAAGCGATCTTCAAACAGATAATGGCTTTGGAGTTCGGCAAACATTCCCGCCGGCTCAGCCCGTCCGCCATCACTGCGCGTCGTATCGCGGCATAGAGTTCCACTGTGAACATCCTTTCGGCCTCTCCATGCCTTTCAAAGACATCGAGTCGGCCTATCAGGACCGGTAGTGGACCTTGCGGAGGACGGCGATGCGTTGGAAGATTACGATTGAAGGCCTGGACGAATTCAGTGGACGCGACACCGCCGAGATGGTGATCGAAAAAGACGTCGGCCGATTGTCGAAGGGGGAGATCGGGCTCACGATCGCGGATGGAAAGTCGATCATGGCGTGTTTGCAGCAGCTTGTAGTCAAACAGCAATGTGAGGCCTACGTCCTGACGAGCTGGTATTGCACCGATTGTCAGACGTTCCGGCGCATCAAGGACTACGGCAAGCGCAAGATCCGAACGGTCTATGAACGCGTAGAAGTCAGCAACCCGCGGATTATGTATTGTCGGCGCTGCGTTCCCTATTTTTGTGACGCTTCTGCCGTTTTGCGCGACATCTGCCCCGATCAGGCGACGCCGGAATTGATGGAATTGTCGGCTCGTTTGGGCAGCCTTATGCCGTACCGAAAGGCGGCTGATGTGCTGGCGGAGTTTCTCCCGATCCCATCAACGGAATCGTTCATGACCTTGCGTCACCGGACGATGAAACTCGGCGAGCGACTCGATGAGAAAGCGCGACGGCGCGCTTATTTCGAACCGCCGTCCTCATCCGAACACACGCAGGTCGAGCTCGATCTGCCCAACGATCCGGAGCGCGAATTTGTCGTGAGCATCGACACCGCCCATGTGCGCTGCAGTCGGTTGGAAAAAGCACGGACATTTGAGATCGCTGTCGCGCGCTGTGGGCGTGGCCGGCGCGGCTCGCCGCCCGCACTACTTTGCGACAGCCGACACATCGAAACGCGAATTACGATCGCGAGCGCTTCAAGCGCTCCAACACGAGGGTTACGTTGGACGTGGCGAAATAACCGTAATCTCCGACGGCGCCGAGATCATGAAGCGTCTGCCCAAGGCTCTGCCGAAGCCGACGGCGCACATCATCGACTGATTCCACATCGCGATGAAAATTCAGCCTATGCAGCAAATCGCCGATCATATTGTGCGCTGTCGCGACGAATGGACCAATGCAACGGTCGTTTTGGACGAAGAGATTCGCACCCTGAAATGGAAGCTGTGGCACGGACAGGTCGATCGAGCGATGCAGCAACTTGAAGAATTGATCGCCGACATGGCGATGTTACGCGAACAAGGCGACGAGAGCGCCGGGCGCATAGGGCAATTGGGTCAAGCTCTCCTGACCTACATCCGTTAGAACAAGGCGGCGATTGTCGATTACGGAGCTCGATATCGATCAGGGCGCCGGATCGCTTCGTCGCTCGCTGAGTCCGCCGTGGATACCCTTGTCGCCCGACGCATGGTCAAAAAGCAGCAGATACAATGGTCGCTCAAAGGGGCGCATCGCATGTTGCAAGTTCGCGCGGCCGTGCTCAACCGCGACTTGAGCAAGCGTTTGGCTTGGCGCCCGCCAGAGCCAACGCATCGGTATCACTTCGCCTGGATGTTCGAGCCCATCCCGCCACTGCTTCAAGCCGCGTGAAACCCAGTTAATTTTACGGTCCCAACGCCGCTTACTGATTTTCTACGATGCGATGCTACGCAGCATCGCCCCACCGGATTATCTCGGGCGCGTCTCCGGCTGGGGCTGGTCGCTGGGTTATGCCGGCGGCCCCATCTGTCTCGTGGCGGCGTTGTTTGATCCCAACGATGCACACACGGCCCGCGCTCGCCCAGAGGCCGACGATGCACTAACATCACAATTGGACCGGTCGCTGGGGGCGATCAGGTCACAAATCCCTAGACTTCCTCATGCTCGATTCCCGAATAGGCAGAGCCTGAGGAAAGTGGAGTGATGCCGATGAAAGACCAGAAATCACTTCACGATAGGCCCCTTGAGACATCCCCTGAAGTGCCTGCGCATGTGTCGCATTTGTTTTCGCTCGCGGTGCCTTCAGATCTCCGCACGGGTGTTTTTGATATACTTTTCTTCAATCTCAAGAAGGGATGGCAGCTACCGTTCTGGCTGATGCTGACTCTGAGTGCCGGCCTCGCGACGCTTGGGCTTTCAGAGAATTCGGCCGCTATAGTGATCGGAGCAATGATCATCGCACCACTGGGCCAACCGATCATTGCACTTGGGGCCGCGGTAGCGCTAGGTTGGCCGCGTCAGTTCATTCGGTTGCTCATGCTCGCGGTCATCGGCGCTGCATCGGTGGTGACGCTCGCTTTCGGCATTGGCCTTCTGCTGCCCACCGCGACGCCAAATGACGAGATATTGGCGCGGACGGCTCCCGACCTGCGAGACCTATGCGTGGCTCTGTTCGCAGGTATTGCCGGCGCTTATGGTTATTATCGCTTTGAGTCCTCCGCAGTGCTTGCCGGAGTGGCAATCGCCGTCGCCCTCATCCCACCCCTCTGCACTGCCGGGCTTATGCTGGCGGAGGGGCGCTATATCCTGGCCACCGGAGCGTACGTGCTTTTCCTGACCAACTTCATTGGGATCGCCATTGCGGCTGTTCTTGTTTTTTTCTTAACCGGCGTTGCACACGCTGAAAGCAGGCGAGGTTGGTTCGTTGGGGGAGCCGTTATCACGGTGGCGGCGGCGATGCTAGTAATCGGTCCGCTCGCAGCCAATTACAAACGGCTCGGGTTCCGTGTCATTGAAACACGGCAGGCCTATCAGACAGCGGAACAACTGCTAAAGACAGCGTCAGGCAGTCCCGTCATAGTAGACCTCTCCATTGACCGCGCGCTGCTGACAATCACGTTGCGGGGATCTCCAAACGATCCAACCTAACTGCGGCGGCTAACGGATGCGATCCAGAAAGCGCTCGGGCTTCAGGTAGAATTGGTGGCCGAGACGAAATGACCTGCCGCGGCAGAAATGAGATGTTGCGCAGAATTGACCTTGCCCCCGAAGAACGCCTCCCAAGGCTGATTGCGTAGGATCGGCTTTGGAGGGTTTTGGCATGAATGGCGCGTTGGGGGGACAATACACGCTTGGTTCAAGCAAGAGGCTGTTCGGCTGGTCCGAGGAGGCGAAGCAATCTCTTCGGTGGCGAAGACCTTGAAGATTTCGGTTTAGACGCTGCACAACTGGGTAAAGGCCGAAGCAGCGGGCGGACCCGTTCGCGCCACGCGGTGATGCGAAGAGAGTGGATAGATCCCAGAGCCGGTCCTGAAAGAAGTTGAGTCGAAAGAGTCGGTTGTGATTCCCGTGCGAAGAGAATGATTCGCAGGGGAGTTGCTGATGTGGAAGCCAGAGCATCGCATCGTGGCCGATCGTCGCGGCCTTCGTTACCCTTCCGATCTGACCGACGCGGAGTAGGCTCTTGTCGCGCCTTTAATCCCGCCGGTCAAGCGCGGCGGCCGCAAACGAACGGTCGACGTGCGCGAGGTCCTCAACGCGATTTTTTACGTGCTCGCCACAGGCTGTCAGTGGAAAGCTTTGCTCAAAGACCTGCCGCCCAAGAGCACGGCGCATTCCTATTTCATGCTGTGGGATTGGAACGGAACGCTGGTCCGTTGTTGCGTTTCACCCCAAACTAGAGCGGTTTCTTCTCTGATTGAATCGTGGGGGGGATTCTCGAATCATCTAAGTTCTGATTCAAGCTGCCTGCTGGCGAAGGAGGCTGGCATGCATGTCGAAGAAGACCCTTTCGCTTGATCTTCGAGAACGCGTTGTCTCCGCCGTCGCAGCCGGCATGTCGCGCCGACAGGCGGCTGAGCGTTTTGGCGTTTCGGCGGCGAGCGCTGTTCGCTGGTGCGCCCGCGAGAAGGAGACTGGCAGTCCTTCCGCCAGACCGCGTGGGGGAGACCGTTGGTCGGCGCGCATCGACGCGCATTTCCGTCTGATCGCGTCGCTCGTCGAGGAGAGCTGCGACATCACGCTCAAGGAACTTGCCGCACAACTTGCCGAGCGCGGGTATCGCTTCAGCATCGGATCGTTGTGGCGCTTCTGCGACCGTCACGACATTACGTGGAAAAAAAGACCGCGCATGCGAGCGAACAGGACCGGCCGGACATCTTGAAGCAGCGCGAGGCATGGTTCGAAAACCAGCTGGATCTTGATCCCGAACGCCTCGTCTTCATCGACGAAACCTGGGCGACGACGAACATGGCGCGCAAGAAAGGGCGCGCGCCCAAAGGTGAGAGGCTGCGCGCCAGCGTTCCCCACGGTCATTGGAAAACGACGACCTTCGTTGCCGGCCTTCGTCTCACGGGACTAATGGCGCCGATGGTCCTCGACGGCCCGATCAATGGCCTGTGGTTCCAGGCATATGTCGATCAGGTGCTCGTCCCAACGCTCTCGCGGGGCGACATCGTCATTATGGACAATCTGGGTAGCCACAAGAACGCGGGCGTCCGCCAAGCGATCGAGGCCTCAGGCGCGAAACTGATCTATCTCCCGCCCTACAGCCCAGACTTCAATCCGATCGAGAAGGCCTTCTCCAAACTGAAAGCACTGCTGCGCAAGGCAGCAGAACGAACCGTCGACGGCCTGTGGAATAGGATCGGAGAGCTACTCCACGCCTTCACCCCAAGCGAATGCGCAAACTTCTTCGCCGCGGCTGGCTACGAACCTCTTTGAGAAGAAACCGCTCTAGAAAACGTAACCAAAAGAGCCATCTTGAGACCGAAGAGCCCGCGCGGGCTGCAGCGGCGAAGCGGGTAGTTTTGGTTGGCACGCGCTGATGGCCACAAAGCCGACCGGAAGGCCGCGCGGACGGCCTATAGAAAAACGAAAGCACCAAAACCGCTGCGTCGTCGCGGGCGGCCTCGGAAGCCGTTGTGCGGAAGCACGAGTCCGTTGAGCCGGCGGATGAGTTCAAGGGCAAGACCACGGCGCCAAACCAGCTCTGGCAGACCGACTTCACCTATTTGAAGGTGATCGGCTGGGGCTGGTTTTACCTCAGCACCATCCTCGACGACTTCTCGCGCTACATCGTCGCCTGGAAGCTGTGCACGACGATGAAGGCTGACGACGTCACCGAGACGCTGAACCTGGCGCTGCAAGCCTCCGGCCTCGATCAGGTCCATGTCGTTCATCGGCCGCGCCTGCTCTCGGACAATGGCTCGTCCTATTTCTCCGGCGATCTGGCGACATGGCTCAACGATCATAAAATTGAGCACATCCGCGGCGCGCCCTGTCATCCGCAGACCCAAGGCAAGATCGAGCGCTGGCATCAGACGCTCAAGAACCGCATCCTGCTCGAAAACTATTATCTGCCCGGAAACCTGAAAGCGAAGATCGGCACCTTCGTCGATCACTACAATCGTCGTCGCTATCACGAGAGCTTGAACAATCTCACGCCGGCCGACGTCTACTGCGGGCGCGGCGCAAAAATCTTGCGCGAACGAGAAAGGATCAAACGTATCACCGTCGAAAATCGACGCTTGCACCACCAAATGACCGCCGCTTAAGCTCAACCGTCAGGTGAGCCGCGTCCTCCATTAAATCACGACGCCCGCTGTCTCAAATCATTCGATGACGGACATTACTGGCGTACCGACGCTTACGCGATCGAACAGATCAATCACGTCCTCGTTCAACATGCGGATGCAGCCGTAGGAGGCGGCAGCGCCGATCGATCGCGCATCCTTTTGGTCGTCCCGTGAATCGCCACCTGGAGGCGGCTGAGGGTAAGAGCGCGAGCGCCCATGGGATTGTTCGGCGAACCGCCGCGAATAAGGTCCGGCAATTCCGGATGGTCGCGTTTCACTTTCCATGGCGGAGCCCAGTCGGGATTGACGTACTTCCCGATAATCGTGACGGAGCCAGACCATTCCTCGCTGCTCTTGGGCACGGCGATCGGATAGCGAATTGCGACGCCTTCATCCGTGACGGAAAAAAGTTTGCGTTGTCGCGCGTCAATGACAATCGTGCCCGGCTCGACGGACGATGGAAAGACCACCATATCCCGAGTGGCGCTGATCGACGGCAAGTCGGCGGCGACAACGCTGGAGCGCGAATGTGATGCGCCGCCACTGGCGACAACGATCGAGTTGAGCAGCCGTCAGTATGAAGATCGAAAGCGTGGCCGATGCTCCAGGACCGATCAGGAGGCGGCGCAAAGGCCGCATCCGGATCCCGCCGCTAATGGCGCAATAACGCCAGAAGAATAATGATCGGAATTGGAACGCCGAGCATCCAGAGCAGAATTGAACGTCCCATGACTTACGCTCCTCTTCGGATGTGCTTCACCAGCGCGTCAGATGGCTGGCGTCGAACTGCTCGTCTCGGTGACGGCCGCCGACGCCGGCTCCCCACCAAGCGGCCGCTGCGCCGAGAACCATCGAGGCGGCTGTCAAAAAGGCAAGAAGGATTCCGCCTTTGCGCGCAATTTCGGTCGCCGCCCGCACGTTGTCGGCGGAAGTCTTCAGCTGTTCGGAAAGCGCGTCGACACGTTTTTCGGCGTCAGCCTGCGCAAGATTCGCGCGCGCGGCAACGATGCGCACCAGATAGGCGCGATCGTCGCTGCTTAGAGAACCATTGGCGGCTCCCATCAATAAAATGCGCGAAATTTCTTGACGCGACGTTTCTATTGACCCGCTATTGACCGCTGAGGTGTTTCCATCGCCCCGCGCCGCGTTATCGACGCCAAAGTCAATCGGCTCGGCATTGGGCGCGACGCGCAAGGCAAGAATGATTCCGGCCTTGCGAGCGGTTTCACTCGCCTCCCGCGCCTTGTCGGCTGCAGCCTTCGCCTGGGCGAGAATCGCGTCGACTCGCCTTTCGGCGTCGGCCTGCGAGAGGCCAGCGCGCGCTGCAATAGCGCGCGCCACATAGATGCGATCGTCGCTGCTCACAGTGCCATTGGCCGCGCCCAGGGCCAAAACGCGTGAGGCCTCCGGACGCGACGATTGCATTGTTGCGGTATTGGCCCCTGATGCGCTTCTTTGCGCTTCGGCTTCTTTGTATCGTAACAACGTGTCGATCTGATATCCGATCGGATCGGCATTGAGTCCAACGCTCGACGCCATGGCGGCGGCGCCCGATTTTGCGAGATCCGCGCCGCCCTTGACCGCGGACGAAAGTGACAATGTCGTGACAGCGGACGAAAGTGAGAATGTTGCGAGCGCCGTGCCGATGACCACGGCGACGGCCCAAACGACCAGCCCGTGCGCGCCGTCCCTGACGTGGACCTCGTGAGGCGCTGTGCCTTCGATGGGGCGGCGCAGGCGGCCTGTAACATATCCTCCCGCGACGAAGCTGGAGACCGTGATCCAGGTGAACCAGAGCGCGAGAACGACGTAAAATATTATGGGCGACGGGCCGTGATAGGGCGAGACGAGCGAGAGGCCGATGGCGGAGCCAAAAGCGGTCATCAGCACGATGATTGCGGAAGCAAGCATTGCTCCCGCGAAAATTGCCGGCCATTCGACGTAGGAGGATCCTGGTGGACCGTCAGAAATTCGCGCGGATGACATTGATGTGTCGGTCATAGCCGTGTCTCCCTTTTTGGGCCGTTCAGCGCAAACCGAGGAAGGAAAGAATGGCCATGATGATTACAATGAGACCAACGAGATAGATGATGCCGTTCATAACGTCCTCCATGGAACCCGAACCCAGATCTATGCGTTTACCAATGTAGCGCGCAATATCGCGCGTCCCTCAATCATTCAGGAGAAAAATCATGGGCAGCACGACCGACAAGATCAAGGGTGCGGCAAATCAGGCTGCGGGGGCAGTCAAGCAGGGGGTCGGCCAAGCAGTAGGCAACCCGAACCTTGAGCTCAAAGGCGCGGTGCAGGAGCTCAAGGGCGAAGCGCAGGAGGCCGTCGGCAAGGCTAAGAATGCTGTGAAGAAGCTCGTCGACAAGGCCTAACTAGATCTCATCCTAAGCATGGAAAAGCGGCCTTAAAGGTCGCTTTTTTCATAGCTGTTTCATGTGACCAGTCCGGACCCCCGATCCCCGAGAAGATATTGGCAGATTCGCCGTTCGTGCGAGAGTATCCCCCTTTTAGAACTTACCGAGAAGAACGAGGATCACCAGGACTATGAGAATGGTTCCCAACATCCCGGAAGGGACATAACCCCAACTCGCGCTATGCGACCACGTCGGAAGCACGCCAATGAGCATCAGGATGAGTATGACGATAATGACGGTTCCAAGCATAATAATCCCTTTCTGGCTATCACCTGCGCTGTGAAGTGCGGAGATCACATCCGAAAGAATCGCAAATCAGCAGAAAGCTCCAATCTCACAAGGAGAGAGCAGCCGCCGCCTTGCCACAAGAGAACTAAATAGACACCAAAGGCACGGTGCAAGATTCAAGAATACTCATAGGCGTTTCTGCGGCCTTATGCCTCACTTAAGGCGTGGTTTGACCCCACACGCGCGGTTCCTGTAATGGCACTGTCGTCGATGCGTCAACAATCCGCCACGAACGAAGCTCCGGCGTGTATCCCGCACTCAGCTTTCAGTCAGCGTCAACAAAATGTCGGCATACCAAGCGCAGTTCAACCCGAGCGCCTCGTCGAGTATCAGGTCGCGGGTCCCGACATCAAGCCGCGCGGAATGGATGCCGAGCAGCATCCACGGCAGATCGCCCTCGATCGGCGCCCAGTCAGATGTACGCATCACGACGGGGGCGCCGCTGGTTCCGCGGTGTGTGCGCGCATCCGTGAGGAAGTAGCCCTGACCTTGAAAACGCAGACCGAACGAAGACGCAATGACCGCGTGCCGCGCGACCGGCATGTGGTGCAGCGTATCGTGGAAACCAAGCGGAAAACCAACGATGAGCAGCGAGGAGCCTATTTCAACCTGGTGCTGCGCGGAGAGCAGGTGTTTGGGCGTGAAGGCCCGGTAAACCGTCGGTTTTGGCAGTGCGGAGCGTTCAATCTCGATCACCGCGACGTCGACCTCTCCTGCAGAGTCGAGCCCCTGGCGCCAGGCAGCCTTGCCGTCGCGATACAGCGGGATCGAGAACCCCATGGACTGGACCATATTCTCGGGGTCGACGTGCAACTGGATCTCGATCCGGTCCGGGAAGTGTTTGCTCGGTTCGTCGAACATCACATGCCGGCTCGTCACCAGAAACAAGCGCTCATCACGCTCGAAGAAAAAGCTACTCGCATTGGTCAGCATCCGCTGCTGTTCGAATGTGTAGAGACGTGCGGTGGCAAGCGGAAGGGTTTCGATCATTCCTCTTCGCCTTCCTTTTAGTCGCCCGGCGTTTCGTGCAAGGCGGCAACACGTCGAATAATGACCCCTTTCGAAAGTCAGCAATGGTCGGGTTCATGATGGGGATCTCGCATGGAGCTGTATCTCGCGGTCGTAGAAGCGCTTGTCAACATTGCGGCGCGCGGCGTGGATGATGGTCGAGCCTGGCGCTTCCTCGCAGAGCAGCTCCATCAGCCGCATCTGACTGAGGTCGTCGAGCGCTGAGGTGGGCTCGTCCATGATGATGATGTCTGGCGGCCTCAGCAGCGTGCGCGCGAAGCCGAGCTGTTGCTGTTCGCCGTCGGATAGCACATCGGACCAGCTCTGCTCCTCGTCCAGGCGCGGTACGAGATGAGCCAAGCCGCAGGCGACGAGGATTCTTGCCGCGCGCGCGGGGTCGGGCGGCGTGTCGCCACGTGGATAGTCGAGCGCCTCGCGCAGCGTGCCTCGCGGCATATACGGCTGCTGCGGCATGAAAGCGATGCGCGCATCCTTCGGACGCAGAATGCGGCCGCTTCCCCACGGCCACAACCCCGCCATGGCGCGGATCAGCGTGCTCTTGCCGGCGCCAGGATCTCCCTTCACGAGAACCTTCTCGCCGCGTCCGATCGTCGCATCGGTGTCCGCGAGCATCAACGCGCCGTCATGCTGGGCGATGGAAAGCCCGCAAAGATGCAATGCGTCGTCGTCGCTGAAGGCGAGATCAATCGTCTTCTCCTCGGCTCCGATCGCGAGCTCGTCGAGGTCATCGAAGAAGAGGTCAAGGGCGGCGACGCGCCGAGCCGAGGCAAACCAGTCCGCGAGGCGCAGCGAATTGTCGGCGAGCCAGTTGAGCGCCAATTGCACCTGTATGAAGGCGGCGGCCGCCTGCATGAGATCGCCGAGCGACATTTCGCCGGCGAGATATTTCGGTGCGCCCAGCATGAGCGGGATGGCGGGCGCGAGCACGTTATTGCCGCTCGACAGGAAGAGCATGCGCGCCTGTCGTCCAATCACCGCAACCCAGCGCAGCGCAACCTGACTGAATCTCGCATAATGCCGCTCCCGCTCGGCGTCGTCGCCGCCGATAAGCGCGATTGTTTCGGCGTTTTCGCGAGTGTGCGAAAGTTCAAAACGAAAGTCGGCCTCTGCGGCCGCCTTCGCCTCGACGCGCGCGACGAGTGGGCGACCCAAAAGCAGCATGCCGAAGGACGTCGCGGCGGAATAGCTGACGACCGCGATCACAAGATAGCCCGGGATCGTCACGCCCCCAATCGTCAGCGAGCCGCCGATGAACCACAGCACGCTGACGAACGAGACCGCCATGAGCAGAGCATTCGTGACGCCCGTCGCAAAGTCGACGAAGAGCTCGATAGCGATCCGCCCGTCCTCGGCAATGCGCGCTTCCGGATTGTCGACGAGCCGAAGGACGCTGAGCTGATAAAAGCGGCGGCGCTCCATCCAGCGCCGCACGAGCGTCTGAGTCAGCCATTCCCGCCAGCGCAACTGAAAACGCATGCGCATCTGCAGCAGCGCGACGCTTGTCAACGCAGAGGCGAAGGCCAGCGCCAGCATCAGGCCGATGCTGAGAAAGATCAGCCGCTGGTCCTTATTCTGCAGGGCGTCGAAGAAAAACTTGTTCCATCGGTTGACCGCGATGGCCGGGACGAGATTGAGCAGCAGGCAGGCAAAGAGCCCTGCCACGAACAGTTTCGCTTTGCGGCGCGTCGGGCCGGTCCAGAAGCCAAAGGAGAGGTTCGTAAAGTGGCGCAGGAGCCGCGCATCGACCGCGGTTGGAACAATGCCGTTAGTCATATTCGTTCTTAAAGCTCAACTTGGGATGACCGGCAAGGCGGCATAGATGGCCCTGCATCTTGGCGCGATCGGCGCCCTCATGTGAGACTATCGCTGTCTGGCTGCGAACTCTTATGTGATCGTCTTTCTCATGTCATTTTGATGGACGCCGTCTGGCTCCGCGTGAAGCAAGGCCGAGAGGCAGACTAGCGACGTTCGCCTACAACGATCGCAGATAGGACCGTGAGTGACCTGGGACGCGAACGAAACTCCCTACTGGAGCCATAATTCTTCCGAGCTGGCCGCAGCTTTGGAGTCGGGTCCAGACGGGCTGTCGTCCGATCGCGCCGCTGCGCGGCTTTTAAGCGTCGGTCCCAACAGCGTCGAGGATGCGCCGCGCCTGAGCGCGCTTCGCCTCCTTCTGCGCCAGTTCCAAAGCCCGCTCGTCCTCATCCTGGCGTTCGCCGCCGCAATTTCGCTGGCGCTTCAGCAATGGGTGGACGCCGCCATCATCCTGGCGATCGTCCTGGGCAGTTCGCTCCTCAGCTTCTTTCAGGAATATCGGGCGTCCACCGCGGTCGAAGAATTGAAGAAGCGCCTGGCGCTGACGTGCCGTGTGGTGCGGGATGGGGTAGAGCAGACAGCGCCGGTCAGCGCGATCGTGCCCGGCGACCAAATCCTCCTCTCGGCGGGCAATCTAATCCCGGCCGATGGGCTCGTGATCGAGGCGCAGGATTTCCTCGTCAGCGAGGCGAGCATGACCGGCGAGTCGTTTCCGGTCGAGAAGCGGGCCGGGATAGTTCGCCCCGACGCGCCNATCACTGAACGGACCAATGCCGTCTTTCTCGGCGCTTCGGTGCGCAGCGGCACGGCGAAGGTCCTTGCCGTGAGCACCGGCCGCCGGACCGAGTTCGGCGCTATTGCGGCGCGGCTGGGGGCGCGCCAACCTGAGACCGACTTCGCCCGCGGCGTGCGGCAGTTCGGTTATCTCCTCGTTCGCGTGATGATTGTCATCGTTCTCTTCGTGCTGACTGTGAACTTGTTGCTCCACCGCCCGGTGATCGAGTCCCTGCTGTTCGCCGTGGCGCTCGCGGTCGGTCTGTCGCCTGAGCTCTTGCCGGCGATCATCAGCGTGACCCTTTCGGCCGGCGCGCGGGCCATGAGCAAGCGCGGCGTCATCGTCCGCCGGCTCGACGCCATCGAGAACCTCGGCAGCATGGATATCCTATGCACCGACAAGACGGGCACATTGACCGAAGGCGCCATTGTTCTGCGCGACGTTCTCGACGCCGGAAGCCAGCCTTCGGATGAGGTGCGACGGCTCGCCTTTCTCAACGCCGCCTTCGAGACCGGCATCGAAAACCCGCTCGATGAAGCGATCGTGACTGCGGGCAAGGACATTGGGCTAACGACCCGTGGCGCCGCCAAGATCGACGAAATCCCCTACGACTTCATGCGTCGCCGACTCACCATCGTCGTGGCGGAGGATGGAGCGCCGTCACAGCGCCTGTTCATCACCAAGGGGGCGTTTTCGAACGTGCTCGACATATGCACATCCTTGGACCGCGATGGCGTCGAGGTTCCGGCGAACGCCGAGCGGCGCGCGGAACTCGAGAATGTCTTCAAGGCCAAGAGCGCTGAAGGCTTCCGTGTTCTGGCCGTTGCAACCCGCAAGGTTCCAGTGAAGGCGGACTACGACCGCGACGACGAACGGGAGATGACCTTTCGTGGCTTCCTTGTCTTTTACGACCCGCCCAAGGCGGACGCGCGGCGCACGATCGACGATCTCAATCGGCTAGGCATCCGCATCAAGGTGATCAGCGGCGACAACCGCTATGTGACGGCGCATCTGGCGAAGGCTGTGGGACTCGATGCAACGTCGATGCTCACGGGCGAAAAGCTCGTAAAACTCAAGGACGAGGCTTTGTGGCATCTCGCGCCACGGACAGACCTCTTTGTCGAGATCGATCCCCAGCAGAAGGAGCGGATCGTCCGCGCCCTGCAGCGGATGGGTCACTCGGTCGGATATCTCGGCGACGGCGTCAATGATGCGCCGGCCCTGCATGCGGCCGATGTTGGCATCTCGGTCGAGACGGCGGTGGACGTCGCCCGCGAAAGCGCCGACATCATCCTGCTCGACCGCGACCTGGACGTGTTGCGCTCTGGTGTGGAGGATGGTCGGCGGACCTTCGCCAACACGCTAAAATACATCTCGATCACCACCAGCGCGAATTTCGGGAACATGGTCAGCATGGCGCTGGCGGCGCCGCTGCTGCCGTTCCTGCCGCTCGCCGCCAAGCAGATTCTGCTGAATAACTTCCTCTCCGACGTGCCGTCGATCGCGATATCCAGCGACAATGTCGACGCAGACCGGGTCTCACATCCGCAGCGCTGGAGCATCAGCGAGATCCAGAAGTTCATGATTGTCTTCGGCCTGATCAGTTCGGCCTTTGATATGTTGACCTTCGCGGTGCTGCTCCTGGTTTTCCACGCCGGCGAGGCGACGTTCCAGACCGCATGGTTTATGATTTCGCTGCTGACCGAACTCGCGGTCGTCCTCGTCCTGCGAACCCATAAGCCGGCTTTTCGAAGCAGCCCGAGTCAGTTGCTGTTGTGGTCAACGCTTGCGGTAGCGGCCGCGACCTTCGCCATCCCCTTCCTCGGGGCGCTGAGTTCGGTGTTCGGCTTCGTGCCGCTCTCGGCGATGGAGATAAGCGCCGTCGTCGCTATCGTCCTCGGCTATATCGTGGCGACGGAAGTGGGCAAGATATGGTTTTTCAGGTCCATCAATACTGCAGGTCTTTCGAAGCCGATCAGAGCTCGAAAGACCAAGGCGTCTGAGCCCAGACCGCATCCTCTTGGGCCTTTCATAAGCGCGCTCGTCGCTACGGCGTTGGTCGTGGCGGGAGCCCTCGTCTTAACGGGAACGCTCATCTTAATCGGAACGCTTGTCCAACTGGGCCTTCAGCCGCATGAAGCGTTAAAGCCGGTCTTCTGGCCAAGCAAATAACGTAGGTCGACCGGAAAGCGCCCGCCACCATCGCCATATTTGCGGCGACGCAATCGCTCGGCTGCCTCTAACCTTCAGAAAAAGACGCCATGAGTAGCTTATCGTCTCAAATACGCGCTCCGGCACTTACGGAACGTTTCGCTCGCTTGTTGCGCACACTCATCGTCGGCGTGGCGCTCGTCGTTGGCGCCGCCGCCTTGCCGTCGGTCAGCGCCGCTCGGGATATGGTGGCCTTTTCGTCATCCGTCGAGCCGGGCACGATTGTCATCGACGCGCGCCGCCGCAAACTTTTTTTCGTTGAGGATGAAGGCGTCGCAATTCGCTATCCGATCGCCGTGCCCAAGAGCAGCGAGGAATGGTCCGGCTCCGCCACGATTATCGGTAAATACGTCAATCCCGACTGGGCTCCGCCATGGATAGTGAAGGCCTCGCGGCCTCTATGATCGGCGAGGAGAAACAAATATCCCTGAAATACGCCTTCGACCGCGCTCTCATTCCTTCGACGGAAGCAGTGAGTCTGGGCCTGATCGTGACGGAGCTGGTTATCAACTCCGTGAAATATGCATTTCCTCAAAGCCGCCCCGACGCGGAGATCCTCGTCAAATACGAGACATCCGGCTCCAACTGGCAGCTCACGGTGTCCGATAATGGCGTGGGCAGGCCGGAAGGATACAATACAGCTGCCGCTTCTGACGGCTTGGGCAGCACGCTTGTGAAGGCGCTGGCGCAACAGATCAAGGCACAAATAGAAATGGCGAACAGTCCCCACGGACTCGCTGTGTCGCTCGCGCATGTGACATTTAGCCCACGGCCTGCATAGCCCGCGCCGATCCAGAATAGGATCGGCGGGGGTCGCCTCGAGCATTTCGCCATCTGTTCGAGAAGTCGCCGCCAGAAACGACGATGACGCCTGCGCTAGCCAAGCGGACGAATGTGTGGGAGCAGCTCAGAGCGCTCCTGATCGAGCAGAGCGGTCCGGAGGTGGCGATGACAAACCGGCTGACCGCAAACCCCCGCCAACGGATCATTGCAAAGCTCGGCCTTGTCTGAAACGCCAGATAGGCCCATATTTTTCGCAAGGTCGGCCGCCATTTTGGGCAGTGTCGGCTTGGTGGAGACATGACAATGATCGAAACATTGATAGGACTCATCTTTCTCGTCATCATCATCGGGGTGTTTTGGTGGGCCGCAACGACCTTGCTCCGTGTCATTCCTCTCGCGGAGCCATTTCGAACAGTTGTTCACGTGCTCGTCGTTTTGGTTGGGGCGTTCATTGTTCTTTATGTGGCGCAGATGTTCCTGGAGGCAGCCGGCATTAAAGTGCCATGGCCGAAGTTTGGCGAGGCGAAATCAATACACGCGATTATTCGTGCCTGAGCGATTTGTTCAAACTGCATGGACCCGCGCAGCTAAAACCGCTCGAGATGCTGGCTCACAAGTCTCCCCAACCCGCCTGGTCCCCGGGGTTAGGGCGCACCCCTCCGGAAGGCGCCGCATTTCCGAAGATCGTCGCGTCATCAACGCTTTGCTTCGTCATCGACTTGAGCATGGACGCGGATCGCGTCGATGACGCGCTTTCCAGCGGAAAGAACTTCACGCCGCCGCCGACATTTCCCGCGCGCGCAAGCGAGCCAAGATGGGTTAAACTTTAGTGCGGTTGCGCCAAAATCCACTAAACCTGCATTTATCCGCGGGGGTTCGAGAGGAGAAACGATCATGTCGTCACCGTTGGCGCGCATGGCGCTCGGAGCTGTAGTAGGCGCGGCGGGCGTCGCGCTATTGGGCCCGCACATAGCGCGACGTGCACGTCCGGCCGCGAAAGCAGCGCTGAAAGCAGCGCTGGCGGCAGTGCACGAGGCGAGGATACGGGGCGGCGAAATCGCCGAAGCCGCCGAGGATCTCTACGCCGAGGCAAAGGCGGAAGCGGAGGCCGAGACCGAAGCCGCCCTGGACGCGGCGGCCGTCGCAGAGCCCACGGCCGCAGCGGCAGTCTCCAAAATCAATTCCCAGATGAATCGTGGTGGCGCTTTTTCCCATCGACCCGAGGAAACGGTCATGACAAAGCAACCGGGACTCGACGGCCGCCATCGAGACCAGAACGGCAGAATCAGCAAGAAGCATGGCAATACGCTCATATCCACATTGCGTCAGACCTATGGGGCCGGATTCGCTCCGGGGCGGTCTGGCGATGAAAGATTGGCAGATGTTCTGCACGACCTCGACGAGCCGTCTCTCAGTCATCTGATCCATGACTTACAAAGCAATCGACTTGATTCGTGACTGATGACGGATGACCTCTCGACACCCATTGGAGCGACTCTAGCGCTTGCCTGCCACGTTCGATAGCGGCGCGGACGAGGTCAGCTTCCAGACGAGGGGCTTCGGCTTTTCATCCTGGCCGTTTGCAACTCTTCTATGAGCTGCAGAATAAATACTGGCCGAACCAGGGATGTGGCCAGCGTTGATGAAGGCGGCGGCCACACCAGGAGCGAATTCGATCGGTTCATCTAAACCGCCGTCCGCCCGAGATGCTCGAAAAGAGTTCAAAGCATCGAGGATCGAATGTAGCGGCGCTATGGGCTGACCCATTTAAGCGCGTCACGCGACACTACTTGCGCCAGTCATTTTCAACAAGGCCCATCAGCGATGGCAGCCATTTTCCCGTTCATCGCCGAAATAGTGACTAACAAAGTCGCCGAACCTGCGCCGCTGCGAAGAGTCCAGACTGTCGTACAGTGGCGCCGTTGCGTCGGCGATTTTGCGCAGGTCGTCGGCGCGCGCGCTCAAGGTGTCGGCTTGCATGCGCATATCGTCGATGGTTGTCCAATCTTGATCGTCGGGGACCTTGTCGTCTTGGGCTTTGCCTTCCTTGGCATCGGGGCGTTGCGCTTCCCGCATCGCAGCCGCTCTCTGCTCCCGCAGCTTGAGCATCCTATCGGCACGGCGTTGCGCCATGTCGTGCAATGCAGTCTGAACGGCGCCCCAATTCTTGCCCTGATCCGGCGTCAACCGAAGAACCGCCTTGAAACGAGCGATTCGCGCGTCGGCAACGTCCATAATCTGATTGGCGGTTCGTCCGCACATCTCGTCTCGATCGCGTCGATCGTACGCGACAGAGCTGGAAGGAAGGATTACTACCGCGCAAACCATCATTATTGCGCACGCAATGAGGGCTCTTCGCATGGCCAAGTGTTTTTGCCGCGCCCGCGATCCGATCTTATCCATGACTAGATCCCCCAACTTGCGCGAAAGTTTCAGTTTGTCTAGGCAACCGCAATCGAAAGAAGTAGTCAGCGCCCTTGTCTCACCAAAGTCGCCCCCGCCCACTCGGTTCACCGCGAGGCAGATAGCTGTTGCGGCCTCGCGTCCAATTGCGGCCAGGACCAGGCGCGGGTTTTATTAGCAGCCCCACACCCAACCAGCGACGGAATCCCACTGCCAGCACGAACTGCCGCCATACCCGCCGCCATAGCCGTAGCCGGGATAGCCGTAGCCCGATGCGCCCGCGATTCCCGCGCCCAGAAGGCCAGCCGCGGCGCCAACCGCGGCGCCCGGAATGCCGTAGCCTCGGCGATAATAACCGCGGCGATAGCCCCGATAGTAAGCTTGTTCGAACGACGTCGTTAGTCCAACGCTCGTTGGACTCGCGGCGCTCATGGGGCCAGCCAAAACTTCCGCCGGTAGAGCCGCCAGCGCGGTCACCCCGCATAACGCGGCCAGGACAGATTTCACACTCTTACACATTTCATCCCTCTTTCAGAAACACAGATTTTCAGAAACACAGAGTCGAGTCCGCCCCAACGCGGGCGTGCCGCGCGCTGCTTCTGCGTCCTAAGAGGATCAACTAGGCCCAAATGCAAAGTTGTCGAGGAGATTCCTCGATCACGGCTAACTCCACGGCGTTTGGAAGGCCTCGGTGTAAATCAGATTTCAATTGTGACCCCTTTCGAAAACTTTCGCGACATAAAAATCAGCGCCAACTGATTTCATGTTGATCGTCGTGGGCTTGTTGTGCCCAGCAGGGTCGGCTGCCTCATTGCGCGCGCCAACTGCGGCGTGGGAAGCGACCAAGTGGATTCATGACGTTCCGCCGATACAATTTGCCGCATCGCTTCTCGGCGTTCGACTGAAATTCGCAAAGTGAACAATTATGTCGTTTTGATAAAGGTCCGCGGAAAATACAGTGAGGCCCTCAATGCAATGGCGCAATTCTCCACGAGCCTACGGTGCAGCCGTCCAAATCGTTCATTGGTTTTCCGTGCTTCTTGTTGGCGTCGCATGGGTGCTCGGGACCGTGGGCGAAGACCTGCCAAATGGAAGCGCTTGTAATCTCGGAGAACTAATCCATGTTTCTGCGGGAGAGCTGATCGCCATCCTTTTAATCGTTCGCGTCGGCTGGCGTCTAATCAACGCGCCGCCGTCTCCAGAACTGACGCCGCTGGGGAGATTGGGCGATTTGGCCACCAAAATCGTCCACATTGCGCTTTACGTGCTGCTTGCGGCGGTTGTCGCCGTTGGCGTCGCGACGCAATTTGCCGATGGCGACGCGCTTTCCGTGCTTGGCGTTTTCGATATCGCATCGCCGTGGACGAAGAACAAACCGTTTGCACACGACATGAAGGAAATTCATGAAACTCTAGCGAATGGACTTATCATCCTCGCCACGATCCATGCTGGAGCAGCGTTGGTCCACCACTTCGTTTTCCGCGATCGCACTCTGAGACGTATGCTGCCAGGGGTTTCGGAGCCCCGCTAATTCTGCGCTCGCTGCTTCGGCTTCGTTGCGGCCTGTCGGCGACCCGAGCGCCAATGCACCGCGGGCAGCTCTGCTTTTCATCGCGGGAATGGCGGTTGACTCCAATACGTCGAGCTTTTCGATTTTTTGGCGGCCCTGCGAAGAACTCACGAGCCTTGGCGACCACCGCCCGCAATACCTGATAGCGCGGGTGCTGTCGATTTCACTCTTTTCAAGGCAGATAAAGAAACCTACCCAAGTTCAGATCTGCTTCGCCGCGACCGGCGCATTCGACGGGGGAGCGGAAGCCCGCTGCCGTACAGGCGATGCGGCTTTGAATGGCTTGAAGGCTTCCTTGGCGAGGTTCGAATACATTTCTCCGATCATGGTGGCTTCGGCAACGAAATCTTCATAGGCGGTTTTGGCGAAATCCGACTGCAACTGGATTGCTTCGTCGAGCTTCTTCACGCCCATCAGCTTTTCGAAGTGCATACGACAAAGATAATTTTCTCGCTAAGACGATCGCAGCGGGATACTGTATGCGAGCTGAGCTATGTCGCGAACCCCAATCGCCCGAGAGTTCGATGTCATGACTGAGACCCGAGCGCTCGATCAAGAAACGATCTCAAAGGGGCGACCGCCTGTCTCATCGGCGCACGCGACGCCACGTCGATTTGGATGGTTCGTTCCGGCAACCCTTGTCATCATCGCGGTCGCGTTTGGCAGCGTGGCGCTTTTCTGGACGATGAGCAGAGAGAGCTCGCTGCCTTATGTGACCCAGAAGGTCACTCGCGGGCCGATCTTGCGCACTGTGACGGCGAGCGGCACGATCAATCCTGTCATCACCGTGCAAGTCGGCTCATATGTTTCGGGCGTCATTCAATCGCGCTATTGCGACTACAATACACAAGTGAAGCAGGGACAGCTCTGCGCTAAGATCGACCCGCGTCCCTACCAGATCGTCGTCGATCAAGACAAAGCCAATCTTGCCGTCGCGCGGGCCCAACTCATCAAAGACAAGGCTAACCTCGCTTATGCGAAGGCGAGTTACGAGCGCCACCAGAGACTCGCCCCGAGCAAGGTGATTTCTCGAGACGCCCTGGATAATGCAAAAAATGCCTATGATCAGGCGCAGGCGCAGATCGGACTGGACGAGGCCACGATCGACTTGCGCGCAGCGGAGCTGCGTGCGGCCGAAATCAACCTCGGCTACACCGATATTATTTCGCCGGTCGATGGAACGGTCGTGTCGCGCAGCGTGGAAATGGGTCAGACGGTCGCCGCAAGCTTTCAGACGCCAACCCTCTTTTTGGTCGCGACGGATTTGACGATCATGCAAGTCGATACAAATGTCTCCGAGAGCGACATCGGCGCAATCAAGCTAGACAATAAGGCGTCTTTTACGGTCGAATCCTTCCCCAATCTTCCGTTCAGGGGCGAGGTGACGCAGGTTCGGCAATCCCCACAGACGATCCAGAACGTCGTCACCTACGACGCCGTCATCAGCGCGCCGAATGCGGACGCGCTGTTGAAGCCGGGCATGACGGCGACCGTGCGCATCGTCGTAGACGAACGTGACGACGCCTTGCGCGCGCCCTACCAGGCGTTTCGCTATACGCCCGGGGGCGTCGCGGCGCTTTCAAAATCGCCTGACGATTCGCCCGCCGTTCCTGACGGCAGTGTGCGGCTGTGGGTCTTGCGGGATGGCCGCCCGCAGCCAGCCGTCGTTTTCCCGGGACTCGACGACGACACTTACACTGAGATCGTCAAAGGCGATCTTCAGGTCGGAGACGAGGTCATTCTCGGCGAGGCGGAGAGCGCCGCCGCTTCGCAGAAGCCCGGCTTCGCGTCGTCCCGCCGCTCGCGGGAGCGAAAGGACTGATCGACATCATGGGCGACGTCGTCATCGACGTGAGAAATGTCACGCGGACATTCACGCTCGGCGATGTGGAGGTTCATGCGTTACGCGGAGTTTCCCTGACAATCGCTCGCGGCGAATTCGTCGCGATCATGGGCGCGTCGGGATCGGGCAAATCCACTCTGATGGCGATTCTGGGTTGCCTCGATCAGTCGAGCAGCGGGCAATATTTTCTTGAGGGAGTCGACGTCGCGCGGCTCACCGAGCCGGAGCTGGCGCGGGTTCGTAGCGAACGGCTGGGCTTTGTCTTTCAAAGCTTCAATCTTTTAGCGCGCACCAGCGCCATCGAGAATGTCGCGCTGCCGCTGTTCTATTCCGGTGCCGCGGCAAGCGCCCTCCAAAGGAGGGAAAAGGCGCGAACGGCCCTTAAGCTGATGGGGTTGGCCAATCAGGAAAACAACACGCCAGCGCAGCTCTCTGGCGGCCAGCAGCAGCGTGTGGCGATCGCGCGCGCGCTAATCAACGCGCCGAGCGTCCTGTTCGCTGATGAGCCGACCGGCAATCTCGACAGCAAGACGTCGCATGAAATCATGGGGACTTTGACCGCGCTCAATCGCGACCAGAATGTGACGATCATTGTCGTCACCCATGAATCAGATATCGCCGCTTACGCAGACCGGGTCGTCACGATGCGCGATGGCGAGATCGTATCAGACGAGCCGCGGACGACATCCAAACCCCACGAACCGACGATACCTTTGGCTCCGAACGCGGTCGATAAGAGCTCGTCGAGACCGACGATTCATCCAAGCGATCGTGCGGCGCCATGGGAATCGACGCGGGTTTCCGCCTTCGCCTTCAGCTCGATGATCCTCTCCGCCGCAATCCAGGCGATCAGCCGCAACAAGCTGCGCTCGGCGCTCACCATGCTTGGCGTCTTCATCGGTGTCGCGGCTCTCATCGCCATGGTCGCGGTCGGCAAGGGCGCCAATGAAGCGGTGCGCAGGCAGATCCAGAGCCTGGGAACAAATCTTGTGGTGGTCGTCCCCGGCGCCGTCACCTCGGGCGGCGCAAGGGCCGGCTTTGGCAGCGCCTCGACGTTGACCGTGGCCGACGCGCACGCAATTCGCCGCGAGGCGACCGCGGTCCGTTTTGTCTCCTATCTGACGCGTCAGTTGAGCCAAGTGCAATACGCCAACAAGAACTGGACGACGAACGTCCAGGGCGTCTCGCCCAACTATCCGCCCATCACCAATTGGCGCATCGAAGTCGGCCGCGGCGTCAGCGAAGACGACGACAGAAGCGTCGCCCTTGTCGTTGTGCTCGGACGTACCGTCTACCGGGAGCTTTTCTCGCGCGATGAAAATCCGCTCGGCGCGACGATTCTGGTGAGAGGCGCGCCACTGCGGGTGATCGGCGTGCTTGCCGCGAAGGGCCAGAGCATGTGGGGACAAGACCAGGACGATCTGGTGATGATCCCCTTCAAGACGGCAGAACAGAAGGTTCTCGGCGTCGCCTTGCCCACGCAGCAAACGAATCTGACGACCGCCTATCCGCCGCCGCCCAATCCGTTCAACCTGCAACCGCGCCTCACCGGCTACGTCAATCAGATCTATGTGCAGGCGCCGGCGCCGGAAACAATTCAAGCCGCGATCGACGAAATCAACCAGATCCTCATGCGCCGCCACCGCATCAAACCCACCGGCGTGAAGGATTTCAGCATCCGCAATCTCAACCAGATCGCCGAGACCGCCGAGAGCAGCAGCAAGATCATGGCGGTGCTTCTGGCCGTCGTCGCCTCCATCTCGCTTGTCGTCGGCGGCATCGGGATCATGAATATTCTGCTTGTGTCCGTGACCGAGCGCACGCGCGAAATCGGCCTGCGCATGGCGGTCGGGGCGCGGCGCCTACATGTGCTGATGCAGTTTCTGGCGGAGGCGGTGCTGATCAGCGTGACCGGCGGCATTGCGGGCATTGTTGCCGGCGTCAGCATCTCCGAAATAATCTCGCTCTTCTCGGAATGGTCCTCGCCAATTTCTCTTTCCGCCGTGGCAATCGGCTTTCTTTTTTCCGCTGCGGTCGGGATTTTCTTCGGCTATTATCCAGCGCGGAAGGCGGCTCACCTCGATCCGATTCAAGCGTTGCGTTATGAATGACGCAAAAGGTAACGTATCAACGCCCGCACGCCTATTCACACTTAGATTCAGCGACTGTTGTCGATTTGCATTTCAAGGTGAGACTCGCCCATTGAATGATTTCAATGAGGTGGCTGGGACTGAACTGCCCCACGGGATATCTCAATTGAGACTGCCGCCGGAATATTTGGCACTCAAAATGGGATGCGGTCGATCGACCGCAGCGTTGGGGGATGAATCCAGACCGCATCGATCCACATGACGCGCGACAGGAAGACCCAGAAGCACGAGAGGACTTTCTCCGTCAGCTGCTTCGTCGATCCAATTGGAAAGTGACCGGCGAAGTCGTGAGCGTCGCGCGTACGCAACTCAGTATTCCAAGGTCAACCCTTTTTCGTGTGGCGCGACATCCATTCGTTAGCCGGGCCAACAATGATCGTCGCCGAATTTTCCATTTCCTTTGTTTCCTGATTGGCGTTGCTCTCCCATAGCCCCGCCAACGCCAGCGGCTCACTGCTCGGCGACGAAATAGTGCGGCGTCTTCGCACCCTTGGCGCCTGTCCCCTCATAGAAACCTGACGCGGGAATGATGCAGCGGCGCGACTTGAACGCTGAGCGGAACATGGGCTTCTCGGCGACCGTCTCGGCGCGCGTATTGATGTTGCGGGAAGCTCGGCTCGCGGCTTTTTCCACCCATCGGCACAAGGCCCCAAACGCATGGGGACAAGCTCGCGTCCGCCATCGTGGCGGCGGACGACCTCAATCTGTGTGGTTGGGGCGATGTTGTAGCGCGGGCGCAGGCTGCGCGGCTGGCCGATTAGATCGGCGAGCCTGTGGATTTCATCCCAGGACAGACATTGCGTGAAGCGTCCACACATGGCGTAAGCTTAACGTAACGTGGTCCGGGGGCGGAGTATCCGCATTTGCGACTCGACGACCTCGCGAAATTATTCTCTTTAATGTTCTCATGTCCCGCCGTCGCATGATCCCAGCGAACACGCAGCTAGGCAAGAGGGGTTGCGCGTCGGTCGATTAGAGAAGACGATCGGCTCGGGAACAGGCGTGTCGCCGCACGTTCCCTACCCCTTTGGAACAATCTTAAACTGCAGTTGTTCTACCGTCGGTCAGCTAGGGAGATCCGTTATGTCGCTAATTTATCTTACACGCGGCGCGCTTTTAACCATCGTCGCCGCCTTTGCCCTCAGCACGGCGTGTTTCGCCGCCGATACGCAGAAATGGGCGCCGCCTAATGTCGTGGGTATGCCGGGCTACACTCCCCAAGCCCAAGAGCCGGGTCACGCTCCCCAAGGCCGAGTGCCGGCCGTGCGCCAATCGATTACCAGTTGGAGTGTCATCTCCGGCGGCTGGAAACAGTTTTCCGGTAAGGTCAAGGAGCAGTGGGGCCGTCTCACGGATGACGAGCTTGCGGAGATCAACGGCAAACGTGAAAGTTTGGAAGGGATGCTTCAGCAGAAATATGGATACACGCCGGAGGAAGCAAAGAGAGAAGTTGATGCTTGGGTGTCGCGTAACTGAGAGACGCGCCTCAACGAAAGGCCCTGCTCACGAGGCGGGGCTTTTTCCGTTCATGGTATCGGCCTTCGATAGCGGTGACCGGGCAGAGGTGTTGGCGGCGGCGAATGTTTCTGTTGCAGGGGCGGCCTTTCAAGCAGCCCTTCCGACGCGGGCCGATGCACGCATCATCCTGCATCAAGGCGCCGTGGTGTTGGGGCAGCATCCGGCGCCGACGACGCCGGCGCTCCCCAAACAGTTGCGGCGCTGGATTAAGGCTCGCTATCGGTTTCTTCTGTTTCTTTTTCTTGAGCACAACGGTAATCTTGCCGCCGCCCTTTGACCCCTCAATAGATTTCAGTGTGCTTTCTCCAAGGAAAATGTTGCCGCCAACCGCTTCAAATCGCTCAGTCTCGTTATCTCATCGGCTTTTCTGTTTGCCATGTCGTCCTCCCTGAGCCGCACTCGGCACCCTGTGGGAAGCGGGCTTAGCGACCGGATCATCGTCTGGGCTGATGTCGAGACAGCAGCATTGTCGCGCGTCTTGAAGGCGCTGTCGCGGCGATGATTCCGATTCCGAACGGCGTCCGGGTCTGGATTGAGTGGGCATACCGACATGCGGCGCGGATGCAGGGTCTGGCGCTTCAGGTTCAGAGAGTTTGAAGCGCGATCCCCATGTCGGTGATCTTTATATTTTCCGAGGTCGCCGCGGTGATCTCGCCAAGATTCTCTGGCACTGCCGCACACCGTAGCGGAATGATGCCACCCGGGTGGCGAGGCTCGCTGGCCGAGGATTTTTGTCTCACCGGCGAGGCTGCTTGGTCAAGACGACTTCGCTTGTTTACCGCCGACCCAATCCTCCAGGCATTCTGGCAAGAGCGCCAGCTGGGACCGATCCGCACCTTCAACGAAACGTCCCATCAGATCCCGCATCAGACGATGCAGGAATCATGGCTGACTCGCGCATTTTCACACAGCGAGGATCAGGACTTGCTCTTCGTCAGCGGCTCCTTCGCGCCAGCAGCGGTTAAAATGGGCTGGCTACTTCTCATCAGCGTGCCCGCCTTCGAGCGCGTTATTCGCTCTTCTGGCTGTTTCCCTGATCAGATGAGCCAAGAGCCGCTCTAGATCCCCGCCTTCCGGCTCACCCAGCGACGCTAGGCCGACCACGTTTCTGAGGGTGGCAACTCCGGTAATCAGCGCCGCAATCACTGCACCGTGCATCACAGGCGCGCCCAGCTTCTCCGCGAGGGGCTTCACGACTTCATTGGCGTAGAAGTCTCGCACGATTGGACCCGCTTCGCGGCTCGCAATCGAGTTGAGGATGATGTCCAGTCCTTTGGCGCGCGTCTCGCGTGTCGCCAGCACATCCCACGCCAAAGTCCCCGGAAGCTTGTCGGGCAATTCGTCGAAGAGATCCTTCGGTTTCACCGCAGCGCTGACAGCATCGGCAAATAGACGTTTCTTGGAACCGAAGCAGCGGTGCACGTAGGCGACGTCAAATCCGGCAGCGGCAGCAATCTCTCGCAGTCCGGTCTCCTCGTACGAGCGCCTCGAGAAATGCTCGATGGCAGCCCCAAGAATCCGCTCCCGCGTGTCGTTCGCTACTGGCGGCCGGCCCCGCCTACGTTTTTGTACGACCGTTTCGGTAGACATCTGCGTCTCCTGTGAGCATGCGCTCACTGCCATAAATATTTTACTCAACTAGTGTTGACTAAATTTGAAGTGTCGTCTAGCCTGAAAAGCGTTGAGGGATGCTTTGGCGACCGTTCTCATCGCGGGAATAAGAGTCCGCCGCCCTCCAGCGAGATAGGAGACAACAATGACTGAGAATGGCAGCCAGCATCCGTATGTGACCTGGACGAAGCAACGGCTTGACGAGATGGATGCCGCCTTGGCGTCCATTGAGACGAAGGCGAGCCAGCTTGAGGCCGACGCCAAGAGCAAGGCGACGCAGCTGAACGCCGACCTAAAGAAGCGGCGCGAGGATTTCGAGGCGGAGGTCAAGGCACACCTCAAGGCGGGCGAAGCAGCGTTGCAGACTTCGAAGACGCAATTGGAAAAGCAGTGGGCAAGCTTTGAAGCAGAGCTAGAGACCTACGTGGAGACGGTGTGCAAGGACATCGATCAGAAACGCACCACGTTTGCTGATATCGCCGCTGCTCAAGCGAAAACTTGGGGCGAGGCCGTCGAGAAACTTCAAACTGCTGCATCCGAGGTTGGAGCCGAAAATAGGGCCAAAGTCGACAAGGCGATTGCGCAATTGCAGGCCGGTAAGACCGAGGCCAAGGCTCGCCTCGAGGAACTCAAGCAGGCAGGGGACGAGTCTTGGGCTGCGTTGAGTGCAGCCTTGCAAACATCACGCAAGAAATTCGACGAAGCGAGCCAGAGCGCTTGGGAGGCAGTCAAGAACTCAGTGCCCACAATAAAGAGCTGATCGCTCTAAAGTGGCGCGACGCGAGCAAGCAATTTATGATGGAGGGGACAGCTCGTTCGCGTTACTCACGCCACTAACAGCACCTAAATGAGCTGCTGTTGGTGGCGCGGCGACGCTGATCAATACGGCCCCGCCTCCCAGTATTTGAGTCCCATCAAACGCTCCGTGCTCAGCCAAATGTCTCATTAGGGTCCGCAAGTGGCCATTCGCGGAGGTCTGCAATACGCCATGAGCGTCCGGCGGCGCGCAGTTCACCTGCCGTCTCGGCGCATGGCGGACGCCGCGATCAAACCCCCAGAGTGTTGCTTCGGCCCCATCGCTTGGTTTTTTATGAGTCCGACGGCACGGTGACGATCGCGCCGCGGTTACCGCCACTTGCCGGTGTGCTATTGACGACCAACCTATCCTCTTGGCTCCCAATGGCTGGGGCTGCGCCGCCGTCAAGGTGTTTGAGGGCGACCATCCATACTATTCCGTGCAAATTCAATGGGATCTAATGAAAGTCAAAGTACAATGCTCGCGGTTGCTATCGGCAGAGCATGTCTTCTTACAGCGCCTCTGCATTCCCGATTTTTGGTGTGCCGGGCCATTCGACTGCAACACAGGTCCGCAACGGCGACGCTGCTGACATAGCCGGTAAGGTTATTCGAGGTCTCCGGGGCCCCAGCAGCCACCGGGACCGTTATTATGATCGACGTCGCTACCGGGGCGACTATGATCGACGGCGCTACCGTGACCGCGATTATGATCGCCGTCGCGACTAGACCGTCGAAATCGCGAACCAGAGTGGGGGACCGGGCTCGGCGAGAATGGCTTTTGTGGGCCGCCGGACCGGCCGCGTCGGTAGCATCTCCAGAATAAAGAGGACGCCGGCTTTTGAGAAAAAAGTCACCGTAATACGGACAGCCCAAAAGACGTTTAGTTTTTGCAAGGGAGAGAAAAAATGGTCAGCAAGAATGACTTTTCCCCGGTCGAGTGGAAGAAGCTGGTCCAGGCGCCGCTGCTTGCAGGTTTCGCCGTCAGCGCCGCCGATCCTACCAGCTTCGTCGGCGCGCTGCAGGAGGCTTTCGCAAATGCGAACCAGCTTGCCGAAGCGAAATCTGGCGCAAGTGGCGAACTCGTTAAATCGATCGCCGAGGAAATCCTGTCATCCTCGGGTCGGGCCGAGGCGCGCGAAGGCATTCGGAGCATCGTGCAGGGCGCCAAGCTCGACGAAATCAAGGGCAAGGCGCTGGACGCGCTGAAGGAAACGGCGGAAATCATCGACCGGAAGGCGCCGGGCGAAGCCGCAGCCTTCAAGGGCTGGCTCGCGCAGATCTCGAAGGCAGTAGCGGAGGCCGGCACCGAAGGCGGCTTTCTCGGTTTTGGCGGGGTGAAGGTCAGCGACGTCGAGAAGGCCACGCTCGGCGAGATATCGCAGATCCTGGGCGCGTAAAAGCGCTTCGCGAACGCCGCCGGGGTCGCATGATCCCGACAGCGCGTTCCATTGGAGGATCGATATGGCCAACGAATCGACAACGTTGAAGTCCTTCCCGAATTCGCGGGCGAGACGGTTCAGGGGCCATCTCGACGCTGGCACAGGGGGAACACTGACGCCTTTCGGACGTTCGTGCAGGCCCGCGTTGTTTGGATATTCCGGGGACAACAAGAGTTTCGTCGAAAGCGGCGTTGTGGGAAAGATCGATTTATCGGAGAGCGTGCAGGCCGCCCTTCAGTGGATGGAATATGAGGTGCCCGCGCGCTGAAATCTGCGCGATCGTTTGCGGTTCGCTCCACAACGACGACGGCCGCGTCGACGCCGCGGTCGGGTACGTCGCTTCGCTGAAGCGGGGTCTGTTGGTCGAAGTCGCGCAGCCCTATCGTAAACCCGAAGGCGCTGTCGGCTTTGCGGCAAAGGACATCTTTCAAAATCTGCTTGCCAACTGTCGAGGACATTCAGATCCGCGCCACCCTCCTCCTAACCGACGACAGCCGGCGCGTCGTCATTCCGAATCGCGAACGAGAGCATGCAAAGTCGTGGGGTTCGTCACGCTGACAGGCGCACGAGATCGTTTTTGTTGTCTGGCTGGAAATCTGGATAGAGGCGCCTGAACGAACCGGCGAGTGTTTTGTTGAGAACGGCGACGCGAACGTCGAGGAAGGGCTGCACAGTCCATCGGTTCCATCGCATTTGCTGCTTTTTGATCATGCGTTTTGACAGGATCTCGTTGATCGCACTTTCGACGAAGGCGGTTGAAATCGGCTGTCGATCCTGGCGTCGCCGTCCGTAGTTCACGAGCGCAAGGTGATTGGCGTGGAGATATTCGATCAGATCGTTAACGTGTCGTCGAACTGCGACGGCGCCTCTCACGTCTCTGACATGAGCAGCTTCAAACCAGTGCGTCAGGCGGGCCAAGCGCCCAAGACATGCGCTTGAACGACCGTGCCACAGAGCTGGCCCTGCGCAGCCAAGCTGCGGTAACGCAATTGGGGCAAGGGATCAGCGGACGACATCAGGGCCAACGGGCGTCATGACCCAGATCGACAGGCCGAAGACATGACCGCACCGGCGATCATCGCGCCACAGCAAAATAACCCTTATTCAGCGGACGCAATCCAGACATCACAATGCCCTCTTGAGGCTAACGCTCCCCTTCGGCCTGTTAGTGCATTGATGGACTCAGGGCTAGCCCCACTCCCGCTTTCGTCTCCAGGTGCAATTTCTCATGGATCGCCTTGTGGCGGAAGCTCGACGATGCCTTTTATGCGAGCGCAATGAAAAAGCGGGAGCGTCGTTCGAAAAATTTATTGCGGGTCGGTTTTCGCGTATTGATCTTTGTATTCTATCGATGAATACCTATATACAATATATAGAGTTTGGGCCGAACCAATTTGCAATTGTGTCGGCTAGTGACGCTGATCGCGGATGTACCAGGAGCGGCAGGGGGACGCGCGAGAGCGCTTGTCGCGAAGTCAATTTGACAGCACTCTGACAAAATAACTCGGATGGACGTGGCGTTCGCGGCTCTCCCATTCCGGCTGTCGGCGCTTTAATGCAAAGATGAACTTATAATCCACATCGTAGCCAGATTCCAAATACGGAGCCCCAGCGGGCAAGCTTAACGCGATGTCGATGGCCTGATGAAAGGCCACCGTCTCACGCGAGCCTGCATGATCATCGGTTAATCAGCGTGCGAGACAGAACGTGGAAAGCTCGTCCGCTCATATGAAGGAAAATGTACATGAACGCGCTCACCGCTATTCTCTCGATCTTCGCCACCGCCACCGCTATCACACTGGCGATCACCGCCTACGTTAACGCGTAAAAGTTCGGCCGCCGAGGTCCGAAGAAGTATTTCGATCCTCGGTTCGTCGCCGGGCGGTGACGGACGCAGTTCCGCGCTCAACCGAGGGAGGTCGGGAAACGGATTCTTTTGGATGGCGACTTCGGCCATTTCAAATGCGAGGCAACGCCCATTCGCACTAGACATGGACGTATTGCCGGAGCGGAGGACCTAGCCATGGCGCTTACATTTCCAAATCAAAGCCGTTTCTATGATACGACACGGCGTGCCATTCGATTTTGGGGCTATGACAGTGCAATGGAGGCTTCGTTTTTTGTGGGCGAAGACGCATTGATAAGAATTCAGCCGGATAGTCGGTTCGATCAGGCTGGGTTTCTCAGAGCCTTCGATTTAAACCGCGACCTGATTCACGCAGCCGCGATAAAAGGCTACGGGCGCGGTAAGAAGGGGTCATACGACCTTATACCCGCTGACTTCTGATTTGCTTGGCGTCGTCCAGACATGTCAATGCCTGCCCAAGCCTTCCAAACGCAGTGGAGTTGGCCGTGATCGAGGAAATCCTCGACAACTTCACATTTGGACATAGTTGATCCTCTTAAGACGCAGAAAGCAGCGCACGGTATGCGCGCGCCGGAGGGAATCGACCTCGTAATTCTAGACGAGGTCCGGACGAAAGCCGATGTTGTAAACAAGCCAAAGCGAAGCCATCGAACTGAAAGGGTCGGACATCATGGATACCCAGACGCTCCTCATCATTGTTATCCTTCTTCTCCTGCTAGGCGGAGGCGGTTGGTACGGCCGAGGACGCTGGTTTTAGGGGGCCCCAGGCAGCGTGCCCGTCGCGGAGCATGTTGGAATTTAATGACGCGGCTCCGGGCGGCATGATGCGTCGGTGATGCGGTGAGGGCTAATAACCATTGGCGTAGCGGGCGACCCTGTCGACGGGTCGCGGGAGGGCGGCAGCGGCCTTATTGTTTCGTTCTGTTAATTTTGCTTTTGTTCGCAAGATTTGACCCTGCGACGATCATTAGCAAGCCTCGCTTCGGCGGGGCTTTTTTCACTGGCTAGGGACGATCGTCTATTCCGGGCACTGAAATCTGCGGCTCAATGTCGGCTTGATCTGCCCCTGAAAAGTTCTATCGCGCTGGGCGAAAGCATTGATTCCTCCCTGGCGCGCTCTAGCTTTTCAGCGTTAGTTCCGCGGTCGACCGCGTGGGGAGCGGGCCGGCTGGCGTTGGATGTTTTCGCAAGATCGCGGGGTAGCGTCACACTACGTGAAGACGTGCTGAAGAAGCGTATCTCCCTTGTCGTGTCTGGCGGTTTGCCTAAGAAATAAAGGAATCGACCAAATGAAAAACAATCTCATCGCAGTCATCGCTCTCTGCCTGCTCATCACGGCGAGTGTGGCGGAGGCGCAGCAGGCCCCCACTTCACAGCCACGTGCCACAACGACCCTCGCGCCACCGACTGAATTCCTGGCGACCGTACCGGCTGACAGCCTACCCGTCACCACCTGGTATAAGCAGAGCGTTTATGACACGACGAACACCAAGATCGGCGATGTAGCCGATGTGCTGGTGTCGCCAACCGACGGAAAAATCACGGCCGTGATCATCGGAGTCGGCGGCTTCCTTGGCATGGGCGAGAAGGATGTCGCGGTCGCGTTTAATGAGATCAAGTGGACCATGAGGGACAATAAGAACTATCCGACTATTAAAGCGACGAAGGAGGCGCTGCGCGTCGCGCGAAGCTTCAAATACGATCCCAAGACTTCGACCTGGATTCTGCTCAACGCGTCGATCAAGTGAACCGAGGGCCTGGTATGACCGGGACATGTGGTGGCTCCCAACAACTATGAGAGTCCGATGAACTGAGATCAGATCAAAGGAAGTTGGAAGCAGCTCAAGGGCAAAGCGCAGAAAGAATGGGGCAAGCTTGCCGATGATGATTTGAAAGCGCCGCTGCCTACACCGTTGCGATTATTCCCTGTCATAAGGGCACGATGAATGGCACAGCCACCGAAGCATCCGTCGGTTGAGCGTCACTTCCTGGCGTCGGCACACCACCAAGCCGCTGCGCATCATCACTCCGGGCCGCTTATCGAAGAGGCTCATGAACATAGCGAACTTGCCCATACGGCAACCGCCACGGACATTCTGTGCAGGTGACCAAACGGGATTGCCACGGCCGAGCCGAGCGTCGGAGTAGAAGAAGTAGGTGATGAACTCGATTTGAACGTGAATGGAAGCCGTTCGTCGGCAAGGTCAAGAAAAGCTCAACGTTGACAACCTTGCCGCCATTAACGGCAAGTCAGCGACCACCTCGAGGGCAAGATCCAAAAGCGCTACGGCCATGCAAAGGTCAGTTGAAGAAGAATGTCGACGATTGGCGCCGCAGCCTCAAATGGAACGCGGCCGATGTGCGTTGAACCATTCGCGTACAAGGCGCGCCCCGGTGACGGTCGCGCATCGCAGGAGTAGCGGTCGAAAAAACTCGATTGGAGAACGCAGCGATGAAACTCACAACACCAATTATCGTGGCGCTTGTCATTGCGGTGGCTGTGCTCGGATATCTTTATTATCAAAGGACGAGCGGCGACATCACAATCCAAATGCCCAAAGTCGAGATGAAGCGCTAGCGGCTTAGGGTCCAGCCCCATAATGCGCCTGGCTTGATGGGAGCGTTCACGGCTTCCGAAAGCAAGCGCCGATGATTCCCGATCGATTCTGGCTGACGGATGCGCAATTTTCTAAGATTGCGCCGCATCTTCCCACGGCACGCACGTCGAAATCAATCGTATAAACGATCAACAATGTAAGCACGCCAAACATGCAAAAAGGTCTGGCTCAAAGACGTCCGCACCGGCGAACTGCTGTTCTTCCAGGCTTTCGACTTCCGGGGCGATACGGACCAGTCCTAGAGACGGCCCCGCCCGCTTCATCGCCGACGGCATCGGCAGGGTGGCCCGGGGCCGATCGCCATCGATGCCGCGGCCGTGCGAGAGTCGCGCTCCGCTTCATGGAAACACGGCACGAATCAATGTTCTTGATTTTCGACTCCTTCCTGCGCCGAACTGACATCCGTTTCGGCGGGAAACGCGCTAATGTGCGGCGACAGATGACCACCAAACAGAACACGGACGATCGACCCATACGGCAGGACGCTTTGTTCGCGGCCCGCGCCGCCACGGCGGAGAGGCGCGTGTGCGACAAGTTCTTCGAATTGCTCATCAAGCGGGCCAATGCTCTGCCACCCATCCGGTAGGCGTCGTGCACCCTTGCGACGCGCTGTCGCTTGAAGGCGCGCTCGCGGCTCGCGATCGTGGCCTTCTCGTCCCTGTTCTGATCGGTCCGCGCACGAAGATCGAGGCCGCCGCGCGCGCCTCCAATCTCTCGATCGAGGGAGTCCAGGTCGTGGAGGCGCCTCACAGCCACGCTGCCGCCGATCAGGCGGTGGCGCTCGCGCGCCATCTGAAGCTTGCCGCCTTGATGAAGGGCGCGCTGCACACCGACGAGCTGATGAGCGCCGCCGTGCGGGAGGGGACTGGCCTGCGCACGGAGCGGCGCATCAGTCATGTCTTCGTGTTAGACGTGCCGACCTATTGCAAACCGCTGCTCATCACCGACGCAGCGATCAACATATCGCCCTGCCTCGATGACAAGCGCGACATTATTCGAAACGCTATCGATCTTGCGCACGCCATCGGAATTGCCCGACCCAAAGTCGCGATTCTCTCGGCCGTGGAGACGGTGGACGCGAAAATCCCCTCAACGATCGAGGCGGCGGCCCTGTGTAAGATGGCCGATCGCGGCCAAATTCGGCGCGGAACTCGACGGGGCCGCTGGCCTTCGACACCGCCATTTCGCCTCAGGCGGCTGCGGCCAAGAACATCGCGTCGCCCGTGGCGGGCGATGCCGACATTCTGGTCGCGCCCGATCTCGAAGCGGGCAATATTCTAGCGAAGCAGCTTGTCTTTCTCGCCGGCGCCGACACCGCGGGCCTCGTGCTCGGCGCCCGTGTCCCGATGATCCTGACGAGCCGCGCCGACGACACAGACGCCCGCGTCGCGTCCAGCGCGCTCGCGCATGTTTTTGCGCATTGGCGCGCCACCACCCCGAATATCCCGTAAGGATCCTACGCGCGGACTGATCTTTTGGTTCCTGGAGATCAACGCCCCGCTGTTATGGGCAGTATCGATGGCGTTTCTATCTCTCGTTCCAGCAATCGGCGCCGCATTGGTTTGGGGACCGGCCGCCATTTTTTTCTGGCGACTGGCGCAATGTGGCAGGGCGTCGTTCTGCTTGTTTACGGCGCGTTCGTAATAGGTCTGGCGGACAACGTCCTGCGCCCGATCCTGGTGGGCAAAGACACCAAGATGCCTAACTACGTGGTACTAATCTCCACGTTGGGCGGTATCGAAATGTTTGGGTTCAACGGCTTCGTCGTCGGGCCGGTGATCGCGGCGATGTTCATCGCCGCTTGGGATATATATTCCGCATCGAGGCAAGGAACGCCCGACGAATCGGTTGGTGGCTGATATGTGATCGTGCGCGTACCCCGCAAAATGCTTCGACCATCGCCGTTCTTGCCGAGACTGTCGAGGCACTCGCGGCCACGCCTTTGCGAAGCTTAAGATCTTCGGGAGATCGTGCGCCCCTTGACCCGAGTCAAGGTTTGCCAGGGAAGCCAAATTCGCACAAAATCGTCGCGCCTATTTCCTAGTCATTTGGGAAAGGCAGGGAGGAACATAGTCATGAACCGCAGAATTTTCGCTCTCTCTCTAAGTCTAGGCATGCTCGCCCTGTTCGTGCCGCGTCTCGCCTTTGCCGAGGATCACTTGGCCGAGGCCATCAGCAATACCAAACAAGCCATTGCCAGCGGGCAGCAAGGACGTTTTGACGTGCTCATCACTAGCGCCGAAGCCGCGCTCAAACATGCCAAGGCGGCTGAGAAGGCGAAATCCAATACGCGTACCGAGGAGGGCATTACGCATCTTGAGGCGGCGATCGCCGAGGGCAACAAGAAAAATTCCACCGCTGCTACACAACACGCCGAAGAGGCTTTGAAGTCTCTGGAAGCCGCCACGAAATAAGGGCGGATAAACGCGAGCGGCCCGGCGTTACATCCACGCTCGGGCCGTTGCAGGGCAGATGAACTCTCGTCGGTGACGCCGCTGTAACGCGTTCTCCAGACGCCGCCAAACCCGCACTTTCGGGTATTGATCAGTATATCGATGGCCGAGGATACCTGGAGAGACAAGACGAGAAACCTCCGGCGATAGCCCACAAGGCCGGCTGACATTGGCCTTGATGGCTGGGCGGTTCCCGGGGCAGTGACGATGATTCAGGATAAGGATATGCTAACATGTCAATTGGAACCATCATTCTCATCATCTTGGTAATCGCATTATTGGGCGGCTTTAGTGGAATCGGCGGCGGCCCTTTTTACGGGACTGGCTACTATGGGGGCGGTGGCCTCGGCCTTGTGGTTCTTGTTCTGTTGATTTTGCTTTTGCTCGGCAAGATTTGACCCAGCGAAGATCAGAAAGCCCCGCTTCGGCGGGGCTTTTTTCACAGCCTAGGGACGAGCTTCGATCCCTAGCGTTGATACCTGCGGCTCGATGTCGGCTTGCGGAAGTTAAATTCGGCGCCTGTGTCGGCGCGCAACAAATTCGTCGGCGGGAGCACTGGCCTAGAGGCGGTCACCGCACTAACGTTGAAGATGAGCCCGTCACTGGGGGCCAATCACTTGATCCGTCGTGAGCCGCCGAAGTCCCTGGCGCCACCGACAGTAAGCCCCCTCGGCAGACGATCGCAAGAACGGCGGCCGCGACTTGCCCTTGTGACTGCTACACCTCCGCCGGTCGCAACTTGGCGACGATCCTCGGGCTTGTGACGCCTTCTCGGCATTGCGATCATCGTCCCGTCACACGTCGGCTAACGCATGCCGAGTTTGAACAATGCGGGTTAGCGAACGCTCGGAGGGTTTTAGTGCCAGATGCTTCCTCAGCCCTCCACTCCACTCCCGGCCTCAGTGAAGCAGATGCGCAGGCCAGGCTGAAGAGCGAGGGGTACAACGAGCTGCCGCGGCCGCAACGGCGCACGCCGTTGCGAATCGTTCTCGAGGCCCTGCGCGAGCCGATGCTCGCGCTGCTCATCGGCGGCGGCGTGATCTACTTGTTGCTAGGGGATTTGAAGGAAGCATTAATTCTCCTCGTCTTCGCAACAATGTCGGTCGTGATCACGGCGGTGCAAGAGACCCGCACCGAGCGCGTCCTGGAAGCGCTACGCGATCTTACGAGTCCGCGCGCGCTGGTTATTCGTGACGGCGTACGTAAGAGAATCGCTGGGCGCGAAGTCGTGCGCGGCGATGTCGTCGTGCTCAGCGAAGGCGACCGGGTTCCCGCCGACGCGGCGCTCAGCGAATGCCAGGACCTCCAGATCGACGAGTCGCTGTTGACGGGAGAGTCAGCGCCTGTTCGCAAGATCTCTCGCGCCGATGCGCCTCTCGAAAGCCGCCGGCCCGGGGGCGATGACCTGCCATATGTGTTTTCCGGCTCGCTGGTGGTGCGCGGAACCGGAATAGGCGAAGTGATCGCGACCGGCGCACTTAGTGAAATCGGCAAAATTGGCCAATCGCTCAGCACGCTCGAAACGGAGCCGCCGCGTCTGCTGGCGCAGACACGGCGTCTTGTGGGGGTGTTTGCTCTCGCAGGAGGCGCCGTGAGCGTTTTGGCGGTGTTGCTCTACGGCGTGTTGCGCGGAGGATGGCTCGATGCGGTGCTCGCGGGCATCGCGCTCGGCATGTCGATGCTGCCCGAAGAGTTTCCCGTCGTGCTCACCGTATTCATGGCGATGGGAGCATGGCGGATTTCGCGGGCGCGCGTATTGACCCGTCGCGCCGCGGCCATCGAATCTCTGGGTTCGGCGACGGTCTTGTGCACTGATAAGACCGGCACCCTGACCGAGAACCAGATGTCGATTGCCGAACTACGCCTCAAGGGCGGCGAGGCATTACGAGCCGGCCAGATATCCCGCTCAATGCCTGCAAGCTTCGATCATCTGGTCCAGTTCGGAATTCTCGCCAGCGCGCCTGATCCATTCGATCCCATGGAAAAAGCGTTTCACGATTTCGGCCGGATCCATTTGCCCAAGACCGGAACTCTGCTTGGTCCAGATTGGAACCTTTTGCAGACCTACGGTCTTCGTTCCGATCTCCTTGCGATGTCACAGGTCTGGCAAAGCGACGCCACGCCGGAATTCGTTGTCGCGGCCAAAGGCGCGCCGGAAGCCATCGCTACCCTCTGCCGATTGAACGAGACGGAGTTTGCTGCAGTGAAGCGGTCCGTTGAGGGCATGGCTGCCGAGGGACAGCGCGTTCTGGGAGTGGCCAGCGCATCCTTCGCGCAGAAAGCATTGCCGGACTCGCAGCGAGACTTCACGTTCGAATTTTTGGGGCTCGTCGGACTCGCCGACCCGTTACGCTCGGCCGTTCCAGCCGCCGTGAGCGAGTGTCGGTCGGCAGGCATCAGGGTGATCATGATCACGGGCGACTACCCAGCGACGGCGAAGGCCATCGCGCGCCAGGCGGGTCTAAATGCCGACGAAGTCGTGACAGGACAGACACTCGAAAGCGAGAGCGAGCCACAGCTCGCGCAGCGCATGCGGACAGCGAACATATTTGCGCGAATCCTGCCTGATCAGAAGCTCCGAATTGTGAATGCGCTCAAAGCAAACGGCGAGATCGTCGCCATGACGGGAGACGGCGTGAATGACGCCCCCTCTCTCAAGGCCGCGCACATTGGCATCGCCATGGGCGGACGCGGAACGGACGTGGCGCGGGAGGCCTCCTCAATCGTGCTTCTCGATGACGATTTCGGTTCGATCGTCAAGGCGATCCGGCTTGGCCGCAGAATCTACGACAATCTGCGAAAGGCGACAGGTTTCATCTTCGCGGTGCATGTGCCCATCGCGGGATTGGCGATATTGCCGCTGTTGTTTGGCCTGCCGCTGCTATTTGGGCCGATGCACATCGCATTTCTGGAAATGGTGATCGATCCGGTCTGTTCGCTCGTCTTCGAAGCCGAGATCGAGGAAGACGATGTGATGCGCCGCCCGCCACGTCCTACCAACGAGCCGCTGTTCTCGGCTCCCGTGATCGCGTGGGGCCTCTTACAGGGAGCGTTCGCATTCGCGCTTGTCGCCGGCATTTTCCTCATCGCGCTGAAGCGGGGCATGCCAGAGACGGAAGTGCGCGCGTTAACTTTCTTCTCGTTGGTCCTCGCGATCGTCAGCCTAATCTTTGTCAACCGCACCTTCAGCGCATCGCTGCTAACAGCGCTCCGTCGACCAAACACGGCGCTTGCGTGGGTGCTCCTTGCCGTCGTGGCGATGCTGAGTCTGACGCTCCTTTCGCCCCCCATTAGCGATCTCTTCCGCTTCGGGCCCCTACACCTGGACGACCTGTCAGTCACGCTCGGCGCCGGCGTCTTTGTGTTGGTGCTGCTTGAAGCGCTCAAATACGTTTGGCGCGGCGCAGGACTTAACGGAGTTCGTTGGCTCCGTCGGGTATTCGTACAAAGTCGCGTGAACGCGAGGACCTCTGTCGGATGGACGGCAGCAGCGGCGATGGCGATTTCACTTGGCTGGCTTCTTATCGCTTATGCGCCAAAGCTCATCACGCAGCGAGAGACTGGGTCGGTTCGAGTAGAGAGGATTGAACCCCCGCCCGCGCAACAAGGCGCTCCCACTCCGTCCAAGGAAACGAAATCCGCCGTAGAGGAAGCCCAGCCAAGCGGCCGGGAACAAGAGACCAGCACGAGAACGGCGGCTGGCGGGCCTCCTAAATTTTTAAGCAGGAAGCTGCCCAGCGGTCTCATATTAAATGTTCCGAGCTCCGGCATGGAGGCAAATCTGCTCGCGTTTCTCGAGCGTGAAGCGAAGATAGAAGGAGTGACCTGGTTCGACTTCGACCGCCTCCAATTCGAGACGGGCAAAGCAAAACCGCAAGCCGCATTTCAGGATCAGTTAAAAAACATCGCAGACATCCTGGCGGCCTATCCGAACGTCATATCCGTGATTGGCGGTTATACGGACAGCGTCGGCGCCCGGAGCGCAAATAAGAGATTGTCAAAAGCGCGCGCAGACTCGGTGATGCGCGAGTTGACGAGAATGGGCGTGGACGCTTCACGCCTCAACACGAAAGGTTATGGCGAAAGCCATCCGGTCGCAACCAATGACACTGAGGAGGGACGGACAAAAAATCGACGAATCTCGCTAGGCGTAACTCGAAAGTAGCGAATGCTAAGAAAAGTGGTTTCAGCAAGTTTGAGGGCTATGGTGCAAATTCAAACGAACGGTCGCAAAACCGCGCTTGGGCGTTCGACGGGGGTCAAGCCGCAATGACCGTGTCCAAAATTTCTTGCGCGGTTTTGCCCGTCACTGGAAGCTTGTTCGATGCGAATTGACTTTTTTGATGCGATGCATGGGTACCATCAAATTAACAGCTGCGGGGCATGGTGAAGCTACACTTGTTTTCGGCTTGCATCATGCTGCGCGTCGCTCAACGACGGCCGCCGGACCGTGATGATCTTCCCGAACCCTCGAACCGGTAGGAGACGCGACCTTCCCAGAAGGATGTGTCATGCAGTAGCTGGCCACTTCTGGGAAAAATTGACGCCGTGGGCCACGCACTTGTTTCGCATCCTATGGCTCGTTCAAAGCCTCCACCGCTTCATCTGTCTCGTCGCCAAATTCTTCGTTCAGGCCGAGCACGCCATTAAGATCGCTTTCAGAGGAAGGACGCGTCAGCAGTCCGGCATTTTCAAGCTTTTCGATATCAGGCAGATCGCGCAAGCTCGCGAGTCCAAACATCTCCAGGAATTTTTTCGTCGTGACATAGGCGTACGGCGCCCCGGGCGTTGGCGCGCGCGGCCGGCGGCGATGAGGTCGAGCTCTTTTAGCTGACCGATGACGTCGCGGTTGATTTCTCTCCCCGCGAGCTGCGACAGTTCTGCGCGCGTTGCCGGCTGCAAATAGGCGATCGCCGTGACAGAGTGGAGTTCGGTCGGCGTAAGATCCGGCGGTCCAGCGGCGCGTGCGCCGTTGTTTAAGACGCGAAGCGTGTCTGCGTAACGCGCCTTGGTGCGCAGCTGATAGCCGGCGGCGACATGAACGAGTTCATAGGCCGCGCGCGCAAATCGTCGCAAATGTCAGAGATCAGTTCATCAAAATTGCAATCGCGCCCGACCAGTTTGGCCAGCGCCTCGCGCGTCACAGGGGACGGCGAGGCGAAGATCGCCGCTCGCCGCGTCCCATCCACTCGCACCAACGCATCGCCTGCGGCAGATCGGACAGATCGGCGTCGAACAGCAAATCCCCGTCGCGCCGCGTCGTGCGACGGTTTGCCGGCGGCGCGAAGTCGTGGCGATGCCTTGGCATGTCACAATCCGTAGAGACGCCTCGCCGTGCCGAACAACTTCGAACGTGAACACTGACAAATCTGCACTCGCGAACGGCCGTTTCATATCGAAAACGTCAACCGGACTTGCATGCCTTCTTGCATCGGTTCCAGGTGCAACTCACCGTTCATTTGACTGGCGATGTCTTTCAGGGCGTGGAAACCTCTCGGCTGCACGGACTTCGGGTCAAAAGCCGCGCCGTCGTTTGCAACGATCAATTCAAAGATATTGCCGAAGCTACGAAGGTTGGTCATTACATGGCCGCTCGAACCGTCCGGGAAGCCGTGTTTGATCGCATTCATCGCAGCTTCACAGAAGAATCGCCCTACGCCCGTCGCGAGCCGAGTATCGAGATACAAGTTTGGCTGGACTAACGTGGTAAAATTAACGGGACCGCCGAACGCCTTATTAAAACACTCCGACATGGACTGTAAATAAACGGCCATGTCGAGTGGGGAGGAGGAGCTGTCGAGCGATTGGTGCAGTGCGGCAACGCTCCACATTCGCGAGATGCACTGACTGCACGAAGAGGGCGTATGAGCGCTCCTTTCCTGCGATCTAAACCATGACAAAAACACTTGAAACTCGTTTCTCACGCGATGCTGTAACTCGTCGTAGCGGGCGTTGGCGAAAGTGAGTTCGCGCCGGAGATTTTCCAGCTCGGTTGTCAATTCGGCGTGATGCGTGTCATCCCCCATCAAAAAAAGTTCCTATCTTGCAGATCAATGGGTCACCCGTGTTTGTCGGGCGCATGTTTTGGCTGCACTGACCAGGACGCTGGCTCGTCGTCTTTGTCGGCTGCGGCCGCCGCCGCCGTCGCCTGCACCTTGTCGGGCGTGTGATGGGCGGGCGCATAGATAGCGTAGACCTGCATTGGCGTCGCGCCGATATTGGTGATGTTGTGCCAGGTCCCCGCCGGAACGAGGACGCACCAGCCATCTGAAACTTCCTTCTCGAAAGTCAGTTTGTCCTTCGCGGCTCCCATCTGTACTCGGCCGCTGCCAGCGTCGAGGCGCAGGAACTGATCGGTCTCCGGATGCGCTTCAAGGCCAATGTCTCCACCAGCGGGGATCGACATCAGCGTCACTTGCAGGTACCGCCCGCTCCAGGCGACTGAACGGTAATTGGTGTTTTCCTTGGTCGCGAGTTCAATGTCGAACGATTGCGGCTGTGGCCCAATGTCTTTGATCCTGTCAGCAGTGGTGTCCATGACTGATCTCCTTAAGATTGCGGGCGATGCACTGTCTCGCTCGGCAATTTGTTGCTCATCGCCATGACAATATCACGCCCTTTTCTGACAGCGGCAAGGTTAAGAAAATACCCGGTCAATACTGCATTCTGGGGCGTCATTGCTTCAGGATACCCGTCATCGCTCTCGCCCGACCATCCGGCATGCGGTGTGGCTCTATCTTCGGTTCACTGCTCGCGTGGATCCAAATCAAGGCTTTCGCCAGATTTCTGCGGCCGTTAAGGTCTCAGTTGTCAAAAGAAAACTCTTTGCGCCGTTCCATGTCGCGGGTGCCGCCATTTGAACCCGCTTTACATGCCAACTTCCCAATTGGCCAGCGCGCGGCAGATGACGGCACTCGAACGAAACTCATGCCTCCTACCTTTTCTAACGCGGCGCCTCTCAGTCTCGCTCTTTATCCTGCAATTCGAACGCCATTGTGGCGCCCCGCCGTTACATCCACTGCGGGCGTCTCTCTTATTGGCATGCGCATCGCTATTTTTTTGGTGCTGGCGCTATAACTATATGAAAGCTGACAAGGCGCCGACGCAGGCGATCGGACCCAATTCGTTTTTCATATGTGGTCCAGTAGGTTATTCGGGCATTGCCACGTTCAGTCGGGAGCTGCAAGTTGTTCAAGGGGCATAATGCCCTGAATGTCACACACACGCAGTGAAACAACCGAAGTCAAAGAGGACGCGAGTGAATGGCTATTTTTAAGAACGCCAATTTTGACGAGCGCAGAAGCACCGCCGAGGCCGCAAAAGAAGCTAAACTGCAAAAGTTCCGCGCTTTGACAGCCGAGTTCAACGAAAACGCGGCTGAGCGGCTGACGGCCCGCAAAGCGATCATTGCCGCGCGCGATGTGCGAGCCGGAGAACGTGAGGCCGCCCGGCGGGCCACAGAAGCCCGCGCAGCGGAGGACCAAGCCGCACGCGCCTTGGCTCTGAAAGCTGAACAGGAGGAACGCGATACAAGTGCTGTAGAACAGGCAGAGCGCGAAAATGCTAATGCGGCCCAACGCAAGGCGGCCAGGGAAATATTGCCCAAGATCAAGACCTACATTCTCGGCAATGCTGCCACCCGTCATCCATCGAGCTACGAGATATGATCTTCCGCGTCTTCCGTGACAATCACCGCAACGCACCGGCTACGGTGCGCCAGGAGGCGCACAAAAAGAACACGGCCCTGTATGAGCAGGCATGCAATATGCTGGCGGCATCGAGCTTGCCGAGCGCCGAGGCCTTCGCTGAGCGCCTGGTCGCGGGCGCTCCCAAACATATCCAGCGTATGCTCGCGGAGATCGCCACGCAGCTGTACCGGGCCGAAGGATTTGACACCACCTCGATACCCGCTCCCCCTCAGATTCCTGAGAGCATCGAAGCGGCACGATACCGCGACCGTCTCGCGGAGTACATCAACAAGCTCGCCGATCCGGATACCTTCACTCGCTTCGAACATGCGGTCGCGCGATCGTTCCAAATAATCGTCGACGAGTTGCCAAGGATAGAGGAAGGCGCATTCACCGTCTCGCTCCTCGACATGCTACCGGATGCGGGAAAGCCCATCGAACAGATCGCCGAAACTCTCTACCCGGTATCCGCGACCTTCCGCGAGCAGTACGATCAGAACCGCTGCGCCGCGTCGCGTCTCCCTTTCACCAAGGAGAGTCGTGTCTCGCTGAAGCTCATACAGCCGTCCGCATACAATGGCACGCCCCGCGAGATCGTTGACACCTTTCTTAAGGGTACGCCCTTGGTGGCGCTCTCATTGGCGCGACTCCCCTTCGGCACTCCCGAGGCGCAGCGCGGCGAGCATTGGCATCTCTTGGGGGGCAGCGGTCACGGCAAGACGCAAACCCTCAGTCACATCATCATGAGCGACTTGCAAAAGCCTGACCCGCCGGCGCTCATCATCATCGACAGCCAGAACCAGCTGCTACGGCAGATCCAACGTCTCTCCCTTTTCGATCCGGACACGCCCAGTTCACTTGCCGATCGCCTCATCATCATAGACCCGGAAGATGACACGCCCCCGGCGCTCAATATGTTCGCGGTTAATAACACGCGGTCGAGCGGCTATTCGCGTGCGGAACGCGAGATCGTCGAGGGTGATGTCCTCCAGCTCTTCAATTACGTTTTCGCGTCGCTTGCGGCCGAACTCTCGACTCAAATGGGTACCGCCTTCGCGTATGTATCGCGTCTCATGCTTTCCATGCAGCCTGCGGCGACGATCCACACCCTGCTCGACTTTCTGGAAGAAGACGTGAAGCGTGCGGAGCAGAGCAAATTTTAGAGCCACATCGCCGCGCTCGATCCCACGGCGCGCGGCTTCTTCGAGAAGCAGTTTTACAAAAATCCTTCTTTCGCACAGACGCGCAACTCGCTGGCGCGACGCCTCTATGACGTGGTGCGCGTGCCCGCCTTCGAACGCATGTTCGCTTCGCGGCAGAACAAGTTGTCAAAGTTTGAGGCGATCCAGCGCAAGAGCGTCGTCTGCGTTAATACAAGCGATGCGATGTTAAAGGATGCATCCCCTATCTTCGGACGCTACATGATCGCCTCGACCATGGCCGCTGTCTTCGAGCGCGTCGCCGTGCCCGAGCGTGAATGGAACCAAACCTATCTCATCATCGACGAAGCAGCGTCCTATTTCGATGAAAGCCTCGAAAAATTGTTGCGGCAGGCGAGAAAATACAATCTAGGCGTTCTCTTTGCGCATCAGCTCATGGACGACCTGAAGGGCGCGATGCGGGCGCATGTCGCTTCGAACACGAGCATAAAAATGTGTGGCGGTATCAGCCACGCGGACGCCCGGCAATTGGCGAATGATTTCCAGAGCACCCCGGAATTTCTGTTTTCACAAAAGAAGGACAACCGGAGTGGAAGGGACTCGCAATCGTCGAACTGGGCCTGCTACGTTCGCAACATCACGCCCCATGCGGTGTCGATCACTGTCCCGTTCTTTGCCTTACGCGATGCACCCAAGATGAGCGAGGCAAGCTACCAGAAATTGCTTCAGCGCAACCGGGCGCGGTACGCGGCCGATCCGGAGCCAGAAAATCCCGACCCCCTGCCCTCCACGGACGAAAAGACCGAAAAGCCACCTGCGCCGCCGAAAACTCCATCAGAAGTACCGCCTCAGTCCCAGCCGAAACGGCCGCGCCGCGATCCAGACGCATGAGCGTCCGTTGCGCATTTCTGAGGATTTGGTACACTTACCGCACATTCGGGATTTTCCCGCGGCCCCGCCAGAAATGGCGGGGAATGTTGAATGCATCTTCGCATTCAAACACCCGTTCGAGGTAGCAAGCGCGGCAGGAGGCTGACCAGCCTCCATTATTGCCGGCTCTGAAGACTGGTGCAGAGGCAGAGGCCTGGCCTAATCTTTTTCTGCTGCCTGCAATTCCTGTCGAGCAATCACGGCATGGGTTACACCTTTTGAGAGTCGGCCGGCGTGTCCGGTTCCCCTCGCAAGGCTCATCGCCTTTTTTAGTTCGTTGATGGCGGCTACTTTGTGATGGTTGAACTTTTCCTTGTTCGCCGCTTCTGCGTGCTCGAGAGCGCTTTGGAGGTGGTCTGCGAATGACGACGCCATCCCCTTCCTACCTTCGGTAATGCCCTCTTCGAGTTCCTTAGTAGCTTCGGAGATATGCGAACTTTGTGCAAGAGATAAGCCCGGCACCATCATAAGGCCGAGACTAATGAGACCAGCCATAAGGTTGCGATTGAGCATTTCACATCTCCCTTGTTTTTATTCAATAGCTGGCCCCTGGCCCAAAACGCGAGGCAACCAGTCGTAGCTTCATTGATCTACTTTTCGATGTCCCATTTGAACAGGCTCGCGGACCGCTGCAATTGACGCATTATCCGGCTTCATTGCATAAGCGCAGAAGCCGAGACGTTTCTGAAAAACTCAAAAGATGATGCAAATATCAATGTTGCTCCTCATGCCTCCCCAGTTGCGGGGCCGTGGGCAAAAACGTCGTGATCGGCTGTTATGCTAATTAGCCGACATTCACCGGATACCGGCGGTCTTGAGCCAGAGATTGCCGCCTTCGACGGCTGTGTCCGTCGTCGAATGATTTGAGACAGGCTAGGCTGCAATTTAGTGGAGGATGCGGCTCACCTGACGATTGAGTTTAAGCGGCGGTCATTTGATGTTGCAAGCGTCGATTCTCGATTGTGATGCGTTTGATCCTTTCTCTTTCGCGCAGGATTTTTGCGCCGCGTCCGCAGTAGACGTCGGCGGGCGCGAGATTGTTCAGGCTCTCGTGATAGCGGCGATGATTGTAGTGATCGACGAAGGCGCCGATCTTCGCCTTCAGGTCGCCCGGCAGATAATAGTTTTCGAGCAGGATGCGGTTCTTGAGCGTTTGATGCCAGCGCTCGATCTTGCCTTGGGTCTGTGGATGCAACGGCGCGCCGCGAATGTGCTCGATTTTATGATCGTTGAGCCATGTCGCCAGATCGCCCGAGATATAGGACGAGCCGTTGTCCGAGAGCAGACGCGGCCGATGAACGACATGGGCCTGATCCAGGCCGGATGCTTGGAGCGCCATATTCAGCGTCTCGGTCACGTCCTCAGCCTTCATCGTCGTGCACAGCTTCCAGGCGACGATGTAGCGTGAGAAGTCGTCGAGAATGGTGCTGAGATAAAACCAGCCCCAGCCGATCACCTTCAGATAGGTGAAGTCCGTTTGCCAGAGCTGGTTGGGCGCGGTGGTCTTGTCCTTAAACTCATCCGCCGCCTTGACGACGATGAAGGCCGGGCTCGTGATCAGATCATGCGCTTTGAGTAGGCGATAGACTGAAGCTTCTGACACAAAATAGTTTTTCGTATCGACGAAGCGCGCGGCGAGTTCCCGCGGCGACAGTTCCGGCTCATCGAGCGCCAGTTGAACGATCTCGTCGCGAGTCTCATCGGGGATGCGGTTCCAGATGCGCGACGGTCGGGACGGCTTGTCGGCCAAAGCTTCCAATCCGCCGGACCGATAGAGATCGCACCAGCGGTAAAATGTCGGACGTGCGACGCCGATCTTCTCCAGCGTCTTCCTTGCCGGCAGATGCGACTGCTCAACAAGGCGGATGATCTCCAGCTTTTCGGAGGGGGGATATCTCATTCCTCGTCTCCCCCATCCGCGATCATGCTTTTTTTAAGCAGTCGCAATTCGAGCGCCTGCTCGGCGACGACTTCTTTCAGCTCCTTGGCCTGCCGTCGCAGATCCTTGACCTCGCCGGTCGTCGCCGCCCGCTCCGTGTCGCCGGCAAGACGCCGTTTGCCGGCTTCGAGGAACTCTTTCGACCAGGAATAATACAGGCTCTCGGCGATGCCTTCGCGTCGGCACAACTCGGCGATGCTGTGCTCGCCGCGCAGGCCATCGAGAACGATGCGGATTTTCTCCTCGGCCGAATAATGCCGGCGAGTCGCGCGGCGAATATCTCTCACAAGCCGTTCAGACGAAGGTTTCGGGCTATCGGATTTCTGGCTCATCTTCACTCCCTGACGGTTACGATGAGACCCCCGATTTTCATCGACTATGCATATGCAGCCATTACGCTCCTTTCTCTTGTCACCCTGCGGAACCGCGTTATAAACGTGATTGGATTCGTGGTGGGCGCGTCCTTCCTTTATACGTTTTTGGAGATGAAAGAAGTTTGGTACTCTGTGTGGTGTATGACGGCCGCCGTGTTCAGCGTACTTTTCTACTTTTCAATTAGCGGCCCCGAACATCATCGCGCGTAGCCGTTTATTTGCCCGCTCGACCGCCCTCTATCCAAGAGTAAATTACAGAAGGCTTCTCCCTGCGCTTCGACGCGCGACTCCCGCGCGTCGATTGTGGGGAGGAGCCCATGTCGCACACTTACAATGATGCGCGCACATGCATCCGGGAATTGAACGACGCTTTCCGTAAGAACTTCGATCCGCAACTCGGACAAGTCGTGCTGACGGCCGGCGTCAATTCCCTACCCAGCGATGTGAAGGCGTCGGCGGTTCGCAAGACCGCTACGTTCGAAGCATTCACGCAGAGCGAGCATGACTTCGGCAGCTTCGAACTCGCCGGGCGCACGTTCTTTTGGAAGATCGATTACTACGACCCGAACCTCGAATTCGGCTCGGAAGACCCGGCCGATCCGACAAAGACGACACGCGTGCTGCCCTCATGCTCGCACAGGAATACTGACCGGTCTCCCCTTCCGAGCGGAGTCGCGAGACTCGGGTTAGGAGCTATTCACCCACCCGGCGGGTGCGCGCGGCCTTTTTCAAACTGCCACAAGCGTCCTTGCACTCTATACTCGCTAATTGATTCCACGGCGGCACAATCCGCTGCGAGAATGCCACCACTACGGATGTCGGCGCTTGTCTCACGCGATTCACCTACCGCCCTCTACAGGAGCTCATGATGGCAAAAGTAAAACAACCGGTTATCGAAATGGACTTCGTCTCCACCTTCTCCGAGCTCTCGGAGGGTACTGAGAAAGAGGGCGGGACAGACGCAGCAACCGCCGAGGCAAGCGAGGCTGCTCGCAAGCATGATGAGTATGTCGGCAGGTATACCGAGTTGGCGTCCCGCGCCCAGTCACTATCGGATGAAATAGCCGTAGAGCGATACAGCGAAAGCCGCTTCGACGAGAGCCGACGCAATCTCGACTGGAGCGTGGCCACTGACCGGCGCGATCACTTCAAACTGGTGATGCCTCCCGCAGCAGCGCTTATGTTCTTGGACGCCGCTCGCCCCGACCTCGTTGAAGTCGTCGAGACTGGCGGCGTTACCGTGAAAGGGGGTCGCACCTCCCTCCGTCTCGAAAAGCCCAGAGACATCGATAAAGCCATTGAACTCATAAAGAAGCTTAGCGAGCCGAAGCCTGAGAAAGGTGGCGGCAAAAAGAAAAAGGCGAGCGCAAAGAAAGAAGCGAAGGCAGCGAAACCGAAAAAGCTCGTTAAGAAGCGCTGACTATTACGCGTGCTTTCGACGAGGAATAGCGCCCGGCCGAGAGTCTGTATTCAATCCGCCAACCGGCTCTCTCTCTCCGCTCCCCAGTGACCCACACATCTCATCGTCCACTGATGCATATTGCTCGATAATCACGATCAAGACGGCATGTCCTATATCCAACATGCCTCCTCGCAGACGGTCGCTGGATTCGCCCTTCCAGATGTTTGGAGAGGTACATCCGAAGCACCAAAATGAGGTCTGCGGCGTGCTTTGACGCGCCCAGGTCAATCGCCATGCGAATGTCCGCGACAATCATCTTTCTCACACTGATGGGCCCACGCTTGAGATTAAAGAGGTAGCTCGATAGCAGCGATCGATGTTTCGCTGTGAGCACGGCCCCCGTGAAGAGTTCGTTTGTTTCGAGCGCCGCGAACGCTGCGCATTCTTCGAGGGTAATCATAGGAAGGACTCCGCCTCGGCCACCCACGGCGGCCAAGCTGTTGTTGTTTCGTTTGATGCTGGCCTCGCGCTGCTCGGTTGTGCTGCGCCGCAAAGAAGAGCTGCGTGCGAGCCAAGCGGAGAGCCGTCGAGGAATGATTCTTTCTACCGAGACATTGTGAACCCGCTGTGGCGTCGCTCGCACAATGCATGAAAAAAATTTAATCACATTCCGACGGAACAATTTGATCCACCGCCCAGTGTTTCTAAAGCCCGTGTTTCGCGCGCGCCGTCAATTTCCCACGCCCCTAGGCCGCCTCGACATCGCCGCATTGTCGCGGCCGCCGCGCGCCGTCAGGGGACAAGCCCGTTGACCGCGCTTGTCGGCACGCGCCTGCTGCGGCATCCCCGGGGCAACCCCGGAAGATGTCGACCTTATCAGCCCCCATCGCTTTCTTCGTAGGAGCACCATCGCAGAGCTCAACGGCGCATTTCGTCGTCAGGGCGCATCAGGCGTTATCTGCTTCACCAACGGGCTCGCCGCGCTCTCCACAACGGCGACCTCGGCGCTCGCATGTGGCACCCGAGAGCGATCTCAATCTCGGGATCGTCATCCTGCTCAACGGCGCGACCACGACCAGCCCGATGAGCGCGCGCGGATCGTCTGAGTCATGGCCTAAGGTCGTTGCTGCCCTCAATTTGCAGCGCAAGCATTGAAGGTTTACGATCGGCCCGTCGCTGGCGTCGGTCTCGCCGCTAGCGGCAGAAGCGCCCCGACCGCGGATGTAGCGGCGGGGCGTTTTCTTCAGCCTAGCTTTGAAGCCAGCACATCAACCTTCTGGATTTTTGGCGGCTGAGAGAAAAGCTCGGGCGCCCTCGCCTTAAGCGCCTGTGCCCTTCTCTGAAAAATCGCCGTTCCCTTCCACGGCAGCCAAGGAACGTCCCGACGCGGGATCCGCGGCGGGGCGTTTTTTGTTCGGTAGAACTCCAGACCTACTACTTCGCAAGACGCTCTATGGCGTCGACAAATGCCTCCGGCGCAGTCCTTATCCGCCTGACGACATGCGTCGGCAATTTCCTAAGGATGCTAATCGTAGACGAGGCAGAGAAGGCCTTAACGGTCGTAATTATACGCTGCATGAGCGACTCCGTTTGAAGACGCCGAATCCATAGCTGGCGTTCGCCAAGCCCCGCAACGATCGTGCCGGCACTTCCGTAAAACTTTAGTTGCTAGCGCGCGTGGGACGTCGATTTGCAGATTTAAAGTTAATCTCTTGGCGCGACCTGCGCCGATTCAGATGGCGACTTGGGTTGTCGCTTTATTGCTTGCTGAATCAAATCTCGAAGCTGCTTCCTAAGAAGCCGTCCTTGAATCTGACGTCCGTCGTAGCCTTCACGGTTGAGACGCTTAATGAGATCGTCGACACGCGTGCATTCGCCGAACCTTGCCAGGAAGAACGCGCGCTCGATTGTCGTCATGCTTGTGGGCATGGTCGCTGCGCTCCGCGAATGGAATTTATAGTTCGCCGATGGCGCGCGGCAATATCCCCTACCAAGTCCTATGCGAACGCCCTCATCGCCGCTGATTTATTGCCCGCGACTCCATAGTTGAGGCACTTTGCTCGCTACGTATAGCACGCTTGGAGTTCAAGCCCCCAGTCGTTATCGGCTTTGGCGATCTCGACAATGAGGTTTTCGTGCAACCCAACCGCGCGGGCCGTGTCCACATATGACCGACGCCCAGGCCGAGGTGGCTCTGATGTTGGTTGCGATTTTCCTCTTGAACGGCCTGCTGAGCCGATCTGCCGCGCCCAAAGTCATCGCCGCTTTGCGTGTCTCAACCGGCCGGCAGGCCGACAGCGATCTTTCCATTCCGGATCAGCGCCGGCAGGCGGAGAATTTTTATAAGGCGCGAGGCTGGGAGGCGGTCGCCGACTTCGTCGAGCCGGGCCAATCCGCCACCGACGACCGGCGGCCCGAGTTCCAGCGGCGCACTGGCTCAACGGGTGGAGGTGGACGAGCTGGAAGTCCGCATCATGGATCGAAGGGAACCTTGCCACGTCCACGGCGCTCGGCGCCCCGACATATTCGTCGGCGGCGGCCAACGTCGCCGCATCCAATCTCACGCACCGCATCGCGAAGAGCCGAAACAGCCGATGCAGGCGGCCGGCCGGAGTGGTGTCGACGCCGTCGCCAGAAAGATGTTCGGCGTCGCGCAACTCCGCTTCGTCCTCGCGCAGCCGCGCGAGACGCGCGCAGGTCGCGGCGACTGTGAGCGCCAGACGCTGGCGCAACGCGCCGGTTGTCGCAGCGTGCTTAGCTATATCGGCGCGTCGTTCCGCCGTCATGCTCTCGGCGCGCTTCTTCCCGCCTTTGCGGCCTAGTTCTTGTGCGGCGGCATTCTTCTCAGGCGCATCGCCGTAATCCTCCGGTTCTTCGCCCGTGGCGATACGCATGATTTTGACGGCGTTGCCGACCACGTCGGCGGGGCGCTTCTCTCCTTTAGGGCCGGTGGGCATTACGCTTTACCACGCAAATCAGAACCCCTTTTTCACTCTTAATTAGGCAGCCGTCTGCCATTTTTCCGTTGAAAACGGTATTATCAATGGCACCGCGGGCATATTTTACCGCCACGTCTGCCCCCTTGATATTTATCTTTTCGATCGAGATGCTAACGCGACATTCGCCTGGCGATTCACGAAAGAATTCCAGGGTAACGATCACCAGACCGCTCCTTCCTCTCTATTAGGATAGCAAGGAGAATGGCCTAGAGCGAGTCGGCGTCAACAGGCTTAAATTTCAAACTGAGACACTACCCCGCACCAAGCACGACGACTAACCAAGGCGTCCGCCAAGAAACGAGCCGAAGGAAAACGAGAACGCCTAGCCCAAAATCCACCCGTGCGAAAGTCGCGCTCGTCCAGACTGGCGTATGTAAACGTCTTGACTTGAGCAACGCCCCCACCAGCTAAATCGAAAGAGGAGCGCGAGAGCTTTCGCTGGGGGGCGCGTGGCCGATCCAAGCATTGTTGTTCGTGAGGCGTTGGGGCTAACCCAAGAGGCTCTGGCGCGGATGGCCTCCGCCTTGCAGGCGTCGATCAAACGATTCGCCGAGCAATGTCTGCAAACCGCCAAAAAATTTCGTCAGAATCCGCCTCCGGCGTTGCTCAAGTTCGTTGCCGATCTTCAGCGCATCGAGAGCGCTCCGCCCGTCCCCGGATACGAGGCTATTCTAATCGACAGCGGTCGCGATCCCCTTACAGCGAGGATCCTGGGCTTGAATCTCTTGAGGCTCGGCAAACAACGTCTTCAAGAGATCCGCGCCGAACGCAGACTAGCCAGCGCGATCTTTGGCGTTGTCAAAGCTGGAAATGCGACTCCTCTCGTGATTTCGCGTTGCGCGCGACCGATCAAAGCTGCGCTCGACGACGAGATGGCAATGCCGGCGCTTTGCGACGCATGGGCGCAGGCGGGTCTTTCAGGAACAGCCTATTCGATCGGGGATCTCGCGGAGCGCGCGACGAGACGTGACGCGGCCGCTTGCATCCGGCTAGGCGAGATTTGCGCGGCGCTGAAGCCTTTTATCCCCGATCCGCGGGGACGTTTCCCGAGCGAAGCCAGCGTGACGCACGAGCTCCAACTGCATCTGCTTGGTCGCGCCTATACCTACGACCCAGTCGATGACGTCTTCAGAGATCCGGCGACGCAGGCAACCGAAATTGCAATGCATACCAAGAAATTCGATCCGCGACCTGCCTACCGGCGCGTGAGGAAAAGAAAAAGCAGGCTCAACTAGGAACAGGTCGGCTCCTTGAGACGATGCCCCGCGCGGCCAAGAATGGCGCGGCAAAAAATTGCCATTTCATGTGCTTTAGCGCATCGGATCGCTTCGTGATCAGGTCTCGCGGAACATTGGATTCTGCGGAGATCACATATGCCCACCGTCGATGCATTAAACCGCCGACGCGCCAAAACAGACCGCCGTCGCAGCGTGGCGCTCGGCAGTACGCCCTCCAGCTGCAACGTGTCGCTTCGCTCGTTGGACGAGCTTAAGCCGAATCCCAGAAGCGCGCGAACGCACCCCAAGCGGAAGATCAAGGATCTCGCAAAGGCGATCAGGGCCGTTGGCTTTATCGGCGTGATCGTCGTCGATGAATCGGGAATGATCCTCGCGGGCCATGCCCGACACGCCGCGGCAAAGCTGCTCGGGATGAAAACGGTTCCGACCATTTGCGTCACAGGCTTGAGCGACGAACTCATGCGCGCCTTCGTGATCGCTGATAACAAGTTTTCGGAGCGCGCCGGATGGAACCGCGAGATGTTGGCGGCCGAGCTCGATGAACTATCGATTCTGCTGCCGACGCTCGATCTCGACATTTCACTGACGGGATTTGAGGTTGGCGAGATCGACGTTCTCCTCGCCGACATCGGCGAGGAGAAGCCAGAACCCGAAGACCGACCGCCGCCGACCGCCGGTCCCGCAGTCAGCCGCCGCGGCGATCTCTGGATTCTGGGAAAGCACCGGGTTTTGTGCGGCGACGCGCGTGAGACCGAAGACTACGCCCGTCTTATGCAGAACGAACCTGCAGCGATGGCTTTCACGGATCCGCCTTACAATGTCAGGATTGGCGGCCACGTGCAGGGCCGCGGCCGCATCAAGCATGACGAATTCGCCTTCGCCTCGGGAGAAATGTCAGAACGCGAATTCGAGGCGTTTCTCGAAGCATGCCTCCACCCCGCGGCCGCCGTCTCGCGCGACGGCGCCGTGCATTTCGTCTGCATGGACTGGCGGCACATTGACCTTCTCATGACTGTCGGCCGCAAGATCTATGACGCCATGCTCAATTTAGTCGTCTGGAACAAGACCAATCCTGGCCAGGGCTCCTTCTATCGCAGCCAACATGAGCTGATCGGCGTGTTCCGGGCGGGCGCGGCGCCGCATCAGAACAATGTCGAACTCGGCAAACACGGCCGCAATCGCAGCAACGTCTGGACCTACGCTGGCGTGAACAGCTTTGGCGCCGATCGGGACGACGCGCTGGCCATGCATCCGACCGTGAAGCCAGTCGCGCTGGTCGCCGACGCGATGCGCGATTGCAGCTCCAAGGGCGATATCGTGTTGGATCCGTTCCTTGGCTCGGGCACGACGCTCATGGCGGCCGCGAAGGTCGGCCGCCGCTGCTTTGGTCTCGAATATGAGCCCGCATTCGTCGACGTCGCCGTCCGGCGCTGGCAAGCCTACACAAAAGTCGACGCCATTCTCGACGGCGAAGGCAGAACCTTCGATGAGATCGCCGAAGAACGGCTGAACCAACGCCTCGCCTCCTCAGTCGTCGGTCGGACGTGTGAAGTCACCGGCGAGGATAGCGGCGCCCTCAGCGAGCAAACGCTCGCCGGCGACTCCGGCAAGTCGGAGACGTTCGCATGAGCAATAGGAAGCGTTCCTCTCCGCGCAATGGCGAATATTCCGTCGGCTATGGCCGTCCTCCACAACACACCCGGTTTCAGCCAGGCCGAAGCGGCAATCCGAAAGGCCGGCCAAGAGGATCAAAGAGCTTCAGCACGGTCTTGGCCGAAGAATTAGCGCAGCCAGTCACCCTCCTTGAGAACGGCGAGCGCAAGAGAATGCCGAAAGGGCAGGCGTTGGTGAAGCAAATCGTCAACAAGGCTTTGAGCAACGACGCAAAAGCGGCGGCCTTGGTCCTCGATCAGATTCGGCGCAGCGAAGGCTTCGGAAAGGCGCCTGCGGCCGACGTTGGGGTCGGTCTCCCCGAAAACAAGGACGTCGTGGAAAGCATTGTCCGTCGAATCCGACTGGCCACGAAAGCGGAGGAGGAGACAGAGACGTCGCCCGAGAACGGAGAAGCCCCGAAATGACAGATCCAAACGCTATCCAGCGTGATCTCTCGCTCTCGGCGGAAGAATATGCCTGCATTCTAAGGAGCGATCTCACGAGCTTCATCGAAGCCAGTTTCTATGAACTGTATCCCGGCAAACGCCTCGACCTTGCGCCTCATATCGAAGTCGTCGCAACCAAGCTCGAGGCGGTGCGCCGCGGCGAAATAAAACGCCTCATCATCAATCTGCCGCCGCGCCATCTGAAGTCGCATTGTGTATCGGTGGCCTTCGTCGCCTGGCTGCTGGGGCACGATTCCGCCAAGCATGTGATCTGCGCAAGCTATGGGCAGGATCTCGCCGACGAACTCGCAAGCGCATGCCAGCGGCTCATGCAGAGCTCCCTCTACCGGGCGCTTTTTGGGGATGTGCTTGGGGGCCGCCAGTCCATGCACGATTTCGAGACGGTTGGCGGGGGTCGACGGTTAGCGACGTCGGTCGGCGGCGTTCTCACCGGCCGCGGCGCCGACATCATCATACTCGATGACCCCCACAAAGCCGACGAAGCCCTTTCGGAGGCGATCCGCAATGCGACACATAGGTGGTTCGAGAATACGCTTCTGAGCCGCCTGAACGATAAGGCGCAAGGCGCCATCATCATCGTGATGCAACGCCTGCACCTAGAGGACCTGGTCGGCTACGTGCTGGAAAGTGGGCCATGGGACGTCTTGCGATTGCCAGCGATCGCCGAGGGCGATGAATGCCATCTGATCGAAGGTCCGCTCGGTCGACGCTTCTTCAGGCGACGGCGCGGCGATGCGCTGCATCCGGAGCGCGAGAGCGCCGCTTCCCTGGCGGAGATAAGACGCGGCGTCTCAGTACTGTGCTTCGCCAGCCAATATCAGCAGAATCCAACCTCTCTGGAGCAGATCCAGGCGCGTAAGGCCGAACTCGACCGTCGATCTTCAGAAGCGTATCGAGCGGGCGATTGGCTGACGTTTGGCCGTATCTTTCACTGCCAAACGACGGGGACGCCGGAGGATGAAATCACCGACGAACAAGCCATTGCCGCATATGAAAGATACCGCGTCCTTGCTGCACAAATCGACAGCGAATATTGATCGCGCCACCATCACGCTTTGTCGGCGTCGGAAGGCTGACATGAGCACGATGTCAGGCCGCAGTCCGCTGAGAACGGGCGCGAGTGATCGAGAACGAACCCTCACTCGCGGGTCCGACTGAGCGAACGCGAACGCCGTTTTGCCGTTGATTCGCCAATTGCGAGTCAGCAAACGCGCTTTGCAGCTACTTTTAGGGGCTTTCGAAACGACTGGACTTCCGCGGCAAAGCACGCATTGCTACGTGCGTCAACGAGCGGGTGTGAAGTTGCGTGGAATAAGAACCCCGCTTTGGGGATGATTTGCATCCAATCGGGCCCCCGGAGCTAAGGGTCCACACTGGCCTCCTGATGCAAGGGAGGCCGAGATTGGAATGCTTGTTGTGGAAACGATTGCGAAGATACGCCGCGCCTATTTTGTCCAGAAGAAGCCGATCAAAGAGATTTGCCGGGACCTGCATGTGTCGCGGAAGGTCGTGCGCAAGGTCATCCGTTCGGATGCGACGGAGTTCCGTTACGAACGCGAGACGCAGCCGCTTCCGAAGATCGGTCCCTGGCGCGAGCGGCTGGATTCTCTTTTGCTGTCAAACGAAGGAAAGGTGTCGCGGGAACAGCTGACGCTTATGAGGCTTTATGAAGAGCTGCGCGGCTTTGGTTATCAAGGCAGTTACGCGGCGGTTCGCCGTTATGCGATCGGCTGGCGCAAGGAGCGCGGCGCCGCGTTGGCGCAGGCCTATGTGCCGCTGAGCTTTGCGCCGGGCGAAGCCTATCAGTTTGACTGGAGCCACGAAGTCGTCGTGCTGAACGGCGCGACGGTGACGGTGAAGGTCGCGCATATGCGTCTCTGCCACAGCCGCATGCTGTTTGCGCGCGCCTATCCGCGCGAGACGCAAGAGATGGTGTTCGACGCGCATGACCGCGGCTTCGCCTTCTTCAAAGGCGCGTGCGAGCGCGGCATCTACGACAATATGAAGACGGCGGTGGAGACGATTTTTGTCGGCAAGGAGCGACAATATAATCGGCGCTTCCTTCAGATGTGCGGGCATTATCTTGTCGAACCCGTCGCCTGCACGCCGGCGTCTGGCTGGGAGAAGGGACAGGTCGAAAATCAGGTCGGACTGGTGCGCGAGCGCTTCTTCACGCCGCGTCTGCGGTTCAAGAGCTATGACGAGTTGAACGCCTGGTTGCTCGACAAATGCGTCGCCTACGCCAAAGCGCATCGCCATCCCGAGATTGTCGACAAGACGATCTTCGAGGCGTTTGAGGAAGAGCGGCCAAAGCTCATTCCATTACGCGGTTGCTTCGACGGCTTCCACGCGGTGAGCGTCGCGGTGTCGAAGACCTGCCTGGTTCGCTTCGACAACAACAAGTACTCGGTCAAGGCGAGCGCTTTCGGGCGCCCCGTCGAACTCCACGCCTACGCCGATCGCATCGTCATTCGGCAGGACGGGATTGTTGTCGGCGAACATCGCCGCCGCTTCGGTCGCGAGGAGACGGCTTACGATCCCTGGCATTACGTGTCGGTTCTGGCCCGTAAGCCCGGCGCGTTGAGGAACGGCGCGCCGTTTAAGGACTGGGTGCTGCCGTCGGCCATGGAGAAAATCCGGCGCAAGCTCGCGGGCTCTGCCGACGGCGACCGGCAAATAGTGAAAATCCTCGCGGCGGTTCTGGATGACGGCTTGCCGGCGGTCGAAGCCGCCTGCGCCGAGGCAATGGATCAGGGCGTGCATTCCGCCGACGTCATTCTCAACATCCTCGCACGGCGCCGCGATCCCGGGCCGCCGCTGACGATCCTCACGCCGGACGCCCTGAAGCTGAGGCATGTCCCGCTGGCCGATTGCGCAAGATACGATCAACTGAGGAGTTCAGGCTGATGATGGAACGCACGCAAATCTTCGATCTGATGGGCGAACTCAAACTCTACGGCATGAGGCCTACGATGAAGTGATGACGACCGGCATCAAGCGACAGCATGAGCCGCCGCAGATCGTCGGCGATCTTCTCAACGCCGAGGTCGCCGAAAAGCAGGCGCGCTCCATCAAATATCAGATGACCATTGCCAAGCTCCCTCTGGCCAAAGACATCGACGACTTCGACTTCGACGGCGCGACCGTCAACGAAACTCTGGCGCGCGATCTTGCCGGCGGCGGCTTCGTCCCCCAGCAGCGCAATGTCGTTCTCGTCGGCGGCACGGGAACCGGCAAGACGCATCTGGCCATCGCCATTGCGCGCAGTTGCATCCGCGCTGGTCTGCGCGGGCGCTTCTTCAACACCGTCGACCTCGTCAACCGCCTGGAGTCGGAGACCCGCGCCGGGCGCCAGGGACGCATCGCCGATTATCTTACCCGCATGGACTTCGTTGTTCTCGATGAACTCGGCTATCTGCCCTTCGCGCAGGCTGGCGGCCAATTGCTGTTCCATCTCGTCAGCCGGCTTTATGAGCGCACGTCGGTGATCGTCACGACCAATCTGGCCTTCGGCGAATGGCCGAGCGTCTTCGGCGACGCCAAGATGACGACCGCGCTGCTCGATCGCCTCACCCATCATTGCGACATTGTCGAAACCGGCAACGAAAGCTGGCGCTTCAAAAACCGCGCCTGACGCTGCCCCGATTGGTCAGACCGCTGCCGTTGTTGGCGTAACTCCGCTCGGGCTACGCCCTCCCTCCGTCACGCCAACAACGGCAGAAAATGCGCATCGGGAAAGGGGTCCCTTTTGGATGAAAAACTGGGGTCCCGATTCAATGGCGTTTGACATCTATGGAAGGTCGGCGTTTTAGCTTCGAAGGCCCCCTCGCTTGGTGAGCGACGTCCAACCCGATCGCCCATGTCCTTTACGCGGGCGCGCCTCGGACGGTCAGCCATACGAAGCGGCGCATGTTGTAGGCGAGATTGGCGAGCCCGATCTTGAACCGCGCCCTGGCTAGGCCGATCGTGCGCACGCACACAATACTGGGATTTCAGACACCTGAGCGGAGATGAGCACATGGCGCGGAAATGGATCAGCATTCCTGCAATAGCCGCGGCGATTTTATTTGTGGGAGTTACGACTCCAGCTTTTGCGGCCGTTTGCCCGTGCTGGCATTGGTCTCACGCCATCACGTGCATGTCTCATGATCCGACACCGCTATCATATCGTCCAAAATCCATTTAACTTGACGTTATCCCCCGCCCCTAATCCGGGGGCGACGCAGGGTGATCGGCCATAGCGTCGACCTTGTTGATGAGCGACTGGATCAGCCGGTGGGCTTTGGCGTTCAGCGCGTCGATCCGCGTCTCCGTCACGCTGCGACCGTGGTTCTGGGCGTCGCGGTAGGAGGTCTTCGACGGCAGGAAACCCGACAAGACCTCGTAGCCAGCCTCGCGCAAATACTCGCGCGCGGCCTGTTCCTCGGCGTCGGTCAATACGTGGTTCAAGGCGAAGACGAGCCGGGCCCTCGGGATGCCAGCCGTTATCAGTTCGTTGAACAACCGCACGGCTGGGCCGAGATCGTCGAGCGCCGGGTTAGTCGGTTGCATCACCAGCGAGGCGCGCTCGGCGATCTTCTGCGTCTCCTCGCTGGCGCGGGCCGGGACGTCGATGATCAACAGGTCGTAGTGAACCACCTGAGCGAGCGCTTGGTCGGCGGTTCGAAAGGCTTCCACCGATATGGCCGGATCGACGCCTTCATCGAGGCGGCGGCGCCATTCGACCGACGTTCCCTGTTGCGTGTCGAGGTCGCATATCTTGGCTTCCAGCCCGCTCTTGACGGCTTCGCGGGCGAGGCCACGGGCTAATGTGCTTTTGCCGACGCCATCCTTTTGGCTGACGAAGGCGACGACGGCCGCGCCTTTTCCTGGATCTTCCATATAGCTACGAACTCCCTTGGCAGCGGCCAGATAGGACGCCGCCCCGCTTCATCCCCTCGACGTCTCCACCCTACTCCGACCACTGGCGCCCTGGGAGACACCCCGCCATCCATGACGCCTACTCCCGACAGCCCGTCAATTCCCGTCTCCTTGACCTCCTTTCATCGAGTTAAGCGGATCAAGCTGCAGCGCGGCCCATAACCCGTAATCGACCTTTGGAAAGTCCGCTCGCGCTCAGCATTTGACCAGATGAGACGAAAAGGATTGGATGGACGGAAAATAGACCACTGGTAAGCATATGGCTCAGAATTCGACGCAGCCAACATGGGATGCAGCAGCTCTCGCGACGCAACTCGGCAAGATCGCTGAACAAAGCCAGCGGCTCGTCCAGAACTTCCTGCTCGATCGTCCGGATATCGCGCGGCTCGGCATGGGCGATGTGACGACGCTCGGCGGCGCCTTCTTCGAACTGACAACGAAGATGATGACCGATCCAGCGGCGGTCACCCTCACGCAAATCGATCTATTCAACGATAGCCTGCGCGTCTGGCAGACGACGGCGGAGCGCTTGATGGGGCATGGCACCGGGACCGATGAACCGCCGGAAGACAAGCGTTTCAAACATCCCGACTGGACTGAGAATGCGGTCTTCAATTTCATCAAAGAGAGCTATCTCATTTGGGCCAAGGCTGTGCTCGCGGCGGTGCGCGGCGTCGAGGGGCTCGACCCGGCGACTGCGCGCAAAGTCGACTTCTATTCGCGCCAGTTCGTTGACGCACTCTCCCCGTCCAATTTCTTCGCCACCAATCCCGAGGTCCTCACTGCGACGCTCAAGACTGGCGGACAGAACCTTCTGCGCGGACTCGAGAACCTGCTCGAGGATTTGCAGCGCGGCAAAGGTCGGCTGTCGATCACTATGACCGACATGGCGGCGTTTCGCCTCGGTGAAAACATAGCTGCGACGCCGGGCAAGGTCGTCTTCCAGAATGAACTGATGCAGCTCATCCAATATACGCCGACGACCCCCGACGTGCGTCGCCGACCGTTGCTGATTGTCCCGCCGTGGATCAACAAATTCTATGTGCTCGACCTGCAGCCGAAGAACTCCTTTATCAAATGGGCCGTTGACCAGGGCCACACCGTCTTTGTCGTCTCCTGGGTCAATCCCGACGAGAAGCTCGCCGAGAAGAGCTTCGAGGATTATATGCAGGAGGGTCCGCTCGCAGCCCTCGACGCGATCGAGATGGCGACGGCCGAACGTTCAGTCAACGCCGCTGGCTATTGCCTGGGCGGCACATTGCTCGCCTCGACCCTCGCCTATATGACCGCGCGCGGCGATGAGCGGATCGCCAGCGCCACCTATTTCGTCACGCTCGTCGACTTCACGGACGCCGGCGACATGGCGGTGTTCATCGACAAAGAGCAGCTCGCTTCGCTCGACGAGCGCATGAAGGAACGGGGCTATCTTGAGGCGCAGGACATGGCGATGTCGTTCAACATGCTGCGCTCGAACGATCTGATCTGGTCCTTTGTGGTGAGAAATTATTTCCTCGGCAAGGAGCATTTGCCGTTCGACCTCCTTTACTGGAACGCTGACGCGACGCGCATGCCGGCAGCCATGCATTCTTTCTACCTGCGTAATATGTACCAGATGAACCTGCTAGCGAAGCCCGGTGGCCTCCGCCTATGCGGCATGCCGCTCGACCTGACGCAAATCACGACGCCGACCTTCATCCTGTCGACGCGGGAGGATCACATCGCCCCGTGGAAGTCGACCTATGCAGCGACTCGCCTTTACAAGGGGCCGGTCAAATTCGTTCTAGCGGCCTCTGGCCACATGGCTGGGGTGATCAACGCGCCGGGCGGCAAATATGGGCATTGGACCAATGATGACCTGCCGGCGACGCCCGACCAATGGTTCTCTGGCGCCGCTGCGCGACAGGGCTCGTGGTGGCCGGTCTGGGACGAATGGGTGACCGGCTTCGCCTCCGACCGGACGCCCGCGCGCGAGCCCGGGGCTGGCAGGCTGACCGTGATCGAGGACGCGCCGGGCTCCTACGCCCGGGTGAGATCGGATGTTTGAAGCAGCAACACGGGCTTGCCCGCGTCCGAAATAAAAGGCTGGCGAGCCGTTTCATGATGCGACGACCCTGGGACCATTGTCACTATGCATGGAGTTTTGGTCATTTTGACCGTGCCGTAATCCACCCATCAGATTCAGAGTTCGGCGGCTCCGGCAAATCAGCAGATTTGTGCGTCGAAGAGTCACCTTTCCAATAGTCGTCGAAGTTGGGCATATGTGGTTTAGCAAGGCAGGTATCTGGTGGATGTCGGGCAAAATTATTTCGTTGGATCCCGACACCCAATCCTGGGTGCCCAGACAACGAGGTGCGCCGATCTTGGGGCGGGAGAGGAAACGAGAACATGAAACTACGCGCTCTTTTGACAGCTGGCTTGATCATCGCCGGAGCGACCGGACCGAGCTTTGCCTTTGAAGGCATGCTGTTGTCTGGCAAAGGTGGAATCCACGCAAACCGCCTCCTCCAATCTGTCAGCTGCAATGTCAATGACGATGACAAGCAGGCCCTTTGCATGAGGGCCTGCGAGGACGAATACATCAAGGCCAGCCAAGCGTATGGCGCCGCTGGCCAGCTCGAGGGGCCAAAGGCGACCAAAAAGGCGTGTGAAACCAAGTGTGGATGCTGACGCTTGCATAGTCCACCTTGGGCTCTTTTCCCTTGAGCTGGGCCGCCGGCAAGGCCGGCGGCCTTTGGGAGCATGCAGAGTCGTGGGGTTTGTCCCGCTGCGAGCTGCTTTGGGTGATTTTTATTGTCTGGTTGGAAGTCTGGATAGAGCCGCCTGAACGAGCCGGCGAGCGTCTTGTTGAGAACGGCGACACGCACGTCCAGAAAGGGCTGCACGGTCCACCTGTTCCATCGCATCTGCTGCTTCTTGATCATGCGTTTTGACAAGATTTCATTGACTGCGCTTTCGACAAATGCGGTTGAAAGTGGCAGCCGATCACGGCGTCGCCGTCCGTAGTTCACGAGCGCAAGTTCATTGGCGTAGAGATATTCAATCAGATTGTTGATATGTCGCTGGACCGCGGCGGCGCCTTTGACGTCTCTGACATGAGCGGCGTCGAACCAATGCATCAGTCGCGCCAAGCGCCCAAGACATGCGCTCGAGCGGCCGTGCCAGATTCTCCACTTGGCGCTCTCGAGTTCGCGGATTGGATGGCCTTGGAGGTAGTCGCTGAAAGTGCCGGCGCCAAGGCCGCGCGCCGCCTGCGGGGCGTGTTCAAAACGCATGGCGATATGGAACCAGTCGAGGACGAGAGTCGCCTCTGGCATGACCTGACGCTGCAACTTCCACAGTCCAGGGTCGCCGTCGCAAAGCACCGTCGCTGACGTGCCGAGACGGACGCCCGCGCTCACAACCGCATCGGCAAATTTGCTCGCAGAGTTGCCGTTGCGAGCAAAGGCGAAGCGATGCTGCGATCCATCGACATTGAGCACCTTGCCCGCCAGCACTTCGAAATTCCGTTCTGGGCGACAATGTCGGCTGCGCAGATAGCCTCCATCAAGGTCGATCACGACTGCGGGAGTCACTGCGTCAATATCGGGATCCGCCGCTCCCTCGGGACGCAGTCGCGCGATATGCTCGCCGACACGGCGGGTTCGATTGCGCACCGTGCCGGCATTGACGGCGCCCCCGACGGGCAGCAACTCGGCCAGCAGATCAGCCACCTTAGCAAACGGCGCGAGCGCGGCGAATTTGGCGGTGACGTAGGCGAGTTCGGGCGCTATGCCGCGTTCAAGCGTCAACGCCGAAAAACTTCTCGGTTCACCCGCGACTTCACGGCAGCATTGGCAGTTCGCGAACCGACGAACTCGAAGCGGCACGTCGCCGAAGAGGGATCGAAAGGTGACCGATCTGTATCCTTTGCTCGACAAGGTCGATCCGCAATGTGCGCAGCACCGGAAGCGCTCGCCCATCGTCGCCGCCTGCGCGCGGACGATTTCCGTTTGAATAGCAGCGGTAAGGCGTTTCCCTTCGCCAAGCGACAGACCAAGCGTTTCCGGGACCGTGAACTCGTCTCCGGGCCACCTCGACCTCGGTTTCCGCCGCTTCGTCCCCGAAGTCCACGACAAGCTTCACCCGCCAAACCAGCCTTCGCATAGGCTCGCCTTTCCCAAAGAGGCGACCTTAACCTTCGAAAATTTACATACTCCCCACAACCTTGCATGCTCTCCGGCGGCCGTTGGCGTGCCGAGAACGTCCCCACGGCCCCCGCCCGCGACGATCCAGTTCGTGCCGTTGCAAAACTGGTAGGTGTGATAATCGCGGTTGTAGATTAAATCGCGCTCGCTGCCGGTCGGGCTGGTGCAGGCGGCGAAGGCTGGCGCCGCCGCCAGCATGAACGCAAGAAATCCTGTCAGGGCGCTGCGCATCATGACGGGCGCTCTCTGGAAGGGTGATCGGCTTCCCCGTGACCGGATCGAGAGGGGCCGCCGCGCCGTGAACAACGGGAATCCTGTCTGCGGCGCACCCGGAAAGCAGCGCCGGAAGAGAAAAAGATAAAAACAGCGCAACAACTGCTTTCAACCTAGCGCACGATGACATGCAAAACCGTTACATTTGTCTATTCTATAAAATTACTATCTCACAATTCTTAAACTCTTAAAACTAGGCTTTTTATACGATGCTAAGCCTTGAAGCGGCGGCAAAAGCAAGCCGCGCAAAAAGGAACCCTTATGCGCGGCGGAATCCGCCTCTGCAAGCCATTGAAAAAATAAGGGCTGGACCGCGGGGTCCGCGCATAATTCAGGGCATGAAAACCGGATATGCCCGCGTCTCAACGGAAGACCAGACCCTTGCCCTGCAACTCGACGCGCTGCGGTCGGCTGGCTGTAAGGCCGTGCATGAGGATCGGCTTTCCGGCGTGGCGCTGAACCGTCCCGGCCTTGTCGCTGCGCTCGCCGCCTGTCAGCCGGGGGATGTGCTGCATGTCTGGAAGCTGGACCGACTCGGGCGGTCCCTGGGGCCCGCGTGGTGGGCGTCGATCCGGCAACGCTGCGCCGGAAGCTCAAGGCGGAAGGGTGATGCGCCCCGGTTGCTCGTCCTGCTTTAAGCCCGTCAAGGTGAGTTGGGCAATCGTTACGAAAATGCCAAACAAAAAACAGCGGTGGCTATAAGACCAAATTCATTTATTGGGAGTTTAGCAAAATAAGCCTTTCCGCTCTGGATGATGATTGGCGTTGCGCTTCGAGGTATAAGGAATGCCAGAAAAAAGAGGAGTGAGAGCTCCGGTCGCCAGAGATACAACGGCTAAGTTGTTAAACAGATTTGCTATCATCTTCAGTTGTTCGTTATGCACGAGATTCGACATTTTTCCCTCCGTGGCAAAGTCGATGCATCCTCCTTTAAAACAGGCTTGGTTGCTTTTTCGAACCGGATTTAACGCAACAAAAACGCCCTTTGATTTTCAGGGCTGCTCGCTTTGTGATGAGCGGTTATATCTTCGCTAGTGCGGTCACAGCAATGCGCGACCCGTCACCGGGTCGCGCCCTCTGTGCCAATGGTTCAATGCAAATCGCTTTCCTGAATCAACTCAACGCCTTATTCAACCGCATCCAGTACGATGGTGCATCGCACAATTTCGTAGCAATTTTGTCGTGCGGCGCATATATGAAAAGTGTGCGGGGGTTTCAGTTGCTCCATAGAGTGAGCGACGCGACGTTCAGGAGAAACAATGAGCAATAATTTCGAAGATATCCCGCAGCTGGTCAAAAATCAGCAGGACGCGGTCAAGACAACTGTCGAGGCTTTGCCAAAGTCCGCGCAACGGATCTCCGCGGAGACGGCGGACTATTTAAAGCAGTACTTTAAGAACTGGACTGACTTCGCGGAGAAATTGCGAGGCGTCACTACCTTCGACGAGGTCATCAAGCTTCAGACCGAGTTCGCCAAGTCGTCGTATGAGTCCTTTGTCGCACAGTCGACGAAAATGTTCGAGCTGTTCACTAGCCTCGGCAAGGAAGCATACCAGCCCATCGAGTCCAATCTCACCAGGGCGACGGATCTCGCAAAGGCGCAGGTTGAAGCTGTGACAGATGCCGCTACGAAAGCGCCGTTCAAGTCAGGCGCTAACGCCCGTTAAAACCGCAGTATGGCCGAGGAATGGACGGTCGAGGATGGTCGCCATACCCCTGACAGCGGATGCGAAGGGAAAACCGGTCGTCGCGGGGGGCGCGTATTCACAACGCTGTGTTATGCTTGACAAATCGGCAATACGCCTATTTTACGATATATTTACGCTCTAAAATTGGGCGACCACGCGACGGAGGACACCGTCCCCCGGGCGAGAGCTAAACCACCTGACAGGAGTGTTTCATGAATTGGGATCGCATCGAAGGTGACTGGAAGCAGTTCGCCGGCAAGGTCAAGGAAAAGTGGGGCAAGCTCACTGACGACGACCTTGCCGTGATAAACGGCAAGCGCGAGCAGCTCGAAGGCAAGATCCAAGAGCGCTACGGCCATGCCAAGGACGTGGTGAAGAAGGATGTCGATGATTGGCACAAAAGCCTCAAATGAGAGTGGCTGCGGTGCCTTGAATCATTGGCGTGAAGTGCGTGGCCCAGTTATTGGGCCGCGCACGGCTTAGATTAGATGAGCGGTCGAAACAAATCGAACTGGAGAATGCCCGGCCCTGTTGCAAAAACCAGAGCTTTGCAGTTTGTTTTCCTGTCAGGCTGAAGCATACTCTAACCTGATGTCAGGTTACGGCCCGAAACCGCGTCAGATTAGGGCCGATAATTGGATTTATTGACAGTTCAAGCCAATGGTCACAGGCTTTATCAAATGAGCACCCGTTCCACCTCGCCGAGCGTCACTTCCTCGGCGCGTCGGTCATAGAGCTGCGTCGTGCGCGTCGAGGCATGGTTGGCCATTTGCGCGGCGCGCTCTAGCGTGCCGCCGTTTTTCAAGTAGGCGGTGACGCCCGTCGCCCGAAACGTGTGATTACCAACGCGCGTGGTGATGCCTGCCGATTTCGCGCGCCGCTGAATCATCGCATAGGCGTTGGCTTGAGGCAGGGGATTGCCGGTGAGCTGGCCGCTCGCGCGGCAGTAAGTCTGAAACAGCATCGCCTTTGGGTTGTTCGCGAGGCCTGCGCCGTCGATATATTCGTGCAGGTAGGCTTCTAAATTGTGATGACACGGCATGGCGTGCTGCTTGCCGCCCTTCTCCTGCAGGCGCAGCCATAGCCGCCTGTTCTGCGTGTACACGTCCTCGACGCGCATGCCGATCGCCGCGCCGATGCGGGCAAAAGGAATAGACCATAAGACCCACGAGCGCGCGGTCGCGCAGGCCAATGACGGTCGTCGTGTCGATCGCGTCGAGAAGCTGGCGCGCCTCGGCCGGGTCGAGCACCGGCGTTTTGCCGCGCCGCACGATATGGCGCGGCCCGCGCACGGCGGCCGCCGGATTGACCGGCATTGTCCGGCGTCAGGGCCTTTGAGACAAACTGGGCGGATTGCTGAAAGGAGGATTTCTGGCTCATCGTAACCGTCAGGGAGTGAAGATGAGCCAGAAATCCGATAGCCCGAAACCTTCGTCTGAACGGCTTGTGAGAGATATTCGCCGCGCGACTCGCCGGCATTATTCGGCCGAGGAGAAAATCCGCATCGTTCTCGATGGCCTGCGCGGCGAGCACAGCATCGCCGAGTTGTGCCGACGCGAAGGCATCGCCGAGAGCCTGTATTATTCCTGGTCGAAAGAGTTCCTCGAAGCCGGCAAACGGCGTCTTGCCGGCGACACGGAGCGGGCGGCGACGACCGGCGAGGTCAAGGATCTGCGACGGCAGGCCAAGGAGCTGAAAGAAGTCGTCGCCGAGCAGGCGCTCGAATTGCGACTGAGCGAACGCGAACGCCGTTTTGCCGTTGATTCGCCAATTGCGAGTCAGCAAACGCGTTTCGGAGCTGCTTTAACGGCTTTCGAAAACGACTGGACTTCCGCGGCAAAGCACGCATTGCTACATGCGTCAGTCAGCGGGTCGCCTGCTGACTCCTAGGGCTCGCCTCGCGATTTGCGGGGCTTTGGGCGGTGCGAGCGTCTATTCCGACGCCGCGTCCAGGAGCCCGAAGCCAATGTCGACAATCTCCCTCAAGAAGTCCCCCAGGTCGAGTAACAACGCCGCCGCAAAGGCGAGCGTGAAGTCGAAACCAGGATCCAAACCGCGCTCGGCGCGCGTAGACTCGCAGCAGCCGGAAGCGCCTGCCCTTAAGCACAACAGCACGGCCGACGACCACAAGACCACCAAGCAGGAACGCGTGCTCACTCTGCTCAGTCGAACCGACGGCGCCAGCATCCACGAGATAATGCAGGCGACGAAATGGCAGCAGCACAGCGTTCGCGGCTTCCTGGCAGGCACAGTGAAAAAGAAGCTCGGCTTCACCCTGACCTCCGTAAAGGGCAAGGATGGCTCGCGCCGCTACCAGATCGAACCCAAACGCAATCGCTGACGCCGGCCCGCAGGGCATGAACAAACCGGCATTCGACGTCGCTGAAACGCTCGCGCGGGTTTCTGCGCTAACGATCTTCGAATTGCGCATCGAATGGCGGCGACTACATAGAGCGCCGCCGCCGATGCGACTCTCCCGCGATCTGTTGATCCGCGGGATCAGTTACAAGCTGCAGGAGAAGGCCTGTGGCGGCCTCTCCAAAGCCGTCGCGCGGAAGCTTGAGTCGTTGAGCGCCGATCCGTCTCTTCGTAACAAGAGCAAGCCGGCGCCGCCAATCTCGCTGAAGCCTGGCGTGCGGCTGGTGCGCGAATGGCGCGGGCGTACTCACTTTGTGCTTATTTGCCCCGACGGCGTGGAATGGAGCGGACGGCGCTATACGTCTCTCTCGGCAGTGGCGCGGGAGATCACCGGCGCGCGATGGTCCGGCCCGCGCTTTTTCGGTTTGAGCAAGGCTGAACGCCGCTTCGTCGAGCGTGCTGAGGATCGGCATGCGGAAGCATGATCGTCCAAAATCCAGCACAACATTCCGCTGCGCTATCTACACGCGCAAATCCTCCGACGAGGGGCTCGAGCAGGAGTTCAACTCGCTCGACGCCCAGCGGGAAGCTTGCGAGGCCTATATCGTAAGCCAGCGCCATACCGGCTGGATCGCGCTTCCCGACATGTATGACGACGGTGGACTATCCGGCGGCACGATGGAGCGCCCTGCCCTGCAGCGGTTACTGGCAGACATCAGGGCCAGCAAGGTTCAAATCATCGTCGTCTACAAAGTCGATCGCCTCACCCGGTCACTTGCAGGCTTCGCCAAGATCGTCGACGTGCTCGACACTCATGGCGCGTCCTTCGTATCGGTCACGCAGCAGTTCAACACCACGACGTCCATGGGGCGTCTGACGCTCAACATGCTGCTCTCCTTCGCACAGTTCGAGCGCGAGATCGCCGGCGAGCGCATCCGTGACAAGATCGCCGCCTCCAAGCGCAAAGGCATGTGGATGGGCGGCAATGTGCCTCTTGGCTATGACGTCAAAGATCGAAAGCTGATCATCAATACAAGGGAAGCCGAAAGCGTCCGCGCGATCTTCCAGCGCTATGCCGAGCTAGGCTCTGTTTCTCTGCTGAAGGTCGAACTCGACCGTTTGGGCGTCGTCAGCAAGCGTCGTGCGGGGGCTGGCGGCTGTCTTGCGGGCGGCAAGCCGTTCTCGCGCGGCGCGCTCTACCTGCTGCTGCAAAATCGCATCTATCGCGGGGAGATCACCCATCGGGACGTGGCCTACCCCGGCCAGCATGACGCGATCATCGATGAAGAGCTCTGGCGGATCGCGCAAGACAGGCTCGCCACCAATCGACAGGAGCGTCGCCTCGCCGCAGGTGCAGAGGCTCCCAGCCTGCTAGCCGGGCTGATCTTCGACGCGGACGGCGCCCACATGACACCGAGCCATGCGGCGAAAGGCGCAAAGCGATATCGATACTATGTCTCGGCGTCGCTTCTGACCGGCGGCCGCGCTGCATCCGGGATTCGTGTTCCCGCGGGCGACATCGAAGGGCTTGTGCTGGATCGGCTACGACAACTTATGGCGTCAAGGTCGGAGCTCGGCGCCGCCCTCGCGCCGCTTGATTTGGATGCAGCCAGTTTCGACGCGGCCCTAAACAAGGCGTCCGATCTTTCCCGGCGATGGCTCACCCTGACGCCAATCGACATTGCCGCCCTGGTCCGGCGAATCGTCGAAAGGACGCAAGTCAACCTCAACGGCATCGCGCTTCAACTCAACCGCGGCGAATTCGCCAGCGCCCTGGTCGGCGACGACAAGGCGACTTACAAGCACACCGATCCGATCCTCCTGTCGATCGACGCCACGCTCAAACGCGCCGGAAAAGGAAAGCGGCTCGTCATCGACAACGAGATTGCACCTGAGATCAACCAGGAGCTGGTCGCCGTGATTGTCGAAGCCTTCTCGATTCAGAAGCAACTGTTCTCCGGCGCCAACGACAGCATCGAGGCGATGACGCAACGCCTTGGCGCCGGCAAGGGCCATCTCACAGCGCTGGTCCGATTGTCCTATCTTGCCCCCGATATCGTGCGCGCGCTGCTCGAAGGCCGCCAGCCGATCGAACTGACGCCGACACGCCTCCTAAAGCTGAGCAAGGACCTGCCGCACGACTGGCGCGAACAGCGACGATTTCTCGGTTTCGTCGACCGTCCGTCGCCTACAGGCGACCGAACCGCTCTATAACCCCCGACCGGAAAGCGGCCTCCGGAGACCCTGAGGCCTGTCAAACCCCGAGCGCGGGCATAAAGCGTCTCTGGCTTACGGCGTCATGTTGGTCGAGGAGCTAAGCGGCGGAAATGTCCGCGTTTTTAAACGGACCTTGAGAGCTAAAGGAATCTCTAAAATGAACGGGTTACGTGGCTGGGGGACCTGGATTCGAACCAAGATTAACGGAGTCAGAGTCCGCTGTTCTACCGTTGAACTATCCCCCAACGGCGCCGCGCCAACCTAGCGCGACGACTTCCTCGATGGCGCTTTACTTCGTCGCCGCCGACTTCAGTTTGGAGAGGGGCCGGATTTTGACGCGCACGCTTGCGGGCTTGGCTGCGGCTTTGACCATCTCGCCCGTCGCAGGATTGCGAACCAAAGTTCCGGCCTTGCGCGCCGGCACCTTGCGAAGGGTCGCCTTCAAAAGGCCCGGCAGGGTGAACTCGCCCACGCCGCGCGGGTGGACTGACCCGAGAAACACATTCTCCAGCGTCGCGTAGACGCCCACCGCGGTCTTGCGAGGAATGTCATTCTCCTCGGCAATCCGGTTGATGAGAGCCGATTTTGTAAATGTCTCTTTGATCGGCCGAATGGCGGCAGGTTCAGCCTTGGTCACCTTCCTGCTCGCCGCCTTCACCGGTTTTCCTCTAGCCATAAGATGTCCTTTACGAGTTAAGCGCCTGCATTGTTGCTCGACCGCACAAATGCGATTGCTAACGATTTCATTGGTGATTCGCAAATTTCTGCGCAGCGATTGCAAGCGGCGGAAGATCCCGCGCCAACGCAATACTGATAATGTTGCGCGTGAGGAGCTAGTGGCGGCGCCCCCGGACGGAGGCCAGGCCTCTTTCCAGGCGCGCCATCGAGTGAACAACTCGCTCATTGGCGCGGGAGGAGCGCACGAGGAGCCTGACGGCCCCTACGCCTGTTGGCGTCCCTGGCTAGCTTGAAGTTGCGCCGTTCTAAATTGCGCACATCATGTTGCGAAGAGTTCAGTGACCGCCGAGACAACCTACTAGAATCAGCTTCTGTCCGAATTGCTTGAAATGATTTGCCGCCAATTTGTCTCGCGCCGAGCCGATCCGGCGCGTTCTCTATGACGTTCGCGAGCTTCGGCTCGCGGCCTGAAGACGACGCTATCTTGGGACGCTATCTTGGCAAGCGCCTCTTTCGGGTTTTCAGCGCGTCGGGGCCAAGCCCCAGACCTCGGCCTGCCTGCGTCTCGCCGGTCGATCCCCCCAAGTCGAAACCGGGCCGGTCAACTTGCTCGGAATCATCCGCCGGCTCCCTGTCAGTCTCGGGTGAAGACTCCTTCGGCTTCTCGGCGGCTGACGTGGCGTCAGGTTGAATTCTATCGTCGCTCGATGGGCGGCGATTGGCGGGGTTGTCCTTGTATTCATCGACCTGAACGCCTTTACTGTCCAAGCTCTGTCCAGGTCGTCTTTGCGCCTTGTCGCGATTACTGAGGATGTCGTTCTTCCTCACCTTTTCATCGTTCAGTTCCGTCCTCGCCCCGGTTCCACTGCTTTGTCCTGACGACATTCTGCTGCTCCTGTTCGCTCCACGGGGACTGCGGCGCCTAAAGAAACAAACCCCTGGGCTCAGCGAGGGTTCCCTTCCGCGCCGCATCCACGCCGCAACTCATCGCGGCGACCGCAAGGATGGCCAGAACCTCGTCGGTTGCGCTGCGGATGGCTTGAGGTCGGCCATCCTTCGAAGGCTGTCGCAGTGCGGGAACGCGTGAATAACGGCGCTTGCTGAGCGTCGTGCTATCGAATTGCTTGGGAACGGCGAAGCAGTCGCAACCTTCCGCCAGCCTTTGAGGCCCGAAATCGCGACTGTCGCCGCCGGTTCGGGAGAGGCGCGAGGGCAAGTCGCGACGAGTGAGTTTGGCTGTGCGCGCAGTCCCAAGCGAACCCGTCTCCACGGGTAATTCCCTGCTAACTGGGAAAATAACAGGGAAATTCGAAAAAATCGGACGATTTTCTGAAAATGACCATAGAAATAGACACATAATCATAGGCTTGTGGGATAATTCCCTAGAAATCTGAACAGGGAATTTTGGTCGACTAAACAGGGAAAAATTGGGGCGGTTTGCGCAAAAACAGGGAAATCGAGGCGCTTTGGCGCACGAGCGCGAAAGCCGCACGTTTTGTCGCCGTGACGCGGTTGAAGGAAAGGGACAAGGCGATTTAGATCGTGCGGCGTCTTCCATGTTGACGTTTAACAACGGCTTGACCCTACAGACGATTCCTCCAGATGGATTGAGAACGGCGCGACAAGTGATTGCGCCGCCCGGGGCGCTCTTGCGCGGCGCGCAGCCGGCCGAAAGAGGACGCAAATGTCCGATTCGAGGGATGATTTGCTTGAGCGGGCGCGAGATGTGCTGTTGCGTGTCGGTTCGCTCGCCGAGCAAATTGCGCAGCGGCTTCATCAACTCTTGGTGGACGCGCGTCCGGCGCTCCTCAAGTTCGCCGAGGGCCTGCGGCTCATCGAGCAGTCCCCGCCCGTCCCGGGATATGAGGCCGTCCTGATCGACAGGGGTCATCATCCGCTCGCGGCGCGGATCCTGGCATGGAATCTGTTGCGGCTCGGCAACGAGCTTCTCGAGGAAATCCGCGCCGAACGCAAACTCGCGAGCGCGATCCTTAGGGTTGTTACAGCCGGGGACGCCACTCCGCTCGTGATTTCGCGTCGCGCAAGAGCAATCACGGCTGCGCTCAACGACGGGATGGCGATGCCGGCGCTTTGCGCCGCATGGGCCAAAGCGGGTATTTCTTCAGAAACGGCTTATTCGATCGGGGATCTGGCGGAACGCGCGATGCGACACGCGACGCCGCGGCCTGCAGGCGGTTGAGAGAGGTTTGCGCGGCGCTGAAGCCGCATCTGGTCGATCCGCGGGGTACCATCCCGAGCGTGGCCAGCCTGACGCATGAGCTTGAACTCTCTATCGTGGATCATGCCTACACTTACGATGCATACAATAATGTCTTTAAGGATCCGGCGACGCGGGCGACCTGCATCGCAATGAACATTAAAAAATTTGATCCGCGACCGGCCCGTCGGCGGGTCCGAAAAAGGGAAAAAGGGCGCGGCTAGGAGCAAGTGCGACTCCTAGAGACGGACTGCGAGGCGAGGCGACGAAAAACTTGGCGCTCTCAGTGCCTTATCGCTCATGACCGATTCATGATCTTACTTCCACGGAGCACTTGATTCCGTGGAGTTAGACATGTCTACCATCGCTGCATTCGATCGCCAGAGCGCTAATTCGGGCCGCGGTCCGAGCGTCGCGCCCGCCACTACGCCTTCCAATTGCAACGTGTCGCTTCGCGCGTTGGACGAGTTGAAGCCGAACCCGAGGAGCGCGCGGACCCATCCCAAGCGCAAGATTAAAGACCTCGCCAAAGCGATCAAGGCCGTCGGCTTCATCGGCGTGATCGTCGTCGATGAATCGGGAATGATCTTAGCCGGCCATGCCCGGCATGCCGCAGCAAAGCTGCTCGGAATGAAGACCGTCCCGACCATTTGCGTGACAGGTCTAAGGGACGAACTCATCCGCGCCTTCGTGCTCGCCGATAACAAATTCTCGGAACGCGCCGGTTGGAACCGCGAGATTCTGGCGGCCGAGCTCGAGGAACTGTCGATCCTGCTGCCGTCGCTCGATCTCGACATCTCGCTAGCCGGCTTTGAGCTTGGCGAAATCGACGTCCTCCTCGCCGACATCGGCGCGGAGAAACCGGAACCCGAGGATCGATTGCCGCCGACCGCCGGGCCCCCGGTCAGTGGCCGCGGCGATCTCTGGATCCTGGGCAAACACCGGGTTCTGTGCGGCGACGCGCGGGTGGCCGCGGATTACGCCCGTCTCATGAAGGGCCAAGTGGCGGCGATGGCTTTCACGGATCCGCCATACAACGTCAAGGTCGCCGGCCATGTTCAGGGTCGCGGGCGCGTCAAACATGACGAGTTCGCCTTCGCCTCCGGCGAAATGAGCGCCGCCACCTTCCAGAATTTTCTTTCGACATGCCTCGGCTCTGCAGCCCTCGTCTCGCGCGACGGCGCCGTGCACTTCGTTTGCATGGACTGGCGGCATATCGACGTTCTGATGGTGGTTGGGCGCGAGATTTATCGCGCGATGCTCAATCTGGTCATCTGGCACAAGACCACCCCCGGCCAGGGATCCTTCTATCGCAGCCAGCATGAATTGATCGGCGTCTTTCGCGTGGGTAAAGCGCCGCATCAGAACAATGTCGAACTCGGCAAACACGGGCGCAATCGCGGCAATGTCTGGACCTATTCCGGCGTCAACAGTTTTGGCGCCGGCCGGGACAATGCGCTGGCCATGCATCCAACCGTCAAACCGGTGGCGTTGGTCGCCGACGCCATGCGCGATTGCAGCTCTAAGGGCGACATCGTCCTCGACCCGTTCCTCGGCTCCGGCACGACCATCATGGCAGGCGAGAAGATCGGCCGCCGCTGCTTTGGCCTCGAATATGAGCCGGCCTTCGTCGATGTCGCGATCCGCCGCTGGCAGGCTTATACGAAGGCCGACGCCGTTCTCGACGGCGACGGCCGAACATTTGATGAGATCGCGGAAGAGCGGCTGAAGGCGCATAAGCGCCCTCCCCTCCTCTCCTCCGGAGCCAGTCCACAAAATGGCCCCCGTGAAGCGCCGGGCGAGGACAGGATCGCGCCCTGCGACCCGACCGTCGGCAGCGACCATCGCGGCCCGGAGGCGGCGCCATGAACGATAGGAAGCGTCCCTCTCCGCCCGACGGCGAATATTCCGTCGGCTACGGCCGTCCCCCGCAGCAGACGCGGTTCCAGCCGGGCCGTAGCGGCAATCCGAAAGGTCGGCCAAAAGGCAGCCGCTCAGTCGGGGCGATCTTGCAGCATATCATTCGACAAAAGATCGCCGTCACTGAAAACGGCAAAACGCGCTGGATGTCCACGCTTGAAGTGATGTTTCGTCGGCTCGTGAGAGACGCCCTGCGGAGCGACGCAAGAGCCATGAAACTCCTGCTCTCTTTAGTCGATCGATATTGTAACTCACCCGAGAGCGCCCTCCCCCTCGGCGACGTGCTGGCTGAGGACCGGTCGATTCTTGCGCAATATCTGTCGGAGTTAGCAGAATCCGACTCGGCCTCGACCATAAGCTCGGAAGATGGGAACGGCGGCGATGGCGTCTGAAGCCCGACTTCTCGAGGCTCTGCTGCGCAACGACTTCAGAGCCTTCCTCCGCAAGGTCTTCACAACCCTTTCTCCCGGCCAAACCTATGTCAACACATGGCACATCGAGGCGGTTGCGCAGCGGCTTGAGCGCGTGCGGCGCGGCGAGATCCGGCGGTTGATCATCAATATGCCCCCGCGCTCGCTGAAATCGATTGCGTCCTCAGTCGCCTTTCCGGCCTTCGTCCTCGGGCTTGATCCGTGTCGACGCATCATCTGCGTCAGCTATTCCGCCGACCTCGCCAAAAAGCACTCCAATGACTTCCGCGCCGTGCTCGAATCGCCCTGGTATCGATCGACGTTCCCCAACGCACGGATCGGGCCGTTCAAGAACTCGGAAACCGAGATCGAACTCACCGCGCGCGGGTTCCGGCTGGCGACGTCGGTCGGCGGCACGCTGACGGGTCGCGGCGGCGACATCATCATCATCGATGACCCCCTCAAGCCTGATGACGCCCTGTCGGAGGCGAAGCGATCCGCAGCCAATCAGTGGTTCATGAATACGGCGTTGTCCCGGCTTGACGACAAGCGCATAGGCGCGATCGTGATCGTCATGCAGCGCGTGCACGTCGACGATCTGACGGGCTTTCTTCTCGCTCAATCAGACGAATGGGACGTCCTCAGCCTCCCAGCCATCGCCGAATGCGACGAAGCCATTCCCCTTTGGGGCGACCGCATGTATCTGCGCAAATCGGGCGAGGCGCTGTCTCCCAAGCGCGAACCGCTTGATGTTTTAGACGCCTTGAAACTCCAGATCGGCAGCGACGCCTTCTCGGCTCAATATCAACAATCGCCGGCGCCGCCGGGTGGCGCGATGGTGAAGCGTCACTGGGTCAAACGCTATTCCGGGCTGCCGCCCGCCTCCGAACGGCTGTTTACGCTGCAAAGTTGGGACACGGCCAGTAACGGCGGCCCTGACAATGACTGGTCGGTTTGCACGACTTGGATCGTGACGCGCAAGAAGCTTTGGTATCTCGTCGACGTGTGGCGGCGGCGCGTCGACTACCCCACTCTCAAGGCGAGAGTGCAAACTCTCGCCAACAAATGGACCGCCAGACGCGTTCTGGTCGAGGACGCCGGCACCGGGACCTCGCTCGTTCAGGAGCTGCGAGGACAGGTTTCGGGAATCATCGCCGTAAAGCCGAATGGCGACAAGGTAAGCCGCATGGCGGTCGCCTCCGCAAAGTTCGAGGCGGGCGAGGTCTTGCTGCCCGAACGCGCGTCGTGGTTGCCCGATCTCGAAGCCGAATTATTCATCTTTCCCGGCAGTCGCCATGACGACCAGTGCGATTCGATCAGCCAAGCGCTCCTCAACAAGAACAACTCTTGGATATCCTGCCTTACGCCACAACAGTGGGCCACGCTCATTGAGAAGGCGGGACGGCCTGTTGTCCGCCGTCGAATGATTTGAGACGGACGGCGGCGCGGCTATAGACGAGACTTCGAATTCCATGGTCTGAAGTTCGCCAGCATGATCGGCTATCGCGCGGTGGGTATCGACTACTCAACTTGGGAAAATGGTCGAGAAAATGGCCTCAACGCCATCATTCACGGCCCGGTTGCAGGCGTGGGCATGCGCTTTCAAAACGGGCGCGCCCGCGCCGCCTATAGCGTTCAGCACTCGCCGCGGCTTTGTCACGTCGAACTTGCGGGCTCTGGCCTCTGGCCTATCCTCGACGATGACCAAGATCAGTTACGGCGGCTATCGCTTTGCGCCGGAGATCATCCAGCAGGCGATCTGGCTCTATCTCCGGTTCACATTGAGCTTCCGTGATGTCGAGGATTGGCTCGCGGAGCGCGGAATCGTGGTCTCTTACGAGACGGTGCGGCAATGGGTGAATCATTTTGGGCCAATGATCGCCGCGGACTTAGGTAGACGTCGGCCCAAGCCTCATACGATCTGGCATTTGGATGAGGTCTATCTCAAGATTGACGGTCGTCTCGTCTATCTCTGGCGCGCTGTCGACGCCGAGGGCGAGGTTCTGGATGTCCTCGTTCAGACCAGGCGGAATAAGGCCGCTGCGCTCAAATTGATGCGCAAGCTGCTCAAGAAATATTGCTTCGCGCCGGCGGCCATGGTCACCGGCGATTTGCGATCCTATGGCGCCGCAGTCCGAGATCTTGGCGTCGAACATTTGCATCGCACCGGCCGATGGCGAAACAATCGCGCCGAAAATTCGCATCAACGACGACCTTCGGACGATCGCGCGGAAGAGTCCACTAACGCTCGTGTTCGCGGCTCGCCATGAGCTACACAACGAAGCCGTGGTGCTGCGGAATTCTCTTATGCGTCAAAGGGACCGCATCAATAGGCCGAAGACATGACCGTAACCATGATCATCGCGCCACACCAAAATAATCGCGCGAACGAAAGGCAAGCCAAGGCAGCAGGGACGCCGCATGATTGCGGCGTCCCAGTTTTGCTTAGGGAGCGACTTTGAGGCGACCTTTCATACCCGGATGAAAGCGGCAGGCGTAGTCGATAACACCGGGCTGCTTCAAAACCGTTTGGCCTTTGGCGCCCGGCGGGAGGTCGATGTCGAAACTCCCGTCGCTAGCGGTTGCCGTGTGGCGAAAGATGTCGGAATTTCTCCATTCGACAATGTCGCTCACGTGCAGCCCTGCTGGGGCAGGTCCAAACACCAGTTTGTCGGTTTCGATCACGTAAACCTGCGGCTCGGCGCCAAGCGACAGGGGCATGAACGCAAGCAGGCCGAGCGATAGCGCACCGCTTGCCACCTTAAGGGATCGAACGGCCATCGAAGCCTACTTCAGCTGGCCGACGAGATGCTCGGCGTGCTGCTGATGTTCCTTGAACAGCTTGAGGCCGGTTTCAAGCAGGCTCTTCAGTTCACCGTTCTGGGCGTCCGGGATGAGCACGGTTGCAAGCGCCCCATTGACGGTTTGATGATAGGTGACCTCGTTCTGCGCGTAGGTCTTGTCAAAGGCGGCTCCGCTCAGCTTCGACAATTCCTCGTGCTTCTTGGCGGCGGCTGCCGTCAGGGATTTGCTCGTGTCATTGTCTTCGGGCTTAACCTTTAGCTTGTCGACTAAGGCAAGCGCCTGCTTGTTGACGGCCGTGTGATCGCGGATCATTTCCTCGGCAAAGTCCTTGACGGCTTTATTCTGCGATGTCTTCAGCGCGAGCTCCGCGGCCGCGATGTCGATTTGCCCGGCAGTATACGCAATATGCGCAATTTGCGGATCGGTTGGTTTGGCCGCGGTTTGAGCCATTGCCCCAGATGCTGCAAAGCTCATTGTGACGGCAAGCAGAAAACTCGGTTTGCGGAACATTGTGGTGTCTCCTTGACCAACTTCCCGCTCAGGCGGGTCATGGCGCCTCATTAGATGCGGGGACGACCCAAAGGTTCCCGATAAAGTTTCTGGGAACCTTTCTCTTCCTGCCGCATCTAACGGATGTTGGAATGAATGTTGGATGGGCTGTAATGAAAAATACCCAGGCGAGAATCGGGGACGCAGACTGGATTGGACTGACCGATGTCGACATCGTCGCGAGTGTGGGGACAGGCGACGCTGGAGCTTTTGCCGAACTCATGCGGCGCTACAACCGTAGACTCTATCGCACCGCGAGGGCCGTGACGGGCGATAACGGCGAGGCCGAGGACATTGTGCAGGAGGCTTGGACGCGCGCCTATGCTCATATCGCGGATTTCCGCAACGAATCCGCGATTTCCACATGGTTGGTCCGCATCGTCTTAAACGAAGCGCTTGGACGAAAGCGGCGCGCGAGACCGACCGTAGAATTGGACGAGACAAACGAGCATCAGATGTCGAGCGTGATCATGCTTCCCAGCTGCAGGGTCGATCCAGAGAGCTCAATGTCGAGGACCCAGGTTCGGCATTTGCTCGAACGGGCGATCGATACGCTTCCCCCCGACTTTCGCGCGGTCTTCGTTTTGCGCACCGTCGAAGAAATGTCCGGCGCGGAAGTCGCGCAACAGCTCGGGATTCCGGAGGCCACTGTCAAAACACGGCTGCATCGGGCCCGCGCGTTGTTGCGCCAAGAGCTTGAGAAAAGCGTCATGGTCGCGCTCTCCGACGTGTTCCCCTTCGACGGCGCGCGATGCAATGAGCTGTCCAATCGTGTGATGGCCAGAATCGGACTGTTACGAGACAAGAGTTAGAATTTGTCCTGTCTCAATCCCAAAAGAAACATCCATACGTAATTTCGGCCGCGATCCGGAGGCGGCTCACAGACAGTCGATCGAAAGTCGATGACAGCTAAGGAAAACCTTTCTCGATTTGCAAAGCTTCACCTGCGGCGTTCCTTGTGGTTCGGTGATCGGCACGCCGGATACACACCAGTTGTGGTGTCTAACATGCGACGTCATTGATCGATGACTTATGGAGACGAATGGACGGAAGACCAGGCTGGGCCGAGTGGCCCCGATCTGACGCAAGGTGTGGCGTTCGCTGAGCTTGCCCGCTGCGGAAAATTGGTTGGCCATGTTTGCGAGGAAGAAGTGCTCCTAATCCATAGCGAAAAAGGGGTGTTCGCGGTCGGGGCTCATTGCACGCATTACCACGCGCCACTCGTCGACGGGCTCGTGGTTGACCACAGCCTGCGTTGTCCCTGGCACCATGACTGTTTCGACATTCACACTGGTGAAGCCTTACGGGCTCCGGCGCTTGATCCTATCGCGTGCTGGGTGGTCGGGCAGCGTGACGGCAAAATCTTCGTGCAAAGAAAGCACGAAGCGGTGGCGCCAGCGCCACGCACCGCGACATCCGGTAAGACCCCCGAAAACATCGTAATCGTCGGCGGTGGCGCGGATTGGGTTCGCAGCAGCCGAGCGACTACGCCGTGAGAATTATCAGCAGAGCATTGTTATGTTGAGAAATGACGATGTGGCGCCGATCGACCGGCCGAATTTGTCCAAAGATTATCTCGCGGGAAGTGCACCTGAAGAGTGGCTTCCACTGAGACCTGACAACTTTTATTCCATGCATGACATCGAACTTCGGCTTGGGGTCAATGCCAGGGCTGTTCAACGCTCTGTACTTTGGTTTGTTCGAGAGGAGTGATTTTTCACTTTTCAGGTCGGGAAGTGTCTGAATCTATGGGGAGCAACCCGGTTCGGAGGTTGCCCTATGACGACGATCGATTGCATCCTGTCTTGCCGCCATCCGGATCGGCGGCGCGCCGAAGGAAAGATTTACGGCCAGGTCGGCGTCATTCTGTTTTCGATCATCGCGATGCTGAGCGGCGCTCGGTCGTATCGCCAAATCCATGCCCTGATCCGCGCGAAGCTTTGCGTGCTCAATGCGGCTTTTCCGGACGCTGCGCTGCGACGAGCGCCAGCTTACACCTCCGCGCGCGGAATCCTGCGCCAACTCGATCCTTCGCCGTCGACCATCGGATCATTCTCGCGCATGAAGTGATCGACGAGAAATCGAACGAGATCCCCTCCGCGCAGGCGCTGATCGCCGCCATGGGCCTGAGCGACCGCGTCTTCACGCTCGACGCCATGCACTGCCAAAAAAACCTTCGAGATCGCACGCGGGACCGGCAATGAACTGATCGTTCAAGTCAAAGCTAATCAGCCGGGTTTGTTGCAACGCTGCGAGCACATCGCCGCGACGGCGGCTCCAATCGCCGTCGACGACAGCCGCAATCTGGCGCGAAATCGCCAGGAAAACCGGCGTGTCGAAGTCTATGCTCCCGGCGCCGCCCTCGATGACGACGAATGGGCGCCGTTGATCGCCGCAATCGTGCGTGTCACGCGATTTACATTGATCCGTTCCGCCGCCACAGGGCTCTGGAAACGGCGGGAAGAAACCGCGTTTTATGCGTCGTCCGTCATGTTGCCCGCGGAAATCTTCGCGAGCGCCATCCGCGGTCATTGGGCTGTGGAGAACGAGAACCATTGGGTTCGCGACGTGACCCTTTCTGAAGACGCCAGCCGCATCCGCGTCAATCCAGGCATCATGGCGCGCCTGCGTTCGCAAGCCCTCAACATCGCCAGGGCAAACGGCGTCGCCAACATCGCCCAAGCCATTTGGAACGGTGCACTCGATCCCGCCGTCACCCTCTTATACCGCGGCCTGTAAAGAGCGTTGAACAGCCCTGGGGTCAATGCGACCCGCATTGACGCGCGTTCGCGTGAGGTCGCCCTCGCCGATGGGAGCAGGCTTTCCTATGACCGCTTGTTGGTCGCAACCGGCGCTGAACCTATTCGCCTGTCGATTCCAGGCGCGAATCTGCCACATGTGCGCACATTTGCGCTCGCTTGCTGATTGTCGGGCTATCATCAAACATGCCGAAACGGCGCGACGAGCGGTCGTGCTCGGTGCGAGCTTCATCGGACTCGAAGTTGCAGCGTCCCTGCGCGCCCGTGGGTGTGAATCGGCGCGACGTTGTGACCGCTCCCAAGCGAACAAGTTCAACCACTTATCGCGCCGATCGGCATCCGGACCCCGCGCCGATTTACAGCATGACGTGTAAACCGCCAATTTCATGGATATTCCTTCTTGTCGCAATCGTCGCATGCGGTTGCGCCACATGCTTGGCAGACGATGCGACAGCGATCCCTCGCGCGACTTCGCTGAGGAAGTCGAGGCCACGCTCATCGGCCAGATGTCCGAGATCGCAAATCAGATCTGCGATGACATGCTCGTCGCTCGTGCGGCACCGACGCTGGAACGCCGAGATAACCTCAGCGGCCCAGGCGATGTGGTCGGCTTTATCGGACATCGATTCCCTCGAATATGCAGCCTGCCAACTCAGGTCGGATTTGAAGTGACCAAGACATTACGTAGCGAACGCGTTCCATTCCCACGTGACAAAAAGAAAAAGACCCTGAGGATACCCCAGGGCCACAATGCCTTCACACTCGCAAGACTTTCTTACCCTCAGAAGTCCATTCCCCCCATGCCGCCACCCGGCATTGCGGGAGCTGTTTCCTTCTTCGGATGTTCCGTAATCGTCGCTTCCGTAGTGACGATCAGGCCAGCGATCGACGCCGCATCCTGCAATGCCGTTCGAACGACCTTGGTAGGATCAATAATTCCAAGTTTCACGAGATCCCCGAATTCGCCGGTCTGGGCGTCATAGCCAAAGGCGTATTCCTTAGACTCGAGCAGCTTGCCTACCACCACCGCGCCGTCACCGCCGGCGTTGTCAACGATCTGGCGCGCCGGAGCCTGGATGGCTTTGCGCACGATGTCGACGCCCGTCTTCTGGTCGGGATTGGCGACCTTCACCGCGTCGAGCACCGCGATGGCTCGCAAGAGCGCGACGCCGCCGCCCGGTGAAACGCCTTCTTCCACGGCGGCACGGGTCGCGTTGAGCGCGTCGTCGACGCGGTCCTTTCTCTCCTTGACTTCGACCTCGGTCGCGCCGCCGACGCGGATTACCGCGACGCCACCCGCCAGCTTGGCGAGGCGCTCCTGCAGCTTCTCACGATCGTAGTCCGAGGTGGTCTCTTCGATCTGGCCCTTGATCTGGCTGATGCGGGCCTCGATGTCCTTCTTCTCGCCCGAGCCGTCGATGATCGTGGTGTTGTCCTTGTCGACCCGAACGCGCTTGGCGCGGCCGAGCATGGGGAGCGTCACGTTCTCGAGCTTGATGCCAAGGTCTTCGGCGATCAGTTGGCCGCCCGTCAGGATGGCGATGTCCTCGAGCATGGCCTTCCGGCGGTCGCCGAAGCCCGGCGCCTTGACGGCCGCGATCTTGAGGCCGCCGCGCAGCTTGTTGACGACGAGCGTGGCGAGCGCCTCGCCCTCAATGTCCTCGGCGACGATCAGCAACGGCTTGCCGGTCTGCACCACGGCTTCAAGAATCGGCAGCAGAGCCTGCAGTGACGACAGCTTCTTTTCGTGGATCAGGATGTAAGGATCATCGAGCTCGGCGATCATCTTCTCGGCGTTGGTGATAAAGTAGGGCGAGAGATAACCGCGATCGAACTGCATGCCCTCGACAATGTCGGTCTCGGTCTCCAGGCTCTTGGCCTCTTCGACCGTGATCACCCCTTCATTGCCGACCTTGGCCATCGCCTTGGCGATTTCGTTGCCGATGAACTGATCGCCATTGGCCGAGATCGTGCCGACCTGGGCGATTTCGTCGTTCGACATGACTTTCCGGGAGTTCTTTGCGAGGTCGGCGACAATCGCCTCGACGGCGAGGTCGACGCCGCGCTTCAAGTCCATCGGGTTGAGCCCCGCGGCCACAGCCTTGGCGCCTTCGCGGGCGATCGCCGCCGCGATCACGGTGGCGGTGGTGGTTCCGTCGCCGGCCGCGTCATGCTGCTTGGAGGCGACTTCGCGCACGAGCTGGGCGCCAAGATTCTCGAACCTGTCGGAAAGTTCGATCTCCTTGGCGACGGTGACGCCGTCCTTGGTGATGCGCGGCGCGCCGTAGGATTTCTCAATCACGACGTTGCGGCCCTTGGGGCCGAGCGTCACCTTCACGGCGTTATTGAGGATTTCGACGCCGCGCAGAATGCGGTCGCGCGCGTCGGTGGAAAAACGGACGTCTTTGGCAGCCATTTAAAACTCCTAGAGAACCTGGGAAGCGAGAGAAGGCGGGGTCGAGTTAGTCGACGATGCCCATGATGTCGCTTTCCTTCATGATCAGCAGATCGTCGCCGTCGACCTTGACTTCGGTGCCGGACCATTTGCCGAATAGCACGCGGTCGCCGGCCTTAACGTCGAGCGGATTCAGTTTGCCGTTCTCGTCGCGAGCGCCAGGACCCACCGCGACAACCTTGCCTTCCTGGGGCTTTTCCTTGGCGGTGTCAGGGATGATGATGCCGCCTTTGGTCTTTTCCTCGCCCTCGAGGCGTTTGACCACAATCCGGTCGTGCAGCGGACGAAATGTCATGCCGTGTTCTTCCTTTTCTGGGCCGTGGATGTCGAAAACGATCATCCCGGGAAAGGGGATAAACAAAAAATAATTGGCACTCACCTATATCGAGTGCCAATGTCCCTTTGGGATCTATGAACGTCCCTGCAGCTTTTCAAGAAGCAAACCTGCGCGTGACAGCCCCAGGCTATAAGGCCCGTCTCCGTAGCCGATGACGACGCCGCTATGCTTACGATTGCGACACTTGAAGCACGGTGGCGGAAGTGCATCGCCCGGGCGATGTTGGTTGGAAGCGTAAGCGACCGCAGCCGTCGCGAAGTCCGCAATCTTGCGGCCAGGGCCTCGCTTAATAGCGATTGCGCCCTTGGAGTCCAGATAATGGTCCAAGGAGATCACATACATCAATGGCTCGCCTCCGATGCCCACAGGCTATCAGTTGTTGGCTGATTACGAAGTTGCCTCTGGTCGCGCGTTCGGCCCAATCAACACCTAAATCAGCGTGTTCGTCTTCGGCCAGCATAGGGGGCGGCGCAACGTGTTGTCGCCCCTTAATTTCCGGACAAGGTCTCCACGGCCTTTTAAGTTGACCTATCGGCGATGAACTCACGCGGCGAACGATAACCCAGCGCGCGATGAGGGTGAAGCTGATTATAGTGGTCGAACCATTTCGGCAGCGATTGCATGACGGTTTGCGCATCGGGTGTCGGATTGACGCGGACATAGTCGCGTTTGATCGTACGCACGAAAGCCTCGGCCATTCCATTCGATTGTGGGCTTTCCACGGGAGTCGTCAGCGGCTCGAAGCCGATCTCGCGTGCGAACCTGCGTGTTTCGCCAGCGACGTAACAGGAACCGTTGTCGGTCAGCCATTCGATCGTCGCCGGCAGTCGGTTGATTGGCCCGAAGCGTTGTTCGACGGCCGCGACCATGAGGTCGCGGACATCTTCTCCGTTGACGCCCTCAGTCGTCGCGACATGGCCACGGCCTCGCGGTCACAGCAATCGAGCGCAAAGGCGACGCGCACCTTTCAGAAATGGCCGGGCTTTATGCATTGCGCGGGAGCCAATCGAGAGGAAATACCCAGCCTTCAGGAGGGGCGCCAAACCAAAACCCCTCCCGTTTGAGGGGGAGCGGCGTCTGACGCCGCACGCGGCTTGGAGTCGCCCCAGTGTGCGGCCGCCCCTCGCGGGGTCATTGCTGCGCCTCCTCCTTCTCGGCAGCGCGCCACAGCCCGCGCTCGACGTCGAACAAAGTCTGTAGGCGTTGAAAGCCATCGGCGAGGTCCTGCGCGAGGCGTATGATCCCATCCCGCGTCGGCCCTTCGGTTAGTTCAAGCCCGTCGATTGCAAGCGCTAGCCCGTAGGCGAGCGCTCTCATGCGGGCAAGTTCGTCAGCGTGATCAATAAGAAATATCGGCTCGCCTTGGTTCCCGTAGAACAGCCGCGCTGCCTTTGCTTCGGCCTCGGCGCGTTCTGTCATTATGCGATCATGCATCTCGTCGATGCCTAAGATCAGCTCTGCCTCGCCGCAACCGGCGCATTCGACGGGGGAGCGGAAGCCCACGGCATTACAGGCGATGCGGCTTTGAGCGGCTTGAAGGCTTCCTTAGCGAGGTTGGAATACATTTCGCCGACCTTGGTGGCTTGCGCAACGAAATCTTCATAGGCGGCTTTGGCGAAATCCGAATGCAACTGGATCGCTTCGTCGAACTTTTTCACGCCCATCAGCTTTTCGAAGTGCACGCTGCATTTCTCGAAGGCCTGCTTGGAATAGTCCGTCGTTTCCGTCGCGATGGCCTGTAGCGCTTTGGCCGTTGACTCGTTCGCCGCGGTAATGGTCTCGAATGGATTGGACAGTGTCGGCATCTCGTTGAAGGCCGTAGACATTTTGTGTCCCACTTTTTGTTCCTGTGCGCCCGGGTGAATCCCGGTCGCCATGCCTGGTCTACATGGGGTGCGCTGCACAACGTTCCTATTGCGACGCAAAAATAAAAGCTGGTTGCCCGCCTGAGATGAGGCCAAAGCGCATAGGTGCAAAGAACTCGGATGAATACACGTCGGCCGTCTTGCATTTGCGGCCACGCTTGCATTTGCCGAGGCGACGCCCAACTAAGGTTGATGCGCCGGTGCTCTCACCGGCTAAGCGTTAGTCAGTACTGAGTAGCTCGGTCAGAGATGGCCGGGCTTTTTTTCTTCGAGCGCCGGGCTTCGCGGCCTCCGTCAACGCCCGCGCGATTGCCTGCGCGACGGCCGCCAATTATTTGGCGGATCCCCGCGACAGTGACTTGACCTGTCGTTTGTGACGCGCGCCTCACACCCGGCCCGTTGGTCCAGGCAGCTCGGACCAATCGAGGCCGAGTTCCTCGCAGACCCGGCGTGCGCCACGCGGATCGAGGTCCTTGTGCGAACCGCCAAGGGGAGCCTGCGATGTCCGCTCTTCTCGATGCACCGTTACCATGACCTGCCCCTCGCCGCGCTCCTGATGCTCATGATGGTCAAAGCGACACCCTCGCTCCGCTAGCCACTTTCGAAATGTTGCGCTTTCCATTATTATCCCCGTGTTGAAGAACTGACTTAGGCCTTGGGCCACTTTCTAGTGTTTGTCGAGTTCGCCGGCTCGCCCTTGTCAGCAGCAAGCACTGCTCCGGTCCCAATGAACGCGACGTCAAATACAACAACCAGAAAAACGCTCAACTTGTCGATCGGCTTTGTCATATTGTTCGGGGCTTGCGATCTCTTGGTCCTACCGATAGCCATTGACCATGGCGAAGATAAATTACAGCGGCTACCGCTTTCCTCCCGAGATCATCCAACAGGCGATTTGGCTGTATCTTCGGTTCTCGCTGAGCTTCCGCGACGTGGAAGATCTGTTGGCGGAACGTGGCGTCATGGTGTCCTATGAGACGGTGAGACGATGGGTCATTCACTTTGGACCCAAAATCGCGGCCGATCTTCGCAAACGCCGGCCGAAGCCGCACACAACGTGGCATCTGGATGAAGTCTATCTGAAGATCGATGGCCGGCTGGTCTATCTATGGCGGGCCGTCGATAGCGAAGGAGAGGTTCTGGATGTCTTGGTCCAGACCAAGCGGAATAAGGCCGCAGCGCTTAAATTAATGCGCAAGCTCCTGAAGAAATATGGCTTCCTGCCGGAGAATCTGGTGACCGACGATCTGCGATCTTACCACGCCGAGGCGCGTGATCTTGGGATCGGGCATCGGCATCGCACCGGCCGATGGCGAAACAATCGGGCGGAGAATTCGCATCAACCAACCCGACGACGAGAACGCAAGATGCAAGGCTTCAAGAGCGTCGGTTCAGCCCAAAGATTTCTCTCACGCAGCAGCCCACAACACGTTCAACGTTCAACGCCATCTCATTTCAGCAAGGACGCACCGAGCTTTTCGAGCCTCGGCCATGGACACATGGCGTGCGGCCACTGCTGCAGCATGAGCACGATTATCAATGAGATCATTCGCGTCTATCGTTCGACAACGTGACAAAGCCCCGGGAAGTGTTTGCTCGGTTCGTCGAACATCACATGCCGGCTCGTCACCAGAAACAAGCGCTCATCACGCTCGAAGAAAAAGCTACTCGCATTCGTCAGCATCCGCTGCTGTTCGAATGTGTAGAGACGTGCGGTGGTAAGCGGAAGGGATTCGATCATTCCTCTTCGCCTTCCCTTTTAGCCGCCCGGCGTTTCGTGAAAGGCGGCAACGCGTCGAATAATAACGCCGCTCGAAAGTCAGCGACTCGTCGGGTTCATGATGGGGATCTCGCGCTGAGCTGGATCTCGCGGTCATAGAAGCGCTTGTCTACATTGCGGCGTGCCGCGTGGATGATGGTCGAGCCCGGCGCTTCCTCGCAGAGTAGTTCCATCAACCGCGTCTGGCTGAGGTCGTCGAGCGCCGAGGTGGGTTCGTCCATGATGATGATGTCTGGCGGCCTTAGCAGCACGCGCGCGAAGCCGAGCTGTTGCTGTTCGCCGCCTGATAGCACATCGGACCAGCTCTGCTCCTCGTCCAGGCGCGATACGAGATGAGCCAAGCCACAGGCAACAAGGATCCTTTCGGTGCGCGCGGGGTCGGGCGGCTCGTCGCCGCGGGGATAGTCGAGCGCGTCGCGCAACGTGCCCCGCGGCATATACGGCTGCTGCGGCATGAAAGCCATGCGCGCATCCTTCGGACGCAGAATGCGGCCGCTGCCCCACGGCCACAACCCGGCCATGGCGCGGATCAGCGTGCTTTTGCCGGCGCCGGAATCTCCCTTGACGAGAACCTTCTCGCCGCGTCCGATCGTCGCATCGGTGTCCGCGAGCATCAACGTGCCGTCATGCTGGGCGATGGAGAGCCCGCAAAGATGCAATGCGCTGTCGTCGCTGAAGGCGAGATCGATCATCTTCTCCTCAGCTCCGATCGCGAGCTCGTCGAGGTCATCGAAGAAGAGGTCAAGGGCGGCGACGCGCCGCGCCGAGGCGAACCAGTCCGCAAGACGCAGCGAATTGTCGGCGAGCCAGTTGAGCGCCAATTGCACCTGTACGAAGGCGGCCGCCGCCTGCATGAGATCGCCGAGCGACATTTCGCCGGCGAGTTATTTCGGTGCGCCTAGCATGAGAGGGATGGCGGGCGCGAGCACGTTGTTGCCGCTTGATAGGAAGAGCATGCGCGCCTGCCGTCCAATCACCGCAACCCAGCGCAGCGCGACCTGACTGAATCTCGCATAGTGCCGCTCCCGCTCGGCGTCGTCGGCGCCGATAAGCGCGATTGTTTCGGCGTTTTCGCGAGTGTGCGAAAGTTCAAAGCGAAAGTCCGCCTCTGCGGCCGCCTTCGCTTCGACGCGCGCTACGAGCGGACGGCCCAAAAGCAGCATGCCGAAGGACGTCGAGGCGGAATATATGACGACCGCGATTACGAGATAGCCCGGGATCGTCACGCCCCCAATCGTCAGCGAGCCGCCGATGAACCACAGCACGCTGACGAACGAGACCGCCATGAGCAGAGCATTCGTGACGCCCGTCGCAAAGTCGACGAAGAGCTCGATAGCGATTCGCCCGTCCTCGGCGATGCGCGCTTCCGGATTATCGACGAGCCGAAGGACGCTGAGCTGATAAAAGCGGCGGCGCTCCATCCAGCGCCGCACGAGCGTCTGCGTCAGCCATTCCCGCCAGCGCAACTGAAAGCGCATGCGCGTCTGCAGAAGCGCGACGCTCGTCAACGCAGAGGCGAAGGCCAGCGCCAGCATCAGGCCGATGCTGAGAATGATCAGCCGCTGGTCCTTGTTTTGCAGGGCGTCGAAGAAAAACTTGTTCCATCGGTTGACCGCGATGGCCGGGGCGAGATTGAGCAGCAGACAGGCAAAGAGCCCGACCACGAACAAGGTCGCTTTGCGGCGCGTCGGGCCGGTCCAGAAACCGAAGGAGAGGTTTGCAAAGTGGCGCAGGAGCCGCGCATCGACCGCGGTTGGAACAATGACGTTAGTCATATTCGTTCTTTAAGCTCAACTTGGGATGACCGGCAAGGCGGCATAGATGGCCCTGCATCTTGGCGCGATCGGCGCCTTCATGTGAGACTATCGCTGTCTGGCTGTGAACTCTTATGTGATCGTTTTTCTCATGTCATTTTGATGGACGCCGTCTGGCTTCGCGTGAAGCGAGGACGAGGAGCAGACTAGCGACGTTCGCCGACACACGAGATTGTAGACAGGAACCCTAAGTGACCTGGGGCGCCAATGAAACTCCCTACTGGAGCCTGGATTCTTCCGAGCTGGCCGCAGCTTTGGAGTCGGGTCCAGACGGGCTATCGTCCGATCGTGCCGCTGCGCGCCTTTTAAGCGTCGGTCCCAACAGCGTCGAGGATGCGCCGCGCCTGAGCGCGCTTCGCCTCCTTCTGCGCCAGTTCCAAAGCCCGCTCGTCCTCATCCTGGCGTTCGCCGCCGCAATCTCGCTGGCGCTTCAGCAATTGGGTGGACGCCGCCATCATCCTGGCGATCGTCCTGGGCAGTTCGCTCCTCAGCTTCCTTCAGGAATACCGGGCGTCCACGGCGGTCGAGGAATGCTCGCTGGATATCCGCGAACACTATACGGACACGGCGGGCGCCGTCGATCATGTGTTCGGTCTCTGTCATCTCACGGGATTTAGATTTGCGCCGCGCATTCGTGATCTTGCCGATCGCCGCCTCTATGTCTCCGACGCTCGTTCATCCTATGGACCACTCGATCCGATGATCGGCGGCGCCATCGACTTTCGCATCATCGGCGAAAATTGGGATGAGACGTTGCGCGGGGGCAGCGCACTATTCATGATCATTTGCCGGCCGCGCCGCACTCGCGCGCCGCATCGATATTAATCTCCAACCAGCGAAAGCGCTACGAAACCGAAATGACCAAGCTGAAGAAGGAGACTGACCAGCCCGCGCCCGCCAATTTGATCGAAAAGCAAGACTCCGACAGCCAACATATTTGCAATCAAAGGCAAAGCGGGAATTTGAAGCCATTGCTCCCGTCGGTTCCTATTCGGTTCATGCAGATTCGAAATGGAAGGTGCCGCTGGCCGATCGGCGATCCGCACCATTTCGACTCGTTCCGGTTCTGTGGCTGCGCGTGCGCACCGGAGGCCATTTATTGCGATACACACAAGAATATGGCTTTTGCTCCGAACCGGGCGAGGACGTTCATGCCTGGAAGAGCCGTTCCACTGCCGGCGACCAAAGTTTCTTGATGAACCGAACTTCTTGCTAAATCGCTTGGCGCGCAGGTCCAGAGTTTCGCTGGGTCCGCTCGTCCTGCGCGCCATTCGATGGCAACTAGGCTTTCCTGACGAACTCCGTCCGCAGCACGAGCCCTTTTACTTTCTCAGAGCGGCAATCGATCTCGGCCGGATCATCCGTGAGCCGGATATTTTTGATCAAGGCGCCGCGTTTCAGCACGACGGACGAGCCCTTAACCTTCAAGTCCTTTATCAAGGTCACGGAATCGCCGTCCTTGAGTTCTGCGCCATTGCTGTCTTTCACAACTACCGTCATCAGGCACTCCGAGCATTCCATAGCTGATAATGCGCATCGTTATATTCGCCGAGTAGCCCGTTTGCATATCCCAGGCGATCATTCGCTAATTCAGAGGCCAATCGGCCATCCGCCTCGGGGCTTCGTCCGGTCGTGCCGACGCCGTATTCCGCTTCTTCGTCTGGATCAAGACTTCGAGAACTTCTCCGTCTGCCAAGATGGCTCGCGATGCCGGCGACCATTTTCGAAGGCGGATCTGCCGAAGAACCTCCTTGATCACTGATCCCGTAATATCTCCTGGAGTATTTCCTCGACCGAGCGCGGCGAAATTCCGAGATCTTCAAATCCTGGTATCTCTGGCGACCACACAGTGTCGACCTGCATCAGCTCTACTTGATTGCGAGTGATGGGCGGGCTCGGGAGCATTTCCGCGAACCACGCCAGCGTGTGCCAAACGGCAAACGGGACAGGAACTAACATAGGCTTAAGGCTGGCTTCGTGGGCAATGACCCTGAGCAATTCTTCATAAGAGTAGACGCGAGGTCCGCCAAACTCGAAGGTGATCGCATGCACGTCCTTCCGATCCAGCGCCCTAGCGATTGCTTCCGCCACATCTTCCACATAGGCGGGCTGCAGTCTCGTGAGACCGCGCCCGAACATCGGATAGATTGGAAGCCGGCCGAGGAGTTTGAGGATGGAGGTGAGAAATGAATCGTCAGGTCCGAACATCACCGCCGGGCGAATGAGAATTGTATCTGCGAACGCGGCGCGAACCGCCAATTCGCCTTCGCCACGCTTGCGGATGTAGAGCGATGATGAGCCGGCATCGGAGCCGATTCCTGAGACGTGCGCGAGCTGCTCAACTTGGGCTCGACGTGCTTGATCTGCTAATCGTTGAGCTGCCTCAACGTGCACGGAATGAAAAGTCTCGCGGCCATGCTCGACGTATAGGCTTACCGCATTCACAACGCCGTAAGCGCCAGCAAGTGCATCGGCGATTGACTGCTCATCGTGAATGTTGGCCTCGACCGAGCGAAGTTGCGGATCATCAAAACCAAACAGCCTATGAGCCCGATCCGGATTCCTCGACGCAACCCGAACAAAAAACCCAGCCTTGCGGAGGCGCCAAACGACACGGCGACCGAGAAACCCGGTTCCGCCGAACACGACAATGGAGCGCTCGTGCATGGTCGCCATGGCTCAAATTCGCCTGCTTACGTCGGAGCAGCCCAAGTGCGTATAGATAAGGTGGACGGCATCGCACGCCAACTGCATGCGCCTTGCTTGGATCGGCTCAGCAAGCCTGCACAAGCCTGCAGAGGCGCCTCTGAAGCGGGGGAGTTTACGTCCGGCGCTCAGAGAGTAGCTCGCCTTACATACCGGAGCTTAGCGGGCTGCGTGTGCTCTAGAAAGCGCGCGGTGCGCTCGTCTCCTCGCATAAGCTACACACTGTCTACACCCGCGATGTCGGTGACAGAAGCAAGCGGCAGACCGTGCGCGAGCCGTTCCTATGGCCATTTGCATGTCGGCTATGCATGGTTGTCGCTATCGAGGGCTTTAACGGCTTTTTTCAATTACTGCCGGAAAAAGCCGCGCTGCACACGCTGACTGTTGGCGCAATCGGAACGATGACGCTCGCGGTGATGACGCGGGCGTCGCTGGGCCATACTGGCCGCGCTTACCGCAGGCCCTCGAACGACGGCGATCTGCGTCCTGATAACTCTCGCAGCGATACTGCGCCTATTTTCGTCGGTCGCCGGAGTTCAAGAACCAGCTCTGCAATTTGCTGCCGGCGCCGCATGGACCGCGGCGCTCGCCTTGCTCACACTGTTCCATTCGCTTTTAACGCGCCCCCGGGTAGGTCCGGGGAAGGCCTCGCCGATCTGATCGTGAGTCAGACGGGGCTCATCCCTCGGCGTGCTGCCGTTGTTCTTTTTTGTCGAGCGCCGATCCAAATCTCTTCCGACCGAAGAGGCCCTCCAAACATCGGAGGCCCGATGGATAGCTTCGCTTCGATGTTAATGCTAACCTTAGCGTGCAAGCCGTTTTCCGTCTGACACCCGTACCGCGAAATGAGAGAACGATCAAACTCCGAGTGGTTATTGGCCCTACGAGCAGGCGATCAGAATCAGGCCGTTGCGCTGGCTGAGCTGCGTGAGCTCGTGCTCGGTGCGATCATCAAATTTCTCTCGCGAAATGAAACGCCCGGAGGTTCATCGCTCGGCCACGATTTGCATCAAACGGCTGAGGACTGCGCCCAGGAGGCCATTATCCTCATCCAGTCGAAAGTCGAACAATTTCGTGGCGAGAGCAAATTTACGACATGGGCCTATTCGATCGCTGTTCGCGTCACTCTTGGGGAGCTTCGACGACGGCGCTGGCGGAAGGCGGTCGTGAATCGTGCGCGTCTTGGCGAAGATATGCCGGTCTGGCCGACTGATGCTGCAGAACCCGAGCGTAGTCTGGAACGGCGACAAGCGTGGGCTTTGTTGGTCCGCCTTATCGAGAACTCTTTGACGCCACTCCAGCGAAAAGCGCTTGTTGCTCACGCTTTTCAGGGCATGCCGCTTGATCTTGTCGCCGAGTGGCTCGGCGGCAATCGCAATAGCATATACAAGCTTATTCATGATGCACGAAAACGCCTCAAGGCCGCGCTACTTTCCGAAGGCGTCACGCATCAGGATATCATAGCTACGTTCGACTCGCCCCAGCGCAAAACTTATCTCAGTGATGATGGTAAGATTTTGCCGTTTCAGAGCGTCTCAAATACGGTTGAGTCCGGAAGCTAGGAATGAAACAAAAGGAATTTGCCCGCCTGCTCGATACGATCTTCGCCGCCAAAAGCGGGGAAGAGATGTCGTGTACGGATTATTTCGATAGTCTACCGCGCTACGCCGAGTTGGAAGCCTCCGGCTTGGACGCCGCCGCCACCCTCCCCGAGGTTCGTCACCACATGCATCAATGTCCCGAATGCGAAGAGGTGTATCTCGGATTGCTGGCGCTTGTGCGCGCCGAAAAGGCGGCCGATCGCGGGTGAGCAGGCGCGCTCGTCCCCGGGCTTATCGATCGAGTCAGCGGCAACAGAACGAATTTCGTCACGCTTTTCTTATATGATTGAATTTCCTGCGGGAGGCATTTCTCCGAGCAAAAAAATCTCGCCGGTCGAGGTAAGATTCTCCACGCCGCGGCGTCTAACAGACGTCCGAGCCGAAAAAGTTGGCTCGCTAAGGTCGGCAACAGGGAGAACGCAAGGCATGCCAAATCTCTACGAGCGCCTCGGGGGCGAGAACGCCGTTAATGCCGCAGTTGAGCTTTTTTATCGCAAGGTTCTCGCGGACGGTCGCATCGCGCAGTTTTTTGATGGCGTCGACATCGATCAGCAAATCGCCAAACAGAAATCATTCTTGACCATGGCGTTTGGGGGTCCAAATAATTACACGGGAGCCGACATGCGCAACGCGCACAAGCGTCTCGTTGCCAAGGGCCTCAACGATTCCCATGTTGACGCGGTAATCGAAAATCTGAACTACACGCTCCGTGACCTTGGCGTGCCAGAAAAAGAGGTTAAGGAAGTCGCGGCGATTGCAAATTCCGTTCGTGATGACGTATTGAACCGTTGATCCGATGCTGCAGTTCGAGGATCGTTCGGTCGAACTCAGGCTAGGTGAAACAGTGCTTGAAGCGCTGGAGCGCGCCGGCATCGACGCGCCTTCGTCGTGCCGGTCCGGCAATTGTCAGACTTGTCTGCATCGCGTGGTCGAAGGCGTTCCTCCGCCAGAGTCTCAAGTTGGATTGACAAAGGGTCAGAAGGCGCTCGGCTTTTTTCTGCCCTGTGTCTGTTTGCCGACGTCGCCGCTGAGGATTACGCGGCCGGATGACGTCGGAGCGCGTCGGGATGCGGTTATTCGAGCGATTGATCCGCTCGCGCCGGATGTGATCCGACTGCGTGTCGATGCAGATGATTTTGCGTATCGGCCAGGTCAGTTCCTCGAACTTGTCGCGGATGGCGATTTAAGACGTCATTACTCGCTCGCGAGCCATCCCGAGGACGATCCATTTCTCGAGATGCATATCCGACTGCATGAAAATGGCCGAATGAGCCGACGGCTTGGAGAATTCAAGCCGGGCGACCGCTTGCATGTCGCGGGTCCGTCCGGGACATGCTTTTACGAAGGTGTTCATCAGGATCAGCGCCTGCTGCTGATCGGCGCCGGGACGGGTCTCGCGCCACTCTATGGCGTGTTGCGAGACGCTCTGAAGCGGGGCCATCTCGGTCCAATCCGTCTTTACCATGGCGCACGCAGCCGTGATGGTCTCTATCTTGATGAAGAGCTGAAAGCGCTGAGCCGGACGCGGGCGCATGTCGACTACCGACCATGCCTGCTTGATCCAGATGCTCCGGCTGGAGGAGACGTTGCGGCGACAGCCCTGCACGGTGAGCAAGACGTCAAGGACAGCGCAATTTTTCTGTGTGGCGGCGAAAATCTGGTGAAACGGTTGAAGCGTGATTTCTTCATGCGCGGAGTCAGCATGAAAAACATCAGATCGGATGCGTTCACGCCGTCGGGGTAACGTTTGGCGGATCGGTATGGGGCGAAGTCGCAGCTTCAGGATTGACGTATCCGTGACGCCGCGCGCAGGTTAGCAAGAGTGGAGGCTTTGTCACGTTGTCGAACGAAAGACGCGAATGATCTCGTTGACGATCTTGTTTATGCTGCAGCAGTGGCCGAACGCCATGTGTCCATGGCCGAGGCTCGAAAAGCTCGGTGCGTCCTTGCTGAAATGAGATGGCGTTGAACGTTGAACGTGTTGTGGGCTGCTGCGTGAAAGGAGAGAAAACTTTGTGCTGAACCAACGCTCTTGAAGGCTTTGTCACATTGTTCGGGGCTTGCGATCTCTTGGTCCTACCGATAGCCATTGACCATGGCGAAGATAAATTACAGCGGCTACCGCTTTCCTCCCGAGATCATCCAACAGGCGATTTGGCTGTATCTTCGGTTCTCCCTGAGCTTCCGCGACGTGGAAGATCTGTTGGCGGAACGTGGCGTCATGGTGTCCTATGAGACCGTGAGACGATGGGTCATTCACTTTGGACCCAAAATCGCGGCCGATCTTCGCAAACGCCGACCGAAGCCGCACACGACATGGCATCTGGATGAAGTCTATCTGAAGATCGATGGCCGGCTGGTCTATCTATGGCGGGCCGTCGATAGCGAAGGAGAGGTTCTGGATGTCTTGGTCCAGACCAGGCGGAATAAGGCCGCAGCGCTTAAATTAATGCGCAAGCTCCTGAAGAAATATGGCTTCCTGCCGGAGAATCTGGTGACCGACGATCTGCGATCTTACCACGCCGCGGCGCGTGATCTTGGGATCGGGCATCGGCATCGCACCGGCCGATGGCGAAACAATCGGGCGGAGAATTCGCATCAACCAACCCGACGACGAGAACGCAAGATGCAAGGTTTCAGGAGCGTCGGTTCAGCGCAAAGATTTCTCTCCTTTCACGCAGCAGCCCACAACACGTTCAACGTTCAACGCCATCTCATTTCAGCAAGGACGCACCGAGCTTTTCGAGCCTCGGCCATGGACACATGGCGTGCGGCCACTGCAACAGCATGAGCACGATTATCAACGAGATCATTCGCGTCTATCGTTCGACAACGTGACAAAGCCAACTGAACCGTTACGTCAATGGTCGCGGTCCTCGGCGCGGGCTCGTCAATCGGCTCCTCGTGCGCCGAGCGGAGCTGAGGAGAGCAGCTTCATGAAGCCGTTTTTCCGCTGCGACCATTGACCTTTCATCTCCTGGAGCCAGATGAGGCTTATCTGAAACTGGGCGAGCGCAGCAAGCGGCTTGAGATGGGCGAAGGCGCTCGTAAAAGATGGAGGAGCGGCTATGACTGATCAAAGGCCTTCTGGTCAAAGGCCCTCTGGCGAAAAAGATTGGGAAGTCACGCCCAACACTTACATCTTCGCCGGCGTCGGCGCAGTCATTTTGGGTGGCCTCGCCTATGCAGCTCTCGGCGGCATTCCGAACACCATCGCGGCAGCCGTAGTTGGTGGATTGGCGGGTGGCTCCTTGGGGCTCTTCTTCTAGTGGACTGACGCGGAGATCGATGCTCCGCGTCAGAACAGCCATGCATCCGGATAAGACACCAATCGAGAGAGCGCCTGTCGGCAAGCGGGCGACGAGCGTGCGGCAGCGACGTTTTCTGGGGAAATTCACCGAGGTGGGTAATTAGTCCGGACATAATGATCTGCTTGGTTGCGGCGCTCCGCGCGACGAGCTTCACTGGCCTTTCAACGTGGTGCAAACCACGGATGCGATATTGCTGCTTCACGACAGGCGCCAACGAAACGCTTCGTTGCCGCCTGGACGAAGCGGTGGTGCAAACCACGGTGTTCTCGAAAGCCTCGGTTCGCCCTTTCTACAGGCATGCGCGTGACAGCAGTAACGAGCGCAGGCGCGCCGACAACATGGCGCTTCTGTTACCGTGCCGGATGCAGAGAGAGCGGCGGCCACTGCCTGAGACTTTGATCGCCGCGATACTCCCCGTCGATAGGCGCCACACTAAAACAAAAAAGCTGCCAGCGTCCGCCAGCGTCGTAAATGCGGAGGTTCTCGAACGCGACCGACGTCGCAACTCTTCCGCTACCGCTGGCTCCGTCTCAAGCCGCTTGATCGGCCACGACATCGCAGCCCTCCATCATGCAATCAATTGCAAACCAATAATAGTCGATATTTAAGAGACAGGACGCTAGATTAAGGAATTTACACTGCGCTGAATTGCGGTGACGCCATAGAACAGGCTCCCATCCTTCGTTGGCCTCCTCTCGGGCTGCAACATCTCGAAAGATCTTAAAGGCGCAGGCTCAAACTCCAGACCTGAGTTCGCGATGGCGCGTTCTGCACCGTTTTTGGCAGAACTGGCGTGCTGCGCCGAAAGTCGTTGAAACACAGGATCGCGTCACCCCAGTTCCCATCTTTCATCTGCGGAGGCTGCGATGGTCAAAGCGTCACAACAACACGCCAGAAGCCAGTGGATCAATGTCGACGCCTTGTATGCGGCGGGGTCGTCTGGGCATGCGCCTATTACGTCGCAAGCGATGCGATCGCCGATGAATCGGCGGGCGCAGGCGGCAACAGCTTTCTCCTCGCTTCCAGTCTCGCGACGGCGGGATTGATTACAGCTTTTTCCCTCAGAGAGTTTTTTGTCGCCTACAAGCGCTTGGGCGCCAACGAGGCGCGCAACCGGCGGGAGTAAGGCGATGACCAAGGTTGGATTGTTTGTGACGCTCGAGGCGCAACCCGGAAAAGAAATGCAGCTCGCGCAGTTTCTCATCAGCGCTTTAGAATTGGTCGAGGCCGAGCCCGACACGACCGCATGGTTTGCGGTTCGCACGGGGCCCTCGACCTTCGCCATTTTTGACGTTTTTCCCGACGAAAAGGGCCGCGCGGCGCATCTTTCCGGCGAAGTCGCGAAATCGCTGATGGCGAAAGCGCCGGAACTTCTTGCCAAACCGCCGTCGATCGAGAAGATAGACGTTCTCGCCGATAAAATCCCGGCCGCCCCTGAACTCGTCCGCGGGTGACTGCCGCTGAGGAGGGACGGGCCGCTGGCTCAGCTTCGGGCTGCAACGGGCTCGACCATGGAAGTTATCGTCCTCGGTTATGACGGTTGCCTTGGCGCCGGTTTGATCGGCGCCGTGGACATGCTGAAGCTAGCTTGGCTAACGATTTCCAAGGACGAAAATCGCGAGCCGATCAGCGTCTCCACGGTGAGTTTCGATGGACAGCCAATTCAGGACAGCAGCGGTCGTCTGCTCATCGTAGACGGGAGCATCACCGCCGGTACTGCGAGCGCCGTCATTGTTCCAGGCTACCTTTGTGACGACGGCGATCGCTTTCTCGGCGAAGCGTCGATCGCGGCGGCGGCTGCTTGGTTGCGGCGCCAACATGCGCTCGGCGCATTGATATGCGGCTCATGCAGCGGCGTTTTTTTGCTTGGCGAAGCGGGCCTGCTCGATGGCCGACGCTGCACGACGACTTGGTGGCGACACGACGAGCTGAGGGACCGCTATCCACGCGCGGACGCCCAATGGGGCGCTGCGCTGCTTGAGGACAGACGCGTCGTCACGGCTGGCGGCCCTCTGTCGTGGATAGATCTTTGTCTACATGTGATACGAGCGCTGTACGGCGCCTCCGCCGCCAAGATCGCCGCCGACTTCACGGTCGTCGACACTGTTCCGTCAACGCAATCTAACTATGTTCCACTCGGTCATCTGGCCGCGTCGGACCCGTTTCTACTGAAGGCTGAACACATTATTCGGCAGGCGGGAGACGCTCCGTTGACCGTGCTAGGCCTCGCGCGTGGGCTCGGCACTTCGGTTCGAACATTGCACCGCCATCTCCAGCACGCGTCAGGCGAGACGCCAAAGCGATTCATCGAACGCGTTCGCTTTGAAGCCGCAAGAACCCTGCTCGAAACGACGACGCACTCCGTAAAGAGACTGGCGGCGAGCGCTGGCTACGCTGACGAAGCAAGTTTTCGCCGCGCGTTCTCGCGATATTCCGGAATGACGCCTGGCGCTTACCGGAGATGGGCCCACGCGCGCAAAAATAGTTGGCGGCTCACGTAAGCGCTGGGGCGCCATCGCGACAAAGCTCCAGCCTTTCTTCCCAGGTCGTTGCCTCATGTGCAACAGCGTTGTCGCTGTCCGATATTGCCCGACTAATGTCTAGTCCGGCGCGCTGCAAAGCGCTGCTTTGCTCGCAATCCTGAAGGCCGCCGAAAAATTATCGTCGTTTTTCGGTCGAACTGAAGGAGAGAAAAATGAGCGAAACTACGCAATCGGCGGTAGGCGCCATAGAGCGCGCCGAACCAATCGTAGATTTGAGAGGGATGTGGATCGGCTTGGCCGTTCTGAACGGGTTCTATCTGGTCGTCCGGATTTACGAGCAGGTTTTTGGCTGGCGCGCCGGCCTTGATTCGTTCGCTCCGGAGTTCCAGACGTATTGGATGTCGATCCTTTGGACCGAGATTCCGCTTGAGCTGATCTCCGGCATTGGCCTTGCGGGCTTTCTTTGGAAGACGCGCACGCGCGACTTCTCGAACCTCCTGGCGACCTCACCAGGCCAACGGCGGCGACCGCCACTGCACGAAATCACCCGGGCGGGATCATTCCGTTGCAGGGGGGCGGGATCATCTCGGAATCGGGGGCGCCATCATTCCGTAATGGGTGGGCGCCTTCATCTCGTTTTAGGGGGCGCCATCAATCGGAATCAGCATCCTATCTCATTCAGTCCGGCGCTCTTGGCGGGCGTTTCGCGAGCGATCGCCAATCCCGCCATCCTCAAGGCTGTTCGGGATGACACGATCCTACGCGGAAGAAGGGCATTCAAGCGCCTGTGCGAGACAGCCCGTCTCGAAGCTCAAGGCGTGAAGGAAAGCCATCAAATGTGAGAACATCGGCCGCCATATTCTCACTTTTGACGGCTTTTCCGATTCGGATTCGGATATTCTCAAGCCAAGATGGTTCCCGACATTCGGTCTCACATTGGACTGTAGAAGCAAAAAGACTTCACGGAGGTTTATCATGAAAATATATACAGCCCCTATAACGGCGGCAACGATGGCGATTGTCGGTTCGACCGCGCTGGCGCAACAAGCGCCTATGACTCATCCCAGCACAATGGCCGCCGGCATGCATGACGCGAAAGCAGATAGGGCCACCGCTGTGAGGATGGCAATGCGGAAGCTGTGGGAAGATCACATCACTTATACCCGCGGTTACATTGTCAGCGCCCTGGCCGATCTTCCAGACACCAGTGCCGTCGCTACGCGACTCCTCAAGAATCAGGATGACATCGGCAACGCCATCAAGCCATACTATGGAGAGAATGCAGGAGAGAAATTGTCTGCTCTCTTGCGAGACCACATTCTTATTGCGACGGAAGTCGTCAATGCCGCCAAGAACGGCGATAAGTCGGGGCTAAAGGAAGCTCAGCAGAAGTGGACGGACAACGGTAAGGACATCGCAGCATTCTTGAGCGGCGCAAACCCAGACTGGTCTAAAAGAGATTTGGAAGAGATGCTGCAAAAGCATCTAGACTTGACGGCGGCCGAGGCGGTCGGCCGACTCAACAAGGATTGGACGGCTGACATCAAGGCATATGATGACGGTCACGTCTCATGCTGAAATTCGCCGACATGCTCACCGACGGGATCGCCAAGCAATTCCCCGACAAGTTCAAGAACGAACCAGTCCTGTAGCACTTTAATCGTTCGGACTTTCCCTCTCCCGCCTATCGGGAGAGGGTTACCGCGCGCATCCAGCGCACGGCGGAGCCAAGTGCTGACCGCATAGTACGTCGAACAGACGAATTGCCACACAAACGCGGGAGCGCGATGAAGCGCGTTTCCGGCGCCGCGCATGGCGTCAGACGCGATCTTGGCGTGAAGCTCGCAGCGCAGCCACGCGCATCAAACTCGCGATGCTGAGACTCCTGCAGCGCGGAGATGGGTGATGGTCCTCTTCTTCTCTCGTATCCTGATCTCCAACGAGCTAATAACTTCGCCACGAGGAACCGCGCTTAGCGCTGGTCCAATTAAGGTCATGGCGCACACCTTCGATCCCGCGCAGCAGCTGTTTGCTGAGCCGCGCATTTATCGCGATGGCGAGTGGCGTGCCACGTCTGCTCAGGATAAGGTTGCGTGGGCTGATGTTCCGTGATCCAGGCCGGTGAGACCAATGAACTCCCTCTACTCGCTCTGGTCGACAGCGCCGATTGGTCCCGAGCTTCACCCATTCGAGCCGGGATCGTCTGCAGACGTAATCGTGGTCGGCGGCGGCATCACGGGGCTCTCCGCAGCATTGCATATTGCGGAGCAAGGCGGCCTAAGCGTATCCGTCCTTGAGGCCGAAACGCCAGGGTGGGGCACCTCCGGTCAGGCAGGCGGACAGGTCATTGCGGGACTCCACGCTGCGCCTGACGATCTGATTGCGACCTTTGGCGATGAGATGGGCGAGCGGATGCTGTCCTTCGTCGGAAAGGCGCCTGATCTCGTGTTCAAGTTGATCGAGCGCTATCGCATTGACTGCAATCCAGTCCGGAAGGGTTGGATCCAGGCGAATCGGTCGGTTCGGGGCGCTCGGGCCTTGCAACGCGACGCATCGATGTGGGCGAAACGCGGAGCTCCGGTCGAGATGCTGGATCGCGCGCAAACAGCCCGGCTCGTTGGAACTCAAGTCTATGCCGGCGGCTGGCTCGATCGACGAAATGGGACGGTTCAGCCTCTTGCCTATACGCGAGGACTTGCCAAAGCCGCGATCGAGGCAGGCGCGAAGATTCATGGCAATGTCCGCGTTCAAAAGCTGACAAGGGAAGATGGGCGATGGCGGGTGACTACCAATGCTGGCCACCTGATTGGCTCGGTGGTCTTGATCGCGACCAATGCCTTCACGGACGACCTTGTCCCCAGACTGCAGCGATCCATTTTGCGCGTTCATGGCGTGCAAATCGCCACTGCGCCGCTGCCTGACAGCGTACGCGCGGCCATTTTACCAGAGGGCCAGTCCTGCGCCGACAATCACATACTGCGTGTGCGCTACTTCCGAGTCGAGCCGGATAACCGTTTAGTCATCGGCGGTCCGGGGTGGTTGACGCCTCCACGCAGCGCCCGTGCTTTGAGCTTTCGGATACTTGAACGCTCTGCGCGGCGCATGTTTCCGCAAATCGCAGATATACCGTTCGATTATCACTGGTACGGTCGTGGGGCGGTGACCGCCGACCTGCTGCCCCACCTCTACGAGCCTCAGCCCGGCCTCGTCGCGGCTCTCGGTTATAATGGTCGAGGCATTGCCGCAGGCACAGCGCTTGGCACTCTACTGGCGCGTCGCGCCCTGGGAGAGCCTGCGCGGGCGCTGCCTTTCCCCGTTACTGCTCTTTCGGCGCTTCCCTTCAGCACGGCGCCGGCAGCGCGCTATTACCTCTCCATAGCGGCAGATCGACTCCGCCATCTCTTTGATTGAGAACTAATCGCCCGATTGCCACCCCGGCATGCGCCGGCGCATTTTGGACGCCGTCGATTCCCTGATAGCGCTGCTCGACGAAATGGGTGACGACGCGATCTTGAGGAAGAGCCGGACCTCGAAGAGGGCTTCGACCCAGAACAGGAACTCGGCGCGACCGGCGTTATCAATCAGGAGAAGGCTTGGCGATCGGACGAGTGCGGAACTGGCATGCTTGAATTCGATGGGGACAATATCGCCGAGTGTGATCGCGAGAAGGCCGTCGCACAGACATTAATGGCTATCGCGACCAAGCAGTTTGGCGCGGGTGGTGGTGGCGGTTGCCATTGGCATGATTTCATTCTTCAGCCGAAACAGTCGAGCGCTAAATCTCCTCGGCTTTCCACCAGGAGGAATAGTTCGCTTTGCGCAAGCGCGAGTCGTATCAAACCAGCTCGGAACATTTCGCCGGCCGGCGAGTTGAGTTACATTCTCAATCATATCACGGAGGAAAGAATGGGCTCGCAAGCACTGGCTACGCTCAAGAACTTGGCTGAGGTGAGTCGCGATGGCGAGAGGGGTTTTGTCGCCGCCGCTGAGGGCGTCAAAGACGAAAGTTTGAAAAGCACATTTCAACGGGCTGCTGCGCGTTGCGCTACGGGGGCGCGCGAACTGGACGACGAAATCGTTAAGCTCGGGGGCATGCCAAGTGAAGCGGGGTCCGTTTCCGGCGCGATGCATCGCGCGTGGACGAACTTGAAGGCGGCCATCACGGGTGGTGACGAAGCGGCCGTCCTATCGGAGTGCGAGCGTGGCGAAGACGTCGCTAAAGCGGCATATGAGAAAGCCCTGAGTGAGGATTTACCGCCTGACGTTGCGACGATTGTTAAGAGGCAATACGAGGGCGTGCGCGAAAATCACGAGCTTATCAAGCAGCGGCGCGACGCGGCCTAGCTTTCTCAGCGCCTTGGTTTGCGGCAACTCTTTACGTCGTCGCCGCGCAAACGTCAGCGCGGCGACTCGTCCTTGGAATAGACATAGGCCAAGGGCGTTTCGCGCTATGACGCGCCCGTGGGGCGACAGGATAGCTTGAGAGCCTTACGCCTTGATGATTTTCAATGAGTCCCCTATTGGAGGTGTAAGACCTGAGAAACGGTTTGCTGTGGTCGTGGTCCTATTAGTTGCGGTCGCTTCACCTGTAGCGTCGGCTGAGGATCGCCATGAAGACAAAGGAGTCGCCTCGTGTCCTGCAACAGGGAAGCCGGTGGAATCCTCTGGCGCGGTTCAAAAGGAGAATACAGACGTTGACCCCAGCGTTCCTCCTGGTCCGAGTGGAACCTCTGCAGGCGCCCCGGGCGTTGAAGGTAAGAAGGGGACACAGAGCGGCAAGGATTAGCGTTGGCGAAGCGAGGGCGAGTGCATCTCTGTGCGCCGGCAAAGTGCAATCCTCGAACTGGCGGAAGCTTCGAGGCCATCCCTGACGAGACATTCGAGCGCGAGCTCGCGACGCGTCGGAAACCAAGTGCAACCGTCATTGGGTTACGCCGGCGCGATCAGCGTCGGATCGTCGTCGCCAGCTATCTGTCCCGAGGCGGAGCGAAAATCGTCTCCGACGCGCGTTATTTGGCGCCGAATAAGGGCCTCACTTGGCAATGCGGATGTCGACCCTATGTGGCGCGTGGGGCTATCGCTTGCGCATCATGCGCGCACGACAGGAGCGTGCAGATTTGCTGGATCAAGCCAATGTCGGATGGACAGCTACGCAGCGCGTAGCGTCGCGGCCGCCCCAGAACGATGATGAAATAGACGCGATGTTCGCCGAAATCCCTACAGCCGCGCTAGACATCCCGTTTCGCGAGGACATTGCGCCGGACGAAATGGCGCTTTCGCTTGAGCTGCTTGTCGAAATGATCCTGGTTAAGCGGCTTGTGCGCGCCATCGAGCAGGATGTTTCGCGATAAGGCATGAAGTATGCGCGACGATAATATTGCCCGCGATGGCGATGACTTCATTGTGGACGCGGCCCTCGTCGCGGGCAAATTCGGGCTCTCCGTCGAGGCCTTTCGCGCGGAACTGCAGCGAAGCGCCATCGTCACGATCTGCGAGCATGGGGAAGGCGAAGATCACGGCCGGACCCGCCTCACCTTCCGGCGCGGCGCCTTGCTCTGGCGCTTCATCATAGGCCAAGACGGCGTGATCCACGAAGACCCGATCCTGGCGAAAGCTGGCCCCTCTTCACGGCCGAAGCCCAGTCGGTGAGCGATGGCGCAACGGTATTTGTAACGCAACCCGTGCTGACGCAGTCCCTTAATTGGCGCGCGGGCGCGAAGCGCACTAGCGAGCGCTCGCGGCGGATGGCGACATCGTCGGCACAAGTATCGATAAGGGCGTCGAGCTAGACGCGCTGGCGAAGGCGCCAGAGGAAGAGCGTAAGTCTCTCATCGCGCGCAATGTTTCAGCTCGGCGCTTGGCCCGCCACGCTTGCCTCGGTGTGCTTCAGCGCTAATTGAGCGGCGTCGCCTCTCGTAGCGACATGGTTCTGTCAACTCGCCCGCGGCTTCGCGGCCGCGAGCCTTTTTTTCAACTTCACGCCATGCCCGTCGGCCACCCTATAACGAGAGCTTCGAGCGAGGTAGTTTATGACCGTCGTCGACGATCGAGTTAATAGTGTTCTCGCCGCGGTGCTTTCGGCAAGCATCGTTCCGATTCATGGCGCACTGGCGCAGGAACAGACCCCGAGCGGGCAAAGAGCTGTTGCGAGGCTCCCGGCGACCCTACCGGTGAAAGGGGAGCTGAGCCTTCAGGACTTCGAGAATGTTTCCGAGCCGGTCTCTATGGAACCGGAAATGACCGGTTATCAAGGAGCTTAAGCTAATGAATAGGAAAGGACTGATCGGCCTCGGCTTTCTTGCCGGACTCTCCCTTTGTTTCGCCGCCGGCGCACATGCGAATGAGATCAAGGCGCAACGCGACGACAAGGTCCTCGCGCCTTTCGACATCGTCGAAACGACGGTGACGACGAAGGACGGCTACGCCATTTTCGAGACGAAAGTGCGTGGTGACGCCGGCAAGTCGCGGCCCGATGCGACGGGCAGGTTCCAGGGCTCCGGCGTCTACGCCTACGTCTGGCCGACGTCACTCAACAGCGCGGACGTTGGCTTCGACAAGGATCAAGGGATTGTCGCGCTAGCGCTCACCTTTCATCCAGACTTCGACGATGCGGCCAAGGGCGCCAAGAATCATGACCATTGGCATCCACACTGGGTCGTGCTGACCGAAGACAAGTTTTGCGGTGGCGGTCTGAAAGTGCGCGACATCCCGAACGACGCGCATCCCAAATTGCCAGAGACCTGGCCCGGCGCGGCAATCCTGATCGACAGCCCAGATTACCTAACCGAGATCTCCGGCGACGCGGTCAAGGTGAGAGTTCCGCTCGATAGGATCGGCGCTTTGAAGTCCGCGTCTTTCGACGGCGTCACGGCTGGGCTGCGGGTCAACGCGGACCTTTCGGCGCCGCTGCTCTGCGTCGCCAATGTATTCAAGGTGACCTCGGGCAATCTGAGCCTGCCCGGCAAGGTCGGGCCGTCGAGATAGATTGCGCCCCGCACACACGAAAAAGCCCGGCCGCGCGGGGAAAGCTCCGAGAGCTTGGTGCACTCTATGAGGCTAATGCCGTTTCTCTTTTGGCGACAGCGCTCCCGTGCAGCCTGAGCCACTCACATCTTTATGGATGCTGAAGCCATCCGAAAGCGCGCGCTCGATCTCGCGCACAATTCTTCCGATCCGATTCAATTCGATAATCAGCTGCATCGGCGCTTCTGACTGCGTTGCGGGGGCGCTCCAATATGTGCATGAGGTTCAGTTTGCTGCGGAGTCAGCGTCAAGCGGCGCTGTCGGGAATGTTGGCAATGTTCGGATTGGTTCAACATATTCGCTCCTGGCGCCTCAGGTCACTTTAAGGAAGTCAATGACAGTTACGGCCACACACTGGACGACGAGTTTTTAGTTCTATTCGCGGAGTATGTGATGTCTCAGCTACGGCCACACGACGAGTTTTTTCGTTTTGGGGGAGAAAATTTCTTTACTGCGCTCCCAACGCCGACCTTGAACAAGGACGGGCGATTGCGGAGGAGTTGCGCGAAGGCTTGGCAAGAAGGGAGTTTGCCGTCAAAGGCTATTTGCCCCTAAGGTGACCGGCTCCTTCGGCCTTACGCTGCTCGACTCCGCCGTTCCGGTCGAGCAATAGATCGAACGCGCCGATAAGGCCTTACGCGCCGCGAAGGTTGCTGGCCGGGATCGAATTGCGATCTGGTCCGCATCGATGATCTAGCATCCGCAATGTGCTCGACTCAGGCCGCAGCAGCCGTCGCGTCGCTCCAAACGTTATGCGCCTCGGCCCGAAACTGCCGATGCGTTGGTCGGCAGATTGGGTGTCGTTGAATATTGAAGGTGTTGTAGACGGCGGCGTGGAAGGAAGCGAAGCGTTGAGCTGACAGGGGCGATTTGAAGCCCCCCATTTTGCGCTCCCGTCGTCGAACAGGCTGATGCGAATTCTCCGCCGCCCGTTAATGTGTCAATGCCGCTCCGCCGGCTTTCAACCCGCGTCTCTGAGCGGATATCGGCCCAGGAGGTTCTATATCGCTCGCAAGCAGGCCTCGACGACAGAAGTTTGCTCAGCGGCGCTCGAATTCCTGCCTCCAATCTGGACGCGCCCCTGCCCGGGCAGCGATCGAAGGCAAAGCGTCTTCCGAGGACTGTCTTATCTTGGCCGCCACCTCGGGCTGGCTTTTGTAAAAGTCGTCGCGTATGGCGACCACTGCCGGCGTCGAAATGGATTTTATGGCGCTGAACCACCCCGCTTCAACTGTCGCCGTCGCATAGAGACCGCGGCCGTTGAACTGCGTTTCGAGCAGCTTGGCGGTCGGACGGACGTCGACAAATTTGAACACCCTCTTTTTGGTTTTGGGATCGACCGTTTCTCGCACCTCTTGCAAAAGAGGGGATTGCGGTCCATCCATCACGAAAAAGGCGTCGAGCTGTTGATCGCGTAATTTGTTGAGCGCCGTGGCCGAACTATCCGGCTGGATGTCGATCAGTTGCTTCCATTCAGGTGCGGCCGCGAGAATGTTTCGCAATGTTAATTCACCGCCTGACCCCGCCCCCCCCGCCGCAACCCGAAGAACGTCGCCGGGCTTAAGATCGTGGACCATTTCGCCGAACTTGTCCTCGCGCGCTTCAGAGCGCACGACCATAAACCCTTCGTAGGGATAGAGCGGCGCGCCGAGCACAACGAGCTTTCCCGCACAATCCGGCTTTCCAGCGCGCGCGGCAAGAACATCCGCCTGCACCACAGCCACCTGAATGTCACCGTCGCACAGGCCGTTTACCGATTCGACGCTGCCCTTCGATTGGAGGGGCTTTAGTCGAACTCCCTGCGAGACGGTTTTCGAGTTGATCTCGGGAACCACAATCGCACAGTTTTCCTTATCGAGCTTTCCGCACCCCACCTCCACTTCGACCGCTTCCACTTTCTCCTTGGCAGCACGGCGTTCCGATAGCGAATCTGCATAGGTAGCGGTTGGGGCGAGAAGGATTGCCGAGCCAAGTGCGACGGCACGAAAATCAGCGAACATGTTTGGGCCTCCGGCGGGGCAAGAATATCGGCGCCGCCATATTTTGAAAAGCTTGTCCGACGGCCGCGTGACAAAATTACGAATAGTCCATCGAAGGGCGAGCCTCGACCGTTTCTCGTCTCTTGGCAAGCTCCCTTGAGACCCACCCCAGTTAACGTATGGCCCGCCCCCTCTGCGAGAGTTTTTGCGTTCCTCCTTCTTCAGTCTGCTTCAACGTATTCGGCTTTGGAGCAAGGCTCCGAGCCAAGATGGAGATTCGCGCAGCAGTCCTCATAATTTAATCGACCTCAAAGGGCCATTAACTGGCCCAGGCGTCCAAGCTGCCGTTCGACTGTTAGATCGCTTCCACCACTCGCAAACATCATCGGCCCCCGACGCTTCGATCTGGTGCTGATCGCAGCCGCAGTCATCACTAGGCGAATAATTTGCGCGACCTGAAGGGATTAATTACGCAGCTTGCCGTGTAGTCGTAACCTGGCATCCTCGCCTTGTGTCCTTTCGGTCGGCCTGTCTCAAGCCGGTTGCACCACGCTCAGTCTGAAAAACGTGGGCTAGCCCGCAAGTGGGAGGGTTCAGTGTGCTAGCACTACTTTGGCAGTTTAAGCTCGACGGCGTCGGCGAGGAGTTTTTCCCAATGAGGACACCGTCTGGGCGGAGGCCGTGCGAAGAGGTCGAGAATGCCCTGCTTGATGGCCGGCATGCTCGGTTGTGGCGGCGGTCCCCTGACTCTTTTTTCCGTCCCGCTGCTTTGAGGCGGCGGGATTGGAGGAAGGCGTAGGCGATCATGGTCATCAAGGCGTGTCGGTGTAATCCGGTCCAGGAGCGACCTTCGAAGTGGTCGAGGCCGAGCTCCTCCTTGAGCTGCTGATGCGCCTGTTCGCCGACCCATCTGGCTTTGATCGTAGCGGCGAGCGTCTTGAGGCTCGCATCGGCTGGTAAGTGCGACACATAGTATTTTTGCTCGCCAGTCGATTCACCGACGAGCCAGACCTCGTCGCCCGGCATGCCCCGCATACGATTATCGCGCATGCGGTGCTTATGACCATCCGCAACACGGACGCGGCGGGCCGTGAAGAAACATGTCAGTCGACCTTTCGTGCCGCGCCGCCAATTGATCTTCTGCCATTTCGCGCTGGCCAGCGCAGCTTCAGCGGAGACCGCGGGCTGTTCAGGGATGTGGTATTTGAGGGGCTTTCCCGCTTTTGCGACAGGAAAAACTAGAGCGACGTCGGCCGGGTAGACGTTCTGGCGTCGCGATAGCCCCACCGCACACAGCAGACCGCGGGCGCTCAGAGCCTGACGGAAAGGCCCGCTGGAGCCGTAACCTGAATCGGCAAGGACGCAACCGAAACGCGCGCCAGAGGCGATGACGCGATCGATCTCCTCGATCGCGATCTCCGGCTTTGTCAGAGCGGTCTGCCTATCCTCCGAAACATGCGCCCGCGCCATAGGCGCTCTGCAGGTTGAGCCAGAATTGCGTTGACGTCCCGAACCAGTGACCAAGGCCAGCGCCGTGTCGCCGGTCACGCCCGGGCGGCCGTGAATGATCTGCGTGACGCGATTGACCGGCACCTGGATCTGGCGCGCCAGTTCGGTCGGGGTAACGCCGACTTCCTGCAATTCGTCGGCGAGAACCTCGCCGGGGTGAATGGGTGGCCGTGCCATAGTTTTCGGCCTTCTAGTGATAGTCCACAATTTCCACGCTTGACGGGCCAGCCGCACCTTGCGGCCACTCGAAGCAAATCCGCCACTGCGCGTTGATGCGGATGCTGCACTAGCCGCGCCTGTCGCCGCGCAGAGCCTCAAGACGGTTGCTCGGCAAAGCCCGCAGGTCGTCGAGGCTCGTCGCGGCGTCCAGAATTTCGAGGCGCTTCCATGCCTGCCGGTCGAAGCCCTGAAACTCCCGGACAAAGGAGATCGCCGACGATGTGGCGCTCGGCGGTCAGCTGGAGGAGCCTGCCAGCCAGCACCAGGTTCTGAGACCCGTCCAGTGGAATCGAGCACGCTGTTGCACCATCCGCCAGCCAAACTGCGAAGGCTTCCTGGAGCTGTCGCCAGTGCTGGTTCCACCAATTCTTGCAAAATCGGCGGCGAATCGGCGAGGTCCGCTTCGGATCGGTGATGGCCGTCTGACCGTCGCCGACAATGACGCAAAAATGAAGGGAGGTGGCCTTCTACAGCAAGCGCGGCGCATGCGAGCAGTACATCAAGGAAGGCAAGGGCGCGATCAAAATGGACGCGACTGTCAGGTCGCTCCTTCGCCGCCAACGCTGTGCACCTTTAGCTTCACGCGCTGGCCTACAATCTCGGCAACTTCCTGCGCACGCTGGCGATGCCTTAGCCGATAAAGCACTGGTCTATGACCACGCTGCGCGAAAGGCTGATCAAGATCGGCGCGAAGGTCGTCGGTCACGCGCGCTATGTCTCGTTCCAGATGGCGGAGGTGGCCATTCCTCGAAATCTCTTCGCCGACATTTTGCGGCTCATCGCAGGGTTNCGACCGCCGCCGGTGACGTCGACAGCGTAAGGCGTTCAACGTTCACGCGTTCGCTGCAAACCACGGGAGACATGCGCCTCGATGACAGGAAAATCCGAACTTTCAGCGCTGGGCGCGCCGTTATCATCAAATTGGGGCTCGCTGGCGTCTGCGTCGAAGATTCAGCCTTGCCAGCAGCCGTCGAAGGCGGCAATCTCTGGCTCAAGACCGCCGGTATCCGGTGAATGTCGGCTAATTAGCATAACAGCCGATCACGACGTTTTTGCCCACGGCCCCGCAACTGGGGAGGCATGAGGAGCAACATTGATATTTGCATCATCTTTTGAGTTTTTCAGAAACGTCTCGGCTTCTGCGCTTATGCAATGAAGCCGGATAATGCGTCAATTTGCAGCGGTCCGCGAGCCTGTTCAAATGGGACATCGAAAAGTAGATCAATGAAGCTACGACTGGTTGCCTCGCGTTTTGGGCCAGGGGCCAGCTATTGAATAAAAACAAGGGAGATGTGAAATGCTCAATCGCAACCTTATGGCTGGTCTCATTAGTCTCGGCCTTATGATGGTGCCGGGCTTATCTCTTGCACAAAGTTCGCATATCTCCGAAGCTACTAAGGAACTCGAAGAGGGCATTACCGAAGGTAGGAAGGGGATGGCGTCGTCATTCGCAGACCACCTCCAAAGCGCTCTCGAGCACGCAGAAGCGGCGAACAAGGAAAAGTTCAACCATCACAAAGTAGCCGCCATCAACGAACTAAAAAAGGCGATGAGCCTTGCGAGGGGAACCGGACACGCCGGCCGACTCTCAAAAGGTGTAACCCATGCCGTGATTGCTCGACAGGAATTGCAGGCAGCAGAAAAAGATTAGGCTAGGCCTCTGCCTCTGCACTGGTCTGCCCCCTGAAAAGTGATCCTCCGTGAAGTATGGCTTTGAGCCTATGAGGAGGATTTGAGATGGCTTTGTCACGTTGTCGAACGAAAGACGCGAATGATCTCGTTGACGATCTTGTTTATGCTGCAGCAGTGGCCGAACGCCATGTGTCCATGGCCGAGCCTCGAAAAGCTCGGTGCGTCCTTGCTGAAATGAGATGGCGTTGAACGTTGAAGGTGTTGTGGGCTGCTGCGTGAAAGGAGAGAAATCTTTGTGCTGAACCAACGCCCTTGAAACCTTGCATCTTGCGTTCTCGTCGTCGGGTTGGTTGGTGAGAATTCTCCGCTCTGTTGTTTCGCCATCGGCCGGTGAGATGCCGATGTTCGATCCCAAGATCACGCGCGGCGGCATGGTAAGACCGCAGATCGTCGGTCACCAAATTCTCCGGCGCGAAGCCATATTTCTTCAGAAGCTTGCGCATTAATTTCAGCGCTGCGGTCTTATTCCGCCTGGTCTGGACCAAGACATCCAGAACCTCTCCTTCACTATCGACGGCGCGCCACAGATAAACCAAGCGTCCATCGATCTTGAGATAGACTTCGTCGAGATGCCATGTGGTGTGCGGCTTCGGCCGGCGTTTGCGCAGATCGGCTGCGATCTTGGGCCCAAAATAATTGACCCATCGTCTCACGGTTTCATAAGAGACCGCGATCCCGCGTTCCGCTAGCAAATCCTCGACGTCGCGGAAGCTTAAAGTGAATCTGACATAGAGCCAGAGGTCAGGCCCGGCAAGCTGACAATGTGACAATGCCGCAACGACGCATTGTCGTCTTCGAAGCGTGACTCCATAATGTGCGTCCGCCCTTTTCATTTATTGCTATGCTCCTGCTATTTCAAATAGATCACGCCTTCGGCGGGCCGTAATAGCCCGGTTTCGCATGCGAGTCGTCGCGCAAAAGCTTAGCACCCGCGATGACATGCGGCGCGAGGCCCGCGCCCCCCGCCTCGATCAGCGCCAGCAACTCGGCGCGCATCCGCGGATCCCAATAGGTGCGCAGATGATTCCTGATGCCTTCCGCGCGCCTTTCCGGCGGATAGGGCGCGAAGAAATCGCCGATCTGATTGGCCATCAGAACGATACGATCCAGCGCCATGACCGGAATGTCGGCGCCCTGCGAAGGCGACTGCGTCATGCTCATTCCGCCGGCTCCAGTTCCTCGATCGCGGGCTTCTCGCCGTCGCCGACGCGGGTCAAGGTCGGCGTCGTGACGCGCACGACATCCACCGCCGTGACCTTGTATTCGGGACAGTTCGTCGCCCAATCGGAGAGGTCCGAGGTGACGGCGTTGGCCTTCGACTTCGCGTGGTGGAACGTTGTGTAGACGACGCCCGGGTTCACCCGCTCGGAAATCTTCGCGCGCAGCTCGATCTCTCCGAAGCGGCTCGACAACTTCACCCACTCGCCGTCGCTCACGCCGCGCGACATCGCGTCCTGCTCGTTGATCTCGAGCACGTCTTCCGGATGCCACATGGAGTTTGGCGTGCGCCGCGTCTGCGTGCCGACATTGTATTGCGAGAGGATGCGGCCCGTCGTGAGCAGCAGCGGATATTTGTCGTTTGTCCGCTCGGAGGTGGGCACATATTCCGTGAGCATGAAGGCGCCGAGCCCGTTGGCTCGCGGGAACTTGACGCGGTGCAGCACCTCCGTGCCTTCCGGCGCGTTCTCGTCGCAGGGCCATTGCGCCGAGCCGACGCGGTCGATCAGCGCGAAGCTCATGCCGCGATAGGCGGGCGAGAGCCGCGCGATCTCATCCAGCACCTCGCCGGGATTGTTGTAGGTGACGTTGTAGCCCATGGCGTTCATGAACTTTACGGTGATCTCCCAGTCCTGATAGCCGGCGAGCGGCTCCACAACCTTGCGCACGCGTGAGACGCGGCGCTCGGCGTTGGTGAAGGTGCCGTCCTTCTCCAGCGACGAGGAGCCGGGGAAGAAGACATGGGCGTATTTCGACGTCTCGTTGAGGAAGAGATCGTGGAGCACGACGCACTCCATGTTCTTCATCGCGGCGATGACATGGTGCTGGTTCGGATCGCTCTGCACCGGATCCTCGCCCATGATGTACATGCCCTTGAAGGACCCCGCGACGGCGGCGTCGAGCATGTTGGGCAGGCGCAGTCCCGGCTCCGAATCGAGCGGCACGCCCCATTCGGCCTCGAAGCTCAAACGGGTCTCATCGTCCGTGACGAAGCGGTAACCGCTGAAGACATGCGGCCAGCTGCCAAGGCAACTACCGCCCTGCACATTGCCCTGACCACGCAGTGGATTAACGCCAACGCCCTCGCGCCCCAGCATGCCGCAGGAGAGGCCGAGATTGCCAAGGCACATCACGCCGGTCGAGCCCTGCGAATGTTCGGTGACGCCGAGGCCGTAATAGATGGCGCTGTTGGGACCGCCGGCATACATCCGCGCCGCCTTGCGGATGTCCGCCGGATCGACGCCGGCGAGCGGCCCGATGACTTCCGGCGCATATTTGTCGGAGCCGACAAGCGCCGTCCAGTTCTCGAACTCGTTCACCTCGCAGCGGGCGCGCACGAATTCTTCGTTGTAGAGTCTCTCGCGCACGACGACATGCGCGATGCTGTCGAGGATCGCGACATTCGTGCCGGGACGGATGGCAAGATGGACGTCGGCCTTGCAATGGGCGGATTCCACGGTCTCGGTCTTGCGCGGGTCGATGACGATGAGCTTCGCGCCCTGGCGAATGCGCCGCTTCATCAACGAGCCGAAGACTGGATGGCCCTCAGTCGGATTGGCGCCGACAACCATGATGACGTCGGCCTGAAGGATAGAATCGAAGTGCTGGCTCGCCGCGCCCGCGCCGATCGTGTTGGTCAGGCCGAACTGCGTCGGCGAGTGGCAGATGCGGGCGCAGTTGTCGATATTGTTGTTGCCGAGCACAGCGCGCGCGAATTTCTGAACGAGAAAGATTTCCTCATTCGTGCAGCGCGAGCTGGAGACGGCGCCGACCGACTTAATGCCGTATTTGGCTTGGATGCGCTTGAACGCGCTCGCCGCGTAGTCAAACGCCTCCTGCCAGCTCACGGGCTTCCACGGGTCGTCGATCGAGGCGCGGATCAGCGGCGTGCGGACGCGGTCCGGCGCAATGTAATAGTCGTAGGCGAATCGGCCCTTGATGCAGCTGTGGCCATGGTTCGCCTTGCCTTCTTTCCATGGCGTCATGCGCACGATCTTGCCCGCGCGCGTCTCGGCCTTGAAGCCGCAGCCGACGCCGCAATAGGCGCATGTCGTGACGACCGATTTCTCAGGCTTCAGCGGGTTCGGCATGTTTGTACTCTCCCTCGAAGAGGCTCTTCTCGACCAGCGCATGGCTCGGGCAGGCCTGCACGCAGGCGCCGCAACTCACGCATTCCGATTCGAAGAACGACTGCTCCTGGCTTGCGACGACTTTGGATTCGAAGCTTCTGCCGGCGATGGTGATCGCGAAGGTCCCCTGCACCTCGGCGCAGGCGCGCACGCAGCGACTGCAGACGATGCATTTCGCCGGATCGAACAGGAAGTAGGGGTTGGAGGCGTCGACGGGCGCGTCGAAGTGATTGGCGCCGCCCTTGCCGTACGGATGGGATGTGATCCCTTCGGCCTTCAGCGTTTCGTGGAACTCGCTCCACCCGTCGGCCATCTCGCTTTCGGGGAAGTCGGAGAGGTAAAGCTCCAGAACGCCCTTACGCAGGCGCTGCAGCGTCTCGGTCTGGGTCTTGACCTTCATGCCCTCGACGACCGGCGTCGTGCAGCTAGCCGGGAACCCGCCGCGGCCTTCGATCTCTACGAGACAGATGCGACAGCTGCCAAAGGACTCGAGCATATCGGTGGCGCAGAGCTTTGGGATTGCGCGGCCCGCTTTCGCGGCGGCAAGCATGACCGAACTGCCGGCGGGAACCGTGACGGTCACGTCGTCGATATCAAGCGTTACGGGCGATCCATCTCGTGGCGGGGTGCCAAAATCGATCTCGTCTTTCAGCCCGCGTAGTTCAGACCACATTCGCTGCCTCGCCAACCCAAAGCTGCTTTTCTTGTTCCTTCAAGAGGTCGCCCAACCCACTTCAAGAATGGGGCTTTCCTTCCCTCGCACAGTTGCTCGATCTGTGACGAACTCAACCTCCCAACATAGCGCAGCCAATGGCATGGTCGCGGAGCGCAGCGCCTTTTGCGCTTCCGGCGGCGCCAGGAGCATGGCGTCATGATCCCGAGCGGTTCGACGTCGCGATCCGGGGTCGGGAAGGCAAGACTGCAATTGCCGCAAATATGCCAACGGCGCTATATTTAGTCGAACGCGAACATCTCTCAATTTCAATTTATCGAATGGTTCGTTCGGTCCCGTGGTCTCGCCTCCTGTATCGGCGGCAGGGGCCCCGGCCTTGGGCCTGAGCAACGCGCCGCAAGCCTTGCACTCATAATAAAATTGACAGGCGTCCGCCGGCATAGTTTCGGTCGACCTATGGCCGCAGGACGGGCAGGTGAGCGTCGAGACGAACTGCATCACCGGCTCAGAATCAGCCTGAGCAGCGGACCGCGACACGACCCTGCCTCTTCGGCTATAAGTAACGGCCACCAATTTTGGGCGCGCCGGCCTTGACCCGGTGAGGGGAGGACAGGATGAGCAACACCAGCTGTGCGCAAATTGTCCGCGAGGGCGAAGACTTCATTGTCGACGCGACTTTCGTCGCGCCCAAATTCGGACTCCCCGTCGAAGCCTTTCGCACGGAACTGCAGCGGGGAGCCATCGTGGTAATCTGCGAACAAGGAGATGGCGAGGATCATGGCAAGACCCGCCTCACCTTCCGGCGCGGAATGTTGCTCTGGCGCTTCGTCCTGGATCGGGACGGCGCGATCCACGAAGACCCCATCCTGGCAAAACGCGCCTGTTCTTCGGCGCCACAATCCAATCGGTGAACGATGACTACGCCGTGCGGCCTTGCCATCAAACCATGACAATCATCTTGGGGCGTCTCGCAGCGCTGCCCGAGCGCGGCGCTGACCTCCACATTCCAGGAGGGCAGTGCTCACCTCGCCCGCACCATGCCGAGGAACTCCTCGCGAGTGCGCGGGTCGTCGCGGATGACGCCGAGCAGGCGGCTCGTCGTCAGCAGCGAGCCTGTCGTATTGACCCCGCGCAGCGTCATGCAGCTGTGCTCCGCCTCGATGACGACGCCGACGCCCTGCGGCTCCAGAATATCCTGGATGGCTTCGGCGATCTCGGCGGTGAGCCTTTCCTGAATCTGCAGACGGCGGGCGAAGGCGTGCACGACGCGCGCGAGCTTTGAAATGCCGACCACGCAGTTGCTCGGCAGATAGCCGACATGCGCGCGGCCGGTCACCGGCAGCATGTGATGTTCGCAGAAGCTGACGACGCGAATGTCCTTGAGGACCACGAGTTCGTCATAGCCGCCGATCTCTTCGAAGGTGCGCTTGAGATAGTCGCGCGGATCGACGTCATAGCCGGAGAAGAGTTCGCGGTACGAACGCGCCACCCGCTCCGGCGTGTCGATCAGCCCCTCGCGATTAGGATCGTCTCCCGCCCATTCGATGAGAACCCGCACGGCTGCTTCAGCTTCAGCCTGGGTAGGTTTCGACCTTGGGATTCCTGCGGAGGCTTTCGCCAAGCCCATTAAACGGCCCGACGCGCAACCGAATCGATCTGCATGGGGCGAAGTCAGATGTGCTGTCTTCTTGGCCGGACGCTCGATCATCGGGCGCTTCTCCTAGCATTATTCGGCGAGGGCTGCGTCTGTTGCGGTGACAACTGATCACCCCGATGGAAGCCCTGCTCGGACTGTCCATCGGAGCCGAATTGCTATGCTTCAGTTACCGCGCTGTTGCTGGGTGACGAGCGTAAGCCAACCTTCAACTTCAGGGCTCAACTTGCCCGTACCAACGAGTTTGAGAGTCGGGGCCAACATGCCAGCGTCGGCCAGAGGCAGCGGCAGAACGCCCTGGCCGCCCATGCCATAATTGCCCGTGATCTGTCCATCCTTTGGATCGACCAGAAGAATACGGCCGGCTATGTCGAGCTTGTCCATGTCGAACACGAGGAGGTCGTTTGCGAATTTGCTTGCGACATAGGCATAGTAGCCGCCGCCTTTCTTCAGTCCGAAGTTGACCCCGTGACAGCCAGGTTCGCAGGGCAGGCTCTTCACGACCTTGTCGGTCTTGGTGTCGAGGATTGTGATGGTCGTGCTGAGAAAGTTCGCGCTGACCACATATTTGCCGTCTGGACTCACCGGGGTCTGAATTGGCCCAAGCCCGTAGGCCTCACCTTTATGTTCGCCGCTGATAGGGTCATAGTTCTCAGCAAGATCGATGTCTTTGATCTTCTTCTTGCCGTCGATGTCGATGACCGTGAGCGAGGACAGCATCTTTGGCGGCGTGCCGAGTAAATTCGCGACATAGGCCTTATGATCCATATCGCTCCATGCCGCGATCGGAATGACGCCTCCGGTAGGAATTTCGGTCGCCTGCTCACTCGCCAGATCGACGATTGTAACGCTAGACGCCAATGCGTTGGGCGTAATCATATACTTCCCGTCATCAGTTATATGATGACCATGCGGTCCCGTATGCGGCCCCGTGTTGATATTTCCGAGAGCCGTCGGAAACTCGCCAGGCGAAAGTTTGAGCACCCGATCCTCGCCGTTGATCGCCACATAGAGCATGCCGTTGAGTGGATTAGACATCGCGTGGGATGGGTTCTGCCCGACGACCTGCGTGTTGTAGACCTTGCCACTCGTGCGGTCGAAGGTGGTGAGCCGCTTATCGAACCATTCGGTCTGGTAGATGTATTTGTATGTGGCGTCGGTCCACATGTTGTGGGGGTTGTTCATATTCTGCTCGACGCCCTTCACCTTTTGCTTGATCGTCCAATTGGAGGCGTCTATCTGCGTCGCCGTCCCGTGCTTCGTCTTTCCGCTCACCCCTTCGAACTGGGTGTCGACCCAGACCTCGCCGACGCCCGGAGTCTGAGGCTGCAGGAGCGCGTTTGGCTCAGAAAAATTGAGGACGCTCAGCTTGAGAACGGATCCGGCGAGATTGATCGGCAGATCGGGAAGTTTGACCTCCCAATTCGGCGTGCGGTAATCGCGCCACAACGCCGGGGTCGTTCCGACAAAGAAGGTTCGGAGCAGTTTCTTGGCGATGTCGCTGGTGGTCGGCACCTTGGCTCCCGTGACCAGCTGAATTTCCGAGCCGATGTCCAGCCCTTCTGTCTTGGGATCGTCGACGACAACGGCGCCGAGCATGTAAGGATGCACCTTGCAGGTGAAAACATAGAGCCCGGGTTTGTCGAATGTCTGCGTCACGCTCGCGTTCGAGGGCTTCTCTTGATCGACAGGGAAATTTGCGGCGCCTGGCTGCCATAGGAGGCTTGTAATCGTGTGATCGGTGTTGGTGTCGGTCATCTTGATGAGCACCGCTTGACCGGGCTTTATAACCACGAGAGAACCACCTGACTTCGGGTCCTTGAACCATTTGCCCGGCTCGTCCGTCATTTCGAGGACGGCCGATGGGAGAACGCCAGGACGGCTAATAATCACGTCTTCCGACTTGGCGCGCTCGACGGCGTTCGCAGCGTTCGTCAGCGGGAAGGCGACGAGAGCGAGCGCAAGAAAAGATGTGTGGTTCATGTCTGTTTCTCCCTGTTCTTCTTATTCGACGACCTTGAAGTCGCCCATCATTCCGGACTGCATGTGCTGAATGACATGGCAGTGGTAGTGCCAATCGCCAGGGCCAACGCCCTCTCCGGCCTTCACGACGAAGGAGGTGCGGCTGATGGGCCCGACGTTGACCGTATCGACCGCTCCCCCGACCGTTCCAGCCTCTATCCAGCGGTGTGCATGGAGGTGAAAGGTATGGAAGGCGGTGCCGATGCCGATGACGTGAAAGCGGACCTTCTCCCCGAGCCTTGCTCCTACGGTTGGGTTGGTCCACAGCGGGATTTCCTTGCCACCTTCGATGATGTGATTGAGCTCCTGTCCCCAGAAGGTGGTTTCGTGCATCCACAGGATGAACTCACGCTTGATGTCGGCGAGATCGACGTCAACGACCTTGCCATCGATCAGGGCGGGAACCTTGCCGCTCGCCGGGTTAACGATGAGCGTCCCAAAGAGACCTTTGTCCTCGGCGCCGAGCATCGGATTGCCGAAGGCGTGATCGTGATAAGCCCAGGTGCCCGCCGTTCCGGGCGCGGCTGTCCATTTGTATGTGTAAGGCCTGCCAGGGAACGCGGCTTCGTCGGCGACGCCATTCAAGAGCTTCATCGTGCCGTCGCTGTCGATCTTGTAGTGCACGCCGTGGACATGAATGCTGACGGGCAGCTGCGCATCATCAATGCCATGTTGAAGCGTCACTTCGGCGGCGTCTCCCTCTTTCATAACCAGAGTGGGTCCAGGGATAGTGGGGCCGCTCGCGTATCTCTCGGTAAGGTCGCTTTCTTTTCCGGTAGAGGATTTGACCTTGTGACTAACCATTTCATAGGCCAGCTGACCCGACGGCATTGCGCTTGCCTTCAGAGTGATCAAATGCTGGTCGCCGGCAGAAGCTGCGCTCGCCGCCAGAAGCGCGCCCGGCCACGTGAGCGATAAGGCCAAAAAAAGTGAAAGCCCACACTGCGGGCGGGTTCTTCTCATCGCACATCCTCCTTTCGGGCCGAAAACCGCACGAAATCGCTGCGATCCCTGCGGTCGCGCGCCAGCGGATTCAATCCGACACGACTTAGATGCGATGGGAAACCGAGGTCTTACCTCGAGGGATCAGAAGATTTTTCTTTGTCCAGGAGGCTCAGAAGGGCCAAATAAACCTCCTCGCACTCGGGGCACTGATGCATATGATGCTTAACCTCAGGCAACATGGCCCCCGCGTCCTGGCCGGAGATCTCGATGTCGACGTAACGGGGCAGTTCATCAAAATATTGCGTGCACAGCAGCTCCTCTCCGCTCTTTGCGGCGAAGATGGTGTCGATCAGACGAGTAAAGTCTTTTTGTTTCATGTCGGTTCTCGGCGCGCCCAATTATAGGATGCGTTGAACGGAGGATGTCTTACCCTCTGCTTGAAGATGGGACGCTGATTTTTGCTGGTCAAACACGGCAATAAGATCTTTGTGTGTGATGCCTTCTTCGAGGAGAGCCTGCTTCAGCCGTTTGCGCGCATCGTGGATGAGTTTGTAAAGACTGTTGCGATTGGAGCCCAGCCATTCAGCGACCTCGTCCAAGGGCATTCCCTGAAAAGCGTGAGCGATGAGCGCGGTTCGCTGCAAGGGCGTGAGCTTGGTATTGATGAGGCGCGTTAGTAGAGTCCACGCTTCCTGCTGTTGCAGACTGTTTTCTGGCCCCCGTTCTTCAATCGGCCAAATCGGCACCGCCTGCCCGAGCTGAGCGCGCTCGATGGTCTTCTGCCGCCAGCGTCGACGCCGCAACTCGCCGAGCACGACCCTAATGGCGATCGAATAGGCCCAGGTCATAAACTGACTTTCGCCGCGAAAGCCTTCGAGTTTTGATTGAATGACGAGAATGGACTCCTGCGTGCAATCTTCGGCCAAATGCCGCGCTTCGTCCGAGGCTAAGAAATCTTGCGAGACATGATTTCTTGCCAAATAGCCTCGAATTGCTCCCAGTAGTCGCGCTCGAAGGTCCGCCAGCGCCGACAGTTGGTCTCTGCCGCCGTCCTGAAGAGCCTTCAGCCACTCTGAATTGGATCGTTGCATTGTTTGTCCGTCACGGCTTCAAGCGACATTGACGCCAGCGCAGAACGAACGCGCGCATTACAGCCGAATGTAACAACCACTTGAGGGAAAGGCCATACTCCTCTACGGCTAGGCGTTTTCGAAGCGCAACTACGTCTTAGACTCGCCGGCGGGTGGTGCAATGCTCGCGGAGAGCGCATAGCATCGAGCCACTTGAGTGAGCCGGGCGCATGCTCCGCTCAGACCAGCAAAAGTGCGCTACAGTCCTTTAGAAGCCCTTCGACAGAATCGCAGGCCTGCTCTAAGCAGGCGATCCCCGTATGGCGCGCTCGGACATCGTTCACGTCGCTGGAACGGTCAAAAATGATGGGTTTGATCTTAGCGTCTCAGGTCAGATAGCGCATCATATAAAAAGCCGATGCATTCGTCCGACTGAGCGCTCAGCGCGTCACTTTTTAGGTTCCACCAACAAGACAGCGCAGCAATATTTGACATGCATCTACGATCCGAGACATCTTTCATAAATAACAGCTTAACGTCGACAGCACGGATTAGGTCGCTCGCGCTTTTATTACAATGTGACCGCGTTTCAATCCTTTTGACGAGCTCCGGATTGACGTGGAGGCAAGCCGAAGCGACGGCTTTCAGTTTATCGTGATAGGAAACCAAGGGGTTGATCCGTGTTGAACAAACACTTTTTTATCAGCGGACGGATGTCGTCCAGGGGGTTGCGTTGAGCGGGACAAAAAGCTGATGCAAAGTCAGCGGAGAATGGGCCGCCGATCCCATCGCCTCCGACATCTAATAAGGGATTCGGCAGCTCCGTGCTATTCGAGGCCGGCAAGCCGTTCGGTGGACAAGCTACGATCGATTTCGACCCAGCGGGTTTAGTCTTCGAGCTTCAGCTTCCGCTTAAAGCCATCACAGAACACGTTCGATCGATCCGGCGCCGCCTTGAGGCTTCGAAGTCCTGCCGCGCCGCTGTGTCGTCGAGCGCACCACGCGGGCTATGGCATCGTCGGCACCGCTTCTCGCCGTTAGGTCCGGTTAACATTTCTATATCTCCCCGAACCCGGTTACCGTCAAAAGAAAGAAATCGTTCTTGCCTTGACCCACTTTTGATCGAGCGCATACGCAGTCCCATACGCTGACCTCGGGAGAAGGTGCGTAGGCCATTCAAAGCTCTTCTCAACCGTTGATCTCGCCGATGCGGAAGTCGAACTTGTCCCGCATCGACCCGATCATCGACTAGAAGAAAAGACCCAAGGCGCCGCCCGCCAACCCTCCCACGACGGCTGCAGCGATCGTGTTTGGAACCCCGCCAAGGCTGTAATATGCCAGAACGCCCAAGACGACTGCGCCTGCGCCTGCGAAAATATAAGTGTTCTGGGTGATCTCCCATTCCTTTTCGCTAGCTGGTTCCTTTTCGCGAGATGGCCTTTCATTGCTCATGGTCGCTCCTCCTCATTTCGGCGAGTTGCGCCTAACCTCTCCTGCGAGGCGCTTCTCGCTCACCAGAGTTGTGGATAGGCGTCATCTGGCTCCCCGAGCTCGAGCGTCAATGGGCGCGGCGGACGAAGCCGATATAAAAAAGCTGTCAGCACCGAGCAGAGCGCTTCTTCCTGGTCCTCTGGCTCGGCAAGGATCGGCGGCAATCTGTCGTCGCAGGTGCAGTCGAACACCAGATAGCCGAATCTCGATCAGCAGCGAATTGGGTGATGATGACTCCACAGACATCTCGCCTAGGCTCTGGTCCAGGAGACGAGCCGCTGAAGGGCCAAATTCGCAATATCGTCGTGAGCGGCGATCTTGGTCCATGTTTGCGCATGCAGTCCGGCGGCCGACGCGTCGCCGCCAAAGCGATCGCTCCTCCTGTCCACAAGACCCAGACGCTTCATCACCCTCGCGCTCCAGCAATTGTCCCCTCAAGTAAAAACTTACTTTTGGGGCGGCTGAAGGCAGTCCAAAAACAGTCGCGATCGACGGCCCACGCTTATTTGCTTACGAGCGCACAAGCTCGTATCAACTTCCGCGCGGACATCGCGCCCATGAAGACGCACAGCGTCGTCGGGGAATCGCGATGACAACGAGTCACCGGCAAGCACTGGGAAAGCATTTACACGACTAAGGGCGAGGCCGAAGTTAGCTGGTTCGAGGAAACCCCCACTGAATCCCTCCGATTGCTCCAACTTGTCGGCGCGCAGCCGTCATCGGCCATCATAGATGTTGGCACCGACAGATACATATGACGTCTGGCATGATCGCGCCGCCTTCCACTTCCTGACCAGCGAGAAGGAACAGCAGGCCTACATCCAACGGCTCAAGCAGGCGCTCAAGCGCGGCGGTCACTTGATTATCGGGACGTTTGCGCTCGACGGCCCTGAGAAATGCAGCAGCCTTCCGGTTGCGCGGCACAGCGCTGAAAGCCTTAGCGCGCTCTTAGCGCCTGACTTTGATCTGATTGATAGCCGCCGCCATGAGCACATAACCCCATGGCAGGCAGTGCAGAAATTTCAATTTAGTACTTTCCGTTACAATTTACGAAACACGATTTAGGGCAACATTCGTGGCCGCCCTGCTCAGACAAGCGGCGAAGGTAAAAAGCTGGTGGGGGAGGGCTTACGCCGCGCCGTCACCAGCGAGGAACTCGTTATTACTGATCCGGCCGCGCGGCGCGGCAATTACTCTACGGCCGGGTAACCTTGGCCGCGATCATATAATGAGTTGGGGCTTGCCATGGTAGTTTGCGGCTGACAGAGTAGCGAAATGCTCCGCTGCCTTCGCCTTTTGATCTCTGCGGTTGTTCTCACTACAGCTTTAGCTGGGGGCGGAGCTTTTGCCGCGAAGATGAACCATGCCTGCATTGAAATGGGCATGGACGATTGTCCCGGCCACAGCGGCGATGACGGCACAGCACTCCCCATGTGCGCTGAGATCCTGTGCGGACCAAGTCAAGCAGCGCTTCCGCAGTTTCAACCATTCGTTGATGCCGTGCTTTGGGTGTGTGCGCCGTCGCTAATTCCCTCCGACGACATTGAGCGCGGCGGATTACGAAGCCCGCCAGCTCTCCGACCTCCAATCGTCTAAAGCCGAAAGACCAATCTCGCTCACGGTAGCGCCGGGAGCAGATTTGCGCGACTTCAAGCGGTCGCCGGCTAGCCCGACGGGGGATCGTTTCCAGGCTCCCCTTCCCGCAAGAACCAGCGCCGTTGTCGCATCGACGCGTGAGGCGCGATGACGTCCCTCGTCGGGATTGAGCGCGGCTGCAATCCGCCCGACGATCATGCGCATTAATGGGATACGGAGAGAATCTGATGATGCTCGTGACCTCGGGCAAGGCGCGCTTATTCGCGCTGGTCGCGCTTGCCATCCTGGGCCCAGCGCCGTTCGCCCGCGCCAACATCAACGACTACGAATTCCGACTCGTCGAAGCGCAATTCAAGACGGGGCAAGCGATCGTATCGGTGAGTCTCGTCCATAAGCCCGACGACAAGCCGGCGCCAAACGCGGTGATCTTCGCGATGCGTCTCGACATGGCTCCAGATGGCATGGAGTCGATGACCAGCATGATCGAACCGGCGCCAAGCCCCGATCCCGGATTTTATCGCTTCAAGGTCGATCTAACCGATGCGGGAACGTGGCGGATATCGCTCGCTGCAAAGGTGCAGGGCGAGAGCGGCACGCTCCAGAGCCGACTAATTCTAAAGGTGGCGCCATG
>NZ_KB889963.1:3546062-3546604 GCF_000372845.1 Methylocystis rosea SV97
ATAGTTCCCCCCAACTCCTGCTTGACCTCTCCTTTTTGAGGCAGGCCAAACCCCTTGATCAGCGCATAGATCGCCGGAATGACGATGAGCGTCAGAGCCGTCGAAGACACCATCCCGCCAATCATCGGAACGGCAATACGCTGCATAACTTCTGATCCTGCGCCCGTGCTCCAGAGGATCGGCACGAGCCCCGCCATGATCGCGACAACCGTCATCATCTTCGGCCGCACACGTTCGACAGCGCCGAGCATGATCGCCTCATGCAAATCGGCTCTCGTGAAAGCAGCGCGCGAGGCGTTACGTGCAGTCTTGATTTCTTGCATCGCTTGGTCGAGATAAATCAGCATGACGACGCCGGTTTCGGCGGCGACGCCGGCGAGCGCGATGAACCCCACCGCCACCGCGACGGACATGTTGAAGTGCAACCACCACATCAGCCACACGCCGCCGACCAGTGCGAAGGGCAGCGACAGCATGACAATCAATGTCTCGGTTAAGCGGCGGAAATTCAGATAGAGCAGCAGGAAAATGACGAGCAGCGT
>NZ_KB889964.1 GCF_000372845.1 Methylocystis rosea SV97
AGTCATCGGCGGCACGCTTAATCAGACTGGCGGCTTTGTGATGCGCGCGGAGAAGGTTGGCCGCGACACCGTGCTCTCAAGGATTGTCGAGATGGTCGCTTCCGCGCAGAGAAGCCGCGCGCCAATACAGCGCCTCGCCGATCAAGTGGCGGGATGGTTCGTGCCCGCCGTCATTCTCATCGCCGTTCTTGCATTTCTTGCCTGGGCAATGTGGGGACCGGAACCACGTATGACTTTTGGGCTCGTTGCATCCGTTTCCGTCCTCATCATCGCCTGCCCTTGCGCGCTCGGTCTTGCGACGCCGATGTCGATTATGGTCGGTGTGGGACGTGGCGCGCAGTCGGGCGTGCTGATAAAAAGCGCCGAGGCGCTGGAGCGCTTGGAAAAAATAGACACGCTGGTTGTGGACAAGACCGGGACGCTAACCGAAGGCAAGCCGCGCGTAACGGCCATCCTCGCCGTCGCCGGAATCTCCGAGGAAGATCTGTTGGCGACGGCGGCGAGTCTTGAACGCGCCAGCGAGCATCCGCTGGCGCTCGCCATCGTTCAGGCCGCAGCCGAACGCGGGCTCGCTTTGAAGGAGGCGACGGATTTCGATTCCCCTGTCGGCAAGGGCGTCATCGGCCGGGTCGACGGCAAAGCGATCGCGATCGGCAATCGTCGCTTTCTGCGAGAACTTGGCGTCGATACGACACCACTCGATAACCAAGCGGAACGACTGCGCGAAGAGGCCGCAACCGCAATCTTTGTCGCCATAGACGGAAAAATTTCCGGCGTCATCGGCATCGCCGACCCCATCAAGGTGACGACACTGGATGCGCTGCAATCGCTGCGCGAGGATGGGGTCGCCGTGGTGATGCTTACCGGCGACAACTGGACAACGGCGCGCGCCGTCGCCAAACACTTGGGAATCGTCGAGATCGAAGCTGAGATCCTCCCCGAGGACAAGAGCAAAGTCGTTAGTCGTTTGCGCGAAGCGGGTCGAATCGTCGCGATGGCGGGGGACGGCGTAAATGACGCCCCTGCCTTGGCCGCCGCCGATGTGGGCATCGCCATGGGAACTGGGACCGATGTTGCGATCGAGAGCGCTGGCGTGACTTTGTTGAAGGGCGATCTTGGGGGCATCGTGCGTGGCCGACGCCTTTCCCAAGCGACGATGCGCAACATTCGTGAGAATCTGTTCTTCGCGTTTATCTACAACGCCGCTGGCGTGCCCATCGCGGCCGGCGCGCTCTATCCGGCCTTCGGGATCCTCTTGTCGCCGACGATCGCCGCGGCGGCGATGGCGCTATCGTCGGTTAGCGTCGTCCTCAATTCTCTGCGGCTCCGGCAAGCGGAGATCGAACCTCAGGCCAAAATTGAGATGCCGCCGTTCTCCTACTAGCCAACAGGTTGCGATGATGCTCGTCCGTGGCGCAAGATCGCCCAGCGCCGCGCTATAATATTGACGCGTGTGGTCGGCCCCCATGGGGTGATCCAGTTCGAATGTTAGTTTAATAGTGGCATTTGGACCAGCGGCTGAGCGCCCGGCGGAGCTGGCTGGGGTTGCGCAGCCGGGCGCGAAGCACGCGCGCGACTATGAAGGCGCCACGTTCGAACTGCAAAATATCGAACGCAAGGCCGCTTCGGAGGTCGAGTCCAACCCTGCATGGCGAGGTGTCACGGAACGCGTCGCCTCACGGCAAAAAACATTGGCGCAGGCCCAGGCGAAGGCCGCACAAGCCGAGGCCGACCGCGCGCGCAAGCGAAGCCCCTATGAGCAGGACCCTCTGTTCATGTATCTGTGGGCGCGCAAATACGGCGCGACGGACTATCAGGCCCGCGCCTTTACGCGTTACATGGATGGGCTTGTCGCGAGGCTGATCAGATTCCGCGAGGCACGCCAGAATTACGAAACTCTCAACCGTCTGCTGACGCGTTTGCATGAGCACGCGGCCGACGTAGCGGCGGCGCTCGGCGGGGAACAACAGCGTTTTGCCGCGCTACAACAAAGCGCGATTGAGCGGGCGGCGCCCCGTTGCAGGAAAAGGCGCGCGCTGCCAAAGCCGCTCTCGCCGCGAGCGAGGCGGAACGCGCCGCCGCCGCGGGCGCCAAGGTTTGCCAGAGATTGATGAGCGCGCCAGGCGTTGGCGCCCTGGTCGCGCTGACCTATCGCTCGGCGGTGGATGATCCGTCGCGGTTCGAAAGTCCAGCGCAATCGGCGCCTATTTCGGCTGACGCCAAAAAATATCAGTCGGGCGAGACCGACCGTGACAGCCCATGGCAGCGCGCGAGGGCGAAAATCGGATACGATCAGTTTCATCACTTTATTTCCAGCGGCGTCTGGGATGCGGCGCCGATCGAGAAGGCGCTGCTCGTCGAAGCGGACAGGATGGTCGGCGGCGCCGACGCGTGGTGATCGTCGACGATACGGCCTTGTCGAAAAAGGGCGCGTATTCGGTCGGCGTCGCGCCGCAATATGCATCCTGCCGCTCCGTCGACCATCAGACCTCTAAGGCTCAGAGCTTGCGTACTCTTGCTCGCGCCACGGATGGGATCACTGCGAAGGTTTTTTGCGTGCTGAATGAACTCGAAGTCGAAGCCGTTCGCGCGGGCAATGAGCAAATCACCGACGAAGATGTTGAGCGCTGGAAACCAGGGCTTGAACGTGAAGCGGTCTTTGCCTGAACACGTCCGATTCGCGCCCGGTACCCGCCTCGGGCTCGGCTGGACGTTAAAGCAATGCCTGGCCACGGCGTCGGCGGCGGCGGCGGCGGCGCAAGGCTCGCACCCGAGGAATTGCGGCATAGGCCGTGAGGGATTAGGCTTTCCGCAACTCGCCGGCTTTGATCTCCTCTTTGCCGGCACCAAGGACGCCCCGACCGTGGATGTAACGGCGGGGCGTTTTTCTTGCTCGATGGCTCCTTCGACTTGGCTCGATGGCCTCCCGCTGATTAGGGGCGCCGACGATCGTTTGATGGCGCATCCACCCGACCTCCAGGCCGTTCGTAGATCTGTGAGCTGGGAACAATACAGCGTGACAACGCTTAGAACCTCTGATGTAGAGGCGGAAAATGGCGCCACAGGAAGATAGGCGCCTGTCGCTAAGAGGGCGAGATAACGAGCGCAACCTGAAGCAATTGGGGGGAGCGGCTCAGAGAGAAATTCTCGCAGCTTGCTACGGAACCGCTGCCGTCCGTCATGTTAAATCTGTTGCGCGGGATGGAGCAGCATCCCGATCCGGATTTGCTTGGGCAAGATCCTGATCAACTCAACTCAAGCGATTCTCCTGGACCTGAACATCAAGGCGATCCGCCCGCTCCAGAAGGGTCGCCCATCAACAAAAAGGAATAGTCTTTGCGCCCCCAGCAGCGCAGCCGAGTCCTTGACGGAAGTTAAAGTTGAAAGCTCCTAGGTGACCGCTAGCTACCTGGATTACATGGCGGAAAATAAAACGACCATTGAGCGTGCGTTCGAACTGGCTCGCTCTGGAGAGTGTGCGCGCATCGGCGATATTGTCAGACACTTAAGTCGCGAAGGCTACGATATCCGGCAAATTCACGGGGGCGCTCTCCGAAAGCAGCTCCGCGACCTGATCAAAGAGGCGAATCGTCACGCTCGAAACGCGCGAAGCGACGAGCGCCATAATTCCTGAGTCAGAAACGCCCCTCTGATCGCGCTTAGCGATTCAGCTACAACTGTAGCGCCTACGCCTCAAAGCGCTCTGAGCGGCACGTCTCTGCTGGCGCGCCGGCTTGCCGTTTCAGCGTGGGCCCCGAAATCATAGGGTCGCCAAGATAGAGCGCCCCGAGCCTGGATGTACGGCCGGGGCGCTTTTTGCGTTTGTGTTCACGGGTTGGGGTGCGGGTTGACGATTGTAGCTACGTAAGTGCTATCGTTTGGCTATGGCCAGCCATAGGCTTGGTCGTGGGCTATTCCAGTCGCCCGAGTGGTGATATGCGCATGACAAGGAAATGGATCACTATTCCTGCGTTAGCCGCTGCGATCTTATTTGTGGGAGCTACGACGTCAACCTACGCACACGTTTGTCCCTGCTGGCATTGGGCTCATGGCAAAAAGACTTGCCATCCCTGCGGAAAACTCCCAAGCCGGCATATCCGATAGCGACGGACCCTTTCACCGCAGCGGTTTCGCCGGGACCGTGATGGACCCGGGATTTAGGGCCTAAAATTTGTATGGAGTGACGGCCCCGCCCGCCGCGACTGAGCACCCCGACCGTGGATGTATCGGCGGGGCGTTTTTTGCGATCAGCCCAGCTTTGATGCCAGCACGTCAACTTTCTCGATTTTCGGCGGCAGCGAGAAAAGCTCCGGCGCTTTTGCCATGAGAGCCTTCGCGACCTCCCCCGCAAGATGAGCGTCTCTGCCGGCTTCGTCATGAAAGACGTCAAAAATGCCAAAAGTCGTGGGCGCCACTCGGATCGCGAACCACGAAACCGTGCAAGGCTCCGCTTCCACGAGCGGCACCGCCGATTTCAAGAACGCCGCAACCTCGTGCTCCTTGCCGATCTTCGCTTCCAGCGTCGCCAAGATACCAAACTTTACCATTGCGACCTCCTTGGGAACTATGGCCCCCCGGGCCGTCAGTTTGCACCTTTCGAGGCATTTTGCACGACGGTTGATTCTTGGGTCGCGCAACCATCAGGGAACCAATAGTCTGACGATACTCGACAAGCCCAAAGATGATGGCCGGAGGCGTCACAATGAACGCGCCCGATTTGAACCACCAAGCCACGGACGAAGCCATCGGCGGCAACGATGGTTTGGCTCATCAGTCTGCCCCTGAGAGCACCGCGCTCGTCGCCGCGCTAAATCTTGTGTAGGAAACAGCGGAGGCGATCAAAGCATTCGATGAGCAGGCAGCTCGAGCGCTAATGCGCGCTCCTCGGCGCGACTACGAATTGGCCTGTCGCTCTAACGGGCGACGATCCTTTCAAACGCAAAACTCCTGCCCGGTCAGAAATGGCCGGGCTTTTTCGTGCCGCACGCGCCCGGAGCCGCACGCGCATCCATGACTACGACTTCCGCTGCTCGTTTCGTTCCTTTGACCTTTCTGGCCACCGCTACAGGCCGCGGACGTCATAGAACCGGTTTGCAAAACCTCGTCGACGCGGGCTTCAAAGGGACATCAGCTTCGTCGGCGTTAGTGCGTTCATGTGTCGATAGAGGATACGCCTTACCCTGCCGAAGCGTTCGAGTTTCATAGGTTAGAACAGATCTGACAGCGTTCAGTCTGGATCGTCAGGCCTATGCTCCGCCGTATGAACGTGGACGTCGTGGCCTCCATTTCGCTCCATGGCGTCCATGGCGGAGCGTTCATGTTCTTCGGTCCAGGTCCGCGCCCACAGCAGCAGCCCGCCGCGCGCCAATTGCGATTGCGCCCAATTGCGCTGACGACGTTGAATGAGTTTGATGACTCCAACGCCGGCCAGGCTGGCGACCATACCGGTGACAATGCCCGCAAAAATTGCCTCGGCGAAACTGCCGAAGATGGTCCAGACGGCGATCGCGCCGGCTATGGCGCCGACATAGAAGAGCAGACCGATGAGCGAAGCTTTGCCTTCATTAAGCGACTCGTTTTCGATGAAGGAGATGCGCGGCGCTGCATCGCTGTCCTCGATCTCGACCGAGCGTTTCGCGCCAACCTTTTCGCGCGCCGTCGCATCTTCGGCGAGCAGGCTAATTTCCGAGCGGTCGAATCCGTGGGTGAGCAGATCGTCAATTGCGGACTGCAGGTTGTCCATCGAGTCGAACAGGCCGACGACCTCGCTAAATTCGCGGCGCTGTTCAAGTGTGATCTTGTTTGGTTCCATGAGTCCTCCGACAGCTCTGCGTTCTCGAATCTAAGTCGGCCTTCGCCGTGGCTGTGATCAGCCCGTTTTCTTCATGAGCGCATTCTTTATGAGACCATAGGCTGCGGTGACGACCGCGCCGGTAATGCCGCCGCCAGCCAAATTGCCCAGCATCACGCCAATATCGAGTCCCCCGCTGCTGGCCGCGCTGCTGAGCGCAGGGATCAAGCCCTGGAGGATCGTTCCGCCAATGCCGCCCCCGGCGGCGCCCGTGATTGTCTTAGCGAGAGGGCTTAGGTCTAAGTTCTTTAAAAATCCGCCAGCCGCGTTTCCGCCAAGGGCTCCTGCCACAATTTGGATGATGAGATTTATGATCGTGCCGGACATGAGACAATCTCCCCGTTCGATCCGCTGCTCACAACAAACCAGTGGGATGTAGGGCGGCGGATGAGAACGGGACAGGCCGGGCGCTCTTCTTTGCGGCGTCGCCCTCAGCGCGAAGATCAGCGATAGTTGGAGGGACCAAGTTGATGTCGTTGCGTTCTCCATCACAGAAAAGCGTCTTCCGATTTACCCAACGCTCTAGCTTCCGTTAACCGGGAGCTCTATAATTGATACGCAATGAATCGCCGCGCGGGTCCGAGCGCAAACGGTCCATAATTTTCTCGTGATTGTGTTTGCTGGCGCTCGATAGCGTCGCCGCGTCGAATCTAAAATTCCTATCCATGGAGGCGTACATGCATAGCCGAGCAAGGCTCGTCGCAACCTTCAGTGACAGAAAAGAAGCGCTATTGGAGGAACTCGAATTAGTACATCACGCGCTTGCCGAGGCAAAGCAGAGCGAAGAAAATAAGGCATGGTTAGAAAAAATGAAAAAGTGGCACGACCAACTCCAGGCGCTTGTAGATGACATGCCCAAAAATGCCTGACCGTAGGCGCTGAACGATGCGCGTAATGGCTCAGAGGAAATGGCCTATACTGAGCATGGGCTGCGCATTGTCTGCCGGCGCGCCCTCGGACCTGTGCATGTTCTCGATCCTTTTGAGATTACCGGCGCGCCCGGCGCGCGATTCAATCCTCTCGGCGGCTTGCATCCGACCTCGTGGCATCGCACCTTCCTGTTCTTCTTTGAAAGCGTGCTCAAGCAGGCTGCGAAGGACGCGGGAGACTCGACCGAGTTCGAACTGCCCTATTGGGACTGCTCCGCCCAGCCGGTGATGTCGAGAAGGTTTCACACACGCGAAGGACCGTCAGGCCAACCCAATTCGCTCTTGCATCCGCGCCTCAACCCGGACCTGTCCAATTTGTTCCTCGCCAGAGCGCCTTCGGGTTAAACGACTTGCTGGCGGGCCCCGGGGTTCCTCGCAGCAGCGCTTTCTCTTTCTCTTTCGTTTTCGAACTCGATCCTCACGACTAGGTTCACCCATTCGTCGGCCGCGACATGGGCAGAGTGGAAACCTCAGCGCTAGACCCCATTTTCTGGCTGCATCACGCCAACATCGACCGGCTGTGATCCGCCTCGACAAACGCGGGCTCTCGGTCGTGCCGGTGCCAGGTTCGGCGTAGTTTAAAGGAGTCTTCGGATATGGCCCGCGGCTATATCAGCTTTCAGTCGCACGATCGGCGGCCAAGCCCTTCCAATGGGTCGCCGATCCCGACAAAATCATAGCCGCCGTCAGGCGCGGGCATCAAGCGCTAGGTGGCGTAAAACTGAAGATTTTTGCTCAGAGTCTGACTCGAAATGATCCTGTTTGCAGTCAAGTCCTTGCGATGCGTCGCGTGAGAGTGCGGACATGTGCGACGAGAACCCATGCGACTGCGCTGGCGATTGTGTCCTCGAAGTCCTTGGCGAGGCGGCGGCAGCGACCGAGCCAAGCGAAAGTCCTTTCGACGACCCAGCGGCGCGGTAGGATTTCGAATCCCCAGCATCCACGATCCTTTGCCCTTGAGTGCCGATTCCGACGAAGGCGCCCGTCTGTAACGGGATAATGCCGCCCGGGGATTCCGGGATAATGGCGCCCCCCTTTTACGAGATGATCCCGCCCGGGCGCCGCGTTCATTGACCGACGAGATTTGTCTCACCTCCGATTGTTTTTGGTCAAGTCGTTTTGGCTCCTTTGGCGCGGGCGCGGCGTAGGCTCTCGCCGACGAGTTCTACGCGATGCGCGTTGTGCACGAGGCGGTCCAAGATCGCGTCGGCGTAGGTGGGATCGCCGATGACCTCATGCCATGAGGTCACGGGAAGTTGGGATGTGACGATCGTCGATCGGCGCCCATAGCGTTCTTCAAGGATTTCCAGGAGATCGTGGCGGGCGCCGGCGTCGAGCGGCTCGAGGCCGAAGTCGTCGAGGATCAGGAGATCGGCGCGGCCGAGGGATTTGATAAGACGCGGGTGGCGCCCGTCGCCGCGCGCGAGCGCAAGGTCTTCGCAGAGCTTCGGCCAGCGATGATAGACGACGGAACGGTTGTCGCGGCAGGCCTTCTGGCCAATGGCGCAAGCGAGCCAACTTTTGCCGTCGCCCGATGGGCCGACCAGAGCCAGATTGTTGGGGGCGTCGATCCACTGGCCTTCGGCGAGTTTCTGGAACAGGGCGCGGTCGAGCCCGCGCGCGGCGCGGTAGTCGACGTCTTCGATGCTGGCCTGCTGGCGGAGTTTTGCTGCGCGCAGCCTGGCCGTCAGCCGCTTGTCGCGTCGAAAAGACGCTTCTCAATCAAGCAGCAGAGCGAGCCAGTCGTTGCGGTCGATCCCTTTCGCCTCATCTGTCTCTGCGAGTTCGGCGAAGGCCTTGGCCATTCCGTAAAGGCCGAGGACGTGAAGCTGGTCGAGGGTGGGATGTTTAAGCAAGTCGCTGTCTCCTAATGATAGTAGCGCGGGCCGCGGATATTGGGGTGAAGGATCGGAGCCGCGTCCGCGGCACGCTTTGGCGCCGGCTTCCGATCGAGCTTGTTGTCGAGGATGGATTTGATCGAGCCGTAGGTCTTCGCGCCGATCTCGATGGCGCGTTCCGCTGCGGCCTCGACGCGCTCGGACCCATAGGGGCCGACAAGGCGGACGATGCCCAGACAAGCGCGATAGCCCTGCTCGGGATGGGGCCGCGTCTCCAAAATCTGCTCGCAGAGCGCCGCGGCCGCGGGGCCGATTTTGCGCGCATCTTCACGGATGCGCTCGATGGTCCAGCCGGCGTAGCGCCGGTGGCTCGATGGCATGTGCTCAGAGATCGTCGTGTGCTTGTGATTGCCGCTCATCCGCAGATGCACGGCGATACGTTCGCCTCGATAAAAAATCTCAACGCCGCGGACGGTCAGGCGCGCTTCGACCTCGGCGCGGGCGAAGCGATAGGGCACGGAGTAATAATGCGCGTCGATCTCGACGTGATAATCGATGCCGACGCGGTGCAGGCGCCATTCGCAATATTCGTAAGGCTCGACTGGAAGCGCCTTCAACGCCGGGCGGTCGATCTCGTCGAACAATTGGCGACGGGTGACGCCGAGCCGGCGGATGGGGCGCTCCTCGTTGAGAGTTTTCAGCATCCCGTCGATGGCGGCGTTGACCTCCGCAAGGCTGTAGAAGGTTTCGCGACGCAGCCTGCCGAGCAGCCAGCGTTCGACGATCAGCACCGCCGATTCCACCTTCGCCTTGTCGCGCGGTTTTCTGGGCCGGGCCGGCAAAAGCGCGGCGCCGTAATGCGCCGCCATGTCGGCGTAGGTGCGGTTGACCTGTGGATCGTAGAAGCAGGCTTTGACGATGGCGGTCTTGGCGTTGTCCGGCACGATGAGCTGCGGAACGCCGCCGATCGCCTCAAGCGCGCCGACATGGGCGTCGATCCAGTCAGGAAGCGTCTGCGTCCAGCTCGCTCTCGCGAATGTGAGGCTCGACGCGCCCAGCACCGCGACGAATATCTGCCCCATGCGCACTTCGCCGGTGAGCCTGTCGACGACGACGGGAACGCCGTCGCCGGCCTAATCGACGAACAGGCGCTCGCCGGCGGCGTGGGTCTGCCGCATGGTCACCGACAGCGTTTTCTCGAAGGCGCGATACAGCTCGCAAAAGCGCGAATAGCGATAGCCGCCGGGGTTCTCGGCGATGTATTCGTCTCACAGGATCGTCAGGGTGACATGCTTGCGCTTCAGCTCGCGATGCACGTTTGCCCAGTCCGGCTCTTCGACGCGCCGGTGACCGCGCTTGCTGCGCCGGTTGGCGTAAAGCGCCGCCTCCAGCGCGTCGTCGTTCATTCCCTCCGGCAGCGGCCAGGAGAGCCCGGCGCCCTCCGCGCGTTCGAGCGCTTCCCGAACCGTCGAACGCGGCATGCCGAGACGCCGGGAAATCTCGTGCGCTGAAACCGACGCGGCCTTCAGCCGAATAATCTCGCGCGCCTGGCGCATCGTAATCCGCTCCGCTGGCATGAATCGCTCCCCTTGGATTGCCAAAGGAGCGACTTGATCAGGCCAACGGCGGCGACCGCCACTGCACGAAATCACCCGGGCGGGATCATTCCGTCGCAGGGGGGCGGGATCATCTCGGAATTGGGGGGCGCCATCATTCCGTAACGAGTGGGCGCCTTCATCTCGTTTTAGGGGGCGCCATCAAGCGGAATCAGCAGCAGCGTCGGGCGACACGCTGGAATTGATGCGTCCCATGCCGCTTACGTGCGCGGGCCCTGTAGAGCGTCGCGGCGACGAATTACGGTTTGGCATTCGCCTTGCGCGCGATGACCGGCGTTGAGCATGTATTGCATCGCTTGGGCGAGGTCGTGTCCGCGTGACAGCTTCGCGAACTGCTCTCGCATGTAAATCCCGAGCGTGTCGACCAGCGGCCGGCTCACGTCGCGACGAACAGCAAGGCGTTCCTCGGAACTCTTGCCATTGATCGTGCGATCGCGAACAGCGCGTCGATGCGGCGCACGATTTCCATAGCAATCGGCGAGAGCGGCTTTCCCTTTTTTACCGCCGCCTTGCGACGCGCGTTCGCCTCGATGTCGGCCATGGCGAAGAACGGCCGTCGCGCGTGGCTTCAGCACGTCGCCTCGCGGATCGGGCCGGGGGTGCGGTCGGCGAGATACAGCTTGTTGAAACCGTCGTACGCGTCCGCTTGCAAGATGCCCGAGTATCCCTCCAGATGGCTTTGTGGATGTTCGCCGCGACGATCACGCGAGTAGTAGAAGATCGCGGCCGGCGAACCCGGCTCCGCCGAAACGGCGTGCATTCCTCGAAAAGATCGCGCGCGAAAACTCACGATTGTTCGTGCACTGGCAACTCGGCGCAAGCGGCAGGCTGGCCTGATGGGAGCCGGGTGAGGCGAGAGTCTCACGCCCGGTTCTGGAAGACGTAGAGGGTGAAAAACCCCTACTCGCCGACCGTGCCCGTGCTCGCGAAAGGCAAGACCGACACCGGCCGGTGCTGGGTCCATGTTCGTGACGACGCACGCAAGAGCTGGCCCAATTGTTTGGACAGCTCCCCGTGGATTTTGAGTGGATCTCTGCCGGATTTTGCTGAACGCGGGGCGTCTCGATTTTGTCGGGGCGTCGGGAGATCGCCAAATCTGCGCGCCGAAACCGGTCTCGATCGCAAAAGCGCGGCATCCTTCACGGTGATTGGGTGGGTTTGAGCGGTATCGATAAAGTAATGTTATGAGATAGCAGCCCATCCCGACCCTCTCGTCCATCAAAGGCGCCGCCGCCAGCCGCCAGACATTGGGGGAGCGGTCGATTACGTCGATCGCGATGGCGCGGGACGAGAAGCGCGGTCGTTACCGCGCGGTCCTAAGACTGAACTGAATCGAGCGCTCTACTACTTAACGCGGCCGCGATCGCGGCGCCTAACGCAACCCTGCTAAACGGCTTTTGCACGCTCGGCGCGCCTTCGAAGGACAGTTGAAAATTTGACTGTTGATATCCGGTTGCGAAAACAAGCGGAATCCTTCGGTCCCGTACGATCTGGGCAGCCGGAAAGCTCGCCACGCCGTTGAGATTAACATCCAAAATTGCGAGTCCATAGTCGGCTTCCGCCGCCAGTTGCAGCGCTTCTTCAATGCACCGCGCTTGCCCGGCGATCTCAAATCCAAGCTCGCTCAGGATGCTTCAAGCAGAAGCCCTACGAGGCTTCGTCCTCAACCATCAATACTCGAATCTTTATGGCTGAGTCCGTCATCTCTCACTCGAAGTCGACAGGGGCGCTGATTGCGCAGGTAACGCCATCGGAGGAAAAGTCGAGGGATATTGTTCCCTTTAAGTCGCTGGCGAGCGACCTCTCGAGCAGCTTCGAGCCGAATCCGCGATGCGCCGGCGGCTCGACGAGGGGCCCTCCCGTTTCTTTCCAAATCAAGCTTAACCGCGGCAGGCCATTTTCACGTTCGATGCTCCAGCAAATGTTTACCTGCCCCTCACTGCTCGATAGAGCTCCGTATTTGAGCGCGTTTGTGCAAAGTTCATGCAATCCCATCGCGAGCGCTAACGCAGCTTTAGGCTTGAGTTGCAGATCGGGACCTTCCAGGCTGAATCTGTCGGCCGCTCCATGAATCTGCGCCGCCTTGACCACGAGCTCTCGAAGATCCGCAGCCCTCCAGCTGCCGCGCGTCAAGACATCGTGCGTTTCGGAAAGCGCGCAGAGCCTGCTTGCGAAGTCGTCGACCTTTTTCTGATCGACTTGGGCGCCTCTAAATGTCTGTGAGGCGATGGACTGCACGATTGTCAGTGTATTTTTCACCCGGTGGTCGAGTTCATGGATCAGCAGTTCTTTGTGCTCTTCAGCCCTCTTCCGGTCCGAAATATCGAGCGCCCAACAGCCTACAGCCGCGATGTCGTTCGAGGCGTCTCGCACGGGGAAAAACCCCGCCAACCAGTGCCGGTCGCCGGCGCTGGAGTGCTCGGAAAGCTCCACATGCCGCAAAGAAGCTCCTTTTGAGAATACCTCGCCGAGAGAATTTTCAAGAGAACTGGCGTTGTTTGGAAAGATTTCCCTGATCGTGTGGCCGATGTGGCCCTTCGCCTTGAGCGCGATGACGCCGGCGAACTCATCGTTGATGCGCGTGCAGCGGCCCGCTTTGTCGAAAAACGCGAGCCCAATGGGCGCGCTACAGAGCAGCGCTTCCAACTCGAGGGTTCGAGCCAGAAGGCGTTCATTCGCAACACGCAGCTGATCCTCAGCGCTTTTTGCGCGTAGCAAGGCCCTGACCGTGGCGACCAGCACCGGCGCTTCCGCAGGCTCCACCAAATATGCATCGGCGCCCGCGTCCAGCGCCGTTACCTTGGCGTCAGGCCCAATAAAGGTGGCCGAGGTCTGCAGCACCATGATGTCGGGCCGGGATCGCTTGATCTCACGGCACACTTCCGTGCCCAAAATGTCGGGCAGCATCGTATCGAGAACGACGAGGTCCGTCGGGCGCGAGGCGACGAAGGCGAGCGTCTCCTCGCCGCTGCTCGTTTCACTGACTGACCAGCCCGCTTTTTGCAGCGCCCGCACCTTGGCGTAGCGCGCCTCGGCAACGTCGTCGACGACCAACAGACGGGCGCTTTCGACATTCATGTCTGGGCTCCCGCGCCGAGCGCCTCAGCCACCACAGGAGCGAGCGCCTCTTTCGACAGCCCGCTTTTGGCAATGACTTGCTTGGCGCTGCCGAGGCGTCCCAGATCCTGCTCATTCAAAGCTGTGGCCGTGACGACCACGATCGGGACCTGCGCTGTTTTTGGATTATCCGTTAGCCGCTCGAGCACATCGAAGCCGCTGATGCCTGGTAATTTGAGGTCGAGCAACACCAGATCCGGGGGCTGTTTGGCGGCGCTCTCCAGCCCGGCTTCGCCCGTCGCGGCTTCGCTGAGAACGTAGGGCTCGTCTGCGAGACACCGCCGAATGATATAACGCGAGGCTTCGTCGTCGTCGATCAGAAGGACGCGCTTTGCTTCTGTCTCGTCGATCAATTCGTGCAGCTTGGCGAGGAGCCAGGCGCGTTCAATGGGCTTTATTCCATAGCCGTCAGCGCCGAGCCGCGCCGCTTTCGCGCGGTCCTCCATCGTGGAGACGACAAGAACGGGAATCCCCTGCGACTCCGACGCGCCCTTGAGATCGGCCAGCAGCGCCCAAGTGTCCGTGCCTCCAAGCACGAGATCGAGAATAATCGCGCGAGGCTTGACGTCCTGAATTTTCCGCCGCGCCTCCTTCAAGGTTCGCGCGCCGATGAGCCTGTAAGGAGAGTGGCGCAGGGTGACCTCATAGACCATCATGTCCGCAGGGTCGTCTTCGACCGCAAGAACCGGAATACGCTCGTCTTCCGGCGGCGGCTCGATCAAAGGCTCGGCAAGGTCCACCATGGGGCCAGCGTATGCTGCCGGCAGCGTAAACGAGAAGGTCGATCCCTTGCCCACCACGCTGTCGACGTGGATATCGCCGCACAAAAGCTTGCACAGCCGTTTCGACAAGGGGAGCCCCAGTCCCGTGCCCCTCACTCTGCGCTGAATGGGGCCGTCAAGCTGTGAGAACTCCTGAAAAATGAGCTCATGATGCTCTGAGGCGATGCCAATGCCGTCGTCCTTAACCGTGAAAGTGAAACACCCCTCAGATAGTGAGGCCCTGACGCGAATTTCCCCTGCCTCGGTGAATTTCAGCGCGTTTGAAATCAGGTTGCGCAGCACCTGCGAAATCTTGGCTTCATCGCTATACATCGCCGGCAGTGACGATGCGTCCTCGAATATGAGGTTGACCTTGTCTCCAACAAGCAGCGGCCGCAGCATGCCGCGCAAGGCGCCGAAGAGATCGCCAATCCGGAATTCGACGGGCCTAATCTCGATCCGGCCGGCCTCGACTTTGGCGAGATCGAGAAGGTCATTAACGAGTTCGGTCAGGTTCTCCGCCGATTTTCGGATGAACGAAATTTGGCGCTCCTGCTCAGGCATGAGCTCGCCGTCGCAGCGATCGAGTAGCAGGTGGGTCAGCGCCAATATCGAGTTGAGCGGCGTCCTGAACTCGTGAGTCATGTTGGAAAGAAAGCGAGATTTGAGGCTGTCCGCGCGCCGCAGATGCTCCGCCTTTTCGTCGAGATCGGAATAAAGAGCGACCACCCCGCGGTTCGTGTCGTGTAATTCCTCGTTCAGTGAAGCCAGTTCCTTGCGCTGCCGTTCGACCTCCTCCAGACTGAAAATCAGCTCCTGATTCTGCCGACGCAGCTCGATCATTGGGTCGTTGGCGTCTTCCCTCAGCAGGCGATCGGAAATGTCCGCAAGATCAGAATGGGAAAACACCTTGGCCGTTCCAGGCAGCAGCTTTTTGAGAGCCACAACGGTGCCTGAACTGGACGACTGGATGGAAAACTGATCCACAAGCCGACGCGCGCCGATCAGCCCGACGCCCATGCCCGTGGTGGAGCGATGGCGCCCGGCAAGGACTTCTTCAAGGTTGGCGATCCCGGCGCCTTCGTCCGAGATGGTCGCCTGGAACAGTTGCGGCGACGTAGAACCCGCCAGCGAAAACTTGACGCACCCGCCGCCGCCATATTCAACGGCGTTGCGCGCGATCTCGGACACCGCCGTCGCGATGCGGGTCTGATCCTGCCGGTCGAATCCAAGCAGTCCGGCAAGCTGGCGCGCGCGCTGGCGCGCAAAGACGATGTCCGGCTCGGCCTTCAAAGACACTGACAAAATGCGAAGCATTACCACTTACCCCAAGGCGCGCAACACGACCACGGTGGCGTCGTCTCGGCCCCGACGATAATCCCGCGCCAGCACTCCTGCGATAAGCGCCGGATGCGCCCCGAAAAGACCGGGATACTGTGCGACGTTCCAGCGCGCGGACAAGCCGTCGCTGTGCAGAATGATAACACCACCCGGTGCCAGGCTATACTGAAAAGTACGGATGGTCGGGGTCCCGTTGCCGGCCATACCGTTATAGGATACGAGGCTCCGAGCTTCAGCTGCGCCGATGATCGCGCCCGAAATGTTTCCCACGCCGCAGAATTCCACCTGGCCGCTCGCGACGGTCAAACGCGCAAGACCTACGGCTGCGCCTCTGGTCGGCCGAAGGCCCTGATGAATCCGCTCGACATGCTGCGCAACCGTCTGGTTCTTGCAAGAGGAGAACGTAGAGAGGGCGCGCGCCCCCGCTTCAGACGCAAAGGGTCCGTGTCCCGTTCCGTCCACCACGAGAACGTCGATCTTTCCTCCGTTCTCGGTGGCCGTCCATGCGTCGCCGCAGATGGATTCCCCCGGACATGTCACCACGACTGAGCCCGTCACGAATTGGGTCTTCGACGCTGCGCCGTTCCTGCGAAAACGCGCCAGAACCGCTGCGCCCATGGAAGGCTTCGAGTAGATGCCGAAGACACTAGAGAGGCGCTGCGCAGCTCCCAGTCCCGAGCCGCGACTGCCAAAGGTCGAGTATCCATCGCCTAAACATTTTGCGACATCGACGAGCCCGGGCCCGCGATCTAGCGCCATCAGCTCGACGCCCTGCCCGTCGGCATCGTCGAAGAGATTGATGGAAAACTCGCCCTTTCCCGCGTGTTTGAGGATGTTAGTCGCGAGTTCAGTGGCGACGATTGCTATTCTGCCGACCGCTTCCTCCGGAAAATCTTGTGACAACGCCAATTGCGTCGCCGCCCTGCGCACTTCCGCGACTCGCGAAGGATCATCCACCGGCAGCAGCATGTTATTTCCAACGAATGAGCGAGATGCGGGTTCCCTCGCCCGGCTGCGATTTTATGTCGAACTCGTTGACGAGCCGCTTTGCGCCTCCCAAACCTAGCCCCAGCCCCCCGCCCGTCGTGAAATGATCGCTCATCGCCTGCTCAATGTCCGCGATGCCGGGACCTTCGTCTGAAAACGTCACTCGCAATCCTCGGCGCGCGCCGTCGCGAAGGATTTCCAAAAGCAGCTCGCCGCCTCCGCCATACTCGAAGGTGTTTCGTGCGATTTCGCTCGCGGCGGTAATGATTTTGGTCTGATCGATAAGGCTCATGCCCATTGCGTCAGCGTGAAAGCGGACTTTCTGCCTTACGCGAACAATGTCTTCCGAGCTTCGAATCGGAACGGTTTCAATCGTCTCCGTCAGCATCGGTCGACTCTGACTGCTCAATCAGCCTGTTGATCGTCTCCAGACCTTTATCAACGTTGCGGGCGGTCTGAATGCCGCTCAGCTGAACGCCCAGCTCGACGAGGGTGATCGCGACGTGCGGCCGCATGCCCACGACAATGGTGACGGCGTCAAGCACCCGTGATGCGCTGGCTATGTTGCTCAGCATGCGGCCAATGAAGGAATCGACGATCTCGAGCGCGGAAACGTCAATCAACACGCCCTTGGCCCTGGTGGAAACAATCGCGTTGGTGAGATCGTCCTGCAGCGCCATGGCAAGGCGGTCATGCATGTCGATGTGAATTGTGACGAGAAGGCACTTGCCAACTTTGAGGATCGGGATCTTGTCCACCGCATCAGCCTCGCGCCGCTATGCGTTCCACCTTCTGACCCGTCTTTTTCAATGCCAGCGACAGGGCATCCGCCATCGTCGCTTTGGAGACCACCTGAAGATCGAGTCCCAGATGGACGATCGTCTGGGCGATTTGCGGACGGATGCCGCTGATGATGCAATCTGCGCCCATCAGCCGCGCCGCCGCCACCGTCTTGATCAAATGCTGCGCGACCAACGTATCGACGGCCGGCACTCCCGTGATATCGATGATGGCGATTTCCGCCTCCGCGTCGACGATCATTTGTAGAAGATTCTCCATCACGGTCTGCGTGCGGGCGCTATCGAGTGTGCCTATGAGCGGCAGCGCGAGAATCTTGTCCCAAAGCTGGATGACCGGAGTCGACAGCTCCAATAATTCGTCCTGTTGACGTTTGATGACCTCTTCGCGGCTCTTCTGATAAACCTCGGTGGTAAATAAGCCGAGGCGATCGAGAAGCCCCCCCGAGGCGACCAGCACGTCGGCTAGGCGCTCTTCGCGCGCTAGAGTTTGCCGCAGGAGATCAAAAAGCGGCTCTTTCAGCGAGAACACGAATAGCGCGGTCTCGACGGGACTGTATCCGCGCAGCGCTCGGGCCGTCGAAATCTCTTCGAGCACCTCACGCGCGTTTTGCCACTGTTCGCTGGAGATATCTTCGCCGGCGCCATTTTTAATGGCATTGCGCAGCTCGTTTAGGAATCGCCCGCAGGCGTCCTTCAAATCCTTATCGGACGTCTGACCGCTGCGCGTGGCGCCCGCCGCGGTCAGCGCCGCGATCCATCGGCGAAGCAGGTCTTTCTCGCTCTGTTCGATAGCGCTCGCGAGCGCGTCAAAGTTTGCAGGCATGATTCTTCCTCGAATGACTGGCACGATTGAGTAATTTGGCTCCGATTGCAATTTCAGCCGCGGAGGGAAAATGGATGCACTTTTTTTGCAGACGGCTCGGTGCACGGAGGATCTCGGGGGGCGCCGGAGAACCTAGGCTCGGAAGAATTTGCTATATGAAAACCAAAGCCGAGTCTGTTCACTTGTGAACAGTTGCTACAGGGGCTACAGATGAAATACTGAATTTCTCGTTCTAGACAACACAGGGTTGCGTGCTCTAAGGACCTGTTTGAGGGAGATCCCGCGCGTGCAATTTCTTCCTCCTGATGCGCAATCCCGAAGCCTGTCGCTCAGAAGCAATCTTTTAAGGGCGTTGCATCCTGCGGACCTTGCCCTCCTGTCCCCAAAATTCGAAAAGGTGCAACTTGCTCCTCGGCAGGTTTTATATCAGCCCGGCGACGATATTCGCCACGTCTATTTCCCCTGCGGATCGACTTTGCTGTCTTTCATCATTCCTCTAGAAAACGGCAAGGACGTCGAGGCAGCGTTAATAGGACGCGAGGGGGCGCTAGGAGGAATCGTTAGCCATGGACGGTTGCCAGCCTATGCGAGAACGGTCGTTCATTTTGAAGGCCCCGCGCTCCGATTGGAGTGTTGCGAACTGGAAAAGGCGAAGACGCAATCGTTGACACTCCGGCAGTTGTTCGCCCGTTACGCTGATTGCCTCTTGGCGCAGGTGTTCCAGAGCGTGGCGTGCAATGCGACGCATTCGATCGAAAAGCGTGCGGCGAAATGGCTTCTAGCGGCGATGGATCGCACAAACGACCCGACAATTGCGATGACGCAAGAACAGTTGTCCGGAATGCTCGGAGTCGGGCGCAGCTATGTGGCCAGGGTTATAAGGACGCTTAAGGATCGCCGGTTGATCGACATCGGATACGGACGCTTCATTGTTCTAGATGAGGAAGGCCTCCGGCACACGGCATGCGACTGCAATGAGCTTGTCAATCGTCATTTCAACGAAGTTCTTAAAGGCGTTTATCCTTCAGGATCAAATCCGAGCGCGCCCGAAGATCAAGCCTTGGATCTGTAAACAGATACTCGTTCGGCACCGTATAAACTGACGCGAGGCGTTGCTTCGGGTGAAGAGAGGAGTGTGGACGTGATCGCCGGGTCTGAGGCGGTCGACTGGGATGCGATGCCCGAGAAGATTCCCCTTCATAAAACCTGGAATGGTTAGCTGTCGCGGCTTGTCGGGAGGCTATTAAGGAGAAAGGGTTGTTGGGCGCGTTTCGGGCTGCGCTATACCGGCCTTGCGAGCGGAGCTCGCCTTGCTGTCGTGCCTCACCTTCACAAGAATCAGGACGCGCTTTTTTTGACTTTGCGTCTTTTAAAAATCGAGTACGATTTGCGATGGCCGTGCGCGGGGGAGCCGCCGGCGATTACGGCGGGCGCGCTCCCGGCGCCGATTTTTCGACGTTCCGCATTCGCCGGAGTCCACCTCGGCGCGCTAGCGGTTTCGCGTAGCTGCTCCCCAAGTTTGAGCCAGTCGGCGACGTAGGGGTTATTCTGCGCTTGATGAGGAGTGAATGGAAACGGTGCACAAAAGCGCAGTTACGCGCGCTGACCTCCGGGCGGCTGTTTATGCCTGTTGTGGCGGCATGGCGCGACGCGAGGCCCGCAATATCGTCGATCTCGTTCTGGAGGAGATCGCCTCGGCGCTAGTGAACTGCGAACCCGTCAAACTGCGAGGTTTCGGGGCGTTCAAGGTGCGCAACAAGAGCGCTAGGATCGGCCGCAATCCGAAGACGAAGACGCCGGCGCCAATCGCGGCGCGCCGGATTTTGACCTTCAGAGCTTCGCCGGTACTTATCGCCCGGATCAATCATGTGCCGAAACGATTATGAAGGAAGCGCTGTTCACCTTGTGAAGTGCCTGGAAAGGCCGCCGCGCAGGCATCGTCCTGGGTCCATCGGCGGTCGTAGCTGAGGCGCTGGGCGGGGAGTTCAGCCATGAAGGTCGATAACGCCTGTCTGCTGGTCGTCGACGATATCGCCGAAGCGCGCTACGCCAAGGTGCGGGCGCTGCAAAAGGCGGGCTGGTCGGTCAGTTAGCCGAGCGGCGGCGAGGAGACGCCCGCCTTCGTCGCCTCGCGCCAGACGGACCTCGTCATTCTCGAGGCGATGCTACCCGACATTCTGGGCACGGACGTGTGTCGAGAGATCAAGCGCAAGCGGCCCGACATCATCGTCATGGATGTCTGCTCTCGAGGCGGGCGCCAATGCGTATTTGGTGGAGCCTGCGGAAGCGCCGGTGCTGGTCGCTACGGTCACGGCTTTGTTATGCGCCAAAAGCGCTGAGTATCAGCTCCGTGTCGCGAATGAACGCCTCCCTCGCTCGAACTCTTGAGTTGGATGCGCTTCTCTGAAGCGCGCCTATTGGGCTCGCGTTTTTCGACTCGCGCATCAACGACGAGTTCAACCGGCATCAGCGCGCGCGCGGCGAAGGGAAAAAATCCGTCGCACGGTCGCAGAATTGCAAACAGCGCCAGTTCTCTAGCAAAGATCGTGGCAGAGATTTTAATCAACGGGGACCGCTTTGCGGAATGTGGAGCTTCCGAAGGCTCCGACGCTGTTAGGGGCAGTGAATGACCGGGTTTTTTCCCCCTGCGAGACGCCTCGAACGGCATCACGGCTGTAGGCTGTTGCGCGGTCGATATTTTGGTGGCCGTCGACGAGGAGCGGGAAGCGTGGCCGATCTTTTCGAGCGGAAGCTGGAAGGACTGCAGTTCGCCAACTGAAGCCTTAAAGCCGTGAGGGCACAAATTCGAAAACCTTTGCGCAAAACTCAAAGACTCGCGACGTGTCACGTCACGCTGCTACTGCTGCTCACATACCTTCTTCTCGGCATCTGTATCGCAGCTGCCGTTATTATTCCAAATAAATTAGTTCTAAGCTGAGACTTCGTTATGAAGAAAATATCTTATTGCAAAACCTGCGCTGCTATTGCTGTTAAGATAATATAAATGAGGAACATAGTTGGATTAATAAACGTTCTTACGTTTCTAACGCGAGGTCATTCTCATGCGGCGTAATGAAAAACAAGAACAGGCGCAGGCTAAACTTATAACAGACAATCTGAGCCAGTTGATCTCGATTGGAAACCTTCTGAGGGAAAACTTTTCCAACGCCCCGCACGAGCCGCTAACGGAAGAGATGCAGTGGCTTTTGAGGATGCTGAACGCAAGAATGTTCAGCCCAAACGATAAGTGACTATTCCGTCGTCGCCCATGCCAGACAGGTAACCGCGAAGATACAGCGCTCTTGCAACTACCCTCGGGTTCACCCCTACCCCGGGCCGATCAGATCGGCGAGCCTGGTCGGAACAATTTTAAATTCCAGCTGGTTTACCCTCGGTCAGCTAGGGAGAACCATTATGTCGGTAATTCATGTTCCTCGTGGCGCGCTTTTAGTTATCGGCGGCGCCTTTGCCTTCAGCACGGCGTGCTTCGCCGCCGATACGCAAAAATGGGCGCCGCCCAATGTCGTTGGCATGCCGGGGTACACTCCCCAGGAGCCGGAGCGCGCTTCCCAAGGCCGAGAGCCTGCCGTGCGTCAGTCCATCCCCAATTGGAGTGTTATCTCCGGAGGCTGGAAACAGTTTTCAGGTAAGGTCAAAGAGCAATGGGGTCGTCTTACGGATGACGAGCTTGTCCAGATCAACGGCAAGCGGGAAAGTTTGGAAGGGATGCTTCAGCAAAAGTATGGATACACGCAGGAGGAAGCAAAGAAAGAAGTTGATACTTGGGTGTCACGTAACTGAAAGTCGCGCGCCCTCGAAAAGCCCCGCTCAGAAGGCGAGGCTTTTTTCTGCTGATGCGTAAAGCGGCCATCCCGTCGTTGAGCGCAATCAATATGCATCCCGGCAAGCCGATCCACCGCTTTGGCTGCGCCCGGAGCTACGAGGTCGAAGGCGCCTACGACGGTCCCCAACTTTAACGCCCCGCGCGCTCGTCTCGGGCCCCGGGCCAGCTTTTTTCATGCGCTGCTGCCCTGGCCAGCTAAACGCGGGGCTGGCCCTGGCTTCTTCTGTCTTCCAAGAGGGGCGCCGCGCGCATGTCCGGGGCTCAAGAAATAGTGCCGCGCCGCGCGCTTGCTTCAGGCTTTTCGGAAAACCGCTACGCTGGCCATACCCGCGCCCTTCGCCTTCGCCCTCGGTCCGGCCTTCGTTTCCCGACGACCAAAAGCCCCGAAGAGATCGAGAAGCGTGACCCCGGCGAGGGCCATCAAAGCCGGAGCAATAGCGCGTGGCCTGGAACTTCTGGGCGCGAACGCTGCGAGCGTCGCGAGATCGACAGCGTCGCCCGCCAAGCGGCTCTGCAAACCCACGGCCTTGTCGACTGAGAGCGACAGTACCCCTGATCCAATTTCACGCAGGCCATATGCGCGCACCAGCGTTTCCTTCCCGCGGACTCCGAGTGTCCTGGTCACCAGCTGAGGGGCGAACAGTTCAGTCAGACCGAGGCCGATACTGAACCAGCCGAGCGCGTGAGCCAAGCGATGCGCTCCCGTCAAAGAGCTGTGACCGGAACTCAAAACTTTTGGGTCGCCTTCGGAGCGGGCGATGTTCGACAGACCTGTGAAATACGTCATTATCCCTCTCAGCTCACGGCCTTAGAACGACTTTTATGCAGCGGTCCTGCTTATTTCCGAATGTATTGTACAAGCTCGGTCCGTCTTCCAGCGACGCCGTGTGGGTGATGACGAAGGACGGATCGATTTGCCCATCTTCTATTCGGTGCAAAAGCTCGTCAGTCCACCGATCACATGGGTTTGGCCCATGCGGAAGGTCAGCCCCTTGTTCATCGCGGGACCCATGGGGATCTTGTCCACGAGCCCGCTATAGACGCCCGGAGATGGTGCCTGCCGGGCGGCAGACGTATATCATCTCGCGCAGCACATGCGGGCGATCGTTTTCAAGCATCATTATCTGTTTGGCGCGGTCGATAATCGTATCGGGCTGCGACAGGTTGACATGGCTCTCGGTGCCGACCGCATCAATGCATTTCTCCGGGCCCTTGCCGTCCGTCAGCTCCCGCAACCGCTCGACGACGCTCTGCTCGGCAAAATTGATCACGAGGGCGCCGCCAGCCTCCGCCATTTCCAGCCGCTCCGGCAGGTGGTCGATTGCGACGACCTGCTTTGCGCCGAGCAGCACGGCGCTGCGGATCGCCATCTGCCCCACAGGGCCGCAGCCCCAAATAGCGACGGTGTCGGTGGCTTGAATGTCGCATTGGACGGCGGCTTGCCACCCGGTTGGGAAAATGTCGCCGAGGAAAAGCACCTGCTCGTCCGTAAGACTTTCTGGGACTTTAATATGGGTCGCGTCGGCGAAGGGAACGCGGATGTATTCCGCCTGCCCGCCGGGATAGCCTCCGGTCAAATGGGTGGCCGAACAGCCCCGCTGTCGTGTGCCCAAAAACCTTGTCGGCAAGCTTCTTGTTGCGGTTGCTTCTCTCGCAAACGGAAAAGTTTCCGCGTTTGCGCTGATCGCATTCACTGCAAGTGATGGTGAAGGGTATGACAATACGGTCACCCTTCTTGAGACGGCCATTCACCCCAGAGCCGGTTTCGACGACTTCCCCCATCATCTCATGACCCATGATGTCCCCGGGGAGCATGGCTGGAATTAAATTATGAAAGAGATGAAGGTCAGACTCGCAGATCGCGCAGCTAGTGACCTTGACGATAGCGTCCCGGGGATCCTCGATCTCTGGGTCCGAAACGCTGTCGCAGCGGATGTCTTTCCTTCCCGTGCCAGACGAGGGCTTTCATGGGTATTCATGCTCCCTAGGGGCCACACCGGCTCCAAATCCGAACATATGGAGCTCCGTTCGGTTCCGGCGAGAACTGGGATCGCCGCGTTCGAAAGCCGCACTTGAAGCAACGCCGACCAGCTCCAGGAATTATGTACTGCATCGCTTACCCTAAGGCGCATAATCCCCTCGACAGGACTAGTGATCACCAGCGGTGAACGGGCCGGGCCCTATGTCACAGTGCTCACGTATGGCGACGCCGACGCTTCGCAGTCCGCTAGCGTGGGATAGACGCACCCGGAAGCGCACGATCCTAAAGCGGGTGCGCGTCAGGAGTAGCGTTCCTCTCTCGCGCTTCTCGCGCTTCTCGTTCTGAGAAATGAACAAGATGTTTTGCGCGCTTCGCTAGTGACGTAGCCATTGGTGCGGCCTTCGATGGCATTTCAGTCGAATTCACCGTCTTGATTTCAGCCTCCCTAGGGCCGCTGTTCCACTATTCCGACACTTGGCCGCTTGCAACAAATACATCGATCTACGATCATTCCGTTCTTAATGGTATTCGTCTTTCAAGATGGCCGGTGACGGTCGACCGCACGAATACTTGGAGCGATTGCGACGCAAAAACGCGCGCTTATGCGAACCATCCTCGACGCATAGCGCACAATAGGGATGGAACATTCGCGCAGGGTATCGGGTTTCACTCCGAGTTTGTCGGCGAAGGAGAACCCCGATGGCTTTGCACGAGTGGTTCATATGGGCTGCGTTGGCTTTCTTAGCTCTGTCTCTGTGCTACTTCGGGGAGTCGCTGTGCTGGAATGTGCAATACCTAAATACCCTTTGGAAAGGCTGCCTAATTTCGAGCGGCATATCTGCCGCTTCCGCAGCCCTCGCACGACCGCCTGAATCAATGCAGTCAGCTAAATTACGTAAGCCCACCGAGTAAGTCTTTTTGACATGAGCCGAGTTCCCGAACGTTGGTAGTTATCATCTGATCCTTCCCGTTTGGAACCAGACCGCCAGCAGGATTCGAGCCATAAATTGCTTCGCTGGGAGCCCCCTCAGGGCGTCTCAAGAGGACAATGTCGGACAATCATCGCTTGAGTTAGCTCCCACCTCAAAGTGCTGATTCCGACCGATTGCGCTTCGATAACGTAATGGCGGCGCCCCATTGCGGGACCATCTCACCGCGAGAATGGTCCGACGGATAATTCGTGCGGTGGCGGCCGCTATTGGCATGAGCAGGTCGCCATTTTTTCCAGCGGAGCGACGCTCGCGAGAGAGTTGTTCTGCTAGCCGACAGTTGCTGCGAGCAGCGTGTTTTCTCGGCCGTGCCCGAGGCCTTCTCTCGGCGCCATGGGTCCTGGATAGTGTTGTTCTCCATCGCTGTGATTTTCGTGAACGGAATATCAAGGCGTTAGAATCTGGCAAAGAGCCGAGTTGTTGCGAAGCGCACGTGAAGCTCACTTCCGGCCATCTGATAGCCCATATGGGCTTTGCGCGATCATGCTTGGTGATCGCCTTATCGCCATACGGCTCGGCGGCATAGTTCGACCAGGTTATCCGTTCCAAGAGCTCGGCGGCATTGATTGATTGCGGGCGTGCTATGCCGGCGCCAGTTGGTGTTGACGAAGCTCATTGCGTGCTGCTCAACGGCGCAGTACCGGAGCCAAGACGCTTCCGCCCTACGTCGGGAAGTTCCCGCGCCTCGGCTCACCTAGCGAGCTATCTTCATTATGCCGAGTATTATAACAGCGTCGGCTCCGCACCCCTCGGCGGTGCCTGTGGCACGAAAACAATTGCTGCGGCAACAACCCACGCCGCCGTCCACCCCTGAAACCACCGCGCCAAGCCCAAGCGGCTCTCGGCCGCTTGGGCTTTCTCCTGCAATCACGTTAACGTCATTCACCGCCGCCGTTCACCTTATGAACAGTGTCGCCTCCGACGGCGTAAATCTCTAAAAAATGGGGGCCTAATTCTCTGGGAGGAACAAGTCTCCGTCGAAGCCGTTGAGCCTTGGAAGAGCAATCACTGCTGTTCCAAGCTGACGCGGGAGTCAACTGAGAATGACGGGGTATGAGAACGCTCAGACGAGGCCGCTGAGAAATATTTTGGAGCTCCTCGCTGAAAATCAGGACGCGCGGGGCGTACCGGGCTCACTTCCACGGAGCCCCATTGCAAAGGGCGCTGCCTACTTCGCACGAACGTTTGAAGGTAAACACGGAGCACGAGAATACTTAGTTTACGTTCCGAGCCATAGATCCGATAAGGCAGCTCTCGTGGTGATGCTGCACGGCTGCGGCCAAACCTCGCTAGATTTCGCAGTTGGCACTCGCATGAACTTGCTCGCGGAGATACATGGATTCGTTGTCGCCTATCCTTGCCAAGCGCTGGACGCCAACCGGATGAGGTGCTGGAACTGGTATAAACATGAACACCAGCGTCGAGATTCCGGGGAACCCTCGATTGTCGCGGGAATAACACGTCGAATGATGTTGGACTTCGACATAGACCCGGAGCGAATTTACGTTGCCGGAATGTCGTCCGGGGGCGCCATGGCCGCCATTCTGACTTCCACGTATCCCGAGCTATATGCGGCTGCTGGTATCCATTCCGGGCTGCCTTATGGTTGCGCTTCAAACTTGGAGTCGGCGCTGAGTGCGATGCGGGGAAACGTAATTGGTCAGGAGAAGAATAACTCGACAGCCCCTGCCGAAGCGGTGCGCACAATAGTTTTTCACGGGACCGCGGATTCGAAAGTTCATCCGGTTAACTCGGACAGGATTTTTGCCCAGGTCTCGAACATGAGTTCAACGTCCAGCGCGCGGCTTGTCGGCGAGCAACGGGGGCGCAGGTATGTCCGCACGTCTATTTTCGACGGAAGATGTGCGCCCCAGGCAGAACATTGGTTAGTGGAAGGCCTTGGCCATGCTTGGTCGGGTGGTTCTGCGGAGGCTTCCCACACGGATTCAAGCGGCCCGGACGCATCCGCAGAGATAATCCGGTTCTTTTTCGAAGGCCAGCTTGATCCCGTATTCGCTCCAGTTCGCAACGATCTCCACTGCTTCCAGGAGCATTTGACGTGCATGATGTAGCTTCCAATACGTTCCCTCGAATGCAGCGCGCCTTTTTTCGCGCGGCGTCCGCAACCCGCACGTAACCCGCCGCATTGACAACGGCCCACGGTCGAACGGCCGCCAGCACCTCCTCGACTGCGCGGGGATCGGCAATGTCGAGATCCGCGCGGGAGAGCGCAAGATGATCGAGACCGCGCAACGGGCATATGTGTGTTTCGGCGTGCAAATTTGGCTCTGACTCAATATGTGGAACGGCCCGATTGGCAAGGTGCTTTGTGAGAACTGAACTCCGCGGGACGGTGCAGTCATATGTCCGGCCTTTGTGTGCGGGCATTGGACCGCTGGCCACGATGAGTTTGCGCGATATCGGCGACTCTAATCAATTTTACGCGCTCGAGGCGCAGTGAGTCAGACGGTCTGGCCGACACCGGGATGGCGTCCCTTGTGGTTCATCTCTATCTCGGCACCTTTGCGCTTGGCCGACAGCTTCCTGTCGGAAACCTATGTTTGGTCAGGCCGCGATGGCAACTGGCGACTTTTTGTAGACGCCGCCTTTCGTTAGCAGCGCCCAGATGATCCTTGCCATCTTGTTGGCCAATGCGACCGCAACAAGTTTGTAAGGCTTGCGCAAGATGAGGCCTGTTAGCCACCGGGGCAGCTTCACGCCACGCTTGCCCAGTTTGATTATGGACGTTGCTCCGACAATCAGAAGCGTTCTGAGCTGCCGGTTGCCGCGTTTCGAGATAGATCCGAGCCGCTCCTTGCCGCCGCTAGAGTGTGCTCTTGGCGCCAATCCTGTCCAGGCGGCGAAATCACGCCCCGTTCGGAAGCCATGAGCATCATGCACCGCGGCTCGGACAGTGGCGGCGATAATTGGCCCAACGCCCGGGATGGTGGTCAGACGTCGGGCAGTTTCGTCTTCCTTCACGCATGTCAGGATATCGCGATCAAGGCGTTCGATCCTGACGGAGAGAGTATCGATTTGCTGGACCATTTCCAGGAGAGCCTGACGCGCAAAGTCGGGAATATCGCGATACTCTGGATCGCGAATCGCCCCTGCAAGCTTTGCAAGACTCGCCATCCCTGCGGCGGCGACAACGCCTAGTTCCGACATATGCGCGCGAAAAGCATTTGCCGTCTGACTTCGCTGGCGAACGAGGAGGTCGTGGGTTTTCAATACCATGCCAGCCGCTTGTTGCTCTGGAGTCTTTATCGGGACAAAGCGCATGGTCGGTCGCGTCACCGCCTCGCATATCGCTTCCGCATCGGCTGCATCGGTCTTGCTGCGTTTGACGTAGGCCTTGACGTAAATTGGCGGGATAATGCGAACATCGTGACCGCAAGCTCGCATGTGGCGAGCCCAGAAATGGGCGCTTGCACAGGCCTCCATGCCGACAAGACAAGGCGTCAGCTTTCGAAAGAAGTCCAACAACTTTGCCCGTCGCAAGGCGCGACGCACGATAACGTCACCGGAAGAATCAATGGCGTGAATCTGAAAGACGGACTTGGCCAAGTCCAACCCGATGGTGGCGATGATATCCATGGAATGACCCCTTTGATTCGAATTACTTCCAACGGCCACGTTAGTTCCGAGCCGCTGCGGATCAATCGGGCCGTTCCAACCCATCACATTTGTTGAAGTTCGGGCGCGGGCTCGTGTTGGTTTCATGAAGGAATCAATGCCATGCCTCGCAGCCTGCGCCCCGCGGCCTTTGTGCCACCCGGTTTCCACGTTGAAAATGCCGTCCAAGATGGCGCGATCACGGTCATCACGGTTCGCCACACGAGCAAATCAAGTCAATGCCCGGGTTGCGCGACGATCGCTGAGCGCGTCCACAGCCACTATCTCCGGCGTTTGGCCGATCTGCCATTGGCGGGTCGACAGGTTCGGCTCATTGTCATCGCGCGCCGGTTCCGATGCGACGCTACTTCCTGTCGTCGCGCAATTTTCACGGAGCGCTTTAGCGCCGATGTTCTGGCACCGTCGGCTCGCCGGACAGCGCGACTGGACTGCCTTGTCCATCATCCGGGACGTGCCCTCGGCGGCCGTCCTGCCGCCAACTTCGCTCGCCGATTAATGCTGCCGGTAAGCAACGACACCTTGTTGAGGGCCGTTCGCCGGCGAGGCTGTCCACCATTCCCCAAGCCTACTGTAGTCGGGAGCGATGACTGGGCGTGGAAGCGCAATCAGCGTTACGGCACCATCATTTGCGATCTCGAACGACGACGGTCCATCCGTCTTCGGCCCGAGAGGGAGCCCACGACCGCGCAGGCGTGGCTGACCGCTCAGCCACAGATCGCCATTGTCGCGCGTGACCGCGGCGCGCCTATTCGCTGGCCGCCACCAAGGCGTTACCGCAGGCGACGCAGGTCGCCGATCGCTGGCATCTGATGGCGAACGCCAGCCATGCCTTCCTCGACGCCGTTCGCAAGTCGATGCGTCAAATCCGCTCCGCAATTGGCGCGGCGACCGTCGACCCGGATCTGCTCACCGCCGCTGAGGTTATTCAATACGAGGGATATCTGCGGCGGGAATATGCAAACGCCGCCATTCTTGCGCGCGCCAAAAAAGGAATGCCTATCAAGCAGATCGTGTGGGAGACCGGCCATAGCCGGGGTTTCGTGCGCAGGATTTTGCGCGGCCAGCGTTCAGACGTATTCCGAACGCGCGAAAGTTCGCTGGAGCCATATCTTCCCTGGCTCAAAGCTCAACGCGCAATGGACCGCAGGCCTTCACAGCGGGCCCGAGCTTTGGCGGCGTCTGAAGAGGGACTCCGGGGATGTTGGCGGGTTGTTTCCGAATGGGCTGGACGGCGGCGTCGGGCCGAGAAAGCTGAGACTTCAAGCTTGCGCCGCTTCCCTTCCGTCAGAACCATTGCGCGGCTGATGACGACAGGTCGCGACACGCTCTCCAAGTCAGAATCCGTAACGATTGCGGCGTAGAAAGCGGCGTCCCGCTGCTCGTCGAAGCGCGAAGCGTCATCGCAGCTTTCCACGCCATCATCCGAAAGAAGCATGATGCGGAGCTCGACGTCTGGATTGAGCACGCAAAATTGAGTCTCGTCGCGTCCTTGGCTAACGGCGCAATAAAAGACAGGGCTGCAGTGCGCGCCGCAATCATATCCGCTTTGTCGAACGGACAGACCGGAGGTCAGATCACAAAGCTCAAACTCGTGAAGCGACAGATGTATGGGCGCGCAAAAATCCGTCTACTCGAAGCGCGCGGATTTTGGCGCGAACTCATCGCAGCCTGCATCAAGTCTGCGTCAGAGCCAATGTTGGACGCCGATAACGGGTCAATTTTGCGAGCCGATTGACACCCCGGATGACCCCAATTTTTTTCCACTCCAATCCGCCCAATCTGTCTCAAAGGTCCTGACGCTGGACATTTTGCCGGGCTCATTCCTGATCAAAGGCGCGACCGGCGAATTCTTCGACGCGCTGCTCGCACTCGCCGTGAGGCCGCCGACTACCGCGTTCCTGCTTTTGCGGGCGCGGCGTTCAAGGAAGAGTAGATATCCAGCGCGCGGCGCTTGAGCTCGTCGACGGTGATCTCTTCCTTGCGCGTCGCGAACGCCCAGACGTGACCGAAAGGATCGCGCACTGTTCCGCTACGATCGCCGTAGAACCTATTCTGCAGACCACAGACCTTGGTTGCGCCGGCTTCGATTGCCTTGATGAAGATTGAATCAACGTCGGGCACATAGACATTTAGGCTGACAGACGAACCGCCGAGCGTTCTCGGCGACGCTAACCCGCTCTCTTGATAGACATCGGAGAGCATGACGATCGAATCGCCGATCATGATCTCAGCATGGGCAATGAGACCATTGGGGAGTTCGATGCGCACGCGCTCCTTGGCGCCGAATGCGCTATTGTAGAAATCAAGCGCTTTCGCTGCGCCTGCGATGCAGAGATAGGGTGTCACTTTGCCATAAGGCGCTGGAACTGATGTGTCGGTCATGTTTCCCCCTCGGTATTGCCCCATCTGAATTAAGCCCGGAATCCCCAGATGAACGCGCAGCGAGCACAGATACGCTGCAGGAATAGATCGTCTCGCCGCGTGTTTACCGCTCTGGCGTCGGCGATGCCGATCCGTCGACAATCGAACCTTAACGACTTGCTGAGTCGGAGTCTGCTTAGCGGCAAAAAGCGGTCCCTCAAGGGCGTGAGCAAACGAGCTTGTGGACGGTGATCAAGTACCAGGTGGTCTTCGCTCCTTCCCTAGGCTTCGCGCTAGACGCATCAGCTCGCGAGATTCATTGAGCCGTTGCAAAGAGGCGCCGGATCGTTAGCCGCAGCAGATTCGCCCATGCTTGGGCCACGGTGAGCAATCTGCGCTGCTGCTCCACTGCCCAATTTGGTTGGAATTCAGGTCTATATGCAGCCTCTTGCATGCCTTCAATAGCTCCCCCTTCGAATTGGTCTCGCCGAATTAAAGAAGGCGTTCCAACTTTAGGCGGGGCGCCCTTGAAGACAAATCGCCGACGCGCCTCATGATAGGCAGGGTCAGGTCCAAAGAAATTCGCCCGCATCCACTGGAGCTCCTCGTCGCGATAGCTCGCCAGTGGTTTAACCAATTCGTCATCCAGCCGCCGCTGGAGTTTTTTCACCAGCCGCGCAGTGTAATCCGGCCCTTGCGCCAGCGCCAGGGCGCGCAGTCTCAGCTCTTGTTCAAACACCTCTATATCTTCGCCGAAGACCTCATCGAGAAAGCCGATCTCGCAAGCCTTTCGCGCGCCCAGAGGCTGGCAGCCCTGCGTAAGCTCCAGCGCTTTATCTTGCCCCACGCGCTTTGGGAGCAAATAGGTCCAATATTCGGAACCATAGAGTTCCCCCATGCTGCGGTAGTGAGGATTAAGAACAACGCTGGGGCGCGCAAAAACCTGATCGGCCGCCAACGCCAGAATCGCGCCGCCCGCGCCGGCGTTGCCGCGCATGCCCGCGATCACGATATGCGACATGGTGTTGATGACTTCATGCACCAGATCGTCCATGGCGTTGATGTTTCGCCATGACTCTTGAGCCGGATCGGCGCTCGCTTCGATCACGTTCAAATGGATGCCGTTCGACCAGAAATCGCGTCCGCCGAGCAGCACGATGACTCTGGTCGGGCGCGAGCGGGCGTAAAGGAAAGCGTCGCGCAAACGCTTGCATTGCGCGGTGCTCATCGCGCCATTGTAAAAGTCAAACGAGAGATAGCCGACGTTGTCTTCTTCGCGATAGACGATCTCCCTGTACGTCTGATGGTCGTCCGGCGCATCAATCGCGAGTGGCGTTTCGGGCGTGTCGCGAAGCAGCGGACCTAACACCTGAGCAGCAGGCAATTTGATTCCGGAGGCGGCGCAGAACTCGTCAGCGCATCGTTCGCAGCCAACGCCGATCTGAGCCAGGCGGCAAATGTCGCTGTTCGCCTGATCGCTCTTCGCCTTCAGATGGGAGATCCAAACGGCGCCATCCACGGCGCCGATGCAGATCGCGCCATCACGCCGCGCAAGGATCTGACCGGGCGCGCTTCTAAGGCGATCCTCTGCGTGAGCGCCGAACAGGAAGCAGTCTACGTCCAGCAACTTGCTCAGAACGCCCGGGGCGCTGTCCGCGGCGCGCAACTTCCTGATGACGGTCGCCGCCGAGTCCTTTTCCCAATCAATCGAGCGATCCGCCTGCTTCATCGGCGGGCGCAGGCGACCGCGCGCGTAAGACATGGCCTCGCAGAGCGGCTCCGGCCGCCAGCCTCCGGACTGAACTTCGCCCCTCTCGATCCGCGCAATCGCTTCGAGCACGCCGGACAAAGCGGCTTCAGTCACCGGGCCGCGATAGAGACTGCTTTTGCTCGGCGGATCTGAATCGAGAGCAAATTCCAAAGAGGCCCAAATTGGCCCCGCGTCGAAATCCTCAGCGGCTTCCAGGACAGTGACGCCCCATGCCTTTTCGCCGCTCGTGATGGCCCAATCGAGCGACGATGGTCCTCGGTCGCCTTTGACGCCCGGATGCACAATCAGACATTTCGTGCGGGTATAAACTTCGGTTGGAATCGCGATCGTCAACATCGGCGCGACGATCAATCTGGAGCGTGCTGCTCGGCGGCTTCGACCATCTCAGCGCCGCTGGCGACAACGCTCACCCGAATTTCGTGCCCTCGTTCGGCGAGTTCGACAAAGAGCCGCTGGCTGAGGCTATTATGTGCGGAAGTCAAAAAGAGAATGCGCATGGGGGTTCCTCCCATGTTGTCGTTGGATCAAGTTGATGAAGCTGTTTGCGCCGAATTCGCGGTTTCGCGGCCTAAGTCAGGCGTCTAGCGTCGATCTAAAGCGCGCTCGATAGTCGACCGGACTAGCGTCGAAAAGGCGCTGAAACGTGCGTCGCATGCGTTCGGCGTTTCCAAAACCACATTCCATAGCAATCACCTCAATCGATGAATTCGTGTGCTCAAGCTTGGCGCGCGCCGCGTCCGCGCGCGCGCTCTCGGCGAATTCGGCTGGCGTCTGACCAGTCTCACTGCGGAACAGGCGGGGAAAACTGCGCCCATACGATGACCGAAACTGAGAAGCTAATACGAGGAATAGAATCGCTGCGTGAGACTATCCAGCGCGAGTGGTTCAACATCAGGCTGGATACTCTGACGCATGACGACCGAGTCGTCATTCGAGAGCATATCGAACGCTGCCACGCCGATCTGAAAATCCTGCTGGATCGGCTATGGAATTTGGATGACGGAAATTCAAATTAGCCACCCTATTGTCGGTTCAATTCGGCTCATAGCGCCTTAATTGACCAAAGGCGTCTGCAATCAGGCTTCGATTCGAGGGCGAGACCTGAGGAAAACGTGGAAGGAACGGTATGCATAGGGATTGATAGACGAGGCCTTCCGCACGGCCAATCGAATGGCCGCCGATCGCGGGATAAGCCTCGACGGAATGATCAGGAAGCCGATCAGCGAACAGAATGTAGCGATCGCGAAATTGCGGTGCAGAAAAAGCCGCAGGTCGAGGGCGGGCCGCCGCTCGCCGAACTCCCAGAAGATGAACATCGGCAAAGCGAGGAGAACGACCAGAAGCAGCCACGCGAGCACGGGCGAGGCGAACCAGTCGAAATCATTGCCCATGTTGAGAATCGTCTGCACGCCGAGCAGCACCGTGGCGAGCAGAATGAAGCCGATCGTGTCGAAGCGCGTCATCCGGCGCTCAAAGCCGCTCCCATAGAACAGCGCAGCAACAACGCCCGCCACGGGTAAGGCGACCAGGACGTTTGAATAAAACAGCCAGCGCCAGTTGAAATGTTCGGCCCAGAAGCCGCCCATGAAGACGCCGATGGTGAAGGGCGCCATGCTCATGACGCCCCAAAAGCCGACGCCAAGCGTGCGCTGATCATCTGGATATTGCGCAAGCGTCATCGATTGCGCGAGCGGAAGGCGACGCCGCCAATTAGGCCGAGCAGAAAGCGCATCGGCGCGAAAAACCAGATCGTCTCGCTCGCCGCGCACATCAGCGAGAAGACAGCGTAGGCGACGAGCGCGCTAATGAGCACACGATAGTCGCCAAACCGTCCAGAGAACCACCGTGACAACGGGAGTCCGAGAGCGATGCCGATCATATGGTCGGTTGTCGCCCAAGTGCGGTAACTCGGCGTCACGCCTTGAAGGCTCCCGGCGGCATAAGGCGCGAGCACCGTATAGCCCGGCACGTTCGCCAGCATGACGACGTTCGCCGCTCCCGTCGCGCCATTAAGCAGCAGGAAGCGCCAGCCACGGATGCGCGCCGGCCGTTTCATGGCGTCCGCCCCGCAGCTCGCCATCGCTCCGGCGAATCTTGACGCGCGGCCGTCAGTGGTTTCCCGGAAGGAGTGTCCGGCGTCAGGGCCTTTGAGACAAACTGGGCGGATTGCTGAAAGGAGGATTTCTGTCTCATCGTAACCGTCAGGGAGTGAAGATGAGCCAGAAATCCGATAGCCCGAAACCGTCGTCTGAACGGCTTGTGAGAGATATTCGCCGCGCGACTCGCGCGTGAGGATGGTGACCTATGACCCGGCCAATGTCGTCAAGATCAACGGCGTCATTTGCGCCTCGACGCAGATTGTTTTCGCCGACGACGAAGAGATCGCGCATGTGGCGATCGGCGACTCCGTCGCCTGGGAGGTCGCGCCCGCTGGATCGATCCTGTTCCTCAAGCCGCGCGAGAAGCATTCGCCGACCAATCTGCAGGTCGTGACCACGCGGGCCAACGGCCGCAAGCGCTCCTACCAATTCGAGCTGTCGATCGCGGAAAGCTCGCTTGCGGAGGGCTATTTCGTCGTGGGCTTCGCCTATCCCGTTGACGAGATCGAGCGCCGCCGTATAGAGGCGGCGGCTCGGGGAGCCGGGCGCGAAGGTGCTCTGATCGAACAGGCTTTCGACGTCTCTCGCGCTTATGGGGCGCGCAACTGGTGCTTCTCGGCGCAAGGATCGATCGATCTCGAGCCCGAAACGGTATTCGACGACGGAAAGCAGACGACCTTCCGCTTCGCCGGCAACCGCGAAGTGCCGGCGATTTATCTCATCGCCTCGGACGGCTCCGAGACGCTTGCGCCAAAGGACGTGCGCGGCGAGCTCGTCACCGTCCATGCGACAGCGCTGGAGTTTCGGCTGCGCAAAGGCGGCGACGTTCTCTGCATCTACAACGAGGCCTTCGATCCGGTCGGCGTCAACCCCGACACAAATACGATGAGCCCCAATGTCGCTCGGCTGCCGAAAGCCCCGACCAGACGGCGATGAAAGGTGAGAAATGACTCAGACCGACGCCCTGCCCGGTGAGCGCGGCATTACTCCGGTAGCGGGCTCGAATGAAACCAGCCGGCGAGCGACGCTCCAGCGCGGCCTCGGGGCCGCGGCGCTGACCGCCTTCGCGGCGCTGATCATCTGGGGGACATGGAAGGGCGAAAGGAAAGCAAATGACCCCGCGCCCAACAAACTCCTGATCCGTCAGGCGAACGGCGCGGGAGCCGCCGACGCCGAAATGGCCGGACGTCACGGGCGCCATTCCGCGCCCCGCCCCTGCGGCGCTGACGCCCTCGCCGACCGATCAGTTGATGGAGAGCGCGCGGCGCGGGCCGGTGCTGGCCTACAACCGGCCGCTTCAGGCGCGAGCGACTCACAATCCGCTTACAAACGAGTTCGGGTCCTACCCTAACGGAATCGGGGAGCCGCCGCCGCAAAACGAGCTTTTGGACAAATTGCAGCCGACCCCGCTCGAGGGCGTGCGCGCTTCGCGGCTTCCCGACCGCAATCTTCTCGTCGCGCAGGGGACCGCCATTCCTTGCGTTCTCGAAACCGCCATGTCGTCGGACGTTCCGGGCTTCGTCTCCTGCGTCGTCTCACGCGACGTGATGTCGGATTCGGGCAATGTCGTATTGATGGAAAAGGGTACGCAGATCGTCGGCGAATATCGCGCCAATGTCCGGCGCGGCTCGCACCGCCTGTTCGTGCTGTGGACGCGGGCAAGAACCCCTACGGGCGTGATCGTCGCGCTCGGCCGCGCCGGATTCGACGGCGAGATCGATACGCATTTCTGGCAGCGTTTCGGCGGCGCGCTCTTATTGTCGATCGTCGGCGACGCCGCCGCCATCGGTCGCCAGCAGCTACAAACGAGCGACATTCAGATCGTCAACGCGCCAGGCGCCGCCAATACCGCCGCGGCCGTCGCCGTCCAGCACTCGATCGACATTCCGCCGACGCTCAACAAGAACCAAGGCGAACTCGTCAATGTGTTCGGCGCGCGCGATCTCGATTTCTCCTCCGTCTATCGGCTTCGCCGCATCGAGACGCGTTACCCAGATATTCGATCCTCCTCCGGCGCCCATCGCGGACCATGTCATGGTGACCAAGCCGTGAGATCCGCCGGAACTGGCGATCGCGGCGGCGCGCGCCTTGTCCTCGAGCGCTATCTCGAACCGTTGGCGCCCTATCTCTCGGACGAGTGCCTGACAGAGATCGTCGTCAATCGCCCGGGCGAAGTCTTCGTCGAAGGCCCTATGGGCTGGGCGCGGCACGAAGCGTCGGCGCTGTCGCAAGAGCACCTTCTGCATCTTGCGACCGCAGCGGCGGGCTTCACCAAACAGGATGTCAGCGCCGAACGCCCGATCGTCTCGACCACGCTTCTTCACGACGAGCGCTGCCAGATCGTCGTCCCGCCCGCCGTCTCCGCCGGCACGGTAAGCCTGACGATCCGCAAGCCCGCGGCCCTGACCATGACTCTTCATAACCTCGAAAAAGCGAAGCTCTTCGACGAAGTGTGCGCTGCGAGCGACGAACTCTCCGCCGACGAGCATCGCCTGCTCGCCTTAAAGGAAGCGGGCAAATGGCGGGAGTTCTTGGAGCTCGCCGTGCTGACCCGCCGCAACATCCTCATTTCGGGAGCGACGGGCTCCGGCAAGACGACACTCTCCAAAGCGCTGATCGCGGCGATCCCCGAGGACGAACGGCTCATCGCCATCGAAGACGCCGCCGAGCTCGTCATCCCGCATACCCGCTGTATCCGCCCAAGAAGTGGCGGCGGACAGCGCTGGTAAAGCAACTTTGTCGAAGGAGTGTTGCGATCCCGAACTTGCGACGACTGATGTCTCTCCTCAAAATGCGGCGACTAGTTCTCCTGGGCGCGTGTCGATTTCAGGCGATTGATTTGTCCTTCCGTCTGGCCGTTGCTCCATGGCTCAGTGATCGCATTTCTCACCGCGTCGATGTCTCTCTGCGCCGTGCGCGCGAAACGTTGCATCGCGTACAAGCCCGACTTCTGTGCGTCTTTCAGCCAGGAGCCGAGTTTGCCGACGCTCTTGCTTTTGAGCATGCCCCTAAATCGCATGGCGAGTCGACGCATTGTTGCGAACTCTGGCCAATCCTTTTTCAGCGCATCGACTTTCGCAGCTTGATTGGCGGTCAACAATCCCTGCGGCTTGATATAGAGCGCCGCAGCCACAATTGGCGAAATCGAATGTCCAGTCGCGGGATCGACAGGTCGTGGATTCGGAACAGCCGATGTGGCCTTCAAATTCTCCGTCTTGCATTTCGGATTGCGCCATTTCGCCAAAAGTCGCTCAAGGTTTGAAAAACTCTCTGTGTAACCGCGCGCTTTGATTTCCTGGAAAAGGTGACGGCCGCGCACGCAACCTTCTAACCAGCGGCGTGATAGATAATCTTCGAAATGTCGCGGCGACGTCGTCTTTGGCGCCGAAGCGCTCCGTTCGGGGAGCGTATGGACTCGAATCCATTTGGCGATCGTTCGACGATCGAATCCCGTTTGTCGCACGATCTCACGGACATTTCTGCCTTCGTTCCAGAGCGCGCGAACGTGGTCGAAAACCGCTTGCCTTGAATGCTGGTTCGCTATTCTGGATAAGCGGCGGTGCTCGGCGCCACCGTGCTTATCTCTCACGCTGGCGACCTCTTCGCCGTCCGTCGGCAACAAAGGACGTGCGCAAAACCCGGGCGCGCGGCTGAGTTGGACCTGAATGGCCTCGCGCAGATTCTGCATAATGTGGATACGGTCGGCGATTTGCCGCGCCTGCGGCGCGCCTTCTTGCGCGCCTTGGGCGAACAAACCGCAGCGATCGCGGCTGATGATCTCGACGTCAGGACGTTGCCTGAGCCAATCAGCAGTCATGCCAGCGGCGCGTTCCGGAAAGAGATCGAGCACCTGCCGTCGCTCCAGGTCCACGATGATGGTCCCGTATGTGAAGCCCTTGCGCCATGACCAGTCATCGACACCGACAACCCGCGTTTTCCCCTCGGAGCTGCGCTCCTTTACCCGTCGTTTGACACAGCGCAGGATCGTATCATCGCTTCTCGGCATCCCCATTCGCTTGATCAAGCGCTCTCCGGGACGCCCGCCGACGCCATGGCCGAAAAGGTAAACGACTTCGGCCGCTCGATCGGTTCGTCGCGCTCGAGAAGCCGCCACCTCGGGCAGTTGCGTCGCAAATGTTCTACGCTCGCAGGCTTCGTTTCGACACCGCCAGCGCTGGAGACGGAGCTTTACGGGTACAGAGGCGCCTTGCGCCGGCAAATCTTGTAGATGGCGCTCATGCCAGCCATGCCGGCGTGTTGATTGCGCGCCGACCAGCGGCGGCGCACGCAGATCAGTTTTCGCGACAACGTCCATCGCGCTCTTGCGACGACTGCCAGAAAGAAGCACATGCAATCCTTTTTCGAAGCGGTTATCTCGCTCGCGATTGCCCGAGCAGAGTTTCAATAGTGAATCAGACGCTTCAGCGAATTAACGCCAACACACTGTTTCGGAAAGCTCGTCGAGCGCAAGCGCATATCATTCGACGTCTGAACTTCAGCTAGGAATTATAGCCTTTAGCGTTTACGTTGCAGAGAGTGGCGGCGTACATATTTCCGATATCGAGAAACGCAAACAGAGAGAACGCTGATTCTCGGGAGGTTTGACCAAGACATGCGCAGCCTCTGGGAAAGACCAACCACTTTACCCACGTCCAACTGCGCATCCGAGCGGCACAACACAGCCGTGGGCGGGCGGCATGAAGAATCAGCGGTGACGCGAACCATTGAACAAGCCATTAGAAAATGCCTCGTTTGCCGATCGTCGTTTCTGAGCGCCTGGGCGGGTGAGCGCGTCTGCCGGCGGTGCAAAGACACTGCCGCGTGGCGGAGCGGTGCTATCAAATGACCGCGCAAACGCCCCAATGAATCTTCATGGATCTGATCGTAGGCCTGAGAGCCGCATCCTGGATCTAAGGCGATCGACCGGGGCAATATCGACATTCGTATGCCGGGCCACTGATAATTCGCAGATCAACGACCGCAACGGACTTAGGAGTAGTCATGCAAAACGGCACGCATAGAGGTCCTAAAATTCGTGGACACGGTTCGGCGGTCGGACCATTCTCGGGTCGATCCGAAGCGTCAGATCAGAAGCGAGGCAGACCCGCAGGCATTCGGTTTATCGACGCCAAAGGAAGCTATGAACGCTATTTGGCGCTCGCGCGCGTCGCCAGATCGACCGGCGATGCAACCGAAATCGAGAACTATTTGCAGCACGCAGATCATTACTTCAGGCTGCTGAGGGAACAGGTAGGCCGACGCCGTAGCTTCTCGAGTTGATGAGCGATCAGAGCGGGAGCAGCCGGCCAGGGACATAGAATCCTTTGGTCCCGCAGATGCTCTACTGTAGGGGGCTGAGCGCGAAATTTAGAATCACGGCGACGACCTTATTGCCACGGGAGCGACTTACTTTCCGCCCACGCGCAATCGGCTAATCCATCAGTTGGCACGTCGATAACGGATGTCTCGAAATGTCGAACAACGCCGCCGAACGCGCAATCAGACCGCTTACTTTGGGCAGAAAGAATTAGCTATTTGCCGGCTCCGACGACGGCGGACGTCGCGCGGCGATCATGTATACGCTGATCGAAACGGCGCTTCAACGACATCGATCCGGAAGCCTGGCTTGCGGATGTCATCGCCCACATCGCCGATCACCCGATCAATAGAATCGACGATCTCCTTCCCTGGAAGTGGAAGCCTCATGCGACCTTGATGCCTGGAATGGCGCCGGCCGCCTCGATGTATTTCACGACTGGCGTCCCGTCGCTGGCGGTCTGTCTAATGGTCTCATCGAAGAGGATGACGCCAGAAATATATCGATTCATTGCCTCTTCGGCGCGGAACAGGAATTGGCGGTAATCGCGCCGCGTCACCTGGGTAGAGTCGACGCCGATTGCCGCGAACCTTTTCGCGATCGTTCCGGCGCTCTCGTCCGCGGCGAGAATGCCTTTCCCCGGTGCTACCATGGCTCTCGCGGTCCGAACGAGCACGTCCTTGTTCATAATCCTTCTCCTCTGAGCCACCCCGGTCGCAACTACGTTAGAGATGCATCCTTGGGCGCTTTCCTATTCCGCTTGCCGACGCGTACGCGCCTTTTTGTTGGAGATACGAATTGAACAGACGCTGACATGAATGATGAACGCTCCCAACTGACGCCGGCCGCCGCCGCGCTTCTTGCCGAGACTGACAGTTCAATGAACTCCGCCCGCATCAAGGAAAATAGTGCTTCGGAAAAAACGCCAATGCAAACCTTTATTAATGCGCTGCCTTTGGCGCCGCCGCTTGAACCACCAACGGGGCCCGCGGCGGGTGAATGGCCGCATTATGAGGCCGGACACACGAAAGCGCCTCGCGGTTACGATGAGCCTGAGCTTGGGCGCCTTCGCAATCCGCTCGCGTGTCATATAAGCCGGCCAAAAAGGCTGCGAAATAACAATGTCGGCGTCAGGAAGCTCTTGGTCGAGTATGCTGTCCGCGCCGTCCTTGCTGGATGTCACTACTAGGCGATGACCGTTCGACTCTAGGAATTTGCGTAGTCCTAGTTCGCCGGAAACGCTGCCAAGGAGCGTACCCGGCTTGAAATCGATTGCTTTTGGGGAGGGCAGCGTTTGTCCGTCGGGATAGCATTTGGGCTGAGCCACGTCATCGCGCGCATAGGCTTTCGGATAACCGTCGACCGGATCGTCGTACAGCACGCATACGATCTTGGCCATGTTCCGCTCCTCTCTCGCTGGGATGCAGGGCGTTATGCTTTCGTGGCTCTACCCATCAGCAGCGCCAAGCGCGAACTGGCCTCGCTCATGGATACGCGCTAGCGCCGCCTCACCAGCCTCATCATAGTTATCGACGTAGATAGCGCAGATCGTTTCATAGGCGATGCGTTCGGGATTATCTGTCGATTTCACCGAAGACGATATCCAGCGAGCGACGACAGCCGACATGTCTACCAGCCGACAATGCGATCGAGAGCGGCAGTCGCCCCCATCCGCCCGGCATTGCCCTGCCTGCACTATAACGCTTTGGTCCGTCACTCGGCGGCGTTCCGAAATCGATCCCGTCTTTCAGACGGCGCAGTTCCGACCACATTCGCCCGCCCCGATTGTCAGGCCAACTGGTGATCGCTCACAATTAGACCGGGCTCGTCAGGCCGTAATGGCGATGGGGATTTGCGTAAGTATGGGTGCGCCACGATTAGGTGAGACATGCGATGTGCTAATTCGAAAACCGCAACCGGGGTTAAAAATGTCGAAAGACGGAAGGGCTTAACGCTGCAATGAGACGCTCGCGAAGGACGCGCCCAAAGAGATACGCAGGAGATATCGCTCCTTTCAGGCAAATTGCGAATTTTTTCAGCGTGCGGCGCCGCATTCATGTCAACCGGGGGCCGTCCGGCAGGCATTCCTCAGCGAATCGCTCATGGGCCGTTCGACTGGAACCCCAGAGAATCGTGGGCCCTCGTCACTATTCGCCTGCAACGGTGCAACAGCTTGGCTGTAGGTGGCGCCGCGATTGCATCCGATGGCGCGAGGGCGTCGCTTGCGACGTCACCCGGCCCAAAGAAGGGCCCCCCAGCATTGCCGCTGTCCTGAACGTCTGCCTTGCAGGCGTTCAGGCAGCGGCTTTTTTCGTTTCTGGGGCGCGCGCAGGCGAGATGCAGATGAGGTTGGCTATGAAGAGAGCACAGTCCCAGCGATCGATGCGCCAGCGGCCGCGTTCGCGCGGTGTAGAAGCAATGGCTGTCATGGCCGCGCTCCTTGCGACGAACGCGACGGCCGCGCCCCGCAAGAACGCGCCGTCCGAGGCGACTGCGATACAAGTTCAAGCGCCGCCGCCATCACTCGCGGCGCCTGCGCCGCCAGTTCCGCCTCCTGCTCCGCCGCCGGCGCCCATGGGGGTGTTCGGCGCCGATATGCCGGCCGCCGGCAAACTCGTTCTCTCCATTACGCCGGTGTTCGCTAATCTGTCGGGCATCAAAATGGGAACCCGCACGGTCTCCAACGAATATATCGTCACGACAGTGCCGTTCTTTCTCAATCCCAGACAAACCGTGCGCATTATTCCGCAAAACATCGCGGTCGCGACGCAAATTGCCGGACTGAGCTACGGCGTCACGAAAGATTTCGCCGTTATCCTCACTGCCGGCATGATCGAGAAAAATCTCAACGCGCTAACCTTCAAGGGCGCGTCCGGCATTTTGCCGCTCGGCAGGAGTTTGCCTGGAACGACGAGCCTTGCCGACGTCACGTTGTCGGGCGTCTATCGCATCTATCAGGACGACGTCCACCGCATCTAGCTCTCTCTTGGCGTCTCCTTGCCCGCCGGCAGCTACACGGCCACCTTCATCTACGTCTCTGTCACAGCCGGATGTTTATCGCCCGAGCCTATCCGCGCGAGACGCAGGAGATGGTTTTCGACGCGCATGAGCGCGCCTTCGCCTTCTTCAAGGGCGCCTGCGCACGTGGCGTCTATGACAATATGAAAACGGCGGTGGAAACGATCTTCATCGGCAAGGAGAAGCGCTCGCGAACGAGACCAACCTGGTTCTCAACCTGACCCTTCTCCCAGCCGGATGCCGGCGTGCAGGCCACAGGAGATCGACGACTTCGCCTTTCAAGGACACGCCGATCAACGAAGGGCTGGTGCGCGACCTCGCTAACGGCGCCTTCATCACCCAGCAGCTAACGTCGTGCTGGTCGGCGGAACCGGCACGGGCAAAACACATCTCGCGATCGCCATCGCCCGAAGCTGCATTCGCGCCGGCGCGCGCGGGCGCTTCTACACTACCGTCGATCTGGTCAATCGCCTTGAAGCGGAAGCCCGCGCCGGGCGGCAGGGACGGCTCGCCGATTATCTGACCCGCCTCGACGTCGTCATCCTCGACGAACTCGGCTATCTGCCCTTCGCCCAGGCCGGCGGCCAATTGCTGTTCCATCTGGTAAGCCGGCTCTACGAGCGCACCTCGATCATCGTCACGACCAACCTCGCCTTCGGCGAATGGCCGAGCGTCTTCGGCGATCCGAAAATGACGACCGCGCTGCTCGATCGGCTGACCCACCACTGCGACATCGTCGAGACCGGCAACGAGAGTTGGCGCTTCAAGAACCGCCTCTGATCACGCCGCCGCGCGCATCGTAACTCCAGTCGGGCTACGCCCTCCTTCCCGTCACGACGCGCGCAACAAGGGGTCAATTTTGGACGCCGATATGGGGTCAATTTTGCGAACCGATTGACACCTTGAGTTTCGAGAAGGCCATCTCGATCGGATTAAAGTCCGGACTGTAAGGCGGGAGATAAAGCAACGTCGCGCCGGCCGTCTCGATTGCCTTGCGCACGCCGGCGCCTTTGTGGCTGCCGAGATTGTCCATAATAACGATGCCGCCCGGCGCGAGCGTGGGAACGAGGACCTGATCGACATAGGCCTGGAACCAGAGGCCGTTGATCGGTCCGTCGAGGACCATCGGCGCCGTTAAGCCCGTGCGGCGCAGACCGGCGACGAAGGTTGTCGTTTTCCAATGTCCATGCAGCCGCCCACAATACCTTCAACGTTCAGCGCCATCTCATTCCAGCAAGAACGCACCGAGCTTTTCGAGGATCAGCCATGCAGACTTGGCGCGAAGTCGTCACTGCTGGGTGATTTCAGCTGCGGATTCCGACGAAGCCGTATTTAATTTTCAACAACTTGACAAAGCCGGACAAACGCATACCGCCGTCCCGGCATGCGGGCAGACGCCGCCTACAACTCGAACACTTGATTTGGTTCCGGCAGATCGATTTGGGTGTTGCCGAGATGTGTTGCGAAGCTTCGCATCGATTCTTCTTCGCCGTGAACGAGGAACGTCCGCTTCGCACCCGTTTGCTTTTGCCAAGCCAACAACTCAGCCTGATCCGCATGGGCCGAGAAACCGTTGATCGTATAGATGCGAGCTCGCACAGCGATTTTCTCGCCAAAAAGGTTAATCTCCTTCGCTCCATCGATGATGCGGCGCGCCAGAGTGCCGTTCGCGGCATATCCCACAAAAACGATGCTCGATTCCGGACGCCACAGGTTGTGCTTGAGATGCTGCCGCACGCGGCCACCGGTACACATGCCCGAACCGGCCATGATTATGGCGCCAGTTTGGATCTTGTTCAGCGCGACGGACTCGGCGCTTTCGCGTGTGAAGTGCAATCCGGCAAAATGAAACGGATCATGCCCCTCTCGAATGAGCGTCGCGATTTCCGGCTGCAAGCCCTCCAAATGACGCTGCATGATTTCTGTAGCGGAGATCGCCATGGGAGAGTCGACAAAAACCTGCGTCGATTTCATCAGTCGACCATGGCTGATGCCCTGGCTAATGAAATAAAGCAGTTCCTGCGCTCGTTCCAATGCGAAGGTAGGGACGACGACATTTCCACCGCGCCTGAAGGTATCCGTCACGGCGTCATAAAATTCCTCGACGGACGGTCCCAAGGGCTTGTGCAACCGGTCGCCATATGTGGTTTCCATCACCACGTTGGCTACGGTTGGTGGCTTCGTAGGATCGCACAGCAAAGGGCCGCCATAATTGCCAAGGTCCCCGGAGAATAGCACGGTGGATTGTTGCGAACCTTCTGTCAGCTGCAGATAAATGCTGGCCGAACCAAGGATGTGGCCAGCGTTGATGAACGTGCCGCGCACGTCAGCAGCGACTTCGATCTGCTCATCGTAAACCGCCGTCCGTCCGAAATGCTCGAAAGAGTTCAAAGCATCGAGGACCGAATAGAGCGGCGCTATGCGCTGATCCGTTGAACCGCGTCGCGCGGCAATACGTGCTCGGTAACGCGCATCTTCTTCCTGCAGATGAGCTGCATCGAGGAGCACCAAGCGTGCCAACTCCCGCGACGGCGCCGTCGTGATGATCTCACCGTGAAATCCTTTTTTGTGCAGCAGCGGCAGCCGGCCGCAATGATCAAGATGGGCATGGGTCAGCAAGACATAGTCGATGCTGGTAGGATCGAAACCGAACGGTTGCGAATTCTCCTCGTCCAGTTCACGGCCGCCTTGGTAAAGTCCGCAGTCGATCAGGATACGCTTGCCGGCACACTCGACCATGTGACACGAGCCGGTGACGCCGCGGTCGGCGCCATGGAATGATAATCTCATGGGAGGCTCCTTAGCTCTGTGATGAGCTGTTTCTTTCACGCACGTGCAACGGCTCACCGCTGACATCGTGCCAATGCAATATGCCATTCCAGATCTCGTCGGCTGCTTCAGCAAACCAGAATAATTCGCGATCTTCCTGATCTATGACGCCTTCGTCGACCAGGAAATCCAGATTCACAGCTTGGCGCCAGTAGCTTTCGCCCACCAAGACGACCGGAATAGGCTTGATCTTGCGTGTTTGTACGAGCGTCAGCACCTCGAACAGTTCGTCGGGGGTGCCATACCCCCCGGGAAAGGCGACCAGCGCCTTTGCACGCAAGAGGAAATGGAGCTTGCGCATAGCGAAATAATGAAAGTTGAAGCAAAGATCGGGCGTGATGTAGGGGTTTGGATATTGCTCATGTGGGAGGCTGATGTTGAGGCCGACTGATTTGGCTCCGACGTCGAAGGCGCCACGATTGGCGGCCTCCATGATTCCGGGTCCGCCGCCGGTCACGACGACTCTCAGCTGCCGATTGGGAGCTTGGTGAGTCGCGCTCACGCGACGGCCGAGTTCGCGGGCAACTTCGTAATATTGGCTCTTGGCGAGGATTCGCTCGGCAATCGACAGGCGTCGCGCCAAGTCCTCGTTGCCGATATCCGCCGCCAAGGCTGCCTTTAACGCATCCACTTTACATTGCGCGGCAGCGGGTTCGCATATCCGCGTACTTCCGAAAATCACGATCGTGTGGTGAATGTGGTGCTCTTCAAACAGCAGCTCGGGCTTGAAATAGTCGATCTGTAGCCGGACGCCCCGCATACTGTCCCGCGCCAAGAAATCGAGGTCGGCGTCGGCCCGGCGATAACTGGGGCTTTCGAAAATTGCTTGGACGCGCGCGGGAGCGTGCGGATCTTCTTCCGAGGGCTTCGGGCACTCCCCGGGAAGCGGCTCACGTCGATTCACGGGGTGCGCAGGCTTTGGGATCCGCAGCTTGTTAGGGTCTAGCTGCTTTGCTTTCACCGTTGGGCACTCCCACATATTGAGACACTCGACGATGGCATAGGACCCTTATCAAGGCCGTCCAGAAATGCGGCTTATGAGGTCCATCGCCAGTTTTTCACCTCGGGCATATCCTCGCCATGTTCGGCGACGTAAAGCTTGTGACGCTCCATCGTGCTCCAGTAACGGTCTGTCGCTGTCTGTCTTTCGCGGCGGAGCCTTGGGATCCGGCTGATGGCGTCGAGCGCAAGCTGGTAACGGTCGAGGTTATTCAATACGACCATGTCGAAGGGAGTTGTCGTGGCGCCTTCCTCCTTATACCCACGCACATGAAAATTGTCATGGTTGTGCCGGCGATATGTTAGCGAGTGAATTATGGGCGGATAGCCATGAAAGGCAAAGATCACCGGCTTGTCGCGCGTGAACAGCGCGTCGAAATCCTCATCCACCAACCCATGCGGGTGTTCCGTCTGTGACTCCAAAGTCATGAGGTCGACCACGTTCACGACGCGGATTCGAATGTCTGGAACGTAGTTCCGCAAGAGGGTTACGGCTGCGAGAGTTTCGAGCGTGGGAACATCACCCGCGCAGGCCATGACCACGTCGGGGTCATCCGCATCGTTACTCGCCCAGCGCCAAATGCCGGCCCCCGCCGTGCAATGGCGAACGGCGGATTCACAGTCGGACTGGCCACTCGGGCTGTTTACCGGCAATGATCAAGTTGACGTAGTTCCGGCTGCGAAGACAGTGATCGACAACCGAGAGCAGGCAGTTCGCGTCGGGCGGTAGATAGATGCGCACGACGTCGGACTTTTTGCTCGCGACATGATCGATGAAACCCGGATCTTGGTGGGAGAAGCCGTTGTGATCCTGCCGCCAGACATGCGACGTGAGCAAATAATTCAGGGATGCGATTGGCTTCCGCCACGGGATTGCATTGGTCGTCTTCAGCCATTTCGCATGCTGGTTGAACATTGAGTCGATGACATGGATGAATGCCTCGTAGCACGAAAAAAGCCCGTGGCGGCCGGTGAGCAAGTAGCCTTCGAGCCAGCCTTGGCAGAGGTGCTCACTCAGGACTTCCATGACGCGGCCATTGATGCTGAGGTCGACGTCAACATCTTCAAGGCGGGCCATCCACGCCTTTCCGCTGGCCTCATAGACCGCATCGAGACCATTCGAGGCGGTTTCATCAGGACCGAATAGACGGAAATTCTGGTTGGCGAGGTTCAGCTTCATCACGTCCCGCAAAAACATTCCGAGCACGCGGGTGGACTCAGCTTCGACGCTACCCGGCGCTGAAACGCGCAGAGCGTAATCGTGGAAATTGGGCATCGCCAGGGGCGTCAGAAGCTCCCCGCCATTGGCGTGTGGATTCATCCCCATACGATGGTGGCCAGTCGGCGCAAGCGCGGCAAATTCGTCGCGGAATCTGCCGTTCTCGTCGAACAATTCATGCGGTCTGTAGCTGTTCATCCAATCTTCGAGCTGCCTGATATGCTCGAGATTATTGAAGTCCGCGAGCGGCACTTGATGGGCGCGCCATGTTCCCTCCACCGGCTTGCCGTCCACGAACTTTGGCCCGGTCCAACCTTTTGGGGTGCGGAATACGACCATGGGCCAACATGGCCGCTCCACAGTGTTTGGAGAGGAACGCCCCACACTCTGGATCTTGTGAATCTCCATTAGGACCTTATCAAGCGTGCCGGCTAGACATTGATGCACCACGTCCGGGACGTCGCCTTCCACGAAATATGGTTCATAGCCGTATCCGCGGATCAGGTCGGTCAATTCCTGGTGGCTGATACGAGCGAGCACAGTAGGATTGGCGATCTTGAACCCATTGAGATGAAGGATAGGAAGAACCGCACCGTCACGCGCAGGATTCAAAAACTTGTTGGAGTGCCAACTCGCGGCAAGCGCGCCGGTCTCCGCTTCACCGTCTCCGATCATGCAGGCCACGACCAGATCGGGATTGTCGAATGCCGCGCCATATGCATGGACCAGGCAATAACCCCGCCCCCTTCATGGATCGATCCGGGTATTTCCGGGGCGACATGGCTCGGGATGCCATAAGGCCAGGAGAACTGCCGAACAGCCGTTGCAAGCCGTTTCGGCTACGCTCAATATTCGGAAAGCGCTCTGTGTAGGACCCTTCGAGATAGCTATGCGCTACCAGACCCGGACCACCATGGCCGGGGCCGATGACATAAATCATGTTCAGATCATGTTTTTTGATCAGCCGGTTCAGGTGTACATAAATGAAATTGAGCCCGGGGGTGGTGCCCCAGTGCCCAAGTAGACGAGGTTTGATGTGTTCGAGCTTGAGAGGGGTTTCGAGCAGTGGATTGTCCTGCAGATAAATCTGCCCCACCGTGAGGTAATTTGCGGCACGCCAATATGCGTCCATTTTTTTCAACAGATCAGGCGATAAAGCATCAGGCATTGCAGGCACCCTTTGGAGGCTCGTTCACGCGCCCTGTCCCCACCCCTGAAGTTATAAGCCGATCTGCCGGCGGGTGCGTCGGGATTGCCGAAGGACGGGACGTAGCTCTGCGTTTCCGTCAACGCACCCGCGATCATCGCGCCACAGCAAAATAACCCTTAATCAGCGGGCGCGATCCAAACATGACAATGCCCTCTTGAGGCTAACCCTCCCCTTCGGCCTGTTAGTGCCTTGATGGACTCAGGGCTAGCCCCACTCCCACTTTCGTCTCCAAGCGCAATTCCTCATGGATCGCCTTGTGGCGGAAGCTCGACGATGCCTCTTTTGCGAGCGCAATGAAAAAGCGCGAGCGTCGTTCGAAAATTTATGTCGGGTCGGACTTAGCTGCGCAGCATTACGTTCCTACTCAGAATTTAATAGGCGGCCCACGCCGGAGGGATACGTTTTCGCGTATGATCCTTGTATTCTATCGATGACTGCCTAAGTATAATATATCAAGTTTCGGCCGAACCAATTTGCAATTGTGCTGTGCCAGTTTGAGGTAGTGACGCTGATCGCGACCGGGGATGTACCAGCGGCGGGAGGAGGAGACAGGTTCTGTCTTCGCGCGAGAGCGCTTGTCGGGAAGTCGATTTGATCAGCACTCTGGCAAAATAACGCGGATGGACGTGGCTTTCGCGGCTCTCCCATTCCGGCCTGTCGGCGCTTTAATGCAGAGACGACTTCGTAATCCACATCGTGGCCAAATACGGAACCGAAGCGGGCAAGCTTAACGCGATGTCGATGGCCTGTTGAAGGGCCACCGTTCTCACGCGAGTCTGCATGATCATCGGTTAATCAGCGTGCGAGACAGAACGTGGAAAGTTCGTCCGCTCATATGAAGGAAAATGTACATGAACGCGCTCACCGCTATTCTCTCGATCTTCGCCACCGCCGCCGCTATCACACTGGCGATCACCGCCTACGTCAACGCGTAAAAGTTCGCCCGCCGAGGTCCGAAGAAGTATTTCGATCCTCGGTTCGTCGCCGGTCGGTGACGGACGCAGTTCCGCGCTCAACCGCGGGAGGTCGGAAAGCGGATTTTTTTGGATGGCGACCTCGGCCATTTCAAATGCGAGGCAACGCCCATTCGCAATAGGCATGGACGTATTGCCGCAGCGGAGGACCTAGCCATGGCGCTTACATTTCCAAATCAAAGCCGTTTCTATGATACGACACGGCGTGCCATTCGATTTTGGGGCTATGACAGCGCAATGGAAGCTTCGTTTTTTGTGGGCGAAGACGCATTGATAAGAATTCAGCCGGATAGTCGGATCGATCAGGCTGGGTTTCTCAGAGCCTTCGATTTAAACCGCGACCTGATTCACGCAGCCGCGATAAAAGGCTACGGGCGCGGTAAGAAAGGGTCATACGACCTTATACCCGCTGACTTCTGATTTGCTTCAACCAGTATCCGCTGAATACCCGCTAGGACTTCTTTGCTTTAACCTTATTCGCGCAACAAGCTGCGACTTCCAACCCGGTCAAAAAATGCTTACCGCTCATGATGGTTCGGCGTCCATTTGAGGAATCCCGGTTAAGATCGCGGTAGATGCGGACATTACGAAGCTGCGTGGATCCGGATCGAGCTTGTCAGGTCGCAGCTCGACAAGGGCGACAGTTTATGGTCACGCGTCTTGAGGTGGGGGAATTATTTAAGGATCAGGGAAGTGAGCTCTCAGCCTTTGTGACATTTTTCGCTGTGCGCTTAGCGACCACTACCGTAGCCCGCGGTGACCTCGTCTTTGTGGGCGGCGAAGGCTGCCAGGACTTCGCCCTTCTCCTTCTTCGGGACCTTGAAGAAGTCGAGGGTCCGTCCGAGTTCCGCTGCGACCTCATCAAATTCTGCTGGGGAGATCCGGAGGTCCCGGTGGGCCTCCTCAAGACCGAGCGGTGTCGTGCCGGGCTTGGTGGCCGTGAACTGGTAGGGGCCACCCGACACGTTGCAAACCCACAGCGTCCGCATGAACTTGAGTCCGGGCAGCCGTCCGAGGTTCTTGGTGTGCCATTCCCGCAGCTGCGGATTCTTGGACTTCTGGCCGACGATGGGATTCTTCACGACGGCGTCGCTGAAGTGATCCACCACAGCCGCGATGGCGAAGACGCCGCCCAGCCGCTCATACAAACTTTTCTCAGGCGTGGATTGCTTGGCCTGCGCGTACGCGTTATCCGCCCCCATAGATACAGCGACCGGGGCTGCGGCCAGCGCAAGCGCTGCGACCACGCTTCGTCTGGTGACAGAGGTCGAAACAGCCTGTTTCATGATCAATTTCCTTGCCTATACAGGACAATGAGGCAACGCGCCTCAGACAAAGAAAGTTCCTCGAAGCTCGGCACTATCTCCAAACGTCCACACAGGGACTAAAGAGCGTTCCAACGGCGATCGCATACGCCTCCAAGGCACGGGGGGACCAAGCGTTAGATTTCGACCCCTAGGAGTGCGGTTGTTACACGACGCTTCGCGCGTCTACGCGTCCGTGACGCCGGTGATTATTGGGCATCCTTGGGCCGACGGGGAAACCGAACCAGAAAGATTAAGAGTCTATCGCGGCATCACTGGCGAAGAGGCCAATCGACGGAGAGAACTCGCGGACCTTCGACCGCTACGCCGAGTATGCCGCGTTCAAGACTGGGATGGCGGTCGTCGATCCCGCACAGCGTTTTTGTTGTTCAGCCGGGCATTTATCGCACCGACGAGTGGGCGTCCCACCTCAATTCAGGATAAGGTTGTGCAAGCTGATGTTCCGCGATCCAGGTCTGTGAGACCAATGAACTCACTCTGCTCGCTCTGGTCAGAGACAGCGCCGATTGGTCCCGAGCTTCACCCATTCGAGCCGGGATCATCTGCGGACGTGATCGTCGTCGGCGGCGGCATCACGGGGCTTTCCGCGGCATTGCACATTGCGGAGCAAGGCGGTCAAAGCGTATCGGTCCTTGAGGCCGAAACGCCAGGGTGGGGCACCTCCGGTCAAGCAGGCGGACAGGTCATTGCAGGACTCCACGCCGCACCTGACGACCTGAGTGCGACCTTTGGCGATGAGATGGGCGAGCGGATGCTGTCCTTCGTCGGAAAAGCGCCTGATCTCGTGTTCCAGCTGATCGAGCGCTATCGCATTGACTGTAATCCCGTCCGGAAGGGCTGGATCCAGACGAATCGGTCAGTTCGGGGCGTTCGGGCCCTACAACGCGACGCATTGATGTGGGCCAAACGCGGCGCTCCCGTCGAGATGCTGGATCGCGCGCAAATAGCCCGGCTCGTTGGAACTCAGGTCTACGCCGGCGGCTGGCTGGATCGACGAAATGGGACGGTTCAGCCCCTTGCCTACACGCGCGGACTTGCCAAAGCCGCGATCGAGGCAGGCGCGAAGATTCATGGCAATATCCGCGTTCAAAAGCTGACAAGGGAAGGTGGGCGATGGCGGGTGACGACCAATGCCGGCCACCTGATGGGCTCGGTGGTCTTGATCGCGACCAACGCCTTCACGGACGGCCTTGTTTCCCGACTGCGGCGATCCGTTTTGCGCGTTCATGGCGTGCAAATCGCCACTGCGCCGCTACCTGACAGGGTGCGCGCGACCATTCTGCCACAGGGCCAGTCATGCGCCGACAATCACATCCTGAGCGTGCGCTACTTCCGAGTCGAGCCGGACAACCGTTTGGTCATCGGCGGTCCGGGGTGGTTGACGCCGCCGCGTAACGCCCGTGCTTTGAGCTTTCAGATACTTGAACGCTCTACGCGGCGCATGTTTCCACAAATCGCCAATATCCCGTTCGATTATCACTGGTACGGTCGCGGGGCGATGACCGCCGACCTGCTGCCCCACCTCCACGAGCCTCAGCCCGGCATCGTCGCGGCTCTCGGTTACAACGGTCGCGGCATTGCCGCAGGCACAGCGCTTGGCGCTCTACTGGCGCGCCGCGCGCTGGGAGAGCCTGCACGGGATCTGCCCTTCCCCGTAACTGCTCTTTCGGCGCTTCCCTTTAACACGGCGCCGGCCGCGCGCTATTACCTATCCATAGCGGCGGACCGACTCCGCCATCTCTTTGATTGAGAACTAATCGCCCGATTGCGGCCCACACCCTCTTACGCCGATGAACCCGCCAGTCGGACGCTTTCAATGAAGATCGGCGATCGCCGGAGGGAAGCTGTGGGGCGGGAGACTGCCAAAATCCGCCTCCATCCGAACGTTTGCGTCGAGCCGCTCCACCGATACAATAGCCGGCAGGTCGCTCGCCAATTGCCTTTTCGTCCCATACCCCCAAAGAATGACTCGACGGCGCCGCCGTTGATCAGATGCTCAACCCATTCGCGCCATGCAATCATCCACTGATCGAATTGTCCCTGACCACATTTTTGCCAAAGCGGCCATCCTGAAACGGCGAAGCGCGGCTATGACAATGACCGTGAGGACGATGACGAACGCGAGGACGATAACGAAGGCGATCCGGACAGTGACGACGAACCTGACCACGAGCTTCCACACGACTTCATGGGAGCGGGTGTTGCAATGACTGGCGCAGCCGACAAGTCGGACCGAGCGCGGTCTTCTTTCGGACTCGGCGTTCTTTTATGTAATCGCGAGTCGTATCAAATCAGCTCGGAACATTTCGCCGGCCGGCGAGTTGAGGAGTTACAATCACAAACATATCACGGAGGAAAGAATGGGCTCGCAAGCACTGACTACGCTCAAGAACTTGGCAGAGGTGAGTCGCGACGGCGAGAAGGGTTTTGTCGCCGCAGCTGAGGGCGTTAAAGATGAGAGTTTGAAAAACACATTTCAGCGCGCTGCAGCGCGTTGCGCTTTGGGAGCGCGCGAACTTGACGACGAAATCGTTAGGCTCGGCGGCATGCCAAGTGACGCTGGGTCCGTTTCGGGCGCGATGCATCGCGCATGGACCAACTTGAAAGCGGCCATTACGGGCGGGGACGAAGCGGCGGTTCTGTCGGAATGCGAGCGTGGCGAAGACGCCGCTAAAGCGGCGTATGAGAAAGCCCTGAAGGAGGATTTGCCTGCTGACGTCGCGACGATTGTTAAGCGGCAATATCAGGGCGTGCGGGAAAATCACGACCTTATCAAACAGCTGCGCGACGCGGCCTAGCCTTCTCAGCGTCTTGGTTTGCGGCAACACTCATTTTCGTCCCTCCGCCGGCTTTCCTGACCGGCAATCACCCATTCTTGCCCGGTCAGAAATGGCCGGGCTTTTTTTGCGGGGGAATATGATGCCCGCCCGCGACGATTGCGACGGCTCCGCTTGCTCGGGCAGAGGAGGCGTTCCCCATCAAGATGGGCGCCGGCTACGAAATCTCCTATAACTGCCCGCAGCCGACTCCCATGATTATTCTGACGCTGAGTGTCCATTGATCACGCATCGCTGATGTGCTGACCGTAGATCGTATGCGCTTCGATCCGCCCGTCCCCACCAACACCTATCACGACAGTTTCGGAAATTTCTGCCATGTCATCCGCGCCCCTGCGGGCCGGCTCACAATGTCCTCAGATTTTCTTATTCAGGACGACGGGAGGCCCGATCCAATCGCCGCGGAGGCCGAGCAGCATGCGCTCGAAAACCTGCCGGTGGAGGTTCTGATCTATCTGCTCGGCAGCCGCTACTGCGAGACCGATCGCGTCTCGGATTTGGCATGGGCGCTTTTCGGTCAGGTTCCGAGGGGTTGGCCGCTGGCGCGGGCGATCTGTGACTATGTCCACGATCGCCTCGCGTTCGATACCAGCATGCGAGCCCGACAAGAACAGCGTGGGACGCGAATACAAAGCAACGCGGCGTGTGCCGCGACTTTGCCCATCTCGCGGTCGCACTACGTCGCTGCATGAACATTCCGGCGCGTTACTGCACCGGCTATCTTGGGGACACCGGGGTGCCGCCGGACGATGCGGCGATGGATTTCAGCGCCTGGTTCGAAGTCTATCTCGGCGGCCCCTGGCACACGTTCGACGCCCGCCACAACACGCCGCGAATCGGGCGCATCCTGATTGCGCTAGGACGAGATGCGACCGACGTCGCGATGGTGACCTCATTTGGCCCGTGCGCGCTCGCGAGCTTCAGGGTGATCACCGAGGAGATCACTGCGGCCACGCCGGTGATTAGGTGACAGCTTTCGAGCTTCCGCGGTAAGGATCAGCGCCCCATCACCGTATCTCTTCGAACGGTTGGGCGGCTATCTTCGAAGAAGTCTGCTAGCGGGACCCACCTGTCGCCGGGCCTCTTCGAGGCATTTTTCAACCTGATACACGGCGACCGGCTCGATCAATGTCGCATCATCGTCGCCGAAGTCGGAGCGATCCACCCGCGGGAGACAATCCATTCCTGCAATACGTCCTCGGCGGGGGTGCGCAACAGTGCGACGGGGTCATCGTCGCCCGTCATCCAGACGCGCATCACGCCAATCGAGGATGACCGGCATGCCATCGTGAAAGCGGGATGCGGCCATCGAGATCTGATGGACTCGATGACCCCTTCGCGCAGCGTGCTTACGTGCCCAGGATCTTCGAGATCTCGCCGAGCGTGGCCTTCTCGGCGTCGCTTACCTTCACACCGCCAAAGCCGAGAAAGCCGCCTTCGGTGCCGGCCTCAGCCACGGTTTTGGAAATCTGCGCCAACCAGCCATTGAAAGCCTTGGCTTCGCCAGGCGCCTTCTGGTTGACAAGCGCCGCCGTCTCCTTCAGCGCCTCCAGCGCTCTGCCCTTGATCTCGTCGAGCTTAGCGCCCTGCACGATGCTGCGGATCCCTTCGCGCGCGTCGGTGCGGCCAGAGGGCGTAAGAATTTCCTCGGCGATCGCCTTCACGAGCTCGCCGCTCGCGCCGGTCTTGGCTTCGGCCAATTGCTTGGCGTTGGCGAAAGATTCCTGCAGCGTCCCGACGAAGCTCGATGGATCGGCAGCGGTCACAGCGAAGCCGGCGAGCAGCGGCGCCTGCACGAGCTTCTTCCATTCGACCGGCGAAAAATCGTTCTTGCTGACCATTTGTTTCTCTCCCTTATCTGACTAGTTTCCTACTGCTGATTGTTTGGCGATGTGAGCGTCCGAAGTTCTTTCAGGCGTAGAGCCAATATGGTTTTGTGTGGCAAAATGTCGGTTCCACACTCCAAAGATAGGCGTCAAACTATAATTGACGAGGTGTAAGCGCGCCGTGGGTCACGCATTGCCCGAAGGCGACACCCTTAATGTGCGCAGCGTAAGCCGCCGCCGCCACACGTCGGGCGTAGATTGCACCAACGCTGACGGCCGCTTCTCGCCATCGGCTGCATCGAGAGTCGGCAGGCATACTAGTCACGTGAATCTAAAGTTCGCCGCATAATGTCTGCTCTGTTTTCTGGCAGAAGCGTTTGACGGACGCGAGGATTTCGTCTGCGGATTTGGTCCATCGATATGGCTTGGGATTTTCATTGTGCCGCTCGATGAAGGCGCGGATATCCGCTTCGAGCTGGTTCGTTGACGTGTGGACGCCGCGACGGATTTGCTTGCGAGTGAGTTCGGCGAACCAGCGTTCGACCTGATTGATCCACGACGCCGATGTTGGCGTAAGTGCACAGGTAGTGGGGCCGTCTCACCAGCCAGTTTTTGATCACAGCGGTTTTATGAGTGGTTCGCGCGGCCGTCCTCAACGGCGACTTGAACAAACGTTTGGCTTGACAGCCCCCAGAGCCGACGCATCGGCATCACTTAAGCCTGGATGTTCGAGCCCACCCCGCCATTGCTGAAAGCCGCATGAAACCCAGTTAATTCATCGGTCCCCCTTCCATCATCTCGGTGCCCCCCGCGCGCAACGCGGGAATAATCGGGCTGATGCACGACCGCATCCTTGCAGTGAAACACCAAATGATAAGAAGCTTACGTGATCTGATAGATGTAATTGGGTGTGATGCCGTGTTTGCGCGCGATTTCCGCAACGGGAATGCCACGCTTTCTCTCGGCCAACACAGTCTTTCGGAAAGCGACCAGCTCCCTGCCTTTTCTGCGAGCGTTCTTGCGTGGTCTTGTTGTTGAGGCAGCGATTTTGGCGCGCTTCTTTGGCACCGTCGCTTTCGCGAGGATTTTTTCGGCAATCGATACGATCTTGCGAAGTTCAGCAATTTCATGAGGAGACAAAGACATTCAACTCTCTCTCGATTACAGGCGCATAGGCGATCTTGTCTTGTTTAGCACATTGGAGACCGGCGCTACAAAACTGGGGTCACTGCCCGTCGATTTCAGTTTCAACCAGCAACCTCTTCGCAGGCTTCCCAGGCACACCTTACCCCTAATCGTCTTCGAGTTCGTCCGCGCCTTCAACCGCATCCTCGTCTCCGATTCCGAACACGCCGTCGAGCTCAATTTCAACCGCGGGGCGCTGCAGCAGTCCGGCGTCTTCGAGCTTTTCGATATCGGGCAGATCGCGCAGGCTCGCGAAGCCGAACACCTCCAGGAATCGCTTCGTCGTTACGTAGGCGTAAGGCGCGCCGGGCATTGGCGCGCGCGGTCCAGCGGCAATGAGGTCAAGCTCTCTCAGCCGACCGATGACGTCGCGGCTGATTTCTCGCCCCGCGAACTGCGAGAGTTCCGCGCGCGTCGCCGGCTGCAGATAGGCGATCGCCGTCACGGTGAGGAGTTCGGTTGGCGTCAGTTGCGGGGGGCCGACGTCTCGCGCGCCGCTACCAAGCAGGCGAATGGCGTGGGCGTAACGCGCCTTGGTGCGCAATTGATAGCCGCCGGCGACATGAACGAGGTCATAGGGCCTGGCGCGCAAGTCGTCGCGGATGTCAGAAATCAGATCATCAAAATTGCAGTCGCGCCCGACCAGTTTGGCCAGCGCCTCGCGCGTCACCGGCGCGGGCGAGGCGAAGATCGCCGCCTCGACGCGACCCATCCATTCGCGCCAGCGCATCGCCTGCGGCAAATCGAAGAGATCGGCGTCGAATAATGGCTCGGGGTCCCGCGGCGCCGCACGACGACTTGTCGGCGCGCGCGCTTCTTGCGCCGACGTTGCTTCTCGTCGAACCGCCTTCATCGACCGCATGTCGACGTCCCTCTCTTTACAATCCGTAGAGTCGAAAATTTGCCCGGCCGGTAAGTTCCCGAACGGCGCCAAGCGCGACCAGTCGATCGAACAAACGCCGCGCGGCGCGATCGGAAAGACCCGCCGCCTTCGCCGCGCGCGGCGCTGAAACGCAGTCGTCGGCAAGCAGCAGATCGACGACATGCGCCGCTCTTTTGGCGCGCAATCTTGGCGCGACGTGCAACAGTGTTTCGGAACGACGCGATAACTCACCCGCCAACGCATAAGTCTCTTGCGAAGCGCGCGCCATAGCGCGCGCGATGCTCGACGTCCAATCTGGATCACTCGGATGGGGTCGTCGATTGAGCGCAGTACGCGAGCAACGATGCGTGATCACCGTCGCCAACAGCGGCAGCGGCGCCGCCCAGCCGAGACGTCGCGCTAACACTAGATCGGCGAGCCACAAGGCGAGAATTTCGGCGTCTATTGGGGACGCATCGTCGTCGAGGATATGCAGCGTGTCAGCGCTCACACGCGCCGCTGCGTTGAGCGGATTCTCAACCTTTGAAAGCGTCTGAACGAGAGCGGCAAGAGCCATGCAATCGATGTCTGGCGGCAGGTCGAGACACTCGGCGCCGGCGCGAATAAAGCGCGCGTCGAACCGAGCTGAGCGTGTTGCGAACAGACGCCACACGCGATGCAGACGCGCGCCCGGCGTCGGCGCCGCGTCAAAGCCGGCGAGATGCTCGGCGTCGCGTAACGCCGGCTCGTCTTCCCGCAACCGCGCGATCCGTGCGCAGGCGGCCGCGGCGCGCAAAGCGAGGCGCTGACGCAGGGCGCCCGCAAAAACGGGTTCCGCGCCCCCTTCCCCGAAGTTCTCGCCGGCGCGCGAAACATCGGCGCCGGAACGCATAATCTGGTCGAGCCGCGCGAGACTGGCGCCGGCGACAAAAGCGGCGTCGGCCGCGGCGTTGGGGCCGCCAACGGGCGGCGTTCGGAGCCGCGCCCAAGACGGAAACGGCTGGATTTCTTTGGGAATTCTCGCATCTGTCAAGCGTGCGCAGCCTCTTGATGCGCGCCGTTTGCGCGCCCCAGTCGACGACGACTGCGCGTCAAAAACGGCGACCGAATCGATTTCCAGCATCTCAAATCGTAACCGATTGCGGCGCTTTGTCACCAATTTTTGCGCCACATCCGCCGCGCTTGTCGTCTCTTCTCCATGTCCGATAATGTGGACTTATCGGACATGATTCGAAAGGCCCGGAGTTCCGGGCGCGCGAGTCCGAAATCGGGCTAGACGAGCGTTGCGAGGCGTCGGATTTTTGACCTCGAAATGACGGGCGGGCCCCCGACAAGCGCCAAAATAAGGATGCGATGACCAAGATCGACGACGATCTCGAAAGCGGCGGCGCACCACTCGCTGAGCGGCCTTCGGCGCCCCATCTCGCCGCGCTTTCCGAAAAGGCCCGCGATTACGCCCGCAACGCCCGCTCCGACAATACGAGGCGCGCCTATGACGCCGATTGGCGGCAATTCGCCGCCTGGCTGCGCCGCCAGGGGCTCGATCCCCTGCCCCCGGAGCCGCAAACCGTCGGCCTCTATCTCACCGCCTGCATGGAGGGAGTTCTGGGCCGGGAGCCGGTTTCAGTCGCTACTTTAGAACGTCGGCTCGCCGGCATTTGTTGGCATTACCGCCAGTGCGGCGCGCCGCTCGACACAAGCGACCGGCATATCGCCACCGTGCTCGCCGGCATTCGCCGCGCCCATAGCCGACCCCCTCTCCAAAAAGAAGCGATCTTCGCCGATGAACTGCTGGCGATGCTCAGCGTCCTCGAGATGGATCTGCGCGGGATACGCGACCGCGCCATTTTGGCGATCGGTTTTTCCGGCGGCCTGCGTCGCTCCGAGATCGTCGGCCTCGATTGCGGCCCGGATCAGACCGAAGATGGCGCCGGCTGGGTTGAGATTTTTCCGCCTGCCGGGCCTGGCAATGAAGGCGGCGCGGTGCTGCAGATTTCGGGGAAGACCGGCTGGCGCGAGGTCGAAATCGGCCGCGGCTCCCGCCCGGAAACCTGTCCCGTCGCGCTGCTCGAGACCTGGATGCGTCTCGGCCGGATCAGTCACGGGCCGCTGTTTCGGCCGATTGCGCGCAAGAACGGCGGCGTTTCCTCTGAGCGATTGACCGACAAACATGTCGCCCGTTTGGTCCAGAAAACCGCCCTCGCCGCCGGCATTCGCGGCGATTTGACCGAAGGCGAACGACGGCTCGCCTTCGGCGGCCATTCCTTGCGCGCCGGCCTCGCCTCCTCGGCGCAGATCGAAGAGGCGCATGTGCAAAAACATCTCGGTCACGCCAGCGCCGAAATGACCCGGCGCTACCAAAGGAAACGTGACCGATTTAGGGTTAACCTGACCAAGGCGGCCGGGTTGTAACCGACGGCGTTCCCATCGGCCTTCACTGCGCGCGCCTGATATAGACCGCTGCGGCGACCTCTGGTATTAATACCCCTTTGGGGTATATTGCGCCGATGAAAAGCGCGTCACTTATCACCGTTGTCGAGACGGTGCCCTATCTGGCCGACGCGGTCCAGCTGATGGACGAAGCTGGAAGGATCGAAGTGGTCAACACGATCGCTGCCGATCCTCAAGCAGGAGACGTGATCCCCGGCACAGGCGGCCTGCGAAAAGTTCGCATTCCGCTGAAAGGCCGAGGAAAGAGAGGCGGAGCGCGGCTCATCACCTTCTTTCACGACGCAGACATGCCGGTGTTTCTCATCGCGGTCTACGCCAAGAATGTGCAAGGCGATCTCGACACCAGGCAACGCAAGGCGGCGACAGCGCTCACCACGGCAATTCGCGCTCAGTTCGGGAGGTAGCGGTATGGACGGCAAGGATTTCGGTAAGCTGATCGCGGGCCTCGAAGATGCTCTGGCCTACGCAAAGGGACGTAAAAGCCCCGGCGCGCGCGCGCATCGCGTCAAGGTCGATCGCTCGTTCATCGCGGAAACCCGCCTTAAGGCGGGTCTGACGCAGGAAGAATTCGCAAAGGTCACCGGCGCCTCTCTGGGGACCGTACGCAAATGGGAACGCGGCGAACGTTCGCCGTCCGGCGCCGCCGGCATGTTGGTGCGCATTCTCGCACGTGATCCGGCCCTGGTGATCAAGGAGGCGGGTCTTGCAAAGACCGTCACCCGCCGGCGCTCGAGCCGGTCCGACAAAGCCGCATGACCCAACTTTCCAGGAAATTACAGGCTTGGTTCGCCCCGACAAAGTCGATGCGTGGATAGAAAGCGTTCTGGGAATCAAGGGCGGCGCACCCGTTATCAAGGGCACACGCATCACTGTCCATGTCGTCGAAGCGCGGTTATTGAACGTCGAAAGTCTCGACGAGATCGCCGCAGAGAACCTGATGTGCCGCGTGAAGCTTTAGCGGCGGCCGCGCTCTTCGCAAAAGCGCATCCCCTCCCCGGCTGAGCCCAGATTGCGGCGCGCCGGCGGGGAATCTGATGATCGCCGTCGCCGATCAACGATCTCGATTTGGCGCGCAAGGCCTGCGCGTTTCATTGCCTTTCGTTGGCCGATTGAGGAGCCGAAGCCTCCGCGAATGGCGGCAACTGACCATAGGTGGCGGCGGCGGTGAGCGCCTGCGCGGCGATGTCGCCCGACCGGGTCAACAGGTCGGCGGGCGACGCCTTCCCCTCCGCAGCCAGTGGGCCAAGCTCGATGATTTTAATCAGCGCATCGCAAAGGATGGCGAGTTGGGTCGTCGTGTCGGTCATCGCGTCCGCGCTCCCTCGATCGGCAACGATAATCGCCAAATCCATGGCAGCGAAACCCCACGCCAAAAGTCGAATCACCCCGCTTGCCGACGTTCCCGCGCCGCCTTTGCCGCCTTGCCGCGCAGCAGCGCCATCAGCACCGGCCCCAGCGAAAACTCCCCTTCCCTCGCCTTCCCGGTCAAAACGCGCAAATAGCCGCCGGCGGATTTGATTTCCTCCCCCCGCTGCAGGATCGCGGCGATGACGATCGAGGCGTCATGCTCGCCCAGAACGTCGAGCGCCTGTTTCCAGGCGTCTGGCGAGACGCCGAGCGCCGAGCGCACGATCGCCGCCGCGTCGACCAGATCACGCCAGCAGGAAATCTCCCCGCTCTTGCCGTAATCGACAATGTCGGGGCAGGCTTGCAGCACCATGCCGAGCGGATAGGTTCGCGTCGACGACGCTTGCCGTTCCCCAATTTCCGAACCGCGACTCTCGGTTGTTGAGGCCCCTGCACTGTCCGCTTCCGGCTCTTCCGGCATTGACCCGGGCGGTTCGGCCCTGCCTTTTCGAAGGCTAGGTTCAAGATCAGGAATGTTTGTGATTTGATTCTGTATATGGCGCTCAGTTTGAGACTCATTGGCGCTTCTTTTTTGCTGATTCACGTGCGTTTCGAGCAACTTCTGGATTTCGCCCGCCAGGGCCGCCAATTCCCCCGCCAAAGCCTCCAGCTCCGCCCGTCCGAGGCTTCGCGAATAGCGCGCCGAAAGGGCCTGGTAGCGCCCGTAAAGGCCTTCCCAGTCGCCAATCTCCTGCCCGTCGATCGAGACCAGCGCGAAGCGAACGCCCTCCTCGATGCCGGTCTCGATCATCTTGACTATGTCGCGCCGAACCAACGTGATCTTCTCGCGCAGCAGAGCGATGGCGTGGTTTTCAATGCGCACTTCTTCGGCGAGGTTTTCGATCTCGGCCGCGCGCGCGATCAGCGGCGCAAGATCGAAGCCGAAGGCTTCCGCGATCTCACCCCCCTGCCCGCGCCGTGCGAAACGTTTGCCGTTTGGGGAGTCCCGCCGGATGATCAACCCCGCCTCGACGAGCGAGGCAAGATGCCGGCGCAGCGTCGCCGGCGCCATGCCATGCGCGCGGATCGAGAGCTCCCGGTTCGACGGAAACACCACGATCCCGGGCGCAGGCGAATCCCCTTCCTCTTCCCCGCCGGCGCCCTCTGGCAGCGTCAGCGCTGTTTCCTGGTGAAAGCTCAGCAAGGCGTGCAGGACCGACAGCGCCCGATCGGTGACGCCGAGCGGTCCCTTGGCTTCCGTGAGCGCTCGAAACAGTCGCCATTTATGGACGACGGTTTCGGAGGCGTGGAGTTTTGCCGCGAAATCCCGCGTCGCCGCCTGCGTCGCCACCATGGCGAGCGACAACGGCCGCCGCCCAAAGGGCGTCGTTGAATGTGTGCGCATGATCCTTTGCCTCGTTCAGGCAAAAGAAATTTGCTCGCCGAAACGGCGCCGACTCTTGACAGTGATTCGCGGAAGTGTGATTCTCTCAGTTGCTACACATTGAGAAGGGCTTCCGGGCGGAAACGTTTCGGGGGCCTTTTTCTTTTGCGACGTTCCTTCTCGTTCCAGTTATTCTTACGCAACAATCCGCCTACGCACGACGTGTGCGGAATTCCTCATAGAGATCGCCGAGGCGCTCGACGACATAGGCGCCGAAGTCGGGCTCAGCTTTCTCGTCGAAGCGCAATATGGTTGCCTTGGGGTCGCGGCTTATTCGAGCCAACGGTGCGCCGTCCGGCCGCTTCCAAACCTCGCCGCGAGCGGTCTTGGAGGCTTTTTCGATGGCCGCCGCAAACGCCTTTAGAAACCGGGCATCCGAGTCGGCCGGCAAATTCGTGTCGGAAAGGACCGCTTCGACACGAACAAGCGCCTTCCGTGTGCGCACCAGTTCGGCAAACTGCAGCCAGCGCCGCCGTCCGGCCTTTGGCGCCGGACCGATCGCACGAACCAATGTTTCAGGCAGCGCTCGCGCAACTGTGATCAACTTCGAGAGTTCGGTTTTGTCAGTCGAAAGGGCGGCCATGATGACGCTGCGGTCATGCCCGCTATCTTCGAGGGCTTTTGCAAACAGCGCGCGCTCGATGAAGGAGAGATCGCGGCGCGCTGAATTTTCGATACCCTGGGCAAGGATCAGTTGCCGATCGTCGAGGTTGCGGACGACGGCTTTGATCTTGATTCCGATGTCTTGCGCCGCCTTTAAGCGCCGATGCCCATACGCGGCTTGAAAGGAACCGCTGCGGGTCGGATGCGGCCTTACGAGGATCGGCACTTCTTGTCCGTGAGAACGAAGCGACTCCTTGAGCACCTGAAATTCTGGATCATCAGGGCCGGAAAGCCTGTCTCTTATGAAGGAAACGTCCACGCATTCGGGGTCGAGTTCGACAACCGCAGCGCCCGTTGCAAGCGCCTCTTGAAGCGTCCGCGACTCCTCGGCCATGCGATCGAGCGTCAAGCTCATCGTCCTCACCGGCCCTGCGAGAACCCTGTCTTTACTTTCTGCGCTAGGGCGTTCGGACGAGTTGGCCACGGCCAACTTGCTCTCGAGGAGGGAGGTCAAAATGTTCCGTCGGGTCATGGAATTCGTCCCCATGTTCGAAGGATGAGCCCGAGAATTTCGCTGTTTACCGCTTCCAGAGACTCGATCGCGCGGTCGTAGGTCGCGCGGCCTATCGCCCCGCGTTCGAGCTCGTATAGCGACTGTTTCGTGAGACCCGCGTCCGCAATGGCTGTCGACTTCCAGGCAGAAGCCGCGAGAACCTCCTCGCCAAAAAGACTGCGGAGAAGAGCGACTACCTGCGACTGCGGCCCATCATGCGGCTCGTGCCGTGTGATCACATAGCGAATGAAGTCGTGGCGCAGATCTCCGCCCGCCTTTCGCACAACCGCCATCAAGTCGGACGCCATCAACAGGAACTGCGACATGGACGCAACGTCGACCATCTGCGGATGAATCGTAATCAGAAGCGCTGTTGCGGCGCAAAGCGCTCCGAGCGTCAGATAGCCGAGCTGAGGCGGGCAATCGACCACGACAATGTCATAATCCGCCTCAATCTCAGCGAGCGCATTACCCACCCGCTCGAAGAACATCCCGCCGGGCAGCCGCGAACCAAGCGCCAAGGCTCGCGGCGTTTCATGCTCAAACTCCATGAGTTCGAGATTGCCAGGAATCAGATCAAGTCCGTCAAAATAGGTTCTGCGAATGCAGTCTCGCACCGGACGTTGGACGCCGTCATATCGGATAGCGCCGTATATTGTGTCGCCTTCCTTGAGATCGAACTCCGGCTGCAGGCCAAGCATGGCCGACAGGGACGCCTGAGGATCCAGATCAACCGCAAGCACCCGAAATCCGGACATCGCTAGAAATTGGGCGAGATAGAGACATGTGGTCGTTTTGGCGGAACCGCCCTTGAAATTTACGCAGGCGACGGTCTGCATTTTCTCGCCAGCGCGACGGTGGGGCAGGACGGATAGCGCTTCACGAGGTTTCACCGTGGCGATGTGCCTGCGCAGTTCATTAATTTGAGCAAGCGTGTAGGACCGTCGCCCGGACGGACTTATTTCTGGCGTGGGTCCAATCCCATCGAGAGAAAGTTGCCGGAGATAGCCGTCCGACACGCGCAAGAGCTTCGCGGCTTCTCCAGACGAAAAGGAGCGCAGCAGTTTTTGGCTGTCGGGAGGGAATAGTCGGGAGCCGAGCGCCTGAAGCTGTTCGGACAAAAGACGAGCGTGCGCGGAAATTCGCGCGTCCGATGTTGCCGCCGTCTCGATTGTCTGCGTGTCCACGATTTTATTCCGCGATACGATTTCAAGCCGCAAATCTCTCTTCTTCCGTATCAGGAACACGATTCGGCAGCTTGAGCAATGATTTTTGAGTAAATGAGAAGTTAAAGCCGTGTCGGATCAGCCGTGTGATTTCATAAGTTGGCCGCGGCCAACCGGGTGGCGCAGCGCTTACGCACCGCCTTTTTCGAATCGCCACACCGGAATTCCCATCTTGCGGGCCTTGTCGGCAAGATTCTCGACGATGCCTGAACCGGGGAACACGATCACGCCGATTGGTAATGTTTCGAGCATCACATCATTGCGCTTGAAGGGCGCGGCGTTCTTGTGACGGCTCCAGTCCGGCTTAAAGGCGACCTGACAAATCTTGCGATTGTCCGCCCAGCACGAAGCGACTCGTTCAGCGCCTTTCGAGCCGCCTCCATGGAGAAGGACCATGTCCGGATGCTTCGCGCAGACCTTGTCGAGCGCGTCCCAAATCCGCCTGTGATCGTTGCATTCGACTCCGCCGGCGAAAGCGATCCGCGGTCCGCGCGGCAACAACACTTGCGTCTCAGCGAGCTTCTTGGCGTTCAGAAAATCGCGGCTATCGATCATTGCAGCCGTCAGCGCGCGATGATTGACCTTTGAACCCGAGTGGGGACGCCAGACCGAGCCCGTCTCGGCCGCATAGAGTTCGGCGAGATGGTCGCGGAAGAATTCAAAGGCGTTGCGCCGCTCGGTGAGTGTCAGCCCTTGCGCGATCAGTCGCTCCAGTTTGACAGAGCGGATTTCCGAGCCGTCCTGTTCGGCCTGCGCGCGACGCTGCGCAATTTCGTTGTCGTCGAGATCGCGATCGATGCGCTCCGCTTTGCGATGAAATACGTTGACGAAAGACCAAAGCAGATCGGGCAGGTCGGTTTCGAGCCGCGTATTGAGAAAGAGGCTTGAAAGCGACTCGACGGCGGCTTCGAGCGCCATTTCCCCAAGGTCGGAGGAGGGCAGGGGACGTGGGTCCGGTTCATCGTCAAAGGGCCGATAACCATGAAGCGCGAGTTCGTCGAGAAGATGTGACGATGGCGATTCGTTTTGACCGTCGCAGGGGATGGGCGCGATATCGATATCCATGGCTGTTGCTCCTTCGCGTATGGCCGCGCCGATCGCGGCCTGAACAGCGATCACGAGCCACGGGCGGGTCGCGCCGCACCTGAAGGGCCAAAGCGCAGCGTAGGACGCTTCTCGACAGCTTCTTTGAAGCGCGAGGAATGTCCGGCGCTTGAGCGTCGGGCAGGGGAAAGAAGTCGGCGGGAAGCGTTGCGGTAAGCGAGCCGCTTGTGGCTGCATCGCTGCTCTCCGGGCCGGCGCGCGGGCTCTCTCTGCGAAGCATTTGCCTGGTCGAAGAAGCCAGCTCCCACCGCGGAGCAACCTTCGCGAGCACATCGAATTTTTCAAAGCACTCGCCGCGAACTCGAAACGTTCGGCGTCGAACGGCGCGCTGGACTCGTGATCGCGATCCGCGACACGAAGAAATGGTCAAAGGCTCTTACCGACTCGAACTCGTCGGCGCGCGATGATTGGCCGCGGCCTCGCGTCACGCAAATCTTTCTGCATCCCGTTGCTCGCGGTCGCCGTAGCGGCACGTTCTGTGCGACGCTGCGAAAAAAGGGGGCGGACGTGAGAGACAATAAAGCGGCGGCGTTCGGCGGCGGCGCAATTATCGGAACGCTTGGCGGCTTGATAGGGCTGGGAGGCGCCGAATTTCGCCTCCCGCTGCTTATTGGCGCTTTCGATTCCTCGCGCTTGAAGCCGTGATCGTCAACAAGGCGACGAGCCTTGTGGAAGTCGCTTCGGCGTTGCCTTTTCGGGCCGCCGCCGTGCCGTTTGGCGAGGTCGCCGCGCATTGGTCGGTTGTCCTCAACCTTCTGGCGGGAAGCCTTCTAGGGGCATGGTTTGGGGCAGGGTGGGCAACCCGCCTGGAATCGGCGACTCTCTACCGCCTAATCGCCCTCATGCTTGTGAGCATCGCCGCTGCTGTTGTTCGGCCACGATCCGCACGCGGGCGGGCACTCGCAAGCGGCAATCTCCAACTCGTCGCGGGCGTGGCGGCGGGCTGCGTCATCGGGGTTGTCGCCTCGCTGCTCGGCGTTGCGGGAGGCGAGTTGCTTATTCCGACCGCAGTTTCGCGGTGTTGGGACAAAACCGCTCCTTCGTCCTCGCCATGGCGCTCGGCTCTATCGTCGGGACCTTCATCGGCGGACGGTTGCTCGGCATGGCGCCGAGCGCAATTTTGCTCCCGCTGCTGGCCGCCATCCTCATCATTTCCGCCGTCAAAGTATGGCGGCATGGATAGAGCGCACCTAATTTCGCTTCGCTCCCGCATCCAACATATCGAGCACAGGGCATGACGGGACAGGACCTCCGGAACAGCGGGCGACGGTTCCGGCGAGAATGCGCTCAAGCTTGGCGAGGTCGGCGAGTTTCGCTCGCACATCATCAAGATGCGCCTGCGCTATCTCTTGCGCCTGGACGCAGGACGCGTGCGACGGCTCCGCGAGAGTGAGCAGAGCGCGAATGTCCTCGATGCTGAATCCAAGCTCGCGGGCGCGGCGGATGAAGGTGAGCCTTCGGACGTGCGCCTCCTCATAAGCACGATGTCCGCTCGCCGCCCGCGCAGGCGGCGGCATCAGGCCGATGCGCTCGTAATAACGCACGGCCTCGAAATTGACGCCCGCCGCCGCCGCGAGCCTGCCAATCGTCAAAGGCTGCATGGATTTTTTCTCTTGCACCCGTAGTCGCTACAGGGCGCAGGATAGCCCGACCATCAAGGAAGGGCGAGCCATGACCATCAACGACGCCGCGCAGGAGACGACGCCCGCCGTCGCTCCTCCTGCCACGCTTGCAGCCCCAACGTGGTTTGCAGCATTGGGACTTGTCGCGGGTCTCGGCGCGGTCGTCGCCTCATCATGCTGTGTTCTTCCGCTCGGTCTCGCCGCGCTCGGCGCGGGCGCCAGCGTTCTCGGCGGCCTTAGAATGGTCGCCGAATGGCATGTCCCGTTTCTGGTGGTCAGCGCCTTGGGAGTTGCCGGGGGATGGGGCGCATGGTGGTGGAAACGTCCGGCTCCTTGCGTCTCCGGTTCGGCCTGCGCGTCACCGCAGCGATCGCGCGCAACGCTCGGGCTGCTCCTGTGCGCCTCGTTCATTGTGGCGCTGGCGGCGAGCTGGGACGACATCGACCCGATGCTACTGAAACTCTTGAAGGGGCGGTAAGTGCAACTTCTCTCGACGATAACCTGCCCCTCTTGCGGCCATAAATCGACTGAAAGCATGCCAACGGATGCCTGTCAGTTCTTCTATGAGTGCAAACGCTGCGGGGCGTTGCTCAAACCCAAGGCGGGTGACTGCTGTGTCTTCTGCTCCTACGGCGACATGCCCTGTCCGCCAATCCAAGGGCGAAAGAGCATGGCCGCTTCGCCGGATGTTGCTCGGGCAGATGAAGCTCTCCGTCGGTAGCTCGTGATCGGCCCATTGGCGTGCCAATCCTGAAACAGGTCCGTTTCAGCACAAGGCCCGCTTATGAAGCGCTTATGGGATTGAGGAAGCCAGCTGACGCCGAAGGCGTTCGGGTGAGCCGTCTCGCAGATCGCAATTAAAATCCTCGCCTCGCGAGACAATTGTTTCAACATCAATGCCCGCGGCCTTAGCACGTTCCGCGAGTTTACGCGCAACGATTCGTCCGGCGCGATCATTGTCAGCCGCGATGATTAAGCGTTGCAACCCGGCTGGAATCTCCCACGCTGCGAGATGCGCCGCGGAGAGCGCCGCGACCATCGGCAAATGCGACGCCACGCTCTTGAGCGAAAGAATGGTTTCAATTCCTTCGCCAATGATTGCGAAATCGTCGGTGACGCCGAAGCGCACGCCATTTCCTAAAATGGCGCCGAGCGATCTGCGCGGTGAAGAGACATTTGCTTTGGCGTTGCACGCCGGATCGAGAAACGTTCGATGAATCCCTGTGATCTCGCCGTCGTGATTGGTGACGGCGGCGACAAGCGCCGGCAATTTTCGCGACGACGAATTGCGACTCTCGCGATAGATCAGCGCCGGGTGAAAGCGCAGCGGCGTGTCGTTTAGATCGGCTGAGATTTTTCGCGCGCGCAGATAAGCCTCGGCCTTTGTGCCTGCGATCGGCGCCGACGCCGCCCAGATTTTGCGCGCGAGCGCGATCGTGTCGCATACCCTCGAATCTTCATTGCGACGCTCTGTCGGCGTCGCGCGCGGCGCCCCCAAGAAGCGCCGCGCCTCGTCGAGGGCGCGCCCGATCGAGTCATAACCCTCACGCGCGCGGATCAAATCGAGAAGGTCACCAAATTCGCCCGATGCCGCGTCGACCCATTTCCCGCGCGCGCCTTTACCAGAGAGCGGGCCTTTGAGGCGAACGAACAGGCTGCGGCCAGCATGATTGTTTACATCGCCGACGATCCAGTAATTTCCAGACCGTCGGCCATTGGAGAGATAGTGCTTGCACACGGCCTCGACATTTTCGGCAAGGCCGCGCGACAATTCCCGCGCAGGGCTTTCCAACGCCGCCTCCCGCCTCAATAGCCGACGCGAGTCGCGAGCGCAACGCGCAGCAGCGGATGCAGCTCGAGGAGCTTCTCAGTGATCGACGCCGCGGTGTCGCCGAGCGGCACGAAGAGCCGCAGTTTCCAAGCGATGATTTCTGAGACGAGACCCAACGCCTTCAGCCGATCGACGCTCGTGTCAGGGAAGCCAACAAGTTCGAACCGGTGGCGGTTCATGACGAGTGATCGCTTCAGAACGAGGCCGTCGGCGAGGATGAGGCTTGCGCCGTCCTGCACGACGGCGGCGATCGCTGTCGATGGCGCGAGGGCAGGGGCGTCGGCGCCGGTAGATTCGAGCAGCGCCGCGGCGTTCGCCGGCGAAACGAGCCGGCCGATGATACGCTCGCCCTCACCGGTTTGCAGCCGATAGACCCGCGCAGTTTCATCGGGGAGCCGATTCCAGACCGGCAGTAGCAAGCCGGTGACCATATGGAACATGCTCTCGGTGAATTCGGGGATATCGGCGACCTCCGCCTCCCAAGCCGCCCGAAACTCCCTCGCGCCGACTTCTCGCCAATGCGACTGCTCCAGGGCCTCGACGGCGATCACATCGGTATGGGTCGGACGCAGAAGGCGAACCCGCGGCTGAACAGAGCCGTCGTCCTGCATCAACGCGGTCGCCGGCAGTTTGACCGCCGCCCGTCCAGATTGGTCGTTGATCAACAGTCGCGATTTCTGAGAGGCGGTCGCATAGTCGAATGCATCTTCGAGCGTCGTGATCCGCGTCCTGTCCTTGCGCACGATCGAGCAGCTGCGTTTGCGCGCCGCTTTTTGCGTGAGAAGAGATTGTCTGACGATGAGTCACGACGAGGCTTTGGGCCGTGACTGTCTCGACGCCGACATCAAACACGCCTGCCTGAACCGCCGCCTCGATCTGCGCCTCCATCAGCCCCTCAAATACTTCGAATAATCGATTCTGTAGTGCGATCGGCAAAGCGAGAATGCGATTGAGAAAGGTTGAGATCGGCGGCAATTCCTCTTTGAGTGTGCCGTCCTGGTCGGTGAGATCGAGGCCGGTCGCTTCCATAAAGCGAGTCAGCGAGCAGCCTTCGACCTTGCCGGCGAAGACAAGCTGATAGAGCCGACGCAGCGCCGTGCGACCGTAGGGCGACTCCAGATTATCCTCGGGCCGGAACAGGCCCTGACCGCCGGTCTGGCGCTGTCCCCTTGTGATCGCGCCGAGCGTGTCGAGCCGACGGGCGATCGTCGAGAGAAAGCGCTTTTCCCCCTTCACATTGGTCGCGACCGGGCGGAAGAGCGGCGGCTGCGCCTGATTGGTGCGGTTGGTGCGCCCTAAACCCTGGATGGCGCTGTCCGCCTTCCAACCGGGTTCGAGCAGATAGTGAACCCGCAACCGCCGATTCTTCGCGCTGCGCTCGGCGTGATAGGAGCGCCCCGTGCCGCCCGCGTCGGAAAAGACGAGAATGCGCTTCTCGTCATCCATGAAAGCCTGTGTCTCGCCCAAATTGGCGGAGGCCGGCCGGTTCTCGACGCAAAGCCGATCCGAGCCACTGGCGTCAGTCTTGCGGACGATCCGCCGCGAGCGGCCGGTGACCTCCGCGACCATCTCGGTCCCGAAGCGCTGAACGATCTGGTCGAGCGCCCCCTGCACGGCGGGCAGCGCCGCGAGATGTTCGATCAGCCGGTCCCGACGCTCCATCGCTTCGCGCGATTGGACGGGATTACCGTGCTCGTCGACGACTGGGCGCGAGTGAAGATCGCGATTCTCGTCGGAATAAACCTCGAAAAGCTGGGTCGGGAGGGAATGGGCGAGATAGTCGAGAACATATTCGCGTGGGGTGATGTCGCAGGAAAGATCGCCCCATTCGGACGACGGGATTTCGGTGAGGCGGCGCTCCATCAGCGCTTCGCTGGTCGAGACGATTTGGATCACTGCGGCGTGGCCTGCCTCCAAATCGCGCTCGATCGAAGCGATGAGGCTCGGAACCTTCATCGCCGTGATCAGATGGTTGAAGAAGCGCTGCTTGTTGGATTCGAAGGCCGAGCGCGCGGCGCTCTTGGCGTTGCGGTTATAGGCCTTGCCGCCCTCGCCGGTGATGTTCGCCGCCTCCAGCGCCGCGGTGAGATTGTTGTGAATGATCTCGAAGGCGCCGGCGTAAGAATCATAGATGCGGATCTGCTCCGCCGAGAGCTGGTGCTCCAGCATCTCGACCTCGACGCCGGCATAGGAGAGCGCGCGCGACGCATAGAGGCCGAGGGCTTTGAGATCACGCGCGAGCACTTCCATCGCCGCAATGCCGCCCGCCTCCATCGCCGCGACAAAATCCTGACGCGTCGCGAAGGGCATGTCGGTCGAGCCCCAGAGACCGAGACGCGTCGCATAGGCGAGATTGGCGACGGTCGTCGCGCCCGTCGCCGAGACATAGAGAACGCGGGCGTCGGGCAGAGCGTTCTGTAGTCGCAGGCCGGCCCTGCCTTGCTGCGAGGCGGTATTCTCACCGCGCTCGCCCTTATCGCCGACAGCGTTGGCGAGCGCATGCGCTTCGTCAAAGACGATGACGCCGTCAAAATCCGATCCCAGCCAGTCGATAATCTGCGTCAAACGCGAGGCTTTGAGCGCGCCGTCGCGGCCCTGACGTTCGTCGGAACGCAGCGTGGCGTAGGTCGTAAAGAGAATGCCCTCGGCAAGACGGATCGGCGTTCCCTGCTTGAAGCGCGACAGCGGAACGATCTGGAGCTTTTCCTGCCCCAACGCCGCCCAGTCGCGCTGCGCGTCCTCGATGAGCTTGTCGGATTTCGAGATCCAGAGCGCCTTGCGGCGACCTTTCAGCCTATTGTCGAGAACGACGCCAGCGACCTGACGACCTTTACCGGCGCCGGTGCCGTCGCCGAGATAATAGCCGCGGCGAAAGCGGACCGCCTTGTCGGCGTCGTCGGGAGCCGCCGAGAGCGTATCGAAGCTCTCATTGACGAGGAAGGCGCCGGCGAGATGATCGCTGTGGGCTTCGCCGGCATAGATGACGCTCTCGAGCTGCGCGTCGGAGAGAAGCTCGGATTCGATGACGCTTTTCGGCAGATGCGGCCGATAGGAGGGCTTTGGCGGCGCAACGGACGCCATGGCGGCGGATTGCACGAGCGTCGTCGGATGCGGGCGGGCGCCGTTGATCACAATCGATTGGACCGAACAACGCTCATAGAGCCCGGCGCTGAGCGCGCCGCCCTCGGGCGCCTTCCAGTCCCGAGTTTCATAAGCGACTTCGACGACCGCTGCCGCCGGAATATTGCCTGCAGGAGCTGACGTTGGCGCCGCTGCGCGCGCCACGCCCGACTCTGACGCCTTGATGTGCAAAGACGCCGGACGTTTGACTGCCGAGAAGGGGAGGGGGCTTGTCGATGACGCAGTGAACGCCGTCGATTGCACCGACGAAACACTGAGCGCCGCGCGCGGCGGAACCTCTCGCAGAACAAGCGCGAGCAGCTCTTCGAGCGATCCAACGGACCCGAAGCCCGCGGGGAAGACTTTCGGATTCTTTGCTGGCGTCCGGTCGAAAATCGTCAGCCGGCTTTCGACGGTCGTTCCATGGCGCGCAAAGAACCCGCGCGGGAGCGAGGCGGTGAAGATAAGCCTGCCATGCTCCTGCAAACGCTCGAAACTTCCGCGCCAAGCGTTCGACGTCGGCGCAAAACTTTCGCCGGTGATGGCGACGAGCCGGCCGCCAGCGCGAAGACGAAAAAGCGCGGAACGGATATGTTCGAAGGTCGCCGCCGCGTGACGCCCTTCGATCAAGGGCGAAGCCGAGAAAGGAGGGTTCATCAGCACGACGCTCGGCGCGAGATCTGCGTCGAGCCGGTCGTTGATCTGCGCGCCGTCGTAATGCGCGAGCACCGCCGCTGGGAACAGTCGCGCGAGCAGCCGCCCGCGCGTCTCCGCCCATTCATTGAGGATGAGTTTCGCGTCCGAGAGCTCGGCGAAGATCGCCAGCATTCCCGTGCCAGCGGAGGGCTCGAGCACGACGTCGCTCGGAGTGATGGCCGGCGCGAGACTCGCGACATAGGCGAATTCCAGCGGCGTCGAGAATTGCTGCAGTGCATGGCTTTCTTCCGAGCGCCGCGTTTCGCTCGGCAGCAGCGCACCGATTTTCTTGAGCATGACGACAACGCGCGCCGGATCATTCGCCGCCCGCGCAAACATCGCCGGCCCATAGCGGCGCAAAAACAACACCTGCGCCGTCTCCACGGCCTCATAGGCGTCTTTCCAGCTCCAGCCCCCCTGCGCGTCGCTCGCGCCGAAGGCGCTTTCCATGGCGCAGCGCAGGGCAGGGGCGTCGACGACACGCCCCTTGGCGAGATGGGCGACGAGCGTCTGCGCCGCCATCACGAGCGCATGCGGCTTGTCGGTCGATATGAAGGAAAGTTCGGATTGTTCGCGGGGTGTCTCAGCGACGGCAAGGATCGGGCTCATCGATTGTCTCCGGGGTAACGGCCCGGGACGCTCTCTCTTTCCGCTTCCGGGCTCGCCCTCCCGACAAAGCCCTCTGCCTCTTCTCTCCCTCAGCCTCTCCCGCGCGCCTGCCGTTTGACGAAGAGCAGTCCAAGCATCGCGCTGATCCGCGACAGCTCTCCGCTCATTACCGCTCGAACGTAAGCTGCAAGCGCCGCCGGCTCATCGAGCAGCGACAGCGGCGCGAAATGATTTCTGCCGCCCTCATAATCACGCCGGCCGTTGCAGCTGCGGATCAGCACGCCGCTGTCGGCGCCGGTCATGGGTTGGGAGATCTGGATGCAGATTCTCTCGCCATGCAAAATGATCTCTCCGGAACGGATTCCTGGTCCATCGACGACCATATGTTTCTGCGCACCTACATCTGGAGGCAGCGCGTCTTCGGGAGCCCTGGCCGCGGCAAGCCCGGGACCGTCGTGAGAGACAGAGCCTATGGTTCAAAGACCCCGGCCTACCTGCGCTGTCGGGTCGTCCAACTTATCTGCTTTTCGACACTGGATTTGGGGAGGGGCCTACTTCGAGGTGGTCACCCCGCGTTTCCCACTCCCCGATTTCGTGCCCTCACGGATCTGGTTGCCCTACGGGGTCTGGAAGCTGAGCGACGGATCCGAAGTCCTGTTCTCGCGAGACTATCTGCCGATGTGGCGCGTTTCGAGCGAGCGAACAGAGCGCCTCGCGCCGAGACTTTGGATCATGGCATCGTCGCTGAAACGCATTTCGCCAGTCCTGGAACCGCCCGTGGGCCTCTGGTCCGGCGCGCGAAAGGGCACTCGGCTACCTGCAGCGGCATCGTATTTCCGAGCTGCCGAGGCTGACCGATATCATGCCGCACCTCTTCGAGCCCCAGATCGATTCTCTGCAGGACGGTGTTGCACGCCTTTGATGCCACCCAACGCGATCCCGACGTCTCGCCTCACGCCGGGCTCAACGCCCGTATTTTTGGTTTGATCCCCAGCTCGGTGCCAACTCGAACGACAATGCGGCCTCGAATCTGCTAATCGGAAAGTATTACCGGGCTAGAATCAAATGGTCGTCGTCAAGAAGAAGAGTGACCCGCCGCTAGAGTCGCGTTTCAAATTCGCGGAAGACTCTTTTGCGCGGTTGGCAGGAGGGTGGGACTCTCACCTTCGCACTGCTGTCGGTGTCGCGGACGGCGAGCCGTACCTTCTGCGCCTATTTAAGAAGACAGGCACGGCGCTCGACGATGATCTGCGGGCAATTGTCGCCCGCGGATTGAGACGGATACGACGAGTGCTCTCGTCCCGGCGCGCGCGAGAGGTCTTGGTCGAGGTCCTCGAAGTCGCGGAAGACCAGCACGAGCTGGCCATCGTCATGGTCGACCCGGGAAGTCCGATTTCTGGAGCCTCGCACCGCCGCAGGACGAGGGAGGGGCGATATCTGACGAGCGCAAGTCGTGGCGTCTTCTGGCGGAACATGCTCCGCGTCGCCGAAGCGCTCGCGCTATGTCACGACGCGGGCATCGTGCACGGCGGGGTTGGCATCCATTCGATATTCTCGCACAGAGACGACAGCGGCGACTATCGCCTCGGCGGTGTTGAGGCCTGCGTCCACATCTCGGATGGCGATCTCGAAGCATCCGGGCACCTGCTTCGCGCTTCCGCCGCGATCTCGTTCCGGCAGGACTGGATCGACCTGGCTGCTGTTGCTGGCGCACTCCTCGGCGTCGACGGCGACACCCCTCCCCAGCTTCTGTCCGTGGAGCGCCGAATGCTGGAAAGGCTGGCCAGTCCACCTCAGTTTCAATTGTTCGATGGCGCGGTCGTCCTCGACGAGCTGCGAAACGTCGTCACCGAGCTCGACCGGGTTGGCTCGAGCTCGGACGGCGAACTCGTTCTCTATCCATCTAGGGCAGTCGTTCAGAGCGATTTGCCGTCGCTCGCTTCGGGCACTATTCCCGCAGCCGATCGCGCCGCGGTCATGCAGTTTGTCGCTGACGATCTGCTTTCGGCCGGCGTTCGTCTTGTCCCGGCCGGACAGGACACGGCGCGCCTCATGACCGACCTCGCGATCTACAACATGCGTATCATGAGCGACTCTGTCGGAATGATCGAAGGGGCGCACCAGCGTCGCGCAAACGAATGGATGCACGGCGCCGTCGATATCGTTCATCGGCTGCACCTCTCTCGAAATCGAGCGAGCGCCGAAGAGCGGGTCCAAAATCTCGGGCCAGGCGCTAAGCGTTGGCGCGACCTCCTGGAACCCGTGCGGTCTGTCAACGGGACGACCGACGTTCCAATATGGTTCGCTCTCATTCTCCTCGAAGCCTTTACCCTGCTGAGGGAGCAGTTTCGCCTCTATCCCGTCGATGTGCTCGCACCAGCCGACGCCGAGGCGAACGTCGTCTGGCTGGGGCCCAGCGATGACGTCGAGCATGATGCACAACGCGAAATGATGGGGCTGCGCCCCGCAGCCGAGGCGTTCAGGCGAGAGCTGAAATATGACGACGGAAAAGCAAACTGGACGTTGTCGCAAACGTCGCGCCTCGCAATTGGCCGGGAGCGCGTGCCTGAACTCAGCTATGAAGGCAGCGGCCTGATCAAAGGGAAAACCGCGTTCGCGTTCGGGACAAACCTGTCGGTTCCAACAGGTCAACGGCTTTTCCTCCGCCCTCGTAGGGATACCGGCACCGAACGGGCCATCCGGCGGCGACTCCAAAATATTGTTGCCGCGAGGTCCAATGTCGAGCTTCTGCGGGCACTCGATGACCCGGCGCAGGTTGCCATGGATGAGGTGTTGCGCGACATCGCGGTGCCTGGCCCTCCACCAGCCGATGCCGACATGGAATGCTCCAAGATCGAAGCATGGGAGTCGATCGTCGCTGGCAGATCCATCAATGTGGTTGTCGGACCGCCGGGCGTGGGCAAGACTTTTTTGATCTCGCACCTCGTGAAGAGCATCCTGCATGAAACCCCCGATGCTCGTATCCTGGTGTCGTCTCAGAATCATGAGACACTTGTCCATATGGAGGAAGAGCTTCGCAAGTTCCTCCCCGCGACCTCGACCATCGTCGTTCGCGTCGAGCGATCGCGCTCCAGCGAGAAAGAGAGCACGCTAAGGCGGAGCTCAAATTCTTTGCTGCGCTCCGTGTCCAAGCCGGACCCGACAAGCGCCGCGATGATGACGAACCAGCTCAATCAGATCATCCAGGCACTCAGACCTGTCGATACCTCCGAGCAGTCCATCGCCGACCGCGTTCTGCGTGACACCAACAACCTGATGCTGCGCTCTTCGGATGTGACGCTGGCGACGACGTCTTCGCATATTCTTGAGGAGATGATTGCCGATGGCGAGCAGTTCGATTGGGTCTTTATCGAGGAGGCGGCGCGGGCCAATGGCGCCGAACTGATCGGCGCTTTGCTCCTGGGAAACCGCCGCGTGATGATCGGCGATCACAACCAGCTGTCTCCCTTTGACGCGGCGGATCGCCAGAAGTTCTACGATGCCAGCCGGGCCGACGAGCTCCTGCGCGATGCGAAGGAGAAGCTGGCCGCAATTTCCGACTTGCCAGGCGAAGTGGAGGTTGCCCTCGATGCGTTGAAGGCAGATCAGTTTCTGCTCAGCGACGTTCTCGCCATCGCGTCCCGCCTCGAAGAGCCGTTCAGATCCATCGCCGAACGCGAAGGGATAAGAACCGCGGACACCGGTCGGTCCAGCTCGATCGCCATTACGCTGCGCGAGCAGAGCCGCATGCATCCTGCCATATGCGAGCTGGTTTCCAACACGTTCTACAAGCGACAACTCGTGTCCTCGGACCGAGTGAAGGCACGGCAGCTGGCCGTGGAGTGCGCCGACGGATTCCCCGCTTCTCCGGTCGTTATTCTGGACGTGCCCTCGCTGAGCATGGTCAAGAGACACGCATTCGAGCAAACGGTGAGGCACTCAATTCGCAACGAGGTTGAGGCGACAGCGCTCGTGGCCGCGATGGAGAAGCTGAGGCCCGTCATCCGCCAGGGCGAGCGGGTGCCGACGCTCGTGGTGCTGTCTCCGTATCTGGCGCAGGTCAATCACCTCGAGCGACTGCTCAAGCCTCAGATCGATGTGTCCGCGGGCACGTTGTTCGGCTTCGCCAGTCCGCGAGGCGATGGGAAGTTCGTCTACACGAGCGACAGCTTCCAGGGCGGTGAGGCCGATCTCGTCATCGCCAGCCTTGTGCGCAACAACGTCCTCGTCGGCTCGAGGGCCCTCGGTTTCATCAAGAATCCCCAGCGCCTGAACGTGTTGCTCAGCCGCGCCAAGCACAAGCTCGTCCTCGCGACGAGCCGTCAGTTCATCCGCAACGCAGTGGAGGGCATCGACCCTGACGCGGTCAACGACGAACTTGGCTTTCTGCGGATAATGCTCGACGAAATGGCTCGTTTGTCCAAGGCGGACTTTCCGGCAGTCGGCAAGGGAGCCTCCGTCATACCTGTCGATGAGCAGGGGAGGCTATGCCGGTGACCAATATCTTCATCCCGGCCTGGCACTACCGGGCACCAGGCATCGTACAGCGGACCTGGGGATGGAGCCCGGTTGAGGAAATGATCCTGCTGTCACTCGATCGAAGCCCGGGAACGACCAATGACGTCTCCCAGAAGCTGAAGATTCCCCGACAGGTGGTTAGCTCGACCGTAGCGCGGCTCATGCAATTCGGGCTTGTCGAAGTCCGACTGTCGCCGCAACCGGTTCTCGTCACGAGCGGCATCGGCCACGACTTCATACGTACAGGGCGGGCGCTTCCGGAACGGACAGCGGATCGCGAAATCGGCATCAGCGTCGTCCATGAGAAAGTCGGGCTGTCGGTGTTCAGGACCAAAGACGTGGACATAATCCCCGTCACAAAGCTTCCCGCCAGGGGTGCGATCGTCAGGTTTCCGGAAGGCGAGTCGCCAGAAACGCACTACTCGATGATGCAGCGCGTGAACGAGGTCATGGTCGGCATGCTCAGGCCCGGCGAGTGGCTGCGGGGCGTACAGGCAAATAGCTCCTTTCTGGAGGCGAAGTTCCTCGTGCTCGATCTAGATGAAGTCGGAGCTGGCGTCTTCCCGCAAGGCGCGAGCGCTGAACTCGTCGATGCCCTAAAAGCGACGGTCAAGACCGGCGTTCTACCGAAAACCATCACCCCGCCCCCCGAGCGTCCCGTATCCATCGAAACCCGACTTGACGCCAATCAGCTCGTCGTGGGTGCCGAGGAACACTTGCAGCGCTTCGAGCGGATCGTTGGAGCCGCCAAGTCCAACATATTTGTCCTATCCACTTTCGTGGCCTCGCAGTCCGACGAAAAGGGCAGGGATCGCCGGGAGCGCATCGTGAGAGCACTGGAGGATGCGTGCAGGCGGGGCGTCAGATGCCACCTCTTCTTCGGCACCTCGCTCGATCGCGCCAAGCATGCCGCGGCTATGCAGGAACTCTATCTCCGCTTGTCCGACGCGAGGCAAACAAGGGGGTATCTGCTGGTGCAGCGGGATCCTGTCGAGAGCCATGCAAAGTTCCTCGTGGCCGACGACGGTCGCGATGGTGCGGCTGTGCTGATGGGCTCGTGCAATTGGCTCCACTCCCCGTTCTCGGCCGTTGAAGTCTCGGCCGAACTCACAGAGGCCAACGCGGTCGCAGAAGCGCTGGATCTTCTCCGAGAGATCGTCTCCAAACTCTCCAGTGCCAGCCGGACCGTCGAAACACTCCAGTTCATGGCGTCCGAATTACGGCGTCAGCGCACGATGTTGGCGACCTCTGAAGACGCGCAGGCACCCGCCGCTACGCTGACAATCCTGCATGCCGCCGATCACGAGCGTCTGCTCCGCGTTGCCGCCCACGAAGCGCAACAACGCTTCGTCTGCTGTACGAACAAGGTCGGTGCGAACATGGTACCGGCGCTGTTCGATCCCGCCGAGGTCGCGGGCCGGCGGCTTGGCGATGTCCGGATCTACTATTCGCGCCGTACCGGCCCGGTGAAACGTGGTCATGTGACGAAGCATCGGGAACGGCTCCACGGCATAGTGGACCTCACCGGTGTGCCCGAGCCGCAGCTGCATGCGAAGTTTCTGGCCTGGGACAGCGATCATGTCGTCGTGAGCAGTTTGAACTGGGGTTCGCAGTCGGGGCTGGAGGACAATCCGATGGACGAAATCGGGCTCCATCTGGAGGGGCCGAACCTGGCGACGTCGTTGCTCGAGAAGTTCGAGGCCGAACTCGGATGAGATGGCAGCCGTGCTTTGCTCTTTCAGCGGCGCCGTGTGATCGCTGATCGGGAACTGGCTGCAATCGAGAAAGCGGCGATCGGCGGGGCCGGTTCTCTCGACCAGGTGACGGCGCGGCTCGCCGAACGCGACGAGACATTGGTGACTAAGTACACCGAAAATCTCAGTCCGGCAGCCTCCCGCGACCAGCCCATAGCTGTTCGTATCGTCGTGCGAAGTCGTTCATTTCCCGGCATGTTGGCCTGGCGTGTTTGACTTGCCCTGGCACAGGTGGAGACAACATCCCGGTAAAGGGCCAGCGAGACCGCTCGGACACCTTCAGTTCATGAGCAGTTGCGGGAGACAGTCCGTGATAGATGCGCCGCGAGGCGCCATAACAATGCTCGGCAGGTTTCCATAGACATTGATCAAGACGTATCTCCAACTCGGGTCGGCATGGCCCTGGCCGGGAGCGATTTCGCAAGGCAAGCATCGCTGCCACTGGAAATCTCTTGATAGATCTCTTCAAGTGCCTGGTGCTTCTGGGCGATCAGAACATATGGCCCCGCCGGTTTGTAGCCGCCCAGTTCCTCGTCATATTTCATGCCCAGAAGGCGTTCACCCGCCTCTCATGGGGAAACGCGTGGTCATTACCTCCAATACCAAGAGCGCGGAGGTAAACCTCCGCCGAATGGCAGAAAATGTTTCGAGCGCGTTCGCAACCTCGCTTTTGTTGGTGAGGCCTCGCGAATGCCCTGCGGCCGAAGCTTTCGTGGAACAATATTAGCGTCGTACTGGGTCCAGCGAAAATCATAAAATTCGCATAATATGGATTATGGAACATATATACTATATATATCAATGTGTTAAGATGAACGACGCGGGTATTGCTTCGCGCGCCGGCAATGGCGACTCACGTCACGAGATAGGGCTGTTGATCCTCGTAGCGAGGTCAGCGCCTTTGTAATACGGGCGTATCCAAACCAGCTTGTGGGACAGGTTTCCTTGCCCGCACCTCTGATCTCGCCAATGTCCCCTCACCATAAACCTTACGAGCGGCTTTGAACGCGTACCGGGCGTTTCCTCAGGATTCAACTCGCGTCGGGAGACGGCAATGTGTCCGACAGAAGCGCCAACGTCCGCGTAGTCAAGCGCGGAATATCGATTGGCGCTTGGCGCTTTGCAGCAGCTTGCGTTTCTTTTGCGGCGACGTGAGCCATGCTGCGACCGGAGAAGCTTTCGCGCCAAGTTGGGAACTAAGGTGCGAAGTGGCCGATCGGCTGCGCAACAATACGTTTCGCCGGGCGGTCAACCATCTTCATCGCTTTCTTGTTCGACGGAGGCCGCGCCACCAAGCGCATTATAGCGGCGAGACGCCAACCACTGAAGGCGCATGGCTTGTGTCAGAAGCACGCGCCGCAACCCACCTTGGACCTTGCGCTCCGAGATTACCTGCGCAAGCCGCGAAATAATGAGCGCTCTCCGAGCGGTCCGAAAATCCGGGTGTGACCGGAGCTCATAGACGCGGTCGGACACAATTCTCGCGCGCAACGATCGGGGCGCTTCGACGACGAGCGACCCCGGCGGTGGATCTTTCTCGTTCAGAATCGCTTTGAACTCCGACTTTTCAACCGCTCGCTGCGTTATCAATCGCTCCAAAGCATCCAGGTGCTTGCGGGCGTCCGCATCCTTACCGCTCGTCTCCTGAAATTGCGGTAACGGCCACACCTCAATTTCAAGAACTTCGAACGGATCAAGCACAGACATCGCCACGGCGTCGGTACGCTGATTGGTCAAGTGACGACGTATGCGCGTGCGCAGCATCTCGTTCGTCTGCCCAACGTAGATTGGCTCGCCGTCATAATCGAAGAAGGCGTAGACGCCCCACCTGTAATTCCCGACTCTCCGAGTCTGACCAATGGCTTCTTCGAACGACGCGTCGAGAAACCTCGCCAAATTCGCTCGCAGATCCTCCGTCTCGAACGGTGGAAAGTTTATGAAATCGGGATCGCGAAGAGGAGAGGGTTCGCTCGAATTAGGCATGTCCGATCGCCGTCATATCGGAAGAATGCTGCACGACACCTCCCCGCTCGATTGTCGTGCGCCGCATCGCCTCGTCGCCTAGAGAAGCGATTTCGAAGCTGACATGATTGATCTCGTCGTCCCGACCTCCAAAGCAAGAATGGAATGCAGCGAGGAGTTCAACGTTCATCAGCGATTGAGCGCTTACTTTCGGCGCTTCGGCAGACGGAACCGAAGCTGGGAAAAGATAGATGCAGGGCGGCGGCGCACAGAAAGGGCCGACCACTGTCGTTCTGCCGATGTCGTTCTCGGCCAACAGCTTCGGACAGGCGCGTCCAATTGTTCCAAACACCATATCCCAGATTACGAGGCCATCGACGCACTGATTGCGCGCGATGATCTGAGCGCTTATGCGTGTATGGACGCCGGACCAGGCATTGCGCCGTGGGTCTGCGCCAACATTGGTGCACAAACTCCAAATCACAAATTCATCCGCGCCTTCAGGCCGCTCGAAAATTTTGGAGTTGTCGCCGTCCAAACAGCCTTTCAGGTCGATGATCGCGGTTCGCCCGCTTTTTAGCTTCACAATATAGTCATGTAACACGCCACGTTTCGCACGATCCCAGCTCGCGATGAAGCCTCGGTCCTCCATGTGATTGAGAACATGCTGGACGAACTCCCGCTTGTCTCGCATCGTCGCAGAAAATTCTCCGCGCACCTGTTGAATAGCGCCACGGAAAATCGGGGAGGCATAGAAATCTTTCTCCGCAAGCCCATGGTCGCCCAGCTTATGAGCTTGCGTCTTGAGCACTTCAGCGAATTGTTCGATCTGAAGGCGCACGCTCGGGTCCTGCTCGCATGGGATGACGCTCACGCGGCCTTCTCCGCCGCGGCGCAGACTTCAAGAAGCGGCTCAAGCAGATAGCGCGCCAAATGCCGAACGACATCGACAGCGACGCCGTCGCCCGTCAAATGATAAGCCTCGTTGTAATTCTTCGGCAGCTTGTACGCTTCGTCGAGCCCCATTAACCGGGCGGTCTCTCGCGAGGAAATCAGGCGTGAGCGAATCTTGTTTCCATCGACGACGACGATCGTCTGGCGGCTCGAACCGCCTGCGGGCGTACGCAGACATCCGGCGACATCGTCAAACCGAATTTCCGCCCGTTGGACCTTGACGCCATTTTCGTCGAGACGCGTGCGCTTGTAGACCCCGCCCACCATCCGCCGACCCGACCGCTTGGCGGCTTCAACCTTCGCCTTGTTGACCGGCGACATCATCGCCAGGATTTGCTTGGTTTCGGCGGCGGTATGCCATTCGACGCTCGAAGGATTTTCTTCGATGATATCGGCGAAGGAATTCTTGCGACGCGGCGGCGTCGGTAAATTCCACCACAGCATCTTCTTCCTGGCGCGGGATGAGATGCCGTCGACGGCTCTGCGCAATCCCAGCGTATGAAATGGCTCGATTGGCTCCGGCGATAAGAGCGATGGGTTTATCGTCACATCATCTCGTACGCCGATCACAAACAATCGTGGCCGCGATTGCGGCACGAACAAAGAGGCGTTGATGATCACAGCACCGTATCGATATCCAGCTTCGCCGAAGGTCTTGCAGATTGCTTCGAAATCTCGTCCGCCGTGGGAGGTCAGCGTGCCGCAAACATTCTCGATGGCGATAATCTTCGGCGCGCGATTGTCGTCGATCAGCCCGGTGATGACGTCCCAGAACGGATAGAATGTTCCAGACCGCTCCCCCTTCAACCCGGCTCCGCCTCCCGCCAAAGATAAATCCTGGCAGGGAAACGACCCCCAAATAAGGTCGGCGTATCCTGACAATTCATCCGCAGTAACCTTCCGAACATCGCCGACCTTGAGCTCTCCAGCGGCGCCCCAGTTGGCCTGATAGGCTAAGCCTTTCTTGTGATCGAAGTCGTTCGCGAAAAGGCACGTCCAACCGGACCCTAGCCCTGCTCGTGCCATCCCGCCGCCTGCGAAAAACTCGTAAAAATTAGGCATGACGCTTCCGATCGATGGCTTGGTCGTCGATCTGAACATCCTCCCGCTCAAGTTTTTCCTTGATGGCTTCGGCAATCCACGTGTTACGCGAAACATTGCCGGGACGCGCGCTCCGCGCTTGATCGATTGCCTCGAAGGTCTCAGGCGACAACCGAAGATTTTGGCGATCCAGCGGACGAATCGCCTGATTTTTCGAAGAATCGAGCATGCGATGAAGCTGGCGCCTTTTTGGCGCCATGTCCAGTATGTTCTATATATGTTCCGTTGAAAATCCCGGTATGATCGGAGTCGATAAATGGGGTCACGTGGCATATCTCACGCCTGCTATATTCCTCGAACATCTCTTGTCAGGTGACCCCCATGCATTGGGCGCCGCGCTTGTTCCCCGTAAAGATCCACCGCCAACTGAACGCCGCGGACTTGGCTGACGTAACGCCAGAGGAACTCGAACAAGCGGAAGAGGATGGCGCGCTGGCCGGCAATCGTTCGTACTGCGATCTGCGCGGCTGCGGGTGGGACGTCGTTCGCACAGCTCTTGATATCGAGAGCAAAGTGATCGACCGACTGAAGATGGCGGATGACGTTGACGCGGAAGCCTCGGCTTTCGACGAAGAGCGGGCTACCGCATTCGACGACGAACCAGCACTCTGGGGGCTGGACGTCGGAGTCGCGGCTGCGACGATCGCAATTTCGGCATACGGCGCGATCCCCGTGTCCAGCTGCAACGCAGGCGCTTTTGGCGGGCGCCACTCGGGAAGCTATCCTTACGTGGCATTTTTTCTGCCAAAAGACTTGGCCCCTGAAATAATGCGTTGCGCCGAAGCGGCCGACGTCGGGCTCCTCTGCGACGAAAGTGGACTCGCGCAGATTTATGGGCAAGCCGAAATGGACCTCATCCGTTTCGCGCAAACCGCATGGGAAAGAAGCGCAATTCGTGAAGCCGGGTCCCGATGACGCGGCGCCCGCGGTAGCTTCGAAGCCGAGGATGACGCCGCACCAGCGAGCAACAAGGCGTGCCTGTATTCGAAAAAGCCGCTAAGCGGCTTCCTCCTGTTCCTTGCGGCTGAACGCCAGGATGAAATCCGTCGTGGCGCTCGCGGCGGCGGCGGCCGAGAAGATCGCCTTCTTGTCGTTCTTCAGAATGGTGAGATATTGCGCGATATATTGCGCATGATCCACCCTCGGCTCGTTCGTTATGCCAAGCTCCGCGCAAAGGAACGCTGCGGATGTTTCCGCTATCAGTTCCTCGAACGCATATGCGCGATCCGCGAAGCGTTTGCCCTTTTCGCGATTGAGGCGACACTCCGCGCCAACCCAATGCGATAGCTCGTGAAGCACGGTGGCGTAAAACGCTTCCTGCGCTGTGCTTGTCGCCGTACCGATGAACGCCCGCTCTTCGGGAATGCTGATGCGGTCGGTCAAACGATTGTAGCACGCTCGCGATCCGCCAAAGTCGATCTGCGCGCCCGTCGCCGCAATGGCGCGATCCACGCTGGCGATGCGCTCGAACAGCGGTCGCTCGGGCAACGCCGGCATCTCGACGACATACCCGTCGACTTGGGAAGCGTTGAACACCCAGCTCGCGCGCGCGAAGGGAATCTTCCGCCCGCCTTCGGCGTCGTCACTCGCTGCTGCCTCCCCGGATTCGACGTGCAGCTCCTTGTAGAAAACGATCGGCGTGCCTTTCTCGCCTTTGCGCACATTGGCACCGCGCTCCTGCCACTGCTTGAATGTCGCCCATTCATGCGACTCATAGCCGAGCGTTTGCCCCGTGATCCACAAGGAAAGAATATTGACGCCGCGATAGGCCCGGCCCGTAGTCGCGTTGACCGGCGACTTCGTGCTGGCGGCGCGATGCCAGGGTAGCTTGAACTCCCCGGCGCCAGCCTCGATGGCGGCAACGATCCGATCGGTGATTTCTTGATGAATGTCGAAGCGCGATTTCATGGCTCTCTCCGTTGCGGGGCGGTCGCCCCGTGAGAGCCCGTGAGCCGAGGCGCCGGCGAGCGCACCCGAAGGGCGGCGAATGCCGAGGGCTTGCCCCTTGCGCTTGTCAGCCGGCGGTTCGGCTAGGGCTTCTCTCTCCGGGGCGTCCGCCAACGGCGAGAGAGCAATCGTGAGAAAGCGCATTCAAAGGCGTGCCAACGATGAAAGAGGGCCAAGAAGCCGATGCTAACGCCTGCGGCCTCGGCGCGTTGCGCGACGATGTTCGACAGAGCGATGGTGGCGAGGACAAGTGTGGCGGCGAACTCAAACTCAGCGCAGCGACGGCCTCGCGCGTCTTCGCCGACAGCACGCTCGTCTCGAAGGCTGCAGCGAAAATGAAGAGGCCGGCGAACATGAGCGGCGGGGGTCAGTCGATTTCGCGATAGACTCCTTTTGGGCCTTAACCGACCTCGTCAGCAATATAACGGTGCCGCCGACGAGAACTGGACCTCACACCATGCGCCGAGAATGGGTCTATATGTCAATTGTGCTCCACGCTGCTACGGAAGCAGCCCCTGCCGTAATGCAAGCGCGACGGCATGGGTAATGGTCGAGGCACCGAGATTCTGTCTCGCGTTGTCGAGATGAAACCTCACCGCTCGAGCGGAGACGCCCAAAATCATCGCCGTCTCCTCTCTCGTCTTGCCGGAAGACGCCCATGCCAAACATTGGCGCTCCCTTTGCGTCAATGGAACGTCCGTAACGTTTTGCGTTGAAGCGTCCACGAATCGCGCATTGGCGTGCGCGTGACATGCGACACTCATCATCTGCAAGACTTCTTTCGCCTCTTGAACTATCTGCGCAAGCGCGGGTGCTGGTTCGTCAGCGGCAAAACTCAGCATCGCGAAGCGGCCGAAACCTGCCGTGATGGGGATGGTAACGCCTGCTCGAATTCCGGCAGAGAGCGCATCATCTAGGAAGCGGCGCTCTCTTGCAGATCGCGCTGCTTTGTGATCTCGGCAGTCCCAGAGAAAGGCTGGCCCTGGCTTCCGACCCCCACGAAAGACGGGATCGACGTCGATGTATGAAGATTGATCATGGCCGATCCATCCGTAGAAAACTTATCGCGCCGCGTTGCTGCTGAAGCATGAACGCAAAAGGCGGCTTCTGGAGCCTTATTGAAAAATGCGGAGAAAACTAATTCTGCGCATGCAAAACGAATGTTTCGATGTCGCTTTCCACGAGCGCCAATAACTTGCTTCATTCCGAAGATCGTGTACGTGTTTTCATTGTCTATTCGGGAACGGATCCATGGAACTCAGCAAACGTCAAATCCGTCAATTACAAAAGATTGTCGAAACCGCACAGGCAATACTCGCGGATGCGAGGAAGAGGTCCCAGCCGCGAAAGTCCAGGGCGCCGGCGAGCGTTCCTGCTCGCGAGGTACGGGCGCGGCGCAGTGGAAAAGAGCTTGTAGCATTCAGGAAAGCGGAACGCGCGGAACGCAAGAGAGGCGTGCCCGTTACCGAGATCGCGAAACGGCACAATGTGAGCACGACATATATCTATCAGCTCTAGTTACCGGATGAATGACGGCTTCTTAAGCGAATTCGCCCTGACCTCGGGCGCGATTTGGCTTGCGCTAAATGCTCAGGCTCAATTGAACGTCAAGCTCCGATTGCTCTTCACTGAGAGATGACAACGTTACGCCCAACAGCCGGATTCCCTTTGTCGCGGGAAACACGGGTCCGAGCAAAGCAAAGGCGAGCTGTTCGAGTTCGGCTTGCGTTGCAATAGACGCGGGGCCCGTGCGGCTGCGCGTGATCTGGCGGAAATCTGCATATTTCACCTTCAATGTGACGGTGCGCCCACGTATTCCCGCGCTCTCGCAGCAGCGCCAGACTTTTCCGATGATCGGCTGGAGCGCGGCGCGCGCCGCCGCGAAGGTGAAGAGATCCTCGACAAAAGTGTTCTCGGCGCCCACCGACTTGCGGACGCGGTCAGGGCGCACCGGCCTGTTGTCGACGCCCCGCGCAATCCAATAGTAATAAAGCCCCGATTTCCCGAAATGGTGCTGAAGGAAGGCAAGCGTCTGCATTCTGAGGTCGAGTCCGGTTTCGATCCCAAGCCGGTTCATCTTCGCGGTTGTTGCCGGCCCGACGCCATGGAATTTCCCGACCTGCAGGGTCTCGACAAAGGCCGGCCCCATCTTCGGCGTAATGACGAAGAGGCCGTCGGGCTTCCTGTAATCCGAGGCAAGCTTGGCCAGGAATTTATTGTAGGAGACCCCAGCCGAGGCAGTGAGGCCGGTTTCAGAGCGAATTGCCACTCGTATGTCCTCGGCGATCTGTGTCGCCGACGCGATTCCCCGCAAATTCTCGGTCACATCGAGATAGGCTTCGTCCAGCGACAGCGGCTCGATGATCGGCGTGTGTTTGGCGAAGATCGCACGGATCTGGCGCGACACTTCTTTGTAAACGTCGAAACGAGGCTTCACGAAAATGAGCTCGGGGCATTTCCGTTTGGCGGTGACCGACGGCATGGCGGAGCGCACGCCGAACTTTCGCGCTTCGTAGCTTGCCGCCGCAACGACGCCGCGCTCCCGCGATCCGCCGACGGCGACCGGCTTGCCGCGCAGCTCCGGATTGTCGCGCTGCTCGACGGAGGCGTAGAAGGCGTCCATATCGATGTGGATGATCTTGCGTTGCCGAGGAGGTTCGACGGCGATATCGCTATCTCGTCTTTCGACGTTGCTCCTCTCCGTATCTGGAATTTCGTTCGGCGCGAGCATGATCGTCAGGTCGTGAGGCCTCCCTCGTCCTTCTTCTCGCCCCTCGCAACAATCCGGAGAGCGTCGTCGGCAAGCGGTCGCTGAAGCCTGACCGCCTCATCGAGAGGCGTCGTCATCCAGCGGTCGATTTCCTCGCGCGTCGTCAAGATAGCGGGCCACGCCCTTGGGTGAAGCGAACCAACCACATTGTTCGGTACGGTGGCTAGAAAAGCAAAGACGTCATTGGTTGTCTCGCCTTCCTTCACCTTGCGCACCGACGTCCCGCGGGTCCAGATTCCAGCGAAGAGCGCCAGCGGCCGCGTCTCGTCGAGCGCGAACCACTCCGGCGGCTTCGCGCCGTCCGGCAACGCCTCCTTCTCGGAGAAGCTGCTGAAGGGCGCGACGCAGCGGCGCTCGACCCCGAGCCAACGCCGCCAATGCGGGATTTGAGGTTGTGGACATTGGTGACGCCGAGGATCCGAGTTCCTGTCCTTCAGCGCGAAGACCGGCGAGGGCGTCCCCCAGCGCGGCAGAGTCAATTCGCGCATCGAGTACTGATTTCGGACGATCGGGCCGCGTAATCGGGAAAGATGGCGGGGAAAGGAGCCAAGTTGTCGGTGCGGTCGCGCAACGCGCCGGCCGTCTCGCGGATCGCTTGCTGGCCCTTCGTCACCGAATACAGGCTGCACACGGCCCGATCCTTTCGCCGCCACATGTCGCTGGGCGCACACAATCACATTTCTCTCCTCGTTCGCAACGCCTGCACGGGATCCTGCACCTGCCGATTCGTCTCTGCGCCTTTCCAGCAACGCCGGAACCACGCGCGACTTCGCAGTTTCGTAATTTCAAACCATCGGGGGTTGGATAGATCGCGTTCTGCAAGATCTAACCCACACGCAGCGGATCGCTTCTGATCGCCAGGAGGTTAGAGCGCTCTGCAGGAGGCGTCCAATCTAATGAGCCGCTGGGAATGTTTCTCATCCAATGACTGAACCATATATGCACTCAGGCGTGGACTCTGCGCTCGGCCGGCATCCCGGTCGCGTTGAAGAAAGAAACGAGCATAAGATGAGTGAGGTCAAAATGTCCGAACACAAAGCCATGATCAAATGGGCCCGCAACGGCGCCGATTTCGACTACAAGAATTACAGCCGCGACCATATCTGGCGGTTCGATAGCGGCGTCGAGACGCCAGCTTCCGCCGCGCCCGCCTATCTGGGCAATCCACAGCGCGTCGATCCAGAGGCGGCTTTTGTCGCGGCGCTGTCGAGCTGCCACATGCTGACCTTTCTGGCGCTGGCGTCGAACAAGGGCTTCGTTGTCGACAGTTATGAGGACAACGCCGTCGGGCGCCTCGAAAAGAACGCCAGCGGCAAGCTCGCCATCACGCACGTCGAATTGCGCCCGAGAATTATTTACAGCGGGGACAAGCAGCCGACGCAAGCAGATCTCGAATGGCTACACGATAAGGCGCACCGAGAATGCTTCATCGCCAACTCCGCGACGACCGAAGTCAGGGTCATACCAGCAGAATGACAGGATCAGGCGTTACATTTTAAGAAACAGAGAGGCGCGACCCATGGCGACGACTCCCGAGCATATAACCCTGGACACGCCGGCGGCGGATTTTCGGCTTCCCGCCACGGATGGCCGAACCTACACGCTCGACGATGTAGCCGGCGAAAATGGCGCGGTGATCGTCTTCATCTGCAATCACTGCCCCTACGTCAAAGCGGTGATTGACCGCCTTGTCGCCGATGCGCGCGTGCTCATGCGGAAAGGGGTCGGCTTCGCGGCCATTTGCTCGAACGACGCTGAGAGCTATCCTGAGGACTCCTTCGACAAGATGAAGGAATTCCAGAAAACGCATGATTTCCCATTCCCTTATCTTCACGATGAAACACAGTCCGTCGCACGGGCCTACGGCGCAGTCTGCACGCCTGATTTCTTCGGCTACGATCGCGATCGCAAGCTCAAATACCGAGGTCGTCTCGACGAGGGACGCACGACTCCGCCCCGGGCCGGCGCAAGGCGCGAGCTTGTCGAGGCGATGCACGCCATCGCCGCGACGGGCCTGGCGCCGCCCGATCAAATTCCATCGATAGGTTGTTCGATCAAATGGAAGACGACGCACAGCTAGGCGCTCAAGGCAGGTAGGTTCACCACCTATCCCTCCGTCGAGACGACCTTTGGATGCAGCGGAGCGGCAATTCATAGGCGCCCGTCCAAATAGACAGGTCACAGCTGCCGTCCCTTATGCTTGCTCTCCCTCTTGCGCTGCACGTTTAGAGTTCGAAAATGATAATTCGATAGCTCAAACAAAATATTGGTCGGAGAGAGGGGACCATGGGCGACAACGTCGATCTTGAAAGGAGGGCTATCGATGCTTTGCGCCGCTACCGCGAGGCGTTCGCCAGGGTTGAAGAGATGGAACAGGAGGAGGCGGCCGCGCGCCGAGCCCTTGCCGATTGGCAGGGCCGCGCCAAAATCGCAATCCTTGATGGCGTGGCTTCTCCTCAAAGATCGCATCTCATCCAATCCGGCCAAGCGATCATTGCTCGCTTGCAGGAGGTCAGGCTTGCTATGAGCGAGGCGACGGCGGCGCTGGATGTAGCTTACAGAACCCTCGCCGCCTTGGACGAGGAATTGGGCTACATCCCGATTCCGGAGCCAGCTAAACCGGACGCAGCGAGCGCCGCAACCCGCCCCGAAGAATGAACGCCTGCAATCGGCTTCGCCTCGCTGTCCGTCAGGGAATCAACCCGCGCCTCAAGGCCAACGCCACGGCGTGCGCCACATTCTCGGCATGGAGTTTGTTACGCGCATTGTCGAGATGAAAGGCGACCGTGCGCGGTTTGATATCGAGGATCTGGCCGATCTGATCCATGGCGCGCCCCCGCGAGGTCCAAGCGAGACACTCCGCTTCGCGCTGGCTCAGCGGTGACGATCGCCTGGAGAGGCTCGATGGTTTCAACGCGGCTTCGACATGGGAGTGGAAATACAAAGCCATGAGCTGCAAGATTTCCTGCGCTTCCGCGACCTTCTCGAAAACATCCGGACCGCGCTTATCAGCGGCGAAGGTAAAAAGTGCAAAGCGGTCGAAGCCGGCCCGGATCGGAATGGTCATGCCCTTATCTATCCCAAATTCCGACGCTTCGCCGAAGAAGCGTTTGCAGGGGTTTCTCCGGCCCTTCGAAGCCTGCGCTCCATCCCAATCGAACAGATGGCGGTCGCGGCGCGCTCGAATGAACACCGGATCAATCTGCTGATAGCGTTCGTTCAAGTAGTGCGTCGTCCATTCCTTCGGATAGGTCGAGATCAGCGTATGAGCCTCGTCGGCGACTCCGAGATAGGCGAACGAGCGAAAGCCCAATCTTTGAGTCGCCCGCTCGCCGAGCGCCCGAAAAGCCAATGGGTCCGACGCCGTATGCATGGCGTCGACAAATTCCTGAAACACATTTTCAAGTTGCCGCATCTCTTAACCTTCTCGCCTTGCCCCGGCGCCCGCCTGCTCCTGCTTGATGCAATGGCCCCGCGTTGCATGCGCTCGTATGAACGCCGCCGCCATTTTGCGGGCGGTGTGTGTGAGCAGGATGCGGCGATTTTATGAAGGCCTGTGCGCAAATAACCCCTGCGAAATCTCGCAGGTTCGGCGCGTCCACGCTTTTGTTTTGTTCCGCTCTGAATTCACAATCGATTCGGAAAGCTCGACCTCATGCAGATCATTGCCCTCCACCGTGGACGTTTGCGCATTGCAGCCCCCCTTCTTTCTCAAAACCGCTCTTGCGCTGACACGCAACGTTGCGTCGCCGCCTGATTGTCTGCGGAGTCAATCGAATGGACCCTTCAGCCTTCATGGCGCTCGCCGAGCGCTGCGCGCCCGGTTCTGATGCGCGGCCGCTGATTGAGATCGTGCGGATGGCGAGCCGCTTCGAGCCGCTTTCGCTTACGATCGACGGCCGAAAGCCGATCAAAATATTGGCGACTTCGAAGCAGGAAGCGATCGAGCTGGCGATGCAGGCGAAAATCGCCAAACAAGAGGCGCGATTGGGCCTCGCCGGTCTGACGTTTGGCGATCTCGACAAGGCCGGGATCGGCGTGGCGGAAGCCTTCGAGCCTTGTCCGGCGCTGCGCGCCGCTGCGCAGATTCTCAGCGACGACCCGAAGCATTTCCTGACGTCGAAGATCGCGCGCGTTCAAAGCGTCGGGCGAGCAAGATTTTCTGCCGACGACGGTCTTGATCGTCGCGACGAGCGACCCATGCATCGCGATGAAAGCACCGCCGAACAATCGGATCCACCGCCCAAAAAGCCATGGGACGTTTTCGGCAATCCGTCCGGACGATCGCTCCTTGTCTATGAAGCGCCCGCTTCCTCTCCCCGCTAGCCACAAACAATCTTTTATCTCTCACACAGAGTCTGGATTCATCATGCATCCCCTCGCTCGTCGTCTCTCCTTTCTCCTGCTCTCGGGCATGGTCGCCACGCTCGCCTTCAGCGAACCCGCCGCGGCGCAAAGCGCCAATGTCGAAAAGGTGCTCCAGAACATCGTCGACGCGCTCACCGGCAATGTGGCGAAGCTCCTCGCGACGCTTGCGATCATCATCACCGGCATGTCCTGGATGTTTGGCTATCTCGACTTGAGGCGCGCTGGCTACGTCATTCTCGGCGTCGCCATCCTGTTCGGCGCCGCCGAAATCGTCTCCACGCTCACCGGCAGATGAGCGCGCCCAAGAGCGACGAACGCCTCGTCGAGGACACCCTTTTTCTGGCCTGCACGCGGCCAGCGATGATTCTTGGCGTGACGATGGAGGCCATGGGACTCAACGTCATCTTCTCGTCGATTCTGTTCGTGCTCGCGGGTAGCCTGCTCTACGGCCTCGTCGCCTTGCCCATCCATTTTGTGTGCCGGCTGATCTGCCGCCGCGACGCCAACCAGTTCCCCATCCTGTTCGCCTGGCTGGAAACGCGCGGCCGTCACCGCAACGCGCGCCTGTGGGGCGGCTCGTCCTGCACGCCGTTACGCCTTCTGCGCCGCTTCAGCGCCAAGGAGCTCCCCCATGGCTAGCATCGCCACGCGCATCAAGGCGCGAGAGGTCGAAGCGAGCGTTCACCTCCCCTATCTGCGCCATGTCACGGAACATGTGATCTCGCTGTCGACGCGCGCGCTGATCACCACGATTCGTCTTGCCGGCGTTTCCTTCGAGACAGCGGATCCAACCGACCTCAACGATCTCCAAACCAAGCTCAATCTCACGCTGCGTAATATCGCCGACGAACGGCTGGCGCTGTGGACGCATCTCACGCGCCGTCGCGCAGGAGATTATCCGGTCGGCGCCTTTCGTTCGGATTTTGCGCGGGAACTCGACGCCGCCTATCGGACGAGGCTCGTTTCCGACACGCTCTATCGCAACGAACTCACCCTGACGCTCGTCTGGCATCCGGGACGCGACGCAACCGAGCGCGCCTCACTGTTCTTTTCGCGGCTCGGCAGCGCGCGGCACGCCGGCGCCGAGGTCGATACTCTAGGGCTGAACAAGCTCGAAGACGTGACGCGCGATCTGATGGCGGCGTTGGATCGCTACCGCCCGCGCCGCCTCGGCCTCGTGGAGCGGCATGGCGTCGTCTTTTCCGAGACCGGCTCGTTCCTGCAGGAGTTCGTCGCGTGTGAGAGTCTTCCCTTCCCCTTGGTCCATGGCCCGATCGGACCGGCGCTCTATGCGAACCGTCTGGTCTTCGGCCGCGAGACCATCGAAATCCGCAGCCCCGGCGGGTCGCGTTTTGCCGGCATGCTGGCCTTTAAAGATTATCCGGCGACGACGAGGCCTGGCCTCCTCAACGGCCTTCTCGCCGCCCCCTTCGAGCTGGTGCTCGCGCAGAGCTTCGCATTCCTCGACAAATCGGAAGCGAAAACGGTGATGACGCGCAAGCAAAACCAGCTGCTGTCCGCCAACGATCCGGCGGCCTCGCAGATTGGCGACCTTGACGCCGCGCTCGACGATCTCGAATCGAACCGCTTCGTGATGGGCGAACACCATCTGTCGCTGCTCGTCCTTGCCGACGCGCCAAGAGCCCTGCTCGACAAGATGAGCCTCGCCCGCCGGATTCTCGCCGACGCCGGAGCCGTCGTCGCGCGCGAGGACCTTGGGTTAGAGGCGGCCTTCTGGGCGCAATTGCCGGGACTGTTCAAATATCGGGCGCGGGCCGGCGCGATCACCTCGCGCAACTTCGCCGCGTTCTCGCCCTTCCATGCCTATCCCTCGGGCGATCCCGACGGCAATCATTGGGGACCTGCCGTCGCCGTCCTCAAAACCGCCTCGGGATCGCCGTTTCATTTCTCGTTCCATGTCGGCGATCTCGGCAACACGTTTGTCTGCGGCCCGTCAGGATCGGGGAAGACCGCTTTCCTCACCTTCGCCCTGGCGCAGGCGGAAAAGCTCGGCTGCCAGCTGGTGCTGTTCGACAAGGATCGCGGGGCCGAACTGTTTATCCGGGCGATCGGCGGCGCTTATCTCGCTCTGAAGAGTGGCGCGCCGACCGGTTGCGCGCCCCTGAAGAGCTTCGATCTCACGCCGGCGAATCTGACGTTTCTCGGCGCGCTGGTGCGCAAACTGGTCGGCGTCGAAGGCCGACCGCTGTCGGTCGCCGATGAGCAGCGGATCGACGTCGGCCTTCTCGCGCTGCGCGACATGCCGCGCGCCGAGCGCTCCTTTTCGGCGCTGCGCGTCTTCCTCGGCCAGCGCGACACGGAAGGAATCGGCGCACGGTTAGAGCGCTGGTGCAAGGGCGGCGCTTTGGGGTGGGTTCTCGATGCCGACGAGGATGCAATCAGCCTCGACGCCCATGCCTTCGGCTTCGACATGACCGAGGTCCTCGATGACGCAATTATCCGTACGCCATTGATGATGGTCCTCTTTCGACGCGTCGAGGAGCTGATCGACGGACGCCGTATCGTCATCGCCATTGACGAATTCTGGAAGGCGCTCGGCGACGAAGCCTTCCGTGATCTTGCCAATGACGGGCTGAAGACCATCCGCAAGAAGAATGGCGTCATGGTGTTCGGCACGCAATCGCCGCGCGACGCCCTCGCCTCCCCAATCGCGCATACGATCGTCGAGCAATGCCCGACCCAAATCTTCTTTCCGAACGCCCGAGGTCAGGCTCGCGATTATGTCGATGGCTTCCATCTCACCAAGACGGAATTCCGGCTCATCCGTGAGGAGCTCTCGACGGAGAGCCGTCGGTTTCTATTGAAACAGGGCCATGACGCCGTCGTTGCCGAACTCGATCTGAAAGGCATGGACGACGCGCTCGCCGTTCTTTCAGGGCGCACCGCGACCGTCGAACTCCTCGATCGCCTGCGCGCTGACGTCGGCGACGATTCGGACAAATGGCTTCCTCTGTTTCATCAGCGCCGAAAGGGTCTCGCATGAAGCCACCCACTCGATTCTTGCCTCTTGCGATCATGGCCGCCCTTCCCCTTCCCCTTCCCCTTCCCCTTCCGGCGTCGGCCCAGGTCGTCTTCGATCCAAGCGTCTTCGCCCGCCAGTTCGATCAATTGATTGAGATGAAGAAGCAGGTCGAGACGCTTTCCTCGCAGCTGAAAGTCGCGCAGGACCAACTCGCCCAGGCAAAGCAGCTCTATGATTCCTTCAATAGGCTGACCAACGCCAATGATGTCGCGAGCCAGTTGAACTCGTCGGAATTTCGCAAATATCTGCCGGGCGAATTCTCGCAGATCGAGGGCATGATCAAGGGATCGGGGTCTGGCAATTTCGCCGCCTCAATGGACACTTACCTATCGCAGAACCGCGTCTATACCGAGAACCCGGGAAACTCCTTCTACGCCTCCGAACTCGATCGCATCGCTCGCCAGACCGGCGCCAAGCACTCGCTCGGCCAGGCCGTCTACGACACGGCCTCCCGCCGCATCGACCAACTCGAGACCTTGCGCCGCCAGATCAGCGCCTCCAAGGACGCCAAGGAAGTGCTCGATCTTTCCGCCCGCCTCCAGGCCGAACAAGCTCTATTGCAAAACGACGTGCTGCGCCTGCAAGGCCTCGCCATGATCCAACGCGCACAGGCCGACATGGACGTCGAGCGCGAACGCGAGCATGGCCGAAAGCTCGTCCAAGAGATGAAAGGAGCCCTGCGATGAGAGGCCTATTGCCGCTTTTCGGCTCGCTCCTCCTGCTCGCAGCTTGCGGCGATAAGGCTGGTGACAAGTCGTCAACTCAATCACCCACGCCCGAATTGGCGAGAACACGCACGGTGCTCGAATTCCTGGAAGACCCCAAGGCGTTCGACGAGACCTGGGCCAAGTGCCGCAATGATCCCGGTGGACTCGGCAAGAGCTCGGATTGCGTCAACGCCGGCTATGCCAACGAACGCTTGATGATGCTCGGCAGAGAGCGCGCCATCAAGAGTCTGAAGCGCTGAGGGGCGAAAGACAATGGCGATCCAGGTTTTTGATGAGTTCTTGAAAGAGTTTGAACAGCCGATCACGCAGTTCGTCTCGAACTCCGTACAGAACCTCACTTCCTGGGTCGACGGGCCGCTGCGCGTCGCTGTGATGCTTTATGTCGTGATCTATGGCGTCGCCGTTATGCGCGGAGCCATTCAGGAGCCGATCCTCGACTTCGCCTGGCGGACGATCAGGATCATAACGGTCGTCATGCTCGCGACCGACCCTGCGTCTTATCAGCAATATGTCACGAGCCTCTTTTTTGAGTCGCTTCCAAAGGAAATCAGTGCGGTCATCGCTGGCGGCGGACTCGACATGAAGTCCGGTCAGCCCTTCGATCAATTGCTCAGCAAGGGCATCGAGGTCGCAACTCAGATTTACGAACAGGCCGGAATCACTAACTTCGCACCCGCTCTGATCGCCGCGATCCTTCTCGTCTTCACCGCCGTCAGCGGCTTTTTGCAATTCGCGATCATGCTTTACGCCAAGGTCGGTCTGGCGCTCGTTCTTGCGCTCGGTCCGATCTTTATCGCGCTCATGCTGTTCGAGGCGACGCGGACCTTTGGCGAGGCCTGGACACGCCAACTCGCCAATTTCGTAATCTTGCATGTGCTCGTCGTCGCGCTGATCGGCTTGATGCTGACGACCGTTGGGCATTTTGTCGACAAATATGGCGCCAACGCCGCGACCGGCGGGCAATTGATCGTCGGCGCCGTGGCGATCAGCGCCGTCCTCGGGCTCGCCGCCTATATCGCGCTGCAATTGCCGGAGATTGCCGGCGCGCTTGCCGGCGGCGGAGCCTCGCTCGCCGCCCACATGCTCAATCGCTGGATGGCCGCCTACGCCACCACGGCGACCGCGGCGGCCACGATCGGCGCCTATGCGGGCGCCCGGATGGCCACAGCGCGGTCACTCCAAACGCTGCGCGGACGGCGGACAGGCGGCGGCATCCGCCATGTTCCCGCCGAATAGCGAAATTCGATCATCTCGAGGATTGGGGAGAGGGAATGAAGGCGGCTTTCACATTGCTTACGCTCGCGCTCGCGGCGTCGCTCAGTGGTTGCGCCAGCCTGACGGGCGCGGGCGCGCCGTCCTGCGACGGCGCGGCGCGGCGTCCGCTCAACCGATCGCTGTGGGATTGGGAGAGCGCGAAGCCCATCCCGGCAGAGCCGATCGAGGCGCCGGCGCCGGCTCCTCCTTCGCTTTCGGGCGCCGCCGAGCCGCTTATCCGCAAGGGCGAGGTCGGCCGCGCTCCGTTTATCGCGCGCGCAAAACCCGTCTTTGATATCGCTGCCTCGTTACGGCGCTGCGGAGGAGCCGATCATGGTTGAGGCCGGCGATCTGAAAAGCTACTTCGAGCGCGCCCGGCTTTGGGAGCAGGATCTGCTGCTTTCGGCGCAGCGCTCGAAGCGCCTCGCCTGGGGCGTCGCAGCGGCGGCCTCGGCTCTCGCCTTCGTCTCAATCGGTGCGGTGGCCGCTCTCACCCCTCTCAAGACCGTCGAGCCCTTCATCATCCGCGTCGACAATGCGACCGGCGTCGTCGACGTGGTTTCCGGCCTCAAGGACGAGCCGCAGACTTATGACGAGGCCATCGCCAAATATTTTCTCGCTCAATATGTGCGGGCGCGGGAAGGCTACAGCTTCATTGAAGCGCCGGTGAATTTTCGGACGATCTCGCTGCTGTCGACCCAAAGTGAACAGACGCGGTTTTCATCGCTTTATCGGGGATCAAATCCCGACAGCCCGCAAGTCGCCTATGGCCGCAGCGGCGTCGCCGAAATCCGCATCAAGGCGATCTCGCTGCTCGGCCCCAATCTCGCCTCAGTGCGCTTTATGCGCGAAACGCGCCGAGGCGACGAAACCAAGCTCTCGCATTGGATCGCGACGCTCGCCTTCTCCTTCGAGAAGAAAGCGACGATCTCTTCGTCCGATCGCCTGATCAATCCCCTCGGTTTTCTTGTCTCGGAATACCGCTCCGATCCGGAGACCGCGCCATGATCAGTCGCTTTCCTCTCGCCGGCCTTATCATGCTGGCCTCTGGGGTTTGCCTCACGCCCCTCCCCTCATTCGCCTTGCAGCAGCCGAGCGCCGGGTCGCGCGACGCCCGCGTGCGCATGGTCGCCTATGACCCCGCCAATGTCGTCAAGATCAACGGCGTCATTCGCGCCTCTACCCAGATTCTTTTTGCCGAGGACGAAGAGATCGCCCATGTCGCGATCGGCGATTCCGTCTCCTGGGAGGTCGCGCCCACCGGCAATATCCTTTTTCTCAAGCCGCGCGAAAAACATCCCTCCACCAATCTGCAAGTGGTGACGACGCGCCGCGACGGCCGCAAGCGCTCCTACCAGTTCGAATTGTCGATCGCCGAGAGTTCGCTTGCGGAAAGTTACTTCATGGTGCGCTTCGCTTATCCCGGCGACGAAGCCGAGGCGCGCCGGGACGTGACTGCGGCACGACGCGGCGAGATGGAAGCCCGCGCGATCAACGAGACCTTCGCGCTCCACAACGCCGCCAGCCCGCGCAATTGGCGCTATTCGGCGCAAGGATCGTCCAGCTTGGAGCCAGACGCAGTGTACGACGACGGCAAGGAGACGACGCTGCGTTTTGAGGGCAATCGCGAGGTTCCGGCGATCTTCCTCGTCGCCTCCGACGGGACCGAGAGCCTTGTGCCCAAAGACGTGCGCGGCGAACTCGTTGTAGTCCATGCGGTCGCGCGCGAACTGCGCCTGCGCCAAGGCGCGGAAGTGCTCTGTATCTTCAACGAGGCCTTCGACCCTGTCGGAATCAATCAGGCGACGCGAACGACGAGCCCGAGCGTCGCGCGGCTGCCGCGCCGGACCCGCGCGCGATGAGCGCCACCTCGCAACCATTTCGAGAGCGACCGCAATGACTGAAGAACCCGCCGCCAATGCGCTCGATCAGGAGCGCAGAATCACGCCCGTCTCCTCCCATGATGATGCAGCGCGGCCGTGGCGCAAGGGAGTAGGCGTCGCTAGCCTCGTCACGCTCTGCGGCCTGGTGCTGTGGGCGAGCTGGAAGCGCGCGCCGGCCGAGGCCGAGGCGCGCCAGAAACCGACGATTTCGGTGGCGAGCGCTTTCGAGCGCCCGCGCGATCCGCCGCCCGCTCGGCCGGAGCCTGCTGCGCTCCCCATCACGATCGCCCATACCCCCGAGCGATCGAAGACCGACGATCTCATGGACAGCGCGCGCCGCGCCCCAGTGCTCGTGTTCAATCGCCCGCCACAGGCTCGCTCTGGCGCTGCGACCGCGCCATTTCCCAATGTGGACCTTGACCCGACGGGTTCGATTGACGCGAACGGCTATGGCGCCCCCGAGCGCCAAAACGAACTCGCGAGCAGGCTCAAGCCCACCGCGCTCGAAGGGGTGCGCGCCGCCCGGCTCCCCAATCGCCATCTCGTCGTCACGCAAGGGATGGCCATCCCCTGCGTGTTGGAAACCGCCATGTCGTCGGATGTGGCGGGGTTTGTCTCCTGCGTCGTCGAACGCGACGTGATGTCGGATTCGGGTCAAGTCGTGTTAATGGAGAAAGGCACGCAGGTCGTCGGCGAATATCGCGGCAACGTGCGGCGCGGGTCAAAGCGCATGTTCGTGCTGTGGACCCGGGCCAAGACTCCGACCGGCGTGATCGTGGCGCTCTCGAGCCCCGCGACCGATGCGCTCGGGCGCTCCGGTTTCGACGGCGAGATCGACAATCATTTCTTTGAACGATTTGGCGGCGCGCTTCTCTTGTCCATCGTCGGCGACGCCGGGCAAATCGCCGCCGCTCAGTTGTCGCAAGCCGACATTCAGGTGAATTCGATCCAGAGGTCAGGACAAAGCGCCGCGGCGATCGCGACTGAACAATCGATCAATATTCCGCCGACCCTCAATAAGAACCAGGGCGAACGCGTTTCGATCTTTGTCGCCCGCGATCTCGATTTTTCCTCCGTCTACAGCTTGCGCCTCGTCGAGGGCCGCACGCAAATCCTCGATCGCACGATCGTAAGCCAGACTGCGCAGCCTCAAAGGGTGACGAAGCCATGAGCGGCGAGGAAGCGGCCATTTTCGACGATTGTCTGGCGCGCGACGGTAGGGCTGCGCCAGCGGGGTCGGCGGAGCGACGCGTCCTCTTGCGCTGCCTCGAACCGATCGCCGATCTCCTCACCGATTCCGACCTGACGGAAATCGTCGTCAATCGACCGGGCCAAGTCTTTACCGAAGGCCCCAACGGCTGGACGCGTTATGAGCGCGGGGGCCTTACTTTCGCGCATCTGACGAATCTCGCGACCGCTGCCGCGGCCTTCACCCGTCAGGATATCGCGCCCGACCATCCGATCGTCTCGACCGTGTTGCCCGGCGGCGAACGTTGCCAGATCGTCGCGCCGCCCGCCGTTCCCGCCGGCACGCTCAGCCTGACGATCCGCAAGGTCGCGGAGGCCGTTTTGAGCATGGACGATCTCGACCGCCGCTCGCTCTTTGCTGACGTCGGGAAGGCGAGCGACGATCTCTCGGCCGACGAGCAGGAGCTCGTCCGCTTGCGCGACGCCGGCCATTGGCGGAAATTTCTCGAACGCGCCGTCGCGTCGCGCCGCAACATCGTTATTTCCGGGGCGACGGGATCCGGCAAGACGACGCTCGCCAAGGGCCTCGTCGCGCTGATCCCCGAGCACGAGCGCATTCTCACGATCGAGGATACGGCCGAACTCACCATTTCGCAGCCCAATCATGTTCGCCTACTCTACGCCAAGGACGGAATGGGGCTGGCCAAGATCGGCCCGCGCGAATTGCTCGAATCGGCGCTCCGCATGCGCCCCGACCGCATCCTCTTGCAGGAACTGCGCGACGGCACGGCCTTCTATTATCTGCGCAATGTCAATTCCGGCCATCCGGGCTCGATCACCACGGTCCATGCCGACAGCGCGCGCCTCGCCTTTGAACAGCTGACCCTACTCGTCAAGGAGAGCGCCGAGGGACGTGAACTCGCGCGCGAGGACATCAGGCGGCTCCTCCATCTCACGATCGACGTCGTCGTGCAGATGAGTCGAAGCAACGGCCGCTACCGCATCACGGAAATCCATTATGACCCGGAAGCCAAGCGCCGCAATGCGTTCTAGACTGGCGCTCCAGGCCGGCCTTGCGCTTCTGGCCGCCGCAACCTTTCTCCTTGTCGCGTCGAATGTGCTGCTGCTCGGCCTGCGCGCGCATGACGGCGGCCTGCATATCTTCGATATTCTGACGCTCGCGCCGCAGTTTGGGACCGACGAGCGTCTCGACCGCTGGCTGACCATCGGCTTCCTCGCCGGGTCGATCGCCGCCTTTGGCCTCCTCGGCGCGATCCTGAGCGCCCGCCCGCGGCCGCTGCATGGCGATGCGCGCTTCGCCACGCCGCGCGAAATCGAGCAGGCGGGCTTAAGGGCGAAACGCGGTCTGCTGCTCGCCCAGACCAACGGCAGGCTGTTGACCTTCGGCGGCGCAGAACATGTCATCGTCTATGCGCCAACGCGCTCCGGCAAAGGCGTCGGCGTCGTCATTCCCAATCTCCTGTCCTGGACCGACAGCGTCGTCGTCCTCGACATCAAGAAGGAGAATTTCGTCAAGACGGCGGGATTTCGCGCCGCGCGCGGTCAAAAGGTCCATCTCTTCGATCCGTTGGATTCGCAAGGTCGCACGGCGCGCTATAATCCACTGTCGTCTGTCCGCCGCGACCCGGCCGATCTCTATGACGATCTGCAAAGAATTGCCGGCATGCTGTTTCCTTCCGATCCGCGCGGCGACCCATTCTGGACGGAAGCGGCGCGCTCGGCCTTCATCGCCATCGGCGGCTATATCGCCGAAACGCCGCACCTGCCGTTCACCATCGGCGAGATTCTGCGCCAACTCACCGCCGCGAGCGATGTGAAGACACATTTCCAGAGCGTCATCAGCGCGCGAAAGACCGGCCCGGAGAGACTCTCGCCGTCTTGCGTCGCGGCGCTCAATGATTTCATCGCGGCCTCGGAAAACACGTTGCAATCGGTGCGCAAGACCGTCACCGCGCGCCTGGGGCTCTGGCTCAATCCGCGCATCGACGCCGCAACCTCGACGAGCGATTTCGATCTGAGCAAACTTCGATCCGAAACAATCTCGATCTATCTCGCGGTCACGCCCGACAATCTCGACCGGCTGGCGCCGCTGCTCAATCTTTTCTTCCAGCAGGTGATCGATCTCAACGCCCGCGAATTGCCCGAGCACAATCCTGCGCATTCGCGCCAGCTTTTGCTCCTCCTCGACGAATTTCCGTCTCTCGGCCATGTCGGCGTGCTGGCGAAGAGCGTCGCCTTCGTCGCCGGCTACGGCATAAGGCTTTTGACGATCTTGCAAAGCCCCTCGCAATTGCGCGCGATCTATGGCGCGGACGAAGCCAAGAATTTCTTGACCAACCACGCCGTCGAAATCGTCTTTGCGCCCAAAGAGCACGATGTCGCCGTCGAGCTTTCGGAGCGGTTCGGCACGCAGACGGTCGAGGCGAAGAGCCGGTCGCGGCCGTGGGGATTCTCGAACCGCTCCCGCTCCGAAACGACCTCGGATCACCGGCGTCCCCTACTGTTGCCGCAGGAACTGAAACTCGTTCCCAAGAGCAAGGCCTTCGTGCTGATGGCCGGCGTGCCGCCGATCCTCGCCGACAAGCTCGTCTATCACGACGATCGCCGCTTCACGGCGCGGCTCGCACCGCCGCCCATCATCGCGCCGATGCCGGCGCCAACTGATGAGGCGCTCGCTTCGCAGGTCTTGCAGTTGCAACAGGACGTCGCGGAACTGCGCGCCATCGTCATCCGACGGCCGTTGACCGAGGCCGAAATTGACGACCCCGCGTCGATCCCGGTGGACGCGCTGACGAGCTTATCCGATGTCCCGCTCGATCTGGAGAACGTTTCGGAAGAGGCGCTCAACGATTGGGTCGCGGGCTATGTCGACAGCGCCGCGCACTATGACGAGGCCCCGGAGGCGGGCGAGAATTCGGGCGGTTCCGAAGTGCGCGGAGCGGAAGACGCGCGGGCCAAGGGTGCATCCGGGCGACGCCAGCGGACTCGGGAGATGAGCCGTGGCTGAGAACGACAGAGACGACAGCCGCTCATTTGAACTGAAGCGAGCCAGCAACGACTCGGGCGGCGAAAAATCACCGGATCGCGATGCCTTGGGATCGAGCAGTGTAGCCGAGTTCGATTCTTTGCCTCCGCGTCTGCGCCGCAAATATTACGTCGTGGAAATCGATGCGGCGGAAACGAGAATTTATGCCGACCGCGGGCGCGAATATCTGGTGGCGAAAGCCGGCCGCGACCGCCTGGTTACACAAGTCGCCAGCGTCGAGATCGTCCGTGACCTCGTCGCAATCGCCGCGCATCGCGGCTGGGAAAGGATCGAGCTGACGGGCTCATTGGAATTTCGCAGGGAGGCCTGGCTCGCCGCGTCAGTGCGCGGAATCGAGGCGAAAGGCTACGAGCCGACACAGCTCGATCGCGCGGCGCTCGCGAAGATGCGAGGGGATTTCGATCATAGCGACAAGACGGTCGCCGTCACGCGCGACAGGACCAGCGCAGGGCCGCAGGCGCCGCATCGCGCATCAGGACCGACGGTGCGGGATTGGAAGGGCGGGACCGACGACCAGAACGCCCGCTCCCACCTCGCGGTCATCGAGCGTGTGGTCCTCGCGGCTTTCCCGAAAGACCCGGCAGCGCGTAAGCGCGTTCTCGACGCCGCGCGCGAGGGCATGACGCATCACCGCCGCCGCGGCGCTCGCTTCGATCGAGCGGAAATCGTCGAAGGAAAAACGAAGCTGTTGCGTGAGCCGCCGAGCAAGTCCGCTGAGAGAACCAGAGATGCGGATCGCGCAGAGCGTGGCCACAGAACCAGGTAGCGGCCCCCACCACAGGCGCTGCTTGCGGCGCAGCGTCGATATCTGAGGATTCTACCTTCATGCCCGTGATCTTGTCGCAAAGGAAGCTGAAATATTTTCCCCGCTCGTGATCTCGATTCGATTCGTGATCGCGCTTTCGTCATTCGACTCTAAGTTGGCATCTTCAGGCCCGCCGCAATTCAACATCGCCGAAGCTAAGAATTTGGCCTGCGGGCGCGCCTCATATGGAAACGCTCAGCAATGACGCAAGGGTCGAAGGAAGGCAAAGCGGCCGAGGCGAACAACTCGTCCGACAACAAGGTGTCGGCGCTGCGCTCGGCGCCGAAAAAGGCGGGAGGACGTTCGCGCAGTCCCCTCAGAGCCGCGGTCGCGCAATTGCTGCCGGATTTGCTCGCTTACCGAGCCAAGGGGTACAGCGGCGCGGAACTCGCCGAGATTATGCGCAACAATGGCCTTATCATCGCAGCCGGCACATTGAACAAATACATCAGCGAGGCGCGCGGGCGCTCCGGCAAACGCAAAAAGAAAGCGAAGAAAGCCGCGCCGGCTGGGACCTTGTCAAAAGCGATCACGGTCGAGTCTGGCTCGAGGACGGTCGATGCTGCGAGAATGGGTGCGATGCCTCCTTCGCTATTGGCGACGAAGCCTCTGGCGCAAAATCGAAGAGGTGCAAAGGACGTTCTCGGGCATCGATTCGATGACGATGTGTAACAAGCGGGCTATGGCGTCCGGCGCGATCCCCGCAATTAACCCCGACAGGAAAGGACATTCGAACATGGCTACTGCTGCTGCGCTCAAATCCCGCCCTCGGGCGGCGGCCCTGCCCGCCGCCGTCAAGCGCGTGGCCCTCGTCGCCAATGAGAAGGGCGGCGTGGGCAAGTCCGTGTTTACGCGCACGCTCGTCGACCATCTCCGCACAACCGGCAAGCGCGTCGCGGCTTACGACGCCGACGGCAGTGTGGGCGCGACGGCGCGCGTCCTCGGCAGCCGCGACGCCAGCGGGTCGGTCGAACGCGTACAAACCCGGTCGAAGGCATCGGCTACTATAACGGTCGCGCGGATGACGAACGCAACATCCTGCTCGATTCCATCGAGTCGGGCGAAAAACTCTACGTCCATGACCTCTCGGGCGGGCTTCTGGCCGATCTCACGCGAATCGTCGACGGCGGCGAAGGCCTCGACGGCCTCCTCGACGCCTTCGAGGCCCATAGCTACAGACTGACGCTGTTTCACGTCATCTCTCCCGACGTGGACGCCGCCCAGTCCGTCGCTCGCTGGCTGAGTCTGATTGGCGACAAAGCCGATCATGTCGCGGTCATCAATCTCAAACAAGGCAAGCCTCCGGCGGATTTTCCCTTCTGGTATGGCTTCATCGACGCCAAAGGCGTGTTGAAAGGCGGCAAGACGCGTGAAAAACTGCTCGCTGCGGGCGGCGTCGAGATCGAGTTCCCAGCCCTGCCCGCAGACACATTCGCCAAATTGGACGCCGAGAACATCCCTTTCACACGGGCCGACAAGGCCGGGCTCCTGACGATCACGGAACAGGCGCATGTCGCGAAATTCCTGCGCGATTTTGCCGCGGCGCTTGCGCCTGCCCTTCCCTTCCTCGGCCTGTGAGATCGACCTATTGCGGGGCCGCGCGTCGGCCCCATTTTTCCTCGCGCGTCCGCCACCCCTCCGCGCATTGCTCGATCGCGGATTTGTCACGCCCTCTACGGATGGATGCTGTCCACCCACCGCACCTCTTCCGAGTTGAGTTCGACGTTAGGCAAATCGAGATTGACGACGACTGGCTCCTGGCCGCTGCGCACGAGCACGCACGACAACGCTTGCTCGTCGCTCGCATTGATCTCCTGGCGGGGAACGTATGGCGGCACGTAGATGAAATCGCCCCGGCCCGCCTCCGCCATGAATTCGAGCCGCTCACCCCACCTCATCCGAGCTCATCCGCTCACGACCTACATTACGCTCTCGAGCGGCCCATGATGGTGTGCGCCGTCTTGGCTTTGGGGTTGATTACGACGGTCCCCACCCAGAGCTTCTCCGCGCCGACGCGCGCATAGGTGATCGCGGCGACTCGGTCCATGCCGGGCGTCTGTGGCGTTGGGATCGAGCTCACTTGCCCGCACGACGCGAAGGCCGTCACAGCGCCATTTGGATTTGCTGGCGCCTTGCACTGCCTCTCTCCGGACACGCCGCAGCGCTTGGCGTTCGCGGTCTGATTTACGACATCCAATGCGATAAATAGCCAACGAGAGACGCGAAAGCTCGTCCTCGCGCCGGCCACGAAACTCGGGTGAGGGGAGGGACAGGTCCTCGACCCGCTAGAGAACCCGATCCCGCCTACTGTCAAAAGCCCGTCTCAACCTTTCGGTGAGGATCGCGGTCCTCCATGTTACCCGCTCGGCGAGTCCTCTCAACCCAATGGAAACCGCCACGGCGTTCGCTCTCGACATTTGGCGGCGTAGCCTATAGGATACAGCCTTTAATGCTCGAAATTCGGAAAACCCGCGCGTTTGAAGATTGGCTTATGGGGCTGAAAGATCAGCGCGGCAAAGCGAAGATCGTCGCAAGGATCGATCGCTTGGCGCTCGGCAACCCCGGCGACGTGTCGCCCGTCGGCGAAGGCGTGAGCGAGCTGCGGATACATTTCGGCCCAGGCTACAGGGTCTATTTCGTGCGACGGGGAAAGGGCGCTCGTGGTCTTGCTGTGCGGCGGAGACAAGAGCAGCCAGGAAAGACATAGCGCAAGCGAAGTCACTGGCGACAGGGTTGGAGGATGAGTGACGATGGCCACGAAAACATCGGCGTTCGACAGCGCGGCGTATCTCGATAGTCCCGACGCGATCGAGGCCTATCTGGAGGACGCGCTGGAAAGCAATGATCCCGCGATCGTAGCGCATGCGCTTGGCGTGATCGCTCGCGCGAAGGGCATGTCGCAAATAGCCCAAGATGCGGGCCTGTCGCGGGAAAGTCTTTACAAAGCGCTCAGCGCCGACGGCAATCCAGAGCTGGCGACGGTGCTGAAAGTGATCAAGGCGCTTGGCCTCAAGCTGACCGTCGCGCCGACTCATCACGCCGCATGATGAAGCGACGCCTGATCGAGGCAATTTTCGCCTGTCTCTTTTGGGTGTCGTCGGCCCTCAGCCGATCTCTCCGCGGCGCACCCAGCCGGCCGACGTCTTGATGTAGCTCCACTTGACGGCCGCCCAAGCGATGCTATGAGCGGCTTCTTCCTGACGGATCTCGCCGACATGAGCGGCATAGGCGTGATTGAAGGCTTCGTGATAAATGTCTTGCGCGTGCTCCGGCAACAGCCGCTGAAGGTTCTCTGGAAGATCCACGTTGCGCTCATAACGCATCACGACACCCGACCCACGAAACACCGCAAGTTACGCATTGACTGGCGCGCGCGGGTCAATTCGAATCAGCCGAATAAATATGCAAGGCAAGTAAATGCCGACGCCCATCGTCGGGCAAGCAGATGCGACCGTCACCTCTCCGACCCGGGCCTTCCCCTTTCCTTGTCTTTTCGACGCTGCAGCGGCTGAGCCTTGCTGACGGCCTTGTCGAGGTCTTTCAAGAGCCGATCCCGTTTCGTTTCGAGCTCGGGCATGTCGGCCACAAACTGCAGCACCTGCGTCGCGAAGTCGTGGTCCGCCGCGCTCGCAGAACGCTTCAACTCCTCGGCTTGTCGTCGATAGGCTTCTTTGATCGCCGCCTGCCTTTCTCGTGTCTTCGTCTCCCAAGGAGGCGCCGCGCTTTTCCCGGCGCGCACCTCCCTCACGATGCCCTCGCGAGCAAGGCGCTCCACGCGCGGTTGCTCACCACGCTCTCTGATGGCGCGAACAACGCCGCGCTCCGCCTTCCTGACCTTGCCGCGTGCGCGGCGCGGCGTCGCCTCCGCCTCGACGCCGCGCAATCGCAATTCGCCGGCGAAAAGGTCGCGCCATGCCGAGAGATCAGCCTTGCGCGGATTGAGCCGCCTGCCGTCATAACCGAGCGAGCGCACGGTGAGGTGCACGTGGGGATGCTTATCGTCGAGATGCTGCACGAAGACATAATCGTGCCGCCCGCCGAAGGTTTCGATCGCGAAGGCGCGGACCGCTTCCTTCACGGCGATCGGGTCGGTTCCGGGCGGCATCGACAAGATGATGTTGTGGGACAACGGGCCGTCGCGACGCCGGCTATGATCGAGCGTCGCGTCATCGGCCCATTGCGCCTGGATGTCGCGCAAGCCGTGCCGCCCTTCCATCACGGCGCCGGTTTCCGTTTCCGCCGCCAGTTCGCCGTCGCGGGTGATATATTCGAGATGCGATTTCAGATGGCCGACGGTCTTGGTCTTGCCGGTGATCTTGACCATCACCTCCGGCGCCTTGGCGACGATCCGTTGCAACTTGGCCCGCATCGCGGGCGTGAGCTTTCGCGGATCGACAGGATCGGGAATCTCCCACTTGGCGCGCTTCGGCTTTCGTACGGGAGTTCGCCACACATAGGAGATTGGCGGCAGTTCGAGGTCGCGATCTCCGCTGTGGCTCATCAGCGGCCTTCCCAATAGTCGGCGTTTCGCTTCAGCGTCGCGCGCAACTCTTCGAGCGCGGCCTTGATGCGCGCCGAAGCTCCACGGATCGCCTCGGCCTCGATCTTCACCGAGGATCCGATCAGCCGATTGAGATTGGCGGCGTGCGCGATCTGATTGATGTTGCCGCCAATGCGGTTCAACTCGCGCGCCACCGCCCGCAGCGCCTGGCGTTCGTCGTGCGTCTGCTGCACCGGCAAGCCGAGCCGGGTTCGCACCAGCGACGCGATCCATTGCGTGCGGTTCATGCCGCGCTGCGCGGCGATGGTCGCCAGAAGATGCAGCTCGCTTTCGCTCAGTCTGATCGTCACCTTGCGCGACGCGCTTGTCGGCATCATCGCACGCGCCGGTGCTCTTCCGTCGCCGACCGCTCGCTCGACGAGACGCCGCATCAAGGCGGATCTGCCCCCTTCGTTCGCCGCCATCGCCGCAAATTTTTTGGCCAGCGCGTCGTCAACGTGAAATCCCAGAAACGCCATGCGATCGTTTGGTCCCTTCTTAGGGCGAGGTGTTTAAAAATGGCTGGCGGCAAGCCTATCCTGCACTCGCCCTCGAAAAACACGCTGCACTAGATTTTCAAGTTTCAGGGCTCGATTCCGATTGGTGGCCTTCGCCTCGCGCGAGTTCTTTGGATGACTCAGATCGTTCGCGGCGGCATCAAGATTGAGACCGCGCTAAAGACCCCTTCCCTATTTCGCCGCGCCTTTCCCACACCCTCCGGCCTCACTACGGCGCTATGAAGAGCGCGTTCGGCCTCCGGGCGCTCCGCTTCGCTTCGTCCCTTCGGGATGAAAAAGCCGCTGCGTCGCGCGCGTCACCATGGCCTGTTGAGTTCATGCGCCGGAGGCGCCTGGCTTCAGCGTCACGAGCTTCACTGCTGAAAGAGGCAAGTCCTCGATCGCACCGTCATCGTCGAAACAAACCAACCCATGCGTTTCGCCCTTGCTGGATCCGCGATCCAATATCAGCCGCCCGGAACGCCGGTCGTGCTCGACGCGCAGCATCATGAGCGCCGGCCCAGATGCCGCGTCCTTTCGCGCCGCTCGCGCCGCCTCACGCGATGCTTCGTCATGAGCGCATCCGAACCGATCGAGCCGACCGAGCTCGCCGCCTGTTTCGGGGCGCGGAGTGCGGTCCTCCATCCGTTCCGCGCCTGGAAAAGCCTCGCTGCTATGAGGATTCGTGGCGCCAATCGCCGTCTCGCGCGGCGACGCATCGACAATCTGCGCCGATCGACGGCTCAGACCCTCACAGAGTGCGATCGCCTGCGCGCGCGTAAATGAGTCATGCGCCTTACAAAATGACTCGACCGCCTGCGGAAACTTCTTCCACATCTGATGCAGTTCATAGACGGCGCGGATCGGGGATGTCGCCAATCGATCCCGCAGCACGGGCGCCATCTGCGCGACCGACGCATACATGGCGATGTAGCTCTTGTCCTTGCCGAGCCGCAGCGCGATCTCCTTCTGCTTTTCGCCGGTCGCGAGGCGGGAGCTGATGAAAGCGGCGATATCCGCCGCCGAGAGATCGTCCCGCTGGATGTTTTCGATCATCTGGTCGTAAGGGTCGGAGGCTCCTTCGGAATGAATGAACGCCGGGATAGTGGTTAGCCCTGCGAGTTGCGCCGCACGAAAGCGCCGCGCTCCGAAGACTATCCGCCGCCTTCCCTCGGCGTCAGGTGGGGTGATGCCGATCGGCTGAAGAACGCCGCGCTCCCGGATCGAAGCGGCGAGCTCCTCCATCGTCTTCTCGTCGAAAGCGCGCCGCGGCTGGTCCGGGTCCTCCTCGATCGAGGAAAGCGGGATTTCGAGAGGCTTGCCGCTCGAGACAGGGGCTTCCAGGCCTTCGAGATCGTCCAGCAGCTGCGCGACGTCATCGAGTTTGCGGGCGTAGCTCATGGCGCCTCCATTTTCAGCGCGAGCTTGTCGAAGACGATGCGCATCTCGCGGCCAGCTACACGCGCCGCCGTCTTCGGCAGGCTCCAGACCGGCTTTTTCTCGGCCAGCGCCTCGCCGATCGACGAGCGTTGCGGAATCACGCCGTCGAACAGATATTTCGTGCCAAATCTCTGGACCAGGCTCTTCAAATTCTCCCGCTGGCGCGGCGAGGTCGTCTGCAAGCGGTTCGGGATCAGTCCCAGAAACGCGAGGTCGGGATTATATTTCTGCTTCACGCCGACGATGTGTTTGAGCAGTGTTTCGATGCCGTCGATGGCGTAGTCGTCGAGGTCGATCGGCGCGAGCACGAACTGCCCGGCGATCAGCGCCGCGAGATTGCGCACGCCGAAGGTTGGCGGCGTATCGATGACGGCGATATCAAAGGCGCGCGACGCGTCTTGGAGATTGGCGCGAAATTGTTCGATGACCTTGCCGTCCACGGCGACGACGCCGCGCAAGGCGGCGCTGCCGCCAAGGACCCGAATACCCCCGCTCGCCATCGGCGGAATGGCGACCGGACGCGCAAAGAGCGTGGCGGCGTCGATGTCGCCAGTGTGCGCCGCAAGCGTCGTCGAGCCATTGCTCTGCGGATCGAGGTCAAGGAAGAGAACGCGTTTGCCGCGCTCCGCGAAATACCAAGCGAGATGAACAGCGATCGTGCTCTTGCCGACGCCGCCCTTCTCGTTGTTCACGACCAGCGCCTTCATGAGGCCGCCGTCTCGGCCGTCACGACGATCACGATTGGCGGCGCTCATTGTGTGTCCTTCGGTTCTGTCGATTCGAATCGCTATGATGCCGGAGCTTTTTGCCCCAGCACGCCCAAGGAGAACCACCGCGAAATCTCACAGGGGTAAGAGAGGGAAGCGCCTTTCCAGGAATTCTGAAGGTAAGGCCTCGCGCCAAGAAAGTTTGCCCTGGGCAAACTCACTCCCGCCGCTCCGGGAGATCTGAGATTAAGATTTGGCGTCCAACAAGTTTGCCCCCGGCAAACTCGGACCGCTCTGCCCGCAGCGCAAAAAAAAGTTTGCCCTGGGCAAACTCGGGCAGCGAGTCGAGCTGCCGGAAACGAATGCGCAATCGAGGGGCGGCGCGCGGCCGCCCCGCTCTTCGCGTCACTTGCGCTTCGCGGTTTTCTTCTGCGCCTCAATCGCCGCGTCGGCCTCGTCCCTGTCGGACTGGTCCGTCTTGGCGGAGGCGAGGATTGAGAAGTCGTCGCAGTTGAGATCGACCGTGTAGACCTTCTCGCCGTCCTTCTCGAAGCTTCCCTGCTTCAGCGTGCCGCGCGCCACCACGAGATCACCGGGCTTCGCATAGTCACGGACATATTTGCGGGCGCTCTCGCTCCAGATCGTGATCTCGTTCCAATAGGGCTTGTCTTTGGTCTCGCCGTTGCGGTCCTTGAAGGCGTAGTTGGCGCAGATCGAAACGCGCGTCGTCTGCCCGACTTCGCGAACCTTGCCAATGCGGCCGAGGATCTGGAATTCGGCGAAAGTCTTCATCTTGCTCTCCATCGTTGGGGCGGCTGCCCCGGTTGCGATGGCTGTCCGTGATGGCCGCAAAGGCGCCGCCCGAACCGAAGCGCCGGAACGACGCGAGGCCGAAGCGGAGCGAAGGACCCGAAGGCTGCGACAATTTTGCCGCGCGAGGAATTGGCGCTTAAACGCCAAGGGGAAAATTGTCGCGGACGTAGGGTTTTGGGCGGCGACTGCGGCCATAGGACGAAACGCCATGCAACCGGAGGCGGGCGTTCACAAGGAGAGCGATACGCGAAGACGCGGGAGATTCGGATCGTCGGAAACGCTAGGCTCTTGTGAGGCTCGGCGAGCCAGCGCTTCGATTTCAGCGGAGCCAGCTATCCGAGACCGTAGGCCGACGGGAACGACTACGTCTTCCGGAACGAGATCCGTTTGGACGACGCCGAATGCGGACATAGTCACGCGTGCGAAACCGCCCGATCACGGTGGCGCGGCGGCAATGATGTGGGCCGAAGCGAGATGGCGGGGCCACGTCCTCGTCGACTGGAAGCGACGCTCGCCCGTAGCGATAACGCCCGAAGCAACGCATTAGGGGGCGTTCGGCGCTGAAGGAGGCAAACCAAGGACCCCAGAAAGAGCGGGAACCGCGTCGGCGCCGCCCGCTGTCATGCTCGGTCAGCGATCGGCGTCATCACCAGGTCCCTTGCAACGAACCCCCATCGAGGCGATGGAGGCCATAGCGCCAAGCGATCGCGAGCGCCTCTGCAAATTCGGCACGAGTCGTTTTGCGGTCCAGCTCCGCATGCTCGCTGGCTCGATGACAGGGGCGATACTGTCCCATCAGATTGAGGTACGTGTCGGGCGAGATTTCTTCGGCCAAGAACCTCGTCACTGTTTCCACGCCGGAGACGCCGTTCGGCAAGGCGAGATGACGCACAAGAAGTCCACGTTCGGCGAGGCCCTCCGCGTCGATCACGAGGTCGCCGACCTGCCGATGCATCTCGCGCACCGCTTCCCTGTTGACGCGCACGTAATCCCTCACATGCGAGTATTTGCGAGCCAACGTCTCATCGCCATATTTCATGTCGGGCATGTAGATGTCGACGACGCCGTCAAGCAGCGCGAGCGCCCCATGCTGTCATAGCCGCTGGTGTTGTAAACAAGCGGCAGACGGAGCCCCTGCCGCGCCGCGATGTTCACCGCGGCGAGAGTCTGGGCGACGACATGGCTGGGCGTCACCAGATTGATGTTGTGGCAGCCGAGAGCCTGCAATCGCAGCATTGTCTCGGCGATCTGTTCGTCACTCGTCTCCTCGCCGTCACCTCGCCAGGCGATTTCCCAGTTCTGGCAATAGACGCAACGCAGGTTGCACCAGGAAAAGAAGATCGTGCCCGAACCGCGCGAGCCGCGCAGGCAATCCTCTTCGCCATGATGCGGTCCGGCCGAATAGACGACCGCCCGCTCGCCGGTGCGGCAGACGGCGCCGCGAATGGAGTGCCGCCGATCGACCCGGCAATAGCGGGCGCAGAGATCGCAATATTTCAGATGTCGGCGCGCGGAGCGAGCGCGCTCAGTGAAGTCGCCCGAGCGCAGCAGGCGAAGATAAGTGGGTTCGAAGAATCCGCGCGGTTGCGAGTCTGCGGTGGCGCCGACAGCGACTTGCATGACGGCCATCGCGCTTTTCATTGAAAATCCGCCCCGACGCTTCCATTTGGAGCCCATGAACAAACCACAAAGCGCACCCTTGCGCGAGGCCCTGGTCGGCGTCCCGGGCCGTTATTGGGAAAGACTCGCCGACGGCCGCATCCAGTGCGATCTCTGCCCCAGATATTGCAAGCTTCACGACGGCCAGCGTGGACTCTGCTTCGTGCGCGCGCGCCGCGAGTTTGTCAGGGGTGTCGCTGGTCATGTGATAATGACGATATCGATAGAAAGCCGTATCTGTAACCATCATGGCGCGATAGCCTTGGCTCCAAAACGACCGGTGGTCGCTCCAAGAGACGCCTGGGACAGATTGAAACGTCGCCGCGGTCTCTAACGGAAAATCCGAGTTCGCGCGAAACGCCTTTGCAAGCCGACGCATTGCCGCCCTTGAACGAAATTCGAAACGAAGCCGAGGAAGTCCGCGCAGTCCGGGTAAAACAGATTAAACAGCGGCGGGTATCTTTGACTGCCCGCCTCATTGCAGTACCAACCGATCGTCTCGAGCGAGACCATGAGTCTTATCTCATCTCCTCGCCGGCGAGCCGCCTCGGCGTACACCATGCTTCCCTGCTGGCGGCTGGTGAAGAACGGCGCCTCCTCATTGACGAAAGCGACGAAGCGGATAGTCAACGCCGGCTCGACGCTGGCGAATAGACGAGACATCTCAAGGAGAGCCGAAACGCCGCTCGCATTGTCGTTGGCGCCGGGACTGCCAATGACCGTGTCGTAGTGTGCGCCCATCAGAAGGATTTCTGGCTGCCGCGCGCCGCCGGCGCGCGTTATCTCAAGATTGAGGCAGCGAACTCCCGAAACTTCTTACGCCAATCGCTCGACAACATAGCCCTGCTGTTCCCATTGACGCTCGATATATGACGCCGCCGCCTGCAGCGCTCGGGAATGGTGAACATTGCGCTCGCCGATCTCGCCAGCCAGCTGTTCGACGTGAGCTCGGAGGTTCTGCATTGAGGCTTGCGCTTCGGTCTCCATTGATCGACCCCAGAAGCTTGGGACACAGTCGCTGGCAGCGTGAGATACCACCGTAAGCTCCTGCGGCAGAAGAGACAATTGACGCGATTGAGGCGCGATTTGGCTTTTGGCGTCGGCGGTAAGCCGGCGCGAACGAGCGTGGCTCGTCAGGCGCCTCGAACGGCTGATTGCGCGTGGCGCCGTTCATCAGCCCCCTCGCGCCTGCGCGCCCTCCAATCATTTGTCGGCAATCGATCATTTCACGGTCGATCGCCAATCTGTCCGGAAACTATGTCTGACAATGGCAAGCCGGGCAGGATGATTGTCGGACAAGAAAGCGGACATGTCCGGGAAAATCGCAGTGGCGCCGCCCCGGCCGCGTAAACGCCGTTGCGGATGGTCTGCATATGCTGATCGTTCACGATCCTGCCAATCGCGGCGAGCTTCACGTCCAGTGCCTAAAGGCCGAGGCCGTCGCAGTTCGGCGTGCGCAGGCGTGAGGCAAGCGGCTCGCACCAAAAAAGAAGGACAGCCCATGAGCAGGCCGCCGCATGAGTTGGAGCGAGGAAAAATGTACCGACGCTACCGCCGCCTCATGACTGAGGTTGCCGTCGGCATTGGCGGTTGACGCCCGGAGGGTTCAACGGCTGGCGGCCGCGTATCGAAGAGAGCGTCAATGACCGCGCATTCAGGCACCCGGTCCCCGCTGCACTGAGCCGCCATTTCCGCCATCACCCTTTCGAGCCGCTTCAAATCCGCGATCTTGCGGCGAATCTCCGCCAGGTGATCCAGCGTCAGCTCACGAACTTGCGCGCAGGTGTAAGCGTGTCCATCCACGAGGCGAAGCAGGCCGCGAATTTCATCGAGGCTGAAACCAAGTTGCCGGCTGCGCCGCACGAAGCTCAAGCGCTTGAGATGGTCCGCGCCGTAGAGCCGGTACCCACTCGCACTACGATCAGGCACCGGCATGACTCCGATCTTCTCGTAGTAGCGGATGGTCTCGATGTTCACGCCGCTCTGCTTCGACGATTCGCCAATCGAGAGCCCATTTTTTTGCTTCATGTCCGGCCTCTTGGCGCTCGTGAAAAATCTTCTTGACCCTGTAGCGGCTACAGGCCCTAGGGTCTGATTATTCCGGCCGGACGGCGCTGGCAAGCAGCACGATGGGAGGGTGCGACGATGTGTGACGGCGAAGGTCTTGGCCTCATCCAGATGGCGATGACGCCGATCGGGTTAGCAGTGACGGCTGGGATTGCCGCCCTGCTCTTCCTTTTCATCCGTTGGGTTCGCGCCTGAGGTTGGCGCGGACTGATTCCGACGGCTCTTTGGAAAGAAGCGAGGAAAACCATGTCCGAACAGATAATGCCCGAAAAAGCGTCCGACCGATTATCTGACCATCCGGCGGCGAACCGAGCGTCCGGCCGCAAGGCGCTCGCCGCCGGCGGCGTCGCTGCGATCTTGGCGTCGGCCTGCTGCCTTGGTCCGCTCGTGCTGGTGAGCCTTGGGTTCAGCGGCGCCTGGCTCGGCAGTTTCAAGGCTTTCGAGCCGTTCCGGCCGCTGTTCCTCAGCGCCGCGTTCGTTGCGCTGTTCTTGGCCTGGCGTCGAATCTATCGCCCGGCCATGGTCTGCAAACCGGGAGAGGCCTGCGCCGCGCCGCAGGTGAGATCAGCCTACAAGGTGATCTTCTGGGGCGTTGCGGTGCTGATCGGAGGGTCGACCGTTTTCCCCTACGTGCTTCCGTTGTTCTACTGAAAGAGGGCCCCCCAATCATGAAAAAACTCGCCGCGATGATCGCTTTGTCCGCCGTTTTCAGTGCGCCGGCCTGGGCAGCCAGCCAAACGATCACCCTGTCGGTCTCCGGCATGACCTGCGCCGCCTGCCCAATCACCGTCAAGAAGGCGTTGAGCAAGGTTGAGGGCGTGCAAGCAACCGAGGTGAGCTACGAGACGAAGGAAGCGATGGTGACCTATGACGATGCGAAAACAAACGTCGAAGCGCTAACCAAGGCGACCGAAGGAGCCGGTTATCCTTCTGAACTGAAGAAGTGAGCCATGGACGAAACACCTTCGATCAAGACAGCGCTCGCACATTCGTTTAGCGCCGCGATGGGCCACACCATGCCGCTTCTCGCGCGCCTGCGCCATTTTCTCGGGCAACGAATCGGTTCTGAGGAATCCCCCGCCTCATCCGATCGAAGGCGCGAAGGGAATAGTGTGGTCTTGCAGATCACCGGCATGACCTGCGGCAGCTGCGCGAGTCATGTCGAAAAGGTCTTGCTCAAAGCCCCCGGCGTGCATGAGGCGAATGTGTCCTACGCCGAAGGGACGGCGCGAGTCAGCGGCGACGGGGCGCTCGACCCCGCGGCGCTTTCCGCCGCTGTGCAGGCCGCAGGCTATCAAGCAGTTGTCGCAAAACGCGCCCGCGCCGCCAGCCCTCCAGAGAGACGGCCTGGTAAAATACTCGATCGAAACGCCAAGCAAGAGCGCTGGGGGGCGCCGTTGCAAGTGGCGATCATCGGCAGCGGCGGAGCAGCCATGGCGGCCGCGTTGCGCGCTGCCGAAGACGGCGCGCGGGTCACGCTGATCGAGCGTGGGATGATCGGGGGGACATGCGTCAATGTCGGCTGCGTGCCCTCCAAAATCATGATCCGCGCCGCTCATGTCGCGCATCTGCGCCGGCAGAGCCCCTTCGACGAGGGCCTTGGGGCGAGCGAGCCAACAATTGACCGCGGAAAACTGCTCGCCCAACAACAGGCGCGCGTCGATGAGTTGCGGCACGCCAAATACGAAGGCATTCTTGAAGGCAATACCGCCATCGCCGTGCTGCGTGGCGAGGCGAAGTTCCAAGACGGTCGCAGCCTGATCGTCCGGCTGAACGAAGGCGGCGAAAGTGAAATCAGTTTCAACCGCTGCCTCATCGCCACGGGCGCGAGCCCGGCCGTCCCGCCCATTCCCGGACTGAAAGAGACGCCCTACTGGACCTCGACCGAGGCGCTGGCGAGCGACACAATCCCTGCGCGCCTAGCGGTGATCGGCTCGTCGGTGGTAGCCGTCGAACTGGCGCAAGCCTTTGCGAGGCTTGGCGGCAAGGTGACGATCCTCGCGCGCAGCACGCTGTTCTTCCGCGAAGACCCAGCGATCGGCGAGGCGGTCACGGCCGCTTTCCGGGCGGAGGGCGTCGAAGTGCTGGAGCACACGCAAGCGAGCAACGTGGCGTTCGCGGACGGTGAATTCGTGCTCACGACCGGTAACGGCGAATTGCGCGCCGACAAGCTGCTAGTCGCCACAGGCCGCGCGCCGAACACGTGCGGCCTGGCGCTGGAAGCCGCCCGCGTCGCCGTCAACCCGCAGGGCGCAATCATCGTCGACACGCGCATGCGCACCAGCGCGCCCCATATTTTCGCCGCCGGCGACTGCACCAATCAGCCACAATTCGTCTATGTGGCGGCGGCGGCCGGCACCCGCGCGGCCATTAATGTGAGCGGCGGCGACGCCGCCCTCGATCTGGCCGCCATGCCGGCGGTGGTGTTTACGGATCCACAAGTCGCCACCGTAGGCTACAGCGAGGCGGAAGCGCACCATGAGGGCATCGAGACCGACAGCCGCACATTGACGCTCGACAATGTGCCGCGCGCCTTAGTGAATTTCGACACGCGCGGCTTCATCAAGCTTGTCACGGAGGCCGGCTCGGGCCGCCTCATTGGCGCGCAAGCGGTCGCGCCCGAAGCCGGCGAACTCATTCAAACCGCGGCGCTCGCCATCCGGGCGCGAATGACTGCGCAGGAACTGGCCGACCAGTTGTTTCCATACCTGACGATGGTCGAGGGGCTGAAGCTCGCGGCGCAGACCTTCAACAAGGACGTGAAGCAACTGTCCTGCTGCGCGGGGTAAGCGATGAAAGAACGCATGGCGCCCTGTTGCGTCGACAGCTCTGCCGACTGGCGTCCGCTGAACGCCGCGCAGCGCTGGGCGCGATTGATCGTTGGCGTGCGGCGCGCGCGACTGGCGGCGAAGAAGCCCTGCGCGCTACCCTGCAAGGGGAATAAAATCGCGTCGTCGCCGAAATTGGTGACGATCTCAGGAAACTCGCCACCGAAGGCGCCAGCGACCCCCCGGCGCGGCCGATTTGATGGCGGCTCTGGTATTGTGACTTCAAAACGCAGTAAACCGAATGCCCGTTGAAATGTAGTTTGACGCGCCATGGACTCCGTTAATGAGGCCGTAGACGCCGGAACGATGATGGACGCGAACGAAAACCTCAAACGGCGCTTCTTTATACGGAGAAACGGTGATTTCTGGAACGAGCAGGCTCAGGAAACGAGAGCTATGCCCGCTGCTGTCAAACTGTCGTTCGAACTCTGAAATCCCCGTGACGTAGCTTGCGCCGATCAGGCCAAGTCGTAGATGTAATCATTCCATGGAAAATACGTCCATCTCGCCATAGGGATCAGATCGAACTCCCACTGCTGTCCGGCTTCGCGACTGCCAAAACGCTTGGCGACTCCTCCTTCAATTTCCAGGTCGAGTGGGATGCTTTGAATCCGATAGTAAACGGCATGAGCGTCCACGAGAATGCCAGAGGCGAAGTTTGGAACCCAAGGGTGCAGGACGAATGGCGATTTTGAGGTTATCATCGGCGGACGATCCGAGCGAGAAATTCCTCGCGCGCCTCCGCGCGAGCCTTGTTCCAAGCTGACATGAGCGCGTCGACTTGCTTTTTCAGAGCGTCTGCCGCGCTCACAGGCGTGCTTGCCTTCGCCTGTGCGGCGGTGATAGCCAGCGAGCTTCCGGATGTTCAATGCCCGCGCAGAGGAGTCGCCGAAAAGAAATTCCGACATCGCCAGAGCCGACGCCGGCTTCGCCGATCCTATCTATAATTTTTACCTACAATTTTTCAATTCTTCGACACGGCTTAGCCTTGTCGAAAGCTCCGAGCGGAGGCATGCTGGCGTTCGAAACGGCGGCCATGGGTCAAATGCCGGGGTAAAAAAAGGCAGGAGCACGCGAAGGCCGACTTCGATTCGAGAGCCCAAAGCTGTCGGAAGACCCATGGAACCAAACAAGATCACACTTGAACAGCGCCGCGAATTTAGCGAGGTCGTCGGCCTGTTCGACTCGATGGACAACCTGCAGTCCGCCATTGACGATCTGCTCACCCACGGATTCGACCGCTCGGAAATTAGCCTGCTCGCCGAAGATGCGACGGCGCGCGAAAAGGTTGGCGCGAAACGCTCGGTCGAGATCGAGGACAGCGATGAAGCGCCGCGCATCTCCTACATCGAAAACGAGTCGCTTAATGAAGGCAAAGCTTCGCTCATCGGTCTGCTCTTCTATGTCGGCGCCATAGCCGGCGCGATCGCCGTCTGGACCATCTTCGGCAGTTTCGCCGAGGCAATTTTTGCGGGCATTGTCACCGGTATGGTCGCCAGCCTGATCGGCATTGGAGCCATCAAACTCATTCAACGTCGTCAGCGCAATTGGGCGCAATCGCAATTGGCGCGCGGTGGGCTGCTGCTGTGGGCGCGGACCTGGACCGAAGAACATGAACGCTCCGCCATGGACGCCATGCAGCGAAATGGAGGCCACGACGTCCATGTTCATACGGCGGAGCATAGGCCTGACGATCCAGACTGAACGCTGTCAGATCTGTTCTAACCTATGAAACTCGAACACTCGGGCAGGGTAAGGCGTATCCTCTATCGACACATGAACGCAGTAACGCCGACGAAGCTCGTCGAATGTCCCTTTGAAGTCCGCGTCGACGAGGTTCTGCACGACCGGTTCTATGACGTCCGCGACGCTGTTGCGGTCGCCAGAAAGGTCAAAGGAACGAAACGAGCAGCGGAAGTCGTGGTCATAGATTCGCGAACTAAGAAATTGGTGATCAAGGTTGATGGCTGACCAAATTTTCCCGCTGTGTGCGGCTCTGGGGCGCCACCATGAGTTACGGCACATCCGATTCTGAGCTTCTCTCTTATGGTGAGGACAGAAAGCTGCGATGGCGTTAGACGAATTTGTCGGTCAGTCCCCGGTGTCGTGTGGAGAGAAGGATATTGACCGCTACGGGCGGACCGTCGCTGCCTGTATGGTCCGGGGCGAGGATATAGGGCTTTGGTTGGTAAAAAGCGGCCAGGCCTTCGCGTACCGCCGCTATTCCTCGGACTATATCGGCGCCGAGCAGGAGGCCAAGAACAATCGTCGCGGCATGTGGGCAGGACATACTCAAGCACCTTGGGAATGGCGCAAAGAGCAATGCGACGCCATTCGATAGCCTGGGCTGCGGCTTCACCTCCTCCAGCGCCGCTGCAAGAGAACCTTCCCACCGTGGATTAACGGCGGCGCTTTTTGCCGATGTGGGGAAGCTCGCCGATGCGCGATGCGCAGAAGCTTCGCCAGCTGAAAGATCGGCGTTCACGTTCGTCAGATTTACTTTCTCGAGACGTTCGTCTTGTCGAGCGCTGCCCACAGGGCTACAGCGAGTTTGACTGCGTCATCATGCGCCCAGAAATGCACGTAAAACGTCCGCGGTTCTTCGTTCAGCATGTGATTGTGAATAATAGCAACTTCGATTCCATTGGCGCGCAGCGCGGTTGTCAGCTCGACGACTTCGCTACCCAGCGCCGCGATATCGCCCGCGATTGCAGCTTTGCCGTCGCCCGTTGGCTGAAAATTGATCACATTTGCTGATCCCATTGACGCAGGCACGACCATGTCACCCTCAGCCACTCTGTCCGCGCGAGGGATGCTGAACTGATAGACGCCGCCATTCACCTTGCCCTTTGTGCCGAGAGCTTCGTCGATCTTGGTGGCGTCGAGATCGAGTGGCGGCAGGTCGCGCGAGGGCGCGGCGCTTGGCGCTGGCGGCGTCTTGGTAAGGGCGAGCGCGGCGCGAATTGTTTCGGCCAATTTGCTCGCCTCGCCATGGCCCGCGACGTGCATGTAGAAAATCGGCTGCGACGCTCGCAGAAGATGATTGTGAAGCGCCGTGACCTGGATACCCCCCCACAGAAGTGTCGTCATGACGGGGTTCGCCTCCGATTCCGTCACGACGAGATCTCCCATGATCGCTGCTTGGCCGTGCGCAGGCCGGAACGCCACCCAGCCGCCGAGCGCAAGGGCGGACTTGATCGTCACGCCATCGACAACGACGTTCAGGTCTGAGCGCGGGAAGCCATAGCGATAAACGCCATCCGCCTGCGCAGGCGTTCTGGCGAAAATGGCGTCGACCTGCTTGGCGTCGAATTCGCCGGCCGCTGCCACAGAAGCGAGAAGAGAGCAGCCGAGCGCCGCTACTTTGAGAACTACCTTGATCTGCATGTCACATCCTCCCAGCGATGGATTTTGGTTGAGAAGGCGGCCGTCCAAACGCCGAAGGGCTACGCACCGAATAGATAGAGCAGCAAGCCCGCCGCCATGCAGGCGGCGAGCGTCTGTAACATCCCGACGTTGAAGCGGAACACTGCGATCATCGCGCCAGCTGTAAGAAGTAGCGCCCAAGGATTGACACTCGCAAGCACGGGAGCCGCAAATGAAAGCCCAAACCCGTGCACCGCTACGACTTCGCAAAACAGAACATGGATTGCGAACCAGATCGCAAGATTGAGGATAACGCCGACGACTGCCGCCGTGATCGCTACGAGCGCGCCGGCGAGCGCCTTGTCGCCGCGCATCTTCTCGACAAAGGGCGCTCCAAGGAAAATCCACAAGAAGCAGGGTGCAAAGGTCACCCATGTCGTAAGCAGCCCGCCGAGCGCGCCGGCGATTGACGGCGGCAATGCGCCTGGTTGGCGATAGGCCGCCAGAAATCCCACGAATTGCAGCACCATAATCAGGGGCCCAGGCGTGGTTTCCGCCATCCCAAGACCGTCGAGCATTTCGCGCGACTGCAGCCAATGGAGATTGTCGACCGCCTGCTGCGCCACATAAGCGAGCACCGCATAGGCGCCGCCGAAAGTCACCCTGGCCATCTTGCTAAAGAAGACCGCGATTTGGCTAAAGACGTTGGCCGGCCCGAGCAATGCGAGCAGGGCCGCGACGGGCGCAAGCCAGAGAATGAGCCAAATCGCTGCGACCTTTAGCGCGCTCACGGCCGAAGGCGTGGCAAGCGCGGAAAACCCGTCCCCAAGCAGACTGCCGCCGTCAGCCGATGCGTTTGCGCCGCCGTGTCCGCCGCCGGCGAATTGTGAGAGCTTCGCCCTACCGCCGAAATATCCAATCAGACCCGCGCTCAGGATGATCAGCGGGAACGAAACGTCGAAAAAGAAAATCCCCACGAAGGCGGCGACGGCGAGCCCTTGCATGATGCGGTTCCTGAGAGCCCGCTTACCGACGCGCAGCACCGCCTGTAGAACGATCGCCAACACGGCGGCCTTCAGTCCAAAGAACGCGGCCGCGACGAAACCGAGCTTGCCAAGGAGCGCATAGATGATGCTTAGCGCCATGATCGCGACAGCGCCCGGCAGGACAAACAACCCTCCCGCCATCACGCCGCCGCGCGTCCCATGCATCAGCCAACCCACGTAAGTGGCGAGTTGCTGCGCCTCAGGGCCAGGAAGGAGCATGCAGTAGTTGAGCGCATGCAGGAAGCGCGTTTCGGAGAGCCAACGCTTCTCTTCAACCAGAACCCTGTGCATCAGCGCGATCTGGCCGGCGGGACCGCCAAAGCTCAGCAGAGCGATACGCGCCCAGACGCCCAACGCCTCCCGCAACGAGACGCCGTGATCCGCCGCCTGAATTTTCGTCGGCGCGTTCATGTGGTTTTCCCGGATTTGGTCGCAGGCCAGTTGTGCGGCTCGTCTGTCGCATCGCGACACCATCGATAGAAGGCGTCATAAAGCGCCAGTCCGGCATCAAGCTGGTCGAGATTGTCGGGATACATGCGCGATAGTCCGAGCGAGGCGGCAAGAAGTCCCGCAGCCTCCGGCGCGAGATCAGGCCGCGCCGTATCCGCGCCGCGCACGATGACCGAGAGCCTTTGCAGCGGCTCCAGGGCGAGCCCCCACTCGTCCAGCATCGTATCGAAGGTGCAGCACTCGCCGCGATGACTCCAGAAGGCGCCATCGATATCGAAGGGAGCGGCGGAAAAACGTTCGGCGACGCCTTGAACCTCCGCCGCCGAGACCAACAGAAAGACGGCGGCCGGATCGACGAAACGACGGATCAGCCAGGGACAGGCGATCCGATCAACCTTTGGGCGCGCGCGCGTGACCCATACGGCGCGCCCCAGTGCGTCGCGCGGCGGCAAATTAGCCTCTGGCACGAGCGGCCCGTTCGATTGCGCCCAGGCGACATGTCCTCCGATCAGCACCTCGGCTGAATCGGCGCCGGCATGCCGCAGCCAGGCGGCGATACCTTCGCCGAGATCGTCGCCTTTCTGATCAATGATGATGACAGCGCGGCCGGCAATTTCGCCGGCCCATTCGGTAACAGAAGCGTGAGGGCGTCGCGCTGCCCCGGGAACGAAGCGTGGATCGCTTTCCCATTCCCCGTCGGTCCGCACATCGATGAGCGCAGGACAATGTGGAACGCCGATGAGGCGCGCGAGCTTATCGGAAGAGATGGCGTTGATTGACGACATGGCGCGCCCCTGGTGAAAAACCGGACGCGATTCTTGGGCATGTCGCCTCATGGGGAGATCGCTTCCCCATGGGGTGAAGACAATATTCCAGCCGTCGTCCAGACCATCACCGCGAAGCAAATCACCGAGCAGGTCAACGCCTCCAACGCCGTGGAAACGCTTCGATATCTTCCCAGCATCGAAATCGTCGAAAAATTCCCCGGCGATCGTTTTCAGGACATCCAGGGCCGCACGACCGGGCCCTTCCAGCCCGCCGTATTCCTGGTCGCCAGGGGGCAGACCAGCCGCCTCGGCGGCACGTCTATTCGACCAAAGCCTGGGCAAGACGACTCGCGTTACGTCCTCACGCCATTCGGCCCGGATCGCGAGTCACATGGCTATCTGATTTTCAACTGCTCCCGCAAGGGCGGTCAGGAGGCCTCGATCATATCCGACCCGCCAGATCCCGACGAGGCGATCTACTCCCTCGTGACGAGCTGTTTTTGTGTCGGCTATGTGAGCTGCGACCATTGACCCTCCATCTCGTTAAGCCAAATGACACCTATCTGAAACTGGCGAGCGGTCTAGGGCCTGTCGGCGGCGACGTGGATCATGGCGGCGAAGCTCTGATCGGTTTTGTCGGCGCGGAGCGCAATGCGTTTGAACTCCTTGAGTTTGCCGAAGAAGTTTTCGATCAAATGCCGCCATTTGTACATCTCCTCGTCAATGGCAAGAGGTTTTGCCCGGCGCGGATGTTGGGAGATGACGACTTTGGCGCCGCGCACGTCGAGATCGGCGATGATGGCGTTGCTGTCGAACGCCTTGTCGGCGATCAGCGCGCCGAAAGCGGCGCCCTCAAGGAGCGGCGCAACGCCAACTGTATCGAAACGCTGTCCGGGCATGAGCGTGAAGCGCACGAGATTGCCGAGCGCATCGGTGAGCGCCAGGATTTTGGTGGTCATGCCGCCTTTTGACCGGCCGATGGCCTGGCTCGAAGTCCCCCTTTTGCGCCCTGTCCGTGACGGTGAACCTTGACGATGGTGGCGTCGACCATGGCGTATTCCATGTCGGGTTCGTCGCAGACGGCGTCAAACAGCCGTTTCCAGACATCCGCCTTCACCCAGTCGCGGAACCGTGTGAACACGCTGTTCCAATGCCCGAATGCGCGCGGCAGATCACGCCACGGACTGCCGGTGCGAGCAATCCACAACACCGCCTCCACGAACAAACGGTTGTTGTTGCCGCTGCGGCCGGGATCGCCCTGTTTGCCAAGACAAAAGGGCTCCATCTTCGCCCATTGGGCGTCAGTCAAAACGAATCGGTTCATCAAAAGCTTGAATTACAGCCAAGCTCAGATGAGAATCCCAAATCCCAACAAACCCTAGAGCGAGAGCGAAAATTCTGCGGTTCATGACTACGTTCCTCCCTGCCTTTCCCGAATGACCAGGAAATAGGCGCGCGGAGTTTGTGCGAATTTAGCTTCCCTGGCAAACTTTGACGCCGATCAATGAACGCTGGCATCGCTACGGGAGCCGTCTTGGCGAGATAATCCGGAAGACGACGACGCGACCCGGCGCGCATATGCGCAGGGGTCAAAACCAAACCCGGAGATGAGCAATGAAGACAACCGTTGAGGAGTGAGTCCATGCGCTACTTCTGTTTCACATAAGGAATTGTTGTAATCTTTGAATTTTTCACAAACCGCGTTACCGGCTAAACTTCGTCCCCAGACTTCGACCTTCGCAGCTGGTTCAGGTGTTCCGCTCGCAATGGCGGCGCGACCCGACACCAGAGGAGGTCGTCCCTCTGCGTGTGGTCGCTGGGCGCGCCATAGACTTCAACCTGAAGCAACGCGGCCAGCGAGCGCGTGACGAAGATGGAGAGAAGGATGTCCTTTAAAAACGTTTTTGCCGCTGCGGCGCTAGGCGTCGCGCTTTCGGCTGGATCGGCTTTTGCCTATGAGCGTCATTATGATTTTGGCCAGGTTTGGGACGACGCGGTAAGCGAGCACAGGCGTGATGAAGCCTTGAGCGCCAGGCCGCGCGACGTCATGCGTCGCTATCCGCATCAAGTGGACCGCGACGGGCCGCACGATCCGAGCGCCAGGATCATTCTTGAAGGCGCGCGATAGCCGCCACTGTCAAAGGGATGCGTAACGTTGTAGATCATCGTCGACGGTCAGTGGAACGAACGCAGGCGACGCGACATCTTCTTTCGGCGCGGCCAAAAGACCACGCGGAAAGCGCCGGCGCCAAGCCGCATCACATTCCGGTTCCAACAATTCGCTCCATAGGCAATCAAGTCAGGCGGGCGGGCCAGATTGCGCGTGATCAAATATCTCCAAGACGATCTTTCCACGCACGTGGCCGGCTTGGCTGACGCGGTGGGCTTCTGCCGCGTGTTCAAGGGGAAGCCTAACGCATACGACCGGTTTTAGTTTTCCCTCGTCCGCCAGTTGACCGAGATACGTGAGATCGTCGCTGTTGGGACGAACCATGAGCAGCCTGGCCTGCTTGGCTCTGCCGAATATCTTCGCAATCTTCTGAATGGCGCTCGAGAGGAAGAACTCCGGGCTCGGCAACGTCGTGATATAGATGCCGCCCGGTGCCAGAATCTTTCGGCAGGCGGAGAATGAAGTCTTGCCCACGGCGTCGAAGACGACGTCGTAAGTGTCCTCGCCAGCAAGAAAATCACGCTGGTGGTAGTCGATGACCGCATCCGTTCCGAGTGAACGGACGAACTCGACATTGGAAGGGCCACAGGTGGCAGTGGTCACTGCGCCAAGCGCTTTGGCGATCTGTACGGCAAAGTGGCCGACCCCACCCGCCCCGCCATGGATGAGAACCCTTGCGCCTCGGGAGACATCGCCGAGGTCACGCAGAGCCTGCAAGGCAGCGCAACCTGCGACCGGCAATGAAGCGGCCTCGGCGTAGTCCAGCGACTCGAGCTTCGAGGCTGCCGTCGCCTGCTTCACGACCGCGATTTCGGCGTAACCACCGCCCCGCCTCGGATCGCTGAAGCCAAAAACGGCATCGCCCGCCTTGAACTTTGTGGCAAGCCTGCCTGACGACACGACCTCGCCGGCGATATCCGACCCTAAGACATAGGGGAAGCGCAGGCGGAGGAAGAATCGCAATTGGCCTTGGCGAATTTTCCAATCCAAGGGGTTCACGCCGGCTGCTCGCACACGAACCAGTATCTCCTCGTCGCCTGGCTGCGGATCTGGCAAGTCTCGCATGCTCAGATTGCCCGCTTCGCCGTAATCATCGATCGCGATCGCTTTCATGCGCGAGTTCCATCTTTTGCCTCGCCTTAGGCGCGGCGCCGATTCGATCATGCTTGCGTCACTGCTCAAAGAGAGTGCGCCTCGGTTTCGTCCAGCATCTGTCGTAGCCACTGCATATAGGGAGTGCCGCCCGTTCCCCGCGGGTCATCAGTCCATCTGACCTGCCCCCGAACTTTCATCCAGTAGCAAGTTGAGTCCCGGCGGTTGATACGCCCGAGGGCGCGGGTGCAGCAACAGGCGATCGGCGCAGCTGGTCGGGGTTGCGCAGCCGATCGCCTGTTGCGGTGAGATTGGCCGCATATTCCGCCGGCGTCGCGTAGCCGAGGGACAAATGCGGGCGTTCGTGGTTGTAATCGTCCGCCCAAGCCCCGATCGCCGCTTTGGCGTGATCGAGCCCGAAGAACAGCGTTTCGTTGAGCAGTTCGTCGCGCATGCGACCGTTGAAGCTCTCGCAAAAGCCGTTCTGCATGGGCTTGCCCGGCGCGATGTAATGCCACTCGACCTTGTTTTCGTTCGCCCACGATAGGATGGCGTTCGAAGTGAACTCCGTCCCATGGTCGGAGACGATCATGCCCGGCTTGCCGCGCCTTGCGATCAGCGTCGTCAGCTCGCGCCCGACGCGCTTGCCCGAGATCGACGTGTCCGGAATCGCGGCCAGGCATTCGCGTGTCACGTCATCGACGACATTGAGGATGCGGAACCGCCGCCCGCAGGGGAACTGGTCGTGCACGAAGTCCAGCGACCAGCGCGCGTTGGGCTTCGCCTCGACGGGGATCGGCGCCCGTTCCCACGGCGCGGCGGCGCGCGCGGCGCTTCCTCACCGTCAGCCCTTCCTCGCGATAAGCCGATAGATGCGGTTCTTGCCCGATCGCTCGCCCTCCTGCCGCAGCAAAACGAACAGCCGCCGATAGCCGAAGCGTCGGCGAGCGTTGGCGAGATCGCGCAGCTTGGCGCGAAGCTCCGTGTCCGTCGGTCGCCGCGGCGAATAGCGAACGGTCTTGCGATCCACCTCGACGATTTGGCAGGCTCGACGTTCCGACAGGCCCATCACGGCCGAAGGTGCGCGACGGCGTCGCGCTTGACGGCGGGCCCTACCATTAATGGGATGGTCCGCCCCGTCCTCCCGCCGCAGAATGCGGCCCCTTGGCACAGGAGGATAGGCTATGGCGGAACGTAACAAACCAAAGGACGCAGCCGTGTTCGGCGTCGATATCGGCAAGAATGTTTTCCACGTGGTCGGGATCGACGCATCTGGCTCGCCGATCCAGCGAGCGAGCTTTCGGCGGGATACGCTGCTGCAATTTTTTGAGCGCGCGAAGCCGACAGTCGTTGGCATGGAAGCCTGTCCAGGCTCCCAATGGCTGGCGCGAAAGATTATAGCCTTCGGACACAGGGTCCGGATCGTCCCCGCGAGGTTCGTCAAACCTTACGTCAAGTCCAACAAGAACGATATCATCGACGCGGAAGCAATCGCCGAGACGGTCTCGCGGCCAACAATGCGCTTCGTCGAAGTGCGCTCGCCGGAGCAGATCGATCTCCAGGCACTGCATCGCGTCCGTGACCGGATGGTGGCCCAGCGGACACGCCTCGTCTGTCAAATGCGCGCCTTTTGCCTGGAATATGGCATAGCGATGCATCAGGGCGTCGGCAGATTCAAGGCAGACCTGCCAAAGGTCCTGGCGAATGAAGAGAACGATCTCACGCCAGCGATGCGCAGACTGCTCGCCAGCCTATTCGAAGACGTGCGACAGCTCGAAGCGCGAATCTCCGAGACCTCGCGCGAGATTGAAGCGACAGCGGCGGCTGACGACACCGCCCGGCGTCTGATGACGATCCCGGGCATTGGACCGCTCGCGGCGACGGCGCTGCTCGCAGCGGCGGGCAAAGGCGCGCAGTTTAAAAAAGCTCGAGATATGGCGGCTTGGCTCGGGCTCACGCCGCGCGAACACTCAACCGGGGGCAAGACGACATTGCTCGGGATCAGCAAGCGAGGAAACGCCTATCTGCGCTGGCTTCTGATCCACGGCTCCCGGTCATGCCTGTTACACTTGGACCGATCGCGCGATCGGCTCGGCGGTTGGTTGGGGCGGCTTCAGAGCCGAATGCACAACAACAAAGCGGTCGTGGCGCTTGCCGCCAAGGTCGCGCGCATCGCCTGGGTGGTCATGACGACGCCCGGCGCAACCTATGAGAAGCGCGGTCCGGCAGCAGCCTGATTGCCCTTTTCAACAGACTGCGAGGTTCGGGAGAGTGATGACGAAACAGTTGATCGGCGCGCCGTAAGCTCTGGGCAAAAAACCGGGCTTCGCGCCCGCACCATTATTCGAGAACGGCGTGTGCGTATCTCATCATGGCCTGGCTGCAACAGCAGCTCGCTCGCGAGAGGCCGGATACATTTATGCAGACTGGAACGTCAGAACGAACGCGACCCTTGCACGGACGGGGCGGACCATACATTTTTTGAAAGCAGCTCACGAAGCGCCGCCGAATCCAGCATGGCTTCAGCCAAGTTTTTTTCAGCCGCGCGTTCTCATCTTCCAAGGCGTTTAGGCGCTTGGCCTCGGAGACGTCATGCCGCCGAACTTGGCTTTCCAATTGTAGAGCGTCGTTTCCGACACCGCGTATTTGCGCGCCAGATCCACCGCTTTCGCGCCGGCCTCCTGCTCCCGCAAAATCCCGATGATCTGTTCTTCCGTGAACCGCTTCTTCTTCATCGTGTCCGTCCTGTAATGGGCCGGACTCTAATCGCTTCTGGAGGAATTTCTCAGGGGCAGGTCATCTATTGCAAAGCGCGCGGCGGCGCTTCCCTTTCATCGCAAAAATCTTCGCCGATGCCGGATATCAGGGGCCGAAAATGGCGCGTACCATCGCCGCGACCGGGTCCTGGAAAATCGAGATCGTCAAAAGGTCCGATGCGAAAGGTTTCGTTGCGCTGCCCAGGCGCTGGATTGTCAAACGAACGCTCGCCTGGATCAGCCGAAACCGTCGCCTCATGCACGACTTTGAGCGCTATGCGACCACCATCGCCGCTTTCGTCCGTCTCGCCATGATCCGCCTCATGCTCAAACGCTTGACCTGTATAAGTCCCTGTTCATGAACCCCGTCTTTGTGGATCGGCTCATGGGTATGTCGCCAACTCGTCGATGAGCACCAGAAATCGTTTCATTTTTGCGTTGATCTCGTGGGTATGTTCGGAGACGGCGCTGCGAACCCAATAGCTCATCAGCCTGAGCGCGTCGCGGGTCTCGTCAACGTAGCCGCTCCATAGGAGATGACGTAGGCGCGGCACGTCGCAATAGGCCGATGTCAGGAGCCAAGACTTCAATTCTGGTTCGAATTGACGGATGCCTTCGAAAGTCTGCTCAATGTGACGTACGCGCATTGAAATGTGAAACCAGTCGAGAATATGCGTGACTTGCTGTCTTTCCGCGCTGACGACAGCGCCTCTGAGCGCGGGATCGCCATCGCTGAAGACTGTGATGTCTCTGCCGGGAATCCAACCCTGGGCGCGTAACGCAGCTCGAATAATATCGACCTTGCTCGTCGAAATATTTGGCGCGGACACAAAGGCGTGCCACGCGTTCATCGGTATCGACGCATCCCATGATGATCTCGAAATGTCGAGTCTGAAATCCCGGAACGGGGCGTATATAGGCGCCATCAATGAAAACGGACATCGGGCCTGGTCCGACGCGGCTCATGCGATGTGGACTCGACAGGTCTTTCGTCTCGATGTGATCTGCAACCCGCGCGAGGCGATTTCGAACGCTTTTGTGATTGTGAGGGCGGGTTGCGGGCACGAAAAGATCAAGAACCGGGCTCGCTTCGCGAAATGAAAGCCGTGCGCCCAATTCCGCTTGTACGCGCTCAAGCTCGGGGGTTGCTCGCCCCGCCATCAACGCCATCAATCGACTTGCAGGCACCGTATCGTGCGGCACCAAACAGCTACAGGGTCGAAATCGAGGCGCGCGAACCTGACTGTCGGGAGCCATGTTGGCGTGAGAATTCGATTTCAAGAAAATCAACGATTTAATCGGAGCCATGATGCTTGGGAATATCCATTTAATTTGACAATATGGCTTGCTGACGCCATTTAATTTGAGAATTTGGTGCTTCAACCTTTTTGAAGATTTGCTGCACGCCGATGGGCGGCGCGGACGACGTTCGCGAAGGCGATATTCTCACATTCGATGGCTTTTTTGGTGCGACGTTCAATATTCTCATACCAAGATGGCTCCCAACAATGGGCAAATCCGTGCTGGTGGAAAAGTTCCAAGACGACTACGTGCTGAGCGCCCGCGAAAAGCCATACGGACCGAAGGCGAAATTGTTGGTTGTCGAATTGGCGGGACGCCCAATGAGCGCCGTCTCTTCGCGCAAATTCTCGCGGTGCTGGGCACGCCGCAGAACCCGCGCGCCACAATTGTCGAACTCGAAAGGACCACAGTCCGCCTGCTGAACGACCTCGGCGTTCAAGTGTTGGTTTGGGATGAGATCCATAACGTGCTCGCGGCTTCCTGGCGTGAACAGCGCGTCGTCTTCAACACGCTGCGCTATTTGAGCAACGAACTGAAACTGTCTCTGGTTTGTTTTGGGATTTTATGGAAGCGCGCCAGGCGATCAATGGCGACGTGCAATTGGCGCGCCGCTTTGACTCCATCTCGTTACCGCGATGGATAGCGGACAAAGAGTTCGAGCAACTCGTCCTTGCCATCGTGCGTAACCTGCCATGAAGGAACCGAGCGTTCTGACGGTGAAAGGCTTGCGACGCATTCTGTTGGTCAGCGGTGGAGTCAGCGCACGGATATTCCGCATGCTCAATGACGTGGCGATCGAAGTCATCGAAGCGGCGAAGAACGGATCACCGACGAAGCACTGGAGCGCTACAAGCCTTTGGGGGAAGACGAGGCGACTTTCCAATGATCGACGACGAGGACGACGCTCGTAGGCCGCTGCCAGTGGTGCTGAAGCCGGTCGACGACGAGCTGCTCTCGTCGTGGTTGGCGAGGCACGCGGCCTACTATGGGGTGTCGAAGCCGTTTTTCGCCAAATGGCTGATGCTCGGCACGCGCAACCTCTCGCTTCTCGACCATCGGCTGGGGTTGACACAGGTCGCGCGCCTATCTGAAAAACTCCGATGCGATCCGATCGCGCTCATCGCGATGACGTTCATTGATACGCCAGCACGATCCGCCGAATTAATCTGCCGCAACCGAGCGCCGCAAATTTGCCGGCCCTGCGCCGATCGGCACGCGCGCGATAGCGCATCCGGCGCGGTCCCAAAGCATTGGCGAAAAGCTTGGCGGGTCGCCTGCCCTGCTTGCGGCGCGCCTTTGTCGGACACGAACGAGCGGCCCGATACCGGCGGAACATTGTGCGACACCAGCCCATTCGCGGATGTGTGGAAAGAAGTTGTTGCCGGCGAGGCGGTCATCGAACGTTCCTTCACGGCAACAGCTCGTTCGACTATTCCCCGGTCGCGCTCATGCGCGCGCTACTCGTGCAGACCCGGCGCCCTCCCGGCGCGAATGATCGCGACCCCGCTGTCGGCTGGACGCTTAACACGATCTTTCCCGAATTCGACGAGCTTGCACGGCCTATCAAGCGCAGGATCCACCATGCCGCCGTTGCAGCTCTTCCGATCCCATTCCGTCCGGCGCTCTTGGCGGCGTTTCGCGAACGATCGCCAATCCCGCAATCCTCTATGTTGTTTGGGAGGAGACAACGCTCCGGGGGCGAATAGCGTTCGAACGCCTATGCGAACAGCCAGGCTTGAAGCTCAAGGTAAGCGCTGTTTTCAGGCCACGTCTTTGAGAGCGACCGGCTGCGCGTAGGCCCATGGCATGAGCTCGTCGATCTTGCTCGCGAGATGTCCGTCGATCTTCGCGAGGACATCGGCCATATAGGCCATCGGATCGACGCCGTTCAGTTTGCAGGTCTCGATGAGCGACGCGACGATCGCCCAGTTCTCGGCCCCGCCGTCGGAGCCGGCGAAGAGCGCGTTCTTGCGATTGAGCGCGATGGGGCGGATCGCGCGCTCGACGATGTTCGAGTCGATCTCGATGCGCCCGTCGTCGATGAAGCGCGTCAGGCCGTCCCAGCGCGAGAGCGCGTAGCGGATCGCCTCGGCGAGCTTGGTCTTCTGGCTGATCAGCGCGAGCTTTTCACGCAGCCATGGCTCGAGGGCGTCGAGGATGGGGCGGGATTTTTCCTGTCGCGCCGCGCGCCGATCATCCGGGCTCCGACCTTTGATGTCGCTCTCGATGGCGTAGAGCGCGCCGATGCGCGCCAGCGCCTCGCTGGCGATCGGCGCAGGACCTGCCGCGGCGAGTTCGTAAAAGCGCCGGCGAACGTGAGACCAGCAGAAGGCGAGCGACACGCTGTTCTTCTGCGCCAGCGCGCGATAGCCGGCGTAACCGTCGACCTGCACGACACCCGTGAAGCCGGCAATGTGCGTGAGCGGCTGCTCGGACTTTCGGTTTTGCGCATAGACATAGACGGCGATCGGCGGATCGGCGCCGCCCCATGGCCGGTCGTCGCGCGCATAAGCCCAAAGTTGGCCGGTCTTGGTGCGCCCGCGCCCGGGGTCGAGCACCGGCGCCCTTGTCTCGTCGGCGAAGATTTTTGTCGACGACCTGATGTGTTCCAGAAGCCGCTCATGCACGGGCCGCAAATGCCAGGCGGCGCGGCCAACCCAGTCGGCGAGCGTCGAACGGTCGAGGGCGATCCCCTGCCGGGCGTAAATCTGGGCCTGGCGATACAGCGGAAGATGATCGGCGTATTTGGAGACGAGCACATGGGCGACGGTCGCCTCGGTCGGCAGTCCGCCTTCGATCAACCGCGCCGGGGCCGGCGCCTGCACGATTGCGCCCTCGCAGGCGCGACAGCCGTATTTGGGACGCCGCGTCACCAGCACGCGGAACTGCGCCGGGACGACGTCGAGCCGCTCGGAGACATCCTCGCCGATCCGGTGGAGCGCGCCCTTGCAGCAGGGACAGGCCTTCTCGTCGATGTCGACGATGGTTTCGATGCGCGGCAGATGCGCCGGCAGCGCGCCACGGTTCGTGCGGCGCTTTCTGGCCGCCTTCTCGCGTTCGGCGGCGGATTTTGCTTCCGTCGCCGCCGCCGCGCCGGCTTCCGTCTGCTCGACCTCTTCGAGCGCGAGCAGCATCTGGTCTTCGGGAAGCGTTTCGGCGCGCCGTCCGAAGCGATGGCGCTGCATCTCCTTGATGATCTGAACGAGGCGCTCGTTGCGCGCCCGCTCGGCGAGGAGCATCGCCTTCAGTTCGTTCGGATCGTCGGGAAGCGTCTCGATCGCCTGCGCCATAAACGCAGAAGACCATATTTTCCGCCGTCTTTCGACGCTCTTCGACGCCCTGATTCACTGTGTCGCATCATCCCGGCAAGGTCGGCGCCGACGTCTCCTTCGCGCCGTGGACGCGGCGCCAGTCGAGCCCCTCGAGCAGCGCCGAAAATTGCGCCGCCGACAATCGCATGACGCCGTCATCGATCTTGGGCCAGCGGAACTCGCCGTCCTCCAGTCGCTTGGCGAAGAGGCATACGCCCGTGCCGTCCCAGAACACGAGTTTAACCCGATCCGCGCGCTTGGCGCGGAAAACGTAAATCGCGCCGTCGAAGGGATCGGCCTGCATCGTCTCGCGCACCAGCGCCGCGAGACCCTCCGCGCCCTTACGGAAGTCGACGGGCTTCGTCGCCACCATGACGCGAACCGCGCCCGTCGGGCCGATCACTTTGCGCCTGGCGAGGTTCGCAAGGCGTGCAGGATCGCCGTTGCCATGCCGATGTCCGCATCACGCCAGATCCACACATGCGCCTCGCCGATCTCGATCTCCACGACGGGAGCGGCGGGCTCCGCCTTCGGCCCACGCGCCGCCGCGTGCACAGCGGTGACGGCGTTCTCCGCAATTGCCGGAACAAATGGCGGGGCGCCCGCCGCCTCTGCCCTCCGGCGCGCCTCCCTTCGCCAGGTGAACAGTTGCTGTGGCGTAGCGCCATGTCGACGCGCGACCTGCGAGACGACCGCGTCAGGAGCCAGCGACTCTTCGACTGCCAGCGCCTTCTCCCCTTCGGACCACCGGCGCCGCCCGCCAGCTCCAGTGATCACCTCGATGCGCCGTAACCCGGAGCCGTTCGGCTCAATCGAAGGATCAAGTCTAGACACGAGCCTTATCTCCAAATCAGGAGATCAGACTCGCCGCTTTCATCTCGCGTTTGAAGGTGGGGCCGTAACAGCGCTTACAGCTCAAGCAACGAGGCAAAGCCATTAAACGTGAGGATATGACCTTCAATATTCTCACGTTCAATGGCTTCTTCGATTCGGAATCGGATTCTCAAGCCAAGATGGCTCCCGACAAGCAGTTCGCGCGCCTGCGAAGGCATTTGGCGGCTCCAGTCGCGCAACGTATTTTCCGCATATTTTCCGTATGCGGCGTTCGTGCGACATTTCATATCACTCAAGCTATTGAATTTATTGGCGTGCCCCGGTCGACGAAGATGGGCAATATTGCTTTGCTGCGGCGCTATGACCGGGCGCGCTTCTGTGCGGCAATTTTTCTGCCGCGCGATCGGCGCGCCGATTCCGCTCCTTTTCCGATCGGCCAGCATTCGTTTCGAGGGTTCGCGTTCAGGTCGTTTTTCTGGAGCGTGCGCCGCACAAGCGGTCAGTCCCTGACTCCAATAGCAGCTTCATCCCAATCAAGTCCTACTCCGGCGACAGCGGGTATATGCAACATGCCGTCCACGACCTCATAGGGCTGCTTAAGGATTGGATTGACCCAATTCTGCCACTCAAGCCAATGCGACGTTTCTGAAACCCGCATAACGTGGGCGCCGACCTCTGGATAGAGGTGCGTAGAAATGGGCGCCCCGAACGCCGCCGCAATGGCTGCCGATTTTAGCCAGCCGGTTACGCCGCCGATCCTCATGAAGTCTGGCATTACGAGGTCGCATGCCTTCATTTGAAGCGCACGGTGCAGATCCCGATGACCGTAGAAATTTTCTCCTATCTGCAACGGCGTTTTCAGTTGCGAAGCGAGGCGCGCATATCCATCCAGATTGTCGTAAACGATGGGTTCCTCGATCCAATCCAGGCCCAAGCTGTCGACCGATTGGCATCTCACGAGCGCTTCAGCAAGATCGAGCCCTTGATTGAAATCCGCCATCAAATGAACATCGGGGCCACCTGCAGCGCGCACCGCCTCGATAGCGCGCAAATCCTGATCTGCGGTTGCGCGGCCTAGCCGGATTTTCAGTCCGGCGAATCCTCCTTCTTGGATGAGTCTCGCTGCTTCCTCCCCTAATTGCGCTGGATCAGTCAGCCAAAGACCGTTGCTGTTATATGCCTTCACCGGCCCAACCGTGCCTCCGAGGAGCACGCACAAGGGTAGATTCGCGGCCTTCGCCAAGGCGTCCCACGCCGCTATATCGAGGCCCGAAACGGCGATCATACTCAAGCCCTGGTAGCCAACGAAATGGAGAGACTTGCGGGTTAGCTCGAATATCTCGGTCGGCGCGACGGCATGACCATCGACAAGCTCGCCAAAATCCTCCAAGGCGGCAACGATATATTTCATCGCCTTTGCCGTGTACGGTTCGAGGTAGCTGCGCCCAACGATTCCTTCGTTTGTGAACAGATCGATGAGGATCACAGGCCAGTCGGAGATCGTCGCTATTCTGGCCACGATCGGGCGTTCCAATTTGAGCAGCAAGGGCCGAGCCCTGATGCTTTTGATTGTCAGTCGGCCAATTGTCATTCCAAGACTCACATATCAGCGTATTGCGCTTCGCCGTTCCCGAACGACCAGTTCTCCTTGGGAACCTCGACGAGGCTGATGAAAACGTCCTCAACGCGAAGTCCCAGGCGGGAATGAAGTTCTTTCGTCACCGCACGATAAAAAGATTTCTTCTGCTCGACCGACCTACCTGCATTGAGCGTGATCTGGATGAACACGCAGTCCTGCGTGCGTTTGATTCCAAGGTAATTCTCGTCGGCAATGAGGGAGTGTTCTGGATGTTCGGCGATCACCTGGAAGCGATCGTCCTTTGGAACCTTCAAGACCTCGGTCATCGCGTGATAGACGACATCGCCGATGCCGCGACAATATTCGAAAGGTTTGCCTTCGATGAGATCGATACGCACGAGAGGCATTTGAGCTCTCCTATTTTGGGCGATGCGGATCGGGCGCAGCTTCAGTACGGATCGCTCTAGAAAACGGGCGCCCCGAGGTTCGTGGGGACGCACGCACGCGCTGCAGGCGCCTTTGTCAGGCCGCGTCCTCGATCTGGTCCAACAGTTGAATGAGACGCATCACCTGTTGCAGCAAAATTCCGCCGACACCAAGAGCAAACCACACGCCAGTGACGAAACCCCAGTGAATCGGCGCAGCGAAGAACTCCTCCCGAAACCAGAAGGTATGGCCCCACTCGTTAAATCCCACACTAACGAAGATCATGAACGGACCGACGACCGCAAGCGTCAGAGGGAGGGAAATCCCCTCGGCGTAAAGCGGCAGGCGCGTCCTCGCGTACAGCCACGCCGAGCCGCCCATCAGGATGTAGAAGGGAAAGTTGAAGTAGAACTCGATGATGTGGTTGGCGGTGAAAGGCGTGTCGCGGACGGAAACCTGATGCCAGGAATTGTCCTGCTCCGCAAAATAGCTGCCGGCCCAATAAACGGCGAATGTGTAGATACTGATCCACATCGTCAGCGTGAAGTAGCGCGTAATCTCCTCCTTTGGCGTAATCTTGTCGAGGTTTCGGTCCCGGGTGAACCAAACATAGCCCCACAGCGTCGGAAACACGATCAACAGAAATGCACCTTCGAGGTAGAGCAATCGCATCCAATGAACGTCGAACGCGGGATCGGAAGAATCTAGGCCGGTCGAAATAGCATAAGCGCCCTGATACATCCTAAAGCCGACGTAGATGACGGTCATCACGCCGAAGGTCAGGAGATATTTCGGTAGGTCTCTCAGATACCAGGGCAGATTGAAAGGCGCTTGCGGGGTGGATTGGGAGATGGTTTGCGCGGTGGTGCTCATGGCCGCTCCTTTGGTTGGCTTGGAGTGTTTTCACGCGGGCGACGCTCTTCGCCCGGCTGCGCGAGATTGTCAGTAGAATTTCGGGATAACCGGAGCGGACACGCTGGAGACATAGCGTCGGCCCGCGTTGTCATAGAGGAAGAGTAAGCCTCCCATCCGCGTATCCGCGTCGCGGATCAGGCCATCGAGCCTCTCCCGCTGCCAAAGCGAATCCTCGGCCGTGATGCGGATCGTTCTCGTCTCGCCCGGCGCAATGGGATCGGCCGTGTCGATGCTCAGCCCTTCGCGTGCAGCCAAAGCGGCGCCCTCGTCCTGTGGCGGCTGGACAACCGCGGGGTTAAGGAAGCGCACATTCGCGGTCGCGAACTCGCCAACCCGGACGGGATGGTCGGAGCCGTTATGAAGCAGCGCGGTCATGATCATTGCTCGAGCAGGCACATTGTATTCGGCGCGCTGAATCTTGACCTGCACCGCTCCGACGTCGACGGCGGGCGGAAGCGGATCGATCTGATCCATTGCGGCTTGCAGAGGGATGGCGTTTGGATATTTTAGATCCGTTACGAAGTTCGCGCCGAATACGATCATCGGAACTGCGAAGATGATCGCCGCGCCAATCTTCCGGTCGAGCGTGGAGATAAGGCTCGTCTCTTGGCCGGCATGCAGCAATTTATAGCGTGGAATAAACAGCGGACGCCTGACCCACCACAGTAGCCACGCCGAACCGAGCGCGATCCAGAAGCCGTGCCAGGCGACGCCATTCGCGAGCCCGTATGTCTCCATGTCGATCACGCTGCCATCGAGCGTCTTGATCTGGTTAGTGAATGCGGAGGCATCGCCCTCGACTTCCATCCATTGGCCCGGGCCCACGACGGAGCCCGCATCATGCAGGTTGATGAACGGATGCAGATGGAACCGACCAGGGATCCTGGCCTTCATCACGATCTTGAAGTCATAGTCGCCGCCGAGTTTCAAAGCGGAGGAGCTGACGGACGATTGTCCGTTGAGGTAACGCTTGGTTCGAATAAAGACGGGCCCCGGAGCGGAGACATTCAGATAGGTCGCGTCCGGTTGCGCCACCCCGCGCGGCCAGTCCGCGTTGACGTGGAACTTACCGGTGATGACAACCTCTTCATTGACATTGAGCTTTGCCTTCGACCACGCCACATCGTACCATTGGATCGTACGCATACGTACGAAAGGTTCCAGGGCCTTTTCGCCATGGGCGAGCGCTGCTTCGGGAGCAAGCGCTCCGGCGCATAATCCGAGGTAAACGGCACTGAAAAGAGACTTGAGCGACTTTTTCATCTCGTTGTCTCTCCCTCAGATATTCTTGACGTACTTTGTCGTCGCAAATGCTTTTCCCAGATACCACCAGAGCGGATACATCAGGGTGCAAAGCAGCGCCGAACAAAACGCCGACAACGGCGTTGCATATTGGCCGTAGGTTCGCAGCGTTCCACGCTCGATGATGCGAAGATATTCAGGCGTCCCCGCGCGGATGTATTGAAAGCCGAAGAGATCGGCCACGGTGAGCTGCGCGCCGCCATACTCCACCGGCACGTGAAACATGCCGAAAATCGGCCAGTTGGTCGGATAGAAAAGCAGGGCGAACGCCATGCCGCCAAAGATGCTCGTGACAGTCAGACTGTTGCTCAACATCAGAATCGCGTCGAGGACGAGGGCGCTCGGCAACATCGTGGCTGGCAAGACTTCGTTTATCGGGAAAAAGTTCCACATGTGATAGGCGAAGAAGCGCGTGATCCATGTGCCGATCAGCAAGCATGAAATGCAAAGCGTCGCGCCAAGCGGCAACCTGAAATTTGGCCAAAGCACGGCCTGTACCGCCGCGGGGAAGGTAATCATCATCAGGGGAGTGATAAGCGGCCACCATTGCCGATCCTTCCAGTCTTGCCAGAAGTCCCAGTCGCCGACAGTCAGAGCAACATGCAAGTGGAAGGAGCCAATGAAAAGGAATAACGCGAGCACCAGGATCAGATAGTCATAAGCGCGGCTCAGTCTCGACTTTTCCCCTGTATAGGGCCGTGCTGGAATATCTAGGGATTTGCCAGTCATGCGGTCCTCCACGAAGGTTGGCTCTCTGTGCGGCTCTTTCCCGAGCGGCGGCCAGAATGGCGAACGACGAGACGGCGCAACTTTCGGGAAGCTATGCGAGGCTAGGCTCTGCGTGAAATGGCGAGTTTTGATAGGCCTATGAATAAAAATCACAGGCGCACATCGTCGGGCTGGGCAAGAGAGGTGATGAGGCTAAACGGTGACTGAACTGCATAATTTTGATCTCAACCTGCTCGTGGCGTTTGATCTCCTCATGGAGGAGAAGAACGTCTCGCGCGCCGCCGTACGCCTGTTCGTTACGCAGTCGGCGATGAGCCATACCTTGCAGCGGCTCAGACAACAGTTGGACGATCCACTACTCGTCAAGACCCCGGGAGGCATGAAGCCGACAGAGCGCGCGCTGTCGCTGGTCGACCCGGTGAAGGCCCTACTACGCGACATCAAGCGGCTGATCCGTGCGCCGGAAGAATTCGATCCTGCACAAAGCAGGCGACGGTTTGTGATCGCCGCAACCGATTACATGGACCTGCTGGTGCTCCCTCCGCTCGTCGAGCGCATTGCGCTGGGCGCTCCGGGCATCGACATCCATGTCAAGAGAACCGAGTTGCCCTTTCCCGAAGCGGATCTTGAGCACAATGATCTCGATGTCGTGCTGGGCTTCGATGCGATACTGAAGCCGCCTGCCTATTTGAGCAGAACGAAACTTTTTGAAGACCGCATGGCCTGCGTCGTCTGCAGGCAGCATACGGTCGGCAAAAGCGGTCGGCTAACGCTTGAGGAATATGTCTCGCGCAAGCACATGTTGATCTCCCGTACCGGCACACGCGTTGGACTAATCGACGAGTGGCTCGCCGAGAGAGGGCTGGCGCGCCGTATCGCGTTGATCGTGCCCCACTTCCTCTCGGCCCCCTTCATTGTGGCGAAGACCGATATGATCTTGTCCCTGCCGGAGCGGATCGCCCTTGACTTTATCGGCCTTGCCCCGCTGAAAATTGTGCCCATCCCGATCGAATTGCCGGCCTATGACCTCGTCATGGTCTGGCACCCGCTCCATGATCTCGACCCCGCCCATCGCTGGTTGCGTGATCAAATCGTCGAAGTTTCCCGGAACCTGCGTGTTTAGCTATCTGAGCTTGACGACACCTTTGCCTTTTGCCGGTAAGCCAAAGCCTCATCTGCCCGCGAGTCCGGGGGCCATCGCTTTGACGTCGATGAGGAAATACGGCGGCTTCGACAATAACTCTCCGCCGTTTAGAACAGCGGATTTGTGCAAGCGATTGACGACGGTATAGAGCTTGCCTCCCGGCCCAAAACTGAGAGAGTCGACCCAGGATAACTCTTCGTTTTGTGCGACTCGCTGGTAACTGCGATCCCCCTTGATGACCCCGATCGCATTTTCTGCAAGATCGCCGAGGTAGATGTTATTGTCCCTGTCGATGCTAATGCCATCGCAAATGGGCTTAGCGCTATAGCGCTCAACCCGCGCACCAAGCTGCCTTTCGTCGAGAGCTTCATCGGCCGCATCAGCGGCCTTTATGCGGTAAAGGCTCGTTCCGTGCATAGGACCAAAATACACCCATTCGTTCTGCAGATCTTCTGTGATCGGATTGACGCCGATATGGGGTCGCACGAGATAGCCGGCGGAGTCTTTCACCTGAATGGGGCGCCCATCGATGACGAGATCGATTTTCTCGGGCACAACGCTGGAATGACCTTCCAACACGCGACGCGCGGCGCCCGTTTGCAAATCCACCACGATAATCGCTGCATTTGCTCCACCTGCGGGATCGGCGATGAATATCTTGTTGTGCTTGCCGTCGACGGTAAAATCGTTAACGAACGCATCTTTGGGCGCGATAGGCGGCGGCAAATAGATAACGCGGTGCAACTTGTCGGCCTTCGTATCCCAGCCGACGAGTTTTGGCGTGACTCCGCTGCGCAGGCCATTATCGAGCATCCAGACAACGCCGTTGGCGTCACTCCTAATGCCAAGAACAGAATCCAGCTTTAGCTCAGAATGGCTCAGCCGGTCATTGAACTCCTTGTTCGGAAAGGGCGCGAGAGAACCGTCGTCGCGATGCTCAACGACCGAGTAATTCGGTTCGTAGAACTGATGCTGGCTCATGATAATTTTGCCACTCCCGGTGACCGTGACGTTGCCGGGCGCTTGCGCGAGCCTCGCTATGATTTCGTAGTTGGGCTGCTGCGCGGCTTCCGCTCGGCTCACAAAAACGGCCAGCATTGACAGGAGGATTAGGCTCGTTCGCATGGGAACTCCGGGACGGCTTTGGACGCCGACGGATTCTATCCTGTCGAACGTTACTCGGCGCATGATGCTTGCTCATGGCGTCATTAATGGATTCGATACAAAGCACTGGGAAAGCGTGCTCCCTTGATCTTCGGCTCCGTGTCCACATGTGACCGGCGCCTAGGCCGAGGCGGCTCTGGCGTTGGTTGCGATCTTCCACCTTGGACTGTTTGTTGAGCCGATTTGCCGCGCTAAAAGGCATCGCCGCTGTGCATTTTAGTCCCGATCAGAAATCAATTCTGGGGATGCGCCGGCGACCAGTGGTTCGACGAGCGACTGCCCCCCGGAGCCGACGCTGCTGACCGGCATCTGCTTTTGCGCCGGCTGTGGCATGGCCATGACGCTGCTCACCGGCAAAAGCGGGCGCTACCGCTATTACACCTGCTCGACCAAGGCCCGGCAGGGCGAGACCGGCTGCAAGGGACAAACCGCACCCATGGAGTCGCCGACCATATCGAGCGGCGGCTACTCAAGCCCGAACGACTTGAGCACATCCTTTCCTCGGTTCTCCATCACCGCTAAGAGCGCACGGAACGCCGGCCGGAGCACATCGCGGAATTGCGCAAGCGCGCCGCCGAGGCCGACGCCAAGCTGATGCGCGACGCCAAAGGCGGCTACCGCCGCGACCACCGTCGGATCGAATTGAATGCTTCGCCGCTGGGCTCGACGCCGATTGTTGCTTCCACGCGCTCGTGGCCGAGCGTTTCAAGAGCAAGCGCGAACACGAACGCCTTAGAGATCGACTGGATCGTGAAGGGCGCGGCGCTGTCACCAACCTCGTAGACAAATCCATCGATTGTCGCGAGGCTGATGCCGAAATGGGTTGGGTTGGCCCTGGTGAGTTCTGGGATGTAGTCTGCCACTGCGCCGGAATCGTCGGCCGCGAATTGATCATGGCAGCGGGGCAAAAAGTCGCGAAGCGGGGAATGCACGGCGTCTCCAATTTCTTACTGCTGGGGCATGAAGAACTGCTTTCACGTTCCGATCAAATGTTTCAGCAAAGTATATGCCTGTGATGCGACCTCAGGCCTAGAAGGAAGATCACCCGTCCAGGTCTCCATCTCGCGCAATTGGCCGAAAACCATGTCATGGCTGAGGTTCTTGACTACTGAAATTTCCTTCAGGCGACCGCGTCGTCCGCCGCCTTGTGGTACGGCAACAAACGGCCCAAGCGAACTGAAAGCTCCATCAATTCAGGCATCGCCTAGTCGGGACAAAGTTCCCCTTAGAACCACCTGTCGATTGGCACTTCAAGGCGGGACTCGCCCGTCATTGAAATTCAATGGCGTCGCTGAGACTGAAGTGCCACTTTCGGGCATTTCAATCGAGACTGGTGCACGCGCTTTGGGCACTCAAAATGGAACTCGTCGACCGGTCGATCGACCAAAGCATTTTCGACCGCAATGTCAGTTTCGCCCATGGCGCTTGAGCACTGCCTGATTCTTTCAATCGAGACTGCGTGCCCAAGGATCTCACATGGAGTGACCAGAATCGTCCCAACGTTCCGGAGTCCATATTGAACTGCCCATCGACAGCTGGGGCGGGGCGTCTTGTAAACGCTCAAGGACATCCTTATTCCTGGAGAGGGTTCTGGCACTCAAGGAAATTGAGTGCCAGAACCCTCTCGTTTTGATCATCGCTTTGCCGTTCGACGGTTCCCGTCGACTGCCGCCGGCCCAGAATAAGGAAAAACCGATATGGCCTTCCGTCCGCTGCATGACCGCGTCGTCATCAAACGCCTCGAGGGCGAAGAAAAGTCCAAAGGCGGCATTATCATTCCCGACACCGCGAAGGAAAAGCCACAGGAAGGCAAGGTGGTCGCGGTTGGTCCCGGCGGACGCGACGAGAGCGGCAAGCTCACCCCTCTCGACGTGAAGACCGGCGACCGCGTGCTGTTCGGTAAATGGTCCGGCACCGAGGTCAAGATCGACGGCGAAGACCTCCTCATCATGAAGGAAAGCGACATCATGGGCGTCGTCGACTGACCCCGCCGCCCTTTCGCTCATTCCTGCTCTTGCACACTCTCGGAGTTCCACGCCATGGCTGCCAAAGACATTCGCTTTTCCACTGACGCGCGCGACCGCATTCTGCGCGGCGTCGAAATCCTCAACAACGCCGTGAAAGTCACGCTCGGTCCGAAGGGCCGCAACGTGGTCATCGAGAAGTCCTATGGCGCGCCGCGCATCACCAAGGACGGCGTCACTGTCGCCAAGGAGATCGAGCTCGCCGACAGGTTCGAGAACCTCGGCGCCCAGCTCGTGCGCGAAGTCGCGTCGAAGCAGCACGACGCTGCTGGCGACGGGACCACCACTGCCACCGTCGTAGCGGCGGCGATCGCCCGCGAAGGCGCCAAGGCAGTGGCCGCCGGCCTAAACCCGATGGATCTGAAGCGCGGCATCGACCTCGCGGTGGAAGCCGTCGTCACCGATCTCAAAAAGAACTCGAAGAAAGTCGTCTCGAACGAGGAAATCGCGCAGGTCGGCAAGATCTCGGCCAATGGCGACGAGTTCATCGGCCAGGAAATCGCCAAGGCGATGCAGAAGGTCGGCAATGAAGGCGTCATCACGGTAGAAGAGGCCAAGGGGCTAGAAACCGAGACCGAGATCGTCGAGGGCATGCAGTTCGACCGCGGCTATCTGTCGCCCTACTTCATCACCAATGCCGAGAAGATGATCGCCGAACTCGACGATCCCTACATTCTCATCCACGAGAAGAAGCTTTCGACGCTGCAGCCGCTGCTGCCGATCCTCGAAGCGGTGGTGCAGACCGGCAAGCCGCTGCTCATCGTCGCTGAGGACATCGAAGGCGAAGCGCTCGCGACCCTCGTCGTCAACAAGCTGCGCGGCGGCCTGAAGATCGCCGCCGTCAAGGCGCCCGGCTTCGGCGATCGCCGCAAGGCGATGCTCGAAGACATCGCCATCCTCACCGGCGGCGAGTTGATCGCCGAGGACCTCGGCATCAAGCTCGAGAACGTCACGCTCGCCATGCTCGGCCGCGCCAAGCGCGTGCGCATCGACAAGGAAAACACCACGATCATCGACGGTGCCGGCGAGAAGAAGGACATCGAGTCGCGCATTTCGCAGATCAAGGCGCAGGTCGAAGAGACGACCTCCGACTATGATCGCGAGAAGCTGCAGGAGCGTCTGGCCAAGCTCGCGGGCGGCGTCGCGGTGATCCGCGTTGGCGGCGCGACGGAAGTCGAAGTGAAAGAGAAGAAGGACCGCGTCGACGACGCCCTCAACGCCACGCGCGCGGCGGTCGAGGAAGGCGTGTCGCCCGGCGGCGGCGTCGCCCTGCTGCGCGCCATCGCCTCGCTCGATTATTTGGTCACCGGCAACGCCGACCAGAAGACCGGTGTCGACATCGTCCGCAAGGCGATCCAGATGCCGGCGCGCCAGATCGTCGACAACGCCGGCGGCGACGGCGCCGTGGTCGTCGGCAGGCTGATGGAGTCGAAGGAATACGGCTTCGGCTATGACGCGCAGAAAGGCGAATTCGGCGACCTGATGAAGCTCGGCATTATCGATCCGACCAAGGTCGTGCGCACCGCGTTGCAGGATGCGGCCTCGATCGCCGGCCTGATTGTCACCACCGAGGCGACGATCACCGAACACCCGAAGAAGGACGCCCCCGCAATGCCGGGCGGCGGCATGGGCGGAATGGATTTTTGAGGACGATATATCCGCAGAGGCGAAGACTCTAGGACCTTGGAGCCCCTCCAGGGTCCTTCGGTCCCTCCAACCCAAAGAAGGGTCGCCGAGAACGGCGACCCTTTTCGTTATTGAAGCCGCTTGCGACGGAAAGTCGCCGCCAGCGTGTCTTGTCAGATTTCCTTGAGCTGATCGGCAGAAGATTTGCCTGACCGCTGGTCCTGGGTGAGTTCATAGCGCACCTTCTGGCGTTCGCGCAGGTCACGCAGGCCGGCGCGCTCGACCGCGCCGATATGAACGAAAACGTCCGCGCCATCGGTCATCTCCACGGAGGCGCGAGTTTCCGTGGCAGAACAGCACGAATCGGTCGTCGACTCCTAAGGCACGAATTCGAGCACTTCCCAGGACCTTTGCCGGAGTTTGCAAATTCGCGTCGATTTCAACGCGCCGCCGGCATGCTCAAAATTCTAACCGGCTAATTGTTCCTAACTTCGCTGCCGGGCGCGCATGCGGCGCCGGGCTGGCCGAGGGTCGAAATCGGGATCACCGACTTCGCGTCTCGTCGCTTGTGGGTCACAGCATCTACGAAGTCCTCTTGGTCGTCATTCGATCGCTCGTGCCGGGCATCAATCCCATGGTATGCTAAGCGCGAAACATGGGAGAAGGCCATGGCATCCGAATAGTTTAAGTGCATGTCGTATGATGGGACTACGATAAATCATATCTATTTCTCTCTTGTACCCATCGTGTCACCGCATGCGACAGGATCGCGGGTGACGTTCACGGGTGCCGGGAATGATTACGCGCACCTGAAGGAAACACCAGACGAGCTATTTAAGATGTTGAACGAGGTGAAAAATGCCTCGCGGCCCTAAAGGCGAGAAGCGCCCAGCCGAAGTGATCGGCGATGCCGTGGCGCGGGCCATCGCGCGTGTGCCCTGACGCATGCCGCCGGCGAAGCCGGCACTTGAAGTAGTCCGGTCATTGCGCCTGCACGCCGAGCGTAAGGCAGCGCACGAAGCTTTGCCGCAACGTCTTTCCGTCGATGGCGATGAAGCGGGACGGCGCAGCGGCGCAGGAAACGTCGAGACTTTCCGCATGACGACGAAACGCCTGCTCGAGTTCATTCGGATCGAGTTGGCAGGATTCCGCGCACGGTGTAAGCTGGCGCTCGTCGCAGCGCGCCGCGAGGGGCAAGGTCGATCTTCGCCATGATCCATGCTCAAAGAAAAAACGCCCCGCGCTTACATCCGGCGTCGGGGCGTATTGCGTTTTTGGGTAAGCCGATCGGGGCGGCGCTAATTCCATAAGCAGCAAAGTCGACGCAACCCGCGCGACACCCCTCTTCGAGGGGTGTCGCGAATGTCGCCCGGTCAGAAATTGCCGGGCTTTATGCGTTGCGCGGGAGCCAATCGAGGGGAAATACCCAGCCTTCAGGAGGGGCGCCAAACCAAAACCCCTCCCGTTTGAGGGGGGAGCGGCGTCTGACGCCGCACGCGGCTTGGAGTCGCCCAGTGTGCGGCCGCCCCTCGCGAAGTTCAAGCCCGTCGATTGCAAGCGCTAGCTCGTAGGCGCGCGCTCTCATGCGGGCAAGTTCGTCAGCGTGATCAATAAGAAATATCGGCTCGCCTTGGTTCCCGTAGAACAACCGCGCTGCCTTTGCTTCGGCCTCGGCGCGTTCTGTCATTATGCGATCATGCATCTCGTCGATGCCTAAGATCAGCTCTGCCTCGCCGCAACCGGCGCATTCGACGGGGGAGCGGAAGCCCACGGCATTACAGGCGATGCGGCTTTGAGCGGCTTGAAGGCTTCCTTAGCGAGGTTGGAATACATTTCGCCAACCTTGGTGGCTTGCGCAACGAAATCTTCATAGGCGGCTTTGGCGAAATCCGAATGCAACTGGATCGCTTCGTCGAACTTCTTCACGCCCATCAGCTTTTCGAAGTGCACGCGGCATTTCTCGAAGGCCTGCTTGGAATAGTCCGTCGTTTCCGTCGCGATGGCCTGTAGCGCTTTGGCCGCTGACTCGTTCGACGCGGTAATGGTCTCGAATGGATTGGACAGTGTCGGCATCTCGTTGAAGGCCGTAGACATTTTGTGTCCCCACTTTTTGTTCCTGTGCGCCCGGGTGAATCCCGGTCGCCATGCCTGGTCTACATGGGGTGCGCTGCACAACATTCCTATTGCGGCGCAAAAATAAAAGCTGGTTGCCCGCCTGAGATGAGGCCAAAGCGCATAGGTGCAAAGAACTCGGATGAATACACGTCGCCGTCTTGCATTTGCGGCCACGCTTGCATTTGCCGAGGAGACGCCAACTGAGGTTGATGCACCGGTGCTCTCACCGGCTAAGCGTTAGTCAGTACTGAGTAGCTCGGTCAGAGATGGCCGGGCTTTTTTTCTTCAAGCGCCGGGCTTCGCAGCCTCCGTCGACGCCCGCGCGATTGCCTGCGCGACGGCCGCCAATTATTTGGCGGATATCCCCGCGACAGTGACTTGACCTGTCGTTTGTGACGCGCGCCTCACACCCGGCCCGTTGGTCCAGGTTGCTCGGACCAATCGAGGCCGAGTTCCTCGCAGTGTCGCAGGCGTCGCCATGAAGGGTGCGCGCGTCCTCTTCTGGATCGCCATCGCACTCTTCGCTGTCTCCTTACTCCCTGGCATTATCAGACGCTCGTAGAATTCGCCGGCGTTTGCTCGGCCTCGCCGACGATTGCCGCCCTGATGAAGGGCGCGCTGCACACCGACGAGTTGATGAGCGCCATCGTGCGGGAGGGGACTGGCCTGCGCACGGAGCGGCGCATCAGTCATGTCTTCGTGTTGGACGTGCCGACCTATTGCAAACCGCTGCTCATCACCGACGCAGCGATCAACATATCGCCCTGCCTCGATGACAAGCGCGACATTATTCGAAACGCTATCGATCTTGCGCACGCCATCGGAATTGCGCGACCCAAAGTCGCGATTCTCTCGGCCGTGGAGACGGTGGAGGCGAAAATCCCCTCGACGATCGAGGCGGCGGCCCTGTGCAAGGCCGCGAGATTCCGGCTGTGTTCGCCAACATCGTCGAACGCGCCGGCTGAGGAGGGGGATCGATGGCTGGCTGGGTTTCGGGGCGTTACTTCACCATCATGGGCGCGCGCCGGTTTAGGGCAGCGCGACTATCCGGCCTCGACTCAGTGCCCGCCATCGTGCTCCCATGTGAACACGTCCACACGCCGCGCTTGGCTTAAGCGTATCCGTGAACTTAGCGACGCTTTCCGGCGGGGCTTGGGCAGCGACGGCCGCCGTTTGATGACGACTAAAAGCCTCCGGACCTTGGTTCGGTCAATTGCGGCACAAAGCGGGAATCGGAGAGGCGGAGCGAGAGCGCCATCGGCGAGTCTGAACTTGTGCTATGCTGATTGGTTCGTCGATTTCTCGACGATTTCTCGAGCGATCGCCAGTAGGGCTTCGGCGCTATCGGGCTTGACGAAGACCTTTTCAGCTCCCGCCTGCATGGCTTCGGCATGGATGGCGCTCTCAGTGGAGGTGGTCAACACGAAGACGCGCAGGTCCTTCAGGAGCAGAGACTGACGGAGCGACCGTAAGAATTTGATTCCATCAAGTCGGGGCATGTTGAGATCGAGCACCAGGACATCGGGGAGTTTGTCCATGAGGTCCTGTCGCGACACCAGATAGATCGCGTCGAGTCCATTCCCGATCTGTTCGCAAACGATATCAAAGCCCAGAGCAAGCTGGACTCCTTCGAGCGCTCGCGTGAACAGAAAAACGTCATCGAGGTCGTCCTCAATGAGCAAAACCCGGACTAGCCTTTTCTTTGTTTCAATGGCCGGCATATGAAGCACCATCTCTTCTTGGTCTTGAGCACTCGACATGGTCTGCGCTCGAAACCTTAAACAGCGTCGCTGGAGGCTTTCAAGCTAACATGGACGAACCGCAAGAGAGCACGCTGGGGTAAAACATATGCGACCGAACGGCATAGGCAACGATAGCTTCCGCTTGGCGGTCGAGGCTTCTCCTGCAGCCATGATCATGACAAGCCTTGACGGCCTCATCGAATTCGCCAATGCCGAGACGGAACGAATGTTCGGCTACGCCAATGACGACTTGATCGGGCGATCAATCGATGTTCTCGTTCCAGCACGCTTGCGAGGCAATCACGCCGCGTTAAGACGAAGCTTCTTTGCCGATCCGAGCAAGCGGCCAATGGGCGCTGGTCGCGATCTTAAGGGAGTACGCAAGGACGGAACAGAGTTCCCGGTCGAAATTGGGCTGACGCCGATCGAAACCAAGGCTGAACTAATCGTCCTGGCCACGGTCGTCGATATTACTCCGCGCCGCGAAGCGGAAAACGCCCTGGCGCAGCATGCCAGCGAACTCGAGCGCGCCAATGCACGCCTCTTGCAGTTCGCCTATGTGGCGTCGCATGACCTTCAAGAGCCGTTGCGCAAGATCGCGGTCTTTGCGGATCTACTGGAGGAAGCTGTTAGGAACTCCAATCAAGCAGACATAAAACGTGCGGCCAAAGTCCTAAGGACTTCCGCGCTGTGTGCCCGCGAGCTCGTCGACGATGTCCTCATCTTCTCCCGCGCGGTCAACAGCGAACCCCAGTTCGAAACCCTGAATCTTCGGGAGGAGGTTGAACTCGCCCTGACCAACCTGTCGGAACTAATCAATGAAGCTCAGGCTCGGATAAATATAGAACTTTCAGGCTTTGCGATCAGAGCCGATCGATCGCAATTCTCCCGCTTGCTGCAGAATATCGTTTCGAATGCGATCAAATACCGTAAGCTTGGAAAGATTCCGAGGATAGAGATTTCCGCCGTTCCCATTGACTTGTCCCATGTGCGCCTTGCGATCGCCGATGACGGAATTGGCTTCGAAGAGAAATACGCTCGAGACATTTTCGAGCCCTTCAAGCGACTCCACAGCAAGGCCTACTATCCAGGCACAGGAATCGGACTAGCGATCTGCAAAACGATCGCTGACCACAACGGATGGCGGATAGAAGTTAGGTCTCAGCTTGGTGTGGGAACGATCTTCTTCGTAACGCTTCTTTTGGATAAGCCACTTGAGCGACCGAGCCAGCCTGTCGAGTTTCCAGATCACGCAATGAGCAAGAGCCAATTTCCATAACCGGCGTTTATGCGAACAGCAGCCCTTCTGGGGTGGGGTACGCCGCGGGACCGTAAAACTAACTGGGTTACGGCGGACGTTTACGATTTCCGACGCAAGAAATGGCCGACCCTGCGGAGGACGGCAATGCGCTGGAAGATCATGATTGAAGGCTTGGACGAATTCAGCGGATGCGGCACTGCTGAGATGGTAATCGAAAAGCCGTTCAATCGGCTGTCGGAGGGCGAACTCGGTTTTTCAATTTCGGATGGCAAGTCGATCATGGCGTTATTGCAGCAGCTTGTGGTGAAGCAGCAATGCGAGGCCTACGTCCTGACGAGGCAGTATTGCACCGATTGCAAGACGTTCGGCGCATCAAGGATTATGGCAAGCGCAAGATCCGGACGGTCTATGGACGTGTCGAAGTCAGCAACCCGCGGATCATGAATTGTCGGCGCTGTCTTCCCTATTTTTGTGACGCTTCGGCCGTTTTGCGCGATATCTGCCCCGATCAGGCGACGCCGGAGTTGATGGAATTGTCGGCTCGCATGGGCAGCATGATGCCCTACCGAAAGGCAGCGGATGTGCTGGCGGAGTTTCTCCCGATCCCTTCAACGGAATCGTTCATGACCCTGCGTCACCGAACGATGAAACGTAAGCGCTGTTTTCAGGCCACGTCTTTGAGAGCGACCGGCTGCGCGTAGGCCCATGGCATGAGCTCGTCGATCTTGCTCGCGAGATGTCCGTCGATCTTCGCGAGGACATCGGCCATATAGGCCATCGGATCGACGCCGTTCAGTTTGCAGGTCTCGATGAGCGACGCGACGATCGCCCAGTTCTCGGCCCCGCCGTCGGAGCCGGCGAAGAGCGCGTTCTTGCGATTGAGCGCGATGGGGCGGATCGCGCGCTCGACGATGTTCGAGTCGATCTCGATGCGCCCGTCGTCGATGAAGCGCGTCAGGCCGTCCCAGCGCGAGAGCGCGTAGCGGATCGCCTCGGCGAGCTTGGTCTTCTGGCTGATCAGCGCGAGCTTTTCACGCAGCCATGGCTCGAGGGCGTCGAGGATGGGGCGGGATTTTTCCTGTCGCGCCGCGCGCCGATCATCCGGGCTCCGACCTTTGATGTCGCTCTCGATGGCGTAGAGCGCGCCGATGCGCGCCAGCGCCTCGCTGGCGATCGGCGCAGGACCTGCCGCGGCGAGTTCGTAAAAGCGCCGGCGAACGTGAGACCAGCAGAAGGCGAGCGACACGCTGTTCTTCTGCGCCAGCGCGCGATAGCCGGCGTAACCGTCGACCTGCACGACACCCGTGAAGCCGGCAATGTGCGTGAGCGGCTGCTCGGACTTTCGGTTTTGCGCATAGACATAGACGGCGATCGGCGGATCGGCGCCGCCCCATGGCCGGTCGTCGCGCGCATAAGCCCAAAGTTGGCCGGTCTTGGTGCGCCCGCGCCCGGGGTCGAGCACCGGCGCCCTTGTCTCGTCGGCGAAGATTTTTGTCGACGACCTGATGTGTTCCAGAAGCCGCTCATGCACGGGCCGCAAATGCCAGGCGGCGCGGCCAACCCAGTCGGCGAGCGTCGAACGGTCGAGGGCGATCCCCTGCCGGGCGTAAATCTGGGCCTGGCGATACAGCGGAAGATGATCGGCGTATTTGGAGACGAGCACATGGGCGACGGTCGCCTCGGTCGGCAGTCCGCCTTCGATCAACCGCGCCGGGGCCGGCGCCTGCACGATTGCGCCCTCGCAGGCGCGACAGCCGTATTTGGGACGCCGCGTCACCAGCACGCGGAACTGCGCCGGGACGACGTCGAGCCGCTCGGAGACATCCTCGCCGATCCGGTGGAGCGCGCCCTTGCAGCAGGGACAGGCCTTCTCGTCGATGTCGACGATGGTTTCGATGCGCGGCAGATGCGCCGGCAGCGCGCCACGGTTCGTGCGGCGCTTTCTGGCCGCCTTCTCGCGTTCGGCGGCGGATTTTGCTTCCGTCGCCGCCGCCGCGCCGGCTTCCGTCTGCTCGACCTCTTCGAGCGCGAGCAGCATCTGGTCTTCGGGAAGCGTTTCGGCGCGCCGTCCGAAGCGATGGCGCTGCATCTCCTTGATGATCTGAACGAGGCGCTCGTTGCGCGCCCGCTCGGCGAGGAGCATCGCCTTCAGTTCGTTCGGATCGTCGGGAAGCGTCTCGATCGCCTGCGCCATAAACGCAGAAGACCATATTTTCCGCCGTCTTTCGACGCTCTTCGACGCCCTGATTCACTGTGTCGCATCATCCCGGCAAGGTCGGCGCCGACGTCTCCTTCGCGCCGTGGACGCGGCGCCAGTCGAGCCCCTCGAGCAGCGCCGAAAATTGCGCCGCCGACAATCGCATGGCGCCGTCATCGATCTTGGGCCAGCGGAACTCGCCGTCCTCCAGTCGCTTGGCGAAGAGGCATACGCCCGTGCCGTCCCAGAACACGAGTTTAACCCGATCCGCGCGCTTGGCGCGGAAAACGTAAATCGCGCCGTCGAAGGGATCGGCCTGCATCGTCTCGCGCACCAGCGCCGCGAGACCCTCCGCGCCCTTACGGAAGTCGACGGGCTTCGTCGCCACCATGACGCGAACCGCGCCCGTCGGGCCGATCACTTTGCGCCTGGCGAGGTTCGCAAGGCGTGCAGGATCGCCGTTGCCATGCCGATGTCCGCATCACGCCAGATCCACACATGCGCCTCGCCGATCTCGATCTCCACGACGGGAGCGGCGGGCTCCGCCTTCGGCCCACGCGCCGCCGCGTGCACAGCGGTGACGGCGTTCTCCGCAATTGCCGGAACAAATGGCGGGGCGCCCGCCGCCTCTGCCCTCCGGCGCGCCTCCCTTCGCCAGGTGAACAGTTGCTGTGGCGTAGCGCCATGTCGACGCGCGACCTGCGAGACGACCGCGTCAGGAGCCAGCGACTCTTCGACTGCCAGCGCCTTCTCCCCTTCGGACCACCGGCGCCGCCCGCCAGCTCCAGTGATCACCTCGATGCGCCGTAACCCGGAGCCGTTCGGCTCAATCGAAGGATCAAGTCTAGACACGAGCCTTATCTCCAAATCAGGAGATCAGACTCGCCGCTTTCATCTCGCGTTTGAAGGTGGGGCCGTAACAGCGCTTACGGATTAAACTGGGTGAACCGCTGGATGAGAAGGCGCGCCAGCGCGCATGGTTCGACCCGCCATCATCATCCGAACACAAGCAATCTGAGCTCGATCTCCCCAACGATCCGGAGCGAGAATTTGTCGTGAGCATCGACACGGCGCATGTACGCTGCAGCCGGTCAGAAAAGGCACGGACATTTGAGATCGCTGTCGCCCGCTGCGGCTGTGGCCGGCGAGGCTCGCCGCCCGGTCACTACTTTGCGACAGCGGACATGTCGAAGCACGAATTGCGATCACGGGCGCTTCAAGCGCTCCAACACGAAGATACGTTGGGCGAGGCGAAGTGACCGCAATCTCCGACGGGGCCGAGATCATGAAAAGGCTTCGAAGGGTCGCCGTCAAGCCGCGAGGATTCGGAGTTGTAGACGATCGGCCACCGTGAGGGGCGCTATTGCGTGCTGGGACTTATGCCACGCGCCGTCGGCGCAATGCGGCGTGACTGATCCTCCTTAAGGCGGGCATGCAGCACGCGCACCTGCCGTTGCACCTTCGCCTCATAAAGCGCTTCGTCGGCCACAGCGAGAAGAGCCTCGGCGTCTGCGCCATGTTCCGGCACCAGAGCTACGCCGACGCTTACGCCGATCGTCGCACGAACGCCGTCGCCGAGGTCATAGGGCGCTGATATAGAATTCGTCAGCCGGTGACTCAGCTCCGCCGCCTGCTCGCTGGTCAAGCCCTTGGCGAGCACCACGAATTCATCGCCGCCAATTCGCGCCGCCACGTCGGTCGCGCGCAAGGAATGGCGGAGGCGCTCCGCGACCGATTTGAGCAGCCTGTCTCCGGCGGCGTGTCCGTACGTATCGTTGACGCCTTTGAAGTTGTCGAGATCGAGAAAAAGGACAGCCAGAGCGCCGTCGCGCGGCGGCGCGCCTTTCAGGTTCTCGTCGACGGCGGCGGCAAGTCCGACGCGATTCGACAACCCGGTCAGCGAGTCGTGCTTCGCGCGATGGTCGTTCTCGCGCTCCCCGCGCATCGTCGCGACCAACATCTTGTTGAGAGTAAAGGCGGCAGCGCTCATTGCCATGAGATAAAGCGGCACCTCCAGCAAGACCACATAGAGCAAAGGCTCGCTCGCGATGATGACCGCGGGAACAAATGGGCCCAGACTGAGCAGCATCATCGCGGTCGCGAGGCGTGGCGCGCTGAAAGTCCGAAAACAGACGCCGCCGACCATCGCCGTGGCAGACGAACAGGCGACTGTGGCGACCACCCAGTCGCCCAAGGTCAGGCTGACAAACCCGCCATAGCCGATGCTGGCGCTCCACAACAGGCCGAGCCAGAGATAGAGGTTCGTCGGCGTCAAGCGACGCTCCGAGGCGGCGCGGCGCGCGAACAACAACACCGTAAGCCGCGACGCGCAGATCACGACCTCAAGGATGAGCCAAAAGATGAACGGCGGCGTCGGCTGTCGAATGGCGATGGCGGCCGCCACTGCAATCGTATTGATGACGCCGGCGGCGAAAACAGGAAGAGTCCCGAACAATCCGCCAATCAACGCCACTTGAATGTCACGGGGCGCGCCTGGACCCGGGTTGACGAGCCAGCGCATTGCAGGCCCGCAGGGCAAACTGTATGTTCTGAGGACGTCCCGCATCGGGCTTCCTGGCCGACATTAAGAAGCCGACATTAAGAAAAAACTGCCGAGTTTAAGACCCCGATTTGGATGCCATCCTCTGCCTATTTGGAGCCTTTGACAAGGCCTCGCGGTCACGGAAAGCACAACGGCTGGTGCCGTCGTTCTGACAAGGGAAACAGCCAAGTTGCCTGTCATCTGGACGCACTCCTCCCGTCCTTTGGCTCGAACTCATGACGCGGGAACGCTTTACGCCGTCGACAAGACTGGCGGCGGCCCAAATCAGAGTTCATCCGGCGAATGCGGGTTAAAATGTTTGCTCTCATGACACGGGCGAGAGTTCCGCAAATGACGGATGCTTCTTGAGTTGTGCGTGGCAAAGTGGTGACAGAACAGCCGGCGCTGTGGGAGTGGTGACTGCCTCCGCACCGAATAGTCCTATAGCCCTCTGCTTAGGTCGAATATGGCGGCATCTCAATTTTTCTTTCGGGGTCCAGTTCGGCTCGCCTTAGTCGCAGGGAATTGACGACGACGCTGACTGATGACAGCGCCATCGCCGCGGCGGCGATCGTCGGCGATAAGAGTAGCCCGAAGATCGGATAGAGCGCGCCAGCCGCAATGGGCACGCCCGCGGCATTATAAATGAATGCAAAGAACAGATTCTCGCGGATGTTGCGCATCGTTGTCTTGGAGAGGCGTCGGCCAAGCACGATGCCTCCGAGATCGCCCTTCAGCAAAGTCACCCCCGCGCTTTCGATCGCGACATCGGTTCCGGTTCCCATGGCGATGCCAACATCGGCGGCGGCCAAGGCAGGTGCATCATTCACGCCGTCTCCCGCCATGGCGACGATTCGACCCGCCTCACGCAAGCGGGTCACGACTTTGCTCTTGTCCTCGGGGAGGATCTCAGCTTCGATCTCGCCGATCCCCAAGCGTTTGGCGACGGCGCGCGCCGTTGTCCAGTTATCGCCGGTCAGCATCACCACGGCGACGCCATCTTCGCACAGCGATTGCAGCGCGGCTTCCGTCGTCGGTTTAATCGGATCGGCAATGGCAATGACGCCAGCAATCTTTCCGTTGATCGCCACGAAGATCGCTGTCGCGCCGTCTTCCCGCAGGCGCTCAGCGTCGCTATCGAGCGGCGTCGCATCGACGCCGAGCTCCACGAGATATCGACGATTGCCGATCGCGACCGCATCGCCTTCGACCCGGCCGATGACGCCCTTGCCCACGGGGGAATCGAAATCCGTCGCGCCCTTGAGCGCGAGCCCGCGCTCGGCTGCCGCCTGAACGATCGCCAGCGCCAGCGGATGCTCGCTGGCGCGTTCAAGACTCGCCGCCGTCGCCAACAGATCTTCCTCGGAGATTCCGGCGACGGCGAGGATGGCCGTTACGCGCGGCTTGCCTTCGGTGAGCGTCCCGGTCTTGTCCACAACCAGCGTGTCTATTTTTTCCAAGCGCTCCAGCGCCTCGGCGCTTTTTATCAGCACGCCCGACTGCGCGCCACGTCCCACACCGACCATAATCGACATCGGCGTCGCAAGACCGAGCGCGCAAGGGCAGGCGATGATGAGGACGGAAACGGATGCAACGAGCCCAAAAGTCATACGTGGTTCCGGTCCCCACATTGCCCAGGCAAGAAATGCAAGAACGGCGATGAGAATGACGGCGGGCACGAACCATCCCGCCACTTGATCGGCGAGGCGCTGTATTGGCGCGCGGCTTCTCTGCGCGGAAGCGACCATCTCGACAATCCTTGAGAGCACGGTGTCGCGGCCAACCTTCTCCGCGCGCATCACAAAGCCGCCAGTCTGATTAAGCGTGCCGCCGATGACTCTGTCGCCTGCAATCTTCGTCACCGGCATGGATTCGCCGGTGACCATGGACTCATCGACCGAACTGCGGCCCTCGACGAGTTCGCCGTCCACAGGAACCTTTTCTCCTGGACGGACGCGCAGGCGCTCGCCGACCTTCACAAGATCCAGCACAACTTCTTCGTCGGATCCGTTAGCGTTAATCCGAGTCGCCATTTTTGGCGCGAGATCGAGGAGCGCGCGTATGGCGCCGCCGGTCTGTTCCCGCGCGCGCAATTCAAGAACTTGTCCAAGCAGAACAAGGACGGTGATAACCGCCGCCGCCTCGAAATAGATCGGGACAGAGCCATCGAGGTTGCGGAATGCCGGCGGGAAGAGCGACGGCGCCAATGTTGCGATGACGCTGTAAATCCAGGCGATGCCCGTTCCCATGGCGATGAGCGTGAACATATTCAGATTACGTGTCACGAGCGATTGCGCGCCTCGAACGAAAAACGGCCAGCCAGCCCAAATCACGACCGGCGTCGCCAAAATGAGCTGAAGCCAGTTCGACGCCTGCGGCGCTAGCAAGTGATGGAGATTGAATAAATGTCCGCCCATCTCCAAGACGAGCACCGGCGCCGCCAACGCCAGCCCGATCCAGAACCGCCTAGTCATGTCGACGAGTTCGGCGTTCGGTTCGGCTTCGGTCGAAGCGACGAGTGGCTCAAGCGTCATGCCGCAGATTGGACAATTTCCGGGCCCGATCTGACGAATCTGCGGATGCATCGGGCATGTGTAGATAACGTCCGCTACATGGGATGGGTCTTGATGCGCATCCTCGATTGTGACACCGCCACGGGCCGTCTTCGATTCCTCATGCGAGGCGCGATCATGCCGATGCTCGTGGGCCACTCGGTTCATCCTTCCTTGCGCCGTCAGAAGCGGCATCGTAATTGATCTAGGCGTCCTTTGCGCAAGGTCGATCGTCGTTGCTCACTCGGCAATACGGCCGCCCCGCTTCCAGAAATGGCGGTTCCTTCAGTCACGGCCTCGACACCATTGGCTGCGGAGGCTCCCGCTCGACCGATGTCGTCGTGTATCGTCGCTCGAAAAGATCAACAACGCAAAGTTTAACGGCGGAACTGCAAGTCACTGGATGCGGTCCGCCATTTTGCTCGACGGTTTATGAGGGGCGCGGACTCCTTGGATGATATCACGCCGATGAGACCTTCCGCGCCTCGTACTTTTGCCTAAGGAACACGGCCCGACAGCAAATCGATGGTCGGACCGTTCCATTATTGTCGACGACAATTACCGTACGTCAGCTTCGCATCGAATATGCGTTCAATCACGAAGCTCTCTCCATCAGCGACAGACCCACACCCATTTTCCATGATGGCGGTGCCAGCACACATTATGTCTGTGTTGGCCAGGAGTGCTCCAATCACGATGCATGTGACGGCCATGCCCGCCGGGGACCATTCCGTGAGTCTGCGGGTCGTGCTCCTGGAGCTCTTGGGCCATCGCGGGAACGGATAGGGCCAGCATCGTCGCTAAGGCAATAGAGAGTCTAAGCATTAGTCTTTCCTCCTGTGAAGATTGTTGTGCATTGTTCTATGGAGCTGCGTGGATAGTTCCCCCCAACTCCTGCTTGACCTCTCCTTTTTGAGGCAGGCCAAACCCCTTGATCAGCGCATAGATCGCCGGAATGACAATGAGCGTCAGAGCCGTCGAAGACACCATCCCGCCAATCATCGGAACGGCGATACGCTGCATAACTTCTGATCCTGCGCCCGTGCTCCAGAGGATCGGCACGAGCCCCGCCATGATCGCGACAACCGTCATCATCTTCGGCCGCACGCGTTCGACAGCGCCGAGCATGATCGCCTCATGCAAATCGGCTTTCGTGAAAGCGGCGCGCGAGGCCTCGCGCGCAGCCTGAATTTCGCGCATGGCGTGATCGAGATAGATAAGCATGACGACGCCGGTTTCGGCGGCGACGCCGGCGAGCGCGATGAATCCCACCGCCACCGCGACGGACATGTTGAAGTTCAACCACCACATCAGCCACACGCCGCCGACCAGTGCGAAAGGCAGCGACAGCATGACAATCAATGTCTCGGTTAAGCGGCGGAAATTCAGATAGAGCAGCAGGAAAATGACGAGCAGCGTCAGGGGCACGACGATCCGCATGCGCGCGTCGGCGCGCTCCAGATATTCGAATTGGCCGCTCCACGTGACATAAGAACCGGGCGGGAACTCGATCGCTTCTGTGACCGATTTACGCGCTTCTGCGACATAGCCGCCAAGATCGCGGTCCCGAATATCGACGAAGATATAGACCGCGAGCTGGCCGTTTTCGGTGCGGATCGAAGTTGGACCACGAACGAGTTCCACCCTCGCCACCTCGCCGAGCGGAACCGTCCCGCCGCCCGGCATGGCGACCAGCACTTCGCTGGCGATCGCCCTCGGATCAGAACGAAAGTCGCGTGGATAGCGAATATTGACGCCATAGCGTTCACGCCCCTCGACGGTCGTGGTTATGGTCTCGCCGCCAAGAGCCGTCGCGATAACCTCTTGCAAGTCGCCGATCATGAGGCCGTAGCGCGCGAGCATCGCGCGGTCGGGAACAATATCCAGATAATAGCCGCCGATGACGCGTTCGGCGTAGGCGCTCGAAGTTCCGGGCACGCGCTTCAAGACGGCCTCGACTTGGCGCGCGAGCCCCTCCATTTGCGACAGGTCGCGGCCAAAAATCTTGACGCCGATCGGCGTTCTGATCCCCGTCGCCAGCATGTCGATCCTGTTTCGGATCGGCATGGTCCAGGCGTTCGACACGCCGGGGAATTGCAGCGCCGCATCCATTTCTGCAATGAGCTTGTCGATCGTTATTCCAGAACGCCACTGATCCTTCGGCTTCAACTGGATGACGGTCTCGGACATTTCGAGCGGCGCCGGGTCGGTCGCGGTGGAAGCGCGCCCAGCCTTGCCATAGGCGGACTGAACCTCGGGGAAGGATTTGATGATGCGGTCCTGCGTTTGCAGGAGTTCGGCGGCCTTGGTGACCGAGAGCCCCGGCAGCGTCGTCGGCATGTAAAGAAGCGCGCCCTCGTTGAGAGCGGGCATGAATTCGCTACCGAGCTGGCGGGCCGGAATGATGGTCAGCGCTAGCGCGCCCAGCGCCAGCAGAATAGTGGCGACTTTCGCTTTGAGCACCAGACGTATGATCGGCCGATAGAGCCAGATGAGTGCGCGATTAATGGGGTTCCTCGCCTCGGGAACAATTTTTCCGCGCACGAAGACGACCATCAGCGCCGGCACGAGCGTCACGGAAAGAAGCGCCGCCGCCGCCATAGCGAACGTCTTGGTGAAGGCGAGCGGGCTGAACAAACGCCCCTCTTGCGCTTCGAGCGTGAAGATCGGCAGGAACGAAACCGTAATGATCAACAGGCTGAAGAACAACGCGGGGCCAACCTCGGTCGCAGCATCGATCAATATCTCGATACGCCGCTTGTCGGGAAGCGCGCGCTCCAGATGCTTATGCGCGTTCTCAATCATAACGATGGCGGCGTCCACCATTGCGCCGATGGCGATGGCGATGCCGCCCAAACTCATGATGTTGGAGCCGATTCCCAGCGCCTTCATCGCGGCGAAAGCCATCAATACGCCAATGGGAAGCATGATGATGGCGACGAGTGCGCTGCGCACATGCATTAGAAAGACGACGCAGACGAGAGCGACAATGACGCCTTCTTCGACAAGTGTGCTCCTGAGCGTCTCGATGGCTGCATGAATGAGCTGGGAGCGGTCGTAAACCGAGACGATCTCAACGCCCTTGGGCAAGCTTGTCGCCATCTGCGCAAGGGTCGATTTGACATTGTCGATCACTGTGAGCGCATTGGCGCCATAACGCTGTAGCGCGATGCCGCTCGCAACCTCGCCCTCGCCATTGAGTTCGGTGACGCCACGCCGCTCGTCGGGGCCGAGCTCGACGCGCGCGACATCCTTCAGGAGAAGTGGTGTGCCGTTTTCGACGCGCAGGACAATACTTTCCAGGTCGCTCACGCTGCGCAGATAGCCTCGTCCACGCACAATGAATTCAAATTCGGAAAGTTCGACCGTGCGACCGCCGACATCGGTATTGCTGGCGCGGATGGCGCCGCGCACTTTCGACAGTGGAATGCCGAGCGCGCGTAGTCGGTTAGGATCGACAACGACATTATACTGCTTGACGAAACCGCCGACGCTCGCGATCTCAGCGACGCCTTCGGCCTTGGCGAGGCCGTAGCGGATCGTCCAGTCCTGGATCGAGCGCAATTCGGCGAGCGTCATATCCTTGGCGATGAGCGCATATTGATAGACCCAGCCGACGCCCGTCGCATCGGGACCAAGAACAGGCGTCACGCCCGCCGGCAATCTCTTACTCGCCGCGCTCAAATATTCGAGGACGCGCGAGCGCGCCCAATAAATATCGACGCCATCGTCGAAGATGACGTAGACGAAGGATACGCCGAAGAATGAAAATCCGCGCACCACTTTGGAGCGCGGAACGGTCAACATCGAAGTGGTGAGCGGATAAGTGACTTGATCCTCGACGACTTGCGGCGCCTGGCCCGGATATTCCGTATAAACGATCGCTTGCACATCGGAGAGATCGGGAATGGCGTCAAGTGGCAGTGTGCGCAAGGCATAGACGCCCCCTGCGACCGCGAAGGCAGCGCCCACGAATATGAGCAAAAGGTTGCGCGCCGACCAGGCGATGAGACGGGCGATCACTTGCCCGCCTCCCCTTGGTCGAGGGCTCGTAACGCCGCCTTCAAATTGCTTTCGGCGTCGATGAGGAAGTTTGCGGCCGTAACCACGCGTTCGTTTTCGCTCACGCCGCTCTTGATTTCGACGAAGCCTTCGCCGCGCCGGCCGATCTTGACTTCGCGCGGCTCGAATCGCCCTTCGCCCTTGTCGACAATCGCCACTTGCCGCTTACCGGTGTCGATGACGGCGCTTTCTGGCGCCGTTAGCACCTTCTCGTTTCCGCCGGCTGCGATCTCGACGTCGGCATACATTTCTCCCCGCAGCAACCCGTCGGGGTTCGGCAGTTCGATTCTGACGCGCGCCGTTCGTGTCTCCATATTGAGATGGGGATAAATCAGAGCGACCTGCCCCTTGAAGGCTCGATCTGGGTAAGCCCGTGGCCGCACGTCGACCTTTTGTCCGGGCTGGATCAAGGCGATGTCCCGCTCGGCGATGTCAGCCAGAACCCAAACTAGGGAATGATCGACGATGCGAAACAGCATGTCCCCTGGCGCGGCGCGCATGCCGTTAGTCGCCGCCCGCTCCAGGACATGGCCGTCTTGCGGCGCGGGCCATGCAATCACACGTGGAACGCTGCGGGCGCGCCCGATCACAGCGATGGCGCTTTCGTCGAGGCCGAGATTGACGAGCCGCCGCTTGGCTCCCTCCAGACGCTGGGCGTCGATCCCGCCGCCACGCCGCATGTTGAGGACGGCGACATATTCGGCGGCTGCGCTCGAAAGATTCGGCCCATACACGCGCATCAGCGTCTGGCCCTTGCGAACGTAATCGCCCTCCGCAAACTTCCCGACCGACTCGATGAAGCCTTCGAAGCGCAGGGAGACGATCGAGATACGTCGCGGGTCGAAGTCGATCCTGCCCGTCGCTCGAACAGGGACGCTCAGCGTCCGGCGTTGGACGGGTTCGGAGCGAACGCCGGTCTTTTGTAGTTTTCCGGGGCTGATCGTGATGGTCGCGCCGTTCTCCGCCTCGTCCTCGTAGACGGGAATGTAATCCATTCCCATCTCGTCCTTCTTGGGAACGGGCGATGTGTCAGGCAGGCCCATTGGATGGCGATAGAAGCGCACGCGTCGCTCGCCGCCTCTCTTGGCGGCGCCTGCAGGAGGCTTTTCCTCGAAACTCACATCCTCGCTGGCGCGCACCGGCAGATAATCTTTGCCTGCCGATGTCTTCTTGGGAGTCGAGGAATAGGCTGGGCGACCGTCGGGATCCCTGTAGTAAATGATCCGGCCTGTCGTTGCAGGCGCCTTGCCCGAGATACCAGGCCCGGCGTCGCCCAGCGTTCCTGTAGGTGTGACCCATTTGAAACGTCCCTCGACCAACCAAGCGAGGCTGGCCGCGACGACCGCAAAGCCCAAAAGAATAATGATGTGACGGCGAGTCATAGTGAGCCTCCCGCCAGACGTTCAAGCTCAGCGTATCGGGCTTGCTCTTCGACTCTAAGCTTAAGGATTTCGAGTTCGATCGCTTGCACGCGTCGTTCAGCTTCCAGAGACGTCGTCAAGTCGGCGGCTCCGGCTGCAAAGCCGCTTCGTGCCGTCTCTACCGACAGGCGCGCCGGATTGAGCTGGCGTTGTTCGACAATGCGGATCGCCTTGCGCACCGCTTCCAATCCGAACCATGCCTCGGCGACATCGCCGTCGAGCCGGATTCGGATGGCGTCGTAGCGCATCTGGGCGGCGCCGAGTCGTGAACTGGCGGCGCGCTGTTCGGCGTCCTTTGCCTCATATTGCAGCGGGACTTTGAAATTAAGCATGAATTGCCCGGTGTTGTCGCCGGTGGGACGCTGCACAAAGGTTGCTCCAACGGTAACGTTTGGGTAGTAATTCAGGTCCGTGAGCTCTTTAGTTCCGGTCGCCGCGCGGACCTGCGCGTTGGTCGTGGCGAGGGCTGGATTGGCGGCTCTCGCGAGCTCCTGAACACTGACGAGCATCAGCTTTGTCTTCAGCGGCCGAAACCCTCTGGGAATAGCGAGCGGCTCTTGCGAGCCGCGACCGATCAAGGCGTTTAAGCGAGCGGACGCCGACTTTGCCTCGCCTTGACGGCGTACGACCTCTGTTTCAGCCGTCGCCGCCTCGATCTCGGCCTTGATCACTTCCTGCTGGTCGACGGAGCTTGCGCCATACCGCAAGCGCAACAAGCCGAGAATTTCATCGAGCCGGCGCTTCAATCCAGCCGAGAGGTCGATTGCCCGAGACGCAGCGGCGTATTGCGCATAAGCGGTTTTGACGCGGGCGATCAAATCTGTGGCGACGGCGCGACTCTGATGCCTCGCAGCGTCGGCGTCGGCTTCTGCGACGCCGCGCTCCAGGTCGAGTTTGCCCCAAAGTTTGAATTCCTGTTCGAAGCCGATCCAACGTTGGCCGACGCCGCGTCCATTCACGTCCCACGCCTGCAGCGTTACCGTCGGATCGGCGAGCACGCCAGCCGCGCCCACTCTATGCGCTGCCGCATCGGCATCCAGCGCGGCCGCAGCCAGTTCGGGGCTTAGCTGCTTCGCAAGCGCGACAACGCTTTCGACGGAGGCGCCGGGCAAGTTTCGTTCAGTCGCCGAAAGCGATGTTGAGCCCATCAATATCGCCGCCGACCCTACAAATGAGATGGCGCGAAGGCGCGGCCCTCGACTCATGGCGCCACCTTTAGAATTAGCCGGCTCTGGAGCGTGCCGCTCTCGCCCTGCACCTTTGCAGCGAGCGATATCCGCCACGTTCCCGCATCAGTCAGATCGACCTGGAAGCGATAAACTCCGGGATCGGGGCTTGGCGCCGGTTCGATCATGCTGGTCATCGACTCCATGCCATCTGGAGCCATGTCGAGACGCGTCGCGAAGATCACCGCGTTCGGCGCCGGCTTGTCGTCGGGCTTATGGACGAGACTCACCGATACGATCGCTTGCCCCGTCTTGAATTGCGCTTCGACGAGTCGGAATTCGTAGTCGTTGATGTTGGCGCGAGCGCGCGGCGCTGAGCTCAAGATGGCAACCGCGACCAGCGCGAATAAGCGCGCCTTGCCCGAGGTCACGAGCATCATCAGATTCTCTCCGTATCGCATTAATGCGCATGGTCGTCGGGCGGATCGCAGAGCTGCGCTCAATCCCGATAAGGGACATCATCGCGGCTCGCGCGATCGATGCGACAACGGCGCTGGTTCTTGCGGGAAGGGGAGCCTGGAATCGATCTCCCGTCGGGCTAGCCGGCGACCGCTTGAAGTCGCGCCAAATCTGCTCCCGGCGCTACCGTGAGCGAGATTGGTCTTTCGGCTTTAGACGATTGGAGGTCGGAGAGCTGGCGGGCTTCGTAATCCGCCGCGCTCAATGTCGTCGGAGGGAATTAGCGACGGCGCACACACCCAAAGAACGGCATCAACGAATGGTTGAAACTGCGGAAGCGCCGCTTGACTTGGTCCGCACAGGATCTCAGCGCAGACGGGGAGTGCTGCGCCGTCATCGGCGTGGTGGCCGGGACAATCGTCCATGCCCATTTCAATGCAGGCATGGTTCATCTTCGCGGCAAAAGCTCCGCCCGCCCCAGCTAAAGCTGTAGTGAGAATAACCGCAGAGATCAAAAGGCGAAGGCAGCGGAGCATTTCTCCACTCTGTCAGCCACAAACTGCCGTGGCAAGCGCCGCGCCCCAATTCATTTTTTTGATCCGCCGCCCTAGGGTCCAGACTCATAACCATCTGTGGACGCCCCTTTGGACGCAAGGCATTTTTTCGGAACCCACGGCGCGTAGTTGGGTGCTGACATCTGTCCGGCCTCGAATGCGGCCGCACAGACGCCGCAGGCCCATATGGAAGTTCGCGGATCAGCTCCAAATCAGAAGCGCGTGCTTGGAGCACTTGGTTATGAACTGGCTGACTGACCCCGTCTCACCGACTGATGCGCCATATTTTCCGTTCGACCACCCTACGTCCTCGACGACCTCGCAGCGTACGACTGCTTACGCCGCCGCTGGAGCCTGATAGATTCCACCCTTCGCTAAGAGCGCCCAGATTTGCGAGCCGTTTTGTTCGCAGCAGCGACCGTGACCAGCATCCGCGGCTTGCGAGCCAACATCCGATTGAGCCACGGGCTCGATGCGGCGCTCCGTCTGCAAGCCTGGCGAACAACGGCGCTTGCCCCAATGATGAGCAACCGACGTATTGTTCGCTCACCCATTTTTGAGGTCGCGCCGAGCCGGGTCTTACCGCCTGTGGATCTTTGAAGAGGCGTGAGGCCAAGCCAGGCCGCGAAGTCGCGTCCGCGCTTGAACGACTCTGCCTGCGGCGCTAGCGCTGCAATCGCCGCCGCCGTGATCGGTCCGACACCTGGAACCGTCGTCAGCCGACGAGCTACCGGATCTTCTTTTGCGCGACGAACAATTTCGGCATCGAGCACGGCGATGTTTTCTTTCAGAGAGGCCAGCGATCGGATTAGAACTTCGAGCATCAACCTCGCACCGTTTGGCAGAGCGTTGGTTCGGTCTTTGACAAAGGCGATCAGCGTTTCGACGTGCGTCATCCCTTTGGGCGCGATGCATCCGTACTCCGCCAAGTGGCCACGTAAGGCGTTCACGCATTGCGTACGCTGACGCACCAGAAGGTCACGGGCTCGAAAGACGACCGAGCTCGCTTGCTGCGCTTCGTCTTTGACCGCGACGAACCGCATGTATGGCCGCTGCGCCGCCTCACAGATGGCCTCGGCGTCGGCTGCGTCATTCTTCTGCCGCTTCACGAAGGGCTTTACATACGCAGGGGGTATCAAACGGACGGTGTGGCCCAACTTTCTGATCTCCCGTCCCCAATGATGGGCTCCGCCACATGCTTCCAACGCCACGAGGCAAGACGGCTGAGTCACAAAAAACTCGATGAGCTTCCGTCGGGCAATTTTCTTTCGAAACACCACGCGCCCTAAGGCGTCAACTCCATGAGCTTGAAAGACGTTCTTCGCGATATCCAAGCCGATCATGCTAACCTCTCCCACGGACGCCTCCTCAAAAAGGTGTTCTCAACACCGCCACTTTGGCACAGTGATGCCGCCGGGGGCGTCCACCCCATCAATAGCTGATTGTCGCCGCGATGCAGACGGCTGCGAGAAAGTTAGTCGCGCTTCGATCGTAGCGCGTGGCGATGCGCCTGAAGTCCTTCAACCGGCAGAACATGCGCTCGATGGCGTTTCGGTTTCGGTAAAGGAAAGGCGAGAAGCAGTTCTTCCATTTGCGATTGGCCTTGGGCGGGATGTTCGGCATCACGCCGGCATTCTCGACCTGCCGGCGGATGACGTCGCTGTCGTAACCTTTGTCGCCATGCAGGATGTCACAAGCGGGCATCTTCGACAGAAGCTCTGCGCCAGCGGTGCAATCGGCGACATTGCCGCCCGTGAGCATGAAGGCGACGGGTCGCATTGAGCGTCTGTCAGCGCATGGATTTTGGTCGTGCGTCCGCCGCGCGATCGACCGATCGCCTGGGCGCGCTCCCCCCTTTGCCGCCACTGGCGGAGCGATGCGCCTTGACCGCGGAGGAGTCGATGAGAAGCTGCGGCGGCGGGCCGCCAGCTTGCGCGAGCGCTTGGAAGAGATTGACCCACACGCCCTTGGCCGCCCACCGGACATAACGGTTGTAGAGCGTCTTCCGCGGCCCGTATTCCGCCGGCGCGTCGATCCAGCGCCCGCCGGATTTCAGCACGTGGACAATCCCGCTGATCACGCGCCGATCGTCGACCCGCGCCTTGCCCCTCGTGTCAGTGGGGAGGTGCGGCGCAATCTTCGCAAACTGGGCGTCGGTCAGCCAAAAACGGTCGGGAATCATGGGCGCTTCCTTTCGGAAGCTGTGAATCACGACGTCGCGCTCAAGCCAACAACTTTATGGGTCCGAGCCCTAGGGAAGACTATGAGCTATAGCGGAATCTGGGTGATGACGGCGTGAGGAAGGCGGCGTAACGGGGTTAGTGACCAAACCTGCCCGAACCTCCCCAAGGAGCGTTACGCCATGACTGACAACGCCCGCGCGATTGCCTGCGCGACGGCAGCCAATTATTTGGCGGATATCCCCGCGACAGTGACTCGCGATCCAGAGTCGCGATATGTATAAGTTTCGACTTAATCTGACGGACGGTTGTTTTTGCCACGCGTGGGAGCCGTGGCGGGGGCGGAGTTGGTCGGGGCAGCGCAGCCCCCGCCACGGCGTCTCCAGGAGACACCGAAATGACCCTGGAACAGAAAATCATCCGCCAAGGCAGGCCTGCTCGAGCTGGCCAAGCAGCTTGGCAACGTCAGCCAGGCTTGCAAAATCATGGGTTAGCCGCGACAGCTTTTATCGCTTCAAGGACCTTTATGACAAAGGCGGCGAACTGGTTCAGGTGCCAGACGGATCAGCCGCCGCATTAGCTGAGTATAAATAAGCGAAGCTTCAAATGGATGAGCGGATGAGCTCGATGGCAAGCGCTTGCAGAAGCGGCGAGCGTTGGAGCCGTACCACTTGTACACGCGCTGCTCGCGCTCTGAATTGCTTAGCACGAGCTCTTTGGATTTGCAGTGCTGCTTTGGCATTCAGAAAGGTAAGCGTGATCGGACGACCACGGGTGGCTAAGCGGCGATGGCTTGAGGCGCGGCTTTCTCCCATTTCCAAGGGAGCAGTTCGTCAAGCTTTGAGATCGGGTGATCGGCGATGCGGGCGATGACCTCCGCAAGCCAGGTTTCCGGATCGATTCCGTTGAAGCGCGCCGTTTCGATCAGCGTATACATGATCGCGGCTCGACGTCCGCCGTCGTCGGAGCCGGCAAATAGGTAATTCTTTCTGCCCAAAGTAAGGGGTCTGATGGCGCGTTCGGCGGCGTTGTTCGACATTTCGAGACGTCCGTCATCGACGTAGCGAGTCAAAGCCGTCCAGCGGGAGGTCGCATAGCGGATGGCTTTGGCGAAGTCGCTCTTGCCGCTGATCTTCGCCAGCGTCGCATCAAAGAACACGCGCAGTTCATCCAGAAGGGGATTTGCCCGCTCGCGGCGCGCGGCGACGCGCTCGGCCGGCGATCTACCCTTAATGTCGGCCTCGATGGCGAAGAGCCGCGCGATCATGTCGAGCGACTGTGCCGCCGCCGGTGATTTTGTCTCCACATGCACGTCGTAGATTTTGCGCCTGGCATGCGCCCAGCACGCGACCTCTTTGAACGGCGCCGGCTCGCCCGTTTTTGGATCGGCCTCATAGAGGCCGCCCAAGCCGGTATAACCGTCCGCGTGCAGGTGGCCGCGGCAATCTTTCAGCAAGGCACGGGCATGCTCCGCCTTGCGGTCCGCCGAGTAGAGATAGAAGGCCGCCGGGGGCGCCGTCGACCCGTAGGGCCTCTCATCGCGCACCACGGTCCATAATCGGCCTCGATCACGCTTACTCAGAAAGAACAGCGTCGAGGGAACCAGAATCAAAGCAGTTGAGCACAACAAGCAATCCGGATGCGTGCTGCTCCGCGCCTTGCGACAAACAGGGTCAGGAGCCAAGCGCAGCGCCGTGTTTCGCCAGTCCAGAATTTCAGGGCCAGTTTGCAGAACTTACTCCAACGGGCACGCGCGGGCCGCTTGAGCTCTGGAGCAACAGCGCCCCTCCGCTTGAGCTCGCTCGAAGAGCTCGAAGAGTAGGGCTCGACGATTACTCAGCGCGCCATGTCGCGAAATTTCGTGCGCGCTTCTTAACGTGCGCGTTTCTTAATATGGCGCACCTATCCAAAAATAATATCGCATCTAAGACGCCGTGTTCATGGAAGGCGTTAAAATAGAAGATCTATCATGATGGCCACATTTGAACGCTCACCGGTCTGATCTCGGCGCGGCGCAATCTGTCGCCGCGACGGTGCGACCTGCTCGCTTACGGCGCGCGCCAGGCGTGCAGCTGGAAGACGCCGTGCAGAGCGCCCCAGTCGAGGATCAGTTCGCCTCCCGCGGTCTGGCGTTGCTGTTCCCATTTGACCAGCAGATCCAGGCAGGCGTGGTCGATGAAGGTCAACTCGTGCAGATGCACATGCACATGCGCGTTTGCCGGCAGTTTCTCCAGGGCCGCGGCCAGTTGCGGCAAACGTATGAAGGAGGCGGCGCCTTTGAGACGAATCTCGGTGACGCCGGCTTCCTTGTCCTCGTCGATCCGGATTTCGAGGTGGGAGAAGCTGTACATCAGTCTGGCGAAAGCCAGACCTATTCCCAGCATGATACCGGTCAGCAGGTCCAGTCCGACGACGCTGGCGAGCGTTATGACGTAAATGGCGGCTTCCCCCCGGTCCTGGTCCCAAAGAATTTTGGCGAATTGCAGCTTGGCCAGCTTGACGCCGGTATAAACCAGCACCGCCGCCAGACCGGCGACCGGGATCATGCCCAGGACGCCCGGAAGCAGCGCCACGAACAGCAATAGCCAAACTCCGTGCAGGAAGGCGGACATTCGGGTACGGCCGCCCGCCATGATATTGGCCGACGTGCGGACAATGACGCCCGTGATCGGGATCACGCCCATGAGGCCGCAGAGAACATTGCCGGTTCCTTGCGCCATCAGCTCGCGGTTGTAGTTTGTGCGCTCGGCATGGCGCTGCATCGAATCCGACGCTGTGGCGGTGAGCAGCGACTCCGCGCTAGCGACGAAGGCCAGGGACAGTCCCGCCAGCCAGATCGCGCCCTCGCCCAGCCGGCTGAACCCGGCCATCGTCGGCCAACTGACCGCGTGCAGCAATTGCTCGGGTACCGGAACGTATTTCATGTCCAATTCTTGATGCCATGCAGCGGCGGTGGCGACGGCGACGCCGATGAGCGGCGCCGGCAGCAGCTTGAGCTTCTTGGGCGCGAACAGGGTCCACAGCGTCACCGTGGCGATGGTCAGCAGGCCGATCAGCGCCGCGGGACGATGGACCGGTTCCGTAACGCCTTTCCATACAGCTTGCGGCAGCGACCAGAGATTGATGACGCCGCCGAATTCCTTGCCGGTGCCCGGCGGCAGATCGTCCACCATGACGTGGAATTGCGAGGCGAAGATCAGGATTCCGATTCCCGCCAGCATCCCCTGGATCAGGGCGGGCGAAACGGCGCGGAACACTGGACCCAGGCGAAGCAGGCCGGTCGCCAATTGCATCAGGCCGCCCAGCAAGACGATGAGTCCCAGCGTCTCGAAACCATGCTCCTGGATGAACAGGGCGACCATCACCGCCAAGCCGGCCGCTGGTCCGCTCACCTGTAGCGGACTGCCGGACAAGGGCCCCACCACGAGGCCGCCGATGATGGCGGTGATGAGGCCCACCGAAGCCGCTTTGTCGATTGGAACGCCTGACGCGATGGCGATACCCAAGGAGAGCGGCAGGGCCACCAGGAACACCACGACGGAAGCGAGAACGTCCTCTTTCCACGAATGACGAAGCGTGGCGATGAATGAAGCTTGCGTTTTCACTGTTTGCTCCCGCGCATCAGGTTGCGACGCTTGCGCCCTCGTCTCCACCAGCGAACTAAAAATACTGCGAAGGTCGGTCCTGCGTCTCGTCCTCTGGTCTACCTGAGAGTGCGCTGACCGGCGAGCTGGCCTTCGCCATCGCCAAGCACGCCTTTGTTGAATTTCTGACGATTCCGGCTCCTGTCATCGCCGGTTTTCTGTTTCTGGCCTCGGGGATGATCGTCCTTGACGAGGCCCGCCAATGGGGGGACAACCCAGGGTGGCCTGTTCAGCGACGCTCAAGCCGCACGCGATTTTCTCGGCGTGATCGCAGAGGGTGCGAACTTGCTCCTGAGCGACTTCCGCTTGGACCCGCCGGAGTGTGTTTAGGCGTGCAATTTTGACCCCCTAAGCCGGGGGATCGGCGTCCAAAATTGACCCCCATCTGAACTGTTTGCAGGTCTGCCCGCTTTGGCATTGAGCGGGCGGTGGGGGATGCTTGTTGTGGAGACGATTGGCCGGATCCGGCGGGAGCATTTCCAGAAGGGCAAGTCGATCAAGGAGATTGCCCGTGATCTGAAGATATCGCGCAACACGGTTCGCAAGGTTCTGCGATCAGGCGAGACGTCGTTTTCCTACGAGCGGGAGATTCAGCCGCGTCCCAAGCTCGGCGCCTGGAAGACTGAGATCGACCGAGTGCTTGCGGCGAACGCAACGAAGCCGGCGCGCGAGCGGTTGACGCTGATCCGTGTGTTCGAAGAACTGCGGGCGCTTGGCTATGACGGCGGCTACGACGCGGTGCGGCGTTACGCGCGGAGTTGGGCGCGAGACCATGCAAGCGAGACGGCGAGCGCCTTTGTGCCGCTGAGCTTTGCGCCGGGCGAGGCTTACCAGTTGATTGGAGCCACGAGATCGTTCTGATGAACGGCGTGACCATGACCGTGAAGGTCGCGCATCTGCGGCTCTGTCACAGCCGGATGTTTATCGCCCGAGCCTATCCGCGCGAGACACAGGAGATGGTTTTCGACGCGCATGAGCGTGCCTTTGCCTTCTTCAAGGGCGCCTGCGGCCGGGGGTCTACGACAACATGAAGACGGCGGTCGAAACGATCTTCGTTGGCAAGGACCGGCAATATAATCGCCGCATTCTGCAAATGTGCTCGCACCATCTCGTCGAGCCTGTAGCCTGCACGCCGGCGTCGGGCTGGGAGAAGGGACAGGTCGAAAATCAGGTCGGCCTCGTGCGCGAGCGCTTCTTCACGCCGCGTCTGCGGTTCAAGACCTTCGACGAACTGAATGCGTGGCTGATGGATAAATGCATCGCCTACGCCAAGGCGCACGCCCATCCGGAGCGCGCCGACAGAACCGTCTGGGAGGTCTTCGAGGAGGAGCGCCCCCGGCTCATTCCCTATCGCGGACGCTTCGACGGATTCCACGCGCTGCCGGCTTCCGTGTCGAAGACGTGCCTGGTCCGCTTCGACAACAACAAATACTCGGTGAACGCCGGCGCTGTCGGCCGCCCGGTCGAGATCCACGCCTACGCCGATCGCATCGTCATTCGGCAGGATGGCAGGATTGTCGCGGAACACGCCCGCTGCTTCGGGCGCCGGCGTCCAAGTGTTGGTTTGGACGAGATCCATAATGTTCTCGCCGCCTCCTGGCGCGACCAGCGCGTCGTTTTCAACACGCTGCGCTATTTGAGCAACGAACTGAAACTGTCTCTGGTTTGTTTTGGGATCATGGAAGCGCGCCAAGCGATCAATGGCGACGTTCAATTGGCGCGACGCTTCGACTCCATCTCGTTACCGCGGTGGATAGCGGACAAAGAGTTCGAGCAACTCGTTCTCGCCATCGTGCGAAACCTGCCACTGAAGGAACCGAGCGTTCTGACGGCGAAAGGCTTGCGCCGCATTCTGTTGGTCAGCGGTGGAGTCAGCGCACGGATATTCCGCATGCTCAATGACGTGGCGATCGAAGCCATCGAAACTGGGGTCGAACGGATCACCGACGAAGCGCTGGAACGATACAAACCTGTGGGGGAGGACGAGGCCGCTTTCCAATGATCGACGACGAAGACGATGCTTATAGGCCGTTGCCAGTGGTGCTGAGGCCGGTCGACGACGAGCTGCTCTCGTCGTGGTTGGCGAGGCACGCGGCCTACTATGGGGTGTCGAAGCCGTTTTTCGCCAAATGGCTGATGCCCGGCACACGCAATCTCTCGCTTCTCGACTATCGGCTGGGGTTAGCGCAGGTCGCGCGATTATCTGAAAAACTCCGATGCGATCCGATCGCGCTGATCGAGATGACGTTCATTGAGACGCCAGCAGGTTCCGCCGAATTAATTTGCCGCAACAGAGCGCCGCAGATTTGCCGACCCTGCGCAGACCGGCACGCGCGCGACGGAGCGTCCGGCGTGGTCCCGAAGCATTGGCGGAAGGCCTGGCGCATCACCTGCCCCGCTTGCGGCGCGCCTTTATCGGATACAAGCGAGCGCCCCGATACTGGCGAAACACTGCAGGACACGAGCCCCTTCGCTGATGTGTGGAAGGAAGCTGTTGCCGGCGAGGCGATCGTCGAGTTTTTCCTTCGTGGCGATAACTCGTTCGATTATTCGCCGATCGCGCTCATGCGCGCGCTGCTCGTGCATACGTGGCGGCCATGCGGTGCGAATGGCCGTGAACCTGCGGCCGGATGGGCGCTTGGCGCGATCTTTCCCAAATTCGACAATCTCGCGCGGCCAATCAAACGCAGGATCAATCATGCGGCTGTTGCCGCTCTTCCTATCTCGTTCCGCCCGGCGCTTTTGGCTGGCATCTCGCGAGCGATCGCCAATCCCGCCATCCTCAACGCGGTTCGAGATGAGACGATCCTGCGAGGGCGAAGCACATTCGAGCGCCTATGCGAGACAGCTCGTCTCGAAGCTCAAGCCGCGAGGGAAATTCGGAATCGAATATCTCAAGCCAAGATGGCTCCCGACAGAGGAAGATGGGGTATGCCGGCGCCGTTTCCCCAGACGATGTTGAGGACTGCGCGCTCCCGGCTGATGCTAAACTCGACGGGATTGCAACAGGCTTACGCAGTGGAGAAGAGCAGCATGAAATATTTTGCTGGTCTGGACGTCTCGGTCAAAGAGAACTCGATTTGCATCGTGGATGAAGCGGGCAAGATTTGCAGTGAATGCAAAGCGCCAAGCTATCCTGAAGATCTGGTTGGCGCTCTCAAGAATCCCAAATGGCGACTTGAACGCATTGGCTTGGAAGCGGGCCCGTTGTCGCAATGGTTGTTCAGTGGCTTGGCTGGGGCGGGATTGCCAGCGATCTGTATTGAAACGCGCCACACGAAGGCTTTCCTGCAAGCGCAGGTGAACAAGAGTGATCGCAACGACGCGCGCGGCATAGCTCAAATGATGCGGGTCAATCTGATTTGCCATGTACACGTAAAAACGCTGACTAGCCAAAAGCGCCGGGCCCTTCTCACCGCACGCAAGCTTTTGCAGGAAAACGCTGTAGCCTTCGAAAACGAAATACGCGGGTTGTTACGCAATTTTGGACTCAAGGTCGGCGTCGTCGCAGTAGGAAATTTCGACGAGCGCATCCGTGAGCTCGTCGCCGATGCACCTGAGCTTATCGAAATTATGGAACCGTTGCTGACCGCGCGACAGAAGCTTCGCGAGTCTTTCACCACGCTCCATCGAAAATTACTGGCAATCGTCCGCGACGATGCAGTTTGCAGACGGTTGGTGACGATCCCCGGGGTTGGGCCTGTCGTGTCTCTGGCGTTCAGCGCCACCATCGACATTCCCGCCCGCTTTAAGAACTCGAAAGCTGTCGGTCCATCATTGGGATTGACGCCCCGATTGCACCAATCTGGCGAAAGCTGCCGGATTGCGGCGTTTCTCTATGCGGAGACGCAATGATGAGTTCGCTTCTCTACGAGGCCGCACAAGTCATGATGACCCGCGTGAGAAAATGGTCATGGCTAAAGGCCTGGGCAATGAACGTCGCCAAACGACGCGGGCGTCAAAAGGCGATTGTCGCGCTGGCGCGCCGATTAGCTGTCATCATGCACCGGATGTGGGTCGACGGCTCCGTCTTCCGCTGGACGAACAAGGTCCCTTCGGCGGCCGCGTAGACTGAATTTGGAGCCCCCGGCCTTCAAAAAGGAGAGGTAGCCATAGGAGTTCGGCCGATAGGCGGAAAGATGTCCTTCGCGGGACGATGGATGAGGTGAGTTCGCAAATGGGTCTTGTGCCAATCGCGCATAGCGCAATCAGGACGCGAGGAAGGAAGATTGAGCCACCTTGTTCTACTGATCCCATCCTGGGAGAGCCAGACGGCTTATCCCGAAGAGAAGCGCGGACCCGCGAATGTCATCAACCGTCAACGTCGGAGAAGCTGAGCGGATGCACGCGCTTGACTCCCAAGGGCCGAATAGAGAGGACCCGGATAGTTGCACTGTCCTATCTCCCCAATCGGATTCGAAAGGCGGGGGTCATGGGGGGCATCGGACGGATACCTTCATACAGCAGCGCTTGTATTTCAAGGGGTGGGTGCTTACGTACGAAAAATCGAGTTTTCGGCCGAACGAATGCGCAATCGCGCCAGTTCTGGCGTTGCCGCTCACGACTTCTCTCCTGAACATCGATATGCAGGGTACGGCGTGTTGCCGGCGCTTGATTGCTTGTTCTTGGAAAGGACATGTCATGTAGACCGGTACCGTGAAACTGTTCAACCCGCAAAGAGGTTTCGGATTCAGCCGAAATCAGGTGGCGCCGACGTTTTCGTTCATATCAGCGCGGTTGAGCGCGCAGGGCTTAGCGACCTCGCCGAGGGGCAGAAGCTTGCATTCGAGGTCACCGCTGACGGCCGGCGCGGCAAGTCATCGGCGGATCGCTTGACGGTCGCGGCTTGAACCGAAGACAAAGAAGACAAATGTGAGAAAAGGAGAAAGTTATGGGAGCGATTCTCGAGTTGACAAGTTACGCTGCGACTCCGATCGGCATGATCGCAGTGGTCGCAATTGGCGCAGTTGCCTACTTCGCGGCGCGTTGGGTTTTGATCGACTGAAGTAAAGACGCTGATTGCGCGCCGACCAGCGGCGCAAGCAGATCAGTTTTCGCGAGAGCGTTCATCGCGCTTTTGCGACGACTGCCAGAAAGAAGCACATGCAACCCTTTTTCGAAGCGGTTATCTCGCTCGCGATTGCCCGAGCAGAGTTTCAATTTCAATAGTGAATCAGACGCTTCAGCGAGTTAACGCCACCACACAATTTCGGAAAGCTCGTCGAGCGCAAGCGCATATCATTCGACGTCTGAACTTCAGATAGGAATTATAGCCGATTTGGCGTTACGCTGCAGAGAGTGGCGGCATACATATTTCCGATATCGAAAAACGCAAACAGAGAGAACGCTGATTCTCAGGAGATTTGACCAAAACATGCGCAGCCTCTGGGAAAGATCAAACACTTTACCCACGTCCAACTGCGCATCCGAGCGGCACAACGCAGCCGTGGGCGGGCGGCATGAAGAATCAGCGGTGACGCGAACCGTTGAACAAGCCATTAGAAAATGCCTCGTTTGCCGATCGTCGTTTCTTAGCGCCTGGGCGGGTGAGCGCATCTGCCGGCGGTGCAAAGACACTGCCGCGTGGCGAAGCGGTGCTATCAAATGACCGCGCAAACGCCCCAATAAATCTTCATGGATCTGATCGTAGGCCTTAGACCCGCATCCTGGATCAAAGGCGATCAACCGGGGCAATATCGACATTCGTATGCCGGACCTCTGATTATTCGCAGATCAACGACCGCAACGGACTTAGGAGTAATCATGCAAAACGGCACGCATAGAGGTACTAAAATTGGTGGACACGGTTCGGCCGTCGGACCATTTTCGGGTCGATCAGAAGCGTCAGATCAGAAGCGAGGCAGACTCGCAGGCATTCGGTTTATCGACGCCAAAGGAAGCTATGAACGCTATTTGGCGCTCGCGCGCGCCGCCAGATCGACCGGCGATGCAACCGAAATCGAGAACTATTTGCAGCACGCAGAGCATTACTTCAGGCTGCTGAGGGAACAGGCGGTTTGAAGGCCTTCGCTAGAGAAGACTATTTCCTTGCGAGGCTCTCGGTATATGCGGCGACAGAATCGGACTTTTCCGGAGTCAGCATAATGTTTGGCATTGTCGGGTGCGAAGCGCGGATAAAAACTTTGATCGTGAGTTCGTTCGTCGAAGGCAGGCGGCTGATGCCCACGAAATTCGGCGCGCTGGATTTCGGACTTAGGGCGCCGAAACAGGTCTAATCTGATGACATGCGTTGCACACCGTCTCGGCGAGATGCCGGGCAACTGATGGATTAGCCGATCGCGCGTGGGCAGAAAGTAAGAACGCTCCCGCGGCAATAAGGTCGTCGTCGCCGTGATTTTTCGCGATCAGCCTGTCACGCTGCGCTTAAATGCGATAATCCAAGATTCGTATATTTCAATAGCTTAAGCATGTACCTAATTTGATAGCGTGCGTCTAATTTGATAATCTGGACGCGTTTGCTGCGCTTAATTTGATAATGGCAAACTGTCATATTTGCTGAACTCCTTATGCGAATAGCGCTGATAGCTTGAAAATGATTCTCAAATAAGCTGCAGTAACACGCGTGAACCAGCGCATTCTTGCATTTACGTGCAACTTGACACAGTTACCCCGGCCCTTACAGGCGGCGGGCGGCCTCTTATGTTCGGCGGGTGACGCCGTCGGCGTCATGGTATTTGAAGGTGGATCTATGCGAACAGAACATGCGATCAACGCTGACGCTCGCGCTATAGTTGATGTCTAGACGCCGCCCTGCAGCGTGAGCAGGACGGCCTTGCGGTCGTTGACGCTGCAGACCTAGCCGCGGCGATCGATGCTTCGCACGGACTTATTGGCGACGTTATCGATCGACGCCGTGTGAAGTTTAATCGGACGGTGTCTTAACGCTTCGCCTATTCGGTTTTCCCGAAGGCTCCTTGTCAGAAGAGACGGAGTGGAAAACGCTCGTGTCTTTCGTAGCAAGCTTAAGCAGAGTCGCGCAATGCTAGAAACGCGTCTTTCCCGAGATGCCGGCTATGTCGGGCAGACGCTCGGTGCGCCCTGTTGCACTTCGCTTCGCGGGCGGCCGCCGACAAGCGTTCAGTGATGCGGCAAAACCCGAACACCGATCGGAAACGTTCCGTCAAAGACGGCGTAACAGGACGCTCCCCACACAACAGCATATGGTTTGCCTCGGTCAATTCCGCTATTTGTCACAGCTATTCTGGACGGATCGACGACGATCAGATGCTGGCTGTCGGCTCGACAATGAGCACTCCCTGATGACGAAATGCGTCGTTGAGCTCTGCGATGGTGCTCATACGAAAGTAACGTGAGTGCGGATAAGGCCGACCTCTTCCGGGGCGGCCTGGGGCGTGGGAAATTGAAGGCGCGCGCGGAAATAAGAAGAGAGCCCCGCTCATTGCGGGGCTGCAGTTTTTCACCATGGCTCAATACTCTTCGGCGAGGATGACGGTCAGGACGCGAGTCGTCTTCGTCGGATCGGCGGGGTCTTCCGAGCCGAATTCGAGATTCGGATCGTAGTAGTCGATCTTCCAGAAGAACCGCTGGCCGCCGAGTTCAAACGAGCCGAAGTCGTGTTCGCCGTGCGGGTCATTCTCTTCCGAGAAATCGTTGAAGGTGCGCGTCTCGCGGATCGCCATCATCTTAATGTCGGGCGGCAAGGCGTCCACGCCTGCCGTCAGCACAAATGTCCCAAGCTTCGGATCGACGCTCTTGCGGAGCGAGTCATTGAGTTCACGGATGCGCGCACGCGCATCATTGTCAGTGTGCGACACGGGCTCCTCCCCGCAATCGACGCGCGCTAGTCGTGCGCCGAAGCATGGGGAAGAGGCTGCAATAAGACCTCTTGCTATTTTACGCCCATCCGGACACCCGGCGAGGCGGATACAGATAACTGTCTGAGATCAATTAAACGGATCAGTGTACGGCGCTTTCGATGGGGGAGCGGTTACTGGTGGGTGTGCAGCCCTCACGACGTTGGTGGGCTTGAAGGCTTCCTTGGCGAGGCTCGAATACATCTCGACGATCTTGGTGGCTTCCCCGACGAAATCCTCATAGGCTGATTTGGCGAAATCCGACTGCAACTGAATCGCCTCGTCGATTTTTTTTACGCAGAGCAGCTTCTCGAGCAGCACGCGGCCGTTCTCGAAGGACTTCTTCGAATATTCCATCCTTTCGGTCGCAATGGCCTGCAACGCCTTCACCGTTGAGGCGTTCGCCGCGTTAACGGCCTCGAACTGATTTGAGAACTGCGTCTGCATCTCGTTGAAGTTGGGTGACATCTGGTGTCCTTTTGGCCCTGCGCGCCTGGGTGATTCCGGTCGCTGCGCCTCTTTTGTACGTAGTGTGCGCTGCACAGCATTCCTATTGCGGCGCAAAAATAAAGACGGTGCAACAGGCTAAGCCGAGAGCGGAGAAATGGGCGGTGGTTGAATCCTGGGAGGGGAGCGTGACGCAAGCGTGGGTGTGGAGCCAATACAAGGGAGGGCATCGTGCAAGATGAGATTTCTCACGCTTGGGTGTGGAGTGAGTACAAGGGAGAGCTGCCGCAATCCGCTGATGAGCGCCGACTGGCTGAGCGGACGGCGCTGACGGTTTTCGCGGGCGCAGGGCAACGCGCGATATATGTCGCCGTCGGACTCGCGACCGGGATACTCGTCGTCGCGTGGTTGATGTGGCTCTTTTCGCCCGGCCCCGCGGCGCGGGACAAGACCGATGCAGCAAACTCGCACGTGGAAACGGTACCGCCATAGAGCGGAGCCGGCGGCGCACTCGTGAGCAAGGGCCGTTGGCCGTGCCGGCGTGTGTGACGGTATAGATGATCGTGTGCGCGCCGGGCACGCTGGTGTCGACCGAGACGGCGGTGGTGGTTGCGCCGCCGAGTAGTGTGACAATGCCGAGATTGCGGTGCCGACGCTGACGGTGTTCGTCACGTTCGCATATTCCCGCTACCATGTCGCTTACGACATCGTCTCCAGGATTAGAACAGCATGCCGGCACGGTACAGGAGCGAGCCGACCCACAATACGAGCGCCAGGTAGTAGAGTGCCCAGCCCTCAGCCGGCGGAAACCAGCGCGAGATGGTGCGGAAGTGCCGCAGGTACCAATCGCGCCCGAAGCGCACCACGACGTTGGCGCTGACCGCGTCGATGAGAAGGAGTAGAAGACGATCGCTTCGATGTTCATCGGATCAACTCCCGCGCTTGTGGCTCTAGATAGAGCATAGGCGTGATGCCGGTCACTGAAGGAAACTCTGGCGTGGCTTTTCCGAATGTCGGGGCTGTGAGATCGACGATGGGCGCGAGGGGAGAAGAAGAGCACGAAGCCCGGGATACGGCCGTGCCGCAGGCGTGGGTATGGAGCCAGTACAGAGGAAAAATCCCGCCATCCGAGGGAGAGTATGGGTCGGCAGCTGAAGAGGACCCGATGCTCTTCGAGGAAAAAGGCCTTCATCCCTTCGCGACGGCCCTGGGCCTCGCGGCCGCCGTCGGCATCATCATGGTATTGGTGTGGCTGTTCACGCCTCAAGTTCTATCGAGCCTTACCATCGGCTCTACTTCGAAGACAAATGACCTTGAGTCTCTGTCCGTCCTTGGAGAGAATTCCTCCGAGAAAGCGTCAGCGCCGCCGCCGAAAAGCGAAGCTGCTGCCACTGCAAATCCAAAGACTGTTGCGGCTCCAGACTTTGAGACCAAACTCCGCTCGTTCCTAGAACACGGACCCGGGAAGGAAGCCTCGTTCGATCTCGGTCGGGTCGCGTTCGATCTGGGCGGAGCGACGCTTACAGCGACGGCGCACGAAGAACTGCAACGACTTGCGGGGATATTGAGGGAATATCCGGGGACGCACACTGTGATCGGCGTGCACAGTGATGTTGGTGGCAGCGCCAGCGAAATCGCGCGGCTGTCCGCGCAACGCGCCAAGACAGTCCAGAGAGAGTTGACGCACGTCGGTATCAGACATTCATTCGTTGCAGTGGCGGGCGAGGGGAGAGCCTCCCTGCGCGCATCGACAACTGCACGGCCAGGCTGTGTCTGGATCTATGTCAGGAAGAAATGATTGTCCTTAGGCTTAGCGTTCGATGAACCGCGCACTTTGATATGAAGGGGGCGCAGCCCCAGTCAGAGCCCATGCCACACCGGCGACGCGGGTTCCGGCTTCCGCGCTGCTGTTACCTCATCCTAAAATTGAGTTCTGATCCATGCGAACTCTGGATGCGCCGAGATGATGTGCTGCCACCAACTAAGGTCGTCTCTCAATATTGGGGAGCGGTCATTGAGCCTGATTTGAAAGGCTTTGGGTTGGTACTTTAGCGCATCGATGATCGCGCCTACCGTCTGTGCACCCATCCCGGCTCGCAGCGAGTTGATTTCTTCGATGTGAAGCTCGGGCGGCGAACGCCGCATAAAAGAACCGCCGCGGCCGGCACCTCATTTTCTGGGCCGCGCCACGACGGAAACGTTGTTCGCCAGAGCTTACCTGACGGCTTCAAGATGCGACAACGCCGTTTCCGCATGCGCTGTCGCCTTTTCCACGCGGTGAATGGAGCTGGTCCGCTTGGCCAGTTTGATCCCCTTTTTCAGATGAGCGATCCCTTTCTTAAGATGATCGCTCGGATGCTGTGCCTGGGCGGCGTGCGCATGATGAACTGCCTCGACTGAATGCTCGACGAAGGATGCGGCTTGGCCATGGTTGCCAGTGGCGATCGCTTCCTTGGTCTCCCAGATCGCCTGCTTCAGATGGTCACTCGCCCAGCCCAATTGGGGGGGCGGCGGCGAGCGCAAGCGCAAGGCCTAATGCTGCGGCGGTAAGACGGCGAGATATCATTTGTGTCTCCTCCCAATCGTTGAACGAAATGATCCGTAATTCGCCGGACGTTCCCCGGCTCGGTTGACGCAAAAGAGAAACGAAGACAAGCCGAAGGGCTCCCGCCCCGTGTACCACGCGCGGGCGAAGCAATCGCCGGACAATGAGTTCATGACGACGATCGGAGCTGCCTGGCGCTTCAATGACGGCGATGGGTTGGTTGTGCGGCTGAATTTCCTGCCGCTCGACGGACAGTTCATTCTCGTTCCGCCAAAAGAGCGGGACGAATAAATCCTGAGCCACACGCATGCGTGTGGCTTTTTAATTCGGTCGTACAAGCGAGAGGGGTTCATACCCGACGCGCTCCCATGAAGTGCGGAACATGTCGCCGATCGGTGCAGGCGCGTGCATAATCGTGGCGAGGTCGGGACGGCTCGCGAACGCGAACATCGGCGTCTTGCCATTGTGGGCGATGGTGCGCAGCTCTTTCATGATGTTGCGCATACGCGTCTCGTTCGTGGTGACGAAGAGCACGGTGAGATTGTCGATGCCGAGATGATCGTCAATGATGCCTGAGGCCACGACCTCGCGATAAGCGAGTATCCTTGCTCGGATGATTGGATCAATGCTCTCGGTACCCATGTCCGCCTAGCCCGCATACTATCGGCTCCCGAGTGCGAACAGCGCGTCGGGCTCGATCCATTTCGTCGCACCGGCGGTCTCGGGACCGGGAATGCGCAGCGGATTTCTGAGCGCACGTGTCGCCTCCGGCGCAGCTTGAACGATCTCAATGTGATTTATAAATCGCGCCGCTTCGTCATCACGCGCGCCGATCTCAATATCGAGCACGATGTGGGATGCCATGTGATCATGCGTGAGACGGATGATCCGCGACGGCGTGGTGCTGTGGCCGCCGATACGCACGTGGAATACCCATTGTGCATTTGGGATGACGCCTTTTGTGATGAGCAGTTGCGCGGCGTCGGCCTCTAACCGATGAATTTCGTCGTGTGCCAGATAGTTCGCTAATTTCACCTCTTGCCCCAAGCGGCCGAGCCATTGGCCTTCCTCGTGAAAAAGGGCAGTCAGTCGGTTACGTGTCTTCGTCGCATACCGGCGATCATACGCGACGAGCTGCTTGGTCGTGAGCTGCGCATGACGGCTCAATGGTTCGAAAACGCCGTAGATGTCATTGCTGGTGATTTCCGTGCGTCGGCCGCTCGGTGTCGGAATACAGCGAGAACGATTTTTTCGTGTGAGTGTGGGATTCATACATGATGGTAAGACGCAACGCTGAGCGGAAGTAAACGTAACGCAAGTGAGCTGTTGCGCATCGATGCACAGCGATGTCACGCGACGCTCTACGAAAAAAAGTTATCAACCGCTTGATCGTGTCTAAAGGGGGTGAGGGGACGATCATTGCCTCGCCGCCGCTACCGAACAATGGCGGTACGCGGTGCCTTGTCGTATTCGGATTCGTTGCGCACCATTTACAAGAAGCTCGCGCACCACCTCACTTTCTCATGCCGACAATGACGCAAAAATGAAGGGAGGTGGCCTTCTACAGCAAGCGCGGCGCATGCGAGCAGTACATCAAGGAAGGCAAGGGCGCGATCAAATGGACGCGACTGTCAGGTCGCTCCTTCGCCGCCAACGCTGTGCGCCTTCAGCTTCACGCGCTGGCCTACAATCTCGGCAACTTCCTGCGCACGCTGGCGATGCCTTAGCCGATAAAGCACTGGTCTATGACCACGCTGCGCGAAAAGCTGATCAAGATCGGCGCGAAGGTCGTCGGTCACGCGCGCTATGTCTCGTTCCAGATGGCGGAGGTGGCCATTCCTCGAAATCTCTTCGCCGACATTTTGCGGCTCATCGCAGGGTTGCGACCGCCGCCGGTGACGTCGACAGCGTAAGGCGTTCAACGTTCACGCGTTCGCTGCAAACCACGGGAGACATGCGCCTCGATGACAGGAAAATCCGAACTTTCAGCGCTGGGCGCGCCGTTATCATCAAATTGGGGCTCGCTGGCGTCTGCGTCGAAGATTCAGCCTTGCCAGCAGCCGTCGAAGGCGGCAATCTCTGGCTCAAGACCGCCGGTATCCGGTGAATGTCGGCTAATTAGCATAACAGCCGATCACGACGTTTTGGCCCACGGCCCCGCAACTGGGGAGGCATGAGGAGCAACATTGATATTTGCACCATCTTTTGAGTTTTTGAGAAACGTCTCGGCTTCTGCGCTTATGCAATGAAGCCGGATAATGCGTCAATTTGCAGCGGTCCGCGAGCCTATTCAAATGGGACATCGAAAAGTAGATCAATGAAGCTACAACTGGTTGCCTCGCGTTTTGGGCCAGGGGCCAGCTTTTGAATTAAAGCAAGGGAGATGTGAAATGCTCAATCGCAACCTTATGGCTGGTCTCATTAGTCTCGGCCTTATGATGGTGCCGGGCTTATCTCTTGCACAAAGTTCGCATATCTCCGAAGCTACTAAGGAACTCGAAGAGGGCATTGCCGAAGGTAGGAAGGGGATGGCGTCGTCATTCGCAGACCACCTCCAAAGCGCTCTCGAGCACGCAGAAGCGGCGAACAAGGAAAAGTTCAACCATCACAAAGTAGCCGCCATCAACGAATTAAAAAAGGCGATGAGCCTTGCGAGGGGAACCGGACACGCCGGCCGACTCTCAAAAGGTGTAACCCATGCCGTGATTGCTCGACATGAATTGCAGGCAGCAGAAAAAGATTAGACTAGGCCTCTGCCTCTGCACAGTCTGCAGAGCCGGCTATAATGGAGGCTGGTCAGCCTCCTGCCGCTACCCCGGCCGCCGCCATTAAGATCAGCGATGATCTCGCTTCCCGGAGGCCCCACAGCGGTGGCCACCGATAAGCAGACGGGGATTAAATACGCTCGCTACCTCGAACGGGTGATTGAATGCGAAGATGCATTCATGTCCGGCGTCAGCGCCTTTGAGACAAATCGGGCGGGTTGAGGAAAGGAGGATTTCTGGCTCATCGTAACCGTCAAGGAGTGGAGATGAGCCAGAAATCCGGAACCCCGAAATTGTCCGCCGAGCAGGTCGTGAAGGACATTCGCCGAGCGACGCGCAGCCTGGCCGTCAGCCGCTTGTCGCGTCGAAGAGACGCTTCTCGATCAAGCAGCAGCGCGAGCCAGTCGCTGCGGTCGATCCCTTTCGCCTCATCTGTCTCTGCGAGTTCGGCGAAAGCCTTGGCCATTCCGTAAAGGCCGAGGACGTGAAGCTGGTCGAGGGTGGGATGTTTAAGCAAGTCGCTGTCTCCTAATGGTAGTAGCGCGGGCCGCGGATATTGGGGTGAAGGATCGGAGCCGTGTCCGCGGCGCGCTTTGGCGCCAGCTTCCGATCGAGCTTGTTGTCGAGGATGGATTTGACCGAGCCGTAGGTCTTCGCGCCGATCTCTATGGCGCGCTCCGCCGCGGCTTCGACGCGTTCGGACCCATAGGGGCCGATGAGGCGAACAATGCCCAGACAGGCGCGATAGCCCTGTTCGGGATGAGGCCGCGCCTCCAGAATTTGCTCGCAGAGCGCCGCCGTCGCCGGGCCGATCTGGCGTCACAATGAACGCGCCCGATTGAACCACCAAGCCACGGACGAAGCCATCGGCAGCAACGATGGTTTGGCTCATCAGTCTGCCCCTGAGAGCACCGCGCTCGTCGCCGCGCTAAATCTTGTGTCGGAAACAGCGGAGGCGATCAAAGCATTCGATGAGCAGGCAGCTCGAGCGCTAATGCGCGCTCCTCGGCGCGACTACGAATTGGCCTGTCGCTCTAACGGGCGACGATCCTTTCAAACGCAAAACTCCTGCCCGGTCAGAAATGGCCGGGCTTTTTCGTGCCGCACGCGCCCGGAGCCGCACGCGCATCCATGACTACGACTTCCGCTGCTCGTTTCGTTCCTTTGACCTTTCTGGCCACCGCTACAGGCCGCGGACGTCATAGAACCGGTTTGCAAAACCTCGTCGACGCGGGCTTCAAAGGGACATGAGCTTCGTCGGCGTTAGTGCGTTCATGTGTCGATAGAGGATACGCCTTACCCTGCCGAAGCGTTCGAGTTTCATAGGTTAGAACAGATCTGACAGCGTTCAGTCTGGATCGTCAGGCCTATGCTCCGCCGTATGAACATGGACGTCGTGGCCTCCATTTCGCTGCATGGCGTCCATGGCGACGCGTTCATGTTCTTCGGTCCAGGTCCGCGCCCACAGCAGCAGCCCGCCGCGCGCCAATTGCGCTTGCGCCCAATTGCGCTGACGACGTTGAATGAGTTTGATGGCTCCAATGCCGATCAGGCTGGCGACCATACCGGTGACAATGCCCGCAAAAATTGCCTCGGCGAAACTGCCGAAGATGGTCCAGACGGCGATCGCGCCGGCTATGGCGCCGACATAGAAGAGCAGACCGATGAGCGAAGCTTTGCCTTCATTAAGCGACTCGTTTTCGATGTAGGAGATGCGCGGCGCTTCATCGCTGTCCTCGATCTCGACCGAGCGTTTCGCGCCAACCTTTTCGCGCGCCGTCGCATCTTCGGCGAGCAGGCTAATTTCCGAGCGGTCGAATCCGTGGGTGAGCAGATCGTCAATGGCGGACTGCAGGTTGTCCATCGAGTCGAACAGGCCGACGACCTCGCTAAATTCGCGGCGCTGTTCAAGTGTGATCTTGTTTGGTTCCATGGGTCCTCCGACAGCTCTGCGTTCTCGAATCGAAGTCGGCCTTCGCCGTGGCTGTGATCAGCCCGTTTTCTTCATGAGCACATTCTTTATGAGACCATAGGCTGTGGTGACGACCGCGCCGGTAATGCCGCCGCCAGCCAAATTGCCCAGCATCACGCCAATATCGAGTCCCCCGCTGCTGGCCGCGCTGCTGAGCGCAGGGATCAAGCCCTGGAGGATCGTTCCGCCAATGCCGCCGCCGGCGGCGCCAGTGATTGTCTTAGCGAGAGTGCTGAGGTCTAAGTTCTTTAGGAATCCGCCAGCAGCGTTTCCGCCAATGGCTCCTGCCACAATTTGGATGATGAGATTTATGATCGTGCCGGACATGAGACAATCTTCCCGTTCGATCCGCTGCTCACAACAAACCAGTGGGATGTAGGGCGGCCGATGAGAACGGGACAGGCCGGGCGCTCTTCTTTGCGGCGTCGCCCTCAGCGCGAAGGTCAGCGATAGTTGGAGGGACCAAGTTGATGGCGGGTTTCCACGGGGCGATGCTAATTATGCTGAATGTCCGTCATTGCTGCAGGTTTCCGCGAGAAATTGCGCCGGCCTTGAATATTTGCTGGCTTTCGACACCGAGACCGATGAGTTCCTCCGCGGTCGTGGACAGAAATCCGCCAGTCCCGGCCCTTGAGCTTTCTTCGCGCGGCGACAGCATCGTAGCACAGGCGGTCAAAAAACGATCCTTCGTAGCCATCCCGTTCAACCAAGATTTCAGTCAGTTCAATGTGGTATTCAATGCCGTATCGGCGCTGGAAATCTACCGCTAAATCGATGTCACCGAGGTCATGAGACCCGGTAACCCAGCTACCGAAGATACGGATTTCTTCGACCAACAGCGGCATCCACTCATCCGCGTTCAATTCCTCGGCACGATTCCTCACGGACTCTATCAGCTTTGCTCCCACTTCTCGGCCGAACGTTTACCGAAATTTGCATTCGCAACAGCGCATCCTTTTAATGTCAAAGTGTAGTAACTTTCCGTCTCCATACCTTTAGCTTGCTGGATTAAGTCTCGCTTTAGCAGTTCGTCTAAAAGCCTCTCGCCTGATCACCAAACGAAATACGCGCCGAATTTCGCGCATTGTCACGCTAGCAATCTTTTCATTGGGGTCGACATTCATGAGCGCCCCGCTGTGCGTCGATGTTCGCCAACGCTTATCGGGCAATTGTTGGGCACCATGTGCCCTATGGCGCGGATATCGAAGGTCCAGCTAGCGGACATTTCCTTTTGTGCTTTCTGAATGCAGCGGATGAAATCAGGCAAGCTGTCGCTGCGGCCGAATGCCGTTGCGGGAATGTCGTTGCGTTCTCCATCACAGAAAAGCGTCTTCCGATTTACCCAACGCTCTAGCTTCCGTTAACCGGGAGCTCTATAATTTATACGCAATGAATCGCCTCCCGGGTCCGAGCGCAAACGGTCCATAATTTTCTCGTGATTGTGCTTGCTGGCGCTCGATAGCGTCGCCGCGTCGAATCTAAAATTCCTATCCATGGAGGCGTACATGCATAGCCGAGCAAGGCTCGTCGCAACCTTCAGTGACAGAAAAGAAGCGCTATTGGAGGAACTCGAATTAGTACATCACGCGCTTGCCGAGGCAAAGCCGAGCGAAGAAAATAAGGCATGGTTAGAAAAAATGAAAAAGTGGCACGACCAACTCCAGGCGCTTGTAGATGACATGCCCAAAAATGCCTGACCGTAGGACTAGGTTCGTCGAACTCCAGCTCCTGTGTTACCAAACATTAATGATAACATTGGGTTGAACGAAGTTCCTGTATTGCAGGTTAGCTTCATCTAGAACACGCGAACGTTCCGGCAAGCGTCGCCTGACAACCACGTTTTGAATAGATTGAGCAGGAGCCGCCCTCCGGGCGGGGTCGATTGCCGCTGTGCGAGTGGCAAGCCGCCTCGGCGGGCGCGCGCGTTCGTCCCATTTTGGATTGGCCTTAGTTTGGCGCCTGCCAATTCGCGATCCGATCGCGACCTGCGGCTTTGGCGTCGTGCAACGCCTGGTCGGCGCGCTCGATCGATTGCTCGACGGGAACGGATGGGTCGAGGAGAGTAAGCCCGAAGGAAGCCGTTACCGTGAGCGGCAAATAGCCTTCGACGAAGAATTCCCTGTCCGATAAGCCTTTTCGTAGCTGCTCTGCGATTGCGCGTCCCTGTTCCAGGTCCGCATCCGCGGCGCAGTAGAGAAACTTCTCGCCTCCAAAGCGAAAAAACTCATCATGGGGCCGCAAGTGGGACATCACGAATTCCGCGTATTGCACGAGAAATTCATCGCCGAGCGTGTGGCCGTATGTGTCGTTCACCTCCCTGAAGTGATCCAGATCCATCATCGCGAGGCATGTGGGTCTTGGCGCGAGGGCCTGCCGCTCGCGCAACGCTGTCAACATTGCGATATGGTTGCCCGCGCCTGTCAACGGATCCCGATTACGAAGTGCATCCTCGAGTTCGTGCTTGATCGTCACTAATTGGGCGCGGACCTGCTTGAGGGCCGACAGGAATAATTCATAGTCGTCGAGAGGAATGGACCGGTGCTCCGACGCGGTTCGCAACATGATTGCCGCGTGCCGGTGCATAAGCTCATGCGCAAGCAAAATCTGGGAAAAACTTTGATGCGAACCCAGGCGACTGGCGCCGGCGCCATGCAGCCATTGTCCGAGCGGCCACCTGTGGTTCGCATCTTCCTGGAGGTCCCGCTCGTCGGGAACCTGATCGCAAATGATCGTTCTGTTGAAATTCTCGTACCAAAGTTCGTGCTGAAACAGTGACTGCCGGAGCTCACTCAGAATCGTCCGCTTTTGCTCGCGGCTCAATTTCGAAAAGGGCATGGGGCACCGAAGTTTTCAGCGTTTCTTGCGCCATTTGTTCCGAGACAGAATATTCCATTTCAGTGTCACATTCTTGAGAAGTGACTGTCGCTTTCGCCGCTTTGCAACGAGCGGGGAGGCAAATTGATTCGGCGGCTCTGACGAGAGACCGGAGACAGCGGTCTCCAGCGCTTGTTCAGGCGAACGGTCGCGCGGCCTTGACCAATCAGCGTCCGAACAAGCCGCGCATCGCAGCAAATAATCCCTTCGACCGCTCCTGAGCCGGCGGCGCCTGCGCAAGGCTTTCGGCTTCGAGCCGCGCGGCGTCGCGTTCGACGCCGGCGCGCGCGACGAGCGCGGCGAGAGTCGGCGCTTCGTGCGGCGGCGCCCAGCCGCCGGCGCGCCGTAAATCAAGATAGGCGTCAAGCATGTCGGCGGCGTCCATCGCGCCAGCTTCCGTGAAATGCGCGCGCGCCCGCTCGACCACGGCGGCGTCGACGATGAATCGCGCCGCCTTCGCCGCTTCGCGCCGGACGCCGTCGTCGATCGCCAGAGCGACGCGCGCCTCGCGCAATGCGGCGACATCCGGCTCCTTCAAGAGCGCGCGCATGAGCCGCGCTTCTTGCGTGGCGTCAACGCCAGCCGGCGCCATGCCTTGGGCGCGACACGCGTCGAGATAGATAGCGGGCAAGCAGAGAAGGCGCGCTGCGGGGGCTTCGGCGGAAAGGCGCGGTGGCAGATGGTTCGCGTGAGGCGGCCTGACGTGTTCGCGTCTATGGAAGGTCGGCGTTTTAGCTTCGAAGGCCCCCTCGCTTGGTGAGCGACGTCCAACCCGATCGCCCATGTCCTTTACGCGGGCGCGCCTCGGACGGTCAGCCATACGAAGCGGCGCATGTTGTAGGCGAGATTGGCGAGCCCGATCTTGAACCGCGCCCTGGCTAGGCCGATCGTGCGCACGCACACAATACTGGGACACCTGAGCGGAGATGAGCACATGGCGCGGAAATGGATCAGCATTCCTGCAATAGCCGCGGCGATTTTATTTGTGGGAGTTACGACTCCAGCTTTTGCGGCCGTTTGCCCGTGCTGGCATTGGTCTCACGCCATCACGTGCATGTCTCATGATCCGACACCGCTATCATATCGTCCAAAATCCATTTAACTTGACGTTATCCCCCGCCCCTAATCCGGGGGCGACGCAGGGTGATCGGCCATAGCGTCGACCTTGTTGATGAGCGACTGGATCAGCCGGTGGGCTTTGGCGTTCAGCGCGTCGATCCGCGTCTCCGTCACGCTGCGACCGTGGTTCTGGGCGTCGCGGTAGGAGGTCTTCGACGGCAGGAAACCCGACAAGACCTCGTAGCCAGCCTCGCGCAAATACTCGCGCGCGGCCTGTTCCTCGGCGTCGGTCAATACGTGGTTCAAGGCGAAGACCAGCCGGGCTCTCGGGATGCCAGCCGTTATCAGTTCGTTGAACAACCGCACGGCTGGGCCGAGATCGTCAACCCTTTTCCTGGATCTTCCATATAGCTACGAGCTCCCTTGGCAGCGGCCAGATAGGACGCCGCCCCGCTTCATCCCCTCGACGTCTCCACCCTACTCCGACCACTGGCGCCCTGGGAGACACCCCGCCATCCATGACGCCTACTCCCGACAGCCCGTCAATTCCCGTCTCCTTGACCTCCTTTCATCGAGTTAAGCGGATCAAGCTGCAGCGCGGCCCATAACCCGTAATCGACCTTTGGAAAGTCCGCTCGCGCTCAGCATTTGACCAGATGAGACGAAAAGGATTGGATGGACGGAAAATAGACCACTGGTAAGCATATGGCTCAGAATTCGACGCAGCCAACATGGGATGCAGCAGCTCTCGCGACGCAACTCGGCAAGATCGCTGAACAAAGCCAGCGGCTCGTCCAGAACTTCCTGCTCGATCGTCCGGATATCGCGCGGCTCGGCATGGGCGATGTGACGACGCTCGGCGGCGCCTTCTTCGAACTGACAACGAAGATGATGACCGATCCAGCGCCGGTCACCCGCACGCAAATCGATCTATTCAACGATAGCCTGCGCGTCTGGCAGACGACGGCGGAGCGCTTGATGGGGCATGGCACCGGGACCGATGAACCGCCGGAAGACAAGCGTTTCAAACATCCCGACTGGACTGAGAATGCGGTCTTCAATTTCATCAAAGAGAGCTATCTCATTTGGGCCAAGGCTGTGCTCGCGGCGGTGCGCGGCGTCGAGGGGCTCGACCCGGCGACTGCGCGCAAAGTCGACTTCTATTCGCGCCAGTTCGTTGACGCACTCTCCCCGTCCAATTTCTTCGCCACCAATCCCGAGGTCCTCACTGCGACGCTCAAGACTGGCGGACAGAACCTTCTGCGCGGACTCGAGAACCTGCTCGAGGATTTGCAGCGCGGCAAGGGTCGGCTGTCGATCACCATGACCGACATGGCGGCGTTTCGCCTCGGTGAAAACATAGCTGCGACGCCGGGCAAGGTCGTCTTCCAGAATGAACTGATGCAGCTCATCCAATATACGCCGACGACCCCCGACGTGCGTCGCCGACCGTTGCTGATTGTCCCGCCGTGGATCAACAAATTCTATGTGCTCGACCTGCAGCCGAAGAACTCCTTTATCAAATGGGCCGTTGACCAGGGCCACACCGTCTTTGTCGTCTCCTGGGTCAATCCCGACGAGAAGCTCGCCGAGAAGAGCTTCGAGGATTATATGCAGGAGGGTCCGCTCGCAGCCCTCGACGCGATCGAGATGGCGACGGCCGAACGTTCAGCCAACGCCGTTGGTTATTGCCTGGGCGGCACGTTGCTCGCCTCGACCCTCGCCTATATGACCGCGCGCGGCGACGAGCGGATCGCTAGCGCCTCCTATTTCGTCACGCTCGTCGACTTCGCGGATGCCGGCGACATGGCAGTGTTCATCGACAATGAGCAGCTCGCTTCGCTCGATGAGCGCATGAAGGAGCGGGGCTATCTTGAGGCGCAGGACATGGCGATGTCGTTCAACATGCTGCGCTCGAACGATCTGATCTGGTCCTTTGTGGTGAGAAATTATCTCCTCGGCAAGGAGCATTTGCCGTTCGACCTCCTTTACTGGAACGCCGACTCGACGCGCATGCCGGCAGCCATGCATTCTTTCTGCTTGCGCAATATGTATCAGATGAATCTGCTGGCGAAGCCCGGCGGCATCCGCCTATACGGCATGCCGCTCGACCTGACGCAAATCACGACGCCGACCTTCATCCTGTCGACGCGGGAGGATCACATCGCCCCGTGGAAGTCGACCTATGCAGCGACTCGCCTTTACAAGGGGCCGGTCAAATTCGTTCTAGCGGCCTCTGGCCACATGGCTGGGGTGATCAACGCGCCGGGCGGCAAATATGGGCATTGGACCAATGATGACCTGCCGGCGACGCCCGACCAATGGTTCTCTGGCGCCGCTGCGCGACAGGGCTCGTGGTGGCCGGTCTGGGACGAATGGGTGACCGGCTTCGCCTCCGACCGGACGCCCGCGCGCGAGCCCGGGGCTGGCAGGCTGACCGTGATCGAGGACGCGCCGGGCTCCTACGCCCGGGTGAGATCGGATGTTTGAAGCAGCAACACGGGCTTGCCCGCGTCCGAAATAAAAGGCTGGCGAGCCGTTTCATGATGCGACGACCCTGGGACCATTGTCACTATGCATGGAGTTTTGGTCATTTTGACCGTGCCGTAATCCACCCATCAGATTCAGAGTTCGGCGGCTCCGGCAAATCAGCAGATTTGTGCGTCGAAGAGTCACCTTTCCAATAGTCGTCGACGTTGGGCATATGTGGTTTAGCAAGGCAGGTATCTGGTGGATGTCGGGCAAAATTATTTCGTTGGATCCCGACACCCAATCCTGGGTGCCCAGACAACGAGGTGCGCCGATCTTGGGGCGGGAGAGGAAACGAGAACATGAAACTACGCGCTCTTTTGACAGCTGGCTTGATCATCGCTGGAGCGACCGGACCGAGCTTTGCCTTTGAAGGCATGCTGTCGTCTGGCAAAGGTGGAATCCACGCAAACCGCCTCCTCCAATCTGTCAGCTGCAATGTCAATGACGATGACAAGCAGGCCCTTTGCATGAGGGCCTGCGAGGACGAATACATCAAGGCCAGCCAAGCGTATGGCGCCGCTGGCCAGCTCGAGGGGCCAAAGGCGACCAAAAAGGCGTGTGAAACCAAGTGTGGATGCTGACGCTTGCATAGTCCACCTTGGGCTCTTTTCCCTTGAGCTGGGCCGCCGGCAAGGCCGGCGGCCTTTGGGAGCATGCAGAGTCGTGGGGTTTGTCCCGCTGCGAGCTGCTTTGGGTGATTTTTATTGTCTGGTTGGAAGTCTGGATAGAGCCGCCTGAACGAGCCGGCGAGCGTCTTGTTGAGAACGGCGACACGCACGTCCAGAAAGGGCTGCACGGTCCACCTGTTCCATCGCATCTGCTGCTTCTTGATCATGCGTTTTGACAAGATTTCATTGACTGCGCTTTCGACAAATGCGGTTGAAAGTGGCAGCCGATCACGGCGTCGCCGTCCGTAGTTCACGAGCGCAAGTTCATTGGCGTAGAGATATTCAATCAGATTGTTGATATGTCGCTGGACCGCGGCGGCGCCTTTGACGTCTCTGACATGAGCGGCGTCGAACCAATGCATCAGTCGCGCCAAGCGCCCAAGACATGCGCTCGAGCGGCCGTGCCAGATTCTCCACTTGGCGCTCTCGAGTTCGCGGATTGGATGGCCTTGGAGGTAGTCGCTGAAAGTGCCGGCGCCAAGGCCGCGCGCCGCCTGCGGGGCGTGTTCAAAACGCATGGCGATATGGAACCAGTCGAGGACGAGAGTCGCCTCTGGCATGACCTGACGCTGCAACTTCCACAGTCCAGGGTCGCCGTCGCAAAGCACCGTCGCTGACGTGCCGAGACGGACGCCCGCGCTCACAACCGCATCGGCAAATTTGCTCGCAGAGTTGCCGTTGCGAGCAAAGGCGAAGCGATGCTGCGATCCATCGACATTGAGCACCTTGCCCGCCAGCACTTCGAAATTCCGTTCTGGGCGACAATGTCGGCTGCGCAGATAGCCTCCATCAAGGTCGATCACGACTGCGGGAGTCACTGCGTCAATATCGGGATCCGCCGCTCCCTCGGGACGCAGTCGCGCGATATGCTCGCCGACACGGCGGGTTCGATTGCGCACCGTGCCGGCATTGACGGCGCCCCCGACGGGCAGCAACTCGGCCAGCAGATCAGCCACCTTAGCAAACGGCGCGAGCGCGGCGAATTTGGCGGTGACGTAGGCGAGTTCGGGCGCTATGCCGCGTTCAAGCGTCAACGCCGAAAAACTTCTCGGTTCACCCGCGACTTCACGGCAGCATTGGCAGTTCGCGAACCGACGAACTCGAAGCGGCACGTCGCCGAAGAGGGATCGAAAGGTGACCGATCTGTATCCTTTGCTCGACAAGGTCGATCCGCAATGCGCAGCAACGGAAGCGCTCGCCCATCGTCGCCGCCTGCGCGCGGACGATTTCCGTTTGAATAGCAGCGGTAAGGCGTTTCCCTTCGCCAAGCGACAGACCAAGCGTTTCCGGGACCGTGAACTCGTCTCTTTCGATCCGGGCCACCTCGACCTCGGTTTCCGCCGCTTCGTCCCCGAAGTCCACGACAAGCTTCACCCGCCAAACCAGCCTTCGCATAGGCTCGCCTTTCCCAAAGAGGCGACCTTAACCTTCGAAAATTTACATACTCCCCACAACCTTGCATGCTCTCCTTGCAATTAAGCGCAACGTGACAGTCTTCGTCACCGCCACGTCCGACAGACGCCGGCACCGCCCAGTGCATCGTAACGGCGTGCTGCAAGCCACTGGAGACGCAACGCTTGGGTTTGCAGCACGAGGCGGAGGCCTCCTTCCACTTTTCGTTCTGCAATCACCTGCGCGAGACGCGATATAATGAGCGCCCCTCGGGCGATTCGAAAATCCGGATGGGTTCAGCTCATAGAGGCGATCCGATACGATCGGCCCCGCAACGATCGCGGCGCTTCAACTACAAGGGAACCGGCCGGCGGATCCTTTTCGTTCAGGACCGCTTTGAATTCGGGACTGCCCAATTGCGCGCTGCTTTATCAACGCTTCAGCGCATGCAAATGTTGATGAGCGCTGATGTCATAGCGATTGGTCTATTGAAATTGTGATAGCGCTGCCTCGATCTCCAGCACTTCGAAAGGGTCGAGAACATCGCTACTGCGTTCGTGCGCTGATTGGTAAGATGACGACCAGTCGCGTACGCAGCACCTCGTTCGTTTGACCAACATAGATCGGTTCGCCGTCGTAGTCCAAGAACGCGAAGACGCCCCATTTGTAATGTCCAACCTGGGACAAATTCCCTGAACCTTCATTGAACAGACGCCATTATGCCGGCTCGGTCTCCGGCAGACCGGCCACAGGCAAGATAGCGTGCTCCCGTGGTTCCTTGGTCTGCACCAGTTCGCATCCGCTTGCGCGGAGAGCTCCTTTGCTCAAAAGACGATCATGTCCCAACCGCGCCAAAACGACTAACATTGGTGTTGTCAAAATCTCGGCGGCGGTTGCGGATGAGGCTCGGGATCAACCCATTCCTCCCACTCGATCGCGAAGGGAATATTTTTCTCGGCGAGAAATTCCGTCACGCGCTGCTCGACCTCGTCTCTCAGCGCGAAATCGGGCTTATAGCGCAGACGTCGCCATGGCAGGATAGGCGGCTCCAGCGTGATGGCGACGATAAATTCCTCTACGCTTTCGTCGTCTTTAGGGTTGCCGGTATGCGCGATGGCTACCCAGACGGGGGAAAAGGCTTTCTCCCGAAGCCAGAAACCCCAGCCGTAATCCTCGCCGATGGGCTTGCTCAGCGAGACGGCCTTTTCTTCGCGCCTCGCGATGAAATGCTTCAGTTCATCAGCAAACGCGCGGCCCCGATGGCCGTGAATATTCTGCGCGCCGCTTGGATCATCGACATAGCGGTCGGTCCTCACTTTGATGATGCGACCGGCTTTCGTGTCACGGGACATGACGACGGCAAGGCGGACGTTGGCCGCCGAGATGAGAACGGCGAGAAGAATGAAGGGGACGAGAAGCACCTCTTCCGGCACGAATTCGTACATTGCGAGCGACGGATCGAGGACGACCGACAGGCCGGTCAGAATCCCCATCGGAACGAGAAGGATCAGCGCGGCAAGCAGCGGCCCGGAAAGCAGGCCGAGCAGAATGTTCTGAAGGTGTTGCTTTCGCTCCATTCAGCTTGCTCCGACGCCCGCAAGGCAACGATCGGACCGGAAACTCAGTCTGGTCCGTTTAGCGCAAAGGGCCGCGCCGCTGCGACTCATTTCACCGCGACGGCGCAGGCTTCCGCCGCATCCGGCGCGTCAAGCAAATTGTTCTTGATCACGGCTTCGGCGCGCGCCCTTGCTTCAGCCAGATCCTTGTCGAATACTTCGGTCGTATATTCGCTGGTCGCCGTCTTGACGATCGAGTCATTGGGCGACGCGGGCGTGCTGTTCACGTCGATCGTCGTGATCGTCGAAAGTCCCGGCCGCAGCGGCTGCTTTTTCAGCTCTTCCGGGTCGATCGCGATGCGCACCGGGATGCGTTGCACGATGCGGATGAAGTTGCCGGTGGCGTTGTCCGGCGGCAGCGTGGCGAACACGCTGCCCGAGCCTGGCACGACGCCTTCGACGACGCCATGATAGGTTCGCTTGCTCCCGTAGAGATCGACAATGATCTCCGCCTTCTGCCCCGGCCGAATGCTCTCGAGACGGTTCTCCCAGAGATTGGCCTCGATCCAGAGATGGTCCAGCGGCACGATATTCATGATCTGGTCGCCGGGCTTGACGCGGAAGCCGACCTGAACGCGGCGCTTGGCGACATAGCCCGTCGCCGGCGCGCGAATGCTCTGGCGCAGCGTTTCGACATAGGCGTCGTTAAAGCGCGCCCTCGCCGCCTCGATATCGGGATGGCTGACGCGCGTCGCATTGATGAGGCGCGCATCGAACGCCTGTAGCTCGGCGCGCGTCTCGCGCCAATCGGCTTCCTGCGCCGCGAGCTGGTCCTCGGTGTTCTGCAGAAGCTGGCGCGACGCGGCGCCGCTCGGCGCGGCCGACCGATAACGGGCGAGATCGTGCCGTGTCCGTTCGCGTATCGCCGTACGGGAGGCGAGTTTCTGGCATACCTGCTGCCGATTGGCGAAGAGCGCGCCGACGGCGCGCACGGCGCGGCCGAGTTCCGCCTCGGCTTGTCCCAACACCGCGCGCGCGCGCTGGGCGTCGAGCCGAACCAGCACATCGCCCTTTTTGACGAGCTGTGTTTCTTCGGCATTCACAGCGGCGACGACGCCCGTAGCGTCCGCCATCACCGGAATGATGTTGCCCGTAACAAAGGCGTTGTCCGTCGTGACGCGGTCACGGTCATAAGTGAGCCATTTGAACAGCGCTAGGAACGCGGCGACCGCAATTGCCAGGAAGACGACTTTAAGAAGAAAGGACCTTCTCGCGCGGATGCTTTTTCTCGACAGAGACATGGACTAATCACACCACCGCTTGCCGCATCAACATTTCGTCCCGTGCAATCTCGTCTCAGCCGCCGGTCAGCGACTGGATTCCTTCGACAACGGGCGTGATTGGATCGGCCTCGGGCGCGGGCTTCGGAAAATCCGGCCCCGGGCCGCCTGCAAAGCCGCCGCCAAGCGCCTGATAAAGATCGACAGCGGCTATCAGACGATCGCCATCGAGCCCGCGCAGGGTAAAGATCGCGTCGAGCAGGTCGGCGCGTTCCTGCAGGATTTCTCGCTGGTCGCGCAGGCCGTCGCGCAGCCGGACCTTCGACAACGCCAGTTCGGTCCGGCGCGCTCGAACGAAGCGGCTTTGCGCGTCGAATTCCGAGCGCGCACGCCTGAGATTGGCGATCGCATCCGCGACCTGCTGCGCGGCCTGCAGCAGCGTGTCATTGTAGGCGTCGACCGCCTGATCATATTCCGCGCGCTGCACTTCGAGATTGCCGCTCAGCCGGCCGCCCTGGAAGACGGGCAGGCGAATGGTCGGGGCGGCGACATAGCCGAGCGCGGAAGGATTGAAGAGAAAACCCGCGAGTTTACTAATCTTTGTCGAGGTGACGGAGCCTTCGAAGCCGCCCCCAAGCGCAAGATCGACGGAGGGGAGAAACAGAGTTTTCGCGACGTGAACGCGCGCCGCCCACGCCTCGGCCCGCGCGAGCGCGGCCGCGAGATCAGGACGTCGCCGCAGCAATTCGATCGGCAGAGCTTTCGGCAATGCGGGCTGCGCCAGCACGACGCTGCCGCGCCCGTTGAGAACCGCGAGGCCCGCGTCAGGCCCTTCGCCCATAAGCCGCGCAATCGCGTCGCGCTGCAGCGTGATCGCCGCCTTGACAGTCGCCTCGCGCCGCACGGCGACCTCTTCATTCGTGCGCGCGATCTGAACGCCATCGAGCGTATCAAGCCCGGTCTGATAGCGGGTCTCGGCGAGCGCGCGCAGCTCTCGGCGCATTTTCACCGACGTTGTTGCGAGGCCCGACTGCTGTGTCAGCGCGTAGCCGCGCAAATAGGCTCGCGCGACTCCGGTCGTCAGCAGAAGCCGGCTCTGCTCGGTTTCGCCCGCCTGCGCGGCGGCCTCGCCGATCGCGGCGTCGAGTAGCGCGCGATTCTTTTGCCAGAAATCCAGCTCCCAGGTCAGCGCCAGAGGATTGATGAAGGCCATGGTCTTTTCCAGACCGCCTTGCTCCGGATTGTAGGAAGCAACGACGCCATGCAGGGGATTGCGCGACTGCCGCATGCCGAAAGTTGAATTGATTTCCGGCAGGAGACGGGCGCCGAAAACACGAATGGCGGCGTCGGCCTCCCGGAGCGCGTTTTGCGCCTTACGGTAGTTCTGATTGTCGGACAGCGCTTTGCTGATGACCGCGTCGAGTTCGGCGCTGCGGAAGGCGCGCCACCACTCCTCCTGCGGCCAGGCCGTCTCGCCCTCTACGACGGGAAGGCCCGCTTGCGAGAGCGTGCCGGTCATTGCGGGCTGCTCGATGAATTGTGAGCGGTCCGCTCTGTCGATGGGCATGCACGCTGCGAGCAAAGCACAGGAGACCGCGGCGACGCTGACGCGGGTCGCGCGCCTGAGTTTGGCTGCGAGCCGACGCATTTTACGAACGAGAACCATCAATGCTCCGCCGCCATCGTCTGATGGGGCGGAGGCGCCGAGCCGCCCGCCAGCTCTGCTGGATATTTTTGGAGTTTGGCAAACCAGACGACGCCGCCAAGCAGGAACATAATGACGGCGCCGAGCAGAAATGCGTCATCCATGGCAAGAATGCCCGCTTGTTGGCGGATGGCGCGCGCAATCACGCGACGCGTGACCGATTCAGACAGGCCCAACGACTGAAGCTGCTGGGTCAACGCCGCCAGCGTGTCCAGCGAGGCGTAGCGACGGCCGCCGAGATATTCGGATAGGTTGAGTTGATGCCACGGCGTGCGGCGGAAGTAGACGACGCTCTGAAACGCGATGCCAAAAGCGCCGCCGACGAGACGAAACAGCAGGAACTCTTCCGCCGCCCGCTTATACGCGGGTCCTGATAACCCGTACGTCGCGAGGGTCGACGTCGGCGCCGATAGCGCGGCGACACAAAAGCCCAGGAAAACAACCGGTATAGCGAGCTTATCGTATGAAGCGTTCTTGTCGAAGAGCCCGAGCCAGGTGAGCACGACCGACGAGCACACGCACATCATGCAGATCACGAAGCGCACATCGAGCTTCTTCGAAATCTCGTACATGAAGCCAGCGAGCGGCAGGCCCGCGACCATCATCGCCAGATAGACATGGCCTGCGAGCGAGGACGTGTAGCCGAGCAAAAGCTGCATCTGCACCGACAGCAGCGACATCAGCCCCTGTATGACGAGAAAGCCGAGGAAGCCGCTGAGGACGCCAATGGCGTAACTCGAGCGCGAAAAGAGCCGCACGTCGACGATCGGGTGGCGTTCGCCCCATTCCCAGATGATGAAGAGAGGTAGAGAGAACATGACGGTGATCAGCGCGACCGACAGCAGTGACGAGCCGAACCAATCGAAATCATTGCCCAGGCTCAGCATCATCTGCATGGCGATCAAGGTGATCACGAGCAGCACATAGCCCACGGCGTCGAAGCGCACGATCTTGCGCTTATATTCGCGGCCATAAAGCAGCGCGCCAATGATCGCCGAGATGAGAACGCCCAGTGTCGCGTTGGCGTAAAAGAGCCAGCGCCAGGAAAAATACTCGGCCCAGAAGCCGCCGAGAAACACCGCTAGCGTATAAGGCAATATGCCGAGCGCGGCCCAATAGCCGAGGCCGATCCTGTACTGCTTTTCTGGCAGTTCGCCCAGCGCCGCCGATTGACTGACGACCGCAAGAAAGCCGCCGAAAACCCCGAAGACGAATCTCGTCGGGGCGTACATAAAGACGCTCTCGCTCGAGACGCAAATCAGCGAGGCGATCGCGTAGCATAAATAGCCGAACGTCAGCACGCGATATTCGCCGAAGCGACCGGCTAGGACTCTCGCGAGCGGCACGCCAAGCGCTACGCCGATGAGATAGAAGGTCGTTCCCCAAGCGCCGAAGCTCGGCGTGACGCCTTCAAGCGAACCGGCAGAGTAAGGCGTCAGCACGCTATGGCCGGAGACATTCGACAAAACGTCGACGTATCCAATCCCCAGCGCGCCAAGAAACAGAAGCAGCTTGCCGCCAACCAGCCTATCGAATGACACGATCATGCCGTTCGGCGCATTTCCCCAGCCCGCGACAGCTCATCCAGCTTATCCGAAAGGCTGGCGTGTGATGCGGAACCGAACATCCGATGTGAACAGAGGCGCCAAATGGAACGGGACCCGTACGGCAGAGGCGTTGACTTAGTTGGCCGGCCTATGGCGCGCATAGTTCACTCTCACGACGACGTCAAAGCAGTGCTAACCCGTGCGGACCCTAAACGCCACGTCCTATCGGTATCGAAAAACTCAGCAGCAGCAAACAGAAAAACGAGCTCCCGATCGCATTTTTTTAATCCTCAGCTTTCAAAATGAAGCCGCACGAGCGATCTGGAACGAAGTGAACTTGTTGATTGATCAAAGTTAACCGAAACCGAGTCTATAAAAGACAGGATCCGGCATCGTTCTATGAAATGAAAATGTTCATTCACTAAAACGAAATTTTCATAGCGACAAGCGGCTCGTAGGGAAGGAGAATGCAGCCGGACTTGGACTTGGAACGCCTTAACTACCAGCATCTCTATTATTTCTGGGCCGTCGCCAAAATGGGCTCAATTAAGAACGCCTGCAGTATGCTCGGACTGGCGCAGCCGACAATCAGCGGCCAACTGGCCGTCTTCGAAAAGTCGATCGGCCATAAGGTTTTTCATAGAGAGGGCCGGAAGCTGGTTCTGACCGAAAAAGGCCTGCTGGCTGTCAGTTACGCGGATGAAATATTCAGGATAGGCGACGAGCTGCGCAACTGGCTGAAGGGCGAAAACGCAGAACGTCGGCTGGAACTACGGATAGGCGTCTGCAACGCGCTTGACACCTTGGTTATGCGCCGGCTGCTCACGCCACTGTTGAATATGTCGCAGTCGCCTATGCTCATATGTTTCAGTAGCGACGAGCGTTCGCTTTCGGAGCTGAGTCCGTTGACTTGCGATCTCGCGCTCTTGAATGCGCCACCAGCTTCCGTAAGGCGCGGCTTTTCCAGTCAGCTCCTTGCCACGCTGGAGATGTCCATATTTGGCGCGCCAAACCTCGTTGCCGCATATCGGGATGGCTTTCCGCGAACGCTGCATCACGCGCCAGTTATTTTACCGACCTCCAACACACTTTTGCGACAGTCGCAGGATCGCTGGTTCCATAGCCACGGATTAAAACCGCAAGTCAGAGCGGAAATCGAGGATAACTCTTTGTTGAAGAGTATCGCCGCAACCGGCGAGGGTCTTGTCTTTGCGCCGAGTGTGATGCGACGCGAAATGCTTGAGCGCTATGGACTCGATTTCGTGGCTGAAATAGAGGGCGTTCAGGAACGCGTTTTCGCCGTCGCCAATCAGAGGAATCCGGCGGTGGCGGCGATAATTCGCGGCATGTCTTCCCTGGTAGAGCGCTTAACTGATGGGTAGTCGCGAGCCAACTAGTTCCGTCAATAAGGGATTTGCAAAGCGCCTCTTTCGCGTGATGGCGTAAAAGGACTCCCTTATCCGTTCAAGCTTGCAATGTTCGACGAGAACGCCGGACTCAAGTTCATCCCTGACAACGACTGGCGGCACGAGCGTTACGCTGTGGCTCTCTCTGACGATGAGACGAAGCATCGCCATGTCTTCAACCTCCGCCAGAATGATCGGACTGATTCCAGCTTCTTCGAGGATACGGTCGAAGGCTATTCTGATCGCTGCGCCCCGCGCGGGGAGAACGATCGGAACCTGTGTGAGATCGTTGGGGAACTGGAACGTCGACGCGGTTGCCTTCCTTCCATTCCACAGATTTGGATGACCGATAATGCTGACTGCCTGTTCCGCGACGAGCAAATTCTGCCATTCGAAATTCATGTCCATCGTGGCAGGCTGATTTGACAGCACGAGGTCGAGCGCATGGGCTTCGAGCTTTTGAAGAAGCTCGTTCAATGTCCCGGATTTTAGCTGGAGCTCCACATCGTGACGGTCGATGAGGGGTTTGAGGAACTCGATCTGAAAGTTGCGCGACAGCGTTGCGACGGAACCGATTCGCAACATATGCCGATCACCGAGACTCAAACTTTTAAACGTGCTCAGCAATTCCTCGCCGGACTTGAAGACCGTATTGGCATAGTCGAGCGCGACACGACCTGCTTCAGTCAATCGCAGAGCGCGGCCGTCCCGCTCAAATAGTGGTTGACCGAGTTGTTCCTCCAACGACTTGAGTTGGACGGACAAGGAGGACGGCGACACGTTGAGCAATTTCGCTGCTCGCGTTAGGCCGCCCTCGTTGGCGATTGCCCAAAAATACCGCAGGTGGTGATAGTTCAGGAAAGCCATACATCGTTCTATCAAACAGAATGGTGGATTGCAATAATAGCATTTTTCAGAACGATGGGCTTGATCTAGCTTCCGCTCCGTCGACATTGATGGAGCCGGTCATGGTTCAACTTGCAAGCTGGTCTGTACTATTGGCGCCGCTGTCGCTCGCGTGGGTCGGGATGACGCCGTCCGGACAGGCCAATGCCGCGCCCGACCAGATGGCGAGAAGAACGCTGCTTGCAGCATCGATGGCCCTCGCCGTTGCGCTGTGCGCCACAGCAATCGTCGCGCTTCATGGTCCCTTGGTCAGCGTCACGCTTGGCGTCAGCGGTGTCGGCATCGGCGTCTATGTCGATGCGCTTTCGGCGACGATGCTGGTGCTCGTCTCCTTCATCGGATTGATCGTCCTTTACTATAGTCGAAACTACCTTGACGGCGACCCAAACCATGGACGCTTTCTAAAATTCATAGCTCTGACGCTCGCCGCAGTGCTCGCCGCGGTGATCTCCGGCAATCTTGTCCAGCTCATCGCTGCCTTGATTGCGACGAGCATCGGGCTCAACAAGCTCTTACTTTTTTGTGGCGAGCGTCCCGCCGCACAACTCGCTGCGAAAAAGAAATTCATTGCGAGTCGTATCGCTGACTTATGTCTCATCGGCGCCGCCACCCTTCTACTATCGACATTTGGCACGCTTGAATTTTCCGCGCTCTTAGCGCAAGCGAAGATAGTGCGCGCCTACGACGCCAACGTCACAACCGCCGCGGTTCTGATTGTCATGGCGGCGCTGCTGAAATCCGCGCAATTGCCAACCCATGGCTGGCTGATCGAGGTCATGGAGACGCCGACACCGGTGTCCGCTTTGCTGCATGCGGGCGTCATCAATGCCGGCGGCTTCATTGTGCTTCGACTTGCGGATCTCGTGGCGCTCTCTCATGGGGCGCTGCATCTGCTCGCGGTTGTTGGTGGCGCGACGGCTCTGTTCGGCTCGGTCGTCATGCTGACCCAGACCTCGGTGAAGGTGTCGCTCGCTTATTCTACTGTCGCGCAGATGGGCTTTATGATGGTCGAATGTGGGCTCGGCGCCTTCCCCGCTGCAATCCTGCATATCGTCGCCCATTCGCTCTACAAGGCGCACGCCTTCCTTTCGTCGGGCAGCATCATCGATCTCGCGCGCGCCTCATGGACGCCGAGCCCCGGCGGGCAGCCACATCCGGAGCGCTTCGGACTCGCGCTCGTTGCAACCATCGCGGTGGCCTTCGTTGTCAGCCCGCTCTTCGGCGCGAGCTTCAGCGAGAAGCCCGGCGCCCTGGCTCTTGCAATGATCTTGATGATGGGGCTGGCGCATATGGTCGCCAACGCTATCGACGAGCGGCCGAGCGGCTATGTGATCGGCAAGACCATTTCGCTTGCCGCTCTGGCAGCCGTCGCCTTCTTCACCTTGCACGAGGCCGCCGAGCGGCTGATGGCCTCTAGCCTTCCCGCCCCCATGTCTATTCATGGCTTTGTGGGCTATCTCATTTTCGCGAGCGTGATCTTGTCCTTCTGCGCCGTGACGGTGTTTCAAAATGTCATTGCGTGGCACGCCAAAGAGCCCGTCTGGCAAGCGGCCTATGTCCACCTTTCGCAGGGTCTTTATCTCAATACCATCGCGAACCGGCTTGTGTTGAGATTCTGGCGGCGCCGGCCACCCGCCGTCCAACCCAACTGATGACGCCGGAGAGCAAGCATGTTCCAGCTCAAAAGCGAACTGAAAGACACTATCACCGATACGGCGTCACTCGATCTAGCGCCGGAAGAATTTCCGCGATTCTCCGACTCGCCGGCCAGGCGCAAGCTGCTGCAAGTGGCGATCGACCGCGCTTGTCACAAGATCGCTCCGCTTTGGCCGCTGAAGCATTTTGTCGCCGTCAATCCGTTTCTTGGCTTTGCTAACCAGTCGTTCGCCAGCACCGCGGCGACCCTCAAGCGTGTGGCAAAAACCCGAATGCTCATGCCGCGCGGCTTTTACCGGCAAGCGATCGAGGCCGGCGCTATTTCAGACGCCGACCTTGAAGCCGCGCTCGCTAGATCGTCGAACACAACTGACGGGCCGGCTGACGTCGCCGCACTGAAGGAGGCGGCGGCGAGTGCTGCAAAAGCTGACGCCCCCAATCATGCGGCGATTGCGACGGTGGCCGAGGTGCTCGACGCGCTTGCCGATGGAGACCGGCAAGCGTCGCTGGTCGGCTTTATGATCGACGATATTTCGCGGTGGTGCGCGGCCTATTTTGATGACGGCCAGGCTAGTTGGCGTATGCCCAATCGCGACATGAAGCCTTATGCCGCCTGGCGCGCCGCCGCGCGCTATGATCGCAATCCAGAAGCCATGGGTGTGCGTGGATTCCGCCGCGCCATTGTCGCATTGCCTGATGACCCAGTGGAAACCATCGGGGCCGTGATCGAAAAACTAGGAATTGCCGATCGCGCGATCGACGACTATCTGCACCGGACGCTCTTCGACATTGGCGGCTGGGCGGCCTATGCGCGGTATCTGGTCTGGAATTCGGAGCTTTATGGCGAACCCAACGACACGCTGACGCAGCTCCTGGCCATTCGTGTTGCTTATGGATATGGCCTGTTCCAGTCCCGTTCCGACGCAGCCTTCTCTTCCGCATGGTCGGAAGCGATGCGTATCGCCGCCGCGAAGCCGCAGGATGAATGCCTTAATAACGATGCCGATCTCACCATCGATCTCATCCTGCAGGACGCTTATGAAATCGCGTTTCAGCGGCGGCTTGTCGCAAGACTGCATGAAAATATGAAGCGGACTAAAAGGCGCGAGAAGGAACGCGCAGTTCTGCAGGCGGCGTTTTGCATTGACGTCCGCTCTGAAATCTACCGCCGCGCACTAGAGACCGTTTGCCCGCAAGTGGAAACTATCGGCTTCGCGGGCTTCTTCGGTTTCCCGATCGAGTATGTGCCGATCGGCCACAGCAAGGGCGGCGCACAATGTCCGGTACTCCTGAGGCCGGCTTTCATCGTATGCGAAGCGGTAGGCGAGGCATCCGAGGAAGAAAAGGAAGAGGTTCTTGGTCTTCGTCTGCTCCGGCGTCGTGCGAGCAAGGCTTGGAAGGCGTTCAAGCTTTCCGCAGTCTCCTCCTTCGCCTTCGTCGAATCGGCGGCATTCCTCTACGCCGGCAAGATCCTCTCCGACAGTCTGGGCCTGACGCGCGTCGCGCCGCATCCCAATCTCGATGGCCTTGATCGCGCCGTGATCGAGCGTGTGGGCCCGAGCGTTGAGCCGCGGATTGTCGGTGGACGCAACACCGGCTTCACGGAGAGTCAGCGCGTCGCCATGGCGGTGGCCGTTCTCAAGGCCATGTCGATGACGGAGAATTTCGCGCGTCTGGTGATGCTTGCCGGGCATGGAAGCACGACTGTTAATAACCCGCATGCCACGGGGCTTGATTGCGGCGCATGCGGCGGACACACGGGCGAAGCCAATGCCCGAGTCGCCGCGACCATCCTCAATGACGCCCATGTGCGAGAAGGCCTTGCGCTCAAGGGAATCCATATTCCGCATGACACATGGTTCCTAGGCGCCTTGCACGATACGACGACGGACGAGGTGCGACTGTATGACGTCGAAAAGGCCCCTAGGTCGCACACCAAGGACATTAGCGAACTCAAAGCCTGGCTGGCTAAAGCCTCTTCGCTGGCTCGCATGGAGCGCTCCGTGATCCTCGGGCTCGCCGGACAGGAAGGGATCGATGCGAAGATTGTCGCGCGCAGCCGCGACTGGTCACAGGTTCGTCCCGAATGGGGTCTCGCCGGCAATGCGGCGTTTATCGCCGCGCGGCGCGAGCGCACGCGGGGGCTCGATCTCGGCGGGCGCGCATTCTTGCACAGCTATGACCACACGAAGGATGACGGATATAGCGTGCTGGAGCTGATCATGACGGCGCCGATGGTCGTTGCGAGCTGGATTAACCTCCAATATTTCGGTTCGACGGTGAACAATCGCGTCTTCGGCAGCGGCAATAAGACGCTGCACAACGTCGTGGGCCAGATTGGCGTTCTTGAGGGAAACGCTGGCGATCTTAAGGTGGGCCTGCCATGGCAGTCCGTCCATGACGGCAAGCGCTTCATTCACGAGCCATTGCGGCTCAATGTTTTCATCGAAGCGCCGGAAGCCGCAATCGAGGAGATTATCCGTAAGAACGATACCGTTCGCGATCTCGTGAACAATCGTTGGCTCCACCTTTACTGCTTCGACGACGTGGGGGATACGATACGCAGCTATCATACGTTTGGCGATTGGCGAGCCGTGGCGGACGACACTACGAACAGCGTCTAGCCGCGCGCTGCCGCCACCGGCTCAACGAGTTCGGGCGTCACACATGATTCTGTTAGCTTATTTCGAATGACCCGTTCTAAAGTTTGAATTTTTCAGACCCACGATGTTTGCCTAGCCTTTCGATGGGAACTGGATCGATACATTTCCTGCTGCGATCGTCTGTTTTGCAGCGCCGGAGTGTGCGGTTTGTGGCGCAGTCGTAACATTCCGCGCATTGCGCGCACTGAGGGTCGGCTACGACACCGTGCCGTCGCAACTAAGCTGAGGGAGGCATCGACTAGTGACGAGTTTCGTGATCGCCGGAACCGACACGGGGGTGGGAAAGACGATCTTCTCCGCCGCGCTCGCCCAGGCGCTCGACGCCTATTACTGAAAACCCGTGCAGTCTGGTCTCGACGGCGAGACGGATTCGCAAACCGTCGCCCGGCTATCCGGGCTTTCACCGGCGCGCGTGCTGCCCGAAAAATGGCGCCTGAACACACCGGTCTCGCCGCATTATTCAGCCGAAATCGACGGCGTCGAGATTGATCCAGAACGCCTCGCGCTACCCCAATGCGATCGTCCGCTCGTCATTGAAACCGCCGGCGGCGTGATGACGCCGTTGACCCTTCGAGTTCCGACGATCGACATGCTGGCGCGTTGGAGAATTCCCGTCATTCTCGTGGCGCGAACGTCTCTCGGAACCATCAATCACAGCCTCCTGTCGATCGAGGCGCTGCGGCGACGGAATATTGCGTTGCTTGGCGTCGCCTTCGTCGGCGAGGAGAACGAGAACACCCAGGCCACGATCGGGACCATGGGCGGCGCGCGCGTTCTCGGCCGACTTCCGTTCGTCGCCCTTCTCACGCGGGAAACATTGCGCGCGACCTTCAATGCGAGCTTTCGCGTCGCCGAATTCGAGCAATATGCCAAGCAATAGAATTTGTTCCCGGTTCGCCGGAGAGCCGGTCTTCCCTCATTCCCAGTTCGACGGCTCTCCATTGGAAGGGCGTCAAACTAAATGCCGCGCCGCCAGCCAAAAGGCGGCGCCTTTCGACCAGCGCAACTCGTCAAGGAGACGGAAATTTGACCAAGAAGAAAGACCTCTATGAGATGGGCGAGATTCCGCCGCTCGGGCATGTGCCGAAGAACATGTACGCCTGGGCGATCCGCAAGGAGCGGCATGGGCCGCCGGAGACCGCCATGCAGCTCGAGGTCTTGCCGACCTGGGAACTCGACAGCCACGACGTGCTGGTGCTCGTGATGGCGGCCGGCGTCAATTACGACGGCGTCTGGGCGTCGCTGGGCGAGCCGGTGTCGACGCTCGACGTTCACAAGAATCCGTATCACGTCGCCGGCTCCGACGCCTCGGGCATCGTCTGGGCGGTCGGCTCCAAGGTGAAGCGCTGGAAGGTCGGCGACGAGGTCATCATCCACTGCAACCAGGATGATGGGGACGACGAGGAGTGCAACGGCGGCGATCCGATGTTCTCGCCCTCGCAGCGCATCTGGGGCTATGAGACGCCGGACGGCTCCTTCGCCCAGTTCTGCCGCGTCCAGGACCGCCAGCTCATGGAGCGCCCGAAGCACCTCACCTGGGAGGAGGCGGCCTGCTACACCTTAACGCTCGCCACCGCCTATCGCATGCTCTTTGGCCACGCGCCGCACCAGTTGAAGCCGGGCGACAATGTGCTGGTGTGGGGCGCCTCCGGCGGCCTTGGGGTGTTCGCCGTCCAGCTCTGCGCCGCCTCGGGCGCCAACCCCATCGGCGTCATCTCGGATGAGAGCAAGCGCGACTACGTGATGTCGCTTGGCGTCAAGGGCGTCATCAATCGCAAGGACTTCAAATGCTGGGGCCAGTTGCCGAAGGTCAACACGCCCGAGTTCAATGAATGGACCAAGAACGCCCGCGCCTTCGGCAAGGCGATCTGGGACATCACCGGCAAGAAGGACGTCGACATCGTCTTTGAACATCCGGGCGAACAGACGTTCCCGGTCTCCTGCCTCGTGGTGAAGCGCGGCGGCATGGTGGTGTTCTGCGCCGGCACGACCGGCTTCAACCTCACCTTCGACGCCCGCTATGTCTGGATGCGGCAGAAGCGCATTCAGGGTTCGCATTTCGCGCATCTGAAGCAGGCGTCGGCCGCCAATCGCTTCGTCCTGGACCGCCGCATCGACCCCTGCATGTCGGAAGTCTTTTCCTGGGAGAAGATTCCCCTCGCCCACACCAAGATGTGGAAGAACGAACATGCGCCCGGCAACATGGCGGCGCTCGTTATGGCGCCAAAGCCCGGGCTCAAGACATTCAGCGAGGCGATCGCCGCGGCGCGCGAAGGCGCACGCGTCTCCGAATCGGCGTGATTGGCGAGTACTGGCGACCGGCGCCGGGTCGGCCGATCGCTCGGCGGTCGACCGCAAAGGGCTCCGCTGTGGGTGAGAGGAAAGGCGTCGTTTTGAAGGGCCAAATTTCTCATCTTTCCCGGCTCGAGGCGGAGTCCATCCATATTCTTCGTGAAGCCGTAGCCGAAGCCGAACGACCGGTGATGCTGTTTTCAGCGGGTAAGGATTCAACCGTGCTCGCGCATCTCGCGCTCCGCGCCTTTTATCCAGCCAAGCCGCCATTCCCGCTGCTGCATATCGACTCGACCTGGGAGTTCCGAGCCCTCATCGACTTTCGCGATTCATTCGCGCTAACGCATGGCTTCACGCTGATTGCCCATGCGAACGAAGACGGGCGCGCCGCCGGCATAAACCCGTTTGATTATGGCGACCGATATACGCTGCTCATGCGCACCGAGCCGCTGAAAGCGGCGCTTGATCACGGAAAATACGATGTGATTTTCGGCGGCGCGCGGCGCGACGAAGAGCGGTCGCGGGCAAAGGAACGGATCGTTTCAGTGCGCAGCGACAAGCACGTCTGGGATCCGCGTCAGCAGCGGCCCGAGTTCTGGCGTCAGTTCAATCTGCGCCTCGGCAAAGGGCAATCGGCCCGGGTGTTTCCGCTGTCAAACTGGACCGAGGCGGATTTGTGGGATTACGTGCTGATGCACAAGATCGAACTGGCGCCGCTCTATTTCGCGTCGCCGCGGCCAGTCGTCGAGAGAAAGGGTTCGTTCGTCGTCGTCGACGACGAAAGCAGGATGCGATTCCAGCCCGGCGAGCAGGTCGTGATGAAGACAGTCCGCTTTCGGACGCTCGGTTGCTGGCCGGTCACCGGCGCGATCGTGTCCGAAGCGGCCGATATCGAAACCGTCGTCGAGGAAACATTGCGTTCGAAATGCTCTGAGCGGCAGGGGCGCATCAGCGACGGCGAGGACGGCGGTTCGCTCGAGCAAAAGAAGCGTGAAGGCTATTTCTAGCACCACCGCTAATTGGTGAAGGCTAAAATGTCATGAGCTGGAGACCGCGCGCCATTTATGGAAGTAAATCCTAGAGAAATTGCATGATCTGCTCCAACGACGGGCACTCGTATAGTGAGGAGGATGGGGGAGGTGTCGATGGCGCCAATATTTGGTTGCCTTACACCCAAATGAAAGCCGAGCCGCGGCCTTTGCTCGCTGACGCAACACGCGGCGCACGCATTCGACTTGCAGGCGGACGCGAGTTAATCGGCGGCGTAGGTTCCTGGTGGACGGCATGTCATGGCTACAATCATCCGCACATTCTGGCTGCTATGTGCACGCAGATGGAGCGTATGCCACATATCATGTTTGGAGGAATAACCCACGAACCGGCACTGCGTCTCGCCAAACGGATCGCCGCGATTTCTCCCGGCGATCTTACCCGGGTGTTTTTCGTCGATTCAGGTTCGGTCGCGGTAGAAGTTGCGCTCAAGATGGCTGTGCAGTACTGGTTGAACAAGGGAGAAACGGGGCGCACAAAATTTGTCCACTTTCGCCATGGCTACCATGGGGACACAACTGCGTGCATGGCGATCTGCGATCCGGACGAGGGCATGCACAGCCACTTCGGGAATTACCTTCCAAAGAATTTTTTGGCCGATCTCCCCCGCGACAAGGAGACACAGACAGCCCTAGATGATTTGCTGAGACGTGAGCGAGATCGTATCGCTGCTGTTATCATCGAGCCCATTGTGCAGGGCGCGGGAGGCATGAAATTTCATGATGCGGCGACCTTGCGGAGTGTGCGAGATCTTTGCACAAAACATGACATCATTATGATCGCCGACGAGATTTTCACCGGTGTATCGGGAAAGGGCTGACTGGAGGCACAATTACGTTGGCGGCCACGCTCGCTCGTGTTCATGTTTTCGAGGCGTTCTGGTCCGACGATCACCAGAAAGCCCTCATGCATGGCCCGACCTATATGGCAAATCCCCTCGCTTGCAGCGCCGCGAACGCATCTCTGGATCTATTCGAGAGCGAGCCCAGGTTGGAGCAGGCGCAGCGAGTAGAGTTCGCGCTGAAGCGCGACCTTGAACCCTGCCGTGATCTACCAAGAGTCATCGATGTACGAGTGCTAGGACGATTGGTGTCGTGCAATTCAATAGCCCGTTGGATCACGCAAGGGTCCGAACCAGTCTGCTCGCGCAGGGCGTATGGATTCGCACGTTGACGGACTGCATCTACCTCACTCCCGCGCTGAACATTCAGGATGCAGAACTGCGGGCATTGACGGATGCAGTCGTGGCGACTGCCAAAGCTTTATAAGTGGCGATCCTGCATTGAGGTCAGCGCGGGGCTTCCCACCGGTAATCTCGCCAAGGTGATGGCGAATATGGCGGCCGTCGAGATCGACCCGGCGCGCCCGCAGCGGACTGATCGAAGCCGTTGTCGCACAACTCAAGCGCCTGCTTGGGAAGCCGCCGTCCGGTGACGTTTCTAAAGCGTAAAGCGTCCCGCCTTGACTCGAAAACGGTCGGACTCCGCGCCACGCGCCTCACCAGCCCCAGTGATGGCCGCCATGTCCCCGCGGGCTGAAGTGATCGTGGCTATGGCCCCAGCGCCGGCCGCGATCTGCGCCCCAATGTCCGCGGTCATTATCGATCCAGACGCCATTGTGGCGATGGTTCTTGATTCCATGAGCGCCGGAATGAGCGCGCGGATTTCCGAACTCAAAGCGGTCGCGCGCCATCGCGGGTTCAAGCGGAAGGAAGAGGCCGGCAAGCGCGACCACCGCCGCCGACATTTCTCTAATTCTCATTCGGGGCTCCTATTCGATCGCGCCTAGAACTCTGGCGCTAGATCCCGCTCCGCTTAGGCGGGGACTCGCCTGACCGCAGAAAACGCGATCAATTCATAAAGTTTAATTCAGATCAGTCGTCAACTTCGCTGCTGGCCTCTGCGTGCTCGAATTCGTCCACACGCCGTATGGATCCAGTCGTTCTGTTCCATGTGAGGGGCTCGCCAATTATTTCTGCAAACAATGTTCGTAGCCGCTCGGTCTGAAGACAAATATGCGCCAACCCATCGGCCGCATCGAAGACTGGAGCGAACTGCGGAGTAGTATGATGTTGGTGAAGTGCCTGATGTTCAACCAAGGCTAACACCAACGATTCACGTAAAGCTCCGAGATCCGCTGAGGTGCTTCCATGTACAGCATCTAGCCAACACAATAGCCATATCCCACTCGAGCCGAAGGACTCGCGGATCCGGAATGCACGATGGCCATATGCCGAGGTGCGACCCAAAAGCTCGGGGGGTGAATCGACCACCAACGGGTCGACCCATATTCCGACAAACTCCGGATGGTGCTCCTCATGACTTGTTGGGAATCGCGCGCGAAACGCTAGAAACTCTCCGGCTTCCCAGCAAGCGCGGGGAATGTCACTACCAGATCGAACCAAGAGCAGAAGGCACTTATCGAAGTGTAACATCGGCGCAGTGTCCTCTTCATTCAACTCTAAGGTCCTCTCGGACGCTCCGTGTAGCGCCCGAGAAGCGCCCGTCGATTGCATGGGCATCCTTATCTCGATGCCACCGTCCAGAGCGCCGCTGTCGTCGATAGCATAAAGCGCATACCCCTCCGCTCATGGGGAAGGCTTCGGCGAAATTGTCGTCAATCGTCACGCCGTTGCGAATTATATCCGGCATGGAACCTCCGCAAAGGCGTCCTTGTGCGGCAGCGCCGCGTCGGGCACGTCGAAAATACTGCGCGGCAGGCCGTAAAGCTCGTCGTAATAGGAATCGAGACGCTTCGTGATCTGCCCATCGTAGCGCGGGCGAATATGCAGCGTCTTGCCGCGCGTGTAATGCGAGACTTGGCCATCGCGCACGACGAGAGCGCCATCCTTGAACACGAGGGCCGCGCGCCGGAACATGCCGGCGACGTCGCGTCCGGGTTTATAAACGGCGATGTCGGCGACGGCGCCTGGACTGAGCCGGCCGCGATCGACAAAGCCAAAGAGCTTCGCGGCGCCGGAGCGGCTCATCTGCGCGATTTCGTAAAGCGTGTATTCGCGCGAAATCGACGGCAGCGTGGTGTGCTCCAGCACCTCAGCCGGAAGGCGCGCAAGATGCTGCGCGCGAAGATCAGCGCTCATCAGCAGCGCGAAGAGTTCCGGATAGGTCGTGAAGGGACCGCCGTTCGGATGGTCGGTGGTGAAGAACACCTGCTCGGGATTTTCAATGAGCAGGAAGAGCTCGAGGCCCGCCGCCCATTGGATGGCGTTGTAGTAATTTGAAACCTTATAGACGTAGGGCACGATGCCGCCGCCATTGGCGTCGCCGTCGAAGATCGCGCCCTTCTTCGGGATCGCGCCGGGCAGGCTGTTAAACTGTTTCAGAACGTCGGACGAAATCGTCACCGTGTCCGAGAACATCACCTGGCCGACGTCGACGGAAACATTTGGATTCGCGTTGATCTTCTCGGCGAAGAGCGCGCCGGCCGACGAGAAGCCGTTCTTGCCTTCCTTGCCATAGGCGTAGAACTGCACATGCGCGAGATGCAGCGGCAGCCCCTGCGCCGCGTCGATCGTCGCGAGCGCCGTGTCGATATTGCCGGCAAGGCCGAGATTGTTCATGTGCAGATGCAGCGGATGGGCGATGCCCACCGCCTGAGTCGACTTCTGCAGCGCCTGGAAAATCTGGCGCGACGTCAGCCCGTAAAACGGCACCACATCGTCCAGCCCAAAGGCGCGCATGTTCTCCTTGAAGGCTTCGACGCCGCCGGGGTTGATGCACTTGAGGCCGAGCGAACGGGTGTTCTCGACGGTCTGCGCGACATAATCGTTGATCGCGCCGTCCGTCTCGCCGTCGCGCAACATGCCGAGCAGAAAGTCGTCATTGCCGAGCACGGTGAGCGCGCCCTTGTCGATGATCGGCACGTCGTTGAATTCGAGATGGGTCTGCAGCGCGTGATGCGGCGCCATCGCCGGCTCGACGACCGTGGTGAAGCCCATCTGGGCGTAGAGACGGCCGGTCTCGTAGCTCGACCATTTGGCAGTCGACAGCGGCGTGTCGGCGAGCCGCGCGCGAATCGCGCGATGCAGCTCCGGCAGCAGCAGTCGCGCCGTGTTCACATTGCCGCCGGCGATGTGCGAATGGATATCGATCGCGCCGGCCATGACGATATGGCCGGAGACGTCGATCTCCTTGTCGGCGCTGCGCCCGTCGGGCCGCTCGACGATGCGGCCGTCCTCGAACCACACGTCGCCGATCGCGTCCTGGCCGGTCGCCGGATCGACGATATGGCCGCCGCGCAAAACTGTCAGCGCCATGCGCCCTCCGAAACTTCCGCCATAATGGCGCCGATCGCCTGCGCCACGCTCGGCGCGTCCGTCGGCGCGCTTGCCCTGCGCAGCGTCATGCCGCCGGTTTCCTGACTCATCAGCACCGCATCATGCGTGACGCCAGCCCGAAGATGTCGCTGCCCGACTCGGAAAAAGAGACAAATTCCCCTCGACGTAACAATTACTCGCCTAATACTAGACGCGCGCAAACCTTGTTTAAATTTCTCTTTATCGAATAATCTATTTCATAATGACGAACTCGTTTTTCGTTTGTATGGGCGCGCCCCGCCGTCGGGGCGCGCCCATACAAAGGCGCCCGTCCGGAATTCGCCGAGTTCCTCGTTGAGTGCGGAATCGACTCGCTGTCCGTGACGCCCGACAGTTTCATCGCGATGAAGCGCTGTGGCTTCCGCTGCGGCGTCGCGCACGACGATTTTTTTGGTTCATAGCGAGCCGTCCACCTTGCGTGCGAGGGCCGCGCGTCTCGCGCAGGATAGAATCTCCGCCGAAGTGATCCTCCTTCCTTCGCACGACGACCCTTGAGAATGGTTGAAGCGGCGGGCTCGGCGCGATTTTCTCATGTCCTTTTTCAACGCGGCGGCGGTCGAAGCCATGTGGCCACATAACCGGAGGCGGGAGCCTCGAGACGCCGGTTGATCGGACTCTGATGCGCGGTTGGCGTAAGACCGCGTATTGGTCTCGGGCCTGGCTCTGCCTCAAGCCGAGCGTCGATTTTTGCCGGCCGCACAATCACAGCGAGCGTTGCAATACCGCGCCACCGTCTCCGCCAGGCGCAGATGTTCGTGCTCGCGTGCGTGGTTCCGCCATGCCTTTACGGGCCAAGCCGTCAGGCGACGGCGAAGAGGGCATCATTCGTCGCGATCACCAAACGAAGGCGGAGAGTTCGCGCGTGATCGCAACGCAGACAACGTTATTTGGCTTCCCCGTTCGAACGAGCCATATACAAGCCAAAACAGATGCTATAGCGGGATATTATCATGCTTCTTCCTCGGATTCTCAAAACCCTTTCCACGGAGCAGGGCGAGTGAGCGAGCGATTCGCTTTCGCGTGTCCCGCGGCGCAACCACGGCATCGACGTAACCTCTTTCTGCCGCCGCAAAAGGCGACAGAAATTGCTGTTCATACTCGCTGATGCGGCGGGCCATTTTATCTACGTCGCCAATGTCGGCGCGGAAGATGATTTCGACGGCGCCCTTCGCGCCCATGACGGCGATCTGCGCCGACGGCCAGGCGTAGTTGACGTCGCCGCGAAGATGTTTCGAGGACATGACGGCATAGGCGCCGCCGAACGCCTTGCGCGTGATGAGGGTCACTTTCGGCACCGTCGCTTCGGCGTATGCGAACAGCAGCTTCGCGCCATGCTTGATCAATCCGCCATATTCCTGGGCGGTGCCGGGCAGAAAACCCGGCACGTCGACAAAGGTGACGATCGGAATGTTGAAGCAGTCGCAAAAACGCACGAAACGCGCCGCCTTCTTGGAGGCGTCGATGTCGAGCACGCCGGCGAGCACGAGGGGCTGATTGGCGACGAAACCGACCGTGCGCCCTTCGATGCGGCCGAAGCCGATCACAATATTGCGGGCGTGCGCTTCTTGAATCTCGAAGAAGTCAGCCTCGTCGACGACCTTATGGATGAGCTCCTTGATGTCGTATGGCTTATTGGGATTATCCGGAATGATCGTATCGAGCGAATCGTCCATGCGGTCCGCCTCGTCGAACGCCGGCCATTCCGGCGGCTCCTCCAGATTTGATGAGGGCAGAAAATCGATCAGCCGGCGCATCTGCAGCAGCGCTTCGACGTCGTTGTCGTATGCGCGATCGGCGATCGAGCTTTTGGTCGTATGCACCGAAGCGCCGCCGAGCTCTTCCGCCGTGACGGTCTCGTTCGTCACGGTCTTCACGACGTCGGGTCCGGTCACGAACATATAGCTCGTGTCGCGCACCATGAAGATGAAGTCCGTCATCGCCGGCGAGTAAACGTCGCCGCCGGCGCATGGGCCCATGATCACCGAGATTTGCGGAATGACGCCCGAGGCCAGCACATTGCGCTGGAAGACCTCGCCATAGCCGCCGAGCGCCGCAACGCCTTCCTGGATGCGTGCGCCGCCCGCGTCAAAGAGGCCGATGATCGGGGCGCGATTTTTCAGCGCCATGTCCTGCAGCTTGGTGATCTTTTGCGCGTGAGTCTCGGAGAGTGAGCCGCCGAAGACGGTAAAATCCTTGGCGAAGACGAAGACGGCGCGTCCGTTGACCGTCCCCCAACCGGTGACGACGCCGTCGCCCGAGATTTTCTCGCCCTGATCCATGCCGAAATCGGTGCAGCGATGGGCGACGAACATGTCGAATTCTTCGAACGAGCCGTGATCGAGCAGCAGTTCGATTCTCTCTCGCGCCGTGAGCTTGCCGCGGGCGTGCTGCGCTTCAATCCGCTTTTGGCCTCCGCCAAGCCGCGCGGACGCGCGCCGCCGTTCGAGCCCCTCTAGAATATGTTTCACCAAATATTGTCCTTACGCATTTCGTAGCGAAGATCGCACCGACAAGACCGCCGAAATCTCCTGAGATTCAACATATGTTGCGCAAATCCATCGCAAATGCCCTTCATTTGGCCTCCATCCCTCGTCGTGATGTCCGCTCCTCAACTTTACGCGATTCATTCGAGCCATTACTTTGGCGTCTGAGTGCGTAAAGGATTGCATGTCTTTGCCAGTCTAGGCGGATTTCCAGCGTTGCAAAGTTTCAAAATGTCTAAGAATTTGTTTCAAAAAAACTCGCATGGGGTCGTAATCGGCCCGGATCTCGCGAAGATACTCCATTCGGTGAAGCGAAAGATCAATCTACTGCGGATGCAGCGCGCGCGCAGACCCTCCAGTGCGAAGCCATGAGGCCGAAGATGGTCCGTCAAGGGGTCGATCCCACAAGGCCACAGATCCTCTTGCTGAAACGGTGCGCGTGACCGCGTCACCGGCGAAGCTTGCTCTCCACCTCACGGAGAATCCTGCGAGGAAAGTGACACTGGGTCAGTGTCACCGGAAGGTCCGGGAGCTGGGTATTCTCACAATGCATCATGGGTTGCACAGAGGGCAGTGCTGAACCGGCGCGCGCTGCAGTCCATCGCCTCGAGAGCGCTCTTCCGTATAATCGCAAGCGGGACACCCTAATATTTCCGCAAGGACCAACTCAGTGGGCGCGCCGCAGTCTTCGCAGACCAAACCCGCGCGAGATCCGGTCCGACCAAAACCCGGCGCGCCGCAGGCCGGGCATTGCCGCGCCAAGCGCTGCGCCAGGCGTTCGGCCAAAATGGCAAGACTCTCCATCCGCGTCGGGTTGAAATGAGCGCGCATGTCCGTCTCCATGCGCGCCCGGCCATCCGATGATACAGCAGCGGCTGCTTCAATGGCGCGCCTTAAGCGGTCGGGGTCGACAATGCCCTTAGCGAGAGCAGACGCCACCTCACCTTCGTTCGGCCGCACGATCAGCCCATGGGTCGGAAAACCGATCCTTTGCAAAAACGCCTCGGATGCTGCCCCGGGCAAGATGACCAGATGATCATAATTCGTCTTCTCGGCGACTAAGCTTTCGGTGACAACAATTCCCCTCTCGTCATCGACAAAGACCAGGAGCTCCATGCCCGCAGGAATATACGGAATAGCGGGATGCGGACCAAATGAGCCTTCACTCGCAAGCCCAAGCGGCACACCTGCGGCGCTCATGCCCAAACGCGCTTTGCGCAAGGCGACGTCGAGCATCGTGCCCTCGCGCGGAATCTCTCCAGAGAACGTGCCAAGTTGATCAGTATCTAGTCCAGGCGTTGACGTGACGATTAAGCCGAGCGTCGACATGAGCGCGGGCGCAACGGCCTCTTCCTTTGCGGTGCATCGTGGCGATCACGGCCGTTCGACCCGCGTAGGGATGGCGCGATTCGGCCATGCTAGTAACCGCCGATGGATCGCCCGCGGAACGTCCAGGCGAGGGTAGCGTTCGCCTGAAATGGTATGATGCGAGTGTTGGCGACAACCATGGTTGAGAGCACTCGTCGCGATATCCGTTCGAGGACGATGGAGCCCGTATTGAGGGAAAGACCGTAGAAGCGGGGACCATGTTCGGCGGCGAAGGCTTCCAGTCTCTCCAGCGCGCCTTCCTCGTCGAAAACCGCGGCGTAAGTTTCCAACGCCACGGGAGCGTTGAAAATGCCAGCGCATCCGCAGTCGGACTCCTTCTCATCCACCGCGTGCGGCGCTGAGTCCGTGCCCAAAAAAAACTTCGGATTGCCCGATGTCGCGGCGCGGCGCAGCGCCAGTCGATGCCGTTCCCGCTTGGCGACGGGAAGACAGTACAGGTGCGGGCGGATACCGCCTTCGAACATCGCGTTTCGATTGATGACCAGGTGATGCGGCGTGATCGTCGCGCCGAGGTTCGGTCCGGCGGTCTCGACGAACGCGACCGCCTCCTCGGTCGTTATGTGCTCCAACACCACTCTTAGCGCCGGAAATGCCGCGAGAAGTTTCGCGAGAACACGCTCGATGAAAACAGCCTCGCGATCGAAGACGTCGACGCGGTGGTCAACGACCTCACCGTGCACCAGCAACGGCATCCCAAGTCGCTGCATCACCTCGAGGACAGGATAGATGCGCTCGATATCGGTCACGCCTTGCGCGGCATTGGTGGTCGCGTGCGCCGGATAGAGCTTGGCCGCTGTGAATACGCCAGATCCGAAGCCCCGCTCGATTTCGCCTGGTTCAATAGTGTCGGTGAGGTACGCGGTCATGAGCGGCGTGAACGCGAGACCCGGCGCGAGCGCCGCCTGAATGCGCGAGCGATAAGCCTCCGCGGCGGCAACCGTCGTCACCGGCGGAACGAGGTTCGGCATTACGATAGCCCTCGCAAATTGCCGGGCTGTTTCGTTGACCACTGTCCCCAGCATGGCGCCGTCACGCAGGTGCACGTGCCAATCGTCCGGCTGCCGGATGACCAATCTGGTCGCCGCGCCGGGCGTCGGAGTCCTAATCGTCACCGGGTCGCTAAAACCAGACATGACAGTCGACCATGTTTAAGACCTAAGGCCACCCGCCTTCTTGGTCACTTGAGTAAACCAAGCAATTCGTATCTGGATGGTCCAATCATGAGCCCCCCCGAGCGCGGGGTGTCGCGGTTAGGTTGTCCTGATAAGGCAAGGCAATGACCTCGGCTTTTCGCACAAACTGCCTGATAGCCGTCACGACCAGATACGATCATTTCGTCCGTAGTCACAGGACGACCCATCGGAGAAAGCAAAATGCCTTTGTCACTTTCTTGGGGAAAAGCAGAATCGAAATCGCCAAACATGGCGACCATCATCGCCCGAACTCAGGTCTGGACCGATTCTCAAATATCGGCATAGACGTGGCTTTCTGCTCCCGCTCCCGGGTGTGTAACAGCGCCCTTCCCGGCCGGCCCGACCGTCTGCGCGTACCGCCACAGCGCCCCAGACTGGTATGCGTTTTCGCGCGGTCGCCAGCGGTCACGGCGCGCGCCCATCGTTTCGGCATCGACCCTCACCGACAATGCGCCGCGCCTTGCGTCGATTTCGATCACATCGCCGTCCTCTATGAGCGCGATAGGTCCGCCGACGGCGGCTTCCGGTCCGACATGGCCGACGCAAAGGCCGCGGGTAGCTCCCGAAAAGCGGCCGTCTGTAATCAACGCGACCTTCTCTCCCAATCCTTGACCGTAAATCGCCGACGTCGTGGAGAGCATTTCGCGCATGCCAGGGCCGCCGCGCGGACCCTCGTAGCGTATGACGAGCACTTCGCCCGACCGGTAACGCTTTTGCATTACGGCCTCAAAGGCTTCCTCCTCCGTGTCGAAGACGCGCGCAGGCCCGGAGAAAACTAAAGTTCGCAGTCCCGCCACTTTTACGATCGCGCCTTCCGGGGCGAGATTGCCCTCAAGCCCGACGAGTCCTCCGGTTTGTGAGATCGCCCTTTTTGTAGGCACAACCACGTCCTGGTTCTCAGGAACTTCGATTTCCGCGAGGTTGTCGGCCAATGTTCGTCCGCTCACGGTCAAACACTCGCCATGCAGAAAGCCGCCGTCCAGAAGGGATTTTAGCACCACCGGCACGCCGCCGACGTCGTGCACGTCCTTTGCGAGATAGCGACCGCCTGGCTTGAGGTCGGCGATGAGCGGCGTCCGCCGGAACACCGCCGCAACATCGAAGATATCAAAAGGGATGCCGGCTTCATTTGCTATCGCCGGCAGATGCAGCGCGGCGTTGGTCGACCCGCCGGTCGCCGCGACAACCGCCGCCGCATTCTCGAGGGCCTTGCGCGTAACAATGTCTCGAGGCCGTAACCTTTTCGCGAGGAGCGCCATTACTGCGCGACCGGCGGCGTCCGCGAAGCGGTCGCGGGAATCGTACGGCGCCGGCGTGCTGGCGGACCCGGGCAGCGCGAGGCCTATTGCTTCCGATACATAGGCCATGCTGTTGGCGGTGTACTGACCGCCACAGGAGCCTGCAGATGGACAAGCGACCATTTCGAGCTCGGCGAGATCCGCATCGGTTATTGCGCCAGCCGCATGCGCGCCGACGGCCTCGAACACATCAAGGACCGTGACGTCTCTCCCTCGAAACCGTCCCGGAAGGATTGACCCCCCATAGAGAAACACTGATGGGACGTTGAGCCGCAACATGGCCATCATCAGTCCAGGCAGGGTCTTGTCGCATCCAGCGAGTCCAACGAGCGCGTCGTAGCAATGACCTCGGACCGATAGTTCAACCGAGTCCGCGATAACCTCACGGCTAACAAGTGACGCCTTCATGCCGGCATGGCCCATGGCGATGCCGTCGGTCACGGCGATAGTCGTGAACTCGCGCGGCGTGCCCCCGGCTGCAGCGACGCCCTTCTTCACCGCCTGCGCTTGGCGAGACAGCGAGATATTGCACGGAGCCGCTTCATTCCAAGTCGTGACAACGCCGACAAAAGGATTGGCGATCTCCCGTGCGGACAGGCCCATGGCGTAAAGAAACGAACGATGTGGTGCGCGCGTAGGACCAACAGTTGTGTGCCGGCTGGGGAGACCCCTCTTTTCTTCAGCGCCCTGTGCAAGGAACGCTCCCGGGCCCGCCGATTGATCGTGATCCTCCATTAAACGCCTCTCGGTTGATTGCGCCACCAGGCCTTCAACTTTCATTTTATCGAGAGAGAGCCTCCCCGACTCCCGCCGTTCGCCCACCGACCGACTCCGCCGACAGATCAAGCCTTCGGCGGTCCGTAATAGCCGGGCTTGGAATGGGTATCGTTCAGCAGCAGTTTCGCTCCCTCCATGACATGGGGCGCGAGGCCCGCGCCCCCCGTCTCGATCAGCGCCAGCAACTCGGCGCGCATCCTCGGATCCCAATAGGTCCGCAGATGATTCCTGATGCCTTCCGCACGCCTTTCGGGCGGATAGGGGGCGAAGAAATCGCCGATCTGATTGGCCATCAGAACGATGCGATCGAGCGCCATGACAGGAATGTCGGCGCCCTGCGAAGGCGACTGCGTCATGCGCATTCCGCCGGCTCCAGTTCATCGATACGCGGCCTTTCCGCCTCCTGCACGCTGTCGGCGGCGGGGCCGTTGGTGCGAACGACATCGACCGCCGTGACCTTGTATTCGGGGCAGTTCGTCGCCCAGTCGGAGAGATCCGATGTGACGGCGTTGGCCTTCGACTTCGCGTGGTGGAACGTTGTGTAGACAACGCCCGGATTCACGCGCTCGGAAATCTTCGCGCGCAGCTCGATCTCTCCGAAGCGGCTCGACAACTTCACCCAGTGGCCGTCGCTCACGCCGCGCGACATCGCGTCCTGCTCGTTGATCTCGAGCACGTCTTCCGGATGCCACATGGAGTTCGGCGTGCGCCGCGTCTGCGTGCCGACATTGTATTGCGAGAGGATGCGGCCCGTCGTCAGCAGCAGCGGATATTTGTCGTTGGTGCGCTCCGCTGTCGGCACATATTCGGTGAGCATGAAGGCGCCGAGCCCGTTGGCGCGGGGAAACTTCACGCGATGCAGCACCTCCGTGCCCTCCGGCGCGTTTTCGTCGCAGGGCCATTGCGCCGAGCCGACGCGGTCGATCAGCGCGAAGCTCATGCCGCGATAGGCGGGCGAGAGCCGCGCGATCTCATCCAGCACCTCGCCGGGATTGTTGTAGGTGACGTTGTAGCCCATGGCGTTCATGAACTTTACGGTGATCTCCCAGTCCTGATAATCGGCAAGCGGCTCCACAACCTTGCGCACGCGCGAGACGCGGCGCTCGGCGTTGGTGAAGGTGCCGTCCTTCTCCAGCGACGAGGAGCCGGGGAAGAAGACATGGGCATATTTCGACGTCTCGTTGAGGAAGAGGTCATGAAGCACGACGCACTCCATGTTCTTCATCGCGGCGATGACATGGTGCTGGTTCGGATCGCTCTGCACCGGATCCTCGCCCATGATGTACATGCCCTTGAAGGACCCCGCGACGGCGGCGTCGAGCATGTTGGGCAGGCGCAGGCCGGGCTCGGCGTCGAGGGTCACGCCCCATTCCGCTTCAAAGCTCAAACGGGTCTCATCGTCCGTGACGAAGCGGTAACCGCTGAAGACATGCGGCCAGCTGCCAAGGCAACTACCGCCCTGCACATTGCCCTGACCACGCAGTGGATTAACGCCAACGCCCTCGCGCCCCAGCATGCCGCAGGAGAGGCCGAGATTGCCAAGGCACATCACGCCGGTCGAGCCCTGCGAATGTTCGGTGACGCCGAGGCCGTAATAGATGGCGCTGTTGGGACCGCCGGCATACATCCGCGCCGCCTTGCGGATGTCCGCCGGATCGACGCCGGCGAGCGGCCCGATGACTTCCGGCGCATATTTGTCGGAGCCGACAAGCGCCGTCCAGTTCTCGAACTCGTTCACCTCGCAGCGGGCGCGCACGAATTCTTCGTTGTAGAGTCTCTCGCGCACGACGACATGCGCGATGCTGTCGAGGATCGCGACATTCGTGCCGGGACGGATCGCAAGATGGACGTCGGCCTTGCAATGGGCGGATTCCACGGTCTCGGTCTTGCGCGGGTCGATGACGATGAGCTTCGCGCCCTGGCGGATGCGCCGCTTCATCAGCGAGCCGAAAACTGGATGGCCCTCGGTCGGATTGGCGCCGACAACCATGATGACGTCGGCCTGAAGGATAGAATCGAAGTGCTGGCTCGCCGCGCCCGCGCCGACGGTGTTGGTCAGGCCGAATTGCGTCGGCGAGTGGCAGATGCGGGCGCAGTTGTCGATATTGTTGTTGCCGAGCACCGCGCGCGCAAATTTCTGAACGAGAAAGATTTCCTCATTCGTGCAGCGCGAGCTGGAGACGGCGCCGACCGACTTAACGCCGTATTTGGCCTGGATGCGCCTGAACGCGCTCGCCGCGTAGTCAAACGCCTCCTGCCAGCTCACCGGCTTCCACGGGTCGTCGATAGAGGCGCGGATCAGCGGCGTTCGGACGCGATCGGGCGCATTGTAATAGTCATAGGCGAAGCGCCCCTTGATGCAGCTGTGGCCATGGTTCGCCTTGCCTTCTTTCCAAGGCGTCATGCGCACGATCTTGCCCGCGCGCGTCTCAGCCTTGAAGCCGCAGCCGACGCCGCAATAGGCGCAGGTCGTGACGACCGACTTCTCAGGCTTCAGCGGGTTCGGCATGTTTGTACTCTCCCTCGAAGAGGCTCTTCTCGACCAGCGCATGGCTCGGGCAGGCCTGCACGCAGGCGCCGCAACTCACGCATTCCGATTCGAAGAACGGCTGATCCTGGCTTGCGACGACTTTGGATTCGAAGCTGCGGCCGGCGATGGTGATTGCGAAGGTCCCCTGCACCTCGGCGCAGGCGCGCACGCAGCGGCTGCAGACGATGCATTTGGCGGGATCGAATAGGAAGTAGGGGTTGGAGGCGTCGACGGGCGCTTCGAAGTGATTGGCGCCGCCCTTGCCGTACGGATGGGATGCGACCCCTTCGGCCTTCAGAGTTTCGTGGAACTCGCTCCACCCGTCGGCCATCTCGCTTTCGGGGAAGTCGGAGAGGTAAAGCTCCAGAACGCCCTTGCGCAGGCGCTGCAGCGCCACGGTCTGGGTCTTGACCTTCATGCCCTCGACGACCGGCGTGGTGCAGCTCGCCGGGAACCCGCCGCGGCCTTCGATCTCTACGAGACAGACGCGACAGCTGCCGAAGGCTTCCAGCATGTCGGTCGCGCAGAGTTTCGGGATGGGTCGGCCTGCCGCCGCTGCCGCAAGCATGACGGAGCTTCCAGCGGGAACGGTGACCGCGACGCTATCGATTTCGAGCGGTACGGGTGACCCGTCTCGCGGCGGTGTACCAAAATCAATCTCGTCTTTCAGTCCGCGCAGTTCAGACCACATTTGCCACCTCACCAACACAAGATACTCTTCTTTTTTTTCAAAAGGTAATCCCCATTTGAAGGGCGCGGCTTTCCTTCCTGCTCAGTTAGTTCGATCTGTGACGGACTCAATCTCCCGATATAACGCAACCGATGGCCCGGTCGAGGAGCGCGGCCTGTTTCACCCATCGGGCGGCACGAGGAGCATGGAGTTGTGACCCCCGCCGTTCAATGTCGAATTCAGGAAACCAGGACTGCAATTGCCGCAGAAATCACATTGAAACTAAATCTAGTCGCGCTCGAATTTCTCTCAAATTTCGATTTATCGAATAGTCCGTTGCATTTAGGCAATATCGTCAGCCACATCCGGATTTCGCCGAAATTGTTAGACGTTCTCGCGACTGGGGGGCTAACCATCGCCAAATCGAAGCGCTTGCGCCTTCCCGGCGACAATGGTCAGGTATCTCGCGCAAAATCTCCAGCAGCGATGCCTGCATGCGACAACCTCCGATTCGGGTTGTCGCCAATAGATTCACACATCCGGCTCGCCAGGAATCTCAAAACGGCTCCAAATATCCGGGCAGGCAAATCTGCGCGCCGAAGAAGTTTTGCTCGAACGAGCCGCCGACAGTCCATAAAACGCCGATGAAGGCCGAGGCAGTCGCCAACGCGGTCAAAAAGCCGACGGCGAATTCGACAAGCGGGTCGACGGCAAGCTGCACGTCTTTCGCAATTCTATATTCCGGGGATGTCTGCTCATCGGCGGCGATTTCGAGACGGTAGTAGCGCTAGTCCTCCAGCCCCCAACCGGTGACGGCGAGGCCGCTGAAGACGACAAGCGCCGGCAGCACAATGACGGCCCACCACAGCGCGTCGACGTTCTTGCCCTCAAGGGCGTCGAAGAAACTCCGGTTCCAGACGTTGATGCTCAACTGCGCCGCCAGCTGCAAAGCGATGAATAAGGCGACAAACAGGGTCAGGAGCCAAGCGCGGCGCCGTGTTTCGCCAGTCCAGAATTTCAGGGCCAGTTTGCAGAACTTACGCCAACGGGCAGGCGCGGGCCGCTTGAGCTCGCTCGAAGAGCTCGAAGAGCTCGAAGAGTAGGGCTCGACGATTAGCCTTTGACCGAGCAGCTCAGCGCGCCATGGCGCGAAATTTCGTGCGCGTTTCTTAACGTGCGCGTTTCTTAATATGGCGCACCTATCCAAAAATAATCGCATTAAGACGCCGTGTTCATGGAAGGCGTTAAAATAGAAGATCTATCATGAGGCCACATTTGAACGCTCACCGGTCTGATCTCGGCGCGGCGCAATCTGTGGCCGCGACGGTGCGACCTGCGCGCTTACGGCGCGCGCCAGGCGTGCCGCTGGAAGACGCCGTGCAGAGCACCCCAGTCGAGGATCAGTTCGCCTCCCGCGGTCTGGCGTTGCTGTTCCCATTTGACCAGCAGATCCAGGCAGGCGTGGTCGATGAAGGTCAACTCGTGCAGATGCACATGCACATGCGCGTTTGCCGGCAGTTTCTCCAGGGCCGCGGCCAGTTGCGGCAAACGTATGAAGGAGGCGGCGCCTTTGAGATGAATCTCGGTGACGCCGGCTTCCTTGTCCTCGTCGATCCGGATTTCGAGGTGGGAGAAGCTGTACATCAGTCTGGCGAAAGCCAGACCTATTCCCAGCATGATACCGGTCAGCAGGTCCAGTCCGACGACGCCGGCGAGCGTTATGACGTAAATGGCGGCTTCCCCCCGGTCCTGGTCCCAAAGAATTTTGGCGAATTGCAGCTTGGCCAGCTTGACGCCGGTATAAACCAGCACCGCTGCCAGACCGGCGACCGGGATCGTGCCCAGGACGCCCGGAAGCAGCGCCACGAACAGCAACAGCCAAACTCCGTGCAGGAAGGCGGACATTCGGGTGCGGCCGCCCGCCATGATATTGGCCGACGTGCGGACAATGACGCCCGTGATCGGGATCACGCCCATGAGGCCGCAGAGCACATTGCCGGTTCCTTGCGCCATCAGCTCGCGGTTATAGTTTGTGCGCTCGGCATGGCGCTGCATCGAATCCGCCGCCGTGGCGGTGAGCAGCGACTCCGCGCTGGCGACGAAGGCCAGGGACAGTCCCGCCAGCCAGATCGCGCCCTCGCTCAGCCGGCTGAACCCGGCCATCGTCGGCCAACTGACCGCGTGCAGCAATTGCTCGGGTACCGGAACGTATTTCATGTCCAATTCTTGATGCCATGCGGCGGCGGTGGCGACGGCGACGCCGATGAGCGGAGCCGGCAGCAGCTTGAGCTTCTTGGGCGTGAACAGGGTCCACAGCGTCACCGTGGCGATGGTCAGCAGGCCGATCAGCGCCGCGGGACGATGGACCGGTTCCGTAACGCCTTTCCATACAGCTTGCGGCAGCGACCAGAGATTGATGACGCCGCCGAATTCCTTGCCGGTGCCCGGCGGCAGATCGTCCACCATGACGTGGAATTGCGAGGCGAAGATCAGGATTCCGATTCCCGCCAGCATCCCCTGGATCAGGGCGGGCGAAACGGCGCGGAACACTGGACCCAGGCGCAGCAGGCCGGTCGCCAATTGCATCAAGCCGCCCAGCAAGACGATGAGTCCCAGCGTCTCGAAACCATGTTCCTGGATGAACAGGGCGACCATCACCGCCAAGCCGGCCGCTGGTCCGCTCACCTGTAGCGGACTGCCGGACAAGGGCCCCACCACGAGGCCGCCGATGATGGCGGTGATGAGGCCCACCGAAGCCGCTTTGTCGATTGGAACGCCTGACGCGATGGCGATACCCAAGGAGAGCGGCAGGGCCACCAGGAACACCACGACGGAAGCGAGAACGTCCTCTTTCCACGAATGACGAAGCGTGGCGATGAATGAAGCTTGCGTTTTCACTGTTTGCTCCCGCGCATCAGGCTGCGACGCTTGCGCCCTCGTCTCCACCAGCGAATTAAAAATACTGCGAAGGTCGGTCCTGCGTCTCGTCCTCTGGTCTACCTGAGAGTGCGCTGACCGGCGAGCTGGCCTTCGCCATCGCCAAGCACGCCTTTTGTTGAATTTCTGACGATTCCGGCTCCTGTCATCGTGGTCGGCCCCCATCGGGTGATCCAGTTCGAATGTTAGTTTAAGAGCGGCATTTGGACCAGCGGCTGAGCGCCCGGCGGAGCTGGCTGGGGTTGCGCAGCCGGGCGCTCGGGGAACAGAACCGCCGGGGCTGGCGGCCGATACCCCAACGACGAATGTGGCCGCACTTCATTGTAATGACGCCGCCAGCTTTCGATGATGATCCGCGCTTCCTTGAGCGAGTAGAAGATCTCGCCGTTGAGCAGTTCGTCACGAAGCTTCGAGTTGAAGCTCTCGCAATAGCCATTCTCCCATGGACTGCCTGGCTCGATGTAAGCGGTCCTGGCGCCGACAGCGGTTATCCAATCCTGCACGGCCTTGGCGATGAACTCGGGGCCATTGTCTGATCGCACATGGCCAGGAACGCCGCGCAGAATGAACAGATCGGACAGCAGGTCGATGACGTCCGTCGAGTTAAGCTTGCGATTGATCCGGATGGCCAGGCATTCACGCGTAAACTCATCGATGATGTTCAACATGCGATATTTGCGTCCGTCATGTGTTCGGTCTTCGACGAAGTCGTAGGACCAAACATGGTTCGGATGTTCCGGCCGTACCGAATGCATGATCCGTCGTTCAGCCACAGCCGCTTTCGCCTGGGCTGCTTTGCTGGGACCTTCAGCCCCTCCCGCCGCCAGATCCGCTCGACGCGCTTGAGGTTCACCGCCCAGCCGGCGTCGTGCAGCATCGCCGCGATGCGCCGATAGCCATATCGCCCATATTGGAGGGCGAGCGCGATGATGTCGGCGGTCAGAGCCGCTTCGTCATCTGGCGTCCTGGCGATCTTACGTTGCGTCGAACGATGTTGGCCGAGCACGCGGCAGGCGAAGCGTTCGGACACGCCGAACGCCTCCCTTGCGCGCTCAACGCAGGCGCGACGGCGGGCGGGGCTTAAAAGTTTCCCGACGCAGCCTCCTTCAGGATCAGCTTCTCAAGCGTCAGATCAGACACCGCCTTACGAAGCCGGGCGTTCTCCTGCTCGAGATCCTTCAGCCGCTTGACCTGGTCGCTCTTCAGCCCGCCATATTCCTGGCGCCAGCGGTAATACGTCACTTCCGTAACGCCTATCGATCGAATGGCTTCCGCAACCGACTGCCCTTGCGTCGTCAGCACGTCGACCTGACGAAGCTTCGCGACAATCTCCTCGGGCTTGTGCCGTTTCCTGCCCATCTCAAATCCTCCTCATAGGCTCAAAAGCCATACTTCACGGAGGATCACTTTTCAGGGGGCAGACCACACTCTTCCGCGCTCATCGACGGCTTGTTTTGTGTCGGTCGGCTGCAACAGCCAAACCACATCGGATCCGTCGCGGCGCATATTGCCATCGGATTCACGGGGCAGCGTCACAGGCAATCCGGCGTGGTCCGGTTGACCGGCCACAGGCAAGATAGCGTGCTTCCCGTCGTCCTTGGTCTGCACCAGTTCTCATCCGCTTGCGCGGAGCTCCTTGCTCAAAAGACGATCGCGTTTTGCGTGATCGTCTGCAATATGTTTGCGCGTCGCGGCGTCATGCGTGTGCGCCGAGAAGCTTGCGGTTTTTGACGGCCGCCCGCGCGGCGACGTCGGCTTCGCGCGCCGCGGCGTCGCCGACATAGACGGCGCCGTCGCGCCACATCGCATGCATGACGACCGCCATTTTGCGCGCGACAGCGACGGTCGCCTTGCGATGACAGCCGCGTTTCGCCAGCGTCAATCCCCATGATTTAAGCTTGTCCTTGCCCTTGAAGCGCGTCAGCATGACGCCCGCCGCTTCGAAAAGCGCGCGTCGCATCTGGGGATCGCCGGCCTTGCTGATGCGGTCCTGAACGTCGATCGACGCGCCCGACTGACGCCGTTTCGACGTCAAGCCAAAATAGGCGGCGACGTCACGCGAGCGCCGGAATCGCGACGGATCGTCGATCGCCGTCATGAAGCTCAACGCCGTCACTGGACCGACGCCCGGGATCGCCATGAAGCGCCGGCAGAGTTCGCTGCGGGAGACGAACTTCACGACCAGATCGTGCAGCTTACAATACTGCTTCCATAACGCCGCGCGCGCCATCAGCAATCAGCATCGTTTCCATCAACTCGCTGGTCAGCGGATCATTGGCGACTGACTCGCGCACGGCCTGCTCAAACTCGCCTCGCGACGTTCCCTTCAATCGTACGCCGAAGGCTTTGAGCGAGTGGCGGATCGTGTTCTCGATGTCGAGGAATTTTGCGTTTGAGATTGCGCCGCTGCGTCAGCAAAAGCCGCATGCGATAGCAAGGTTCGCTCTTGATGAAGGCGGCCTTGAACCAGCCGGTGCGCACAATATGCGCAATGCCAAGCGCGTCTGTCACATCCGTTTTGTTGCGCTGCGCCGACATCGCCGCGTGCACGTGGCGCGTTTCTAGACACACCGCCGGCAGTCCGAGCGCCGTGAGTTCCGGATGCAGTCAGGGCGACAAGGCGCCGGCTTCATGACCGACGCGCCGCAGCCGCGACAAAAAGGGTTTTAGCGCCTTCATGATCGCGCCCGCATCGGTCGCAACCGACGTTTGAAGATGCACCGCGCCCTTGTCGTCGACGACGCAAACCGCCGTCTCATCGATCGACACGTAGAGCGTGCACCTCGTTGGGATGGCGGCCTGTCCCGACTACGGCGGGCCCGCCTGACTGGGCATCGTCCCGGGACTTTCTTCCCTATATCTTCCTTTACTAATTGCTCGAAGGCGCGCGTTGTCGTTCGATGGCGCAGACGATTGGCCTCGTTGTGTCCGTTAGCCTCCGGCGTCGAACGTAGCTCTGAAGCGCCATGCACTCCTCCGTGCTCTGCGGCGTCGCAAGAGCGCCGCGGCACATGTTTGAACGCTTGCATGGATGTCGAAAATTGGGTTTCAATTGTCCATTTATCGACTGATCCAGATAGCTCAACACTCGTATATAATGCATGGTATTTAAGCCTAGAAGCACAAAAGCCTGAGCCGACACGGCAAGGCATCGAAGGGAATACGGTCATGCTTCGTCATCCTATCCTCTTTGTGGTCCATGCATGGAATTACGTCTTCAATCATAAAGTTAGCCCGGTTAGAAGCATTCCGGATATTGCTGTTCGGCATTATATTTGGGGATTATCCCATTGACGCAAGTATGAGGCTATGGCATAGTTTCCGTCATTGGAGCTATGCAGATGACGACTCGTAAGCGCACCCGCCCATCGAAAGCCGGACAACGCGAAAGCAGCGTCCAAGCGTTTTCAGTCCGCGATTTTTTCGCGACCTTCCCGAATGACGACGCCTGCCTTATCCGGGTTATGGAAGTCCGTTACGGCCTTCGCCACGTCTGCGGCAAATGCGGCGTCGAGAGCACCTTTCACAAGATCACAGGCCGCCGCGCCTTCGCCTGCGCCGCTTGTGGCGATCATGTCTATCCGTGCGCGGGGACGATCTTTCAAGACAGCCGGACGCCGCTGCAAACGTGGTTTTACGCGATCTACCTCTTTATCGCGACGCGTCACGGCGTGAGCGGCAAGGAACTGCAACGGACGCTCGGCGTCACCTATAAGACGGCGTGGCGCATTGGCCAGCAAATCCGCGACCTCATGACGAAGGCCGATGGCTTCGAAATGCTCAAGGGCCACGTCGAGCTGGACGAAGCCTATGTGGGCGGCAAGCGTTCCGGCAAGCGCGATCGCGGCGCGGAAGGCAAGACGATTGTCATGGGCCTCAAGGAACGTGGCGGCAAGATCGCGACGCAAGTCATTCCGAACGTGAAGCAAGAGACGCTGCGCGGCGTCGTTCTTGAGAATGTCGAGAAGGGCGCGACGGTTTCGACCGATGAGCTTTACAGCTATGGCTTACTGACCGGCGACGGTTACAAGCATGGCGCGGTGAAGCACGGCGCGAAGGAATGGGCTTATTACGACTATCGCCACGACGCGACGCATCACACGAACAATGTCGAGAGCTTTTGGAAACTGTTTAAGAAGTCGGTCGCTTCAACGCATATTCATATCAGCGCGAAGCACATGGACCGCTACCTCGGAGAGTTTTCTTTCCGCTCGAACCATCGCCAGATGCGGAACGCGATGTTCGATCTTCTGATAGCGGCGCTTTGATTAGCGCCGCCGTCAACGAATCGAACGCAGCGCGGTCAATTGGGCCGACGCCGCGAGATTCTTCCTGCTGGACGAAATCAGCCATTTTATTCTGCTTAACCGCCTCGCACAAAGATACCATCCGAACCTCCGGCAATGATGATACACCATCGCGAGTTAGATTGATGTAATGCGGATAGCGACACATACGGGCTGCGGTGATCCGTGGTAATGCATAGTGCAACACAAAGGCCGTGGAATGGGCGAAAAAGACTACACTCTTCAGGTCCGGATGAGCGAATCTGAGAAGAAAGCATTTGAGATGGCCGCTAGCTCAGCGGGGATTTCGATCTCCGCTTGGGTGCGGGATCGGCTACGCAGAGTTGCAAGAGACGAGCTACAATCATCCGGCCTCAAGGTTCCATTCATCGAAGAAATGAAGGCAAAGGATGGCGACTGATGCTTCGGTCCGAGGATTTGATTTCAGCTCCATGGGCATCGGCTCTGTGTTGAAGCTGCATCGCCTAAAAGTGCCGCCATATCAACGGGAATACGCCTGGGATACGGAAGAGGTCCAGCAGCTTTTTGCTGACTTCTCAAACGCAAAATTCGAGAATAAAGACTATTTTTTAGGAACAATTGTCACAATAAGCAATCCATCAAGTAAGGTATTGGAGATTGTCGATGGTCAGCAGCGCCTGACTACAACTGCAATTTTGATATCAGCTATACGTAACTATTTATCAACTATAACGTCCGCGAATATTATTGTCGAGTCTATAAATAACGAGTTTCTGTCAACAATTGATAGGGTTGCTGGCCAAAGGGTCCCTAGGCTAGCGTTGAATATTGATGACAATGCATTTTTTGAGTGTCTTATAGATCATGGCTCTCAGAGAGAAAAGTTACCTCCTACACGAGAGTCGCATCGTCTTCTGATTAATGCATCGAATATTGCTAAGCTGTGGGTTGAAAATGCAGCTAAGCAGTTTGCTGTGGCAGATGTGCCCTCGCGGTTTAACGATTGGATTGAGTTTATTGAGACCAACGCCACTGTCGTTCTGTTGCAGGCTCAGAATGCATCACAAGCTTTCAAAATGTTTGAAACTCTTAATGATCGGGGAATGAAAACAAACCAAGCCGATCTGGTAAAGAGCTATCTATTTGGGCAGTCGGATAAGCGAATAGCTGAAGCAATCGCAAAGTGGTCGTCGGTTCGGGACAATTTGGAAGAAATGAGTGACGATGATCGACTCATTAATTTCCTCAGACACGTTTTTATTGCTACTAGGAATTTTGTTCGCGCCGAGGATATTTACGAAGAAACTCAGAAAACCGTTCGCGGCGACGCAAACGCGGCAACGTTCTTATCTGAACTTGAACGCCTGTCGCGAGTTTATGTCGCAACTTATAGAACCGACTCTGAATTTTGGACAGGACACCCAGCAGCGACCACAAAGGCACTGCGGATAATCAATAAGTTTGACATAAAGCCCGTCCGCCCGCTCGTGCTCGCGCTTGCTCTTGAGTTTCCTCAGAACGAATTGGCGGAAGCTTTCCGTCTCGTGCTGTCTATTACCGTGAGGCTACTAATCGCCTCTGCCACGCGCAGCGGGACAAACGAGCAGACTTTCGCAGCTGCGGCTCTCTCTGTTTTCAAGAAAGAGACGAATACGGTTGCAAAGCTACGCACAATCCTTGGCAGAGTAATCGTAAGCGATAGCGATTTTAGAGACACATTTGCAGCTGCTAGATCGTCAAAGGCTGACTATGCTCGATATTATCTTCGCTCCATCGAGGCAGCGTATGCGAAAGACAGCGAGCCGTGGTTTGTTCTAAACGATGACGAAGCTTCCATCACTTTGGAGCATGTCCTTCCGAAAAATAGGATGGCGGGGACATGGCCGACATTTAGCGAAGAGGATGCTGAAAGGTTCGGAAAGCGCCTAGGCAATCTTTGCCTTTTGCAGAGAACTCCAAATTCAACGATTGATAATGATAGCTTTGATGCAAAAAAACCTGCGTTACGAGTGTCGCCATACCACTTTACAAACCACATATCGGATTTTGACACTTGGTCATCGGAAAAAATAGAAGAAAGGCAAGCGCACATGGCCGAATGGGCGATATTGGCTTGGCCAATTTAACTTGTCTCAAGGGGATAATTCCCTTACAGTTTGTACGCTCACAGCCGCGTCGAAGAAACCCGAGACGGTTGTGCGCGTTTTGGGTCGTCGCCATGATGGTGAGCACGCATAGGCCATCATCGACAGAGCGTCCGGCCGCCGGCAAAGCTGGTTGAGCGTGCGCCGTTAAGCTGGACGTGCTGAAGCCGATAACTCGCATCATGATCGGAGGATGTTTCATGACATACCCGGCGCATTACATGTCTATGCTCAATCGATCCCGGCTGGTTCCATGCGTGCTTGCAGCAATGTTTGCGGCGACGATCATGCCGTTCGGTTTTGCGAGCGCGCAACCGGATCCCTACGGAGCAATCGACGGCCGAGTGGTTCCAAAATCCGAGGCTAGTGATTTGGCCTCCCAGACGAACGCCAGGAGTTTTCGGTCGACCGTTCTGGCACTCGACTCCTCTTCTAACGCGCCTTCCTCGCGGGCGGCTTGTGACTTGGCGAAGAAGCGCACCTGCGACGAACTGGTTCAGGACAACATCCTTTGGAGAATAGACGATCCCGACAATTCTGCCTCGAAACACTGGCAGCAGAAGAACCTCGACGACCTCTGCGCATGCACGAGTGATCCTTACGCGACGGTCAATTGCTTCCAGATACAAGTCAACAACAATCGCAAGTCTTGGCAGGAAGCCATCGCAGCGTGTCGCGCCAAGCCCTGACCTTAATCGGAATTTCTGCGCGCGGAGGCGTGGAGCGCGGACGGGAATTCACTTCCCTGAGCTTTGTGACACTGGAGGACGGCTCAGTCTCTTCTGCCGACAACCCGATCAGGCGGATTAGGGGCTTATACCTGGACCCATCACGGAGTAAGGCGGCGCGTTCGCTTTTTACATTAAGCCGATCTATGGCGGACGTCAGTCATTCACATCGCGATCGGCTACCGACGATAGCTGGCTATTCCTTGCCACATTCGCAGGCCCCTTGGCTGGAGGGCAAAGTCTTAAAGCGAATTTTTCGACGAATAAGAAAAGCCAGGAGGCACAATCAACGTGATCCAAAAGTTCGAAACGAAAACATCACTCAATCGAGGAAAACTTATTCATCCTCTTTTCGTGAGGATTACGCATTGGGTCAATGCCTTCGCTGCGATCGCCATGTTGATGAGCGGGTTGCGGATTTATAACGCCTCGCCGCTATACGATTTCCGGTTTCCGCCCGACATTACATTGGGAGGCTGGCTCGCCGGCGCTCTCGCCTGGCATTTCGCGGTGATGTGGTTGCTGATCATGAACGGGCTTGCCTATCTGACTTACGGAATCTTCTCCGGGCATTTCGTTCGAAAACTGCTGAACATCGGAGCGATGGCCGCCTACCGGAACATCAGATTGGAGATGAAACATCTGCTGATCCATGGAACTGGCGAATACAATCTCATCCAGCGCATTCTTTACGTCATCGTCATCTTGGACGTCATATTGCTGTTCTTTTCAGGCCTTGCCCTTTGGAAGCCGGTCCAGTTTCAGCGATTGACGCATTTCTTCGGAGGCTATGATCAAGCCCGCTATATCCATTTTTACGGAATGGTGGTCCTCGTCTTGTTTATCTTCGTTCACGTCAGCGCGGCCTTTGCCGTGAAAGGGACCGTTCAATCCATGTTCACCGGTCGGTTGCCAAAGCGTCAGCAAGAAAAGCTCAATCGCTGATGACGATTTTGAGAGGGACTCGCGGCCGTATCCCGGCGGCACAGGTTCAAACGAGAGAACGAGCGCTGACAGCGCCCGCCCTCACGGCAACCGCTATTTTCCTGTGACATTGAGCTTCTCGGTCAGGCTCTTGATCTCCTCCTGAGCGCGCACCTGTTCGGTGATGTCATATTGAACGCCCAGGAAATAAACGACGTTGCCCCGCTCGTCGAAGAGCGGCTTGACGACAAGCCTGTTGTAGAACAGCTCCCCATTCTTTCGGTAGTTGCGCAGAGTGACTTCGATCGGTTCATGCTTTTTGATCGCGGCGCGCAGCTGATCAAGTTCCGGCTGGTCCCGGTCCATGGCCTGCAAAAAGCGACAGTTGCGACCGACAATCTCTTCCTGCGGGTAGCCGCACATGTCTTCGAACGCCTTGTTGGCATAGACGATCGGCGCATCTTCTATGTCGGGGTCTGTCAAGGTCACGCCGTTCACACATGAATCGAGGATCTGCGTCAAGACACGCGGGATGACGCCGCTGTCCTTTTGGACGATGAACATATGTTTTCTCCCTAGTCCTTTTCTTCCCTGACGCGTTCGTCGCACGTCGTTTAGGCGGGCGTTCCTTCGAGAAGAGCCTTGATGTTTTCGATCGTCTGAATCGCGCCATCCTGCAATGCGGTTCGGATCAGCTTTTGGAACGGCCGCATTGCCAGATCGAGTTGCTGAAGCTCGAAAGTGAAGCTAACCCGAGTGGCACCATCTCCCTCGCCGGTCAGTTCATACGCGGATCGAAACGGTTCCGCGACGCCTTTGATCTCGAACTTGCTGTTGGGGGCGAACTCCGAGACTTCAAAGGTCGATTCGCAATCAATCCCTCTTTCTCTTGTCACTTGCCTGCCTCTTGTCCCGAGATGCGTAGGCGGCTTTGTAAGTTCCTCCACCTCGACCACTTGAGGGCACCATTTGCGATAGTTTTCGAAAAACCTCCGGCCGATGTAATCATAAGCCTCTGCAATTGAGCATTTGACCACGTTATCGGCTTGTCCGGCGACTGGCTTCGCTCCTCCGATACCCAGCATGCCACCCCCCTTGATCGACGTCTTCTATCGGCCCATTTATAACCTCTCTAACGGGTTGTAACTGTCAATCCTAGCCATTCTTCGGAGATTTGCGCTGAGGGTGCGACGCTGACACTTACGCTTTGTGAATGGCGAGGATTGCGCGGAGATCCATGAGACAACTGAGGCTCTGGCCGGCATTCGTGCGCAATGCGATGCCTCGATCCTGCCCGGCGCGCTTCTTGGGAGTTCGACAATGAGCACGTCGGGTATCGAAGGCTACCTTTTTGGCGCGGCCGTCATTTTGTTTGCGGTCCTGCTGGTTGTGGAAAAACACTTCCCATACATGAAGGTGTCAAAGGATGAGCTGAAAAAGTCCTTCAAGACAAACACAGGAACATTTTTGATAAACAACATCATAATGAGTGTATTGTCGATCTCGAGCCTAATAATTGTCGCTTCAAATTATTCCCAATACGGCCTTCTCGGAAAAATGGACGACGGACCGCTCAAATGGATCCTGAGTTTCATTCTCTTCGATTTCGCCGTCTTTGTTTGGCACTGGCTTGGACATAAATACGAGTTCCTGTGGCGCTTTCACAAGATCCATCACAGCGACAAGACCTATCACGTCACCACGGGGTTGCGGTTCCACGTCCTCGACCAGCTCCTAGAGGTATTCGTGAAATGCTTCTGCGTCATCCTCTTCGGCGTGCCGGCGAGCATCGTCGTGGCTTGCGAAGTGGTCCGGATGTTTTTCGTGCTGTTCCATCACGGGAACTTCACCTTCCCCGGCGAGAAATGGTTATCTTATGTGATTATCACGCCCTATTTGCATCGCGCGCACCATTCGACGCTGCGCGAGGAGCACGACAGCAACTACGGGATCGTCCTCTCGATCTGGGATCTGATTTTCGGTACGCGGAAAGAGCTGGTTCCCGCCAACATCGGCTTGGAGTTGATCGAAGCGGAAAATCTGGTTCAGCTCTTCAGCCTTGCCTTCCTGACGGAACGTCAGCTGGCTAAATTCCTGCACCTCGTGCCTCGACGCAAGAGTTAGTGTATCGCCGCATGGCGCCGCAGTCAGGTGACCGAAAACGATTGCTGAATGGCGAACGCGCGGTGGGCTCAGGAGGAGACGGGTCACTACCTTCAATCCACAAAACGTAAACGATCCGCGTCAGCTTCGTTCGAATGGAGGTAACCGTGATCGATATCCTACTTTGGGATGGCCTGGCCGTTCTGATCGTCGGAGTCGCCCTCATTGCGGCTCGTAAACCGACGGTTTGCAGAGGATGGTAGTATAGGGGAGGGAAGCTCATTTTATGGGAGTGCCCCACGTGGTGAAGGATCGCCAGGCTATCTGACCTGGCGATTTTTTGTTTAGTGTTATTGGTTGCTGCCCGTCATTGTAAAACTCGCGCAAGATCTGCGTGGCATGGCGAGGGGAAGGGACGCTTTGTGCCACAGCGGTTCCGGTCTCTAAAGGTTTTTCTTCATCTAAGCCGCCGCAAAAAGACGACGAATGCGACGCCAGACGCCTACGCGCAGATGCGAGTAACGCAGGTGCGCCAGGATTATGCTCTCGGTGAGCGCGTCCGGCGAAGGGGCAAATCGCTCTGGCAAGATGTTTTCGATCCCGCGCAGAGGGACAGTGGCATGGCGCTCCTTTCGGTCAGGGTACTCCTTTACAGCCCACCGATTTGCCCAATAGTAGCCAAGGTAAGCAAGCACCGCGCATTCTATGGAACTGAAGCGGTCAAAGTGGGTCCGAATCCGCGCTGCTCGAAAAATGACTTCAGAATTCTTGAGCGCGCATGACTCATCGGGGGTAACCCGAAGCGCGACAGCGTGCGCTGACACGTCGAATAAGCGCTGGATGTCGTCAAGGTCTTCGAGAACGCCCTGTATCTGGCGATTGTGCAAGACGTCACCAAGACGGAGCAAAGTCGAGGTACGAAGCCAAAAAAAACGTTCATACGACTCCATAGGCGAAGAGGCGTCGAGCGCCAGCACGTGTCCGACCGAATTGGCGAAGGCCTTGCCCTGAGCGTCTGCATGTTGTTCGTCGGCGTATTTCGCCATTTGTCGCGCGATAATGAGAGCATGATTGTCGATAACGCCGCCATCGACGCAGTTTGCCGCCAATCTTCCCGCGACGAACACCGGCACCGCAGTGAAAAATGGCGGAAGCGCCGAACTTGCGGCGACAGCAGTCGCGACGGGAATATCCTCGCCAATGATGGTCGTGAAGGCGCTATTCCCCATCACGACTTCGCCCTTGTATTGCCGCCAGAGGCGAGGACTACCCGAAGCGCTGAGTTCGCCCAGCAACTTTTCCGTGAAGACAAGCTCTCGGCCCGAGTTGAGATCAGCCGCACAGATAAATATCTTCATGCCGAGCTTTAGGTCGGCGAGAACAGCATCGAAAAATAAGAGTCGATTCAGAAAATGCCACCTGACGTAACTGGGATCGAGTTGAAGCAGGACGGCATTGAGCCAGTGGTGGATACGATCCTCGACGGCGCCATAAATTCCTTTGATCGTTTGAAAGTCGGGAGCGAAGCGGCGCGTCTCGGAAAGATGCGCTGGTCTATTTGGCGTTTTGGTTCCCCAATGCATCCAAGCGGCTGTGACCAAAATCGAACCCGCACAAGCCGCATAGCAAATCCAGAAGAGGACCGTAAGGGCCGGACTGCTGCCGATCCACAGAGACAGCGCGAGATTGGCAAGGCCCACTGTCGCAGAAAGGAGCAGGAAAGCCCAGGCCGCCAATGACCACATCGTTGGGCCAAGTAGCCCGCGCGTCACGGCGCTCAGAAACGTGTTTTCGAAATTCTCCCATTTCTCCGCGTCGCCGTTGGTCAGCGGCCCTTGCAACCCAATCAAGGCCGCAATCAACGCCCCGCCAGACGTCGCCGAGATGACGGTCACATCTTCGAGGAGATTAAGTTCATAGAGACGCTTGAGCGCGCCGTAATGGAAGAGCGCCGCCCGGAGCCCCCCGCCGGACATGGCCAGCCAAATTCCGCGTGGGCGGCGTGATTGAGTCTTTTCCATCCCTTCTTGTCCTCAGTCTGCCCCTCGAAGCTCAAAAATGGCTTCTCTACGCATTCTTTTCAGGCAGTCGCCCGCCGGTCACAGCTGCTGATAAAGCCCCGCCTGCAGGCTCAGGAGAGCGACGCACTGCTCCTGCACATTAGACCGCCTATGGCGGATGATATATGATTGCCGCAAATGGCCAGCGCGACCTTGTTTGAACAGCGCAGCAGCCTGGCTTCGCGGCCATCGGCGGTCGCCATCATCGAGTCCAGGTAATGACCTATCTCATCTACGGTGGATCAGGCGCTATTGGATCGGCGCTCGCGCGCCGCCTTCGCCACAGGGGCCATTCTGTCCATCTCGTGGGCCGAAGCGAAGCCAAACTCGCCGCACTCGCCACCGAAATTGACGCAAGTTTTTCCATTGCCGATGTGACCAATGCAGCGGGATTGGCGGAAGCGACCGAGGCCGCCGGTCCCGAGCTCTCGGGCCTCGCCTATTGTGTCGGCTCCATCAACCTGAAGCCGCTGGCCAAGCTCACCGAGGCGGATTTCATCGCCGATTTCAGGGTAAATGCTCTCGGAGCGGCGCTTTCTCTAAAGAATGCCTTGCCGGCATTAAAGGCTCGTGAGGTTGCGCCGGCTTCCGTCCTCCTATTCTCGACGATCGCCGTCACGCAAGGCTTCACAGGCCATGCGTCAATCGCAATGGCTAAAGGCGCGGTTGAGGGACTGACGCTATCGCTTGCTGCTGAACTTGCTCCGAAAGTGCGGGTCAACTGCATTGCTCCATCGCTGATCCGAACGCCGCTTGCGAAGGCTTTGTTGGCGTCTGATCAGATGGCAGGGGCGATCGCGCAAATGCATGCGCTGCAGCGTCTCGGCGAACCCGATGATGTTGCGGCGCTCGGAGCGTTTCTCCTTTCTGATGAGGCCTCTTGGATCACCGGTCAGATTATGGGGGTCGATGGGGGCCGGTCGACGCTACGCACGAGGGGGTGAGTAATTGTCAAACGGAGCGCCAAGGCCGCGGCGACAATGGCGGGATTTACAAGATCATTGGCGGAATGGCGACGCTGCGCGCCAAAGATGGAGGCCTAATTAAGCGCCCAGTGGTCGGAGTCAGGACCAATGAAATTGATCTGGGACGCAGCTACGCTTGCCGCTATGGCGGGGGCGATCTTAATGGGGCTTGTCCTCACACCCTTAGTCACAATCAGCGATGGATTAGACACCTGGCGACTAAGAGGTGGATCCTGGACTTCGCGAGGGCCGTCGGAATGACAGAGGGGCATCATCGGTTCTAAGTTCAAATCTCTGTTTTAGGAAGCTCGTAATTAGGTGAGAAATCTGCCGGCAATTGCGTCGCCCGATTTTCCTGCGAGCACCGAGCTTCATGTGGCTTCTTTAAAGAACATTCAGGATTTCGCTGATCCGAAAGAATCGTCGATTAGGTCCCGTCTCATCTGACCATTTCAAGAAAGTCTTTTGCCGCGCCGAAGAGAGCGCTCCCGAGAAATCCTTCTCGTTGATGGCTGCAAAATAAATATTATAGCGCATTTACTCAGATCAAAGACACCGGAGCGAAAACATGCTCGTGCCATTTTATGTAGCCGGCCACGATAGATTGCGGATCGCAATTGTCGGCGGAGGGTATGCGGGGTTGGCCGCGCTCGAAGCCCTATGCGAGCATCGGCCCGACGCAGAGATTGCGTTGATCGACCCGCGCTCGCACCATCTTAAGATATCGCATCTCCATGAGACCTTTCGACGACCGCTGACCGATTTTCAAGTATCGTTCCAGGCTTTGGAGAAGCGTTTCAATATGCGCCACATTCAGGAAGCGTTAGAATTCGACGAGAGCACGGTCAGGCAATGGAATCGGGATCGCAGATTGGACGTAGGCAATCAAACGGTCGCCTTCGATTTCCTTCTAATGGCTACCGGCGCTCAATCGAAGCTTGTCGAAAAAGGACCACAAATTCTAGACCTCAGCGATTTTATTGCGTCAGGAGGCCCAGAGCTCTTAGAAAAGCATATAGCCAACGCTGGTTCAAACGAACCTTGGCTGACTGTCGTTGGCTGCGGAGCGACTGGCGTGCAGTTCCTTTTCGAGATTGCTCATCATCTGCGAGCTCGGAAAATTTCATGCACGCTTCGGCTGGTCGATGGAGGAGCCGAGCCGCTTGAGCAGTTCCATTCGAAAATGGGACGTTACGTCAAATCGCGGCTGGACGATTTGAGCATCGAATATCGACCGAATTGTCGTTTTCTCGCTCAGGAACCCGGTCTCCTTGTCGTCGAAGATCGAGAAACAGACGAAGTGATGGAGTTGCCCTCGGACTTGTCACTTCTCTTCATTGGCAAAGACCCTGTCTTGCGGTTTGAGACCAACTGGTTTGGTCAAATCGTGACCCATGGCGAGACGCTCGACCGCGTATTCACCGCCGGCGATTGTTCTCGTTACCGAGGGGTCGGCTCAAACGCTATGTCCGCTCAAAGCGCTGTGCGCAAAGGCAGGCTTGTTGCTAGAAATATTCTGAGAGCGGCCGGTCCTCTGAAGATAATGGAGCCCTATCTTCATCGGGAACTCGGCTATGTCATTAGCATGGGGCCTTCAGACGCCATCGGATGGCTGGGCTTCGAAAGCAATGTCGTTGCGGGGCTACCGGCCGGCCTCGCGAAAGAGGTGATTGAAGCGCAATACGATCTCTTGTTAGCGGGCATAGATACCTACGTCCTTTAGTAAGCGTCTTGCAATTGGCCGGGACTTGGTTGTGCTCCACCGGAGCAATGAAGGCGCGTGAAGGGAAAACGGGTCGGACGCATACGAGCGCAATCCGAACGATTTTGGGAGCGAACAGTGTTTCTTGGTCCGAGCAAACCGGTGGTTGGGAAGGCAAGTGGGATTATACGTAAACCTGTTGACGAAGTATTTCGCTTTATTGGGGAAGATTTCTTTAACAATTACCCGAGGTGGTCGCCGGAGGTGAGAGAGCTTAAGCGATTATCGGATGGTCCGGTTGGGGTCGGGACCATGGGAAGGCAGGTCAGAGTTGACTGCGGTCGACGTTCCGAGTCCGACTTCAAAGTACTTGAGTTTCAGTGCAATCGGCGCGCCATTTTTGCTGGCGTCGGCCGTGCTGGAGACGCATCAGGCTCCGGCGCTTTCAAGTGCACGTATGATGTAAGCGACGCTCGGTTATCCACTCCGTGCACGCGCGTCGTCTTCACTTTCGAAATTCCTGAACTTGAATTGTTCATGCGTCCCTTCGAAAAATTGATTCGGGTCGCCATCGAGGAAGGCGCGGAGTCGACGGTCAGAAATATCAAACGGTTGATCGAAAACGGGTAGTCGATGGCAATCGTTTTTGGATCGAGCACCACCTTCCCGCAAAAGGCGTTGAGGTTATCGTCGCTGAAATGGAAGTAGGCTTCAAAGCGATTTGCGAGCGCTTTACCAGTCGCGTGACTTGCAATTCAGAAAAAAACGAAATTTTGGTCGAATATGTCAATGGCCCTTTCAAGAAAATGGAGAGCCGCTGGTCGTTTCTCGACGAGCCTTCTGACAACGGGGGCCCGGCACGCTCCATCGTGGAGTTCCCGATCAGCTATGAATTAAAGAGCGTGGCTCTTGGTCTCGTAATGGGAGCGATGTTCGACGCGGCCTTCCAAAAATACGCTGATGCTTTCGCGAAACGCGCTGAAGATGTCTACGGGCAGCGATAGCGCTCTCATTTCGATCGGCCGCCTGTTGCAGCCCACAAGAAAAGGAATCAGCCCTTTTGCTCAGTCGACAGACTAATCTCTCAGGCGATAAACCCCTCGGAAGCAGTGCTGCACGATGCAAAAAGATTTTCACACGATCGTGATCGGAGGCGGCTGCCTTGGCGTGGCCACGGCCGTCTCCCTCGCTCGCAGACAGGGTGCCGCTGGAAGGGGCAAAGTCTGCCTAGTCGAAAAAGCCGTTCTTGGCGCTGGCCTAAGCTCACGCCATAGCGCCATCGTTCGGTCGGCGAATTCCTCCGTGGCTGCCGCGCGCCTTGCTGCGAGATCGACCAATATGTGGAAGGATCTCTCACAGGTCTGGGGAGTGTCGGTAGCGTGGGATCAAGTCGGCGCGATCTGGATCGGCTCGGGCGCTTCTTCAACCGGCGGGGTCAATCCTTGGCGGGATCTCGAGAGCTCGATGCAAGGAGCCGGGATCGACTTCGATGCGATCGATCAAGCGGAAGCGAATCGACTGACCAGCGGCAAGCTGCGGCTCGATCCTGAGGAGCTTTATTTCTTCGAGCCTGAGGTTCTGCAATTAGAAGCATCCGACGTTCTGCGCACCATGCAAGCGGCAGTCGCGGTAAATGAAGTGACGTTGTATGAGCACACACGCGTTGAAGATTTCATCTTGGACGGTTGCGGCGCGCTATGCGGCGTCCGGACCAATCATGGCGAGGTTCGCTGTGATTTTGTCGTGAATGCGGCTGGAGGTTGGAGCGCCGATTTGTTCGCCCCACTAGGGCTGCACATTCCCGTGGCGCTCGAACCCGTTTACGCGGCGAATTGGCTAATCAGTTCCTCAGACCTACCCGAAAGCCTCCCTATCATCGCCGATTACGTCAATCTCGCTTATTTCCGGCGCTGGCGAGGTTCTATCCTGCACATGCATCAGCCGCGTGAAAGAGGATCGCATAAAATCGCGGCTAGTTTTGGTCGTAGCCTGATGAACCCAGCCGGCGCCGACATCATCTACGACGCTGGCAACTATGCCGTGACGCAGCAACAGTTAGCACGATATAGCGAGAAGGTGCGGGATCGGTTCCCCGGCATGGGCACGCCAATTTACGGCGGTGGATATGTCTCCTACTTCGATATTACCCCCGACTTAAAATTCATTCTCGGCCCGGACGACCAAATTTCGAATCTGTTCCATTGTCTGGGGGCGGGCCAAGCGCTTAAATACGCGCCAATCTTTGGGGAGCTCATTGCGGAGTTGGTTTCGGAAGGCCGCACCCGAGATGTAGACCTCGGTGAATTTTCGGTCGCCCGTTTTGCAAATAAACCACTGCGCGAATTCTGGCGCGGCGGAAGCCCGCGCCAGAATGAAAAACGCCTCTAGCAGGTTGTTGAAAAAGTCGCTGGCGCTTGGAAACTCGAAACTCGCTGTGATTCACTCTGCTTGCGGCAGCGGGGATGGATCATGCGAGGCGGGGACAAGCGAACAGGTTCGCTATTCAGCTATGTCGATCTTGCTGGGGGCAGCTGTTTGGAGGCGACAGGGCTAAGCGTGAGCCAAAAGAGTAGGATTATTGGTCACCATTTGGTCACCAATCCTTATCTTCCAGACGAGCGAAATCGCTAACTATTTGATTTTATTGGTGGGCGCACAAGGGCTCGAACCTTGGACCCGCTGATTAAGAGTCAGCTGGACGCCTCCAAAAACCTCTGGCCAAATCGGCGTTGAGTTGATTCACTTGGTCATGTCGCAAGGGGATCGCGGCCATGGCGAAGGGAACGCCCGGATTTTTCGACGTCGACGAACGGCTGGCGGAGCTGTCGGCCAAAGGCGACGATCTTGAGCGCGTGAAGGCGCTGGTCGATTTTGAGATGTTCCGGGCGGCGCTGGAGGCGGCAGTGCCGCGCGCCGATCGCTCCAAGGGTGGGCGTCCGCCGTTCGATCATGTGTTCATGTTCAAGGTGCTGATCCTGCAAGCCATGCATTCGTTGTCGGACGAGCGCTGCGAATATCTGATCAAGGACCGTCTGTCGTTCATGCGCTTTCTCGGATTGGGTTTAGCCGACGCCGTTCCCGACGCCAATACGATCTGGACATTCCGCGAGGCGCTGAAGAAGGCGAATGCGGCCGACGTCTTGTTCGAGCAGTTTGACGCAGCGCTGCGCGAGGCCGGCTTTCTCGCGATGTCGGGCCAGATCGTCGACGCCACGATTGTCGCCGCGCCCAAGCAGCGCAATACGAACGGCGAGAAGCAGGCGATCAAGGACGGCCGCATTCCAGAGGGCTGGAAGGACAAGCCGGCGAAGCTCGCGCAGAAAGATCGCGATGCGCGCTGGACGGTCAAATACACGAAAGCCAAAGTGCGGGAGGACGGCTCGGTTCCGCCGGTCGATCTCGCCATCCCCGCCTTCGGATACAAGAACCATGTGTCGATCGACCGGGCGCATGGGCTGATCCGCAAATGGACGGCGACACACGCCGCCGCGCATGACGGCGCAAGGCTCGAGGATGTTCTCGACCGCGCCAACACAGCGAGCGAGGTCTATGCAGATACGGCGTATCGCTCGGCGAAGAATGAAGCGATGCTGTTGCGGCGCGGCTTCGTCTCGCGCATTCATCGCAAGAAGCCCAAGGGCAAGGCGATGCCGGAGCGCACGCGCTTCGCCAATGCGCAGAAGTCGAAAGTGCGTAGCGCCGTCGAGCATGTGTTCGCGCATCAGAAGGGGCTGATGGGCCTGTTCGTTCGAACCATCGGCCTGGCGCGGGCGCGGCTCAAGATCGGGCTCGCCAATCTCGCCTACAACATGCGCCGCTTCGTATGGCTGCACGAGCGAGGGGCGCCCGCGTCAGGAATATGAGCGACGGGAATGGCCGCCGCTCAACGACGCACGGGACGCAGCAAGGCCAAATGTCACCCTGCGCGAAGACGTCGATCCGCGTCATGCCGCGCTATCGACCCAAGAAAACAGGGTTATTGGAGGCGTCCAGCTGCTCTATCCGCTCCAGGTTAGCCCCCACTCGCCAGAAATCACTGGACTTCCCTGCGGAACGGAGCGTTCCTGACGACCGACGGCGGCGATTGCGCCGACCTTCTCCTCACCCTGCTGGCCCATGAGGCCACTGCGGGGTCGCGCTGGTGACAGCGCATGCTGTCTTCCACGTGAGGAGAAGATCATGTCGAAGCTTACCGACTCCCAGTTGATTGTTTTGTCGGCCGCCGCAGCGCGGGATGATGGGTTGGCGATCGCGCCGGCAAAGATGAACAAAGCGGCCGCGGCGAAAGTCCGCGCGAGCCTCGTGGCGCGCAAGCTCATGCGTGAGATGAAGGCCAAGCCGGGCATGCCGGTTTGGCGGATGGAGGGCGATCGACCGATCAGCCTCGTCATCACAGTAGCCGGACGGAAAGCCATCGGCGCCGATGAAGAAGAGCAGGCGCCGGCCAGGCCGCTGAAGGTCAGTAATGCGTCTGAATCATCTCAATCGAGGGGTCGGTCAAAAGCGCGCAGCAAAGACCATGCGTCGACAGCCAGCGCGGATATGCAAGCTCCCCGCGCCGGATCGAAGCAGGCGCTGCTGATCGAGATGATGGGTGTGAAGACCGGCGCGACGCTCGATGCGCTGATCGAAGCGACGGGATGGTTGCCCCATACGACGCGGGCGGCGCTCACGGGGCTGCGCAAGCGGGGATACACGATCGAACGCACGCGCGACGGCGAAGTGGCCGTCTATCGGATCGTCGGGAAGGCGTCAGCCTCGGCGGCGGCGTGATCCATGGCCCGGTCTGCGAAGAACGCACAGCCGGCGATCGCGCCAGCTGACGATATCGAGGCGGAGATCGCGCGGGTCGGCGCGATGAACGTCACTGAGCTGCGAATGCGCTGGCGGGAAGTCTTCGGCTGCGATCCGTCTCCCACCTTCTCAAAGGACTTGCTCGCTCGTGCCATCGCCTATCACATCCAGGAACGGGCTTATGGCGGGCTTGCGCGGCAGACGTCCCGCCTGTTGCGGTCCACGGCGGCCTCGCCCGGCGCGGAGCCGCCCCGACAGGTGAAGGTCGGCTCCGTCATTGTTCGAGAACACAAGGGCGTGCTGCACGAGGTGATGGTCGTCCCCGGCGGCTTTTGCTGGCGAGGCGAAACCTATGACAGCCTGTCCACGATCGCGAAGAAGATCACCGGGGTCAGCTGGAGCGGACCCCGCTTTTTCGGCTTGCGGACGAAAGCCGGAACCGGGGACGCTGCATCGACGCCAGAAAAAGCCGGCGAGGAAAAAGGCGATGCGCGCGCCCGCCCGGCGACGCCTTCCTCCCGATCGGGCCGCCGCTCCAGCGTCCGGACGGGAGGCGCGCCGTGAAGCATACGGCTCCCAAGGGTCAGCGCTGCGGCATCTACACAAGAAAATCGACCGAGCATAATCTCGATCTCGCCTTCAACTCCCTCGACGCCCAGAGGGAGGCCTGCGAGGCCTATGTCAAAAGCCAGGCCCATGAGGGCTGGACGCTGCTTCGCGACCGTTTCGACGATGGCGGATTGTCCGGAGCCTCCCTCGACCGCCCTGCCCTCCAGAGCTTGATGGATCTCGTGCGGGCGCGGCAGATCGACGTCGTCGTCGTCTACAAGGTTGATCGCCTCACCCGGTCTCTCGCCGACTTCGCCAAGCTCGTCGAACTCTTCGACGAATGTAGCGTCTCCTTCGTCTCGGTCACCCAGTCCTTCAACACCACGTCGAGCATGGGTCGATTGACCCTAAACGTCCTGTTGTCCTTCGCCCAGTTCGAGCGGGAGGTGATCGGCGAGCGGGTGAGGGACAAGATCGCTGCGTCCAAGCGAAAGGGCATCTGGGTCGGTGGCCCCGTGCCGCTTGGCTATCGCAGCGTCGACAAGAAGCTGGAGATCGTTCCCGAAGATGCAGCCGTCGTGAGAAGGATTTTCACCGCCTATCTGCGCGTCGGCTCGATCGTGGAACTGGCCGCTCTCCTGCAGAGGGAGGGCGTTCGGCCCAAGGCGAAGCGGGCCGCGCCCCCGGACGCGCCCGTCCCCCGCTTCGGCGTCGGCGCGCTGTTCTATCTGTTGAAGAACAGGATCTATGTCGGAGACATCGTTTATCGCGGCGAAGCCTATCGAGGCGAACACGAAGGGATTCTGGACCGGGAGATCTTCGAGGCTGTTCAACAACGACTACAAGAACAAGCCGCCGCGCGCTCCAATTCGCGGCGGTCGTCGCCCTCGCTCCTCTGTGGCAAAATCTTCGACGATCGCGGCAACCCGATGACGCCGATGCATGCCAACAAGAAGGGTGTGCGCTACCGTTATTATGTCTCCCAGGCATTGCTGCAGGGGCGCAAGCAGGAAGCGGGCGCCGCGCCGCGCGTCTCGGCGCCCGATGTCGAGCGACTTGTCGTGAATGCCCTGCGCGAGAACCATTCGGACAATCAATCCATCCAATGCTCAGACCGCGAACTTTTGGAACATAGCCTTGCGCGCGCCATCATCGGCCGAGGGGAAATCAAGATCGCGTTCTCTCCCATTGCAAGCGCCGGCAATGACTCAGCTGGCGCTGGCGAACCGCCTGCGGCATCCGCCATCGTGATCCCCTTCACGCCCGGCGGCGCCGTCCGAAAAGGCGCGATTCATATCCCAGGCTCCGCCCCTGGCATGGATGAGGTCTCACGGACCGCCCTGCTCCGCGCCGTCGCCAGAGCGCGCGGCTGGATCGACGCGATGGCAAAAGATCCGACACTCGACTTTTCAACGATCGCCACGCGCGAAGGACTGGGAGCCAGATATGTTCGGCGGCTGGCGTCTTTCGCCTATCTTTCGCCGAAGATCGTCGACGCGATCGCCGATAGCCGCGCGCCCACAAATCTCACCGCGACCAGGCTTCTTTCCGATCTTCCGCTCAGCTGGGCGGAACAGGAGCGGCTCTTCCTCTCAGCCTGACCTTACCCAGAATCGATAAGGGCCGCCCGGCGCAGGACGTCAGCGTCGCGCAATCTTCAGCTGCGCGCCGACGTTCGTCCCCACCCCCTTGAGCCTCGCCGCGTCGAACCGGTCTCAGCCATGAGCGAACCTCGTCTCCGCGTCGGTCGAGACGGAAATTCGAAAATTCAAAAATCCGGGTTGGAGACCACGGGCCGAAAAAGGGGCGGAACCGCCCCGCCTCGCCGGTCTCCAATTTTCGCCCGCGCAAACCCCCACGGAATGCGGGCCATTGTGGGTATGTCGGAGAAGTCTCTATATTTGGGAAGTAATTGGCTGGGGGACCTGGATTCGAACCAAGATTAACGGAGTCAGAGTCCGCTGTTCTACCGTTGAACTATCCCCCAACGGCGCCGCGCAGAGCGCGCGCGAACGGCTGGTGACTTAGAGAGCGCCGCCGACAGTGTCAACCTTCCGGCCGCCAACGCCCGCCGCTGGCGCTCTAAATGCCCTCAGGAAACGCCCTTGCGGGCGGCGCGCCGATCCTGCATGAAAGAAATTTACGCCAGCCTTCTGGCGTTACGATGATCGCCGCTCCGCTCCCGTCGATGCGGCGCAAGGCGGGATGGAGCGCTTCGCGGAAGGGATCGAGTGAGGGAAACCGGTCTACCGTCTACGGCGTCGGCGTCGGCGCAGGCCGCGCCCGAGCTTCACATCAACTCCGGCGTCGCTTCTGGCGCGCTCGACGCGCGCCACACCTATGCTGCGCTCGACCTCGGCACCAACAACTGTCGGCTGCTGATCGCCCGGCCCGAGCACAGGCCGCGCCGGCGCAACAATGATTTTTTGCGCATTATCGACGCCTTCTCGCGCATCGTGCGGCTGGGGGAAGGCCTCGGCAAGGCTGGCCGGATCAGCGAGGAAGCGATCGAGCGCACCATCGCAGCGCTCGAAATCTGCCGCGAAAAAATGGATGCGCGCGGCGTCACCCGCGCCCGGCTTGTCGCGACCCAGGCGTGCCGCAGCGCCGCGAACGGCGATGAATTTGTCGAGCGCGTTCGCGAACGCACCGGACTGCAGCTCGAGATCATTGACCGCGAAACCGAGGCGCGCTTCGCCGCCCGCGGCTGCGGATCGCTCGCTGATCCCGCCGCCGAGAGCGTGCTGCTTTTCGACATCGGCGGCGGATCCACCGAGCTCGTATGGCTGACGCGCGAACGGCGCAGCGAAAATGGCGCTTACGCCTTTCGCGCCTGGACGTCGCTCGAACTCGGCGTCGTGACGCTCGCGGAGCATTTCGGCGGCCGCTGCGTCTCGGCCGAGACCTTCGCGGCCATGGCTCAACAGGTGCGCGAAACTCTTACCCCCTTCGCGCGGCGCATGGCCTCGGAGCGCCGCTGTCCGCGCTTCCATCTTCTGGGCACGTCGGGAACGGTCACCACCCTGGCCGGCGTTCATCTTGGGCTCGAGCGTTACGACCGCTGGCGCGTCGACGGCCTGTGGATGAGCGACGATGACGCAACCCGGGCGATCCTGCGGCTGCGGGACATGGATTTCGATGAGCGCGTCGCCAACGGCTGCATCGGACCGCAACGCGCCGATCTCGTCCTTGCCGGCTGCGCGATTTTCGAGGCGATTCGCGCGCTTTTTCCGGCGCAGCGGACGCGCATAGCCGACCGCGGGTTGCGGGAAGGCATGCTGCTGGAGCTGATGGAGGCAGATGGCGCGCTGACGCGGCGCGTCTAGAGCGCTGCCCCTTGGCATCGAATCATGTGCTCGACAGGGAACAAAATGTCTGAGCAGATTCTTTCTCTGGCGGCTCGACGGCGGGCGCGCGAGGCGTCAGAAATGTCCCCGGACAAAATTCGAACGCTTGGGGAGCGGATGACAGACGCAGTCGATGGAGCGCGCCAACATTGGCCTTGCCGCGAGGCGCGGCGATGAGCGGACGCGGATTGTATCGGCCCTGCGTCGGCGTCTTGTTGCTCAATGCGCAAGGTCTCGCCTTTATCGGGCGGCGGCGCGCCAAAGGCGCCCACGACCAGACCCGCCCGCCCTATCTCTGGCAGATGCCGCAAGGGGGCATCGACGAGGGCGAGACGCCCTATGAGGCGGCGCTACGCGAGCTTCACGAAGAGACCAATGTGTCGAGCGTCGCCCTTCTCGGCGAGGCTCCTGACTGGCTTTGCTACGATCTCCCTAGAAACTCCAACAACCGCTGGAGCGGCAAATATGTCGGCCAAATCCAGCGCTGGTTCGCCCTGCGCTTCACCGGCGACGAAAGCGAGATCGATATTCATGCACCGGGCCACGGCGCGCACAAACCTGAATTTGACGCCTGGCGCTGGGAGACGCTTTCGGCGCTGCCAGAGCTGATCGTGCCGTTCAAGCGGATCGTCTATGAGCAGGTGGTGAAGGAATTCGCGCCCCTCGTCGCGGCGCGGGCCTAAAGCTAGGCCGACCGCAGCAGCCGGGCGGCGAAGAATCCGTCGATGCCGGCAAGGCGCGCATCTTCGTTCGGCCAATAATGCGGCAAGGTGCGCAGATCGCCGTCTCGGTTGATAAACTCCTGCGGGACGCCCTCGCCAGGATCAATCGGCATTCGACGAAAATCGGGATTGCGGCGCAAAAACGCGGCGATCTGCTGTTCGCCTTCCTCAGGCTCCAGCGAGCAGGAACAATAGACGATGCGCCCGCCCGCCCGCGTCAGGAGCGCCGCACGATTGAGCAGCTTAGTCTGCAAGCTCGCGAGCGTTTCGATGTCGCCCGGCTTCTTGGTCCAGGACACGTCGGGATGACGCCGGATCGTTCCCGTCGCCGAACAGGGCGCATCGATCAAAATCGCGTCGAAAGGCTGCGCCTGATAGGCGGCGGCGTCGCCGACCGCAACCTCCGCGTGCAATTGTAGCCGCGCGAGATTGGCGGCGAGCAGCTTCAGGCGCTCCGCCGAACGGTCCAGAGCGACCACCTGCGCGCGGGCAAGCGCCATCTGCGCCGTCTTGCCGCCAGGCGCGGCGCACATGTCGAGCACGCGCTCATCCGGCCGCGGCGCCAGCAGGCGCGCCGGCAGAGCGGCGGCGGCGTCCTGCACCCACCATTCGCCGTCCTCATAGCCCGGAAGTTCGCTGATCGGCGCGTGGCTGCGCAGCCGCACCGAGCCCGTCGGCAGCACGACGCCGTCGAGCCGCTCGGCCCAGCCTTCGGGATCGTCTTTGACTGACACGTCGAGGGGCGGCTCGAGCATGTGCATGGCCGCGATGGCGCGCCCCGTGTCTTCGCCATAATGCTTGCGCCAGCGCTGCGCCAGCCACGGCGGCGCATCATGCTCGCCGCTCGCGGCGATCTCCAGGAATTCCTCGCGACGTCGCGCGAGATTGCGCAGCACGCCGTTGACCAGCCCGCTAAAGCCGGCGGTTTTCGGTTCAAGGCGCGCCGCGCGCACCGCGAGATCGACGGCGGCGTGATCGGCCGCGTCGAGAAACAGGATTTGCGCGGCCGCGGCGATCAGCGAGAACTCAAGCCGCGCGGCCTGACGCGGCAGCCCTTTTTCCAGGAGTTCGGCAAGCACGTAGCGGATGAGGCCAAGCCGGCGCACCGCGACCGTGACGATCGAGCGCGTGAGCGACACGTCGCGGGCGTCGAGCCCGGATAGGCGCGAAGGAACGGCGTTCGGGGCGAAACACTCATCGAGACGATGGCCGCCCTGCACGATGTCGCCGATGATGTTGGCGGCGGCGAGGCGCGCCGGCAACCCGGGAATCTTCGCGGCTTCGGCCTCCCGCACCGCTTCGGCGGGCACGAAACCTTGCCGGGTCCCTTGACGCGCCGATTTGGTCCGGGCGGAAATTGATCTACTGTCGCTGTTCGCCAAACGGCTTCTCCCTCCGCGACCGAACCGAATCATAGCACAATAGCGCGGCGGCGGGCGATGAATGCACACAGGATCGGACCGTGTCCAAGGCAGAAGACACAGCGAATTCGACAGAGCGGCGCGCGCAGCCGCCGCCCGCCGCGCAGCGCGCATTGGCCGAAGCGCAGGCGCGTCGCCGTGAGGCCGAGCAAGCTCCCGCCCCGCCGCAAGAACTTGGCGGCCGCGACGGACCCGACCCGTCGCGCTACGGCGATTGGGAAGTCAAAGGAATTGCTAGCGATTTTTGATCCGATGCGCGCGAGCGCGTTTCTGGAGAGCGTCCCGATATGAAAAAACGAACAGCGTTAGGCGGTCTGTTGCTGTGTCTGACGTTCTCCGCCGCCCGACTGGAGCCGGCGCAAGCGCAGAGCCTCGATCTCGCGTCGAGCAAGGTCGTCGACCTCAGCCACGCCTTCAACGCCGAAACCGTCTACTGGCCGACGTCGCCGTCGGGTTTCGAGCTTAAAGTGCTGCACAAGGGGCCGACCAAGGCCGGGTTCTTCTATTTCGCCAACGAATTTTGTTCGCCCGAGCACGGCGGCACGCATCTCGACGCGCCGATGCATTTCGCCGAGGGCCACTGGACGAACTCCGAGATCCCGGTCGAGCGCTTCGTCGGTCCGGCGATCGTCATCGACGTCGCCACCAAGGCCGCGGCGAACCCGGACTATCTGCTGACGATCGAAGACATCGCCGCCTGGGAGGCGGCGCATGGCCGCATTCCCGACAAAGCGATCGTGCTGCTGCGCACCGGATGGAGCGCACGCTGGCCTGACAAGAAGGCCTATCTCGGCGACGACACGCCGGGCGGCGCAACCCACCTCCATTTTCCGTCTTTTGGCCCGGAGGCGGCGGCCTGGCTCGCGAAAGAGCGCCGCCCCAACCTCATCGGCGTCGACACGGCGAGCGTCGACAACGGACCATCACAGGATTTTTTGGTGCACCGGATCATTGGCGCCGCCAATATCGGCGGGCTCGAGAACCTCACCAGCCTTGATCAGCTGCCGCCGACCGGCGCGGTCGTCATCGCCCTGCCGATGAAGATCGAAAAAGGCTCAGGCGGCCCCGCCCGCATCATCGCGCTCGTCCCGCGGTAAACGCGGTTACCCGACGCCCTTGGCGCGCAGGAAGGCCAGCGCCCTTTCCCAGGCGTCGCTGGCGGCGTCCGGCCGATAGCTGTCACGATAATCGGCGAAGAACGCATGCGGCGCATCGGCATAGACGATGATCTCGGCAGGCGCCTGCGCCGTCTTCAGACGCGCGCGCATGGTCTCGATGAGTTCGGCGGGAATGCTCGGGTCAGCGCCGCCGTACAACCCCATCGTCGGCGTTTTCAGCTCCCCCGCGATGTCGATTGGCCAGCGCGGCTGCGCCGGCGTACGCGGCCCATCAAGCCGCCCGTACCAGGGAATGCAGGCGAGGAGTTGCGGATTGTGCGCGGCATAGAGCCAGGCGATGCGCCCACCCCAGCAAAATCCGGTGATCGCCGCGCGTTTGGCGTCTCCGCCTCTCGTCGCGGCGCAAGCGAGCGCCTGATCGAATATCGCCATCGTCTCGGCGTCGGGAACCTTGGCGACGATGGCGCGAATGGCCTCTATGTCTGGCGCTTCTTGCGGATCCCCGTAGCGAATGAGGAAGTCGGGCGCGATGGCGACAAAGCCAAGCTTCGCGAAACGCCTTACGACGTCGCGGATATGTTCGTGCAGGCCAAAGATTTCCTGCGCCACGAGAATGATCGGGAAATTGGCTCCCGCCAGTGGCCGAGCGAAGTAGGCCGGCGCGCCGCCCGGCAGCTTCGTCATGCCGGCCTCGAGACCTTCGACGTCCGTGGCGATGGCGCTTGGCGCGGGCGCGCCCGCCGCTTGGGCGAACCGGGCTTGGTTGTTCGAAGGGAAGGTCACGAGGCCTCCTACAAAGCTGACGTCGAGGATTAGCTATGAAACGGACGGGCCGTGTCCAGCCGGCCGACCATGACGAAGTTCCGATCGCCGCGAACCCCTTTAGGGCGCGTAAAGTCTGGCGCGCCAATATTGCGCCGCAACCTCGACTTCTCTTTGCGCGCAAAACCTCGTATATCGCCGCACCGTCATCGGCGGACCCACGCCGAAGGAGAGAGGAAGCCTTGGTCGCCCTCGTTCTCGCCCCGGGCGTGCGCCCTCTTCCGAGACTGTCGATAAAAGGCGCGGCGGCTCCTATCAAAGGAAACCTCCCATGATGCAGCGATCCGACGCCGGTCCCGCCTCCGGCGGCGATGGGACGCAAGCTCATGCGCTACTCGGAGACGAGCGCGCCAAGGGCGGGCTCGCCGGCCTCATCATCGGATCGATCGGCGTCGTCTATGGCGACATCGGCACCAGCCCGTTATACGCCCTGCGCGAGTCGCTCGCCCATCAGGTGGAGCATGACGCGCTGACGGAGGAATCCGTCATCGGCGCCATCTCGCTGCTTATTTTTGCGCTGATTTTCACGGTGACGATCAAATACGTCATCTTCGTCATGCGCGCCGACAACCGCGGCGAAGGCGGCATCCTTTCGCTGATGGCCTTGGCCCAGACCGCCATGGGACGTCGCACGAAAGTCGCTTTCATGCTCGGCGTCGGCGGCGCGGCGCTCTTCGCCGGCGAGGCGATTATCACGCCGGCGATCTCGGTGATGTCGGCGATCGAAGGCCTGGAGCTTGTCACTCACCGCTTCAGCGAATTCGTTCTCCCGATCACCATCTTCATTCTCGTCACGCTATTCTGGGTGCAAAGTCACGGAACGGCGCGTGTGGCGGCTTTTTTCGGGCCGATCATGATCGTCTTTTTCCTGACCATTGGCGTGTTGGGCGCGATGCATGTTCCCGAAGCGCCGCAGGTGCTGCGCAGTTTCGATCCGCGGCAAGGCATCGCCTTTCTCGTGACCCACGGCTGGCTCGGCTTCGCCGTCCTCGGCTCGGTTTTCCTCGCGGTCACCGGCGTCGAGGCGCTTTACGCCGACATGGGGCATTTCGGTCGCGGGCCGATCCGTATAGCCTGGCTCGGATTCGTGTTGCCGGCGCTGCTGCTCAACTATCTTGGTCAGGGCGCGCTCGTGTTGTCGCGCCCCGAAGCCGTCGGCAACCCATTCTTCCTGCTCGCGCCGGACTGGGGGCTTTTGCCGCTTGTCGTCCTTTCGACGTTGGCCACGACAATCGCCGCGCAAGCGGTGATCACCGGCGCGTTCTCGCTGGCGCGGCAAGCGATTCAGCTTGGCCTCATTCCCCGGTTGGAGGTGACGCATACCTCGGCGTCGCAGGAGGGCCAGATCTATATCGGCCGCATCAACCGGCTGCTGCTCATCGGCGTGCTGCTGCTCGTCATCGCTTTCAAGAGCTCGTCGGCGCTTGCCTCCGCCTATGGCATCGCAGTCACCGGCACCATGGTGCTTTCGACGTCGCTGCTGTTCATCGTCGCCTGGCGCAAATGGGGCTGGCCGCTGTTCGCGGCGATCCTCTTCGCCGCTTCTTTCCTGGTCGTCGAATTCGCTTTTCTCACCGCCAATCTGATGAAGGTCAAAGATGGCGGCTGGGTGCCGCTCGCGCTCGGCGGCTGCGTCATGATCATCATGTGGACCTGGACGCGCGGCACGCGTCTTCTCGCCGAGAAAACCCATCGCGACTCCATTCCAATGATGGAGCTCATCGCGATGCTGCAGAAGTCGAAGCCGACGCGCGTGCCCGGCACGGCGGTCTTTCTGACGAGCGATCCGGCTGTCGCGCCGACCGCGCTGATGCACAATCTCAAGCACAACAAGGTTCTGCACGAGCGCGTGCTGGTGATCTGCGTGAAAACGGAGGACCGGCCCCGTGTTGCGCCGGGCAAGCGCTTTGAAATTGATAAGCTCAGCGACGATTTCTACCGCGCCACGCTCCACTACGGCTTTATGGAGAGTCCTCGCGTTCCGGCCGCGCTCGCCGCCATGCGCAAGGCCGGGTTCAAATACGACATCATGACCACGAGCTTCTTCCTGGGGCGGCGTTCGATCAAGGAAAGCCCCTCCTCCGAAATGCCCGTCTGGCAGGACAAGCTCTATGTCGCGCTCACCCGCCAAGCCGCCAATGCGACGGACTTCTTCTCAATCCCGTCCGACCGCGTCGTCGAATTGGGCGCGCAAGTGACGATTTAGCGCGCGCGAAAACAGTGGACGGGACGGGACCCAGGCACTAAGCAACGGCGGCCCGCGTGGCTCGCCTGAGAGCCGAAAAGGTCCGGCGGCGCCCGGTCGAGAGGGCCTTTTGAAGAATTCGCCGGCTTACGAAGGACGTCTGTCGCTTATGCCCACCCGCATCGATGATCGCTTCGCCGCCCTCAAGAAGGAAGGGCGCGCCGCCCTCGTGACCTTTGTGATGGCGGGCGACCCGGATCTCGCGACGTCGCTCGACATATTGCGCGGCCTGCCCGGCGCCGGGGCGGACGTCATCGAGGTCGGCATGCCTTTCACCGATCCGATGGCGGATGGACCGGCGATCCAGGCGGCGGGCCTGCGCGCGCTCAAGGCGGGGACCACGCTCAAGAAGACCTTAAAGCTCGTCGCCGACTTTCGCGCCGGAGACGACGCCACCCCCATCGTGCTGATGGGCTACTACAATCCAATTTATGTTTACGGCGTCGACGCCTTCCTGCGCGACGCCCGGAACGCCGGCGTCGATGGCCTGATCGTCGTGGACCTGCCGCCGGAGGAAGACTCGGAACTCTGCACCCCCGCGCGCGAGGCCGGGCTGAACTTCATCCGCCTCGCAACGCCGACAACCGACGACAAGCGGCTTCCCAAGGTGCTCGAAAATACAAGCGGCTTCGTCTATTATGTGTCGCTTACCGGCATCACCGGCGCGGCGCTTGCCGACTACGCTGGCGTCAGTCAGGCTGTTGCGCGCATCAAGCGGCACACGGCGCTGCCGATCGCCGTCGGCTTTGGCGTCAAAAATGCGGAGAACGCCGCCGAGCTCGCCCGTAACGCCGATGGCGTCGTTGTCGGCACGGCGCTGGTCCAAGCGCTCAAGGCTTCGCTCGACGCGGAGGGCCGCGCCGGACCTTCGAGCGTTGACGCTGTGACGGCGCTCGTCGCGTCCATCGCCGAAGGCGTGCGCGACGCCCGCCCTAAAGGCGGCGTGATGAGTTGGCTGACGAGGCTCGTGTCATGAATTGGTATTCGAACGTCGTCCCGCCGAAGATCAAGGCGCTGATCAAGCGCGAAGCGCCGGAAAATCTCTGGGTGAAATGTCCCGAGAGCGGCCAGCTCGTCTTCCACAAGGACATCGAGGCCAATCTCTATGTCGTGCCCGGCTCGGGCTACCACATGCGCTGTCCCGTCGAGACGCGGCTCGCAAGCCTTTTCGACGACGCCGAATGCGAGCTGATTCCGACGCCAGAAGCGCCTTTGGATCCCCTCAAGTTTCGAGACATCAAGCGTTACGTCGACAAGCTGAAAGAATATCGGGTCAAAACCGGCATGGCGGACGCCGTGACGGTCGCCTTCGGCAATCTCGAAGGCTCGCCGGTCACCGTCGCCGTTCAGGATTTCGAATTCCTGGGCGGCTCGCTCGGCATGGCCGCTGGCGAGGCGATCATCGCCGGCTGCGAATACGCCCTCGCCAAACGTACGCCTTTCGTGATCTTCACGGCGTCCGGCGGCGCGCGCATGCAGGAGGGCATGTTCTCGCTCATGCAGATGCCGCGCACGACCATCGCCGTGCAGCGCCTGCGCGAGGCGCGCCTGCCTTATATCGTCGTGCTCACCAATCCGACGACCGGCGGCGTCACGGCGTCCTACGCCATGCTCGGCGACGTACAGATCGCCGAGCCCGGCGCGATCATCGGCTTCGCCGGCGCCCGCGTCATCGAGCAGACGATCCGCGAGAAGCTTCCCGAAGGCTTCCAGCGCGCCGAATATCTGCGCGATCACGGCATGGTCGATATGGTGGTGCCACGTCAGGAGCTGCGCGAGACGCTGGCGCGCCTGTGCGGTCTCCTGACCAAGTCGCCGCCGCGACGCGCCGCCGCCTGACATCGCGAGGCGCAGCCGCAATGGATCAGCACGACGCGATCCTGTCGCGACTCCTCACGCTCCATCCCAAGAGGATTGACCTGTCGCTCGGCCGCACGGAGCGGCTGCTCGCCGCGCTCGGCCGACCGGAGCTCAGACTGCCGCCCGTCATTCACGTCGCCGGCACCAACGGCAAAGGCTCGACGATCGCCTTTCTGCGCGCGATGCTCGAAGCCGCCGGCAAGCGCGTGCATGTCTACACGTCCCCTCACCTGCTGCGCTTCAATGAGCGGATTCGTCTTGGCGCCGACGGCGGCGGAACGCTTGTCGACGACGAGCGTCTGAAGGCGGCGCTCGAACGCTGCGAACAGGCGAACGCGGGGCAGCCGATCACCTTCTTCGAGATCACGACGGCGGCGGCCTTTTTGCTCTTCGCCGAAGCGCCGGCCGACTGGCTGCTGCTCGAGACGGGCCTCGGCGGGCGCTATGACGCGACCAATGTCATCTCGCAGCCCAAATGCGCCGTCATCACCTCGATCTCCCTCGACCATCTCGAGTTCCTTGGCGATACGGTCGAAAAAATCGCCTATGAGAAGGCCGGAATATTGAAGAAGGGCGCGCCGGCCGTGATCGGCTTCCAGTCGGAGGCCGTGGAAAGGGCGCTGGAGCGAGAAGCGCGACGCGTCGGCGCGCCGCTGATCGTCGCCGGCAGGGACTTCCACATCTCCAACGAGAACGGGCGCCTCGTTTATGAGGACGAGCGCGGCTTGCTCGATCTGCCGCTGCCGCGGCTCGCCGGACGCCACCAGCATGAAAACGCCGCCGGCGCGATCGCCGCCCTGCGCGCCGTCGCCCCGGAGATTCCGCCCGCGGCGATCGAGGCGGGGCTGACGCGCGCCGAATGGCCGGCGCGGCTGCAGCGGCTCACGCGCGGAAAGATCGTCGATCTCGCGCCGCCCGGCGCCGAGGTGTGGCTCGACGGCGGCCATAATGAGGATGGCGGCCGCGTTCTGGCCGAGGCGATGGCCGAGTTCCACGACAAGGCGCCGCGGCCGCTGGCCCTGATCTGCGGCGCGCAGACGACCAAGGACATTCGCGCGCTGCTCAAGCATTTCGTCGGACTGGCGCGCGAGGTTGTCGCGGTGCCGGTCGAGGGCGAGCATAAGAGCTGGCCGCCCGAGGATGTCGCGAACCTCGCCAGGGCTGAGGGAATGCCCGGCGCCGCAGCGTCCGGCGTCGAGGAAGCGCTCGCGCTCCTTTCGACGCGCAGCTTCGACGCGCCGCCGCGCGTGCTGATCGCCGGTTCGCTCTATCTTGCCGCCTCGGTGCTGGCGGCCAATGGCTCGCTGGTGGAATAGAACCGTGCTCGCCGCCCGTTTCGCCCGCGCCGCGACATCGCCGAGACAGCCGGGTCTCACGCTTTTGTAAGCTTCTCCACAAGCTTGCGGGCCGCCGGACCGGAGGAAGCCGGGTTCTGGCCTGTGATCAACTGGCCGTCCCGGACGACATGTGGGGCCCAGTCCGCCGCCTTCGAGAAGCGCGCGCCCTTCACCTGAAGCTCGTCCTCGACAAGGAACGGAACGACGTGGGTGAGGCCAACCGCCTCCTCCTCGCCATTGGTGAACCCTGTCACCGTCTTGCCCGCGACCAGCGGCCGGTCATCCGGACCTTTGACATGGCGCAGCACGCCCGGCGCGTGGCAGACGAGCGCGATGGGTTTGTCGGCGCGGACGAAGGATTCGATCAGCCTGATCGAATTCGGGTCCTCGGCGAGGTCCCACATCGGCCCATGGCCGCCGGGATAGAAGACCGAGTCGAAATCGTCCTGACGGACGCTATCGAGCCGCGCCGTGTCGGCGAGGCGCGCCTTGGCGGCCTCATCCGCTTGGAACCGGCGGGTGAGATCGGTCTGAAATTCAGGTTCATTGCTCTTTGGGTCCAACGGCGGCTGACCGCCCTTGGGGCGAGGCAAGCGTGATCTCGGCTCCGGCGTCGAGAAAGACGTAATAGGGCGCTGCGAGCTCTTCCAGCCAGAAGCCTGTCATTCGGCCTGTGTCGCCGAGCCTGTCATGCGAGGTGAGGACGATGAGAATTTTCACGGATTTCTCCTGTTTCGGGAGTATGTTCGCATGCTTGGGCTTGCGAAAAAATGACGCAATGGTCCGGCGGCGCGCAGCGCGAGCAGGACGGTAGGCGCCGAGGCCACTTGGATTCGGGAAAAATTTGCTCCACAAGCGCGCAGATGCGCGTTGCGCAACGACTGGAGCCAAGAACTCATGACCCTGATGTTGGCGAGCGTTCTCTCCCGCGACGAGGCGGAGATCGCCCTCGCGCGCGGCGCCGACATCATCGATTGCAAGGCGCCCTCGCGCGGCGCGCTGGGCGCCCTACCCCTGGACACCGTCGCTGATATTGTCGCCTTCGTCGACGGCCGCCGCCCGGTCAGCGCCGTCGTCGAGTTGCCGCACGACGTCGCGCATGCGCTGCGCGACTTTGAAGAGGTCGTCGCAGCAGGCGTCGATTATGTGAAGTTTGCCCTGCCGGCGACGCCCGACGCCGTCGAGATCATCGAGGCGCTGGCGCCGCTGACCGCAAAAACGCGGCTCGTCGCCGTGCTCTTCGCCGATCTCGGCCCCGAGTTCGACACCCTTGAGCCGCTGGCTGGCGCCGGCTTTCATGGGGCGATGCTGGACACGGCGCATAAGGGCAAGGGCCGACTGCTCGACTATATGAGCGTCGGCGCACTGTCCGAATTCGTGGCGCGCTGCCGCGCGCTCGGGCTCGCCTCCGGGCTCGCCGGCGCATTGGAGTCTCCGGACGTGCCGCGCCTGCTTGTCACGGGCGCCGACGTGCTTGGCTTTCGCGGCGCGCTCTGCGCGCATGGCGAGCGGCGCGCCGCCATCGACTCCCACGCCACGACGCTGATCCGCGATCTGATCCCATCGACCCGAGGCGCGCACGCCGATTTTTTCGCCCATTTGTCGTTCCTCGGCCGCGGCTATATCGAACCTGCGGGCGCGAACGACACCGATTGCGTGTTTCTCAAGGATTATGTGGCGCCCGTCGAGATCGGCGCCTACGCCCACGAACACGGCCATACGCAACGTGTGCGTTTCAACGTAGAAGCGGACGTGACCCGCATCAACGGTTCCGACGACATGCGCTCGATCTTCTCCTACGACGTGATCATGGACGCGATCAAAATGATTCTCGCCGGCGGCCATATCGAGCTGGTCGAAACGATCGCCGAGCGCCTCGCCGAAAGCGTTCTGCTGCATGAACGGGTGCGCGCCGTCACTGTCCAGGTCGAAAAGCTCGATGTCGCGCCAGGCGCTGTCGGCGTGAAAATCCGCCGCGCGCGCGCCCATGAGGACGCGCGTCGCCTGCAGCCGGCGCCGATGCGCATCGATGCCGTCAAGTAACGCGCCCCTCGTCGTAAAACTCGGCGGGAGCCTGCATGCTTCCCCGGCGCTCGCCGATTGGCTTGCGGCGCTGAAGCGCTGTCCGCGGCCGCTGACGATCGTTCCCGGCGGCGGACCCTTCGCCGACGCGGTGCGCGCCGCGCAGCCGACAATGCGCTACGACGATGCGACCGCGCACGCCATGGCGGTTCTGGCGATGGAGCAATATGCGCTGGCGCTCGCGAATCGTGACGATTCGCTGGAGCTCGCGGCCTCTCGTGGCGCAATCTCAGCGGCGCACGCCCGAGGACAAATCGCCATTTGGCGGCCGAGCGCAATGGTCGCCGCCGCAGATGACATTGCGCCATCCTGGGACGTCACCTCCGACAGTCTCGCCGCCTGGCTTGCCAAAAAAATGGGCGCTTGCGCGCTCGCGCTCATCAAGAGCGTCGATGTCGGCGATGGCGCCTTACTGAGCGAGATTATGCGCAAGGGCGTTATCGATCCGGCGCTTCCGGATTATCTCGATGGGACGCCGCTCTTCCTCGCCGGCCCCTCGTCTCTCCCGCACGCCGCCGCGCTCCTTGCCGACGGCGTCCCGCCGGGCGCAGCCATCGCAAATTTTCCAACGCGGAAGTTCGCCTGATGACAAAAAAGAAAGTAGTCACGCCGCGCTGGGGTTGGGCGCTCACCGGATCTGGGCATTTCTTCACCGAATGTCTCGAGATGATCCGCTCGCTCGATCACGTCGATCTTTTCGTCAGCAAGGCGGCGGCGGAAGTCGTGCGCATGTATAAGCACGATCTCGATCTGCCGGAGACGGTTCGCATCTTTAAGGACACCACCGCGAGCGCCGCACCGGTCGGAAATTTCTACTACAATTTCTATCACACGCTGGTTCTCGCGCCCGCGACCTCGAACACCGTCGCGAAATGCGTCGCCGGCATTTCCGACAATCTTGCGACGAATGTCTTCGCGCAGGCCGGCAAATGCCGTGTGCCGACGATCGTCTTCGCCTGCGACACCGCGCCCGAACTCGAGACGCGCGCGCCCAAAGGCATGGTGATGGTCTATCCGCGCCGCATCGATTTGCAGAATACCGACGCGCTCAAATCCTTCGAAGCGACGCAGGTCGTCGAAAGCCTCGCGGCGCTGCAGGAGGCGGTGGAGCGCCGCCGCCGCGAAGTCGAGCCGCAACCTTAACGAAAGCTCCGCATGAGCGAGCGCCTGCTGTTCCTCACCGGCCATCTTGCACTGCCACGGTTGGAGCGCCTGGTCGCGAGCTTCGGCGAAGCGGCGCAGGAGTGGCGTATCCACGACATTGGGGTGAAGGTCGCGGCGCTCATGACACAGGAGATCATTCACCGGCGCCTGCCGCGACCCGTGCAGGCTGACCGCGTCATCTTGCCGGGGCGCTGTCGCGCCGATCTCGCCGTGCTGACCGAGGATTTCGGCGTCGCCTTTGAACGCGGGCCGGAAGAGATCGCCGATCTTCCCGCCTATCTCGGGCGCGGCGGCGCGGCGCCGGATCTCTCACGCTACGACATGCAGATTTTTGCCGAGATCGTCGACGCGTCAAAGATGAGCGTCGCGGACATTTCGGTCAAGGCGCGCGAACTCGCCGCCGGCGGCGCCGACGTCATCGATCTCGGCTGTCTGCCGGATACGCCTTTCGATCATCTCGAGGACGCGATCGCGGCGCTCAAGGTCCACGGCCTGAAGGTGAGCGTCGACTCGGCCAATGTCGCCGAGCTTGAACGCGCGGCGAAGGCCGGCGTCGATCACCTCTTGAGTTTGGACGAAGAAACGCTGTCGATCCTTCCCGACAATTCGCCCATTATTCCGATTCTGACGCCGCGGCCGCACGGCGATCTCGACTCGCTGCAGCACGCCGCACGCCGCGCGCGCGAGCGCGGAATCAGCGCCATTCTCGATCCGATTCTCGATCCGATTCACTTCGGCCTCGCCGCCTCGATCGCCCGCTACGTCGAACTGCGCGCCCGCGAGCCTGAGGCCGAGATCATGATGGGAACGGGCAATCTCACGGAGCTTACCGACGCCGACTCCGCCGGCGTCACCGCGGCTATGCTCGGCATATGTTCCGAACTCGATATACGGCATCTACTCACGGTGCAGGTGTCCCCTCATACGCGGCGAACGCTGCAGGAGCACGACGCCGCAAGACGTTTGATGTTTGCGGCGCGCGCCGACCGCGCTCTGCCAAAGGGCTATAGCGACGCCCTGCTGCAGATCCACGACCGCAAACCCTATGCTGCAACGCCGGAAGAGATTGCCGCGCTTGCGCGCGAACTGCGCGATGCTAATTTCCGCATAGATGTGACGCAGGACGGCGTGCATATCTACGCCAAAGGGTTCCACCACGTCGCAGCCGACGCGATGGCGCTCTTCCCGCATCTTGACGTCGAACATGACGGCGCCCACGCTTTTTATCTTGGCGCGGAATTGATGAAAGCCGAGATCGCCTACAAGCTCGGCAAGCGCTATCGTCAAGATGAACCGCTCGACTTCGGCGTCGCGACGGAGATCAACGAAGAGGACGCGACGCGCTTCAAGGAAATGGGTCACACGATGCGCAAAGCGGGCGAAGGACCTGCAAAAGATGCCTCTGATACATGAATGCGTCATCACGACGCTGTCGCCGGAAGGTCGACCGCATATCGCGCCGCTCGGATTGATCGAGGAACATGGCTTCTGGATCGCCGCGCCGTTTCGTCCATCTTCGACTCTGTTCAATCTCGCGCATAACCCGAAACTAACGGCGAGCTTTACCGACGACGCGCGGATTTTTGCCGGACTCGTCGTCGGCCAACGCAACTGGCCGCTCACCGACATTGAAGACTGGCCGGCGCCGCGCCTCTCCGCCGCGCTGGCGCACGCCCAACTCATCGTCGCGCGCGTCGAGGAGCATGAATCGCGGCCGCGCTTCTTCTGCAGAGTGAGGCGGATTGAGTCGCATCGCGCCTTTCTCGGCATGAACCGCGCGCGCGCCGCCGTGCTGGAAGCGGCGATTCTCGCGACGCGGCTCGACATGCTGCCGCCCGAAAAGATCGAGAGAGAACTGGCCTATCTGCAGATCGCCATCGACAAAACCGCCGGCGACGCTGAGCTCGAAGCCTGGAACATGGTGATGGAGAAAATTGACGCATATAAGGAGCGAGCGGAAAAGCGCGCGTCGCGTTAGCGAACCTTTGTCGCTCGATTCGCAAGCATGCCCCACGAAAGAAGCGTGCGATGAACCGAAACGTCTGCGCGATGGCGGCGATCATTCTCCTTTCGACGTCGCAGGCCATTTGCGGCGACGCGGCGACGAAGCCATCTTCGTCTACGCCAAGCTGGCTCGATAGCCTGTCGATCGACGGCTTTTTGTCGGGAGGCGTCGCCGTCAACTTCGCGCATCCCTATAACAAGATAAACTTCGGTCATCTTGAAACGGATCGCGCCAACTGGCCGCAATTCAATCAAGCGATACTGAATGTGGAGCGTCCTCTCGACCAGAAGGCGACCGGCCTGGACTTCGGGCTTGGCTTCATCGGAATGCTCGGCACAGACGCTCGTTACACGCAGTTCCTGGGCCAGACCGAATACCTCATTCACGATCGCACGCAGCTTTCGATCGTTGAGGCGAATCTCCAGGCCCACCTGCCAATTCTCACCGAGGGCGGCGTCGACGTCACTGTCGGACAATTCATGAGCTATAATGGCATCGAGAAGCTCACGTCGAAGGACAATGTTTTTTATACGCGCTCCTATAGCTCGAATTTCGGACCCTTCGTCGACACCGGCATCATGTCGATCGTCCATGCAACGGACTGGCTCGATCTATACGCCGGCATTGTCTCCGGCGTGGACACCACAATGGGCTGGCCCGGCGACAACAACAATTCGCCCTCGTTCCATGCCGGATTTGCCTTGAACCTGCTCGGTGGCGACCTTTCGATCCTCGCGATTACGCATTCCGGACCAGAAAATCCGAATGTGAAAGACCCTCTGTTGGTGGGTTGGCCGGATGGCGTCATCGGCGGCATTCCTGCGGCGTGCGCCTGCAATCCTAACAACGCTTGGCTCATGTACAATAATTTGACGGCGACCTGGAAAGTCACCGAAAATCTGAGCTTCGCGTCGGACATCAGCTATTTTCGGGAAAGCGGCGGGTACCCCGTATCGATTTTCGGATCCTATTTCGATGCGCTTAACGCTCTTCCGAACGGCTTCGGTTTGAATACTTCTCTCATCCCGCAACATCCTCGCGGAGCCAACGCATATGGGATCGCCCAATATGCGACGTACAAGATCGACGATTCGATCAAACTCGGCGCCCGCGTCGAATTTTGGCGCGACGCCAAAAATTTCTTCGCCGCCGCCTATCCGGGCTACTTCGACAGCGTCAACTCCGAACACGGCTTTCCCGCTCCATCGGTAATTGTGCAGCCGCAGGGACAAGGGACGAGCTATCTTGCGATCACCGCCGGAGTCACTTTTTCGCAAAAGCTGACGGGGATTCCATATTTCTCAGGATTGATCCTGAGACCCGAATTTCGATGGGAGGCGGCGGTGAATGATGCGGCGCCCTTCTTCGGGCCGAACGGTCCAAAGCGCACGCAGGGCCTTTTCTCGATGGACGTCATCGCGCCATTCACAATCCAATGATTATTGTGCGCTACCGGACTTCCAGCAACGCCAGCGCCGAAGCCGGCGCGCAATTCGCGGCCCTTTCGGCCAAGGCAGGCGGCGCCGCAATCAGATCGGCGAAATCGATGAATGTCCGGCCTTGCGCATGCGCCAGACGCGCTGCGAGTCTGCGGCCGACGCCGGCGCCGATGATCGGCGCATCGAACGCCAGCGCGTCGCGCGATTGGGGCAGCGCCATCTGATCTTCGATGGCGCGCAATTGCGCGCGCGCAAGATACAGCGCGAAGGCACGCCATTGCGCATCGCTCAATTCGGCGGCGTCACGCCCGGCAAGACGCGCCAGCCGCGCGCGCGACGCCGCAACCGTCTTCGGGCGACCGTCCGCCGTCGGCGACAGGTCGGCGTCGGTTTCGCCTTCGCGGAGATCGCCGAGCACGCGCCTTACGTCGGCCATCGACGCAAAGGCCTCGTTGACGAGCGGCGTCCACCGTCCGGCGACCGGCGCGCGCGCCGCATAGGCCTGAGGCGCGCCACGTGAAAATCCGGCGTAGGCGAGTTCTCCATAAGCGAGGCGCTCGGCGTCGCTCGCCCCAAGCGCCGCGACACGTCCGACGCAAATCGGCGCAAGGTCCGTCGTCGTCGATCCAATGTCGATGAACAGCGCCTCGGCGCAATGGCGCGCGACGAATTCGGCTGAGGCGCGCCAATTGGCCGAAGCGACGGCGTCGACATGGGCGCCTACCTCGTCGCGGCTGATGAAGCCGTGTTCGCCGGCGTAAAAAAGAATGTCAGGAACGCCGATCTCGCGCGCGGCGATGGCGGCCACCGTAACGACGCCGCGCGCCCTAGTTTCGAACGCGTCGGAGAGCTCCGCCGTCATTGTGACGCGATGACGCTCTGCCTCGCCGAGCGCCGAACGCGCGGCGCGTAGCGCCTGCTCCAGGCTTGCGACGCTTTCATGGGGGGCGCAGGCGATTTGAACGACCGCTGTCAGGCGCCCGTCATCCGCGCGCGCCGCCTTGATATGGGCGCCGCCGATATCCCAGCCGATGACCGCCGCCATCCGCCACTCCCAAAAGAAAAAGGGGAGCCGCGCGGCCCCCCTTCAATTTCGAAGATGCTGCGCGGATCAGTTCGGCGCGAAGGGGTGCTTGGCTTCGTTGCGCTTAGCGACGACTTCCGAAGCCTTCGGCTCGCCCTTGACGGCGCGCGCGATCGCTTCCTTCGTCGCGGTATAATTGTAGTCCTGGATCTTCTTGTCGTCCGAAGCGTCCCAGTGAATGAACACGCCGACCGCAATGAAGATGTCGTCGGCCTCATCCATCGGGATCACGCCCTCGGCGACCGAATCCGCAACAGCCTTGGCGACGCCATGCTGCGCCGGGCCGAACATCTGCACGGCCTGCTTGGCGCCCTTGATCGTCACCTTGTTGAAGAGGATCGTGTTGGGCTTGCACAGCAGGTTCGGCGCGACGACCGCGAGCAGCGTCGTGAAGCCGTCCTTGTTGTTGACGAGCGCGTTGGCGAAAGCGAGCTCGGCCGCGGAGCCGCGCGGCCCCATGATCAGATCGATATGCGCAACTTCATTACCGTCGCCGACCAGCGACTCGCCGACCAGCATTTTGTTGATCAAAGCCATGTTTTTCTCCCAGAATTCTGGCGCCGGATTCACAGGCGCCCTAAGCGAGCCGCACGCGGGGCGCGCGGCGATAAGAGCCCACGCTCGCGGCGCGGACTCAACCATTTTCGCGCGTTCTTGCCAAGGCGCGAGACCTGGCAAGCGCGCGAGACGTCACACGAGTTCGCGGGCCAATGCGAAAGCGTGACGGAAGTCGAGGCAAAGCGGCTCGTCGGACGTCGCCATCTTCTTGAAGAGACCAGCTTCCGTGCCGTATTTGACGTTGCCGATCGCCAGCGCGCCGATGCCCAGCGCGCCATGAGGCGAAACCACGACGCCATTGTCGTGCAGACCGCAGCCTTCAACGCCAAGCGGCGGCACGGCGTTGACGTCGGCGGCGATCAAGAGATCCTTGGCGGCGGTAAGATCTTCCTTCGACAGCACCTGGACGCCGGCGCGCGCCGCGCACAGCGCGATTTCATGCTGGCGCAGCAATTCCCGCACTTGTTCTGGCGTGGAGCCGTCGGCAGGCGCCACCTTGATGTTAAAACGCTTGCACATTTCGTCGGCGAGCTTGGCGACACGCTCGAGGCCGCTATAGCCGACGACGGTGACTTCAGCGCCCTCGAGCGCCGAGATGACCGCGGCGGAATAGCCAACAACGCCCGTCGCCCCATAGATGACGACTTTCGCGCCCTTGAGCTCGCGCTGTTTCTTCTCCCGCAGAATTTTTTCGACGCAGGCGACCATCGCGCCGGCGGTGGTGAAGGAGCCGTAGGGATCGGCGAAGAGCGACACTTCGAAGGGCTTTAGCAGCGCTTTCTTTGCGGTGTCCATCATGTCGAGCGCGAGCACGGCGTCGCGGCCGGCGAAAAAGATGCCGGTGCGCAGCGCGGCCGAAGGGGCGCGCGAGAACATCGCGTCCTGCACGAGCGCGGTGACTTCGTCGAGCGTGACATTGGTGTAAGGAATCGCCGCGTCATAGCCGGCGTCGAGGGCCATGTTCACATCGAAGGGACTCATATGCTTCAACGTGCTGAGCATGTGCAGAATCGCTTTGGCCATTGAATCTCCCCAACCTTTCCCTCGATTTTCGCGTCTTACGCGGCCATAGGCGACGCGCGGCGGGAGATAACCTCCAGCCCCTCGATCTCTCCATGATTCCGGCTAAACGAACGGCGCGCGGGCGCGCGCCTCGGCCTCGCCCGGAGCGGTGGGAGGCTTAGAACCCAGAACGAAGCCGATGTCTAGAGGCGTGTGCGCCGCAGCGTGCGGCCCCATGGCGGCGGCTGTTGGTTGACGGCGGCCGCGCTTTGCCTCTATAAGCCCCGCAATCGAGGCTCGGCGCATCGTCGTCGCGCCTCGCTGTCTTTTTCACCCTCTGCTGGCGATCGTGGGCGACTGGCGCCGCGGTCCACGCATGGAAGAATAGAGCGAAAGGAACCATTATGTCCCGCCGTTGCGAGCTGACCGGAAAGGGCGTGCAGTCCGGCAATCTCGTCAGCCATTCCAATCGGAAGACGAAGACGCGGTTTCTGCCCAATCTCGTCAATGTGACGCTCGCCTCAGAGGCGCTGGCGCGTTCGGTGCGACTGCGCATCTCCGCGGCGGCGCTGCGGTCGGTGGAGCATCGCGGCGGGCTTGACGCCTTCCTCGCGAAGGCGAAGACCGAAGAGCTGTCGAAGAACGCCCGAACGCTCAAGCGCGAAATCGAGAAGAAGCAGGCGGCCGCGAGCGCTTAAAGCTTCGCCTTCTGTTTTGACATTTGGCCCCGTCGCCTTGCGGCGGGGCTTTTGTTTTGCCGCGCCCCGAGTTTGTCGCTGAAAAAGGCGGGCATCCCTTCTCCCATGGGGAGAAGGTGGCGCGCGAAGCGCGACGGATGAGGGGAAAGCGCCTGACGTGTAGAGGGATAAACCCCTCACCCGACCCGGCTCCCGCCGGGCCACCCTCTCCCAAAGGGAGAGGGATTGCGCTCCCGGCGTCAGCCCGTCGATAAAACTAACCCCGCAGATCCGGCGGCGTCGCTTCCTCCGCCAGCCGCTTCAACGCCTCGTCGAGCGAAAGCTGCGTCTGCGCCTGCGAGCCCAGCCGGCGCATTGAGATCGTGCGCTCGGCCGCCTCTTTCTTGCCCGCGACGAGCAGCACGGGAACCTTCGCCAGCGAATGTTCGCGCACCTTGTAGGTGATCTTCTCGTTGCGCGCGTCGACCTCGACCGCAAGCCCGAGCTTTCGCGCCGCGGCGGCGACCTCATAGGCATAGTCGTCGGCGTCCTGCGTGATCGTGCAAATGACGATCTGCAGCGGCGACAGCCACAGCGGCAGATGTCCGGCGAAATGCTCGATCAGAATGCCGGTGAAGCGTTCGAGCGAGCCGAAGATCGCGCGGTGGATCATCACCGGCGTCTTCTTCTCGCTGTCCGGGCCGATGTAATAGGCGCCAAAGCGCGACGGCAGGTTGAAGTCGACCTGCGTCGTGCCGCATTGCCACTCGCGGCCGATCGCGTCGCGCAGCGTATATTCGAACTTGGGGCCGTAGAACGCGCCCTCGCCCGGATTAATGCCCGTCTTGATTCGTCCGCCCGAGCCCGCTTCGATTTCGCTCAAGACCCGCGTCATGATCGCCTCGGCTTCGTCCCAAGCCTCGTCGGAGCCGACGCGCTTTTCGGGACGCGTCGAGAGCTTCACGACGACTTCCTCGAAGCCGAAATCGGCGTAGGTCGACAGAATGAGATCATTGATCTTGAGGCATTCTTCGGCCATCTGCGCTTCGGTGCAGAAGACATGCGCATCGTCCTGCGTGAAGGCGCGCACGCGCAGCAGGCCATGCAGCGCGCCGGACGGCTCATAGCGATGCACGACGCCGAACTCGGCCATGCGCAGCGGCAGATCGCGGTATGACTTGAGGCCGTGTTTGAAGATCTGGATATGGCCAGGACAATTCATCGGCTTGATCGCGTACAGCCGATCTTCGTCCGTCTGTTCGCGCGCGGGCGCTGAGACGAACATGTTTTCGCGAAACCATTCCCAGTGGCCGGACGTCTCCCACAGCGACTTGTCGAGGAGCAGCGGCGCGTTGACTTCCTGATAATCGGCCTTCAGGCGCCGGCGCATGTAGGAGATGACGTTCTGGAACAGCGCCCAGCCCTTCGGGTGCCAGAAGATCGCGCCGGGGCCTTCCTCCTGAAAATGGAACAGGTCCATCTCGCGCCCCAGGCGGCGGTGATCGCGCCGCTCGGCTTCCTCCAGCCGGTGCAGATGGGCGTCGAGTTGCTCCTGCGTCGTCCAGGCCGTGCCGTAGATGCGCGACAGCATCGGCTTCGTCGAATCGCCACGCCAATAGGCGCCCGCGACCTTCATCAGCTTGAAAGCCGTGCCGACCTTGCCGACGGAGGGCATGTGCGGGCCGCGACAGAGATCGAGCCACTGGCCTTGCCGATAGACGCTCAAGGGCTCATCGGACTTGATCGAGTCAATGAGCTCGCCCTTGAAAATCTCGCCTTTGGTCAGAAACCATTGCTTGGCGTCGTCGCGATTCCACACTTCGCGCGTGATCTTGGCGTCGCGCGCGACGATCTCGCGCATCTTCTTTTCGATCGCCGGCAGGTCTTCGAGCGTGAACGGCTCGGCGCGGAAGAAATCGTAATAGAAGCCGTTCTCGATGACCGGGCCGATCGTCACCTGCGTGCCGGGATAAAGCTCCTGCACCGCCTCCGCCAGCACATGCGCGGCGTCGTGACGGATGAGCTCCAGCGCGCGCGGATCTTCGCGCGTGACGAATTCGATCTTCGAGTCGCGCTCAATCGGTCTTGTCAGATCGACGAGCGCGCCGTCGAGCGTCATGGCGACGCTGCGCTTGGCGAGAGAGGGAGAGATGCTCTTGGCGATGTCGACGCCCGAAACGCCGGGCTCGAACTGACGGGACGCCCCGTCGGGGAATGTAACCGCTACCATAGTACGCTCCTGTCGCGCTCAGTCGCCGATACGAGTCGACGTAAGTCGCTTTGGATGAACGGCGCCTTCATAACGCCGCCCGCGCGCCGGCGCAAGCGTGTCTGAGGAGGAAGACGCGGCGCGCCTGGGAGCGTGTATTGCCTACCGGACGCTTACCGGCAAGCAAGTCAAGGTTGAGCTAGCGCGCCTCTAGGACCGATACCGAGGCGCGCGCGATCGGAGACAGAGTCGCCCTAAAACAGGGTAACCTCGCCGTAAGACGGCATGCCAAGAGCCGCGTTATGCGGCGCGCGTCGGCCTCTCGGACTAAAACCAACGCCCTCGGCCGTACCAACCGCCGCCAAGGATGAGAAGAACAATAATAATGATGAGGAGCGTCTGGGTATCCATGATGTACATTCCCTTCAGTGCGATGGCTACGGCTTTGGCTTGTTCACAATGACCACGCCGAATAGGCACATCATATGGGAGACGCCGTCGGACAAAAAAGAAGTCGGTGAATTACGTGACCAACCTGTCGCTGGATTCTTTTGCGAGCAACCTAAGCCTTCAGCGCTCATCGCATGCGAAGTATTCCCGACAACAACCGCCCTGGAGACGCGCGGAAACCGCGAGGCGCGTGCTCGAGGAGTTCAAAATTGCGCCGACAGGGGAAGATCGTTGCGGGGAATTTTCAGAGCGACGGCCGCACGCGTTGTAGACTCGTCAGCAGCACCCGAGCGGTGCAGCTGCGCGAGTCCTCACTGTGAACGGATCACTCAGGCAGGCATGATCAAGTGTATTGATTTCGCTTCGCCAATCTTGGGCCATGGCACTTTAATGCCGGCTGCCGACAGGAACATCTGCGCCACATAAAGAACGATGAACACCCCGACCAAAACGACGAGCACGTGAACAACTGTTCGAAATGGCTCCGCGAGAGGAATGACACGGAGCAAGGTCGTCGCGGCCCACCAAAAAACCCCGATGATGATGACGAGAAAGATGAGTCCTATCAATGTTTCGATCATTGTGGCGTCTCCACCAAGTCGACTTGGCCCAAATGGCGGCCGGCCCTGCGGAAAATATGGACCTATCTACCGTTCAGACAAGGCCAGCAATGGCGGTGAGCTGTTGTCGAATCGATGAGGACGGCGGCCAGACGCGCGGGAGCAATCGTTGAAATTGGCTCAGACCGGCGCCTCCTTTGCCCTCAATGCAGGCTTGGAAGGGAGCGACATGAAAGCGGCGCGTCTCGGTTTGTGTCGCGCCACCATCCAGTCACGAGAATCCGAAGCGTGATTTGCGACCCAGGTGATGGGGCATCCGCGTTTTGCTATGACCGCGCGTTATTGTAATCGCGAGCGCTCAGGACGTGTTTCGCCGTCAACTTTTGGGCGACCCGCGCGGGGAAGGGCTAGCAGCTCGTCAGCCTTTTGGCTTGTGAGCTTTGATAGGATGGCGCGCCCGAAAGGATTCGAACCTCTGACCCCCAGATTCGTAGTCTGGTGCTCTATCCAGCTGAGCTACGGGCGCCTGCTTCGCCATAGCCCCGATGCGATAAACGGGCTATGGCGACGTGCCGGCTCGTTTACCGGCAAGCGACGCGAATGGCAAGAGCGCATTTACTTTCGCCGCGCGCAGCCTTGCGTCGACGGCGCAAGCATTTAGATAAAAGGCTCTAAGTGGGATTTATAATGGAAACGTTCCTGTCGGATGGCGTCGAGATAGCCTATGTGGATTTCGAGCCTTTAACGGAAGATCGCGGCGAACCGATCGTCCTCGTGCATGGCTTCGCCTCGACCCATGCCGTGAACTGGCTGTTCACGCAATGGGTCAAGACGCTGACTGAAGACGGCCGCCGCGTCATTGTCTTCGACAATCGCGGCCATGGTCGCTCCGCCAAGCTGTACGATCCGGCGCAATATAGTCTCGACCTGATGGCCGCCGACATCGTGCATCTGCTCGACCATCTGTCGATCCCGCGCGCCGACGTCATGGGCTATTCGCTCGGCGGACGCATCGGCACGGTGCTGGCGCTGACGGCGCCCGAGCGCGTGCGCTCCTTGATCCTCGGCGGCATCGGCGAAAATCTCATCGAGAACTCCGGCCTGCCGCGTGGCCTCGCCGAAGCCATGGAGATTGAGCGCATCGAGGACATCGACGATTCGACTCTCAAAATCTTTCGCGGCTTCGCCGAATCCACCCGCAGCGACCTCGCCGCCCTCGCCGCCTGCGTGCGCGGCGCCCGCAAGTCCGTCGAGCCAGAGTCGCTCGCGCGCATCACCGCGCCAGTGCTGATCTGCGTCGGCACGCGCGACGACGTCGCCGGCGACCCGCTCCCGCTGGCCGAGTTCTTCCCGAATGCTCGCGTGGTCGATATTCCCGGCCGCGACCACAACCGGGCGGTCGGCGACAGGATCTACAAGCAGGCGGTGCTGGAGTTCCTGGACACACGGCCTTAACGGCCGCCGGCGGGGCCCCGTGCTATTGTCCGAGCGCTCCGCTATATCATTGCCTGACCAAGGAGGGGCGGATGGGCGCCGAAACGCGCGAACTTGGCGCGAAGATCATCGACTTCGCCCAGAATGACCCGCTGTTCGCGCGGCTGCGCGCGGAGGCGGAGGACGTGCTGCGGCGCGAACCGGAACTCGGCGGCTTCCTGCATCCGGCGATCCTGTCGCAGAACGGCGTCTTGGGCGTCGTCGCGCATCGCGTGGCGCAGCGGCTCGATCGGCCGGAGGCGCCCTATATCGCGATCCGTCAGGCGTTCGAAGAATGCGCCGCGCGCGAGCCGGGCTTGGTCGAGGCATTCCGCGCCGACCTGCTCGCCGTGCTCGAGCGCGATCCCGCCTGCACAAGGCTGATCGAGCCGGCGCTCTATTTCAAAGGCTTCCATTCGCTGCAGACCTATCGTCTGGCGCATTGGCTGTGGAAGAACGGCCGCAGCGACTTCGCGCTGATCCTGCAGAGCCTGTCGTCACAGACCTTCCAGGTCGACATCCACCCTGCCGCCGTGATCGGCAAGAGCATTTTCATCGATCACGCGACCGGCGTCGTCATCGGCGCGACCAGCGTCGTCGAAGACGAAGTGTCGATGCTGCATGGCGTGACGTTAGGGGGCACCGGCAAGGCGCGCGGCGACCGCCATCCCAAGGTCAGGCGCGGCGTATTGATCGGCGCCGGCGCGAAAGTCCTCGGCAATATCGAGATCGGCCGCTGCGCCATGATCGCCGCGGGCTCGGTCGTGCTCGACCCGGTTCCCGCCAACAAGACCGTCGCCGGCGTGCCGGCCCGGATCGTCGGCGAGGCGCGCTGCGCCGAGCCGGCGCTTGCCATGGATCAGATGCTGGCCTATCTCGACGCCGGCATGTGAAGGCGGAGTTGACCTTGAGCAAAATTCTCCTGAGCTTTGCGCTCGTTTTTGTCGCGGCGTCGTTGCTGTCTCCACGCGCCGCGACAGCCGCCGGTTGGCATTATTACGACCCGGAATGTCCGATCGATCTTGGCGGCAAGTCGATGAAATTCGTCGCCATGCAGCCCAAGAAGAATGTCGATCGGGAGTGCATCGCGCTGCCCGACGTCGGCCCGAGCGTCATCGTGCTCGACGCCGCCGACAATGAATTGCGCGACATGAATTGGGACATCCGCATCCTGCGCGGCAAGGGGCCGAACGGCGATGCCGACCCCGAAGCCGATATCGTCGGCCGTCTGCCGGTGCAGAAATTCCGCAACGGCATGGTGAATTTCGACCAGAATTTTAGGGAGCCCGGCGCCTATGTGCTCTACGCCAAGCTGACGAGCGACGACGGCGCCAAGAGTTTTGAAGGCCGACATCCGTTCTCGGTCGGCCTCGTCACCGACGAGGAAATTTATCTCTACATCGCTTTCGGCGTTTTCGTTGTTGTGGCCGGCGGCGTCGCCTTCACGCTCTGGCGACAGGGCAAGCTTGGATTCAAGATCCCGGATTTTTCGAAGACGGATTGAGGTTCCTGCCAAACGCTTGCAGGAAAAGCCCCCTCCCCAACCCTCCCCCGCGCTTCGCGCAGGAGAGGGAGCAGGTTGCGCGCGTCATGAAGATTCGTGAATCTTCGACGTCAGCCAACGACGGCGCCGTTCTCCCTTCTCCCGTGAAACGGGGGAAGGTGGCGCGAAGCGCCGGATGGGGGGCGCACACGTCAGCGTCGGACAATTAAGTAGACGAAAATGCATCTTAAGAAGGTCTTGCTTGTTATGAAGGTCTTGCTTGTTAAGAAGGTCTTGCTTGCCGCCATCGCGCTTGGCGCCACGCTTCACGGCCCCTCGGCTTTCGCGCGCGACATCAAGAACTGCAAAGAGCCCCCGGCGGGTTCCAACACGGCGCCTCTGATTTCTCCGCCGCGCGGCAATGTCGTGATCGGGACAGGACGGCTGCAATTCTACTCGGCGCCCAGCGTCCACTGCGCGATGAAGGGCGTTTTCGTCGTGCCGGGCGACAATTTGATCTCCTATGCTCAAACGGCCGACGGCTGGGTCTCTGTGATGTATGTGAGCCCGAAAAGCGCAGACAGCGTCACAGGCTGGGTGCGCGGCAATCGCCTGCGCGACACGGGCACTATGGGGCCGACGCAGTAAGACGTCGAGACGGTCCCCAACGCCGACTGATTTCACCCAAACCTGTTATTCCGCGGAAACCCTCTCGGCGGCAGTCGTCCCGCTTCGGCGCGGTGGCCGATCCAGTCCTTGAGTTCCGCTCTGTCGATCGTGAAGACGCGGCTAGAGGCGTCGGTCCATGTCAAACCGTCCTTCAGCGCGAAAACCTTCGCATCCGCGACGCCGCCGTCCTTATAGCGCTGCATGCGCACGCCCTTGCCGCGCGCCATGCGCGGCGCTTCGCTCAAGGGAAACACCAGGAGCTTTCTATTCTCGCCGATGATGGCGACATGATCGCCCTCCGCCTGCGTTACGATCTTCAATATAGAGGGCGGCTCGACGTTGAGCGCCGCACGTCCCTTGCGCGTCGATGACAAAAGATCGTCCTCGCTCACGACGAAGCCGCGCCCGTCATTCGTCACCAGCAGCAGCGCGGCGCCCGCGACATGCGGCAGAACGGCGACGACGTCGGCGCCTTCCTCGATCTCGGCGAAGAGCCGGATCGGCTCGCCATGTCCGCGCCCGCCGGGAAGTTTCGAGGCCTCTAACGTATAGGCCTTGCCATTCGACGCGAGCGCCAGGATTTTCGACGTCGTCTGCGCGAAGAAGGAGGCGCCGAGTTCGTCGTCGCCCTTGAACTGCAGCGTCGAGAGATCCTGCACATGACCCTTGAGCGCGCGAATCCAGCCCTTCTTCGAGACGACGATGGTCACCGGCTCGCGTTCGATCATCGCCTCGGCGAGGTCGAGATCGATCGCCTCGGGCGCGTCTTCAAAGGTCGTGCGCCGCTTGCCCTTCGGCGTCTGCGGGCCGTAGGTTTTCTTCAGCTCGCGCACCTGCCAGGCGATGGTCTTCCACTGCTTGTCCTCATCGGCGAGCAGCGCCTCGATCTCCTTGCGCTCGGCCGAAAGCTCGCTGAGCTCCTTCTTCAGCTCCATTTCTTCGAGCCGGCGCAGAGCGCGCAGCCGCGTGTCGAGAATGTATTCGACCTGCAAATCGGTCAGCTTGAACGCCTTTTTCAATTCCCCCTTGGCGTCGTCCTCTTCGCGGATGATGCGGATCACCTCGTCGAGATTGAGGAAGACGATGACCATGCCTTCCAACTGCTCGATGCGCCGAACGATCGCGGCGAGGCGGTGGCGCGAGCGGCGCTGCAGCACGGTTCGGCGATGGTCGAGCCATTGCCTTAAGGCCTCGTCGAGCGAAACGACGCGCGGCGTCACGCCGTCGACGAGCACATTCATGTTCATCGGAAAACGCGTTTCGAGCTCGGAGAGCTTGAACAGGGTCTCCATCATCAGCGCCGGGTCGACGGTGCGCGCGCGCGGCTCGAAAACGATGCGCACGTCTTCCGCCGATTCATCGCGCACATCGGCGACGAGCGGCAGTTTGCGCTCGGAGATGAGTTCGGCGAGCCGTTCGATAAGGCGCGACTTCTGCACGCCGTAGGGAATTTCGGTGACGACGACGACCCATCCGCCGCGCGGCAGCTCCTCTTTCATCCAACGCGCGCGCACACGAAACGAGCCGCGCCCGGTGCGATAGGTCTCGATGATCTCGTCGCGCTTGTCGACGATGATGCCGCCGGTTGGAAAATCCGGGCCCTGCACGAAAGTCAGCAGCTGTTCGGCGGTCGCCTTGCGGTGGGAGATGAGATAGAGCGCCGCGTCGCACAGCTCGGCGAGATTATGCGGCGGGATCGACGTCGCCATGCCGACGGCGATCCCCTGCGCGCCATTGGCGAGCAGATTGGGCAGCGCCGACGGCAGCACCACCGGCTCCTTCTCCTCGCCGGAATAGTTGGGGATGAAGTCGATCGCGTCTTCGTCGATGCCTTCCAGAAGAGAGCGCGCGACCGCCGTCATGCGCGCCTCGGTGTAGCGATAGGCGGCCGCCGAATCGCCGTCCACATTGCCGAAATTGCCCTGCCCGTCGACCAGCGGATAGCGGGAGGAGAAATCCTGCGCGAGGCGCACCAGCGCGTCATAGATCGCCTGATCGCCGTGCGGGTGGAACGAGCCCATCACGTCGCCGACGATTTTTGCGCATTTCTTGAACGGCGCGCCGGGATCGAGGCGAAGGATATGCATGCCGTAAAGGATGCGTCGGTGCACGGGTTTAAGCCCGTCGCGGGCGTCGGGCAGCGCGCGGCCGGTGATGGTCGAAAGCGCGTAACGCAGATAGCGCTCCTCAAGCGCCTCGCGCAGATCGACGGGCGCGATCACGCTAACGTCGCTTGCGCCCTTGCCTTTTCCCGTTCCCGCGCCGCCTTTTTGCGCCATGTCAAAAACCCGATTCTGCCTTTGCGATCGGTACTATGGCCGCGAGGGCGTCGGCGCAAGCGAAGGATTTCGAAGCGGCTCTTTAACTGTGAAAGGACATTGTCGACGCATCGACTGCGTTTTGTGCAGCATTGTAACAAATAATGTCTTGCGGGCGCCGCGTTTCGTCCTTTAGAAGGCTGCGAAGCGATGGCGCGGATCGGCGCGGTCGACTTTTCGCCGGTTTTCCGCGGCTTTCAAAACATGGCGTCCATGAAGAAACTGTTTTTGGCGCTCATCTCGGCGCTGCTTGTCACCTCCGCCTCATTCGCCCTGGATAGATCGACGGTCTCCGGCCCGGCGCTCGCGGCGCGGGACCGCGCGCCTCAGGCGCGCGACGGTGACGAAGACATGCAGGCGATCTGCCGCGAGGTGCTCGTCGACATCGATCAGGGCTACGGCGTCAGCAGCCATGAATCGCGCTATATTTGCGGGGACAAGCGCCGCTAAGCAGGTTCCGAAAAAGTCGACGGACTTTTCGATGAGAACCTGCATTTCCATGTGATCGGGAAGCGCTCTAAGCGATACGCCGACGCGGCCGCTCTTTTTTCCTCACGCCACGCGCAAAAGAGCGCCGACGTAAAGTTCGCGCGCCGCCGGCAGCGCGACGCCGCGCGGCTTGAGCACGTCGCGCGTCAGGAAATATCCGGTCAATCGGAACGCGGCGATGAGATCGGCCTGTTCCGCCACAATGCTCTCATGCTGAAGAAAGTCGGGATAGAGCAGGAGTTTGTCGCGCCATGGCGCGCCGGCGGCGCGGCTCACCGCGCGGCCCGATTTCGGCGACACATAGGCGAGATCGTCCTTCGCGCCGGTCAGCGCGCAGGCGTTGAGATCGAGCCCGAAGCCGAGCGCGCCGAGCAGCGCAAGCTCGAATCGCGCCAACATCGTCGCGGCGCCTTCGGCGGCGCGAATGTCGCCGAACAGCGTCGCAATGGCGTCGGCCATTTCGAACAATTCCTCATGCGGATCGCGCTCCGGCAGCAGACGCAGCAACGCGCAGAGCGAGACGACGCCATGGAGCGCCGCGGCGCGGTCGAGGAAATAGGCGGCGCGGGCGGCGAGCGGCTCGACCGTCAAGGCGCCGAGATGATCCTCGAGACGCGCGCGCCACCGCGCCGCGACGAGATTGCCGGGTTGCAGAATCGGACGGAGCCGGCGCGAACGACCGCCGCGCACGAGACCAAGATGGCGGCCGTGTCCGCGCGTCATCACTTCGAGGATGACAGACGTTTCGCCATGCCGACGCGCGCCGAGAATAAGAGCGTCGTCGCGCCATTCCATATCAGGCTCACACTTCGGAAAGCTTCATATCCGGCCTGTAATCTAAGCCTTCGACATCCTTGATCAAAGCCTGGCCGCAAATCACCCGGTTTTGCGTCGGGTCGAAGGTGAGCGACGGCGATCCGTGGAGTCGCCAGCCGAGGCTCAACGCTTCCGTGACGCGATGGCAAAACGCCGCGTCGTCTGGCCCGGTGAGAAAACGATAGGCGGTCATCGCCTTGCGTTCGTTCGACATTCGATTCTCCAGCGCCGCGCGAATCACCCATCTTGGCCGATATTATTTGCCCTTGGGGAAATCCAGGCGCATCTCGCGATAGCGCTCTGGGTCGTCGGCCCAATTTTCCCGGACCTTCACGAACAGGAAGAGATGCACCGGCTGTTCGGCGGCCTCGGCGATCTCGCGGCGCGCCGCCTGACCGATGGCCTTGATGGTGCGGCCGCCTTCGCCGATGACGATCTTCTTCTGGCTGTCGCGCGCGACAAAGATCGTCTGCTCGATGCGCGCCGAGCCGTCCTTCTGATTGGTCCAGGAGTCGGTCTCGACAGTCGACTGATAGGGCAATTCGTCGTGCAGCCGCTCATAGATCTGCTCGCGGGTGATTTCCGCGGCGAGCAGCCGCAGCGGCGCGTCCGAGAGCTGATCCTCGGGATAGAGCCAGGGCGAGGGCCCCATGCGCTGCGCGAGCGCCTTGCGCAGATCGTCGACGCCGTCGCCTTTCAGCGCCGAGATCATGAACGTTTCGTCGAATTTTTCGCGCGCGTTGAGCGTTTGCGCCAGCGCCAGCAGCCTTTCGCGGGGAATGAGATCGATCTTGTTGAGGACGAGGAGCTTGGGCGCCTTGGCGTGCTGAAGCTGCGTCAGTATCGCGTCCACTTCTTCGTCGATCCCCTTGCGGGAGTCGATGAGCAGCGCGATCACGTCGGCGTCGGCCGCGCCGGAGAGCGCGCTCGCGACCATGGCGCGATCGAGTCGCCGCTTGGGCTTGAAGATGCCCGGCGTGTCGACCAGGATGATCTGCGCCGCGCCCTCGATGGCGATGCCGCGAATGAGCGCCCGCGTCGTCTGCGCCTTGCGCGAGACGATCGAGACCTTGGCGCCGACGAGTTGATTAAGCAGCGTCGACTTGCCGGCGTTGGGCGCGCCGACCAGCGCCGCGAAGCCGCAGCGCGTGTCTTCCCGCGCCAATTCGTCGTCGCCGCTCATGTATCGCCCTTCCCTGTGGCCGCGTCCTCGCGCGCCAGAAATGCCGCCGCAGCGGCCTGTTCCGCGACCCGTTTCGAGGCGCCCGATCCGGGCGCCGCCGTAAATCCCTGCACCTCCACGACGACCTCGAAGAAGGGCGCGTGGTCCGGTCCGCTGCGGGCGACGAGCCGGTAGCGGGGCGTCGCAAGGCCGCGCGCCTGAGCCCATTCCTGCAAGGCGGTCTTCGCGTCGCGCAAATCCTGGCCGCTCGCCGCCATACGGTCGCTGAACGCCTTGCGTACGATATGTTCAGCCGCAGCGGCGCCCCCGTCGAGAAAGGCTGCGCCGATGATCGCTTCGCAAATGTCGCCGAGCAAGGCGCGTTTGCCGCGTCCGCCGGTCTGGGCCTCGCCCTCGCCGAGCCGCATCGCTGCGCCAACGCCCCAGACTTCGGCCACTTCGGCGCAGGTCTCCTTGCGCACCAGCGCCGCCAGGCGGCGTGACAGTTCGCCTTCGCTCTCGTTTGGAAAGGCGTCATAGAGCATGTGCGCCACGGCGAGGCCGAGCACGCGGTCGCCCAGAAACTCCAGCCGTTCGTATGAATCGCGCCGGGCTGGCGACGCGCTGACATGCGTCAGCGCGCGGCCGAGCAGCGCCGGATCGGCGAAGTCATGTCCGATACGCGCCTCGAGATCAGCGAGCCCCTTGTCGCGGCCGCGCGTCATGTCACGCCTGTGCGTCCGATCAATGAACGGGCCGGAACAGCCGGTCCCACCGCACGGACCATGGCCAGCGCCAGAAAGCGAGCGCCGATTCGTCCTTCCTGACCGAGAAGAAGATGATCTCGGCGCGGCCCACGAGATTGACGAAGGGCACGAAGCCGACGCCGCCAAGCTCTGGCGCGATGCGCGAATCGGTGGAGTTGTCGCGATTATCACCCATCATGAAATAGTGATCGGGCGGCACCACGAACAGCTCGGTGTTGTCGTTGATGCCGTGATCGCCCTCGATTTCGATGATCGTATGTTCGACCGCGGGATGATCGCCGTTGCCCGGCAGCGTTTCCTCGTAGGTCGTCACGGGGACTTCGCGGCCTTCGCGGTTCTCCGTCACTTCCTTTTCGAGCGACGTACGAGGCACGATGACGCCGTTGATATAGAGCCGGCCGTCGATGACCTGGATGCGGTCGCCGGGAAGGCCAATGACGCGCTTGATATAGTCGGTCTCATTGTCCCGCGGCAGCTTGAAGACGATGACGTCGCCGCGGTTGGGGGGCGACGCCAGAATGCGGCCGGAAAAAATGTCGGGGCCGAACGGCATCGAGTAATTCGAATAGCCGTAGGCGTATTTCGACACGAAAACATAATCGCCGATCAGCAGCGTCGGGATCATCGAGCCCGAAGGAATATTGAACGGCTGAAAGAGCAGCGTGCGAATGACAAGCGCGATCGCCAGCGCCTGAAGGATGACCTTGATGGTTTCGAGAACCCCGCCCTCTTCGCGTTTTTCAGCCACCGGAACGTTCCTGCTCAAGCCGACTTACTCCTCATGCATTGGGGCGGCGTCGGCCCGCCCGGCCGCCCGGCTTAACACGCTAAAGCTTCCATGAGAACCTTCGCCCGAGCCAAAGAATAGCCCCGGGCCGGCGTCAAATGGATGACCGCCCGCCACCTTAGCGCGCTCAGCCAGCGCGTCTCCGCCCGATCGGGATTAACGCTAACGCCGCGCCTGCGCTTGCGATCCGCCACCAGGCCGCGCCTTGGCCCTAGAAGGCTTGCGCCCGGCCCTGCGCCATCGCCTCCCGCATCCGACGGATCGCCTCGGCGAGCCCGACGAATATCGCCTCGCCGATGAGAAAATGGCCGATGTTGAGTTCGACGATCTGCGCCAAGGCGCTCACGCGGCGCGCCGTCTCATAATCGAGGCCGTGCCCGGCGTGAATTTCGAGGCCGAGGGCGGCGCCATAGGCGGCGGCTTCGGCGACCCGCGCGAATTCCGCCTCGGCCCGGCCCATGTCCCCGACTTCGACGGCGTGGCACCAGGCGCCTGTATGGAGCTCGACGACAGGCGCCTTGACCGACACGGCGGCGTCAATCGCCTCGGTCGACGGCTCGATGAACAGCGAGACGCGCACGCCTTCCCGCGTCAGCTGATCGACGTAAGGCAAGAGGTAGTCGTGCTGGCCGACGACGTCGAGACCGCCCTCGGTCGTGCGCTCCGTGCGCTTTTCCGGCACGAGACAGACGGCGTGCGGCGCGGTCGCGACGGCGATGTCGAGCATCTGCTCGGTCGCCGCCATTTCGAAATTGAGCGGCTTCGAAATCGCCGCCTTCAGCCGCGCCATGTCCGCGTCGTTGATGTGACGGCGGTCTTCCCGCAGATGCGCGGTGACGCCATCGGCGCCGGCCTCGATGGCGAGCAGCGCGGCGCGAACGGGGTCGGGCCGCGGACCGCCGCGCGCGTTGCGGACGGTGGCGACATGATCGACGTTAACGCCAAGGCGAAGGGGCGGCGAGGTCATTGCGCTCTATAGCGCGCGGGCGGACGGTTTGTCATTGGGCGCGCGGCCGGCGCGGCGGCGCAAAGAGCAATTTCAGTCAGGAAGCCGGCCGTTGCGCTTGCTACGATGCAAACATGGAGACCAGGACAAGACGAAAGGAACCTGACTATGCGCGACGCATCAATCGCGTGCTGGATTACATCGACAAGCATCTCGACGAAGAACTTACCATCGACGTGCTGAGCGACGTCGCGAACTTTTCAAAATTTCACTTCCATCGGCAATTTTCCCAGAACTGCGGGATTAGCCTCTCACGCTACATCCAATTCATGAGGCTCAAGAGAGCCTCTTATCGACTGGCGTTCAATCCGACCGCGCCGATCATCGACGTCGCTTTGGATTCTGGGTTCGAGAACCCAGAATCCTTTTCCCGGGCCTTCAAAGCCGCGTTCGGCCAGACGCCCAGCGCGTTTCGCAAGAAGCCGGACTGGGCGTCATGGAGCGCGCGATCTCGAATAAGCCTCCCACCCAGCGAAAGGACCGAAGACATGGACGTTAAGATCATCGACGTCGAACCAATATTGGTCGCGGCGCTCGAACATCGCGGCGCGCCGGCGCTGCTCAACGATTCAGTGCAGCGCTTCATCGCCTGGCGAAAATCGTCGGGGCTTTCTCCGGTCAGCCAATGCGAGACCTACGGCGTGCCTTATAATGACCCCAACACGACGCCGCCCGAGGAGTTCCGCTTCGATATTTGCGGATCGGCGCCGGCGCCGGTTGCCGCCAATGACCACGGCGTCGTCACCAAGACGATCCCGGGCGGCCGCTGCGCCATGACCATCCATGCCGGTTCTCGTGACCGGATCGACGAGAGCGTTTACGCGCTCTATCGGGATTGGCTACCGGAATCGGGAGAGGAATTGCGGGATTTCCCGGTCTATTTCCACTATCTGAACCTTGATCACGACACGCCCGAACACCGCCATTTGACCGAGATCTATCTGCCGCTCAAATAGTGCGGGTCGCGGACCCGCCGCGCGGCTCTGCGGAGGCCCCTCACCCAATCATCCGCTCGACCTTGCTCACCAAAGCGCTCGCGCGCAGCCGCGTGACGACGCCATTCAAATGTTTCAGATCGGCGACTTCGAGATCGAAGGTCATTTCGCGGAAATCCGGCGAATGGGCCTTGAAGCTGATGTTGTCGATATTGGCGCCGGTCTCGCCGATGAGCGTCGCGAGCGCGCCGAGCGAACCGGGCTCGTTGAGCGCGGTGACGACGATGCGAACGGGAAACAGCGCCGAAGAGCCGGCTTCGATATCCCAGCGCACGTCGAGCCAGCGTTCGGGCTGGTCGTCGAACGCGGTCAGCGACGGCGACTGGATCGGATAGATGGTGATGCCTTCGCCGGGCGTGAAAATGCCGACGATGCGGTCGCCCGGCACGGCGCCGCCGTCCGGCGCGAAACGCACCGGCGCGTCGCCGCGCAGCCCGCGAATCGGAATTGCGCCGCTGCCCTCTTTCGCGCCGGGCGCTTTGAAGACGACATTGGCGTTCGCCTTGACGCCGAACCAGCCCGGCTCCCCAGGACCGATGGCGGTGGGCGCGGCTTTGCGCTCTTCGCTGAAATCCGGATAGACCGCTTTGACGACGTCGCCCGAATAGATTTCGCCGCGCCCCACGGCGGCGAGCGCATCCTCGACCGATGGCCGCGCGAGCCGGGTCAGCGCCGCCTTCAATTTCTCTTCGCTCCAGACGCGGCCGGCGCGCTCGAAGGCGCGTTCGACGATCTGGCGGCCGAGCCCGGCATATTGCTGGCGCACCGCGTCGCGCGTCGCGCGTCGGATCGCGGCGCGCGCCTTGCCGGTCGCCACCGCGCCCTCCCAGGCGGCAGGGGGCACATGCCCCTCGGCGCGGATGATCTCGACCTCGTCGCCGTTTTTCAGCTGCGACAACACCGGGCCGACGCGCCCGTTGATCTTCGCGCCAACGGCTGAATCGCCAAGCTTCGTGTGCACGGCGTAGGCGAAATCGATCGGCGTCGCGCCGCGCGGCAGCGCGATCAATCCGCCCTTCGGCGTGAAGCAGAACACCTGATCTTGAAAGAGTTCGAGCCGCGTGTGCTCGAGAAACTCCTCGGGATTGTCGCCATGCGCGAGGAGATCGAGCGTTTCCTGCAGCCAGCGGAAGGCGCGGCTTTCCTTGGCGAGCTGCTCGCGGCCATGCGCGCCGACCGCGTCCTTGTAGAGCGCGTGCGCGGCGATGCCGAAGCGCGCGATCTCATGCATTTCGGCGGTGCGAATCTGAAGTTCGACGCGCTGGTGGCCAGGACCGATCACGGTCGTATGGATGGAACGATAGTCGTTCTGTTTCGGCGTCGAGATGTAATCCTTGAAGCGGCCGGGGACGTTGGGCCACTTCGTATGCACGACGCCGAGCGCGCGATAGCAATCCTCCACCGCGCCGACGATGATCCGAAAGCCGAAGATGTCGGACAACTGCTCGAAGGAGATCGACTTGCGCTCCATCTTGCGCCACACCGAAAAGGTCGTCTTCTGGCGTCCGGTGACCGCCGCGGTGATGCCGCGCGCCTCGAACTCCTTGGTGAGTTCGTCCTCGATGCGCTTGATGATGCGTCCGTTCTTCGCGCGCAGATCATGCAGTCGCTGCTCGATGGTCTGATGCGCTTCCGGCATCAAATGCCGGAAGGCGAGGCCCTCGAGCTCCTCGCGCAGGCGCTGCATGCCCATGCGGCCGGCGAGCGGCGCATAGATGTCGAGCGTCTCCTGTGCGATGCGCGCGCGCTTTTCCTGCGGGACGAAATGCAGCGTGCGCATATTGTGCAGGCGGTCGGCGAGCTTGACGAGCAGCACGCGCACGTCTTCGGCGACGGCGAGCAGCAATTTGCGGAAGTTCTCGCCCTGCCGCGCCTGCTTGGTGACGAGATCGAGTTTTTCGATCTTGGTCAGGCCCTCGACAAGTTTGCCAATCTGTTCGCCAAACAGCCGGTCGATCTCTTCGCGCGTGGCGTCAGTGTCTTCGAGCGTATCGTGCAGAACGGCCGCGACGATCGTCGCGTCGTCGAGCTTCAGATCGGTGAGGATCGCCGCGACTTCGAGCGGGTGGGAAAAATAAGGGTCGCCTGAGGCGCGGGTTTGCGCCCCGTGCGCCTTCATCGCGTAGACATAGGCCCGGTTTAGCAAATCTTCGTCGACGCGCGGGTTATACTTCCGCACGCGTTCGACAAGCTCGTACTGACGCATCATGCGCGTGGCGCCAATGACCGGTTATGCGCCGACCCGGCCGCCGCCCAAGCGTAAATTCCACGCAAAAGGCAAGCGAGCGGCGCCGGAGCGGCGAGTGTGTTGAGAGAATAGCGCACGCCGGCCGCCATGACCAACGACGACGATGCGCGAATGCGCAGCTCTGGTAGGAGACGTCCGGCGGAGACGTGTCGCGCACGCCCCGCCGGCGGGATCGGGCGAACCTACTCCGCTTCGTCCTCGACCTCTGCGGGCGGCACAAGCCCTTCGAGACCGCGCAGCAGGTCTTCTTCCGTCATCCGGTCGAATGGGCCCTCGACTTCGAGTTCGCCAGCGACCGCGGGGGTCAAGGCCGGCGCCGCTTCGGCCTCCGGCTCGTCGACTTCGACGTGATGCTGCAGCGAGTGGATGAAATCCTCGGAGAGGTCTTCCGGCGCGAGCGCCGACTCTGCGATCTCGCGCAGGGCGACCACAGGATTTTTGTCACGGTCGCGATCGACGAGGATCGGCTGACCAGACGAGATGTTTCGCGCCCGATGCGCCGCGAGAAGGACAAGGTCGAAGCGATTTTCGATCTTGTCGACGCAATCTTCGACAGTAACGCGCGCCATCTGCTGTCAAGCTCCATTCGGTTCGGGAGTGGCGCTGATACGCCAATTAGGAAAAATAGGCAATAATCTCGTGGCTCTAGACGCGCGGGCGATTTTTTTTGACGCTGCTGAGCGGATTTTTTCTAGAAAATGCCCAATCATGGCCCCGTAAAAAAACGCAGTTCCTCTTGACGCTGTGACATGGAGAGGCGATGTATTTGCTAGAGATGCGTGCGGCGCTTTTCAAAGATGGCTGTGATTAGCCGGCGAATGCAGCGAGAACGGCGCAGTCGCGATTTGTTAATTTAGGCGCCGGACGTTGAGATTGAGCGAAACGCCGAACTGCGGGTTGACGGCGTTAGCCGGCGCCGCCCGCGTTAACACCTTAACCCGACCGCGAGACTAAAATGGCAGATATCGAACGAACTGCGTTGTTCATTGATGGCGCGAACTTATACGCGACCGCGAAATCGCTTGGATTCGATATTGATTATAAGCGCTTGCTCCGCGAATTCCAGGGCAAGGGCCGCCTGATCCGCGCGTTCTACTACACCGCCTTAATCGAGGATCAAGAGTATTCGTCGATCCGTCCTCTGATCGATTGGCTGGATTACAACGGCTATGCGGTCGTGACCAAGCCGACCAAGGAGTTCGTCGATTCGCTTGGCCGCCGCAAAGTTAAAGGAAATATGGACATTGAGCTCGCGGTCGACGCCATGGAAATGGCCGGGCATATCGACCACATGGTTCTGTTCTCCGGCGACGGCGACTTCCGGTCGCTGGTCGAGGCCGTGCAGCGGCGCGGCGTGCGGGTTTCGGTCATTTCGACGATCACCACCCAGCCGCCGATGATCGCCGACGAATTGCGTCGGCAGGCCGACGAATTCATCGACCTTATCCATCTTGTCGGCAAGATCGGCCGCGATCCCGGCGAGCGCGCAGAGCGCATGCAGCGGTATCAGGAGCGTCCTCGTCCCGCGCCGCAAGCGGCTCACGCCGAAGAAGAAGAAGGCGAGTGACGCCAAGGTCCGAACGGAACACCAAAGGTTCGGCGTCTCAATATAGGGGCGCCGAATTTTTGTAGGTCGGGGTCAGCCGCGCGCGCGCAACAGCCGGCCTTTTTCGCGGCTCCAGTCGCGCTTCTTTTCGACTTCACGTTTATCGTGCAGCTTCTTGCCCTTTCCGAGGGCGATCTGCAGCTTGGCCCTGCCCTTGGCGTTGAAATAGAGCTTCAGCGGCACGATCGTCATGCCTTCGCGCTCGATAGCCTGCGAGAGCTTGGCGATCTCCCGCGACTTGAGCAGCAGTTTGCGCGGCCGCTTCGGCGGATGGTTGAAGCGATTGCCGGCGAGATATTCGGGAATGTTGGCGTTGACCAGCCATGCCTCGCCTTGCCGATCGACATGGGCGTAGCTTTCGGCGATCGTCGCCTTGCCCGTGCGCAGCGACTTCACCTCAGTGCCCGTCAGCGCCAGCCCCGCTTCGAAAATTTCGCCGATTTCATAATTGTAGCGCGCCTTGCGGTTATCGGCGACGACCTTGAAATTCGGATCCGGCTTTGCGGCCACTGATTTTCCTCAAAGCGTCTCGATGAAGGAGAGACGCGAATCTGGCGCCTTAGGCGGGGAGCACGCCGGCGTGGATCATCGCCGCGCGTATGCGATCCTTAGTGGGTTGCGTGCAGGGCACCAGAGGAAGACGCACCTCTTCTTCAACCTTGCCCAGAAGCGACAGCCCATATTTCGCGCCCGTGACGCCGGCCTCAATGAAGGTCGCGACATGCAGCGGCGTCAGCCTGTCCTGAATCTCCAGCGCCTTGGCGTAGTCGCCGGCAAGACAGGCGTTCTGCAGATCGGCGCAAAGCCGCGGCGCGATGTTGGCGACGACCGAGATGCACCCATGCGCGCCCGCCGCCATGCAGGCGAGCGCCGTGAGATCGTCGCCCGAAAGCTGGATGAATTCCGGGCCCATCGCCGCGCGTTGAAGCGAAATGCGCCCGATGTTGCCCGTGGCGTCCTTCACGCCGACGACATTCCTCAACTCGGCGCAGCGCTTCATGGTCTCGACGCTCATATCGATGACCGAGCGCGGCGGGATATTGTAGATGATGATGGGAATCGAGACGGCGTCGTTGATCGCCTTGAAGTGCAGATAAAGCCCTTCCTGGTTGGGCTTATTGTAATAGGGCGTCACGATGAGCAGCCCATCGGCGCCCGCGCGCTCGGCATGGCCGGCGATGGCGATCGCCTCGCGGGTGTTGTTCGAGCCCGCGCCCGCGACGATCGGCACGCGCCCGCGCGCGGCGCGGATCGTCTCGGTGATGACGCGCCCATGCTCTTCATGGCTCAGCGTCGGGCTCTCCCCCGTGGTGCCGACGGGCACGAGGCCATGCGTTCCATTTTCGATCTGCCAATCGATCAGCGCACGCAGTGCGTCATAGTCGACCTCTCCATGGGAAAACGGCGTGACCAGGGCCGTCATCGACCCATGAAAAATCGGCTTTCCACTCATAGAATCAATGCTTTCCCTACGCCTCAGAGCCGCCGTAATCGCGTCGCTAAGATTGAATGCCCTTCATAGCGGTTGGGCTGCGTCGAGGAAAGCCCCACGCTATAAAGCCTTACGCTATAATGGGAGACGACAAGAGGTCGAAGACAGCGGGCGCGCGAAGTTGACCCTTCGTAAACCAAATGAGCGCAGCTTTTTCACACCAGTAGGGAAACGCGGTGATGATGTTGCCTCGACGGGTCGCGACGCGGTTCAAACTGACAGTCGGCATAGCCGCCCTCGTGATCGCGGCGCCCGCTTTCACCGGCCTTGACCGTCTTGGCGACGGCGAGGCGAAGCGCAAAACCGCCTCGCGCTGGACGCCTTCGATCCCCTTCAGTCTCGGCGCCTGGCGCTCGCGGGTCGGCACGTTGCAGGAGACGGTGCACGAGTTCGTCGACCGCAAACGCGGCGACGATGAGGCGGCGCATCCTCTGGAAAATTCGCTTTTTGCCGCCGATGAAGGCGCGCTGCCGCCGGTCGTCGCCTATGCGCCCGCGCAGAACCGGCTCAACGTCGACGCGATGGCGCGTCCCGCCGCCGCCCTGTTGGGAGACGACGCCGAGGTTTTCACCCAGGCGGTCGCCGCATACAGGTCCGGAGATTTCGCGCAAGGCGACGACGCCGCGTCGCGGCTCCATGCGCCGCTTGCGGAGGCCGCCGCGCGATGGACCGGCCTTCGGCTTCATGCCCACGAAGCCGGATTCAGGCGCATCGCCGAATTCCTTGCGGCTCACCCGGATTGGCCCGCCGGCGACTGGTTGCGCCGTCGCGGCGAGCAGGCGCTCGTCGCCGAGCGTCACGCCGACAAGACCGTGCTGGCCTGGTTTGCGGAAAACAAGCCGCTCACCGGCTTTGGCAAATATGCCGTGGCGCGGGCGATCGCTCGCGAGGGAGATTTCGAATCGGCGGCGGCGCTGGCGCGCGACGCCTGGCGCAACGAGGATATCGGACAGGGGTTCGATACGACCTTCAATAAGGAGCTCGGCGAGTTTCTGACGCCGGCCGATCACAAGTTCCGCGCCGATCGTCTGCTCTACGCCGGAAAGAATACGCTCGCGTTGCGCAGCGCCGAACTCGCCGGCAAGGACGTCACGCTGCTCGCCCGCGCGCGCATTTCCGGGGTCGATAAGCTGGCGGCTTCTTTGCCGGCGTCTGTGCAGAACGATCCCGGACTGCTTTACGGACGTGTGCACAAGCTGCGTAACGACAAGAAATTCGCTGAAGCCGGCGCGCTGCTGCGCAATGCGCCGCGCGACATCGAGAAGGTCGTCGACGGCGACGCCTGGTGGGAGGAGCGGCGCATCGTCGCCCGCAAGCTTCTCGACCAGGGAGATCCGCAGACCGCTTACACGCTTTGCGCGGATCATGCCGCCGCCAAGACCAGCAACAAGGTCGACGCCGAATTCAACGCCGGCTGGATCGCTCTGCGGTTCTTGAACGAACCGATCAAAGCCGAGCGCCATTTCACGCGGCTTGCGCAGGTCGCCGAGACTCCGCTGCAGAAGTCTCGCGCGTACTATTGGCTCGGACGCGCGGCGGAAGCCGCGCACGCCGAGGACGACTCCAAAGCGCGCAATTTCTATCTGCAGGCGGCCGCGCATTCGACGACGTTCTATGGGCAGCTCGCCAATTCCCGCCTCGGCGCCGATGAGCGCCCGCTTCGCCCGCCGCCGACAGCGGCCTCCGGCGACCGCCGAACCGAAGCGGTTCGCGTCGCGGAGCTGCTGTTCTCCGTGGGCGAGAAGGAGGTCGCGGCGCCGCTTGCGCTCGACGGCGCAAAATACTTGCAGGACGAGGCGCAGGTCGCGGCGCTCGGAGATGTCATCGCGCGCCAGGGCGACGCGAAACTCTCGCTCATTTACGGCAAGGCCGCCTCCTATCGGGGGATCGCGCTCGACGACGTCGCCTTCCCCGCCTATGGCGTTCCCGATTTCAACGCGCTTCCTGGCTCCGCGTCCCGTTCGATCGTCTTCGCCGTCGCACGCCAGGAAAGCGCCTTCGATCCCAAGGCCGTCTCCTCCGCCGGCGCCATGGGCCTGATGCAGATGATCGCCTCGACGGCGCGGCACACCGCCTTTATGCGCGGCGTCAGCTTCGACATGTCGCGGATGCTGAGCGACCCGCCCTTCAACGCGCAGCTCGGCGCGGCGCATCTCGGCATTCTGCTGGGCGAATATCGGGGCGCCTATCTCCTAACCTTCGCCGCCTACAACGCCGGCGGCGGTCGGGTGAAACAATGGATCGACGCCTATGGCGACCCACGCAAGCCCAATGTCGATCCGATCGACTGGGTCGAGCGGATTCCGATCACCGAAACGCGCAATTACGTGCAGCGAGTGATGGAGAATTTCGTCGTCTATCGGGCGAAGTTCGAGGACAAGGGAACGCGGTCGCCGCAAGTCGAACTGGCCCGCGCCGGCGACAGCCTGTGATCTAGCAAGGAAAGCGGTTATGAGAACCGAGGAGTTCGCCCAGCGGCCAGCTGTGGCGCAGCTCCGTCAGCGGCTCGGCAAAATATTGATTGCTGCCCGAATAGGGATAGCCGAAATCGCAGCCGGACGTCTGGGTGACCCTAGACGACATGAACACAAGCTCTAGGGTCGCGACAAAAAAACGCTTCTTGTCGATGGCGATGCGCGTCCAGCTTGGATCGTCGCGCAAGATTTTGACTTCCGTCCCCGCCGGCGCGGTGGTGATCGCCGCATAATTCTCCTCTGGACCCGCGCGCAGCACCGCCGGATAGGCGAGCGTCAGCTTTATCGCCGCCGCCTGCTGAGCGCAGGAGAGCGCGCCGAAAAGAACAAAGGCAAATAGCGACCGACGCATGCCGACTTCCCTGGTTTTGATGTGCGCTCGCGCAATCCCCAGACGCAGCACCTAGCCTAAAAGATATTCCCGCCGGCTCCAAATGGCGCCGGCCAAACAAGCACGTGGGACAGCGGCATGGACGAATCGTCGGCGCAGCGAGAGGCGCGTGGCTCTCGACTCAGACGCGGCGCGCGGCCTATGCTTCATTCCAGCGGCGGCGCGGCCTTTCCGGCAAGTCCGCCGCTGGCTTACGGTGCGCTCATGCGGCGGATCGCGTTTTCTCTTGTCGCCGCCTTTGCGGCGTATTTTGCGCAGCCGTTGTGGCGCGCCACGCAGAATGCAATCGCCGAGACAAGAGCCAAACCAAGCTCGATCAGCTTTACGCCAAGCGAGTTGGCGGCGGACCGCGACGGCGCGAGTCTCATCGCCGTGCCAGCGCCAGGCCGCTATTCGATTCGTGCAAAAAGTCCCTCCGGCGCGCGCATCGAACTCGTTGACATGATCGCCGGCCCGCTTGATTCAAGCGGCGCGCCCGGCCTGCGCGACGGACGCATCGACGCGTTGCTCGATAAGGGCGTCTACAAGCTACGGGTTTTCGGCGTGAAAGGCGCGAGCGGCAAGGCCGCGCTCTCCGCGCAGGCGTTCGTCGAAGCCAGCCCGTCGAAGCCGACGCTCGCGCCAGGGCGCATCCAGAGCGGTGAACTCGGCGATCTGCAGCAACGCTCCTATTCCTTCGACGTCGGCGCAGAGGGTCGCGTGAGCCTTGAGGCGATCGGCCGGGCGCTCAGCGACTTGCGCGTCTGGCGTAGCGACGGCGAACTCGTCGATCTCGCCTTCGAGCAGGAGACGGTCGAAACAAAGCCGGGCCGCGCGATGAATCGACTGCGCGTTGAAGGCGCACTGGAGCCGGGCCGCTATGTCGTCACCGCCTATGGCGGCGAAAAGCTGGTCTGGGCGCAAGGCGACGCGGGGCAGCCCTTCTTGCTGCGCCTTGAAGAGCCGGCGCTGCTCGCGGCGGGCGTCGCCGAGGGCGTGATCGGCCCCTTCGGCGCCGAGCGTTTCGGCGCGCCGGCAAGCTATGACGCCTTTCGTCTCGACCTCGCGCAGACGACGCCGGCGCGGATTGAAGCGCGGCGCAATGAAGTCAAAGATATTGCGACGATCTCGAAGAACAGCCGCACGCCGTCCGCAAACGTAAGGCTCGCGTCCGACGGCAAGACAAACGCGCGTCTTGAAGTCTCCGGCTACGAGGGTCAGGCGTTCACGCTGCGTGGACTGCGTCAGTCGGACCGCGAAACATTCGAAGCGTCTGGACCGCATCTCGTCGGCGTTGATCTTGCTGGCGACGGCGGCGACGAAGCCCCTGCCACGGCGCTCTTTGCGCGGATCGAGAAGGACGGCAAGACGCGGGTGATCGCCTCGGACGCGCCGCGCATCGGCGCCGGAAAAGCGTGGCGGGGAAAGTTCAATCTCTTCGGGCCGACATCGATCCTCTTCGAGGCGACGCGCGATGGACTTGTCGCGATCGATGCGAAAGGCGTCAAGGTCGACGCTTCGATCGAACCGGCGCTTGGCGCGCTGCCGCCCCGCGCAGACGGCAAGGACTCCGCGCGCTACGATCTCCAGGCGGGCTATTATTTTCTCAAGCTCGAGCCGAAGGGCGATTCCGGCGGCGTGATCGACGTGACGCTCGGCCCGCCCGGACTCTCTGTATCTGCGCCTGCGGCGGCGCCTTCACGCTCCACGATTTCCTTCGCGACGCAGACTCTCGAAAGGGACAGCTCCTATCTCATCCTGACGAATGTCGCGCCGCAACTCTTAACCGGGCCGCGCGTCGTCGCGCTTCCCGTTGAGCTCGACAAGGCGCCATTGGCGCTCTGGCAGGACGCAGGTAAAGACATTGCGCTGCCGGCGCGGCTGCCCAAGACCGGCAAGGTGATTGCGCACGATGGGCATAACGCCGACGTCGTGCTGACCCTCACCGATCAAAGGGAAGAGAATGAGCAGCGTCTGGCGACAATAAAGATCGCGGCCTCCGAAAAACCGCGCGCGCTGGGCCTCATCTTCGTTGCCGAACCGACGCCGGCAAAGGTGGATGAAGCAGGCAAGCCCGCGTCCACCCCGCTTTCAGCCTCAGTCGCGCGTCCGGCCTTTTTCGATCTTGGCCGCGACGAAACGAAACGTCTGCGCTTCGACGTCGCGCAAGGCGGCCTTTACCGGGTCGAAACGCTCGGGCGCATGAAGACCGCGCTGCGCGTCGGCGCGAATGTCTCGCCGCGTCTTGGCGAAGGCGAAGCGAATGGGCCTGGCGACAACGCGCTGGTGACGGCCTTTCTGCGCGCCGGCGGCTATCGCGCGGCCGTAACAGCGAAGGAGTCTTCAGGCCATCTCGGCCTTGCCGTCTCGCCTGCGACGCTCGCGCCGACGGCGAAGCTTGTCGATGCAGGAATCGCGCGCTCGACGCTCGATTCCGGCAAGGGCGCCATCGTGCCGATCGAGATCACGCGCGAGGGCGAATACCGCATCGAGCTTCTCGGCCTGAAGCAGAAATGGCGCGCGAGATTGGAGGACGCCGACGGTTGGCCGCTCGCAGCGCCGGGCGAAATGCAGCGTTTGACGCGGCGGTTCGAGAAAGGCGCCTATCGGCTGGTCGTCATGCCGAGAGACGTCGAAGCGCGCATGGTTGCGCGACTGACGCCCATCATCGCCGCAAAGGCGCTCGAAGGCCATGGTCCGCATCCCCTGCCCTTCGGCAAAGAACAAAAACTGCAATGGCGCGAGCCGCAGGCGCGCGACGCGCCGCGTGCGCCCGACGTCTGGCGCTTCGCGCTCCATGGCGACGCGGAGATTGATCTTTCGATCGGCGAAGGCATGGCTGGCGAAATTTTCAAAGGCGAGAAGGAGAGCGTCGGCAAGGTTGCTGCGGGAAGGTCGTTCAAATCGAAGCTGTCGGCGGGCGACTATCGGGTTGAGGCGCGAAGCCTCGCCCATGACGATCGCCTCGACTACGAGATTTCACTCAATTCGAAGGAATTGCAGCCGGATGCGCCGCGTGCGGTCCAACCGCCGACGCACGTCGATTTTTCGCTGGCGAATGACAGCGTCGTCGACCTTGCGAGCTTCGGAGACATCGAAACAATCGGCGTGCTGAAAGACGGCGGGGGCGACGTGATCGAGCGCCTGCAGCCGCGCGCCGACGATTGGAATGTCGCGCTGTCGCGACGCCTGCCAGCGGGAAATTACCGGCTCGAACTCGAACGACTCGGCGCACAGCCAAGCGCCCCAGTGGAGACTGAAGAAGCGCCGAGCGAGGAAACCGAAGAAGTTTCCAATGAAGGAGAAGCCGCGGAAAGCGAGGACGCGCCTCTCAGCGGCGTCGAGCTTCGCCTGGCGCTGCCCATTGAGAAGAATGACGGCGCACTGGCGCTCTCGGGCGAGAAGACGCTGAACAGCGCCGGCGCGCATATCCTTTCTCTGCCGCCTGCTCCCTCGGCGAGTCTCGCGCTCATCGCGGCGCGTTCGGAAGCCGACGTCGCCATCTCAATCGAACGGCGCGACGCCGACGGCCAATGGCGCGCCATCGGGGTCGAGCGCGGACGCGCGCCCGCCGCCGCATGGCCTGCGGCCAACGACGCCGAAATGCGCGCGGTCGTGTGGGCGATCGGCGGCGAAGACGCGCCGATCACGCTCGCCGTCCGCGCAATCGAACGCCGCGCGCGCAAGCTTGGCGAAGTCGCCTTGGATCCGGTTGACGGCGTCGCGGGGGTCTGCGTCGCCAAGATCGCAACGCCCGACGCGGCCCTCGTAACCCTAGCGTCGAAGGACGACATCGCCGCCGGCTCGATGGCGGGGACATTGTTGCGCGCGGCGCGCTCCGGACCGCTCGCGCCGCAAGCGCAGGAACTATGGCTGATGAGCCGGGGCGATTGCGCGTCGCGAATCGACGTCGCCGCCTTCGATTGGAAGGGCGCCGAGATTTCGCTCGAGATCGGCGATGCCGAACGGGCGCATCTCGTTCCGCTCGCGCCAGCCGTCGGCAAGCTGCGGCTGTGGCTTGCGCGCTCCGCCTTCGCCCAGCCGGCGCTTGATGGCGGACGCGGCGTCGGCGTGGCGAAGGGCGCGGCGCTGGCGCTTGCCGGCGACTCGCCGCTGGCGCTTTGGAACGGTGAAGGCAGCGCGCCGATGCGCGTCGCGCTTGGCGCCATTGACGTCGACAACCGGCCAGCGATCAAAGGCGGCGCGTTGTTCGCTGGAATCGTCCCGCCGATGAGCGCCCAGCCTATCGACATGGATGAAGCCGCGGGGCCGCTCGCGCTCGACCTCGCGGGCGGACTCGCCGCCTTTGCGCAGCCGCGCGTCGTCTTTGGCGACAGCGCCGCCACGTCGCGCCTTCTGCACGGCGTCAAATCGCGCGTGCTTCTCGTCAACATGACGCAAACGCCGCTGCCGGCGCGCATCGCGCGCGAGCCGGGCGAGAACAAAAGGCTCGACGCAACGCGCGCATTTACGCGGTTCTTCCCGGCGGCCGGACAGATGTCGCTGCCGCTCGACGCTGAGAAAAATGACAGGCTAATCGTCAGCGGCGCGCAGGCGACCGTCATTGCGAACAGCGGTCGGATCACGCACGGCGAGAACATTACGCTCGACGGCGCCGGCGAAGCGATTATCGAACACGGCCCTGGCCTCGTCGCCTTTTGGATCGAGCGCGCCGGCGCATCGCCCTGGCCCGCGGCTTCGGCGCGCACGCTCAATCTTCCGCAGCGCGTGGCGCTGGAGGGCGCGGCGATGCGCTTTTCGATCAAGGGCGACAAACCTGCGCTGTTGAGAGCGACAAGCGCCGCGCCGGCGATCGTCGGTTTCACCCAGAACGGCAGGCGCGAGACGCACGCCTTCGCGAATGGCGTCGATCTTCATCGCTACATGAAGCCGGGCGAAGCGACGCTCGACATTTACGCGCCCTACGACGGCGCGCTCTCCGGCATGCTCGATATTTCGACGCAGCCCGTCATCGAGGCGCATGAAGGCGTGAACGACGCGGTGGCGATTTCGCCCGGCGCAAGCGCGCTCTTCAGCTTCGAGGTGAAGGAAGCGCGCGACATCGGCCTTGGCGTGCGCGCGGAGCCCGACCGCGTCAGCGCGCGGCTCATGGATGCGCAAGGCAAGGCGCTTGGCGAAGGCGTCGCGCAAACGATGACGCTTTCGCCGGGCCGCTATTTTATCGAGGCGCGCACGCCCGCCGAGGCGCCTGCGACGACGATCCGTGTCGCGATCGTCGGGCTGTCGCCGCCTGTGAACGCGCCGCCTGCGGAGATCGTCGCCGAGCTGCTCGACAAGGCCGGCATGAAGAAAAGCAAGGCGCAATGATTTCGAAAGGCGCGGCGATGAAAAAACTTCTGCTTCTCTCTCTTTGCGCGTTTCTTGGCGCGGCGGCGCCGCTGCGCGCCGAGGCCCCGCCCGTGTTCGACCGCGTGCAACGCGCCGATGGCGCGCGCGTCGCGCCGGATCGGTTTTTGCGCGCTTATGATCCGGTGACGGTCTTCTTCTCCAGCGACACGGGGCCGAAGGCCGGCGGAGCGGAAGACACGCCGCAAAAATTTGTGACGATGACCCCGCAGCCCGCCGGCGAATGGCGCTGGCTCGGTCCGCGCGCGCTGCAGTTTCGTCCCGCCGACGCCTGGAGACCGCTGTCGCGCGTCGACGTGAAGCTCGGCGCGGCGGAGACCAGACTCGTCGCGCTGCTGCCGACGCCGCGTTCCACCAATCCAGCCGAGGGCGCCGATCCGCAGCTCGAACTGACGCAGATCGCCCTCACATTCGCCGAGCCGGTCGACGTCGCCGCGCTGACGCGGCTGCTCACGATCGAAGTTCGTCCTTCGCCTGGCGTTTCGCCGCAAGGCGGACAAATGCTCAGCGCTTCGGCCTATGAGATCCGCGCGCTGGAGCGGGGCGAGCGCGCCGAGGAGCAGACCTACGTCATCCGTTTCCGTGAACGGATCGCCGACGGCCGCGTCGCCATCCTGCGGCTGCGGCTTTCCGACGAAGCCGGACTTGACGACCAGACCTATGAATTGCGGCTGCGCACCGCTCCGCCCTTCGCGGCGACTGAGGCGAGCTGCGGCCACGGCTGGAGCGACGACCGCGCCGAAAACGTGCTGCGCTGCGCATCCTATCTTACGACGCCCGAGAGCGGCGACGAAGAAGGCGACGCCGCCGCCATCCCCTATGCGCCGGCGAGCAAGCGGCAGCTCACGCTCTCCTTTAGTGCGACGCCCGAGACGATCGACATTCTGCGCGCGCGCGAGGCGCTGCGCATCACGCCGCCCGTCGACGATCTTGCCGTCGAAACAGACGGCAGGCGACTGCGCATGGTCGCGAAATTCCTGTCGGACCAGATTTACGAACTCTCCATCGCGCAAGGCGCGCTGAAAGACTCGCAAGGACGCGCGCTGGCGAGCGCCTTTTCGCAGCGCTTCGCCTTCACGCGCGACGCGCCGGCGCTGCAATGGGACGCGGGCTATGGCGTCGCCGAGCGCTTGGGCCCGCAACTTCTGCCGCTGCGCGGGCGCGGCTATGATCGCGCCGACATCCGCATCCACGCCGTCGATCCGCTGTCGCGGGATTTCTTTCCCTTCCCGGCGCATGGCGTCGAGACGAGCGATTCCGATGCGCCGCCTCTGCCGGGCAACGAGCCGAAATCCTGGAGCGAGACCGCCAACATCGAGGCGGAGGCGATCAAGCAGCGCATCAAATCGCTTGGATCTCCCGCGGTGTCGCGGCTGGTCGATCTTCCAATCCGCCGCAACGGCCCCGATGCGAAATTCGGCGTCGATCTCAAGGAGGATTTCGCCAAAGTCAGCGGCCGCGATCAGCCGGGGACTTATCTCGTCGGCCTGCGCGCGGTTGATGACGACAAGCGCCGCTGGCTGCGCGTGCAGATCACAGATCTCTCGCTGTCGGCCATCGAAGAGCCGACGCGGGTGCGTTTCGCGGTCACGTCGCTGTCGACGACGCAGCCCGTGAGCGGCGTGCAAATCCGCGTCGAAGGAATCAAGGACGAAAAATTCGTCACGCTCGCGAGCGGAACGACCGACGCTTCCGGCTTCCTTTCCTGGACGCCCGACAAGCGCGGCGCCGGCGAAGCGCGCCGCATCGTGGCTAACAAGGGGCTCGACACGCTCGTCATCGACCCCAACAGCGCGCCATCGGAATATTCGCGGGAAATATGGTCAAAGCCGGAATCGGAATGGCTCGCCTGGACGAGCGAGGCTGACCAGCCGCGCGCCGAAAAGCCGCGCACGCTCTGCCATCTCTTCTCGGAGCGGCCCATTTATCGGCCGGAAGAATTCGCGCACATCAAAGGCTTCGTGCGCAGCTACCGCGGCGGGGCGCTGAGCCTGACGAAGACCGGCGGAACGCTTGTCGTGACAGGGCCCGCCAATCAGGAATGGCGCATTCCGGTGAAGCTCGACTCCTCCGGCGGCTTCTATCACAAATTCGACGCGCAAACTCAGGCGACCGGCGACTATTCTGCGCGGTTCGAACCGGATGCGCCGAAAAAGACGAAGAAGCCGGAAGCGCAGAAGACCGAAACGGAGGAAGCCGCTGAGGGAGAGAGCGAAGCGACGGAGCCGGCTCAGGACATTTCCTGCGGCCAGTTCACCTTCAAGAAGGAAGCCTATCGCCTGCCGACGTTTGAGGTCGTGCTCAACGCGCCGCAGACCGTTGCGCTCGACGGGACTTTCGACGTCGATCTCCTCGCCCGCTATTTCGCGGGCGGACTTGCGGCGGAGCGCCCCGTCAAATGGCGAGCCGCGCAGTTCCCGCATGTCTTTACGCCGCCCGGCCGCGAAGGCTTTCTCTTTTCGACCGACGCGCGTTTCTCCGGCGAGGGCAAGTTTAAATCGACCGCGGTGCTCGAGCGCGATCAGCGCACCGACGCCGGCGGCGCCGCGCGCATGACCTTCGACACCGCGATCGAGCCGACCGCGCAGCCACGCCGCTACTCCATCGAAGCGACGGTGACGGGCGACGACGGCATCGAAGTGCGCAATGTGCAGAATGTCATCGCGCTGCCGCCCTTCGTGCTCGGCGTGAAGACGCCCCGCTATGTCGAGCGTCCCGGCGCGGTGACGCCGGAGCTCATCGCCATTGACGGCAAGGGGGACGCGGTCGTCGGTCTTGAGATGACGCTGCGGCTCATCAAGCGCAACTGGATTTCAACGCTGCAGGCCTCCGACTTCGCGCAGGGCGCGGCGAAATATGTCACGCAGACGCAGGACGACGTTCTGATCGAACGCAAGGTGACGAGCGCCAAGGAGGCGCAGAAGGTCGAATTGGCGACGCACGACGCCGGCGTCTATGTCGTGCAGCTCGAGGCCTATGACAGGCTCAAGCGCCGGCAGCAGGTGAGCGTCGACTTCTTCGTCGGCGGCGATACGCCTGTCACTTTCGCGCGGCCGCCCGCCGAATCCGCGACGATCACGACCGACAAGGACAAATATGCGCCGGGCGAGTCCGCGACGCTCATCATCCAGTCGCCGTTCCAGAACGCGCGCGCCCTCGCCATCGTCGAACAGCCGAACGGCGTCTACGACTATGAGTTCGTCGATATCAGCAATGGTTTCGGGCGCTATACGCTGCCGGTGAAAAAGGAGCAGACGCCGAAGCTCGCCGTGCATTTCCTGATCATGCGCGGGCGGCTGAAGGATGCGCCGCCGCAGCCGACGGCGAGCTTCGACCAGGGCAAGCCTGTCACCATCGCAGCGACGAAATGGATCGAGGTGACGCCGGTCAAGAACATCGTCAATGTGAAGCTCGACCATCCTACGAAGGCGCGCCCGGGCGACGCGGTCGAGGTCGCCCTGCGGCTTTCCGACGACGCGGGCAAGCCGCTCGCCGGCGAAGCGACCTTCTGGATGGTCGATCAGGCGGTGCTGTCGCTTGCAAAGGAACGCCCGCTCGATCCGCTGCCCGACTTCATCGTCGAGCGCGAAACCAAAATGGCGGCGCGCGACACGCGCAACATGGCTTTCGGCGTCATTCCGCTCGAAGAGATCGCCGGCGGCGACGGCGACGAGCTGCAGGAATGGGGCGCCGAGAACAATATCTCCGTGCGCAAGAATTTCACGCCTGTGCCGATCTATCTGCCGAGCGTGAAGATCGGCCCCGATGGCGTCGTCAAAATCAAGGTGCAGCTTCCCGATACGCTGACCGTGTTCAAGCTGCGCGCCAAGGCGGTGAGCGGGCCAGATCGTTTCGGCGCGGCGGGCGGCGAGATGCTGATCCGTCAGGCGCTCGTTGCGCAGCCGGCGCTGCCGCGATTCATCCGGCCGGGCGACTCCTTCGACATCGGCCTCGTCGCGCGCGTCGTCGAAGGACCCGGCGGCGCCGGCAAGGCGTCGATCGCGGCGCCCGCGCTGACGCTCACGGGCGAGACCAGCCGCAAAATCGAATGGGCGCCGAACAGACCAGTGCGCGTCGATCTGCGCGCTGCGGCTCCGGCGCAACTCGCCGGCGCCGCGACGCTCGGCTTCCGTATCGAGCGTGACGCCGACCGCGCGAAAGACGCGGTCGAAATTGCCCTGCCGGTGAAGCAGGATCGCGAAGCGACGCGCCGCTTCGAATTGGTCGAGATCGCGCCCGGCGAAACCAAGACGATTGCTCCCACTGGCGAGCAGGCGCGGCCGGGCAGCTTCTCGCGCGAGACGATCGTCGCCGCCGATCCGTCGATCGTGAAGCTCGTCGCCGGGTTGAACGCGCTTGTCGAATATCCCTATGGCTGCACCGAGCAACGCCTGTCGCTCGCGCGCGGCGGTCTGGCGCTGAAAAGCTTCGGGCCAATTCTCGCGGCGGCGGGGCTCGAGGTTCGCGTCTCCGCCAATGTGAAATCGACGGCGCAAATCATCGACCAGTCGATCGACGCGGACGGGCTCGTCGCCTTCTGGCCGCGGGCGCGCGGCAATGTCTCGCTGACCGCCTGGTCTTATGACTTCCTTGCGCGGGCGGAACGCGCCGGAGAGCCGATCGACAAGACGCTACTGGATCGTCTCGCCAATATCCTGAAATTGTCACTGCGCTCCGACTATCCGCGACTGCTTTCGGGCGATGAGTTGCGCGAGCGCGTCGAGGCGCTTTCGGCGCTCGCTGAAGGCGGCAAGCTCGACGACTCTTATGTCGCGGAATTTTCGCGGCGCGCCGACTTCCTGCCCAATCTCAGCGTCGCGCAGATGGCCGCCGCCGCCGCGCTTCTGCCCAATGTCGATCAGCGCGCGCTCGCGTCGCTGATCGACACGATGTGGAGCCGCGTGAAATTCGCCAGCCGCAATGGCCTGCAGGTCTATGCGGGACAGGCGTCGGAAAGCGCTTCGCCGATCATTCTGCCTTCCGAGACTCGTAGCCTCGCCGAAATGGTGCGCGCTGCGGCGCTCACCGCCTCAGGCGATCCGCGCGCCAATGCGCTGCGCGACGCTCTGTTGCGGCTTGGCGAAGGCGACGGCTGGGGAACGACCAACGCCGACGCCGCCGCCATCGAAGCGCTCGCCGAGGGGTGGCGGCGGCCGACCGCAGCGATCGGCGTGACCTTCAACGATGGCGGACAGGATCGCGCGCTGACGCTCGACGCCAATACGCCGGTCGTGCGCCATGTCTCCAGCAGCGACGCGCCGCTGAAGATCGCCAACGGCTCCAACGCGCCGCTCGTCGCGATGATCGAGACAAGCTACATGCCGGCGGAGCCGGGCGCCAAGGCTCAGGCGACGAGCGACGGCTTTACGATCACGCGGCAGGGCTGGCGCATCGAAAGCGGCAAGGCGCCGGAAAAGATCGAAGCTCGCGATAGCGTTTTGCAGGTGAAGCAGGGCGACCTCATCGAAGAGACGGCGGAAGTGGTCAATCCCGAAGATCGCACCCATATCGCGATCTCGATCCCGCTCGCGGCGGGCTTCGAGCCGCTCAATCCCAATCTCGCCACGGCGCCTGCTGAAGCGCAGCCCTCAATTGCGCCGTCGCTGCCGCCGACATGGGTCGCCTTCGGCGATGACCGGGTGTTCTACGCCTATGATTCGCTGCCGAAGGGAGCCTACCGCTTCGCCTTCCGCCTCCGCGCACAGACGGCGGGCGCCTATACGCAGCCGCCAGCGATTGTCGAGGCGATGTACAAGAAGGGCCTTCGGGCGACGAGCGCCGGCGCGCGGCTGGAGATTGGGAAGTAATGAAAGTTAGCGACGTCACGCCGACGCGCGCCTTCTCCCGCTTGCGGGAGAAGGTGTCATGCGAAGCATGACGGATGAGGGTCGCTGGGTTCGCCCTCACCCGACCCCGCTTCGCGGGGCCACCCTCTCCCGCAAGCGGGAGAGGGTTCGCGAACTGCATCTTTCTTGCTCTCATCGCGACATTCATTGCAACCGCCGCCTGGCTCTCGCGCGAGGCGTTGTCACGCGCCGAGCTTGTCGCGCCGCGCGCCAGCGCCATCGTCTATGACCGCAACGGCGCCTTTCTCACGCAGATCGGCGAGAAGACTCGCGATCCTGCGACGAACACGACGCACGTCAACTATGGCTACTGGCCGCTTGCATCCATTCCGCAGCGCGTGGCGCGCGCGACGCTCGCTCTCGAAGATCGCCGCTTTTACGATCATCCCGGCGTTGACGTCCGCGCACTGCTGCGCGCCGCATGGCGCAATCTGACCTCACGCGGCAGACGCGAAGGCGCCTCGACGATCGCCATGCAGGTTGCGCGGATGCAAACGGAGAGGCCGCGCAGCTTCGCCGAAAAGCTGATGCAGGCGGGAACAGCGCTCGCCATCGTCGCGCGCCACGGACGCGACGCGACGCTCGCGCATTATCTGCGCCTTGCGCCCTATGGGCTGAACGGACATGGCGTCGCCTACGCCGCGCGTTTTTATTTCGACAAGCCGGTCGAAGACCTCTCCTGGGCGCAGGCGGCGCTGCTCGCCGCCATTCCGCAATCGCCAGGACGGATGAACATCACACGCGAGAGCGGTCTTAAATTGGCGACGGCGCGCGCGCGATATGCTGTCGCGCGGCTCGAAGACGAAGGCGCGCTCGACGCCGCGCAGGCGGCGCTGGCGCGCGCCGAACTCGATCATATGCGCCCGCTCGACGCCAAGCGGCGTCCCGAAACTCTGCATCTGGCGCTGCGCTACGAAGCGCTCGCGCATGAAGGCTTGGCGCGGCCGGCGGCGGAAGGCGACCGACGCATCAATGCGACGATCGATTTGGCCATCGAACGAGACGTGCTGCATCTCGCGCGCCGCTATCTATCGAATTTCCGCCGCCGCGGCGCGCGGCAGGTCGCGGTGATGGTCGTCGAGCGCGGAACCAACGCCGTCATCGCCGACGTCGGCTCCTCCGACTACAACGACCCGCAGGCCGGGGCCTTCGATTTCACCCGCGTGCGGCGTTCTCCCGGCTCGACATTGAAGCCCTTCATCTATGCGCTGGCGTTCGAGCGCGGCGTTCTCAAGACAACGGATCTTTTGAACGATATTCCCGAAGGGGCCTCGGGCGTATCGAACGCCGACGGGCTCTATCTTGGACCGCTCACGCCACGTCAGGCGCTCGCCAATTCCCGCAATGTGCCGGCGACCAATCTGCTGCGGCGCGTGGGCCTTGAGGCGAATTTCAATTTCCTTCGCGACCTCGGCCTGCACGATCTCGAAACGCCGGCGGAGAGTTTCGGGATCTCCATGGCGATCGGCGCGCTGCCGACCCGGCTCGAAGATGTGATGCGCGCCTATGCCGCCCTCGCCGACGATGGGATCATGCGCGACCTTGCGTTCACGCGCGACGAATCGCGACGACCGGCGCGGCGCGTCTTGTCGGTCGACAGCGCACGGCTGATCGCCTCGATGCTTTCTGATCCGCAGGCGCGGCTTCCGTCCTTTCCGCGCTACGGGCCGCTCGAATATCCGTTCGCGGTCGCCGTGAAGACCGGCACGTCGCAAGCCTATCGCGACGCCTGGACGATGGCCTTTTCGCATAAATTCATCGTCGGCGTATGGATCGGGCGCGGCGACGCCGGCGCGATGCGCGCGATGACGGGCGTGTCATCGGCGGCGCGGCTCGCCCATGGCGTGCTGGCGAAGCTGCAAGACGCCAAGCCCGGAGACATCGCGCCGGAAACTTTTGCGCCGCCGCCGGGACGAATCGCCATCGACCTCTGTCGCGCTGGCGATGGCGCCGACTGCGCGCAAACGCTGCGCGAATGGGTGAAGCCGGAAGACGCCGATTGGAGCCAGACGCAAGATCCGCGTCCTCATCCTGAGGAGCCGCGAAGCGGCGTCTCGAAGGATGTTCCGGAAACAGCGCTCTGCGCGCCGCCAGCCTTCGAGACGCGCCTTTCAGGCGCTCCTCAGCGTGAGGAAGCGGATCATATGTGCAACTCTCGAGCGATGAGCGTCGCGCCGCTCGTCATCACGACGCCGGAACACAACACGCATATCTGGCGAAACCCGGAGCAGCCCGAGCGCTTCAACCGACTCGCCTTGAAGCTCGCGCCGTCAGCCGCAGATTCGCAGATCGTTTGGACGATCGACGGCGAACCTTTCGCCACGGCGCAAGCGAACGAGACCGTGTTCTGGCCGATGACGCCCGGCGCGCACCGCATTCAGGCGCGGCTCGCGCTCGCCCCTGTCACGTCGCGCGCAGTGAGGGTTGTGATCGAGTGAGGGGTGTTTATCATCTCTGTCAATCTCGAAAGGCTGAAGGCCTGATCGGGATCTAGGGGAGCGTCATCATCACAGTACGGTTTTACTGATTCGTGATCGCGCGTCGGAAATGACAGAACCCAAAAATGATCGCTCACCCCGCCGCGGTGATGCGCTCGATTTCCGCGCCGCAGCCGCGCAGCTTCTTCTCCAGGCGCTCAAAACCGCGATCGAGATGATAGACGCGATTAATCGTCGTCTCGCCGCGCGCGGCGAGCGCCGCAATGACGAGCGAGACGGAAGCGCGCAGATCTGTCGCCATGACCGGCGCGCCATCGAGGTGATCGGCTCCCGTCACGATCGCCGTGTCCCCTTCAAGCTTGATTTGAGCGCCGAGCCGCGCGAGCTCCTGCACATGCATGAAGCGGTTCTCGAAAATCGTTTCGGTGATGCGCGAAACGCCCTTGGCGCGCGTCATCAGCGCCATGAACTGCGCCTGCAGATCGGTCGGGAAGGCCGGGAAGGGCGCCGTCGTGACATCGACCGGCGAAATGCCGGCGCCGTTACGCGTCACCCGCAGTCCTTCATTCGTCTCGGTGATGCTGGCGCCGGCCTGCACGAGGGCGTCGAGCCCTGCCTGCAGAAGATCGGCGCGCGCGCCGGCGAGCAGAACGTCGCCCCCCGTCATCGCCACCGCCATGGCGTAGGTGCCCGCCTCGATGCGGTCGGGCATGACGGCGTGTCTTGCCCCGAAAAGCGAACCCACGCCCTCGATCTCGATCGTCGACTGGCCGGCGCCCTTGATGCGCGCGCCCATTTTTATGAGACAGTCGGCAAGATCGACGACTTCGGGTTCGCGCGCGGCGTTGCGCAGCACGGTGGTCCCGCGCGCGAGCGACGCCGCCATCAGCGCGGTATGCGTGCCGCCGACCGTGACTTTAGGAAAGTCGATCTCGGCGCCGACAAGGCCGTTCTTCGCCGAGGCGACGACGTAACCATTTTCGATGTCGAGTTTGGCGCCGAGCTTTTCCAGCGCCATGAGCAGCAGATCGACCGGCCGCGTGCCGATCGCGCAGCCGCCCGGCAGCGATACGCGCGCCTCGCCGCAACGCGCGACAAGCGGCGCGAGCACCCAGAAGCTGGCGCGCATGCGCGAGACGAGATCATAGGGCGCGGTGGTGTCGACGATTTCACGCGCGGTGAGATGGACGGTTCGGCCGGCGTCGACGGACTCGCCGGTGCGCTTGCCGGCGATGGCGTAATCCACGCCATGATTGCCGAGAATGCGCTCGAGAAGCATCACATCCGCGAGGAGCGGCATGTTGGCGAGCGTCACGGTTTCGCGCGTCAGGAGCGATGCGATCATCAACGGCAAGGCGGCGTTCTTCGCGCCGGAAATCGGGATCACGCCATTGAGCCTGGTCCCGCCGACGATCTTGATCTTATCCATCACCCCTCGCTGTCGGTTTTCGAGTCCTCGCCGTGTTTCGCTGGCGCCTGGTCCCGCAGCGCGCGCTCGCGCGCCTTGCGACGGGCAAGATTGGCGCGCAAGGCGGCGGCAAGCGCCGCCTTCTTCTTCGGCTCGCTGTTAGACTTCGGGCTAAAATCCGCCCCTTTTGGGGCGCCCCTCCTGCCCTGCTCGTCGTTCTCTGTCATCGCGGTCGACCGCCCCTCGTGCAAAACTCCTGCGATTCTAGGGCCCTACCCGATTAAATCATCGCCCGCACGGCGAGCGTGGCGTTGATGCCGCCAAAGGCGAAAGAATTCGAGAGCGCGACGCGAATCGGCATTTGCCGCGCGACATTGGGAATGGCGTCGACCGCGCATTTGGGGTCAGGCTCAAGAAAATTGATCGTCGGCGGGGCGATTTGATCGCGCAGCGCGGAAATCGTCACGACGAGCTCCAGCCCGCCGCTTGCGCCGAGCGCATGGCCATGCACGGGTTTCGTTGACGAAACCGGCGGCGGCGCGTCGCCAAAGACGGCGCGCATCGCCAGGGACTCGGTGATGTCATTGGCGTAGGTCGCGGTGCCATGGGCGTTGAGATAGTCGACGTCGCCGGGCTCCAGTCCGGCGCTGTCGAGCGCAAGCCGCATGCAGCGCGACGGGCCTTCGACATCGGCGCGCAGCGGATCGAAAGCGTCGCTTGTCGTGCCATAGCCGGCGAGTTCGCAGAGCGGCGTCGCGCCGCGCGCCAGCGCGCCTTCCAGCGTCTCCAGGATGAAGACAGCGGCGCCTTCGCCAAGCGTCATGCCGTTGCGCTTTGACGAAAACGGGCGGCAGAGATCCGGGGTGAGAACGCGCAGCGCCTCCCACGAACGAATCGAACCGTTGATCACGCAGGCTTCGGCGCCGCCCGCGATCGCGCGATCGGCGCGGCCGGCGCGCAGCATTTCAAAGGCTTCGCCGATGGCCTGCGCCGCCGAGGAACAGGCGGAGGCGAGCGCGAAGGTCGGTCCCTTGGCGCCGTAGCGCATGCCGAGAGTCGTCGGCGCGGCGCTCGGTATCAGGCGCGGCACGGTCAACGTATCGGGACGGCCGTCGAGCTTATATTCGAGATAGGCGTTATTATCGATGGTCGTGGCGCCGCCGATGCCGGTGCCGATGATGACCGCCGTGCGCGGCCCGCCGACCGCCTTGCGCTCAAACCCGGCTTGCGCCAGCGCTTCATCTGCGGCGACAATGGAAAATTGGGTGAAGGGATCGCAGTAGGGGAGTAGTTCGGCTTCGAGAAAGGCGGCGGGATCGAAATCCGGGACCTGCGCGGCGATCTTGATTCGCCCCACATAGGGGCGCTCCGATTTCAGCGGGCGCACGCAAGACACGCCGTCGCGCGCCGCGCGCCACAGCGGCGTCGCGCCAATGCCGGCGGCCGACACCGCGCCCATTCCGGTAATGACGATTCTACGCGCGGCGCCCTGTTGCGGCATCAATGTTCAATCCTTTGCTTGATTTCAACCGCGCGCGGCGACGCGCCGATCTTAAGAATCGTTTGAAGGTTTAATGAGGCGCGCGCCGGCGTCAAACGGCGGACCGCGCCGCAGACAAGAGCCGCCGTTCGCCCAAGACGCTCACAAGCCACTGTCTTTTCTGGATGTACGCTCTAATCAAGCAACTTCTTCAGCTCGGCGCGCAGGCCCTCCGCGACGTCCGGCCGCGCCAGCCCAAAAGCCACATTGGCCGCCAGAAACCCGAGCTTTGAGCCCGTGTCATAGGTGCGTCCGTCGAAGCGTACGGCGTGGAAGGGCCGTGTCTTCGCAAGATGGATCATGGCGTCGGTGAGCTGAATTTCGCCGCCAGCGCCTTTTTCATGCTTTTCGAGCAACCCGAAAATTTCCGGCTCCAGAATATAGCGACCGGAAATGATGAAATTACTGGGCGCGGTTCCCTGCGGCGGCTTCTCGACCATGCCGGTGATTTCGAAGGTCGAACCATAATCCTTGCCGCGCGCGACGATGCCGTATTGATGCGTCTCTTCCGGCTTCACTTCCTCCACCGCGATGATATTGCCGCCGTGTTTTTCGTAGGCCGCGACCGCCTCGGCGAGACAGCGCGCGTTCTGGCCCCGCGCCGGAAGCGTGATCATGTCGGGCAGCAGCACCGCGAAGGGCTCGTCGCCGATGATGTCGCGCGCGCACCATACGGCGTGGCCGAGGCCAAGCGGCGCCTGCTGACGGGTGAAGCTTGTCGCCCCGGCGGCCGGCAGGTCCGACATCAGGGCTTCATATTCCTTGGACTTGTTGCGGCGGCGCAGCGTGTCCTCAAGCTCATAGGCCATGTCGAAGTGATCTTCGATGGCCCCCTTGCCGCGCCCGGTGACGAAAATGAAATGCTCTATTCCGGCTTCTCGCGCTTCGTCCACGACGTGCTGCACGACCGGGCGGTCGACGACGGTCAGCATCTCCTTCGGCACGGCCTTGGTGGCGGGCAGAAAGCGCGTGCCGAGGCCGGCGACGGGGAAAACAGCCTTGCGAATGCGTTTGCTCATGGAGAAGCCCGTTGAGAGGTGAGACGGCGAAGGGGTGATAGCGGCGAATCGCTCCGGAGGCGACTCGCCCAGGTCGACCGAAGGCGGCTTGAAACTCGGCCGTTTAGCACGATTTGGCTGGATCGTAGAGTTCGCGACGCGAACGGCGCAAAAGACATGAGGCGTCAGGACCGCGGCGTGAACATCTGTCGAAGATACGAGAGGAAGGTTGCGGCATGACGGTTCTGGTTACGGGCGGCGCCGGCTATATCGGCAGTCATACGGTTCTCGAACTGCTCGACGCCGGCGAAGGTCCGCCCGTCGTGCTCGACGATCTATCCACCGGTTTTCGCTGGTCGGTTCCGGAGGGGACGCCGCTCGTCGTCGGCGATTTCGGCGACGCGGATCTCGTCGCGGATCTGATCGAGCGCCACGGCGTCGATGAGATCATTCACTTCGCCGCAAAGATCGTCGTTCCCGACTCCGTCGCCGATCCCCTCGGCTATTATCTCAACAATACGGCGAAAGCGCGCACCCTGCTCGCGACGGCGGTGGCGCGTCGCGTCAAACGCTTCATTTTTTCTTCGACCGCCGCCGTCTACGGCGACCCGCTGCAAAATCCGGTCAGCGAGGACGAGCCGTTGAAGCCGGTTTCGCCCTATGGGCGATCGAAGCTCATGGTCGAGTGGATGCTGGAGGATACGGCGCGCGCGCACGGCCTTGCCTATGTCGCCCTGCGCTATTTCAATGTCGCCGGCGCGGATCCGAAGGGGCGTTCGGGGCAATCGACGCCCGAGGCCACGCATCTCATCAAGGTCGCCGTGCAGACGGCGCTCGGCCTGCGCCCGAAGCTGCAGGTTTTCGGCGATGATTACCCGACGCCGGACGGCACATGCGTGCGCGATTATATCCAGGTCACCGACCTCTCGCGCGCCCATCTCGACGCCTTGCGTTATCTGCGCGACGGCGGCGCCAATCTCACCGCCAATTGCGGCTATGAGCGCGGCTTTTCCGTTCTCGAAGTGATCGAATCGGTGAAGCGGGTTTCCGGCGTTGATTTCGACGTCGAGATGGCGCCGCGACGGCCGGGCGACCCCGCGGCGATCGTCGCGGCAAACGAAAGAATTCGCCGGACGCTCGGTTGGACGCCGCAGCATGACAACCTCGACGAGATCGTTCGCCAGGCGCTGGAGTGGGAAAAGCGTCTGATCGCGCGCGGCGACTGATGCAGCGCCGTAATCGTCCGCCCAACACTTAAGCGGTTTGTGAAGTTTTTGTTGCCGCTGACGCCGCGCAATGATACTTAAGCAGATGCCTAAGCGTTCCGAGAGCCTCGATCGCATGTTCTCGGCGCTCGCCGATCCGACGCGGCGGGCCATGGTCGAGCGCCTTGCGCGCGGGCCGGCGAATGTCAGCGACTTGGCCAGGCCGCTCAACATGTCGCTGCCTGCGGTCATGCAGCATTTGCAAACTCTGGAGCGGAGCGGGCTTGTGACGAGCCGTAAGGTCGGGCGCGTGCGCACTTGCCGCATCCAGCCAAAAAGATTCGACGCCGCGCAGGCGTGGCTCGCGCGGCAACGCGCGCATTGGGAGGCGCGCTTCGATCGTTTGGATGCGTTCCTGGAAAAAAGCGAGGATTAGGGATGGGCGATCAAAAACTGGACCTTGAAATTTCCCGCTTCGTGGCCGCCCCCCGCGCGCGCGTCTGGAAGGCTTGGACCGACCCGGCGCTCTTGAAGGAATGGTGGTGCCCGCGACCCTGGACGACGGAGGTCCGCGCCTTCGATTTATGTCCCGGCGGCGCCTTTCACACGTTCATGAGCGGTCCGGATGGCGGAGAAAGCGACAATCCCGGCTGCTTTCTCGACATTACGCCGCAGGAACGCATCGTCTTCACCTCGATGCTGGTCGGCGGCTGGCGTCCCGCCTCGCCCTGGCTCGCGTTCACCGCGATCCTGACCATGGCGGACGAGGGCGCCGGCACGCGCTACGTCGCCCGCGTCATGCACAAGGACGACGCCGAACGCCGACGCCATGAAGAGCTGGGATTCTACGACGGCTGGGGCGCTTGCATCGCGCAGCTCGAAGAAGTGGCGCGGAATATTTCCTGAGGAGCACGCCCGCAGGCGCCGACGAGCCCATAACGCAATTTTTCAAAAACGCGCTCTATGCTAGAGAGAGGCGACGCGGTCCCGTAGCTCAGCAGGATAGAGCAGCGGTTTCCTAAACCGAAGGTCAGGGGTTCGAATCCCTTCGGGACCGCCAATAATATCAAGACTTATAAATATCAATGTTCTAGGTTTGAAAAATTCCTCAGCTAGGTTTGACAGTTTTTGTTCGGCGCTTGTTCAGCTCTTCGTCGAACTTGGCAACCACGCCTCGCATCTTGGGTCGAAGGTCTGCGCCGCGTGCATAATGCCGCGCCATTTCAATCGTGCGCTGGCCAAGCGCGTCCGCGATCGTGCGCTCGTTGATGGCGTCGGCTGACAGGCTTTACCGACTGCTCAAAAAAGAGTTTTTGTCGACGTGAGTGGCCTATCCTGTGTGAATCCTTGAGCAGAGAAATAGCGCACGGGTGCGAACGTACGGCTGCGGCTGCTTCCGTGCACACCGAGTCGTCGGCCGCCTGCAGGGGATAGGCGGCCCGGACAACGAAATCATTGCGATGCCGACATTTCAGCCGTTTCCAAAAGCTGGACGCCTCCAAAAACCTCTGGCCAAATCGGCGTTGAGTTGATTCACTTGGTCATGTCGCAAGGGGATCGCGGCCATGGCGAAGGGAACGCCCGGATTTTTCGACGTCGACGAACGGCTGGCGGAGCTGTCGGCCAAAGGCGACGATCTTGAGCGCGTGAAGGCGCTGGTCGATTTTGAGATGTTCCGGGCGGCGCTGGAGGCGGCAGTGCCGCGCGCCGATCGCTCCAAGGGTGGGCGTCCGCCGTTCGATCATGTGTTCATGTTCAAGGTGCTGATCCTGCAAGCCATGCATTCGTTGTCGGACGAGCGCTGCGAATATCTGATCAAGGACCGTCTGTCGTTCATGCGCTTTCTCGGATTGGGTTTAGCCGACGCCGTTCCCGACGCCAATACGATCTGGACATTCCGCGAGGCGCTGAAGAAGGCGAATGCGGCCGACGTCTTGTTCGAGCAGTTTGACGCAGCGCTGCGCGAGGCCGGCTTTCTCGCGATGTCGGGCCAGATCGTCGACGCCACGATTGTCGCCGCGCCCAAGCAGCGCAATACGAACGGCGAGAAGCAGGCGATCAAGGACGGCCGCATTCCAGAGGGCTGGAAGGACAAGCCGGCGAAGCTCGCGCAGAAAGATCGCGATGCGCGCTGGACGGTCAAATACACGAAAGCCAAAGTGCGGGAGGACGGCTCGGTTCCGCCGGTCGATCTCGCCATCCCCGCCTTCGGATACAAGAACCATGTGTCGATCGACCGGGCGCATGGGCTGATCCGCAAATGGACGGCGACACACGCCGCCGCGCATGACGGCGCAAGGCTCGAGGATGTTCTCGACCGCGCCAACACAGCGAGCGAGGTCTATGCAGATACGGCGTATCGCTCGGCGAAGAATGAAGCGATGCTGTTGCGGCGCGGCTTCGTCTCGCGCATTCATCGCAAGAAGCCCAAGGGCAAGGCGATGCCGGAGCGCACGCGCTTCGCCAATGCGCAGAAGTCGAAAGTGCGTAGCGCCGTCGAGCATGTGTTCGCGCATCAGAAGGGGCTGATGGGCCTGTTCGTTCGAACCATCGGCCTGGCGCGGGCGCGGCTCAAGATCGGGCTCGCCAATCTCGCCTACAACATGCGCCGCTTCGTATGGCTGCACGAGCGAGGGGCGCCCGCGTCAGGAATATGAGCGACGGGAATGGCCGCCGCTCAACGACGCACGGGACGCAGCAAGGCCAAATGTCACCCTGCGCGAAGACGTCGATCCGCGTCATGCCGCGCTATCGACCCAAGAAAACAGGGTTATTGGAGGCGTCCAGCTGATTTCCTCAGGGTCAATTCCCCAAGCAGGTGTATTGGAAAACGACGGAATCCGTCGGCGCGCTAAGAGTCACAACGAATCCCGTCTTACTTTGTCCAGAAATGTAATAGGTTCCTTTGTAGGCGCTCGCGACGGTAACGGTGCAATATGCATTGTTTGGGAACGCATCTGCGAATGTGATCGCACAGCCCGTGGGCGAACCCGTTCCGAGCGTGAAACGTCCCGCGTTATTCGAGCTGCCAGGCGATACAGCAGGAGGACTTGTCCCGCATGAAGCAATTGACGGAAGCGCCGGATACGCCATTTGATTCAGTGCATAGCTTTTTGTTGAATTGACTTCCGACCATCGTGCAGTCGAAGCGCCATTGACAATCGAGTTCGTGACCGTGGGGTAAATGTTTCCCGCCGCGTCCATATGAATTCGGTCGTCGACTCCGCCAGAGCCAAGCCCGATCGAACCCGCTGCTGTAACGTTGTTGAGGCCGGACGCGCTAAGTCCGAGGGAAACCGTGTTCAGTCTGCCACCGACATTCACATCATGTGCGCCGGTTCGATTCAGATAAAGCGGTCCTCCGCCAGACGACAATCCCGCAGGCGTAAGGACAGTCTCCAAGGAAACAGTATCGTTGACTCTTATCTTTGCGTTAGAGGCATAAACGAGAACGCTGGGCTTCGCCACAACGCCAGCGGAATTTTGCCCCCACATCTCCGCCTGCACGGCGTTCGAGTCGTCGATCCACCGAACAGACTGCCCCGCGCTGAGTTCGGCAAAGACGCCGCGCCCGCCAGAGCCGACGGAGGTATCGAACGCCGACTTACCGGCGACGATTCCCTTTCGAAAAACGGGTCCGGCCCCGCTGGGCCAAAAGGCGATCGCAGCGGTTGGATTTTGCAAAGGCCGTCCTGCGCTGGGATAGGCTCCGGACGTGATGAGTTGCCCTAAGGCCGTCCCGCGGGGCCACGCAGCCGTAGCGGGGTGAACGTCCGCTATTGCCCCAGCTGCAGTGATATCTAGCTGTGAAGCGAGCGTGACGCCGAGCGCGCCCGGCTTGTGCCAGGCGAGAGAGACTGAGCCTGCGGCGATGGCGTATCCGGCTGTGTCGTCATTTATGGCAAGCGCGTTGATCGCGTCCGATCCTGTGCTGCTCTTTCCAACCGCAGTTCGATGATCCGATGTGCGCGTGGCGAAATTGCCCGCCGCCGCGCCGATGGTCGAGGCGCATGCGATCTGTCCGGTCGAATCCCAGCCCGTGATGGCGGACTCCGCCCAGCTCTTCGTCGTCGGCGGAAAATTGTCCGCAGTGGCGCTGCTGACGCCGCATAGAATGCGATTAAAATGTTGAACGCTCCAGTTGCTTCCGGGCGCGCCGCCCCAATCCGAATATGTGTCCGCGATCGAACCAGGCGCTGGGGTTGGGTTGGTGATGCTCGAGCGGCCGGTCAACTGAGCGTCGATGACGTTAGCGCCGGACGCGCGGTCGGCGAAAGCCCGCGCCGCGACCACCATGACGACGCCTGACCCCCACTGCCCGGCCTGCTTCGGCCCCCAGACTTGGCCAGAGGCCGCGTCGAATGCGAAATCGCAGTCGCGGCCGAGATCGGCGGCGGGCGCGCCGTTCGTCGGCAGGATGGAGCAGCCGCCGTCGCCCCTCGGCGCAAGCGGCGTAAAGGCGTTGGGCGTTTGCGGATCGGGCGCGAGGGTCTGCGCCTGCGCGAGCGGCGCCATCAGCGCCAAAGCGAGAGACAGCACGCGCGGGAGAACAAGCGCGAAAGAGCGGCCCATCATTCGGTTCCTCTTGGCGCCGGCTCGACCGGACTCAGCATTAGAGTTCGAGACACGACCGTATTGCCCATGATGCGCCGGTTGGCTCATGGACGATCAAGCTCGTCGTTAAATCCTCTAGGCGCTTTTCATGCGGGCTACCGCCCGTCCGATCGAGAAGAGCGCGTCGACCAGATTCGATATTTGAATCTTTTCCGGCGGCGCTTCCGGCTCCCGTTCGAGCCTGACTGCGTCCAGCCCTACGACGAACTCGCTGGCCGCGAGCAGTCTCAGCTGCTTCGTATAGGCTTGGCGCAAATCGCGGTTCAACGCGGGCGGCAGCATTGTCTGCCGCTCCGCAAATGGAAGAATCTGAAGCTGAGCCAGTAAACGATCCGCCTCGAGAACGGATGCGCCGCCGCGCACAAGCTCGCTCTTGATCGCCACGAGGGTCGCGCTGACCGACACGTTCAGTCTCTGCTCGCGGTCCGGGGGGCCAAGCCTATTCATGTCAAGACCGGTCATACGGGCGAAAGTCAGAATCGAGTTGCGCTCGTCAGGGTCGTCGTAATCCTGCACCAGAATCCTGCCGTCGTACGCGATCGCGCTCCAGTTGCGGCACATCGCAACGAGGTCCATGTCGACCCAATGTTCGAAGCCCATTTCGCTGAAAGGCTTGGTTGTAATGTTGTGGATGACGTGAGTCTGGTACGAGGCGTCCGCCAAATCCGCGAAGTTGCGGAAATATACTATCGGCACGATATCGAAATCCGTGAACCCTTGCCCAAACTCCTTGACGCCTTCCGCCGGAAGTATGCACAGCGCTTCAGCCGAAAGGATTATGCGCGAAGCACAGCTGGACTCGATCTCGTCGAGCAGCGCCTTCAACGTCGATTGTCGATCGATGGGGCCTGGCAAGGTGAAGTCGCCCGCAGAAAGCGGCTGGGGCAGGAACATCTCACCGATCAAACCGTGCTGGACGGGCGAGTGCGGATGACGCCCCGTTTTTGGATAGAGAACCCCCTGATCGTACAGCCTCTCCATGTTCTCCTGGAGGAAATACTGAATGGCTGTAGTGCCGGTCTTGAACATGCCGATGTGCACAAAGAGCTTCTTGCGTTCATTTGCATGGCGCGTTGCATTGGCCGACGTCATCTTTTGAATGGACTCCTTGCTAGTGCGAAGAATACCTTGGTGTCGCCCTCCCGACAGCAATGTAACAGCAGGCCCGCCTCAGATCTGGCCGCAGGGCTATTCATTCGGAATAACCCGACCGTCATTTCTTTTCGACCATCACCTCCTCACATTCGATGTCAGCGAATTTCTTTGCCAGCAACTCGATGTCGTCCGATAGCCGCATCTCTTCAGTCTGTGAGGCCGATGAGGCGCCCTCGTGCGGCTGCTCACAACACGCCAGAAACACTCCCATTACTTGATCGACCGCCGCAACGCTTACATTACGCCGGTCTGCTTCAAAATACTCCTTCGGGGATTGCGGACCGGTAACGATTTCATATGCAGGAAAATACGTCACTTCCCTCAATGCAGTCGAAACCTCCTCAGCCACCACGCGAAGCGCAGATTTGCTATAGGTCGATGCGCAAATCACATGATTGGCGGTCGCAGTCGCGACGAGCGGAACAGGCGAAACTGTCAAAACAATTCGGACATCAGCGTTGATCTCTCGCAATTCATTTATGAAATCCTTTAGGTCGGCGCTCATCTCAAGAACGGTGAAATTCTTAAATACATGTTTCTCAGGATCGAAAGTTCCGGCGATAGTGCCGGGGCATGCGGGAAAAACTGCCCCGTCCTCGCGCGACACCCATGCTTCCGTCAGGCCAAGCGTGAATATGAACACGTCGGCTTCAGAGAATACGCGCAGGCAGGCTTTCAGATGCTGTCGCGTTAGAAGCTCAAATTCCTCATTCGACGTAGCGTAATATTTTAAGCCCGGTCTGAACGGGTCAATTACCGCATCGCCCGTTATCCAACGATCTTCAGAAGGCCAATACATGGAGCGACTACGACGTAATAATTGCAGGAGTTGCCGAATTGTATAGATGTTGCCATATGCAGCGCTAAATTTATCATATCCGAGATTTTCTCCAGGAATTTGCCTAAAATTAGGGTGACGCAATTCAGTTTGCAAATATGTAAAGCCAGAACGCGTTAAATAAGGCACTAGATTTGACGCAAAACAACTTCCCGCCGAGGCGACTTTGTCGCCATGTTTAATAAGAGGATAGTCGACGGCGATCATTTCATTCGGTCGAAATGATTGCGAAACAGAGCGTGACCAGAAACTACGAGAAGGAGCATTCTTATACGGATGCACGAGCGTCCTCCTAGTTGCTAGCGGCGAGCTTATCTCTTATACGATCCAGCATTAGCTTTCCATAGCCCCCATTAGCGTGGGTGAAATCTTGAATAAACTCGGGCCGCAGATAACCATTAGCATCGCCCGCCTCGAGAGGCGCCGAGACAAATATTAGATCATGCTGTTTAGCAATTTCATCCAGCAGCAACTGAAGTATTACCCACGCTTTATACCTTAAACGTGGGCTACTAATCTTAACATTATCCAAATTAATGAACAGCAACTTTGCAAATGCTTCAAACCACGAATCCTTCGCCTCATATGACGATTGCAATTGATCATCTCCTCGCGGAGGGGGAGAGCCAATTAAAAACGGCTTGCACCCCTTTATTTCCTTTAAACGAAGAATAATTTGAAGCATTTCATTAAGCCCAACTAAATATAGCTCACGTATTACTCGGTTAGGAACAATGAATTTTTCTTCATCAACACCCCCTTCGCAATTTGGCAAACAAAAATCGAATTCAGGTTCATGTATCAACAGGAAGTTATGAATATGCTGGCTGCCGTTGTAGAGAAGGCCAACTGACTTGTCTGTAGATGCATCATATAGCGCATCCCAGTATGCTGCATCAATCGGCAATGTATAGCTCAATCCAACGAAATCGTCATAACCCTCGTGAAGAAGGGGTTTTAAGACTGCATTTTTTTCTCCCGTTCCGAAGTGGAGACCTAAGGCAGCCGCATGAGAATGCCCGGCTATAATTATAGGGTCTTCATACGTCATTCAATTCCCCTGTTGGTGGACGATCTTGACTGCTGAGCCAATATTTGGCTGACAAGATCCCAGCTCCAGTCTATTTTTTCAGGAACGATAGCTTATTTGCCTCGTTATCCCATTCACCCCTTTACTGATCAATCTAGCCGCCCTGCTTTATCGATATTCAATAGCTGACGTCCTAGCGATCAACCGGCGCACCTGAAAAGCAAATTTGTGCGAATTTTATTCACGCTAGCCCGCGAGGCTATCAAACTCCATGCTCTGGAATGCCGGCGCCCCCAGACTTGGTTTGGCGAAACGCGTCTGATCAGTCCATTTCACACCCGAAGCTTCAATGAACTGCAGCAGCTCCGGGTTCACTAAGGAAAAGTTTTGCCCTCGACTGACATCCATATCGTTGGTGAAGGTGATGAAATCGTCGAGAAGAGCAGGATCCGGTTCGGCCTGATTCGCATGGAGCAAACCGCACAGTTCATGGATGGAGCCCTTAATATTAAGACGTGCTAAATGATAGATTTCCTCAGTCGAACAGCCTGCGAGGAAATTATTCATTCTCACGATGGCCTCTCTTCTCGCCGCCAGAGGCATCACCGCACAGCTGAGGTGACGAGGGGATTGAAGAAAATGGTAACGGAAAGTCAATTCGTTTTTCAAGCAATAACTAGCCAATGGGGCCAGATGAAGCATATTATACGCTTGATATGTAATATTTACATAAATATATGCGTTGTTAATTTGTTTTAATTTCTTAATGTTGCTATCTATTTGGGCCCATTCTGAATTGGCGCGAATGTAATCATTCACCCCGCCTACGCCGTCAAGGCTTATGCCTAGAACGACACTCTTAAACTTCGGCAAGATTTCACACAGTTCTTCGCTGACCACGGTCCCATTTGTGACCGCTGTGAGGGTAATATTTTTTGCAAGGTCTTTGCTGACCAAATATTTCAGGGTGGACAAAACCTCCTTGATCAACATCGGCTCGCCGCCGATCATGTTGATTTTCGTGATGTCGCCAACTTTATAAAGTAGATCATTGAAAATAAAATCCTCATCTTTAAACCATTGCCTGCCACTCGAAAAACGGCTCAGACCTACCTTGCTTTTTCCTGTTTCCGCCCTGATCAACTTCACTTCTTCAACGCCGACGAGCGTCGGACATTCGATACGAAGAACAAGCTCATCCGCGTCCATCGTTTCCTTGGGCAATTCGACTGTTTGCTCCAGAGCCGCTCCAGACATCTCGCCGCGAAACATCGATACGCCATTCACAAACATCTCGATTATGCTTTGCGGCTCCGCGCCAACGAGTTTGATTCGAATGGACGACACTTCGCGCGGCGCGCTTTTCATGCTGATCGTCGCCACGCCGCTTATCCAAGCGACAGGCGACTCTCCTGATGCGTCGAGTTTAGACAAGCCGTCGTAGCCAACCCCCAGCACACGCGCCGGAGCGATAATCATTCCGGTCCCCTGCCACCGCGCCGCGACTTCATAGTCTGGCGTCCAACGTGAGTGAACAGGATCGTTGGCGATACTCGAACTCGACGCCGGCATACACATCCTGCATTTAAGGTTGCACAAATTGCCCACGTCGAGATCGACCCAATTGGGACCATTCGGCATGCGGTAATCATTATCTCGAGCACGCTGAATCAAATCCGAGAAGCTTTCGTTTCGGGGATTGATGTAGCCGCCTTGCCAAGCTTGGCTGTTGATTATCCTCAAGCTCGGAATTCCGGCTGTCTCGTGTCCATAACAATACCCACAACCCGGATCCTGCCTTCCTTCCACGAGATTACGCCGAATTGAGCGCATCGCGTTAGAGTTCCATATCTCCTCAAGCGAACTCTCATAGACCGACATCGCGCGCCCATCTTGTGATAGGAGCGGATGGTAAGCGCAGCATGGCCTCGCAGATCCGGCCGTGGCCACATTCACCTCGATAAACGGGTGAATACAGAACGTGGGCGGCAATTCCTCTGTCTTGTCCCCATCGTCGCCTTCCGCCATGGCTAAACGCTCCTATTTGTCTGCAGCACAGGTAACTATAGAGAAAGTCTGAATTTTTTTTGGAGCAGTATTGTGGCGACATCGTGATTTGGGTGGCGGGAAAATGTTGAATTACGGTGAGACGCGCCATCTTTAGTCTCGGTCATGGCGTAACGCTCCTTTCTCGGAGCGGGGATGGCTTGGCAACCAACCCGTTACGCCTTCACCCCTCACTCAGATTCAGTGTCGCTCCAGAAAACCCTCCAACGAGCGCGTCTCCTTCTCCCTTTCGGAGGGAACGGCCTTTAGCACCACTTGATACACGCTGGCGAAGCGGCTTGCGCGCAAGAAGCTTTGTTCCTCGTCTGACAGAGTGGCCCAGAGGTCCGCGAATTCCGTTTCTTCCGGACGCCGCATAACGAATCCGGCGTCAATAACGCTCAGACCCGCTCCCGTAACCAATTCCTCGATGTTTTTCATTCCAAAAAAGCGAAGATGCGTTCGGTCCAGAAGCCCCCATTCGCTATAGCGGAACGTGCCTTTGAGGAGACACGAAATCAGACTCGCGTGGCCCGAATGGGGGAGCGACACGATCAAGGCGCCTTCCGGCGCGAGCAATGTCTTGGCGGAATCGAGGACCGCCCAAGGATCGTACAAATGTTCCAGAACGTCCGCGAGGATCACGGCGTCATAGGGACCTGTCGGAATCTTGCTCAGCCAATCGGCTTCGTTCAGGTCGACGCGAGCGGCGCGTTCACAAAAGCCGGAGCAAACGTCGACGCACTCAGCGTCGACGTCGACCGCCGTCACCCGGCAGCCCTTGTCCGTGACCAGGGAGCGGGCGATCGATCCAGGCCCCGCCCCCAAATCCAAGACGCGGCGCTGATCGCCTATGAAGCGCCACACCCACGCGCTCGCCGCATCCGAACCAGGATCGACCGTGTAACGGTATAATTCAGCGGGAAGTCGAGCGGGCGTCATTTATCAGCGGCATAAAATTCTCACGAGCGATCTCATAATGTTCAGCATATCAAATTCGACAAGCAATTCCAGCACTTCGGCGCGGAGGTTGTGATTCTACGACCCTCCCTCGCCGCACACCGGCTTTTTCCAGTAAACGCCGGTCCAATCGATTTGATGGAGTTCGACGGCGAGGCTTCGTGACGACAGAAAATCGGCGACCGCCCGTCGACAGGATTCGAGATAGCCGTAATCATCAACGATGACAAAGCCTCCAGGAGAAACTTTGTCATAGAGGGCGGTGAGCGCGACATAGGTCGACTCGTACATGTCCCCGTCCAGCCGCAACACGGCGATGCGTTCGACGGCGGCTCGATCGAGGGTCTCGCTGAAAAAGCCTTCAACGAACTCGAGACGGCTGTCGAGAAGACCAAAGCGCGCGAAATTCGCCTTCACGGTCTCGAGCGACACTTTCAACGCTTCGTACTGATAATGAGTGTCCCCGGCGTCCATGGGGAAGCGTTCGACATGCGGTCTCGGCAAGCCTTGGAAGCTGTCGGCCAGCCAGACGCGCCGCGTCGTATCGGCGTGGGCGGCCAGGATCGCGCGCATCAGGATGCCGGCTCCTCCCCGCCAGACGCCTGCCTCGAACAGATCGCCCGGGATTTCCTCGGCCAACGCCGCCTCGACGAGCGTTTGTATGTTGTCGAGGCGCTTCATGCCGACCATCGTGAGGCCCCAGGCCGGCCAATCCAGCCCGTTCGTGCGGAGCCGCCGCGATTCGGCGCCGTCATTCTGGGGATCGTAGCGAGGCTCCGCATCGATATAGAGGAGATTGGTCAGAGTTCGCTTGACGAGATCGAGATACAAATCGCTCGGCGTCATAGGGGGCTTCTGTTGGTTGTGCGGCTACACCGTGGCACTTAGAAGATTTCGCATCCTTCGTCGGAATCCGATGTTGAGAGCTTCGACCGCTTGAATCTGAGTTTCGAATCAGCGCAAACGAATTTTGGGGACACCCCAATGGTCCCGAACGCTAGGAAAGACCCATACCGGCGCACGCAGCGTTTGATGGTCTTGCGGATGAGTGCATAACGCGGCGCGGGCAAGACTTAAAGCCGGGTGCACGAGGATTCGTGCGAAAGCGAAAGACGGTGACCGGCCCGGTGTGTGGGGCGTGAAGCTGCCTCCGCTAGTCATCGCCCCGAAGGCTTCGTTGCTCGACCGACGCCACTTTTCCGATTTTCCAATTTTGGGGGCTTGGCATGTTCGAGAGGTTCGTCGTAAAAAGTGACGGAATTCTGTGGAGTTACAGATTGTGAAGCGAACCGCGGCCAACATGCTTTTACTCGGGTCGATCGCCAAAAAAGCAACCGACGCAATGGCTTTCATTCGTCCGGAGATCCGGAGGCTACGTGGCCTGATTGATTCTCAATATTATTACGCCGCATATCCCGACGTGGCCGAGTCAAAAATCGACGCGGCCAAGCATTATCTCGAGAGCGGATGGCGCGAAGGCCGCAATCCGAGCGAAAACTTCAACACGATCTGGTATCTTCAGACTTACGAAGACGCCGCGCATAGCGGTGCGAATCCGCTGCTGCATTTCATCAGCTGCTCAGACCGCAACACGCGCTCCGCGAGGCCCCCAGAAGATGTGGGACCGACCGATTGGATCGGCCAAGCCGCGAAGAACGCTTTGTTGCCGCAGGGGGCACGCCAATTTGCCGCAGGGTATGATCTCATTTACCGGTCGAAACTATTCAAGCCGGATTTTTACATATCCCACTATCCCGATGTGCGGGGGGATCCACTCGAACACTTCATTCGATATGGTTGGAGACTTGGGTACAACCCAAGTCCAGCTTTTAGCACCTCCCGCTACCTGCAGGCCAATGCCGACGTGAGAGACGCGGGCGCCAACCCGCTCATCCATTACTTAAATTTCGGCGCACGCGAGGGCCGGGACCCTAAGCCAGGGCTCTCCTCATTGAGCCGCAGTCCAAGGGTGCGCCACGCGGGAGGGGCGAACCTGGAGTCGAAACGCGCAATCGAGAGAGCATCCGATCCCTATTTCTCTCTTTATAAGGAGCAGGTGAGCGTCGCTATGGGTGGCCGCGACCCAAGCTACGCTCCGCTGGCGGCGAAGGCGATCAGCGTTCCGCCGAACGATCCATCGATTTTGGCCTTTTATCTTCCGCAGTTTCATCCGATCCCGGAAAATGACCGGTGGTGGGGCAAGGGCTTCACCGAATGGAGGGGCGTTTCCAAGGCGGTCCCCCAGTTCAGCGGACAATATCAGCCCCGGCTGCCGGGCGAACTAGGCTTTTACGACCTGCGCGTGCCCGACGTCATGGCGCGTCAGATCGAATTGGCGAAGCTTTATGGCGTTTCCGGATTTTGTTTCCACTATTACTGGTTCGACGGCCACAGGCTGCTCGAGAAGCCGATCGAATTTCTGCTCTCGCAACAAGCCGAAGAGTTCGATTTCCCCTTCTGTTTGTGTTGGGCCAACGAGAACTGGACTCGGCGTTGGGATGGAGCCGAAAAAGATATCCTGATGAAACAGAACCACACGCCGGAAGACCATGCCCGCGTGTTCAACGATCTGTACCGTTTCATGAGAGATCCTCGGTATATCCGAGTCGATGGAAAGCCGATGATTGTGATCTACCGGCCGACCATTATTCCAGACGTTGAGAACATGGTCCAGATTTGGCGAGATTTAGCTGCGCAAGCTGGTTTGCCGGGTCTTTATCTGGTCGCCACGACTGCATTCGGTTTCGACCATCCAGAAGACATCGGCTTCGACGCGGTTTGTCAATTTCCGCCTCATGCGGTGGCCGTTCGTGAAATCAACAACACGGTGGAACTGTTGAACCCCGACTTCAGGGGCAAGGTGTACGACTATGGCGAAGCCGTCGACGCTTACCTTAAATTACTGGAAAAGCTTGGCTGCGAAAAACGCCCGCGAGAGTATTTCGCTGGCGTGATGATGGGCTGGGACAATGAAGCGCGCAAACCTTCCCAGGGTCACACCTTCCATGGCGCCACCCCAAGGAAATTCCATCGCTGGCTCCAAGGGACGACCGAGTGGTCGAAAAAAAACAACGCCGAAGGCCAACGCTTCGTCTTCATCAACGCTTGGAACGAATGGGCGGAAGGCACCTACCTCGAACCCGACCGCAAATTTGGCTACGGCTATCTCGCGGCCGTGGCCAATGTTCGCGCCGAGGGGCTCTCGAACGAGGCGGCGCTCTCATCGTTGGCGCGTCGCGTGGCCGCGAAAAGAACAAAGAAGGCCAAAATCGTACTGTGCATTCACGTTTTTTATGAGGATCTGATCGAGGAATTCGCCGCCGCAGTCAACGCAGCGAGGAAAGTTGCTCGAATGGATGTCATCGCGTCAATCCCTAATAGCTGGGATGAGGCCGCAGCAAGGAAATTGATCGACCTCCTCGATCCCGTCAGGGTCGTCGTCTCGGAAAATAAAGGCCGCGACATATGGCCATTCCTCCAGGCTTTGCGAATCGCCGACGGGCTCGGGTATGAGATCGGCTGCAAGCTGCACTCCAAGAAATCCACGCACCTTTCGGCCGGCCACCAGTGGCGTCGAGGCCTCCTGGACGGACTGATCGGTCGTCCTGACTCCGTCAAGGCGGCTTTGGCCGCCTTTGCAGCCAACCAAAAGGTCGGCCTCGTCGCGCCAACCGAGGCGATGTTCTCCATCAGAGATCCAGTCGGCATGCGCGACAACAAAATTAATGTCGAGACGATTTTATCGAAAGCTGGGCTTGAAGGATTCCCGCTTCGCGATTTCGTCGCGGGGAGCATGTTCTGGTTCCGGTTGTCGGCGATGAAAAAAGTTGCCGATTTGCCTTACGAAGGCGCCGAATTTGGGCCAGAACTCGGCGCCATCGACGGGACCTTCGCTCACGCTTTCGAGCGCCTGTTCCCGACGCTCGTCGCCGCAAATGGCTTCACAATCGCGAACTACGCCAGCACTTCCACGTCCGCGGCTGCCCCCTATTAACGCGTATTCTCCGAAGGAAAATTAGGATGCTCCCTCCTGCAAAAGCTCTGTTTAATCTTGCCGACGACGAGGCCTGGCTCAAAGTTCTCATCGATAGCGTGTACGAACCAAACATCAATGGCGTGGCAATGCCGCGCTTCCCGCATGCCCGCACCCAGGAAGGCTGGGTAGGGTCGTCCGACGAACACGCTCTTCGAGAAGGTTTCAACTTCTACAAATATGTAAAAGGATATGCAGAAGCCCTCGGCAATCCGCTTCACGCGGGAACGCAGCTCTTGGATTTTGGCTGCGGCTGGGGGCGCTATATGCGTTTGTTCTGGAACGACGTCGCCGAAACCGGATTGCATGGCGTCGACATCGATTCGGAGATCCTTTCGCTATGTCGCATGCTCGGAGTTCCCGGCACCTACAAACTCATCGAGCCGCGCGGCGCGCTTCCTTTCCCGGACAATTCCTTCGACGTGGTCATCGCCTATTCGGTGTTCAGCCATTTGCCAGAACCGATCGCAACGCACTGGATGTCAGAACTGAGCCGCGTGTCGCGCAGCGGCTGCGTCCTTGCTTACACTGCCGAACCTCGCCGCTTCTTACAATTCATCAGTGAGATTCCGGAACGTCCGGAATCTGAGTGGCATGCCGCTCTCTCCCGCTTCAAACCCAAAGTGTCAGAACTGCTGAGGGAGTTTGACGCGGGGCGCTTCTGTTACATGCCGACCTCGGGCGGCGGAGACTACATGACCGCCGATGTCTACGGCGACGCCGCCATTCCCGAAAGCTTCATAAAATCGCAATGGGAGAAGTATTTCCGGCTTTGGGCGTATATCGATGATCCGAACCAGTTCTGGCAAGCGCTCGTCATAGCGCAGAAGGCCTGACGGCTTTCGTCTGCCGCGCTGAGCGGACTTTTCTAGGGTGTATCGACAGGAGGCGGTAGCTTTGAACGAGCTTAGTCACAAATCCGTGCGCACGCAGACAATCGATCCGATCGTTTTCGTGCCCAATTCAGACCTCTATGAGGTGACCGAAGCGCCTTTCTTATGGAACGTCAATAGTGTTGTTCTATCGGAGGACAAGACGACGATCGCCGGCTGGAGTCTTCCTCATTGGGGCTGGGTGGAAAATACGCACATTGTCGTGAACGGTCGGCCATTTGTCCCGGAGCGGCTCGCGCCGAGCGGCGTCTATGCGGAGCTTTATCCTTGGCACCCCAATGCCGCGTTATCGGCGTTTACGATCGATATTTTGCACTCGGAACACGATATCCGCAAGGAGCGGGAGATCACGATCGAGTCGCGCGCGATTTTGAATCCCCTGAAGGAACGAGGCTACACACTCGACCTTCTTTTGAGTGACCTCTCGTTCGCAGGTCCGCCGCCGGACGTCGCCGCCAGGATCGGCGCCGAGAACTTGCTGCATTACGTGATGTTCGGCCGCGCCATCTTTCGCGGTTTCGAAAAGGCGATGAAGAAAAACTTCAAGAAGACGTTTGCGGATTTTCCGACAATCCTCGATTGGGGCTGCGGCTCGGCGCGCGTCGCTCGCCACGTTGTTGCAGATCTGGGCGCGAATTCAACGCTCGTTGGTTTCGATATCGACTCTTTCGCCGTGGAGTGGGCCAACGTTAATGTCGGGCCGCACTTCAAAGCATGTGGCGCCAAGCCTCCGCTCGATCAGCCTGCAAATTCTGTTGATCTAATCTATGCGTATTCGGTTTTCAGCCATCTGGCCGAAGACAACATGACGATATGGCTCGCCGAGCTTGCGCGCGTATTGAAACCCGGCGGCGTTGGGCTTTTCACCGTTTTATCCGACAATGCGATGATCGCGCTTCATGCGGGGATGCCTCGCGCGACTCTCGAGGCATGGAGGGAGCAGGGAATTTACGATTCCGCGCAAAACAATCAGCTCGAGAGCATCGGAGTGTCCGGCGACTATTACCGCAATGTCTGGCTGACGCGGTCATTTATCGAAAAGAAACTCGGGGACGAGTTCGAACTCGTCGACTTCATCGGGTGCTTCCATTTCTATCAGGACTTGGTGGTGGTGCGGCGCCGTAAGTGAGACAGCCGACGGTATCGACATACGATGTGTTGCGAGTAGGATGACCTCATCCGCGGCGTCGGCGGTCTTTATTTCGAGACGGAGCGTTATAATGAACACTTTAGGTGGAACTGACGCGGCAGGAGAATCTGACGCGCCTACACCGAGGCGATCTGACATGTCGGACGTGGAGAAGGCAGACGCCGCGGCTGCAGCCGAAGACGTTTCTCTGAGCGACTCGACAACGGCCCATACGCCGGCGGCGCCTCCGCCGCAGGAAGCGGAGGCCCCGGCGTTCCAATATGAATTCGCGGGTCATTGTCCCTGTTGCGACACGGATCAGCTTTTTCGGGCTTATTCGGAATGGTTTCGCGATTCGCTCGTATGCTGGAACTGTATGTCCACGGTTCGGGAGCGCGCGGTGGCTCTCGTCATGAATGAAACGCTACCAAATTGGCGCCATCTCGCTATTCACCAGTCGTCGCCCTCGGAACGGGGAATTTCACTGCGTTTGCGGGAGTGCGCTCCAAACTATATCTCGTCTCAATATTATCCGGATCAACCGCTAGGTGAGAACATTGGCGGTTACAGAAACGAGGATCTCGAAAATCAGACGTTTGGCGACTGTGTCTTCGACCTTGTCGTGACGCTCGACGTCATGGAGCATGTATTTCATCCAGAGAAAGCATATTCCGAAGTCTACCGGACGCTCAAGCCGGGCGGATATTACATACATACGTTCCCGATTCAAAAATGGCGGGCGGAGGCAGCCGCTTGCACCGCGCGCTTGACCCCAGATGGGCAAGTCGAACATCTAATCGAGACACCCGAATATCATGGCAATCCGATTAGCGACAAAGGATCATTGGTCACATTCTATTACGGTTACGATATCAGCAAGCAAATTGCCGAGTGGGCTCCATTCGACGTGCGCATTATTCGATTTTGGGATCAGTATCATGGAGTTATCGGCGAATACACCGACGTGACGGTTTGCAGAAAGCCTCTGATTTAGGTATGCATGGAAATTCCATATGAATGTTCCTCGGTAGTCGCGCGGCTGGCGATTTCGCCTTGGCCGGATTCGCGGCGAAACCGGCGGAACGGTTCACCGTCGACATAAACCTGTCCGGCAGCGCAAGGGCGATCGAATGTCCATCACCGATAAATTTTCCGGAGTATCGAAAGACGCTTGGCTTTCGCTGCTTCAGCGCAGCGTGCGTGAACCTTATATCGATGGAGTCGAGTTCCCGCGGTTTCCGCACTCGTCGATCCAGATGGGTTACAATGGCGCCGTTGACGAGGAGTCGATGTCGCGCGCCCATGCCTTCTGGGAATACGCGGAGGAGTATTCCCGCGCGTCCGGCAGACCGTTAGGTAAAGACTCGCGTGTTCTCGACATCGGGTGTGGCTGGGGTCGGATCACCCGGACCTTCGCGCGCGACGTTCCAGCGGAAAATCTCTATGGAGTCGACATAGACCCGAACGCGATAACGCTGTGCCGGTATCTTGGCGTGCCGGGTCAATTTACCTTGACCGAGGCGGGGGCTGGCTTGCCGTTTCCCGACGGCTATTTCAATGTGATCTCGGCGCTTTCGGTGTTTACTCACCTCCCAGAGACGGTGGCGACGAACCTCATAGCCGAAATGTATCGGGTCGCGGCGCCGGGCTGTATTTTCGTTTTCACTGTGGAAGACGATTCATTTCTCGACTATCTCGAAATTCCCGACATCGAATCCCGCAGCGAACGTTGGCGCCTGCTGTCTCAATACAAGCCCCGGCTTTCCAGCCTTCGCGCAAGTTTTGCCGCGGGGGAATACTTATATCTAACGACTGTCGATGAAGGGGTTCGGACAGCGGACGTCTATGGAGATGCGCTGGTTCCGAAGGTTTGGATCGAAAAGGCGTGGTCGAAATATTTTCGCTTATTGAAGCTCGCTCCAAGCGCGCCGCCGGTCTATCAAGCCGTCGTCGTCGGAATTCGCGATTGAAGAGCGTGTTCACGCACACATCGTTTATGTGCTCAAGTCAGGCGGTCGCTGGATCGAGTGGCTGACGGACTATGGGCCCGAGAAGACGCTCTACAATCGTTATGTGCGCTGGGCGGCAAAAAAGGCGTCAGGGGTCGATCTTTCCACGCGGGGGCGCTAGCTGGCGGGCCCCCGGCGGAGGTTCTCATCGACTCCTTGGCAGTGAAAGCGCATCGCTCGGCAAGGCGGCAAGGGGGAGAAAAATCACGCCATCGGGCGCTCGCGTGGCGTAAGCCCGACGAAAGTCCATGCGTTGACCGATGCGCAATGTCGCCCGATCGCCTTCCTGCTCACCGGCGGGAACGTCACCGATTGCTTGGCCGGCGCCGCATTTCCTGCGCGGCTTCCCTTCCATAGAAAAGATCGCACCATCAAATCCCGGGATCAAACAACCAATATTTGATCTAGTCGCCATTCCCGCCGTCGCCATCCGGCGGCCAGACTCCGCCAAGGCGGCTCGCATACCAAAGCCACAGCGCCGCCGCGACGAGCGCGAGCGCTGCGACGGCCTTGGGGTCAATAGCGACTGCCCGCGTCTCGCGCGCGGCGCGAGGCGCTTCGCCGACGACAAAGAGCTGCGCTCCTGCGCCGCGGCGCCGATGCGCGCCAGGGGGCTGTGCTGAATGAGCACGCTGCCCGTCAGCGGCGCCACTTCGGCGGAGCGTCGACGCCGCCGGATCAGATCACCCGCGCCGCGCCACGAATGGCGTGCGCCACCAGGCCGCTCTGTCCTTCTTTGCGGCCTTCTTGCGTTTGGCTTCCAGGGCCAGCCCCATCTGCATCATTCGGTCGACGTAAAAATCGTCGAACACGTTGGGCGGAACAGCAAAATGCTCTTGCAGGTCGGCGTGTTCGCGCGCGACATAAAAGCGGTTGAGTCCATCGAAGTAGGCAAACACATAATCGGACCGCAAAATATGCGGTTCCCACGAACTGTGTGACTCTGTCCTGGCGACGCCCGGCGCCACGGATTCAACCAGTATGATCCACGGCCGAAACCGGCGAAGGTCAAACTCTACGATGACGTCTCGCTCAGATCCTTCGCAGTCGATCTTGAGAAAATGCACTGTGGACGGCGCCTGCTCCTCAAAAATACTGTTGAGTGTGCGCACCTCTACTTGCATCTCCTCCTGTTCGAAGCCGAGCGGCGCATGCGACGCCGCCACCTTGGCGTCGAGGCTGGACATGCCGGTATCGTGGACGAGCGTCATGGTCGCCTGACTCGCGCGCGCGCCGACCGCGACCGATAGATTGACGTCGCGCGGACGCCGCTCCTGCAATCGCCTGAAATAATAAGGATTTGGCTCGACATTGACCCCGCGCCACCCACGTTCGTAGAAATGCCGCGTCACGGATTCGAGGTCCGGGTCCCATGCGCCAACATCAACATAGACGCCTTCCGCGAGATCCGCGAAGGCGCGTGCGAGCATGACGTCTTCGAAATTTTGAGCGTAGGAGATCCACATGTCGGCGCCCTTCAACTCTCGGTGCTATTCGCTTTGTGCGCGCGAATGTGAGCGGCGCCAGCGCATTGTTAATTGGCGAAACCACGTTTAGTCTCATGGCTGATGTGGTTGGAGTTCTTTTGCACGAGCCAGGCACAATTGGAAAGGGCTTTTGATGAACGGAACAGGCGAAACAACAAACAGTCCGGCCAAAACGCCGCGCCGCAGCGTTCGCATCGCCGCTAACTTCATTGTGGTCGTGCTGTGTTTGCTTGCTGTAGAAGCCGGCTTCACTCTTTATTATTTTCTGAGCGAAGGAAAACTCGTTAGCCCGCAAACGCGCGAAGAGAGCCGTTCGAATACGTTCGTGGTGCACATGACGTCGAAGAGAAACCTCAAGTGCCGCTACATGGATACTGTTTACCCTCACCCTTATTTGACCAACGTTCATGCGGATAATCCGCCCTGCGAGAATTCAGAGTTCGAGATAAACAATGTCGGCTTGTTCGGACGCGACTTTCCCTACAAAAAGGAGACCGACACGTTTCGCATCATGGTGAGCGGCGGATCGGTGGCCGCCATGTTTGGCCAAACGGAAAAAGGTAAACCCAAATACCTCGAAGAACAGCTGAATAGATGCTATGCTCCTCCGGAGGGACGGAAATCATTCGAAGTTTATAACGGCGCCGATGGTGGCTGGAAGCAGCCGCAACAGGCCATCATGACCCTCCTCTTTGGAGAAGTTTTCGATGGCATCGTTACCCTGGAAGGCTTCAATGAGAAGGATATGCTTCTCGAGAAATGGACGTCTTGGTCAAAACGTTTCGAATGGCCTTCGAACAACTTTATCTTAGTGAATCCATCTGCATCGGGCAGCTATTTGCCCATACTCGGCGGCGCGGCGCTGAACTCATTTTATTCGTTTTACTTCAATATGCCGCTTTTGAGGTCATCGAACGCGATATTCTTTTTGGTCGACGTGGCCCGCACCAAGCTCAACGATTCAATTATGAAAAACATGGCGTCGCTTCATAAGTCGCATCTGACGAATTTTTCCGTGCCCAAGGAATGGAGCCGCGACGAAGTCTACGAGTACAACCTTGATCAGTATAAAAAATATTTCAAAACGACCGCTGCGCTTGCTCAGGCGCAGGGCGCAAAAGCGGTGTTCTTCATTCAGCCCGCGCCGGTTTACGGCAAGACCCTAACCGAAGAGGAAAAAGGCGTGGTTGGCGATTTGAGCTACAAGGATCTGTATCTCAAGATGGCCGATACGCTGCTCAAGCTGAAGCAGGATGGAATCGCCGTCCATAGCCTGCTGGACGTTTTCTCCGCGACTCCAGACACGGTTTACGCAGATCATATTCACTTTTCCGCCGACCCGGCGACCGGCGAAAGCGTCGGCAACCGCGTTGTCGCCAAGGCGATCGCCGCTCGGCTGGCTGACGAATGGCGGTTCGAAAAAAAGTGCAGCGACTGATGAGCGGTCTCAGCGCGGAGTCTCGAAAGTCTGCAGCACCGATTCGATCGGCCCTGAATCGACCGTCATCCCACCGTTGAACGGATTGTCCATCGCGGCAATCAAAAACACGACCGATCCCATAAAGAGCGCAATAGCGCCGCTGAGGATCAGATGGACATGAAGTTCCATGTCGAAAATGATCACGAGGCCAAGCAACAGGAATCCGCCAAGACACATAACCCACCAGAGCTCCTTCGGAATGCCGCTGTCGCCGGCGGCGATGAGATAGCGGCGATGCTCGACAAGCGTATTAAGACGCGAGAACGTCTCGGCTTGGACCATCTCCTGGCTTTTGAGCTTGGGCTGAAAGTTCATGACCTGGTCGAATAGCGCGGTCAATCCCGGCGAACGTGAATGGGCTTGGCGACGGACATCAGGCGGCGGATGTACGGCCTCGACCGCCTCGAGTGCGTAGCTGCGAAGTTTTTCCTGAAGCTCGCTGCTGGTCGGCTGCGGAAAGCCGTCGAAGTCTCGGTGAAGAGCGGCGATCGTGAGCGCTTCCTTTGAGACGACGTCGGCGACCGCGGAGAAATCTTGATAGGCCTCGACCGCCAGCAGTCCCAGTAGAATTCCGTAAAGCGTCGAAAAGGACGCCAATGTCAGGCCAATCATCTCGTTGGCGTTGCGACGGCCGTGTATCCGCTCGTGGGCGAGGCGGCGACAAAGAAATACGCCGAGCCATGTCCCGGCCAGCGAGCCCAGGCAGAACAGCAGGGCCATTTGCATGACGGAGAGATGCTTAAAGATTTGCGGCACCGGCGCCTCCTTGTTGGGCGGCATTAGCGAATGCCTGCGGCAAATTGTCAAAGGCCTTATCGATTGAAGAACCACAAGAGCAGACTGACGACGACGCTCAAAATGAGCGACGTGGCGAGCGGAAAGTAGAATTTGAAATTGCCGCGCTCGACGACGATGTCGCCTGGCAGACGCCCGAGGCCAAATCTCTCGCCGACCATCCAAAGAATGCCGAGGCCGACCATGACGAGCCCGGCGATGATGAGAAACTTGGCCACAGGTTAAGCCTTTCGTCGCGTTCCTGATCGATGACTTTCACGTTGCTATGTCGCGCATTTCAGCGAAATCGCCAGCAGCGCCGGCGGGTCGTTCGCGATAGCCGCTCTCAGGTGACACATTGTCGCAAAGCTAGGAATCTCAGCCCCCTTCGCTTGACCAGGCGCTTTGTCAAAGTTTAGGTGCCGGCGAAGGGTTCGACGCATGACATTCGGTTTTCGCCTGCGGCGAACCGACGCAATCGAACTGACGGCGCATGGCGCGCCTCTTGCGGGAGCCTGTTGGAGACGCAGGCCGCGCGACGCTTTGCAAAGCAACCGTCTCGTTGAATGGGTCGCTCCTGATGCGATCGCCGGCGCGCAGCGGTTGCGTGCGACTATGAGGGTTTTCATGAGGCCTGATCACATTTATCTCGCCATGACCATGGTCAAGCACAGCACGCTGGCCGCCGCTTGCATCTATGCGTTCAAGATCGTCTCGTTTTTTGTGAAGACATTATAGTTTCGCGCGCCGTTGCGCCGGCGCGGACCTTCGCGCATAAACCTTCCAGCGCATATGCGACGCGACGGAAGGGCGCAGGTTCATGGCGGCGATTGATGGTCCCAAGGTGCAGGCGCGCTCCGGCAAGCCGAAGCAGCTCGTCGTTTTTCTTCATGGCTACGGCGCCGACGGCGCCGATCTCATCGACATCGGCCGCCAATGGAGCGCCTTCCTTCCCGACGCCGATTTCGTCGCGCCGCATGCGCCTGATCGTTGCGCCGCATCGCCGACCGGACGACAATGGTTTCCGCTCACCATGCGCGATCCCGAAGAGCGCTGGCGCGGCTGCATCGCTGCGCGTCCGACGCTCGACGCCTTTCTCGACGCCGAACTCGACCGGCGCGGCCTCGACGACAGAGCGCTGGCGCTCATCGGATTTAGCCAGGGCACGATGATGGCGCTGCATACGGGACTGCGCCGCAAGCGCGCGCCGCGCGCGATTCTCGGCTATTCGGGCGTCTATGTGCTCGGGCCGGCGCAGGCGGACGAAGCGCCGATGGCCTATGAGAAACCGCCGGCCGTCCTTTTGGCGCACGGCGAAGAAGACGAAATGATCCCCGTCGAGGCGCTGCTCATGTCCGCCAATGCGCTCGCCGACTCCGGCGTGCCGACCCAATGGCACCTCTCGGCGCGGCTTGGCCATGGAATCGACGAAACAGGGCTGATCCACGGCGCCCTGTTCCTGGCGCAATCCTTCGGCGTCGCCGTCGAGCTTCGCCGCCGGTGACGTTTAGGTCCGGTTCCGAAAAATTGGCGGACTTTTTCGATGAGAACCTGCTCCAACATTTTGATGTTGAGCGATTCCTTATCGATCACATGAGTCCAAGATCGATCACGTGAGTCCAAGCAGTCTTGAAGCGCTCTAGCCGAGCCGTCGAATCGACAGCTCATCCGAAGCCTCAAATTCCCTCAAGCCCGGCCTCTGCGCCCGCCGGCTCCATCGCCGGTTCAAGTTCGACCGGGACGCGGCGCACGGCGCGACGCATCACCGGGCGATAGAGCTGCTTCGTCGCCTCGACAATATGCACGCCGCCGCCGGGCAGCGAGAACCGGCCGGCGATTCGCTCGAAGGCCGGCGCCGAGCGCAGCAGCGACGCGCGCTGGAACGGCGGCACGTAAAGCGCCTCGTCCCAATAAAGCGGCAGGAACTGCGCTTCCTGCAGCAACTGCTGCAACTGGCCGCGCGAATAGGGGTGCCCCTGTCCGAAGGGCGTCGTGTCGACGCGCGCCCAAAGGCCGGTGCGACTCGGGGCGACGATCAGCACCCGGCCGCCGGGCGCGAGAATGCGCCAGATTTCTTCGAGCAGATCATGCGGATGTTCGTCCGTCTCCAGCGCATGCACGATCAGGATGCGATCCATGCTGGCGTCGGGCAGCGGCGTCATCGACGGCTCCACCAGGGCCGAGGCGGAGCGCCCGTCGGGCGGCCAATGGACGACGCCCTGCGTGGCCGGCATGAAGGCGAGAACCCGCTGCGCCTTCTCCCGAAAACTGTCGAGATAAGGCGTCGCATAGCCAAGACCGAGCACGCGCAGCCCGGCGTGATCCTGCCAGCGCGTGCGCACCAGCCGCGACACCAGGCGGCGCGCGACTTCCCCCAGCGCCGTGTCGTAAAAGGCCCGCAAATTGACGACGTCGAGCATGGCCTCGATCATCGACTCAATCGATCAGTGGCGCAAGGCGCGCCGGTCTCTCGCGTTCGGCTGTCGCGTTTTTTGCGAAGCGGTATGATAGACAGCCGCCCAAGGAGACGACGCCCATGGCATTGGAAGTCGCGCAGTTTATCTGCCTGAATGACAATTTCGGCCTGCTCATTCATGAGCCGGAGCTCGGGGCGACCGCGAGCGTCGACGCGCCGGACGGCGAAGCGATCGCCAAAGAGGCGGAGCGGCGCGGCTGGCCGCTGACGCATCTGCTGCTGACCCATCACCACGCCGATCACGTGCAGGGAACGCAGATGCTCAAGTCGCGCTTTCCGCGCATGAAGGTCATCGGCGCAGCCAAGGACGCGCACCGCCTCCCGCCGCTCGATCGCGCGGTTTCAGAGGGCGATAGCGTGGAAGTCGGCGAGGCGCGCGCGCGCGTCATCGAAACGCCCGGCCATACGCTTGGACACATCGCCTATTATTTCGGCGACAATGAAATTGTGTTTGTCGGCGACACGCTCTTCTCGCTTGGCTGCGGCCGCGTTTTTGAGGGCACCATGGACATGATGCGTCTCACCCTCGAAGCGCTCGCCAATCTGCCCGGCGAAACGCGCGTCTATTGCGGCCATGAATATACGCAGGCCAACGCCAAATTCGCGCTCACCGTCGATCCAGACAATCCGGTGCTGCGCGAACGGGCGCAAACGGTCGCCGAGCTGCGCGAGAACGGAAAATTCACGCTCCCGACGACGATTGCGCTGGAAAACGCCACAAACCCGTTCTTGCGGGTCGAGGACCCCAGCGTGAAGGCCGCGATGGGCATGCAGGACGCCGATCCTTTCGCCGTGTTCGCGGCGATGCGCGAACGCAAGAACAGTTTCGCCGCATGACAAGCGCGCTTTCGACGCAGGAGGTCGTGCGGCTTCTCGATCTCGCGCCACATCCCGAGGGCGGCTCTTATCGGCAGACCTTCCGCGATCCCATGCCGGTCGGCGGCCCCCGCGCCGCCTCGACGGCGATCTATTATCTGCTGCCCGGCGGCGAAATCTCCCACTGGCATCGGGTCGACGCCGCCGAAGTCTGGCACTTCTACGCCGGCGCGGCGCTGGAGCTTAAGATCGCGACGCAGGGCGCCCCGACCGAAGTCTTGCGCCTGGGCGCCGAACTCGCGGCGGGCGAGCGGCCACAGGCCTTCGTCCCCGCAGGCGTTTGGCAGTCGGCGAGAAGCCTCGGCCGGGGGGCGAGCGAATGGACCCTCGTCGGGTGCACGGTCGCGCCGGGCTTTGAATTCGCCGGCTTCGAGCTGGCGCCGGCGGACTTCTCCCCCGACGTTCCAGCCTGAACTCAAGGGCTTTTCAGCCGATCGGGGGCTTTGACCGACCCGGCGGATAGTGTATCGGGTCGCAGACAATAAAAATGAGGAAATGTCCGAATGTGTTGGAGTGGAGAGGCGTCAGCGGTGTTGGCGACGGCGGGGATCGCCGGCGCGGCCTATTCGGCGCTCAAAAAGGACCCCGAACCGCTCGCCCTCTGGGTCTGCCTTCTCTACTTCGCCAGCATGGAGTCGCTCCAGGCGGTCGCCTATTCGGTCTTGAATCAGTGCGACTCGCCGCTCAACCAATTGATGACCATGTTTGGTTATCTCCACATCACATTCCAGCCCTTCTTCATTAACGCCGTCGCGCTTTATTTCATGCCCAAGGACAGCGCCCGCATCATCGCGCCCTGGGCCTATTTCGGCTGCTTCGTCGCGGCTATCGCCATGCTGCTCCAGCTGTATCCCTTCGCCTGGGCTGGACACTGCGCCGCCGGACGCCCGCTGTGCGGCGACATGCTGTGCACGGTCCGCGGCGAATGGCACATCGCCTGGCTGCTGCCGACGAATGGCCTTGGCAATTCCATGGTCGATAACGCCTATCTCGGCCGCGGCTACATCGAATATCCGCTGATGGCCTTCTACATCCCAGCGCTCTTCGGCAGCTGGCGCTTCATCCTGTTCTCCTGGCTTGCCGGACCGTTTCTTGCCGGCCTGACGACCAGCAACATCAATGAATGGCCGGCGGTCTGGTGTCTGTTCTCGATCGGACTCGTGCTCGCCATCATCAAGACGCCGCTGCGCTATCACCTGCACGTCGGCGACCCGTGGTGGATGATGTTGATCAAATGGTGGAAGCGGCGCAAAGCGGCGGCAAAGGCGGCCCTCGCCGCGGCGGCGCCGCAGCCGGCCGAGCCGGTCGCTCTCCTCACCGAGGTCAAAGAGCCGGCGGAATAATCAGTCTCGCGCATTGACGACGCCGCCGACGAGATTTTCCGCCAGCAGCGACTCGGTGGTCATTTCGGCGCCGAGAGGCCCGCGCGTCGCGCCGGCCTCGATGGCCGCAAAATAGGCGCGGCGGGCGGCGACCGCCTCGTCCCAGTCCACGGCGCGGAAGGACAGGTCTTCGCCGGGACGCAATTGCGCCAGCCGGCCGAGATCGGCCCCGATGATCGTCGCGATCTTCGGATAGCCCCCGGTCGGCTGTCGGTCCGCCATGAGCGCCAGCGGCGCGCCGTCGCCGGGGATCTGAATCGCGCCCATGGCGACCCCGTCGGACACGATGTCATGTCCGCGCAGATGGCGGATCGCCGGACCCTCGAGCCGATAGGCCATGCGATCGCTGCGGGCGCCGATGCGCCAGCTTGCGTTCAGAAAAGCCTCGATCTCCTCCGGCGCGAAATAATCCGCTTGAGGCCCAAGAAGCAGGCGGATCGGCGCGCCGCTTGCGGCGAGCCAGGGCGCCGCCAAGGCCAGCGGCTCGAGCGGCGGCGGCGCCGCCACGGCGAGCATCAAGGCGTCGCCGGCGGCGAGCGGCTTTGGCCCGAGGCCGGACCGGGCGTGCGTCGCGCGCGAACCCAGCGTGGGCGCGAGATTGAGCGTTCCGCCAACGGCGACATAGCACCAGGCCCCTGACGCGCCCGCGCGCAGCACGAGCCGCGCCTCCTCGGTAAGCGGCAGCAGGCACGCCGGCGGCATAGGCCGCCCTTCGAGCCGGATGTCGAAATCGCCCCCCGCCACAGCGATGCACAGCGTCGCGCCTTCCGCCCGAAGCGTCGTGCCCCCAAGCGAAACCTCGATCGCGCAGTCGGCGCCGGCGGCGCGCGTCGCGGCAAGATAAGCGCCAAGATCCATCGGCCCCGCCGGCGTGACGCCGTAGCGGGAATGCCCGAAGCGGCCCTCGTCCTGGATCGTGACGCCGGGCCCGGCGGCCTCGATAAGCAGCCGCGCGCTCAAAGCAGCGTCTCCCGGCGCGCCACAATCTCGCCGGCCAAGGCGCGCGCATCGAGCGATAGAAATGTCTTGGCGTCGATCGGCTCAAAGCGCACGGCGTCGCCCGGCGCGACAAGAAAAGGCGGGTTGCGGTCTAGCGCGAACATGCGCTCGGGCGTCCGTCCGACGACATACCAGCCGGTCGGCATGGGACTAGCGGCGATCAGAGAGAGCGCGCCGCCGATCAACGCCCCGCCCTGCGGCGTCGGACCGCGGGGGGTGGCGCGCCGCGGGATCGCGAGCGCCTGAGGCAGTCCGCCGAGATAGCACCACCCCGGCGCGAAACCATACATGTAGGCGCGATAGTCGGCGCCGGCGTGCAGCTGCGCCAGCGATTGCGCCGTCTGCCCGAGCAGCGCGGCGGCTTCGCCAATGTCCTCGGCGAACTCGGGATCATAGCAGCAGGGAAAGGTCCAGCGCGCAGATGGCTGCGACGCCTCAACGCCCGCAGTCCCGATCAGACCTTCGATCGCCGCAACAAGCGCGGCGCGCGAAATTGCAAGCGGCTCGTAGCGCAGGAACAGCGCGCGGTAGGTGGGCGTCGTTTCGCACAAGCCGGCCGGCGGCGCGGCGCGAAGACGCTCGTCGAGCGCGAGCACGCGGGCATTGACGGCGGGATCGACGCTGTCGCCGAATTCCACTGAAAGCGCCGACTCGCCGCAGTCGAGGAAGCGCGGCGTCTCATCATCCATTGCGGTCAGGCTCCTGCGAAGGCGCGCAGCTTCCAGCCGTCGCCTTCGAGCGCGGCGCGCAGCCTCCGGGCCATTTCAACCGCAAGCGGCGAATCGCCGTGAACGCAGACCGAGTCGATTTGCGTCGACAGGAGTTTGCCGCTCGCGGTCCTCAACCCCCCATGCGCGAGCATGTCGCGCACGCGGGCGCAGGCTCTTTCGATATCCTCGATCACCGCGCCTTCTTCCGATCGCGGCTGCAGGCGTCCGTCGTCCATATAGGCGCGGTCGGCGAAAATTTCATTCACGACGCGCAGCCCCGCGCGCGCGCCGGCGTGCGTTTGCTCGGACAGGGCGATCGCGAGCAGCGCGAGCGACGGATCGACGCCGCGGACCGCGCGGGCGATAGCGTCCGCGACATCAGCGTCGCGCTCGGCGATATTTGCGAGCGCGCCATGCGCCTTCACATGCGTGATTCGATGTCCGCTCAAAACCGCCAACGCTTGCGCCGCGCCCAGCTGATAGGCGACGGCGCGCTCGATCTCCCGCGCGCTCATCGGCAAACTGCGCCGCCCGAAACCTGCGAGGTCCGGAAAGGCGACGTGGGCGCCGACGGCGACTCCCTTTTCTTTGGCGCGCGCAAATGTCGTCGCCATGATGTCGGGATCGCCGGCGTGGAAGCCGCAAGCGACATTGGCGCTCGTCACGATGTCAAGCATGGCGTCGTCGTCGCCCATGCGCCAATGGCCGAAACCTTCCCCGAGGTCGGCGTTAAGATCGATGACGCGAGCGGCGGAAGTCATGAGGGGTGCGAGTCGCCTTTGAAGAGGGGCCGCGAGATTGGCGCAACCGCGCCACGGCGGCAATGCGCGACGCTCGGTCAGTCTGTCCCCTGCAACTTCATATGGGCCGATGGCTTCAGCGCCGCGATTGTCGGCCTGTGACATAGCGATCCGATGCAGCGAAGATCGGCACAAACCCGCACAAATAGGGCAAGGTGGCGCTTGACAAAGACAGTGCCCTTTGGTGAAGCTATATCGCGGCGAAGCCGGAAAAAAGAGCCACTGGCTGGCTCAATGTGGGAGGAAAAAATATGCAGTATCTTATCCCGGGACTCATGCTCGCTATCGTCATCGGCGGCGCTCTCGTCGCGATGAAGATTGGCCGCTAAGGTCAAGAAAACTAGGGCCTTTACGTCCCATACCGGTCCGTTGGCGAGCACTAGCTTGGCCTAAGCGTCGGCGTTGTTGCGCCAACGGACTGAGCTGCTCCGGTTCAGCTCTCGTTTCCCACCGGCCCCTCTTTCATCGTTGTTCGGACTACTCCGCCGCGAGAGCTTGCGGCGGCGGAAACGCGATTTCGATCAGCGTGCCCTCGTTGTGACGGCTCTTAATGCTGAATGAGGCGTGATTCGCCTCGATTAAAGCCTTTGTCAGCGGCAGTCCAAGCCCCGTCCCGCTCGCCCTGCGCGATGCGCCAACCTGCCGGAACGGCTCCAAGGCGGTTGCGACATCCGCCTCCGACATGCCGATCCCCGTGTCCTTGACCCGGATGACGACAGAGCCGGCGTCGTTCAGCGCGGTCGACACGATGACCTGACCGCCGGGCTCGTTGAACTTCACCGCATTCGACAGAAGATTGAGAAGAATCTGCTTGAGCGAGCGCGCATCAGCCCGCAGCGGCGGAAGGCCCGCCGCAAGCGCGAGACGCATGACGACGCGCCCCTGATTGGCCTGGGCCTGCATGATCGACGCGCATTCGGCGATGGTGGCATTGGCGTCGACGCGCGAGAAGGAAAGCTCCATCTTGCCAGCTTCGATCTTGGAGAGATCCAAAAGATCGTTGACGAGGGATAAGACATGCGCGCCGGAAGCGCGGATGTCTTTCAAATATTCCTTGTAGCGGGGAGAGCCGATCGGCCCGAGACGTTCCTCCATCATCACTTCCGCAAAGCCCATGATGGCGTTCAGCGGAGTGCGAATCTCGTGCGATACGCGGGTCAGGAAATCGGACTTCGCCGCATTGGCGCTTTCGGCGGCAAGACGCGCCGCTTCAAGCGCGCGGTCATCCGCAGATGCGGCCTCCCAAGGCTCGGCGGAAACCAACATCATCGGCCTTCCATCGACGAAGACGCGGCGCAAAATGAGGTCGACGGGGACGCTCCCGCGCAGCGGCGCTGTGGCCAGCGATACGCGCGCGTGGGCGTGCGGCTGGACGTCGGAAAAAAGCTGACTGAGGATTTGCGCGTCGGTTGGGGTGAAAAAAGATGTCAGGTCGCGGCTCTCAAGCGCAGGCGCCTCCGTCGCCAAGCAAGCCGCAAATGGCGCGTTGGCTCTCACGATCTTCCCGTCCGCCGCCACGATCGCAAGCGGCGCGCGCGAGAGGTCGAAAGCCGCGCCGAGCAGCGCGCTCTCAGATTTCGCCCGCGCAAGCTTTTCTTCGAGCGCGCGAGCGAGCGCCAGGGCGCTTTGCTCCGGGCCCGGCGCGATGAACTCGAGATTGCGACGCGTCGGCGCCGCTTGCTCGTCAGGATCGGGCTCCGAGGGCCCCGCGGCCTCCGCTGCGGGGATGACGAGATCGCCTTCCGTGAGCGCCCGCGCGATTTCGTCAAACGCCCGGCGTTCGCTCGAACTGAGCGCCTCGCTCACATCGACGCGCGTCGAAGCCGGCGCGCGCAGCATCACGACATTGTCGAGCGACGGCTCGAAGGCGTTCTCTTCAGCATTCGAACCGGCGCCCGTCGCCGCAGTGGGTTCAGCCGCTCGCGCGCGATTGATGCGCAACACGCCATAGCCCTGATAGCCGAGAAATCGCCCTGCGGAATCCGTCATCTGCCGAGCGCCGAGCGTCGTCGGCACGCATCCGGCGTCCCCTTCGAAGGGCCATTCAACCTCGACGCCGCTCCACGCGCGGCGCGAGGCGACGGCGCGGGCGAATGCAGCATCGAGCGCAAGGGCCTGGGACGCGTCCTGCACTGAGCGGCCGAGCACGTCGGCCGCCTTTTCGCCAACAACGTCGGCAAGCCCGTGGCTGACGTCGGTGAATCGTCCAGCTGCGTCGGTCTTCCACAGAAAGCGCGGCGAACGCGCGCCATGTCGCGCCGCCAGGCTGCGGCGGAGGGCCGCCGTCTCATCGCTGACCCGCGCTTCAGCCGCGCGCGGATCCTGAGCCGGCGAATCCGCGCGAACGCCAAGGGCCGCGATAGCGAAACAGTCGCCGCTATCCGCGGCGAGGCTGCGGCAGAGAAAAGTGAGCGTCTGCGCCAGCCCGGAGACACGAAAGCGCAGCCGCTCAAGGCGAAGGCCCGGGCGGCAGCGCATGTCGCCGACCAGCTCGGCCAGGCGTCTCGGCCCCGGATCGTCGCCGCGAAACAGGCGTTCGGCGAGCGCGACGGCGTCTTCGCCAAAGACCGCGCGGGCGGACTCGTTCAGAAAAGCAATGCGCAGGGGATCGCCGCCCGCCGCGATAATTGGCGCGCCGGAGGCGTCGAGCGCGGAAAAAACAGGATCCGCCGCCACGCAAGCGGCTGCTCGCGCGTCTTCGTCGAGGTCCTGCTGCGAACCGCCCATTGCCTACCGCCTCAACCGACGGTCTCGCCCGCCGCGCGCTTCTCAGGCGTCTCGTCGGCTCGACGCTAACGGATGCAAGCAAATTAGCCGCCGCCGTGCGCAAGGTCTATGATTGTCGCGCGTCTTTCCTAGTATTTCTACACTTCCAGGACCCTGCCGTCCCCGATCTGCTGCGGCGCACAAAATTGTTGCATCGCAACATAACATCGGGCAGTATGACTGGACTCGCCGGAGCGCCGTTGGGGCCGGGCGCGAGGCGGGTTAATATCGTTTAGCGCGGCGCTTGTTTGATTTTCACCGCACGGAGGTGCGCCATGGTCGAAGCTGTCTATCAAATTCCCACCGAAGTCCGCGATTTTGCGGAGAAGAGCGTCGAGCAGGCGCGCAAGGCCTTCGAAGGTTTCGCCGGAGCCGCGCAGAAGGCGCTCGACACTTCGGCGGACATCCCCTTCGGGCTGCCGAGCGCCAAGGACGTCAGCGTCAAGGCCCTGTCGTTTGCCGAGGCCAATGTGAACGCGGCCTTCGATCTGGCCCAGAAGCTCGTCCACGCCAAGGACCCGCAGGAAGTCTTCAAGCTTCAGTCGGAGTTCGTTCAGGCGCAACTGCGGGCGATCCAGGAGCAGACCACGGAGCTTGGCGCGAGCATCCAGCGCTCGACGACGAAGTCCTAACCGGGAGAAGCTCAATGGCCAATCCGCAGAACGGTTCCCCCAAGCCAAAGGCCCCGGAAACGAAACGCTTGGCCCCCGGCGTTCCGGAGGCCGAGACGGCTCCGACGACGAACGAAGCTGTCAGCGCAGAGCCGGCGCCCGCCCCTGTTGAAACGCAAACGCCGGTGGTCGTCGCGGCTCCGTCTACAGCCCTCGCGATCTCCGAACCTCCAAAGCCCGCCGAAAGCGAGGCCGAAGGATTCGACCCTGCCCTCTGGCAGCAGAAGTCCATCGATCTCTGGGCGGAAAACGCCACTGCGTTGCTCGACTTCGCCGAGCGGCTCGCCAGCGCTAAGACGATCGACGAGGTGACGACTCTTCAGTCGCGTTTCGTGAGCGACCGGCTCGACACGCTGCTGCGGCAGTCGACCGAGTTGATGACGCTCGCGCAACGTCTGCTGAGCTTCTCGATCACGCCGATCTACGGCGCGCGCGCGGCGTAACGCGAACATCGAGTTGATGTAAGAAGAGCGCCGCGGCGATGTCGCAGCGCTCTTTCTTTTACAGCGTTGCGACGATCTTGGCGCGCAGCGCCGGCGTCACGTCCGGCATCACGCCGGTCCAGTCGCGAAACGCCGGGCGCGCCTGATGCAGCAGCATGCCGAGCCCGTCGACGGGCGTCGCGCCATGTTTGCGGGCGGCCGCCAATAAGGGCGTCTCCAGCGGCGCATAAACAATGTCGGCGACGAGCGCCGATGTCGGTAGCGCTGCGAGCGACAGATCCAGCGGCGGCTGGCCGACCATGCCCTGGCTCGTCGCGTTGACGAGAAGTCCCGCTCCGGCGAGCCCCGCCTCGCGTTCTTCCCAGCGCAGGGCCGACACGCGCGGCCCAAAGTCGCTGGCGAGAATTTCCGCCCGCGCCAGAGTGCGGTTGAACAGCCGAATCTCGCGCGCGCCCGCCTCAAGCAAGCCGTGGATGATCGCGCGCGCCCCGCCGCCGGCGCCGATGATGACGCAGGGCGCGCTCTCGGCGCGCCAAAGCGGCGCCGCCTCATAAAGCGACGCGATGAAACCGTAGCCGTCGTAATTGCGGCCGCTCAAAGCGCCGTTTCTTTCGACGACCACACAATTGACCGCCCCGATCCGCGCCGCCGACTCATCGATATGATCGAGGAACTGGAGCGCCGTTTCCTTGTGCGGAATCGTGAGGTTGCAGCCGGCGAAGCCGAGCGCCGGCATGGCGCGCAACGCCGCCTCCAGCCGGCCGGGCTCGACCGGCAGCGGCGCGTAGCAGCCCTCGATCCCATATTGCGCGAACCAGTGATTGTGGATTTTCGGCGAGCGCGAATGCGCGATCGGCCAGCCCATGACCCCGGCGAGAACAAAGCGATGGCCGTTCGTCACGTTCTCGTCTCCACGTTCTCGTCTCCAGCTCACGCGTCAGGCGCGACGGAAAAGCCGGCGCCGCAAAACGCGACGAGCGCGGCTTCATCGGCGGGCTCCTCGCGCAGCGCGTCGACTCGCGCGAGCCGTGGGCCCCGCCGCGCCGCAGCGATCAGCGCCTCAAGCGCCGGGCGCGGCCCCGAGACGACCGACTCGACCGCGCCCTCGCGCCTGTTGCGCGCCCAGCCGGTGAGATCGAGCGCGAGCGCCTCGCGGACGAGAAAAGCGCGATAGCCTACGCCCTGCACCCGGCCTTCGATGAAAAGACGTATGATCTCCCGATCGCTCATGATTGGACCGCGATATTGTCGATGAGCCGCGTCGCGCCGAGCTTCGCCGCGACGAGCAGACGAATGGGACCATCCGCGAGAGAGGAGACGGGGGCGAGCGTCTCGGCGTGGCGCGCTTCGAGGTAGTCGACCTCAAATCCCCCCTCGGTAAGCGCGGCGCCCGCGCCTGCGGTCGCCGCGCCGATGTTCTCGCCAGCAAGGATGCGCCGCGCCGCTTCGCTCAGCGCGCCGTGCAATTGCTTTGCGCGCTCGCGGTCCTCGCGGGAGAGATAGACGTTGCGCGAAGACATGGCGAGGCCGTCGGCCTCGCGTAGCGTCGGCGCGCCGACGATTTCGGTGGCGATGTCGAGATCGCGCGCGAGACGCTTGATCACCAAAAGCTGCTGGTAATCCTTCTCGCCGAAGACGGCGACGTCGGCCTGCGCCTGATTGAGGAGCTTCGTCACCACAGTCGCGACGCCGGAAAAATGCGTCGGCCGAAACCGGTCTTCGAGGTCGGCGGTCGCCGGCCCCTCGAGCACGACTTTCGTCGAAAAGCCCGGCGGATAGATCTCGTCGACCGAAGGCGCGAAGACGAGATCCGCGGCGACGCTGCAAAGCTTCTCGACATCCGCCGCAAGCGTGCGCGGATAGCGGGCGAAATCTTCGTTCGGGCCGAACTGCGCCGGATTGACGAAAATCGTGACGACGACGCGGTCCGCCGCCTGACGCGCCGCGTCCACGAGCGACAGATGGCCGGCGTGGAGCGCGCCCATGGTCGGCACAAGGCCGATGCGCTCGCCGGCGGCGCGGCGCGCGCGCACATAGCGGCGCAGTTCGTCGACGGCGCCGACGACAGGCGTTTTTGCATTCATGATCGTCGCCCTGATTGCGGAGCGGAAAGCAGGCTCGATAGATAGTCGATATACGGGCCCGGCAGCGCTTGCGCGCGCGCCGCGGCGATGACCGCCTCGAAATAGCCGCGGGGCGCCGCGCCGAGATCGGGCCGCGCGCCGACATAGGTCAGCGCTAGGACCGAGCCGACCGGTTCGCGCAGAATGGGTAAGTTTTTCTTGGCGTAAAGGCCATGGGCGACGTCTTCGTAGCGATCGAGCGACGCCACGTCGCCGACCGCGACATCCCACAGCACGCCATGAACGCTCATACGGCGGTCCGTCGCGACGCTGACAAAGCCTGAAGGCATCAAAATCGTCCTGAAGCCGGCAAGCCGTCCCCGTCCGAGCCGCCGGGACCGAGGGCAGCGGCCCGCCATGGCGGCGGCGTCCATGTTGGAGCCATAGGCGAAGTAGAGCGGCACGCGCAAATCCCGGTCGCGAAAAAGACGACGCGTGCTATATCACGACCGACGCGGAAGGGTGGCCGAGTGGTTTAAGGCACCGGTCTTGAAAACCGGCGTGGGGGCAACTCCACCGTGGGTTCGAATCCCACCCCTTCCGCCATACATGCTTGTAACTTGTTGTTTTAGTTAGCATTTTTACTTTATTTGCGAATGCATCCGCCAATCTACCCCACAATATTTAGTGGTCGCCGCTGTGCTCAAATGGACGAGCCTGGCCTAGCCTCTTTCCCAGTTTTTCGAACTCCACGTGTCGAAGCGCATGCTCATGAATGCACAATCGCGCTAGAAACGAGAGCATCACTGCATATCGTCATTTGGATCTCCAAGTCATAACCGTCCTCAACACTAGGTGCCGCATTATCGTAGGCGGCTGTCCGGCCGCTCGAATGTTGACGCCTCTTATCCAGGCAGGCTGTCCTCCGGAGAGGAGTTGCTGGAGAGCTTGAGATGGAAGACGTCTAAGACGCAGCACATTCCGTCGAATTTCTGGTTCATTCCTTGCTGGTCCCATCGCTGAAGAATACAGAGCGACGGCCGTCGAGAACATATCGCGACGGCTATGAAATCCGGCGCAGAGGCCTGGGAGGAGCGATCATTAGCGCCCCACCAACAACACCATGCCCCCGCTCTTCGTCTGCGTCTGGCGCATTCGCCTCCCGCAGCAACGATGGTCGGCTCGCTCGCGTTCGAGATCTCACCGAGGAGTTGCGGCGGACGCAGCGAAGGTTTACGATTTCTGCAATCCGCTGGTGTCGATCTCTCCGCCGGCGGCAGAAACGCTCCTACCGTCACATCGACAATCGGGGCGTTTTTTTTGCGCTTCAACCTAACTTAGACGCCAGCACATCAATTTTCTCGATTTTTGGCGACTGGGAGAAAAGCTCCGGAGCCTTTGCCGTGAGCGCCTTCGCGACCTCGCCCGCAAGATGAGCATCTCTGCCGGCTGCGTCATGGAAGACGTCAAAAATGCCGAAAGTGGTGGATGACACTCGGATCGCGAACCACGAGACTGTGCCCGGCTCTGCTTCCACGAGCGGCAGCGCGGATTTCAAGAATGCTGCAACCTCGTGCTCCTTGCCGATCTTCGCTTCCAGCATCGCCAAGATGCCAAATTTCACCATTGCGCAACCTCGCTTGGAACTAGGGCCTCCAGACCCTCAGTTTGCACCTTTCGACGTAATTTGCACGACGGCATGATTCTTCGCTCGCCCGCGCTGTCGCCGTTTTGCGGTTCACTTGCGCAGCCATCGCAGAACGTCAGGTGACTCGGAGAGCCCTTCTGGCGACTGGCGAAACGCTCGCCCGTCAGCAGACTGAAATTATGCCGGACTCTTTATCATGAAGCCAATAGTGTGACGATACCCGACAAGCCCAAACGGACGATGGCCGGAGGCGTCAATGAATGCGCCCGATTTGAACCAATCCAAGGACGAAACCATCGGCGGCAACGAGGGTTTGGCGCGTCAGCCTGCCCGTGAGAGCTACGATGTCGCCGCCGCGCTAAATCTTGTGTCGGAAACAGCGGCGGCGATCAAAGCATTCGATGAGCAGGCAGCTCAAGCGCTAATGCGCGCTCATGAAGTCGCCGATGCGGTGAAGGAAGAGCTGGGCCACACGGAGCTCCGCGCCGAACGCGCAGAGACTATGCTGCGCTTGGCCGAGGCTCAAATCGAGCAAATGTCTGCTGCCGTCGAGCAGGCGCATCACGAGCTCAAAACACTGCAATCACAACTCGTCTCCAAGACGGCAGAGTTGGCCGCATCGGAACGGCGCGCACACGACGCGGTGACCGCCATTGAGAGAATCGCGGATGTGATCCGGGCGCAACTTCCCGCCAAGCTGAGCGCTCCATCAGAGTAAGTCGCCGGCGCCTACGTTGGGCCCGGCGGCCGACATCAAGGAGCGGTCGAGGCGAAGACCGCACGACAAGCACTGAGCACTTTGCGTGGTGTACTAATGGCACCGGCGTTGGAGCCAATGAGAAACCGATCCATTCCTGTCCGGTGGGAGCCTACAACGACGACCTCGGCGCCCCACTCCTCGGCCTCCGCCAGAACCTTTTGATAGACGGGACCGAACAGCACAACGGTCGAAATTCGTTCGGTCGGATAATTGACGCCAGCCGCGAGGGCTGCGATCTCCTTCTCAAGGCTTCGCTTCCTTGGCTCACCTTTAAGGCAGTTAAATGCCGAGCTCTACAGCCGAAGCAACGGTCCCATATGCACATCTGATGGTTCCGCGAAGACCCTCTATCTTTCTTTACGCGCCCGTCGTGCTCTCCGCTGTTCGACAGCCCAACCGTGGCCGACGGCGTTCTTCTTCTTGCTTTCCGCCATCATCATGACTCATCGACCGTGAGAGCATTGAGTTCGGCGATTCGACAATAGGAGCGCGACAATGAACGCCTATCGGCCGTGCGAACCTCGATATACCATTGTGATCTCAAAAAACGGCAAAGAGCTCGGCACTCTGCGAAATCGCGAAACGATCCAGGCGCGCAGCTCTTTCGGCGGAGCCGTCGCGCGATACAAGAATTCAGGGGACAACCATCGGATCGAATTTTACGATGGACCTGACTTGATCGAGGCTTGGTCGAGCGAGCAAGGCTACACAGCGGCTTCCGCCTAACGCCCGAAGGACTCGCCGCTCTTGCGGATGCGGAGCGGCGAAGTGTAGGGCGCGGGATCTTTTCTCGTGCGCGAACTCAATAGTAATACGGCGGCGGAGGCGGTGGAGGCGCAGTCAGCGCGCCGGCCGCGGCGCCGCCCGCAGCGCCGATTGCGGCGCCGGCGAGAGTTCCACCGGCTCTTCCACCAGACGCCAGAGCGCCTATGCCAGCGCCGCCAAGCCCGCCGATAGCAGCACCCCCGAGCGCGCGATCCTGGGGCGTGTAGCAACCGCCAAGGGAGAGTGTGGTCGCTGCGACAAGCGCAATACAAGCAAACGATTTCATCAGAGTTCCTCTCCGATCCAGATCAAACGGAGCAGAGTTGATCAATTGGGCTAAAAGTTGATCGCATGGCGAGGACGCGCGAGTACTTCCGTGCCTAACCAGTTCACCGAACGCTCCGGCCTTCGTCGTTGGCACAAAAGCCGGAGCGACGTTGCCGAAATCCTCAACAGACCCACACCCACTGTCCATACCAACGCCAGCAGCCCCCGTAGCCGCCGCCGTAACCGCCGTAGCCTCCATAGCCGCCCCAACCTCGACGGCCCCAACCGCCACCGCCCCATCCCCCGCCGCCTCCCCAGCCTCCACCGTGACCCCAACCGCCGCCGCCCCAACCGCCATGATGACCGCCGCCTCCCCAGCCGCCGCCATGACCATCCCAGGCCAGAGCGACAGTCGGAAGCGTCAAAGCCGCGGCCAAAGTCGTAACTAGAGACAGTTTGCGCAACATGCTGATCTCCTTCTGCCCCTTCCCATTAATTCCCATCGAGCCACTGAATGTTGGCTGAATGAGGAGGCGCTTCAGCGGACTGCCCACGAAGTGAAAGGCGACAGGCGCTCAGATTTGTTCGTCTGTGACGTGCTGGTCTCTTGACCCGCGGCGAGACGATCCATTCCTGCAAGGCGTCGTCTGCTAGCGACGCCATTGCGTGACGCGCCTCTGCATAGAACTTCCCGTGGGTGCTCGCGCCTTCCAACGCCAAGCGGCTTGCGCGACTGTCGGCCATGGCGTCATGCGCTCAGAGGTTGCTTTGACGGGCTTCCAGCAGGTGAAATTCTCTATGAAAAAGGCAGACAGGTCGGGTCGACAGCGGGACTTTCGAAGCAGTTCGAACGTTTGCCGGCGAGGCGACGGAAGGAGAGATTGTATCAATGCGGGAGGCATTCAAGGGCCAGGCCGAACCCTTTCGGCGTAACGGAGATGCCGCCCGCGCCGCGTTTTGGGAGGCGCTTTCCAATAGGATTGCCGACGCGGCTGGCCGATCAGCACGGCAAGCGGGTCAAGCTCGGCTTCCTCGATCTAACCGAGGCTTTTCCCCTTGGAACTGACTGGGATATGCAAACGGGCCACTCGGTGAATATAACGATGCGCATTATCCGCTATGGCACGCGCGGAGGGCCTGATGACGGTAGTTGTAAAAGACAGCAATGGCGCAGTGCTCAAGGACGGCGATTCCGTGACCTTGATAAAGGACCTGAAGGTTAAGGGCTCATCCGCCGTCTTAAAACGCGGGACCTTGATCAAAAATATCCGACTCACGGATGATCCGGCCGAAATCGATTGCCGCGCTGAGAAAGTAAAAGGGCTCGTGCTGCGTACGGAATTCGTCAGGAAAGCCTAGGTCAGGACCTATTAAATTTGATTGAGGCGTGATTCACAAGGTCGTCCTATTCGGAGGCCTTTGCGATGAGCGATAGCCCTCAACCGTGCTCGTATGAACGTCGCCGCAAACGTAGTCGTCGGCGCTGTGGCTTACCGTGGCGTGTTCGGCGAACCGCTTGGCAGCTTCCGGATTATATCCCGATGCAATGGCCGCGCTTGGCCACCTGTTTCGCGTAGACGATCAGCTTCGCCTCCAGCGTGCTGCTTTAGGAGCGCACTCGAAGCGAGCATGCTGGGTTGCTCGGTCAGCTGGGCCATTCCGACAGAGTGACCATTGCGGTCACTCAAAGGCAGTTTGTCGCCAGGCGCTAAACCTTGGTCCAACAAATCCGCGGCGACGGCAATTAGAATGTTGGCGAGTTCCTGACTCCGCGAGACTGAATCTCCGCCAAGCGCCGCAGTGCTACAGTCGATTGTGATCTGGAAAAGCATGAGGCAAGCCTCCTAATAATTAAGACAACGCAATGCGCGAGGCAACAAGCGCGAGGCACTTCAAATTACCTCTCTTCGAAACGCCTTACAATCGATCGTCCCACCATATCACCCGGCCGCGCACTTTGAACTCCCGCTTGTGCAGGATTTCGGGGCGATTCGAGGGGTTTTCGCTTAACGCGATCGTCGCGCCCTTCCGGTCGACATGCAGTCGCTTCAATCTTACCTCATCGCCTTCGGCGCCACACGTCCGAGTCCTCGCCCGTCTTTCAGGAAGACCGGACCGCGTTCGGCCTTCCCGTTTGCCGGCGATGACGGCGCTTCCTTCGCCTCGCGCATAATTACCTGGACGGTTCTGTAAGGAGCAACGACAACGAGTCGAGCGTCTTGACATTTGGCATACATCGCGACGGCCTCGGCGCGCTGCTCAGAAGATAGCTTTTTAACGGCGCTCAATCACGCGCGCCCAGCTTCGCTCGCCACTATTTCCGCGGTGCGCTTCACAAGCCGCTCGGCCAGCGTGGAGGCGAGGGCGTTGAGATCTTTGACCGCGGCGCGTTATTGAGCGTTCGGAGTCGCCGTAGCGTCCTTGATGCATTTCTTCGTGAAGCTGGTCTTCGCAGCGCCATGCAATTTTTTCTTGATTCACACGAGGCAGCGGCGGCATCCCTATCGCACTTTTCATGAAACTATTCAGCGCCGCGCCGTGCAGTTTCTTTTCCGCCCCGGCGGCGCAGTCCGGAGCAAAAGGCGAAGACCTTGCTCGATGCCCCCTGTCAAGTGAAGTATATCGATTGCGCCAACGCTGGCATGAACTTTTCCTCCGATTTTCAGGCCTGCAGCGCGCGGAGACGAATTAGTCCAGATGTCTAGGCATCCCCCTGAAATTTACGCGCCGAAGCAACATTCGGTGGCGTTACCACGCTCTCTCGCTTCTTGAATTGGTGGGCACGGCAGATCGCCGTAAGAGCAGAAGACGCAGCAGTCGCCCGCGTCCGGCTTGAGCAGCACGCCGCAGCCCTTGCATTCGTAAAAGAATTGGCAGGCATCCGTTGGCATCGTCTCCGTCGACTGATGGCCGCACGACGGGCAGGTGATTGTTGCGACGAGTTGCATTTCAACGCCCCCGAGCGAACTTGATGAGCATAGGGTCGATATAGCCCCAGCTTGCTGCCCCCAGTACGACGGCCGAGGCGCATAGGAGCAGCGTCAGTGTTGCGCGTGAGCGTTCGGACGACGTGCAGCTCGAACCCGCAACGCAAGCATCAGGATGCTTCCACCACCATGCGCCCCATCCCCCAACAATGGCCAAGGCGCTGATGGATAGGAGCGGGACGCGCCATTCGGCTAGCAATTCAAGGCCGCTGAAAACGCCCGCCCCCGCACCAACCGCGGCGAGCCCGAGCGGGATGACGCAGCAGGAAGAGGCGATGACCGCCCCGAGACCAGCTGCCAACCCCAATGCCGCAAGCCACTTGGGCGCGGCCGGCGAAGCGGCTGGAGATGAAGCGTTTGGCGTTGTTTCGTCTGTGGCGTTGTCGATGGTCATGGTTCGCCCTTCCTCGACGGTTGGGCTATCCTGCACCCCGTAGCGGCTACGGGTGCAAGAGAAATAATCGCGCATGTCCAGGCGGCCATTGACAATTGGAAGGCTTGCGTCGGCGGCGGGCGTTAATCTTGAGACCGTGCGATATTATGAGCGCATCAAGCTCATGCCGCCGCCGGCGCGGACGGCGAGCGGGCATCGCGCGTATGAAGAAGGCCATATCCGAAGGCTGGCCTTTATTCGCCGCGCTCGCGAACTCGGGTTCAGCATCGAGCAAATCCGCACCCTGTTGGCTCTTGCCGAACCGACCCGCGCTTCCTGCGCGGAGGTGCAAGAGGTTGCGCAGACGCATCTCGACGAAGTGCGGGCGAAGCTCGCCGATCTCGCCAAACTTGAGCGCATTCTTGCCGAGACGGTCGCCCGCTGTTCTGGCGACCCTGCCCCCTCGTGTCCGGTGCTCGATATATTGACGACGCAGAAACGCGCATAATTCCGATTTATACGACGGAGCAGCTAAGCCTCGAGGGACAGCGATGACACCGACTGACCGGCAAGCGCACTGGGAAAACATTTACACGACCAAGGGCGAGGCCGAAGTTAGCTGGTTTGAGGAACCCCCCACTGAATCCCTCCGATTGCTCCAGCTTGTCGGCGCGCAGCAGTCATCGGCCATCATAGATGTTGGCGGCGGCGCATCCCGCCTAGTCGACAATCTTCTGGCGCAGGGCTTCGAGAACATCACCGTCCTGGACTTATCGGCCGCCGCGCTCAACTCAGCGCGTGCTCGGCTTGGCGACAAAGGTGAGGCGGTGAAGTGGATCATAGCCGATGCGACGGAATGGCAGCCGACAGATACATATGACGTCTGGCATGATCGGGCCGCCTTCCACTTCCTGACCAACGAGAAGGTACAGCAGGCCTACATCCAACGGCTCAAGCAGGCGCTCAAGCGCGGCGGTCACTTGATTATCGGGACGTTTGCGCTCGACGGCCCTGAGAAGTGCAGCGGCCTTCCGGTTGCGCGGCACAGCGCTGAAAGCCTTAGCGCGCTCTTAGCGCCTGACTTTGATCTGATTGATAGCCGCCGCCATGAGCACATAACTCCATGGCAGGCAGTGCAGAAATTTCAATTTAGTACTTTCCGTTACAATTTACGAAACACGATTTAGGGCAACATTCGTGGCCGCCCTCGCCGCCCTGCTCAGACAAGCGGCGAAGGTAAAAAGCTGGTGGGGGAAGGCTTACGCCGCGCCGTCACCCGCGAGGAACTCGGTATTGGTGATCCGGCCGCGCGGCGCGGCAATTACTCTACGGCCGGGTAACCTTGGCCGCGATCATATAATGAGTTGGGGCTTGCCATGGTAGTTTGCGGCTGACAGAGTAGCGAAATGCTCCGCTGCCTTCGCCTTTTGATCTCTGCGGTTGTTCTCACTACAGCTTTAGCTGGGGGCGGAGCTTTTGCCGCGAAGATGAACCATGCCTGCATTGAAATGGGCATGGACGATTGTCCCGGCCACAGCGGCGATGACGGCGCAGCACTCCCCATGTGCGCTGAGATCCTGTGCGGACCAAGTCAAGCAGCGCTTCCGCAGTTTCAACCATTCGTTGATGCCGTGCTTTGGGTGTGTGCGCCGTCGCTAATTCCCTCCGACGACATTGAGCGCGGCGGATTACGAAGCCCGCCAGCTCTCCGACCTCCAATCGTCTAAAGCCGAAAGAACAATCTCGCTCACGGTAGCGCCGGGAGCAGATTTGCGCGACTTCAAGCGGTCGCCGGCTAGCCCGACGGGAGATCGCTTCCAGGCTCCCCTTCCCGCAAGAACCAGCGCCGTTGTCGCATCGATCGCGCAAGCCGCGATGATGTCCCTTATCGGGATTGAGCGCAGCTCTGCGATCCGCTCGACGACCATGCGCATGAATGGAATACGGAGACAATCTGATGATGCTCGTGACCTCGTGCAAGGCGCGCTTATTCGCGCTGGTCGCGCTTGCCATCTTGAGCTCAGCGCCGCGCGCTCGCGCCAACATCAACGACTATGAGTTCCGACTCGTGGAAGCGCAATTCAAGACGGGGCAAGCGATCGTATCGGTGAGTCTCGTCCATAAGCCCGACGACAAGCCGGCGCCAAACGCGGTGATCTTCGCGATGCGTCTCGACATGGCTCCAGATGGCATGGAGTCGATGACCAGCATGATCGAAGCGGCGCCAAGCCCCGATCCCGGAGTTTATCGCTTCAAGGTCGATCTGACTGATGCGGGAACGTGGCGGATATCGCTCGCTGCAAAGGTGCAGGGCGAGAGCGGCACGCTCCAGAGCCGACTAATTCTAAAGGTGGCGCCATGAATCGAGAGCCGCGCCTTCGCGCCATCTCATTTGTAGGGTCGGCGGCGATATTGATGGGCTCAACATCGCTTTCGGCGACTGAACGAAACTTGCCCGGCGCCTCCGTCGAAAGCGTTGTCGCGCTTGCGAAGCAGCTTAGCCCCGAACTGGCTGCGGCGGCGCTGGATGCCGATGCGGCAGCACATAAAGTGGGCGCGGCTGGCGTGCTCGCCGATCCGACGGTAACGCTGCAGGCGTGGGACGTGAATGGACGCGGTGTCGGCCAGCGTTGGATCGGCTTCGAACAGGAATTCAAACTTTGGGGCAAACTCGATCTGGAGCGCGGCGTCGCAGAGGCCGACGCCGAGGCTGCGAGGCATCAGAGTCGCGCCGTCGCCACAGATTTGATCGCCCGCGTCAAAACCGCCTATGCGCAATACGGCGCCGCGCATCGGGCGATCGACCTTTCGCTTGGATTAAAGCGCCGGCTCGACGAAATTCTCGCGCTCCTGCGCTTGCGTTATGGCGCGAGCTCGGTCGACCAGCAGGAAGTGATCAAGGCCGAGATCGAGGCGGCGACGGCTGAAACAGAGGTCGCGCGTCGTCAGGGCGAGGCTAAATCCACCGCTGCTCGCTTAAACGCCCTGATCGGCCGCGACTCGCTGGCGCCGCTCGCTATTCCCAGAGGCTTTCGGCCGCTGAAAACAAAGCTGACGCTCGCCGGCGTTCAGGAGCTCGCGAGAGTCGCCAATCCAGCTCTCGCGACGACCAGCGCGCAAGTCCGCGCGGCGACCGGAACGAAGGAGCTTACGGATCTGAATTACTACCCAAACGTTACCGTTGGAGCGACCTTTGTGCAGCGTCCCACTGGCGACAACACCGGGCAGTTCATGCTTAATTTCAAAGTCCCGCTGCAATATGAGGCAAAGGACGCCGAACAGCGCGCCGCCAGTTCACGACTCGGCGCCGCCCAGATGCGCTACGACGCCATCCGAATCCGGCTCGACGGCGATGTCGCCGAGGCATGGTTCAATTTGGAAGCGGTGCGCAAGGCGATCCGCATTGTCGAACAACGCCAGCTCAATCCGGCGCGCCTGTCGGTAGAGACGGCGCGCAGCGGCTTTGCGGCTGGAGCCGCGGACTTGGCGACGTCTCTGGAAGCGGAACGACGCCTGCGAGCGATCGAACTCGAATTTCTTAAGCTCAAAGTCGAAGAGCAAGCCAGATACGCTGAGCTTGAACGTCTGGCGGGAGGCTCTCTATGACTCGCCGTCACATCGTTATTCTTTTGGGCTTTGTCGTCGTCGCGGCCAGCCTCGCCTGGCTGGTCGAGAGACGTTTCAAATGGGTCACACCCAAAGAAACGATGGGCGACGCCGGGTCTGGTATCTCGGGCAAGGCGCCTGCAACGACAGGCCCGATCATTTACTACCGGGATCCCGACGGTCGCCCAACCTATTCCTCGACGCCCAAGAAAACTTCGGCGGGGAAAGATTATCTGCCGGTGCGCGCCAGCGAGGATGTGAGTTTCGAGGAAAAGCCTCCTGCAGGCGCCGCCAAGAGAGGCGGCGAGCGACGCGTGCGCTTCTATCGCCATCCAATGGGCCTGCCTGACACATCGCCCGTTCCCAAGAAGGACGAGATGGGAATGGATTACATTCCCGTCTACGAGGACGAGGCGGAGAACGGCGCGACCATCACGATCAGCCCCGGAAAACTACAAAAGACCGGCGTTCGCTCCGAACCCGTCCAACGCCGGACGCTGAGCGTCCCTGTTCGAGCGACGGGCAGGATCGACTTCGACCCGCGACGTATCTCGATCGTCTCCCTGCGCTTCGAAGGCTTCATCGAGTCGGTCGGGAAGTTTGCGGAGGGCGATTACGTTCGCAAGGGCCAGACGCTGATGCGCGTGTATGGGCCGAATCTTTCGAGCGCAGCCGCCGAATATGTCGCCGTCCTCAACATGCGGCGTGGCGGCGGGATCGACGCCCAGCGTCTGGAGGGAGCCAAGCGGCGGCTCGTCAATCTCGGCCTCGACGAAAGCGCCATCGCTGTGATCGGGCGCGCCCGCAGCGTTCCACGTGTGATTGCATGGCCCGCGCCGCAAGACGGCCATGTCCTGGAGCGGGCGGCGACTAACGGCATGCGCGCCGCGCCAGGGGACATGCTGTTTCGCATCGTCGATCATTCCCTAGTTTGGGTGCTGGCGGACATCCCCGAGCGGGACATCGCCTTGATCCAGCCCGGACAAAAGGTCGACGTGCGGCCAAGGGCGTATTCCGATCAATCCTTTAAGGGACAAGTCGCGCTAATTTATCCCCATCTCAATATGGAGACACGAACGGCGCGCGTCAGAATCGAACTGCCGAACCCCGACGGGTTGCTGCGGGGAGATATGTATGCGGAGGTCGAGATCGCAGCCGGCGGAAACGAGAAGGTGCTAACGGCGCCAGAAAGCGCCGTCATCGACACCGGTAAACGGCAAGTGGCGATTGTCGACAAGGGCGAAGGGCGCTTCGAGCCGCGCGAAGTCAAGATCGGCCGGCGCGGCGAAGGCTTCATCGAAATCAAGAGCGGCGTGAGCGAAAACGAACGCGTGGTTACGGCCGCAAACTTCCTCATCGACGCCGAAAGCAATTTGAAGGCGGCGTTACGAGCTCTCGACCAAGCGGAGGCGGGCAAATGATCGCCCGTCTCATCGCCTGGTCGGCGCGCAACCTTTTGCTCATATTCGTGGGCGCTGCCTTCGCGGCCGCAGGCGGCGTCTATGCCTTGCGCGCACTGCCACTCGACGCCATTCCCGATCTCTCCGATGTGCAAGCGATCGTTTATACGGAATATCCGGGCCAGGCGCCGCAAGTCGTCGAGGA